>NZ_LRUA01000004.1 GCF_001550055.1 Kordiimonas lacus
AGGCGTCCGAGGTTGATTTTTTCGGTCAGCTTCAGTTGGACGCCACGGACGTGAGCCCTGCGGGTGCACCGATGTTGTCGGCGGGGGATGTGTTGCGCAGTCTGAAGGCCGGGGTTGGGGTTGAGGTGTCAGACCGGCTGGGCGGTCAGGTGGAACTGGCGATGCCCTCAGGCGGCAACGTCAGCCTGGATGACAGCTACCTGCACTATAGGGTGACGGAAAACACATCGCTGTCGCTTGGTCACTATAAGGTTTATCACACCATGTCTGCAGCCACGAGCGAACGCGATGGCGGCCTGCCGGAACGTAGCATGGTCTCGGACGCCTTTGAGGTAGGTACAGGGGGCCAGCTTGGGGCCTTCCTTCACAGCTACGGCGATAGCTGGAGCCTGCAGACAGGGGTGTCGCTTGATGACCTGAATGAGGATACCGAAGACACCGATGGCTGGGGCCTGCATGTCCGTGCCACCTATGCACCGATCCTGTCAGGCACCAGCTTCCTGCATGTTGGGCTGTCGGTCTATCACCGCAATGAGAAGGATGACATGCTGTCCCTAGCCGCACAGCCAGAAGCCTGGCTGGACGGGGATGACGTGTTCACAAGCAGCCTTACCCCGGCAGACCGGTATCGGCATGCGAATATTGAGGTGGCGGGCTCCCGTGGCCCTTGGCTGATACAGGCCGAATATGGCGGCCTCAGAACAAAGGGCACAGAGACCTACACCTATGATGGTGGCTATGTCGCAGCCAGCTATGTGCTGACGGGGGAGCATCGGCCCTATGACGCTGCATCCGGCACCGTTGCTGCGTTGGTGCCAGCCCAGCCCCTTGGCCACGGCGCAGGTGCGTGGGAGGTGTCCGTGCGCTATAGCCGCCTGGACCTGCAGGACAGGGGGCAGGGCACCTATGGTCATACGTGGGCTGCTTCCCTGAATTGGTACGCGACAGAGAGTTTGCGCCTGATGATTGGCGCTACCGACTTCAGCACCGATGGTGACACACACCAAAGAGGCAACACCTTTGGCATGCGTATGCAAATGGGTGGTGACCAAATGACCGCTTCGGGTCAGGAGGGAATGTTTATGGGCTGCCGGGGAAACGTCCGCTTTGGATGTATAGGCTCCAAATTGCCTTTTTGGTAATTCTCAGTATTCGTGAAAATTGAGATGTTATTCTCACTAACTGTGAAAAACTGTCTCAGTTTCTGTGAAAACGGCCTTTTAAAACCGCAGAACTCTGTAGCTGAAATTCTCACTAACTGTGAAAACCGACATTTTCGCTTTTCCCGGGATTACCAGTCGTCTGCCTGCGCGGGTTTACCGCAACGTGTCCTGCGCGCTGAAGCGGGCGGAGACTTGGTGGCCGTTCCTGTCTGTTACGCTGACCCGGTAGAAGCCCGGGCCTTCCAGCATCAGCGTGGCATTCCTTGACCAGCGGCTGGAAGGTAGCGGCTTGCCGTCCATGAACCACTGCAGCGGCAGTTCGCCGCCTTGGGCTGCAAAGGTTATGGGGGTGGTGCCGCCCGTCAGGGCGACAACGCTGTCCGCGAGTGGGAAGGCGAGGGTGAGGGGTGCCACCCGTTTGCCGGTCAGCACGGAAAGCTGCGGGCGATCAAAATACTTCAGGCCCGGCGGTAGGGCTTGGGCGGTCAAGAAGCCGCTGGACGGTGCCGTCACTGGCGCCTGTGGCAGGTATCCGAACGCGTCGAACAGTACGGGGGCCGCCGTGTTGCTGCCAAAATGACCGGGCATGGGCGTGCCGTCCGGCCTGCCGATCCACACGCCAACTGTATAGCCGCCGTCATAACCCACGGCCCAGGCATCGCGAAAGCCGTAGCTGGTGCCCGTCTTGAAAGCGATATGGCGCGGGTTCTGCTGGTATTTGCGCGGCAGTCTGTCACCGGGTGCGCCAATGCCTGTCAGGATGTGCCTGAGCGCCGCGCGGGCATCTGCCCCCAGTAGCGTTGTGTTCGTCGCTGGAGCGGTCTGATTTGGTGCATCCAACAGCTTCAGCGGGCGCACCTGCCCGTCATCCGCCAGCGCCGCATACAGCATGACAAGGTCTTCAAGCGACATGCCAACACCGCCAAGGGCAACTGCCAAACCGGGCTTTTCTTCACCGGGCAGGGCAAGTCTGGCGCCCGCGTGGCGCAGGGTTTCGGTAAAATGCACCGGACCAAGGCGGTCCAGCACGGCAACGGCGGGCACATTCAGGGACCGGCGCAGGGCTTCCGAAATGGTTACCTCGCCATAAAAAGTATCCATGAAATTATTGGGGGCGTAGGTTCCGAACCGGCGCGGTTCATCCATGATGCGGGTGCGCGGGTGCGCCATGCCCTGGTCGAACGCCATGCCGTAAATGAAGGGCTTCAGGGTGGAACCCGGGGAGCGGATGGCCGTGACCATATCGACAAAGCCGTCGCGGGCCGTGTTGGTGAAATCAGCCGAGCCTACGTAAGAGATCACCTTCCGGCTTTTGTTTTCCACCACCAGAATGGCAAGGCTGGCGTTTTCCTGAAGGCGTCGGGCGCTGGCCAGCGCGAGTGCCTCCATCTGTTTCTGCAAGATCGCGTCAATGTGTGTCCGCTTCAGGGGCGCGCCACCATCGGCCCGGAGCCTTGCTGCCAGATGGGGCGCGCTCAGTTCAGGTTGCTGTTTCATGGGGGGCACCG
The DNA here is from genome assembly GCF_001550055.1 of Kordiimonas lacus. Classification (GTDB taxonomy): domain Bacteria; phylum Pseudomonadota; class Alphaproteobacteria; order Sphingomonadales; family Kordiimonadaceae; genus Kordiimonas; species Kordiimonas lacus. The sequence continues at coordinate 2,672 of NZ_LRUA01000004.1, forward strand.
GGGCACGCGCTGCCAGTGCTGCCAGATGGGCGTCCAGCCCGATACCCCCTACCACACGGGCGAGGACCTTGTTTCTCGCGGCACGGGCGCGGGCCGGGTAGCGGTCAGGCCGGAGGCCGGTGGGTGACTGCGGCAACACCACCAGAAGCGCCGCCTCATCCGGGGTCAGGCGATCAGCCTCATGGCCAAAATAAGCCAGACTGGCGGCGCGAATGCCTTCCACATTGCCGCCATAGGGCGCCAGCGTCAGATACATTTCAAGGATCTGCTGCTTACTATGGCGGCGCTCCAGCTGCAGGGCGCGGAACATCTCAATCAGTTTTGACGGCAGGGTGCGGGGGCGGGGTTCCAGAAGGCGCGCCACCTGCATGGTCAAGGTTGACGCGCCGGAGACCACTTCCTGTGCCGCAAGGGCCTGCCAACCGGCCCGCAGCACGGCAAGCAAATCAACGCCTGTATGGTCGTGAAAGCGTTTGTCTTCATAGGCGATCAGCATGTCGACAAACAGCGGATCAACCTGATCCAGCGTCACGGCCCGGCGCAGGCGGCCGTTCTCAACCGGAAACAGCCTCAGCAGGCTGCCGTCAGCCCCAACCACTTCGCTTGAGACAGTGTTGAAGCGGTCCAGCTTCGGTGGGTAAACGGCGTCGAGGATGAAAAAGGTGGCCACGGTAAGCCCCAGGCACGCCATCAACGTCATGGCAGCGTACCGCAGCTTTGTGCGCCAGCCCTTCAGCCCCAATGCCCTAAGCCCCGTTGGCATCAATCGGTAACCTCCAGGCTTGAGGCTGCACCCTGATAGCGGAACTCAGGCTTGTACATATCCTCGACAAACGGGCCTGGCATCACATAGGTCCCGGGTGTGATGGCGCGCACAATATAGGCCACATGGAACGAACGGCCCTTGCCGCGCTGATAGCTTGGGACTTCAATCGCCGCCACGAACCGGTCATCGCGGGCGTCGGCGAAGGCTGTCCGTGTCAGGTTCTTCAGGAAGGACACACCGCTGGTGTCCGTGCTTTCGATCTCCAGCCCCGCGGGCAGCAGGTCAACGAGCAGCGGGTCCCGCACGGCTTCCGCTTTTACGGTGCCGGACAGCAGCACGACGAAGCGGCCATTGCGGGGCAGGGTGTCTGGGCTGATCGGCGCGCCCTCGAGGTCATAGAAGGTCCGGCTGTAGGCAAAACCGTTTGCGCTTTTCTCTGGCGCTTGTTTGCTGACGCCCCGAAGCGTGTGGACGACACGGATCGGTAGGTCGCCTGTGTTGCTGACCTGCGCCGCATTCAGACCCGCGTCAGCGGCCAGCACCTGCTGCCAGAAGCCATTGGCTGCTTTGGTTTGCTCGCCGTCGATCTCGAAGACCGTCGCACTGCTGCCGTCAGCGGCATAGGATGCCGCGGCGCGGGCCAGCCACGCCTTCTCCTGGGTGCTCAGCCACTGGTCTTTTGCCACGCTGGCTTCCAGTTCTTCCGCCAGCTTCGCCATATGCGCGGCATTGGTGCCGGTTTCCGCGAGGATGGTGGTCAGCGCTGCCACGTCCCGGAGGCGGGAGCCATAATCGCCGTGCACCGAATAGTTGGGTCGATGACCGCGTATGGCCCGCACGAAAAATTCTTCCGCCTTCTCAGTCTCGCCAACCGTGCTCAAGGCGCCGGCAAGCTGGGCAGATGCCAATGGCGTCCGTAGTTTCTTTCCGAACTGGTCGGTAAAATAGCGCACTTCGCTGGCGGAAACTTCGCCGTGGCGGGCGAGGATGTAGTGGGCATAGGCTGTGGCCTCCAGTAGCCCGCGTCCGCGCCTTGCCACCATGCCTTTCAGCCGGCCAAAGGCCAGGGTGATGGCGCCGTCCGGCACATAATAGCCCCTGCCTTTGGCGCGCAGGAGGAAGTCGGTGACATAGGCGTCGAGCCATTCATAGGAAGAACCATGGCTGCCCCACAGGCCGAAACTGCCGTCTTGCCGTTGCCTGTCCAGAAGCACCATCACCGCATTTTCAATGGCGTTCGCGGCCTCGCCTTCATTCAGCGACAGGCCATACAGCTTGTTCAGTTCACTGAAATAGAGGCTCGGCAGGGCGCGCGATACGGTCTGTTCACTGCACCGGTAGGGGTAAGACCGCAATTCTTCGAACAGCCGCCCGGCCTCCAGGTTGGGGCGCGACGAGACCGTCATATATTGGCTCACGGTGCCTGAGTAGAAGCCGGCCAGATCTATGGCCTCAACCGGGCTGGTTTCCCCCGGTGCCAGGGCCATGCGCGCACGCTGGGTCACATAGGGCCATGCAGGGCGCACAGAAATGTCATAGTGGCGGGATACTTCCGGCAGGCCTGCGCCTGTGACCGAAAGCGCGATCCCGGCGTCGCCCACAGTCAGGCCCTTCAACGGCACCACAATATCCCGGCGCTCGCCGTCCTTGAGGGTGACATGCGTTTCAGGCGCTTGCAGGCTGATGACGGGCGAACTGGCCGCCAAGCTTACCGTAAACCCGCCGTCTTTGCCGGACAGGTTCTGGATGGTGAAGGTGGCCCGTGAGGCATCACCCGGCGCCAGGAAGCGCGGCGTGATCAGGTCCGCCACCACAGGGGTGCGCACGGTCAGGTTGGCACTGCCTGTGCCCACGGCGTCCTTTGCTGTGGCGACAGCCATCAGGCGCAGGCTGCCCATGAAGTCGGGCAGCTCAAACGTGACACTGGCTTCGCCCTTCTCGTCAAGTTCGATATCCCGCGCCATCAGCGACACGGCTTTGGTGGTACGGGTGATGGGGCTGAAGAGGTTACCGTCTTCGGTTTGCAGGCGCGAGCCGGTTACCATTACGTCCTCAAGGCCGTCACCGCCGGTGCGGATCGTGCCGCGCTTGCCTTCTTCTGACCGGATCAGCCGGCCGTAGATGTCACGAACATCGAAGGTGAAGGCCCGTTTGCCGAAATAAAAATCGTTCGGGTTGGGTGCCTTGTAGCGGGTGATGTTGAGGATGCCTTCATCCACGGCAGCCACCGTCACCTTGACGGGGCCTTCGGGGCGCGGGCCGTCCAGCTTGATCGGGATGGTCACCGGCCGGCTCGGCAGCGCTGTTTCCGGCACATCGATCACGATCCTCCTGGACCGCTTTTGTTTGTCGACAGAGAACCAGGCCAGGCCGGTTGCGCGCACAGGCAGGCGGGAAATGGCGCCGGCATTTGGCCTGATGGCAGTGGCCAGCACATAGGCCGACGGGCCCCAGTCGGCTTTCACCTTGAAATCGAATTTGGCGCCGTCCTTGCTCAGCTCGATGGTTTTTGTTTCGCGCACCTTGTCGTTGGCGATGGTCAGGATTGCCACGCCTTCGAAGGGTGCTTTCACGAACCCGCGCAACCGGTCACCGCTTTCAAGCGCGGTTTCCTCCACCGTCAGCTCAAGCCCGTCGGGCACGTCCGGGTTCTGGGAAGACATCCACCAGCCCACATAGAAGCGCCGGCTGGAGGCAGCGTTGCCTGCCTCATCGATCACCTCCAGGCGGTAGCGGCCCCAGGGCAGCAAGCGCGAGACGTGCACAGTCCCGTCTGCGCCGCTTGTCAGCTCTTCTTCGCCCAGGGTTTCGTCATAGTGTGTGGTGCGATACTGCCAGCGGCCGCGGGACTGGTACCAGGTATAGTTATAATGTTCTCTCACCCAAACGGCGGTCAGTTTCCGGCCTTCGAGCGGTTTGCCATCAGCATCGACCGCAACAATGGTAAGGCCTGCGTCTTCACTGGATTCGAAATGCCCTCGGCCGTCAGGGCGCACGCCCAGCATGACAGGCGCGCGACCCACCGGCAGCCATTTGCCGTCCTGGACTGACCGGCCGCCCACATCCTGTACCTCGGCGGTCAGTTTGGCGCGCAAGGGCAGGGTGGTCTGGGGCAGCCTTTCAGTCGTCAAGGCAACGCGCGCCAGGCCATCCTCACCGGTTTTGAAGAACATCTGTGTCAGCTTTTCCTGGGTGAATTCATCCTGTGCCAGACCGAACTGATAGTCTTTCCAATCCGGGAACGGCGTGGGGTCAGGCTCCAGCGACGCATAGAGCGTGCCTTCAAGGTTGGCCCCCGGTGCGCCATAGAGGAAATCAGCCTGCACATGGACCTCAAGCGGCGTGCCTTCGGCCAGCTTATCCTCAACGGTTTCCAGCTTGGCGGTCAGGCGCTCGGGGACGAAATCATCCACCTGAAAGTGGGTGCTGCCCACGCTTCTCTTTTCATCGTCGGCATAGAGGGTCACGCGCCACTGGCCCGTGCGGGCGGCAGGCGACAGGCTATAGTCAAGCGCATAGGTGCCGAGGCTGTCGCCGGTGACCCGTTCCTTCAGCGCTTCAACGCCGTCCGGGCGGGTGATCACAAGGCTGAGCGGCAGGTCGGGGACCGCACGCGCTGCCTGGTCTCGCAGCATGCCTGACAGCCGCACGGTCCCGCCGGGGCGGTAGATGCCGCGCTCGGCATAAAGGAAGGCGTCCAGTGGGCCGGTGGCATAGCGCCCTTCAGTGCCCCGGTCGCTGAGGTCCAGCGCGGCACCCTGCAGCTTGATGAAATTATAGTCACCTTCGTCTGTGCTGACTGTGAGTGCCATCGGCGTGTTGCCGCCGGTGCCGCGCAACAGTTCGGTGGCGATGGTGGCCTGGCCCTGGCGGTCCGTTGTGGCAACGCCCAGCGTGTCATTGTTGCGGGCAATGACCCTGACCGTGGCGTTGCGGACCGGCTTTGCGCTTTCCAGCGAATTGACGAACACATGCATGCCGTCTGCGCCCCGAAGGGACAGCACGCCCAGGTCGGAGATCACCAGCCACTGGGTTTGCCAGCGCACCCAGCGCTGACGCTTTTCGTCTGATTTTGGTGCCGCGACCAGGGCGTAGATGCCAGGTTTGACGGTCTCAAGGATGTCGCGGATGGGCACAAGGGTTGTGACCTCCTCGTTCTTGACACTGTCGATGTCCACCGTGCCTTCCCAGACGCGCTCGCCCAGGTCGTTGCCCAGATTGCGCTGTGCCCATTCGTTCAGGTTCTGGCCCTCAAGGCCGGACTTCATCCAGGGGACGATGCCGCCGTCGGGCACGCGCAGCAGGCCAAGCGATGCGGTTTCCACATTGACGCTCTTGAGCGGTACGGTCTCATCGCCCACTTTGGGCAGGATATAGGTGCCGTTGCCGAACATCACGCGGGCCTCCCGGTCGGGCACAGTGAAGCTGCGCCTGGCGTCGTCATAAAGCTTGGCGCCGTCATGGCCCGGCAGGCCAGCCAGGAGCGTGACACCAAAGGTGTCGCCGTAGGTCATGCCGGTCAGGCAGATGCGGTCCCCTTCGCCGCGCACGGCAATGTCGCGCGGGCTGTCGAAGCGGATATAATCCTTTAGCTCTATGGGCAGCGGGTCCAGAATCGCGTGAGACAGCACAAGACAGGCGCGTGGGGTGCGGCCTTCCACATCAATCAGCTGGTCAACCACCCGCAGCGTGAAGCGCCCTTCAATTGTGTTCAGCCATGTCTGGCGCGGGTTGTCTCGGTGGATGGCCTGCGCTTCCCGAAGCGTTGTCAGGGCTTCTTCGGGTTTCCTTTCGGCCAGGAGAACTTTGACATAGACATCCAGGGCAGCGGCGCGCTCGCGCTCGCTTTTTGCCATATCCAGCAGCCGCCACGCCGCGCCGTAAGCATCTTCAGGGCGGCCAGCGTTCATCCAGGCCTCGGCGGCATCGCGCCACGCGTAGGGCCGGCTGTGGAACTTGGCAAGCCGAAGCTCGATCCGGTGGCGCTTCCTGAAGGCCTTGATGTCTGTTTCGGGGAGGATGTCCGGCATGTCTTCCTTGAAGGCGTCCGACAGGTTCAGCCCGTCAACATTTTGGGCTGCCTCATACGCCTCCAGTTCTTTCGCGCGTGCTTGTGCGTCCTCAAGCAATCGCTCGGCGTCGGCGGAGCGGTCCTTGAGCACGGTTGGTGCAGTGATGCCTGTCAGGTCGGCCCCAAAGGCTGGTGCTGGAGCGGCGGTGAAACAGATGGCTGTGAAGAGTATGAGTGCGACAATGCTGCGCATGACTTCCCCCATGATTAGAAGTATGTATGTGTAACTTTCACTGCTAATTGTGGTCAAACCCGGACCGCAATATGCCGGAATGGCGAAAGATTGTGGTGCAGCCGCGGGGCCGCCACAATCACAGTGCAGCAGCGCTTACAAGCACTCAGATTGACAGGAGGCCTGACATGAAACCAACGGTGACAAAGTTTTTTGACGAACCCACATTCACCTTCAGTTATGTGGTGTCAGACCCGGCAACAGGGAAATGCGCGATCATCGATTCAGTTCTTGAGTATGCTGCGAACTCCGGGCGCACGAACACGGGCGCTGCCGATGAAATCATCGCATTTGTGCAGGAAAATGGTCTTGAGGTGGAATGGATTCTTGAAACCCATGTCCATGCAGACCATCTGTCCGCTGCGCCGTATCTTCAGGAGAAGCTGGGCGGCAGGCTGGCAATTGGCGCCAACATCACTGTGGTTCAGGATGTGTTTGGCAAACTGTTTAACGCGGGCCATGACTTTGGTCGCGACGGCAGCCAGTTTGATGTGTTGTTTGAAGATGGTGACGAGTTCGCTGTTGGTTCTATCCCGGCTAAAGCCATCCACACACCGGGCCACACACCTGCCTGCATGACCTACGTGATCGGGGACGCGGGTTTTGTGGGCGATACGCTTTTCATGCCGGATTACGGAACCGCGCGCTGCGACTTTCCGGGCGGTGATGCGGCCACCCTGTTCGCATCGGTGCAGAAGATTTTCGCGCTGCCGGACGAGACGCGGCTGTTCATGTGTCACGACTATGGAACGCCCGACCGGGAGGATTTCCTTTGGGAAACCACGGTGGGCGACGAACGCCAGCGCAACATTCATGTCCATGAAGGTGTGACGGAAAAAGAGTTCGTGGATATGCGTACCAAGCGCGACGCCACGCTGGATATGCCGCGGCTGATCCTGCCGTCCGTGCAGGTGAACATGCGTGCCGGGCATATGCCGCCGGCAGAGGACAACGGTGTGCGGTACCTGAAAATCCCGTTGGATGCCATCTAGGGCCAACGCGTCAAAGGAGGCCTCAAGGAGCCGCGCTTTCTGGGAGTAATGTTGCCTGTGGCGGGCTTGATTGGCTGCAAGTGAGATTAATTCGTAATAATTGGCCGCCTGACGGCCCGCTTTTTACGGCCTGTATAAACATTTGAGTAACGGGCCTTGCTTGCGGCTTTTTTATCCCCAGAGCGCTGCGGATGGGATGCCGATGACGCTGCCTGAAAACTCGAGGCCCGGGGCCCGGTCGCGCGCCAGCAATAGCGGCCCATCCAGATCGACAAACGTCGCCCCGGCGGTCAGCAGCATGGCTGGCGCCATCGCAAGCGACGTGCCGACCATGCACCCCACCATGATCTGCAGCCCTGCATTCATCGCGGCTTCGCGTACTTTCAGGGCCTCGGTGAGGCCGCCGGATTTATCCAGCTTGATGTTCACCCCGTGATAAAGTGCGCTCAAGCGCGGGATGTCATCGGCCGTATGGCAGCTTTCGTCGGCGATCACCGGTATGGGGCGGTCTAGTGAGGCCAGCATGTCATCGTCGTCCGTCGGAAGGGGCTGCTCGATTGCGGCGACGCCCAGACGCTGAAGTTCCGGCACCAGCGCGTGATAGTGCTCTCGGCGCCAGCCCTCGTTCGCGTCCACGATGATGGCGGCATCCGGCGAGCCTTCGCGGACAGCCCACACGCGGTCAAGGTCCCCGTCGCCCGCAAGCTTCAGCTTCAACAGCGGACGGTCGCTGTTGGCTTTGGCCTTGGCAAACATCTCGTCCGGCGGTGCCAGCGACAAGGTGAAGGCGGTGGTGGCGGGTTCCGGCGCGGCCATGCCGATGAGGTCCCAAACGCGGGTGCCAGACAATTTGGCGCGCAGGTCCCACAGGGCGCAGTCCAGCGCGTTCCGTGCGGCGCCCGCAGGCAGCAGGGCGGGGAGTTTGTGGTGGTCGTGCGGCGACATGATATGTGCCGTCGCACTCCGAAGGGCACCCAGCACGCTTTCCACGGTTTCGCCGTAGCGTGCGTAGGGCACGCATTCGCCGCGCCCGCTGCAGCCTTCATGGCTGACTGTGGCTGTCACCACCAGCGCTTCGGTTTTGGCGCCGCGCGAGATGGTGAAGGTGCCTGCAATAGGCCAGGCTTCTGAGGTGAAGGAAAACTCCATGGACAGTCCGCTTGTGATGACAAACCGCTATTTAGGCAGATTTCATCACCGGGATAAAGCCTGCAGCGTATGAAGCGCTGCAGAAGTCGCTATTCGGGAAGGCCGGTGATTTCAGTGACGATACATTTCGGCAGGGCCGGGTCTTCGTTGCAGTCCAGAAGATCCTGGACGGCTTGCTTGTAGATCGTGTCCCACTGGGCTTCGGAATGGAAGTTGCCGGGCGGCATCCAGTGGGTTTGCGGATAGGTGTTCGCCCATTCGTCCGTGTTCGGGATGTGGACAAGTCCTGTTGCTTCCTTGGCGCCCTGGCCGCTGGTGAAGGTGATGCCGATCCGGTGGCAGCCAACACAGGTATTGTCGCGGGTGCTGAGCGATGTGGTGGGCCACCACTTGAAATCCGGCCCGATATGCTTGTACCAGCCGAACGGGTCGGTAGGTACCATGTCCCACACCTGGGCCACATAGGGGCTATACATGAAGGGGTCGTTATCATGGCAGAAGCCGCAGTTGACAGGCTGTTCGTTCGCGACCGCGGCGGGGCTGTTCCAGAAATCAGCAGGGGCCGGGTACCCCGGCTCGGGCGTAGCTTCGGTGGGCGAGGGCACCTTGGTGCCGTCAAGGCCCGCGTCTCCGTCGCCGGTGGCCTGGAACCAGCAGGTGCTGCCGTCCGCCACGCTGTGGGTAATCACATCAATTTCGTCAAACTGGGTGCTGGCCTCGCTGCGGATGATCTTCTGCCTGCAGGCGGCCACCACCTGATTGATGCCGTCAGAGAAATTGAAGATACGGGAATAGGGCACGCACTGGCCGTCTGTGCCCGTGTGGCCGCTTTCACCAAGGGGCAACAGGGCCGGGCGGTCGCAGTCCATGTTCGGTGTGTAGCTTGCAGGCACGAGGCCGTTCACCGTGATCGGGATTAGTTCGCCATCCAGACAGTTGAAGGACGGCACGTCCTTGATAGCGGCCTTGCACATCTGGCCGTATTCAGCCAGCGTCTGTGTGGCGCTCACATTCTTCGGCGCAACCTTTGAGGGCGTCCGGGCCGCAGGCGCAAGCGCCAGGTAGGCCAGAAAGCCTATGATGCCAAGGCCGACGATGATCAACAGATGTTTCATGACACAAGCCCTCCTTCATTCAGAATGGCCTGCTTGATGGCCTCATAGTATCGCACATAACCGGTGCAGCGGCAGATATGGTCGCCGATGGCCTGGTCGATGGCTGCGTCAAGGGCACTTGCCGGAATGGGCGCGGCCTTCAGGCGGTCCCACAGCGTGATAGCTGCCATCAGGAAGCCGGGTGTGCAATAGCCGCATTGGAAGGCGAAACCCTTCAGAAGGGCTTCCTGCAGTGGGTGCAACATGCCGTCCGTGGCCACGCTTTCGACCGTATAGACCTCAAGCCCTGCCATCTGGCTGAGCGGTGTCGAGCAGGCCAGCAAAACTTCGGGGGGCGCGCCGGGCGCGCGGCGCACAGACACGGTGCAGGCCCGGCATACGCCGATGCCGCAACAGAATTTGGTGCCGGTCAGACCCTGGTCTTCCTGAAGGAAATCCACCAGCGGCAGGTCGCTGAGATTGGCAGAGGCGGTGACGCCTGTGCCGTTCAGGATGAAGCTGATATCAGCCATTGAGCGCCTCCCGCATTTTCTGTGGCGTTATGGGCAGGTCCCGCATGCGCGCGCCTGTTGCGTCATAAATCGCGTTTGAGATAGCGGGGGCGACCGAGCACATCACCGCTTCGGCAATGCCGCGACCTGTCTTCTCATCGCCTTCGGGCGTCAGGGTGATCAGGCGCTGGTCCAGTGGCACGTCCTTGGCTTTGGCAACGAAATAGCGGTTCAGGTTCCAGTCGCCAGACGCCGGGCCCTCGGGGCCGGGTGGCATGTCCTCCAGAAGCGTCCAGCCCATGGCCATGGCGACCCCACCCTGGCTTTGGCCTGACACCAGTCCTTCCACATGGATCTTGCCCGCGTTCAGGAAGCTGGCGGAGGCGCGCATCACCACATCGCCAGTGCGCGGGTCCACGGTGACACCGATCAGGTTGCCGCAGGGGGCAAAGACGGTGCGGACATAACTGGATGCCGCAGGGCAGGTTCGTACAACGCTGGTGCGATAGTTGGGGGTGAAGCTGTTGTTTGCGCCGTAGGTCAGGGCAATGCCGTCAAGACCCCAGGTATGGCTGGTGCCCTGAACACTGAAGGTGCCCTTGGCCCATGTTTCCTGGAAGTAGGCGTGCCCAAGCACGCTGGAGACGCCGCCGCTTTCCATGATCTGGCTGGCGAGCTGCTTGTGGGTAAGCCCCGGGAAGCCCCCGGCTTTGACTGTCAGCTGGCCGTCTACCCACGCGGTGTCGGATGGCTTCAGGTCATTTGCGCCGGCGCCCCACAGCGCCTGGGCGGCGGGGAAGATGCCACAGTCAAACAGTGCCTTGGCGCTTTCGACGGCGGCATGAACCTGATGGAACGCCGTGAGGCAGGCGCTGGAAGAGCCAACGCTTTTGGGTGTCCAGTTATTGTCGTCCCAACTGCCGTTTTTCGAGCCATACTGCATCTGAAGCGCGTCCCAGAGGTCCGCGTTTCCAAGCTCCACGCGCTCGGCGTTCGCACCGAGCGTTTCGCCAATGACGACCGCGAGCGTGGTGGCTGACCCGTTGCCCATATCAACGGCGTTGGTGCGAACCGTGAAGTTGCCTTCAGCGTCCATCGCGACAGCCGCAAGCACACCGTCACCGGATGTGCCATAAGCCTGGTTCGACACAGCAAAACCCACACCATAACTTAGGCCTTCGCGAGCCCAGCGTGCGCGGTCTGCCGCGCGGTTTTGCCAGATGGGGTCCGCTTCCGCCATATCCAGGATATTGCCGAACTGCAGCGACTGGGTGATCGGCCCGCCCACAACCGTGCGGTCACCGGGGCCTGTGATGTTGGTGCGGCGGATGTCGAATGGGCTGACGCTAAAATCGCGGGCGGCCTCGTCGAACAGGCTTTCAATGATGAAATAGGCTTGCGGGCCACCAAAGCCGCGCTGGGATCCGCCCGAGACGTTGGTGGAATAGAGCGCTTCCGAGAAGATGGCACTCAAGGGGATATTATAGCTGCCGCCTGCGCACACGCCCGCGAGCTGCGCGACATAGGGGCTGAGGTTCCGCCTGCCCCCACTGTCGAACTGCATGTTGCTTGTCAGCGCTTGTACCTTGCCGGTGGTATCGAAGGCCACCTGTGTTGTGCCCTTGCAGGCGTGGCGCTTGAGGCCGCTCTGGAATTGTTCGAACCGGTCATAGGCCAGTCGAACGGGGCTGCCACCGCTCATGACCGCGGCAATCCCAAGGTTCAGGGTGAAAACCGAACTGTCGCGCCCGCCAAACCCGCCGCCGGGATAGCAAGAGAAGAGGTTCACTGTTGATACTGAGATTTCAGAATCCTCGAACATGCCAAGAAGGGTGCCGATGTCCCCGTCGGGAGACTGGGTACCGACGACCAGATTCAAGGTTTTGGTGCTTGCGTCATACCAGCCGAGGCCGCTTTCCGGCTCCATGAACATGGGGTCCATGGCTTGCATGGAAAAGTCTGAGCCATAGGCCTTCCAGGTGCTACTCGCCGTATTGTCGGCAATGGCTTGTTCGATCTGACGCCGATAGTTGTTGGCTTCCTCATTATAGTTGTCGTCGTAACCATTCTGGGAATATGAGAAGGTATCCTCAGGCCCGTCGCCGGCAACGCGCACATAGTTCGTCAGCGGCGACAGGGGGGGGATGAGCGGGTCTTTGACCGGGGCACCATACTGCTGGAAGCTGTCGACAAACTGGATTTTTTTCTTGGCCCCAAGGTAGGTTGCGCGGTCTTTGAAGATCAGGAAGGCTACAGGCTGGCCATAAAAGGCCGCACCCGCACCGCGCGGTACGATAAAGGGCCACATGAAATCCCCAGGCAGGGTGATACCTTCTGTCTCCGACGTACTGCTGCCGCTTTCCAGCCGCTTTTTCTGGGCCGCCCGCATCCTGTCCTCAACCTGATCCAGGTGCTGGTCATGGATGATGGTGTTGGTCAGCTCAACCTTGCCTTCGACTTGCTCGCCATAGATCACCCGTTCAGGCCTCAGATCTGGGGGGAGCATAGACATGTCGAGGCCAATGAACGCGTCGTCTACATTGATGGCGCGGATGATCATCACCGGCGCTTCTGTGCCTGGCCACCCTTCCATATCTGAAACGTGATAGTCGCGGGCGTAGATTTTCTGGCCGGTAACCTTGGCGTAACCGTCGATCCGGGCGTTGGCCACACCGGGTGGTCCCATCCAGCCGTCGCGCCCCAAGGGCGGCTCCCAGGTGCCTTCGCTGGCGCGGGCTGCGATGCCGGACGCGAGTGAGAAGACATTCACGGTGACGAAGGCGCCCGCCACATTCTTGATGAAGCTGCGGCGCGACAGGCCTGACTGTGGGCCTATTGCGATGGAGGGTGAGGAAGTGGTGCCCTCTGTGTTCCTCTCCCCAAAACACTGAGATGGCGACTTTTTCATGAATTATGCCCCTTTAGGTATAACAATACAGCTATAGGAAAAGTTGGGGGTCGACAAGTAGATTTGCTTTTGGGCATGGAATTGGGTGATCAGGAAAGTTGCACTAACCTGCCTCATAATTAGGCGTTGTTTACGGCAGTGCCTAAAAAGTGTTCAACGATTGTTGAGGTATTGGCTAAAAATGCAACGGCTTCTGGGGTGTCTGTTGGTTTCCAAAAAATATAAATACAATTATTACAATGACTTATGATTATTTTTATTTTTTGGGAGCGGTAAAGAAACAACTGGCACGCAGGTTGCTATTAATAGGGTGAGCCGCCACAGCGGGCGGTTCACATCTCCGATCCATCGACGGGTTGATTTTACATCGCATCGTGTTTGACCGCAGCAGGTTCGCATGATGCATTCCGTCTCAGCGTGGTCGTACCTCCCCAAGTATAATGCGATCGCAACGAGGCTTCAGATGAATCTAATGGAGATTGAAATGAAACCTGTAACAACAACTGACCGTCTGACAAAGACACTTTCACTGAGCGCATTCACGCTGTCCCTTGGCCTTGTTATGGCTGCCGCGGCTCCGGCCAGCGCTGTCAGCAACACGGGTCCGGTGGCTGGTCCGGATACGCTGCAGGTGGCCGGTATGGCCGGTGTGAAGCCTGATGCCCTTCCCAAAGTAATCAAGGCTGTATCCCCGGAATATCCAAGCCACGCACAAGCAATCGGCCGCGAAGGCTGGGTGATTGTTGAGCTGGATATCGACGAGCAAGGCAAGCCATATAATGCCGAGATCGTCGACAATGGCCCGAGCCCTCTTTTCAAGCGGTCAACACTTCGCGCCATCGAACAATTCCGGTTCGAGCCCGCCACGTATGCAGGTGAACCAGTCGCAGTGACTGGCAAGCGCTACAAAGTGGTTTACGCCTTCCAGGATAGTTAAGGGAGTTCGACCGCGGCAGTCCGCTCTCGCTGACTTTCCCTTCCCTTCCTTCCCAAATGTCACGCAAGTGACAGGTCCGGTGGGGGCGGATCCTTCCACTGCCGTTATCCCTGGGGCGAGGTCTTCATTAAAGACCTCGCCCCAAACTTATCCAGCATCCTCCAGAGTGTGATTTGAAAATGATCAGTGGTTAATAATTGATCATGTTAGCAGCTTACCCTTTGGGTACCGCCTACGAACCTGACGGTGCTACTGCATGGAATTTCTATTGAAAATCATCATGTTAATGGCACTGCATTAGTAATTCTATATGCACTTCAAGTGGTTAGGTTGGTTCCGACCCATGAGGCTGGTTATTGCTGCAGGCGAGCAGGCGGGATGCCTGAATCTGGCATACGGCTTGCTGTTAGATGGTGTGTCCGGTCCAGCTGAAGCCTGCGACCGGGCCAGTTGAATAACGCGTAGAAAAAACAGCAGCCTGGCTGCAAACAAAGAGAACGGCATTTATGGCAGACAAAGACCTGAACATTCTGGTGATAGATGAAGATCCAGGCCGAGCAATGCTTCTGGAAGAGGCGTTGGTGGATGCGGGCTATACCCATGTGGTGACAATTCAGAGCACCACCAATCTGCACCAACGCATCGCGGCACTTGCACCCGACATGGTGATTGTCGACTTGCAGAACCCTGACAGGGATACGCTGGAAGGCATGTTTCAGGTGACCAAATCGGTCAAGAAACCAATCGCCATGTTTGTGGATCAGTCTGACGGTGAAATGATCCGGCGTGCCGTGGAAGCGGGCGTCAGCGCCTATGTGGTTGATGGGCTGAAACGGGACCGCGTGCAGGCGGTGGTTGATGTGGCGGTAAACCGGTTCGAGACCTTCCAGCGGCTGACCGACGAGCGCGACGCGGCGCGCAATGCGCTGGCTGACCGCAAGACCATCGATCGGGCCAAGGGCTTGCTGATGCAGCACCGAAAGATATCTGAAGATGACGCCTACAAGCTGATGCGCGGTGCCGCAATGAAGCAAAGTCGAAAGCTGGTGGATATCGCCCAAAGCATTATCACTGCGATGGAACTGGACGCCCAATTGATGGATGGAGGCCGCGATGCCATTTGACAAATATTCGGCTGTGCGAGCTGGCTATGTCGCGCTCACGGATTGTGCGCCGCTTATTGTGGCTCAGGAACTGGGTTTTGACCGCCAGGCGGGCATCAAGCTTGAACCGGTTCTGTTGAAATCCTGGACGGCAGTGCGGGACGGCCTGGCCTTCGAGCAGCTTGAATGTGCCCAGATGCCGGGCGCATTGGCGCTTGCGATGCACCTGGGTATTTCCGGCCTGCGCGTCCCGGTGCGCGCACCCCTGATGCTGGGCCATGGCGGCAATGCCATTACGGTGTCGACAAAGCTTTATGAAGAAGGTGTCGCGCTTTTGGGTGGCGAGCATGAAGGACCACGCGGTGAAAGCGGTGTGCTGGTCAGGCTTGTTGCCGAGCAACGCAAACTGCGCGGAGAGCGGCGAATCAGGATCGGTGCCGTACATGCGTTTTCAAGCCACAATTATGAGGTGCGCGCCTGGCTTGCGCACGCCGGCATTGACCCGGATACAGATGTGGAGCTGATCGTTGTGCCACGCTCCAAAATGGTGGAAGCACTGGCGACTGGTGAAATCGATGGTTTCTGCGTGGGTGACCCTTGGGGCCAGCTGGCGGTTGAGGCCGGCATTGGCCATATCGTGGCCACCAAGGCCGACCTTTATCCCTACAGTCCGGAGAAGGTTTTGGCCTTCCGGGACACTTGGGTTAAGGGCCATCAAGACGTTGCAGAGGCTACCGTGAAAGCCATTGCACAAGGCTTGGAGTGGGCTGGACAGGAAGAAAATCATGAGGAGCTGGCGTTTATCCTGTCAAACAAGGACTATCTCAATGTGCCAGCGCCCATCCTGATGCGAACTCTTTCCTGCAAGCCTCAGTTGGCGCCAGGGGCAGGTGAAACCCTTGTGCCGCGGTATCTGGAATTTGGCGGTGATTGTCTGCCAACCAAGGCGGGTGCCCTGTGGCTTCTTGCCCAGATGCGGCGCTGGGGGCAGGCAGAGGCGGGTTTTGAGAAAGACCTGGGCACGATCTTCCAGCCGTTTACGCGGGTGATTGGAGCGGACCCGGAACAGGACAATTCCGTGAATGAAGACCCTGGACGGATGGCGTTTGACGGCGTGCCCTTTACCGCGAGTGATATAGAGGCCTATCGCCACAATTTTGCGGCCAGTGGTCAATCCTGATATCCGCTAAGGCCTTCCCGCGGGAAGGCCTTCCACTTTTCCTTGGGTGTGCCGCCATACAGTGGCATGATTTCCCTTCACTTGACGCTTATCAAGGCTGCCAAGCTGCTGCCGGGGTACGATCAAGCGTGTTGATGAGGGGATTTTATGCTGAAGCTCAGGCGTATTGCGATTGATACCTATGGGGCCAATGTGGCGTTCATAGCCCGGACGTGTAGCATCTATCGTCCGGAAGAATTTCAGGCATTTAACAAGATCAAAGTGGTGCATGACGGCCAGACATTGCTAGCTAGCCTGATGGTGGTGGATGATCTTTCTATCGTGGGCGAAGATGAGCTTGGCCTTTCGGAACAGGCGTTTGGCCGTCTTGGCATGCCGGAAGGGGCCATGACCGCGATTGCACCAGCTGAACAGCCGCGCAGCCTTGACCATATCCGCAAGAAGATACTGGGCCATACGCTCGAACCTCACCAGCTTGAGGAAGTGGTTTCCGACATTGCGGGCAGGCGCTGTTCCGAAATGGAAATCGCAGCCTTCCTTGTGGCCTGCGCGGGTTTCATGACAACTGCAGAGATGCTGGCGCTTACAAAAGCCATGGCCAAAGTGGGCAACAAGCTGACCTGGCGGGCGCCTGTGGTGGTGGACAAACACTGTATTGGCGGTATCCCCGGTAACCGTACGTCGATGATTGTGGTGCCCATTGTGGCCGCCCACGGCCTGCCAATCCCGAAATCCTCGTCGCGCGCGATCACGTCACCTGCTGGCACAGCCGATACCATGGAGGTGCTGGCGCGGGTGGACCTTTCGATGCATGAAATGCAGCAGGTGGTGGATGAATGCGGCGGCTGCCTGGTTTGGGGTGGTCATGTGAATCTGTCGCCCGCCGATGACGTGATGATCTCCGTCGAGCGCCCGCTTGCGATCGATACGCGCGAACAGATGGTGGCGTCCATCATGTCGAAGAAGATGGCTGCGGGGTCCACGCACCTTGTGATTGATATCCCGATCGGACCGACAGCCAAGGTAAAAAGCCATGGCGACGCCATGCGCTTGAGGAAACTGTTTGAATATGTGGGCCATGAAGTGGGGCTGCATGTTGAGGTGGTTACCACCGATGGCAGCCAGCCCATTGGACGCGGCATCGGCCCTGTTCTTGAAGCCCGCGATGTGATGGCCGTGCTGGAGAACACCCCCGATGCGCCAGCTGACTTGCGCGAAAAGTCACTGCAGCTCGCGGGCGCACTGCTGGAAAATGATCCTGCACTCAGGGGCGGGTCCGGCTATGCTCGGGCGCGTCAGCTTCTGGAAAACGGAGAGGCGCTGAAGTCGATGAACCGTATCATTGATGCGCAGGGCCGGAAAACGGATGTTCCTTGCACCGGCGAATTGACCCATGACATCCTGGCGTCCGGGCCGGGCAAGGTGACAGGGATCGACTGCTTCCGCATCGCCCGGTTGGCAAGGCTGGCGGGTGCGCCGATGGATTGCGGCGCCGGGATCGACCTGTTCAAGAAAGTGGGTGACCCTGTGGAGATGGGTGAACCGCTTTACCGCATCCACGCCTGCTTCGAATCCGACTTCGGCTTTGCCCTGAAATTTGCGGAGGAAGGCGATGGTTACACCATTGGGGACGACGCATGATGGCCGCATCCCTGCATGTCTACCCAGGCCAGGACCGGCCCGCAGGTTTGCTTGCCGTAAAGCTGGGGCTTGAGACGCACAATATAAACATCCACACCTTCCCAGATGGGGAGAGCCTGTTGCGAGTGACCCCGGTGCGGGGCACGGCCATCATCTACGCGAGCCTTGACCACCCGAATGACAAGCTGATCCATATTTTGCAGGCTGCCCAGGCGCTGCGCGAAGGTGGCGCGGCGCGGGTTGTGCTGGTGTGCCCCTACCTTTGCTATATGCGACAGGACAAGGCTTTTCATGAAGGCGAAGCGGTTACACAGAAGCTTCTGGGGCCGCTTCTGGGGCCGTCTTTTGATCGCATCATAACCGTTGATCCCCACCTGCACCGTGTGTCTTCACTTGTGGAGGTTTTCCCAGGCCGGGAGGCGGATGCGCTTTCCGCCGCAGCGCTGATCGGGGAGGCCGTGACCGCAGATGACACGCTCAAGGATGCTGTGCTGGTTGGCCCTGACGGTGAATCACGCCAGTGGGTTGCGGCTGCGGCGCAGGCTTCCGGCCTGGAGTTTATCGTCGCCACCAAGGAACGCTTCGGGGACCGGGATGTGCGGGTCTGCCTGCCGGACGCCGACCAGGCCAAAGGGCGGCCTGCGGTTATCATTGATGACCTGATTTCAAGCGGCGCAACCATGCAGGCCTGTGCGCGTCTTCTATTGGACGCGGGGGCTTCCCGCGTGGAAGCCATGGCCGTTCATGCTGTGTGCGGCGAAAAAGACCTCGGCCACCTGAAGGACGCCGGTATCGCCCGGGTGCGGTCTTGCGACGGCATCCTGCACACCACAAATGCCATTTCCCTTGCGCCGCTTCTGGCCAAGGCTTTAACGCGGGAGGTCAGCGCATGACCCTGAAGGTAAAATTTTGCGGTGCAGCGGGCACCGTAACGGGTTCCTGCTATTGGGTTCGGTTCAGGGACACTCAGTTCCTGGTGGATTGCGGCATGTTTCAGGGGCCGAAGTCGGTGAAGGAACTGAACTATGGCGACTTCCCCTTCAATCCGGCGGAGATCGATTTTGTGCTGCTGACACATGCGCACACAGATCACGCGGGCATGCTGCCGAAGCTGACCAAATACGGTTTTACAGGCCCTATCTATACCACGTCGGGTTCCCGCGACCTGCTTACCTACATGCTGCCAGACAGCGCCCATATCCAGGAAATGGAAGTCTCCCGCCTTAATCGTCGCAACCGGCAGCGGGGCAGGGACGAAGTCGAGCCCATCTATACCGGCGAAGACGTTGAAGCCTGCCTTGGGCAAATACGCGCGGTTGATTATGAAGACTGGTGTGAACTGGATGGTGTGCGCGCGCGCTTTTGGAACGCGGGCCATATCCTTGGCGCGGCATCGGTTGAGCTCGAAGTAACGCACGAAGAAGGGCGCACCGAACGGATGCTGTTTTCCGGCGACATTGGGCCGGATCACAAGCTGTTCCACCCTGACCCCGAAGCGCCCAGCGGGCTGGATTACCTGTTTATGGAGTCCACCTACGGCGGACGTGAGCGCGCAGACCTGGCGCCCAAGGAACGCCGCGCACTTCTGGCGCACGAAATCAACGAAGCGCTGAAAGGCGGTGGAGCACTGGTGATCCCGGCTTTTGCTGTGGAACGCACCCAGGAACTGCTGCTGGACATCGCCTTTCTGTTGAAAAGTGGCGACATACCGTGTGTGCCTGTGTTCCTTGATTCACCGCTTGCCATCCGGGTTACCTCTGTGTTTGCGGATCATGCATGCAGCCTTGAAGATGTTGATTGTAGCGGCTCGCTCTTCAACCACAGCAGTTTCCATTTCACTGAAACTGTGGAGGAGAGCAAATCCATCGCCCGCTTCAAAGGGAACATGATCATTCTTGCAGCATCCGGCATGTGTGATGCCGGTCGTATTCGGCACCATCTGAAAGACCATTTGTGGCGCCCGCAGTCTACGGTCCTGCTGGTTGGCTATCAGGCAGAGGGCACGCTCGGTCGCCTTCTGGAGCAGGGTAAGAAGCGTGTGAAAATACAGGGAGAGGAAATTGAGGTTCGGGCCAATATCCGCACTATCGATACCTATTCCGGGCACGCCGACCATAATGGGCTGATGGAATGGGTGAAGGAACGGTTGCCGGTCAGGCGGAATATATTCCTTTGTCACGGTTCCGCCCAGTCGCTGGAGGCCATGAGGGCGGCGCTCGTTGAATCGGGCATCCCGGATGACCAGCTTATCGTCCCGCAACTGGATGACGACTATACCCTTGAGGACGGCAAGGAAGTGCCGAAGCTGAACCGGGTGATCAGGCGGCTTGATCCTGCAGCGGTGGAAAAGCCTGACTGGCACAACGACCTGGCAGCATTGACGCTGGACCTGAGGCGGCAGCTTGAAGCTGTGAAGTCAGACCAGCAACGTAAAGAGTTGTTGGCAAGGCTCAAGGAGCTGTTGCACGAATATCAAGGCGAATAGCCGCCGCAGGAAGGCTGCGACGGCTGGGTGACAGGTTAGTCTTCGCCAGTGAGCCAGCCTTTAGCCAGTTGCTTCTTGGCTTCTTCTTCGCCCATCTTGATCAGGGCCTGGATGTCGCCTGAGTCAAAATCGGTCACATCGATCGGCAGCCGGTCTTCGGGCCTGATCTCAACGAATTCGATGATGCGCTTACCGGATGCGATTTCCTGGCCGCCAATTTTACAGGCGTGGTTGATCTTGCGCACTTCATTCAGGTCATTGTTCATCACCTCGCTTGTCAGCGTGCCGATGGTGCGCTTCAGAAGCTTCAGGATGTTTCTGAAGTTCTTTCTGGCATAGTCGGGCGTCATCTGCTCAGGCTTCATGGCGATGATAGCCATCTGGTCTGCGCCGCGCTTGATGGCTGGTTTGAGGGGGGCGATGTTCCTGATGCCGCCGTCCGCCATGGGCATGTCATTGATCCACATCAGTGGCATCGTGACCGGCTCACGGGTGGAAGCGATGACATAGTCAAGAATATCGTCGCCGAAGGTTTCAACGCTGGCCTCGAAGAAATCACCTGTCGCCATATTGGTGACACCACAGGCGTAATAGGCCGGGCTGGCGCGCAGGTTGTCGGGCCGGATGTTGGCCCTGGCAAGGTCAGCGGCGCCGTCCATGGTGGTGAGGCCGTCAAACTTGCCAAACAGAACGTCGCCAACCAGTTCAAGGGTGCCGCGTTTCTTGCCGATGGAGCCGAAGCTGGTGATGTTGTCGCGCCAGAAGGCCTCAATTTCATTGCCGATTTCCGGCCAGTCAGGCTGTTTGCCTGCCAGCACGGCGGCGCCCGCACGGTCAGCCAGGAAGCCCCCATTCATGGAGCCCACCGACACGCCATAAATGGCTTCGGGTGTGAACATCGACCCGTCCGCAAATGTGTGGTTCAGAACTGCCTTGATTGCGCCGGCCTGATAGGCGCCTTTTACATTGCCGCCGGACAGCACAAGCGCGCGTTTGAAGCTTGCCATCGATACCTCCCCCGTATGGTTGCAAGTTATAAGTGCTAAAAATGTAACTAAACGAGTAAAGCTTAGCGAGGTTTTTTATATCTTGTGAGTGTTAAATGGTTGTGTGGGCATTTCACGATTGGTCATTATGTGCGGGTATTTGCCCCCCTGCGCGCAGGGACATTCATAGCCTTCGGGGCGCATGATGATGAGGCCGTTCTTGTGCGAATGCGAGGGGCCTATAAAGACCTGCAGGTGGGAGGCGCGAAACCAGATTTCGGAGGGCGATGAAAAGTCTGAGCCTGCCGCCGGCGGGACAGCCGGGACAGGCTCAATCTGGAACAAAAGAGGATATCCTTGATACCCACCTTCAAAGGGTGACGATGTCCATTGGTGCGGTAGGTTTGAAGCGGGAAGCGATTAACCCGACACCAATATCGTCGTCGCCCCGTGATTGGTAAACCTGTCAGGCTGTGTCGGGGCGCGCTGCTACAAAGGGAAGCAATTCTGTAACCGCGAACCTGCCGAACAGTGTGATACAGCAGCGGGAGAGATGGTTTGGCTGTTGCATCACATGCCCTGACCTGTCTGGAGCTTTTCAACTCCGCCAATCATTGAAGGCACATTCTGTATACGCCTGCGCAGTGGCCTACTACTTGATGTAGGTCAAGACGATGCGTTTTTTAAAAAGATTTATTTTCCAAAAAAAAGGCCCTTTCAGGGTCCCGAAGGGGTGGGGCTGAAAGGGCACAGAGGAGGTCACGCCTATTGGCGCTCAGGGAGGTCTAGAGGATACAGAGAGATGCTCTGTATTTCATTGTACGTGAGCGCAGTGTATTTCCCTTCGCGATAAGAATGACTATTGACGCAGCTGGGGCGAAAATGGTGAATTAACCCAGTTTCAGGCCAGTTTGACGATAAGAGGACAGCGTGAGCACAGGTACGGTAAAATGGTTCAACAAAGCCAAAGGCTTTGGCTTTATCGCCCCCGACGAAGGCGGGGACGATGTGTTTGTGCATATTTCCGCGGTCAAGGAAGCCGGGCTTGTTGAGCTTCAGGAAGAACAGCGCCTGTCTTTTGAATTGCAGGACGGGCCCAAAGGCCGTGTGACCGCAGGTTCGCTGAAACTGGTTTCCTAAGCGCGCTCAAGCGCCGCCGCGTCCCCTGCTATGATAGCCGGAATGTGCTGGCTGATTTTCTCAATTGGCCAGTCCCACCAGGCAACCCTGAGAAGGCGATCAATCGTTGCCTCGTCAAAACGCTGCCGTATCACACGGGCCGGATTGCCGCCGACAATGGCGAACGGGGGAACATCTTCAGTCACCACCGACCGGGCGGCGATGATGGCGCCATGCCCAATGGTGACCCCGGGCATCACCAGGCTTTCAAACCCGAACCACACATCGTGGCCCACGACCGTGTCACCGCGCGTTGGCAGGTCTGCCAGCATCGGCATATGATCCGCCCAGTCAGCCCCGAAGATCGGAAACGGAAAGGTGGACGGCCCGTCCATCCGGTGGTTGGCCCCGTTCATGATGAATTTGGTGCCGGTGGCCAGCGCGCAGAAGCGCCCGATGGTCAGCCGGTCGCCGACAAAATCATAATGGTACAGAACATTGTTTTCCTGAAAGGCCTCCGGGGCCTTCGGGTCGTCATAATAGCTATAGTCGCCCACCTCGATATTCGCGCCGGAGACGACGTTCCTGAGGAAGACAACACGGTCGGTATGGGCAAGCGGATAGCGCTGGCCCGGATCGGGGTGATTGATTTTTGTATGCATAACAAAGCCTTGCTGCAAAATGGCAGATATAGATGGCCCGTTCCGGCTGTATCGCGGGGCTGGGTTTTTTAGGCGGCTTTGTTCATCGGCAGGGTACTCACGTTCGTTAGCTGGCGCCTTTCATAGCGGGGAAAAGCGCCAGCGGCAAAGATTTTATCATTGGCCAACCAGCATCATGTCAGAAGGATAGGTAACCCTGTAGCTGTGGTTGATCTTCCACACCTCGCCCGGCGCCATGGTCTTGCGCCACATCATCAGGCCCTGCTTGTCGTCCATGTCTGTTTCAGTAGGCTTCGTCGCGTCCGACAGTGTCCTGACCTTGACGTCTTCATGGCCGGACACGGGCACCTGGTCAAAAATCTCCACCGTCATGGGGCTGGTGTGGTTGTTGGTCACGCTGATCACATAGCGCTTTTCTTCCACCTTCTTGCTGCCAAACAGGCCGCTGTCACCGTCCTCAGGCGCTTGCTCGGTATACTCAATGCTGATGGCATTGTCGGCGCCGTAAGGCAGCTTCAGCTTTGTGTCGGCTTCCAGATTGGGCCAGTAGCCCATGCCCACATAATGGCCGTCCCGACGCAATTTGGGCGAGACGTTACGCAGGCTTTCAAAGTCTGTCAGTTCCGTATCTGCAAACAGATAAGCGGTTGTATTCACGGATGGATTGGCGCGCACAACGAGAGAGACCGGAGAGGTGACATCCGATAGATCGACATATTCAGCTTCGTCAGTGGATGGAATGCTGACCGTCCCGGAAATCTGGTACAGTCGATCAAATGTTGTGGATGAAGAGTGCGCCCGTTGGGTGCCAGTTACCACCACTTCTTCCAGTGCAGCATCTTGGGCTGGGGACATTAGCCGTGATGGTGCCGCCGCATCCATTTCATAACGTCCCCGCTTTAGTTCTTCCGGATTCACAAGTGACAGGATGCGCGGATGTTGCACAATCTCCCCGAGTTCATCGCTTGGTTCATTGTTCGAAAGCGCGAGGGACACATCTGTCCAGTCCTCACCAGTTTCCTGTGAGACCACAGCGCGCGACCAAAGCGACAGGGACTTGGCGTCGGTGTCTAGCGCGCCATCAAGGCCCAGCTCCCACTCTGCGTCCTCAACGAAATAGGACAGCTCATAACTGACGTCCTGCGCTGTCGGGATCATCACCTCGAAGGTGGCCTTGTTATAGTCCGTGCGCTTGGGGCCGGCATTCGCCAGTTCGCGGCGCAGCTTCATGCGCTGTTCGTTAAGCGCCTTGCGGTCGCTTTTGATTGCCTCGATCTCCCCGAGCACTTTCACCGAATTGTCGCCAATGAAGGTCAGGGCATTTTGCCAGTCCGAGAAGGGCAGGGCCTGATCGGCCTTGCCGCCGTTTTGGTTGAGCGTGCGCAGGAACGCGAGCTGCATGTTCTTGGCTTGCTCTGCGGCCATCAGTTCGGCGTCCTTGGCGTCTATCTTGTCCAGTTCAGCTTCAAGGCCGGCCTGCCGGTCTGACCCGGCTGTCACCGAATAGGATGTATCAACATCCAGCGAATAGAGGCGCACAGCGCTGCTGTCGAAGCTGACGGTGAGTTGGTCGTCCTCGAATGTTCGCGTCAGCTTGTCTGCGGTGATGGTATGGCGCCCTGCGGGCAGGCGGATGGTGCCCGTTCGGGTAACCGTCGCGCCACCATTCCTGTAGACAACAACCTTTGAAATCGTTGGCTCAACGGTGAAGTCGTCGGCGATGGCGCCGGTGGCGACGGTGGAAACGCCGGCCATCAGCGCGGCAAAGATGCGGTTGGTCATGAAGTCCCCCATATGTCTCTCATCCCGGGCGAGCGCCCTAAATTCTGACAGGATCATTTAAACAGCTAAAACAAGCCTCACGCAACTCTGTGGCGACATCGGGGCAGGGGCACAGATGTGATTTCCTGCTTGCATTAGTATTATAGTTCGGATACGAAATAAATACTTCGGATGCGAACTATATGGATGAGCGGGATGAGCAGGCCCAAGATTTTCCACCTGATACATATGGCCCACCGGGCATTGTTCCGCGCGGCCGACCGGCTATTGGCAGAGCGTCATGACATCACGGCCGCTCAGAATGCACTATTGCTGTATCTGGAAAAGAATGAGGGCGCTTCCATGAGTGCGGTGGCGGCAGCGATCGGGCTGAAGAATGCAGCGACATCCGGACTGGTGGACCGCATGGAACACAAAGAGCTGATCGCCCGGCGCCCCAGTGCCCAGGACCGTCGTAGCTTTGAGCTGGTGTTGCTGCCAAAGGGCCGTGCCATCGCGCGGGAAAGCCACACCCTGATCCATGCCACCAACGACCATCTATTGGACGGTTTCACAGAGGCGGAGCAGGCCACCATCGCCCGCTTCCTGGAAACCGTGATGACCAAATCCGACGCATTTGAAATCGGTACGATCAGACCGGATGAAAAACAGTCAGCCTGACGGGAATTAGACGAGGAAACCATGACAGATCATATCATCACAGAAATCAAAGACCGGGTGCTAAAGGTTACCTTCAACCGCCCGGACAAGAAGAACGCCCTGACGCACGCCATGTACGCCAAGGTGGTTGAGGCCATGCAGGCTGCGGAAGCTGACGACAGTGTGCGTGCCATGCTGTTCACCGGTGCCGGCGAGGCCTTCACGGCAGGCAATGACCTGGTGGATTTCCGCGATAACCCGAAAATGGGGCCAGACGCCCCGGTTGCCCAGTTCCTGCAGTGCCTGTTGACGGCGAAGAAGCCAATTGTCATGGCCGTGAACGGCATTGCGGTAGGTGTGGGCCTGACCATGCTGCTGCACGCTGACATTGTTTATGCCGCGGAAGAGGCCGTGATCACCGCGCCCTTCGTGGACTTGGCGTTGGTGCCGGAAGCCGGATCGTCATTGTTGCTGCCACGCCGGGTAGGACACGCCTGGGCCGCCGAGATTATGATGCTGGGCCGCAAGGTGACTGCGCGCGAAGGGCTTGAGATCGGTATGTATTCCCGCGTCCTCAAGGCGGATGAGCTGCTGCCTGCCGCAGAAAAGGCAGCGGTGGCGCTTGCGAACAAGGCACCGCAATCTGTTCAGCGCACCAAGGCGTTGATGCGCGGTGACATCGCGGAGATTGGCGCGCGGATGGAACAGGAAGGCAAGCTGTTCGGCGAGCAGCTTATGTCAGGCGAGTTTGCCGAATCCGTCATGGCCTTCATGCAAAAGCGCCAGCCAAACTTCGGCTAGCGCTAACGCGTCTGGATAAAGGGGAAGGGGGCGTTGGCCCCCTTTTTCATTCTGTTATGTCTTCCGGGTAATCGAAGATGTCATCGACCCGTTTGCCGAAAATGCGGGCGATCTTGAAGGCCACTTCAAGCGAGGGCGAATAGCGCCCGGCCTCAATCGCAAGGATGGTCTGGCGTGTTACGCCCACCCGCTTCGCCAGGTCCGCCTGTGTCATCTCATTTGCCATGAACCGTTCGGTGCGAATGGTGTTGGTCAGCTTCGTCTTGGCCATCAGGCGATCCTGTAGTGGTAGATTTCAGCGATATGCCGACCAATGTTTGACGTTACCATCATCAGGATCAGGCTGGCCGCCATGGTGGGGATTTCCACAGACGTAACGCCAGCCATCTGCCAGCCTGTCAATGAGAAGATGCTGCTGGTAACCAGGGCTGCGAAAACCCAGAGGCCGAAGCGATCAGCCGTGGCGCGGATTTCCTCGTCGCGTTCGTCCGTGTCCACTTCGTCGCTGGGGCGGCGGCGGATAAACTCGCCGATGGATTCGAACATGATGCCAGCAATGATCACCTTCAGGCACAGGCGCATCAGCCCGTCATGGCTGGTGACAAGCCCGTTCTCAACATGCAACAGGCCCGGGAGTTCCATTGCCATGTGGCTGGCAATCAGCAAGCTGCCGATCCCCAGTATCCATGCGATTTTTTCCTGCTTCGGCATCTTCTGCTCCTTTGTCCTCGCTTTTGCCTCGATGGGCACAGGTCTGGGCCTGCTTGATGTAAGGTATGTATGGTTGGTCATACATAATGTCTAGTATTTTTTACATATTGTTTGAAATTTAATACATGCACCGCGTGCAATTCAGCCATGCGCGATTTTCCATAGATAGAGGTTTCATAAATGGATATTGTGCTTTTTCTTGGCCAAAAGCCTGTTTGAAGGAAGCGCTGTCTATGTCTCAAGCCGTTGAAAAAACCACCTGGCGAACCCCTGAGGTGTGTCTGATTTTGATGGCGGCTGCGGCGCCTTTCGCCTTTTCCATCTGGATGACGCTGCTCAATAACTTCACGGTCGAAGTGGCGGGTTTCACAGGCACGGAAATCGGCATCCTGCAAAGCCTTCGGGAGATTCCGGGCTTCCTGGCTTTCACTGCAGTGTTTGTGTTGCTGGCGCTTCGGGAACAGGTCTTTGCCGTGCTGTCGCTGGCGGTCCTGGGCTTGGGTGTGGCGATTACCGGGCTGTTCCCAACCACCTATGGCCTCTATTTCACCACCATCATCATGTCGGTTGGCTTCCATTATTTTGAGACCATCCAGATGTCGCTGTCGCTGCAGTGGCTGCCCAAGGCAGTTGCCCCAAGGGCCCTGGGGCGGCAGATGTCGGCTAAATCAGTCGGGTCCCTTCTGGCCTATGGTGTGATTTTCGCCACCATCTTTGTGCTCGCGCCCGAGATGATCGATGAAATGAGCCAACCGAAGTTGCAGGGCCACGGTCAGGAACTGATTGACGCATCAACAACGGTGCCTGCCACCACAGAGATTGCTCCCATGATCGATGAGGGGCGCCAGCACTTCTATGTCGTACTTTATATGATTGGCGGCGGCATTACGGCGGCGCTTGCGCTTTTCATCTGGCTTGCGTTTCCGCGCATCGATGGCCACGAGGTTCAGCACAAGCATATGGTGCTCAGGAAACGCTACTGGCTCTATTATGCGCTTACCTTCATGGGCGGGGCACGCCGCCAGATTTTTGTGGTGTTCGCAGGGTTCCTGCTGGTCACCAAGTTCGACTATTCCGTCATTGAGATCACGGGGCTTTACCTGATCAATCATATCGTCACCAGTTGGTTCGCCCCCAAGCTTGGTGGGCTTATCAGTCGCTTTGGCGAGCGCAGGGCCCTGATCTTTGAATATATCGGCCTTATCCTGGTGTTTGGCGGCTATGCAATGGTTGAAACATCAGCCTGGGCGGCGGCCCTGTATGTGCTTGACCACCTGTTCTTCTCGTTCGCGATTGCGCAGAAAAGCTACCTGCAGAAAATTGCGGATGGTCGGGATATTGCGGCCACGTCCAGCGTGAGTTTTTCGATCAATCATATCGCTGCGGTCGTCATCCCGGCTGTCTTTGGTGCCGTGCTGTGGCCAATTTCACCTGCCTTGGTGTTTATCGCTGGCGCCATCATGGCGGCAATTTCCCTTGTCCTGTCGTTCAATGTGCCGTCTGCGCCTGAACCAGGTAACGAGGTTGTGTGGGGCAAAGTACCACCGGCCCTGCCTGCTGAGTGATGACGCGCCCAAAAAGCTGTGCTTAAATGGCTGCATCAGGTTTAGGGGAGCACATTCATGGACAAGCCTTCAGTTGGCGCACTCATCAAGGATTTCCGCAAGCAGGCGGGCATGAGCCAGCTTGACCTGGCGTGCGAGGCGGATATTTCGCAGCGCCACCTCAGCTTTGTTGAAACTGGCCGCACCGGCGCGAGCCGGGAGCTCATTGACCAGCTGGTGGCCACCATGGGCCTTGGTCAGATGGAGCATAACGCGCTGTTGATCGCCGCCGGTTTCGCCCCTGTCAAACATGACGCAGAGACAAACCCCGCCGCCCGGCGCATGATGGAAGCCGCGGAACGGATGCTTGAATGGCAGATGCCGAACCCAAGTGTCATCCTGCGGGAAGACTGGACCATCGTGGCTTCCAACGATGCTGCACGCCGTATGGTCAATCATTTCTCGCCGGGGCCTGATCTGGTGACCCTCAAGGGCCTGTCGGTGGTGGAGATGATCATGGACCCGCGTTTCCTGAATACGTCCATCGCGAATATCCAGGAAATCATGACCTATATGCAGACACAGCTGAAGTTCGATGCCACGGGCGGTATTGCGCCCCACCGGGTGCTGGATCACGTGGATGAAGGCCCGACAGCCCACCTGCCATTGGTGCTGAAGCGCGGCGACGTGGAAGCCCGGTTCGAGACCACACTGGTGACAGTGGGCACGGCGCGCGATGCCCAGATTGGTGAGATCCGGCTGGAGACTTTCTATCCTGCCGATGCTGTCAGCGCCGCGATAATGGAAAGCCTGGTGCGCGAGGCCGTGGCCTGAAAATTCAACTTTTTTCGATTTTATTACCTGCCGCGTAATTGAGACCACGCGGCGCGCACGGCACCCTATGGACATGACCAAAACCTTTGATGGAGGAAATCATGTCCATTCAGCTTGTTCTTGTTGCCCTTGTGTGGGCTGCGATTGGCATCTACGGGATTGTCGCACCCAAGAAGTTATATGCGCTCTTTGGCGTACCGGTTGAAACAGCCGATGGTCGCAATGAAATCCGTGCCGTCTACGGCGGCATGTGCCTGGCGGTTGCAGTGGTGATGTTTGAGGCCCCCTGGCTGGGCGCAGCTGCCCCCGGGGTGCTGTTGACCGTGATGGTAATGCTGGCGGGTATGGCGCTTGGGCGCATTGTCAGCATGGTGATTGAACGCCCCGGTATCATCCCGGTTGTGTTCCTGGGAACAGAAATCCTGGGTGTTGGCTTGCTCTATAGCATCATCGATATGTCAGCCCTGACAGCGGCATGACCATGAAGAAACGTGTCACGACAGCCCTGTATTTTCTGGTTGGCCTCGTCAATCTGGCTCCCATTCCCGGCGCGGCTGGCCAGAAATACCTGGAGACGCTTTACGGCGTCTCCATTTCTTCGCCCGATCTGCTGTTCCTGATGCAGCATCGGGCTTTGTTGTTTGGTGTTGTTGGTGGGTTACTGGTTGTGGCGGCTTTCCTGCCGATCTACAGGAAAGTGGCCATGGCGGCGGGGCTGTTCAGCATGATTAGCTTTATTTTGCTGTATGCCATCGCTGATTTTCAGTCTGACGCAATATTGAAGGCCTGCCTTGTTGACGCGATTGCGGTCGCATTTCTTGGGCTGGCCTGGATGCTTGGTGAACGACGGTCAGGCTTGCGTAAAGCACCGCCTTCTGTCACAAGATAAGCATCACTAACTTTAGAGACTTTTATGTCCCGTTGATTATGGGCGGTGATGTGTCACCGCCACCTGAACCGAAACGCTACGATATTGTGCGAAGTCATTTCGTGCAGGCCTTTCGGGTATCCATCTCATAATTAAACGTTAGGCCGGTGCCCGCAATGTCGGGTCGGCCAGGGATATAAAAGCAATGATCAAAAAATTTCGTACGCAAGATACCGATGCAGTTATCGATGTCTGGTACAAAGCCAATAAGTTGGCTCATCCTTTTCTAACAGAAGAGACGCTCAAAACCGTTCGGGCCATGGTGCGGGATGTTTATCTGCCCAACACAGAAACCTGGGTATATGAACATGAAGGCGCGCTCATCGGGTTTATCTCACTGATTTCAAGCGATCCAGCTGATGTGGAAGTTGGGGCCATTTTTCTGGATCCCGACCATATAGGGTTTGGCTACGGGCGTGCCCTGATGGACCACGCAGCTGGCTTATATGGCTCCCTCAAGCTTGACGTGTTCAAGGAAAATCATATCGGGCGCGGTTTCTATCGTCGGTATGGATTTAAAGAGGTCAGCGAATATCCGTTCGAGATGACTGGCGACATGGTTTTGAAGCTGGTCTATAGGCCAGCATAACCACAGAAGTCCGGCGGCAGGATATCCTGCCGCCGGATATATCGATGAACAGACCGTTTGCGCAAATGATGTTCCCTGTTGTATGACCAAATCAAGCTTGGCCTTCGTCAGAAAGGGCAGGCATGTTTGGGAGCGAGCAGGGGGCCGAATGGCACATTCTATCACACCGGAACGTCAGGGGGCGCGGGATGTCTTCCTGAAAAATCAGGGCTGGCAGGACGCCGAAGTTGAGCCACTAACCCCCGATGCTTCGTTCCGGAGCTATGCGCGCCTGCGCCGCGAAACTGGCGGCTGTATGTTGATGGATGCGCCGCCTGCACATGAAAACCTCAAGGCGTATCTGGATATCACGGCCCACCTGCGCGACCTGGGCCTGCGGGTGGCAGACACGCTGGGGCATGACCTGGACGCAGGCTTCGCCCTGATCGAAGATATGGGCGACGCCACTTTCACCCGACTTTTGAATGCCGGCCATGATGCCGAACCCCTTTACCTGCTGGCGACAAAGGTGCTTAAGGCCCTGCATGACCACCCGCGTGCAGTTGATATTGACCTGCCACCTTATGATATGACGGCGCTCCTGCGGGAAGCAGAATTGTTTGTCGATTGGTTTGTCCCTGCTTTTCGCGGTAGTGCGCCAACGGATGCCGAGAAGCGGGGCTATATGGCCGCCTGGCAGGATGCATTGGCAGGGGTATCTGAAGCCCGAAATGCCTTGGTGCTGCGTGACTATCATGTGGATAACCTGATGATCACAGGCGGCCTTGAAGATATCAGCCACTGCGGGCTGTTGGATTATCAGGATGCGCTTCTGGGTGCGCCGGCCTATGACCTGGTGTCCCTGGTGGAGGACGCTCGACGCGACGTGTCGGATGAGCTGCGGTCTGCGGTGATGGTGCACTATACAAAAGACATGTCTGCGGCGGAGGTTAAGGCGCTTGAACTCGATATGGCACTTCTTGGCGCCCAGCGCCACGCCAAGGTTGCAGGGATTTTTGTCCGCCTCAGCAAACGGGACGGCAAACCCATTTATCTGGGGCATATCCCGCGGGTTCTCAGGCTGCTATCGAAGGCGCTGGAAGAGGCGGAGCTTTCAGGCGTGCGGGAGAGTATTGAGGCGATGGTGCCAGGCTACCAGCAGGCTAGATTTTAAAGTCACGGACGGCTTCCCAGAACAGAGCTTCATACTGGTCCACCATGGCTTTTACCGAAAATTCCTGTTTGGCTTTCTGCTGGTTTGCAGCGCCGATCCGGAGGCCGGTATCGCGACGCTCGAGCATAGCCGATAGCGACTGCGCCAGGCCCCGGCTGTCGCGGCCCTGAATGAAACGCTGGTTTTCTTCGCAAACCATCTGCCTGATATCACCAACATCGGTACTCACGATGGGGAGGCCGCAAGCCATTGCTTCAATCACCGACAGGGGCATTTGCTCCGTGTCAGAGGACAGGGCGAAAATTTCAAATGTCGGGATAATGGCTTCAGGATTTTCCAGCGCCCCGGTGAAGACCACGCGGTTAGCTACGCCCAGCTTTTCCGCGTGCGCCTTCAGGGCTGGGCCTTCGCTACCACTGCCAACAATGACCAGCTTAGCCCCCTGATACAGGCCAGCAATTTTACTGAAGGTATCGATCAGCCTTGTCAGATTTTTCTCGGGCCTCAGTCCGGCGACGGTGCCGATAATGCGGTCATCATGCGTGAGCCCGAACTTTTTCATCAGGACCGGATCGGGCGGGCAGATAAAGCGGTCAATATCAATGCCATTGGGCACATAATGAAGCCTGTCGTGCTTGATGTGCCAGTTCTCAAGGGCAACGGTTTCAAGGGCATGCGAGGGGACGATTACAGCGTCGCAGCCCCGATAGGCGAATGACCGGATCACGCGCCGGCGCGGCAATTCTTTGCTTTGTTCTTCTTTCCCGAAGCCGTCCTGAATGTGGATGCTGGGGCAAATTCTGACAAAGCGATTGGCCAAAGCCCATTCTACCGAGCCCCAGTTATAGGTCACGAGAAGGTCCGGGTCATAGTCTGCCAATAGGCGGCGGCAGGTTCTGACGGAACTGGCCATGTTTGCCTTCTTGACGGCAGGGGGCATCTCCGGGATGGGCCCGATATCCTTTATGAGCGACAGGGCGTCGTAACATCCGTCCATCGCGAACACGGAATGCGTGAAATTTCCTGTCTTCGCGTTGATCTGACTGACAACGCGGCGCTGCGCCCCGCCAACCTCGAAGGACGGGAAAACATGTAGGATTCGAAAAGGGTTAATCAATCCAAGGCTCCTGCGCGCGACCTCTTCAGGGGTACTGCTGCCGAGGGCGTGCGTCAAGGCAATACAACCCTTTTCTAATGGCTCATGAATACGGGCAGTTGGCTTTTCGCGGTTATATGTTTGGTTACACCGCCAAGCACCATTTCGCGCCACCTGGAATGGGAGTAAGCCCCCAACACAATTGTATCAGCACCGATTGTATCTGCAGTTTCCAGAAGGCATTCACCGACCGATGCACTGCCGGCGTCTGCATGTTTGGTTTCTGCTTTGACGGCATGTTCGGCCAGATAGTGGGCAATGGCACCTGCACAAGGGCGGTCTTCGCCGATGTCACCAACCTGAACGATTGTCACTTTCTGGGCATCTCTGAGCATGGGCAGGGCCCCGGCCACCGCGCGAGCCCCTTCGGCACGGCCGTTCCAGGCAATCATCAGGTGTTTGCCGACGGTGCCATCAAAAGACCCCGGCACCATAAGAACAGATCTGCCCGAGCGGAAGATCAGGTCGTGGAAGATGTCTTCGCTGTCGGGACTGTCGCTGTCCGGTTGCAGGCACACTGCGATATCGGCCGTACGGGCGCGGCGCCCCACATGGTCACTAACTTCACCGGTAAGAACTGTCCAGCTGGCCTTGGCGCTGTCGCTGGCGTCGCCTTCTGCCAACCACTTCAGCCCCTGCTTGTCAATTGTTGCGCGGAATTCGCTCTCGGCTTTGTCGGCCTCTTGTTTGCCTTGCTTTTCTGCATTGTCACATAGGGTCTGGATCATATCCGCAGTGAGGCCTTCACCCATGAAGGGGATAGCTGAGCGGGGGTCGGGCCGGATGAAGAGCCCGGTCAGGCTGGACCGAAACTGCAGGGCAAGGTTGCTGGCAACCTTGGTAAGGGGTGCAGCTTGAATGTGAGCAGTAAGGGGGAGCAGGATTGACTTCATCGGGGTTGCCTCCGTTCGCATTTTTCAAACTCTATGCTTGGCCTGAAGTTTCATTTCTGTCTTTGATGCTAGTCAAAGCTGGTTCATCATGCGTTCACCGCTGTGATTTTAAAAGTATACTCTATGAAACGTGTAATTTGTATTCTGCTCTTTTTTGGTGCCGTGTCAGCCGTGCAACTGACGCTTCCCTTCCCCTCTGGAACGGGCGTTTTCAGTGTATCAGCGGCCGACGAACATGATGATGTCCTGCAGGCCATCAAACGCGGCGAACTGATGACCTATGCTAAAATCAAGCGTATTGCCGAGGCCAAACTGCAGGGGGTTGTGGTTGGGCAGAAGCTCAGGCGTACGAATCGAGGCTGGCAATATGATCTTAGAATCCGGCGCAAGGACGGCAAGGTCATGGTGGCAATTGTCGATGCGCGAACCGGTGAAATAGTCGCAACACGATAAGCGGGGAGAAAAAAATGCGAATTCTTGTGGTGGAAGACGATCAGGCGCTTGCGGACCAGATGAAGTCCAGCCTGATCGATACCGGTTATTCGGTTGACCACGCTGCAGACGGTGAAGATGGCCATTTCCTGGGTGATACGGAACCCTACGATGCGGTGATTCTTGACCTGGGCCTGCCGATTATGGACGGCACCAGCATCTTGAAGAAGTGGCGCGCGGCGGGCAAGGCTATGCCAGTCCTGATTTTGACAGCCCGCGATGGCTGGACCGAAAAGGTGGAAGGCCTGGATGCTGGGGCTGATGACTATCTGACCAAACCCTTTATCATGGAAGAATTGCTTGCCCGCCTGCGGGCGCTGATTCGTCGTTCGGCAGGGCAAACCAGCCCGCAGCTGGAATGCGGACCAGTAATTCTGGATACGCGTAACGGTCGGGTATCGGTCTCAGGCAGTGCGGTCAAGCTCACGGCACAGGAATTCAAGCTCCTGAGCTACCTGATGCATCATGAAGGCAAGGTGGTGTCTCGCACCGAACTGACCGAACATATCTACGACCAGGATTTCGACCGGGATTCGAACACCATTGAAGTGTTTGTGAACCGGGTCAGGAAAAAGCTGGACGTCCCCCTTATCCATACCGTGCGCGGTCTTGGCTATCGTCTGGAATGGGTTGAGGAATAGGTGTGAACGAACCGGGCGCAGCTCAGGAAAAGGAAGAACGGGCCGTCCATGGGCGTGTGCGCCATTTCCTGCGTACGCTTACGGGGCGACTTCTCCTGTCGGCCCTCTTGTGGTCTGGTGCGGCGCTCGTGATTGGCGGCATGCTGCTTTCATATGCCTTCAGAAGTTATGTGCTGTCTGACGTTGACGAAAAGCTTGAACTGCTGATCGATACGATGGTGGGTATCAGCGAAATTTCGCCGGAAGGCGTGTTGCGTTTCAATCAACCACTTCTCGACCAACGTTTTGCTGCACCCTATTCAGGCTGGTACTGGCAAATCTCTGAAGCGGGTGAAGCACCTTTCCGCTCCCGCTCGCTGTGGGATTATGAACTGCAGCCCGACCTGGATGTGCGCACCTTTTCCCTGAAGCGTTATGAAGGCGAAGGACCAGACGGCCAGACGCTGAGGATCGCGGAACGCGACATTATTCTGCCCGAAGCAGACCGGATTTTCCGATACCAGGTGGCAACGGATACTGCCGAGGTGCGCGAAGCCATCCAACGCTTCAATTGGTTGCTGATGAGCGCGCTGGGGCTGATCATGCTGACAGTCTCTCTCGCGCTGGTGTTGCAGGTCGCCTATGGCCTCAGGCCGCTTCGTAACCTGAGGCGCAAGCTTGTTGATGTGCGCGGGGGCGCGACCTCTCGGATCGAGGGCGACTGGCCGGAAGACCTCAAGCCTCTGGCGCAGGAAGTCAATGCGCTGATCGACCAGAATGAGAAACTGGTGTCGCGGGCGCGGACACATGTGGGCAACCTTGCTCATGCGCTGAAGACCCCGCTTAGCGTGATCAAAAATGAAGTTGATGACGACCCGTCAGACAAGGCACAGGCTATCGCTGTGCAGGTGCGCAGCATCCGTGAGCATATCGATCACCACCTGAAGCGGGCGCGTATTGCAGGCGGCGGTAGCGGGCAGGGCCTGCCGGTTCAGGAACGGGCCGAAAAAATTGCGCGTGCGATCGAACGATTGAATCAGGATAAAGGCCTGAGGGTGGATGTCGCCATCGAAGCGAACCTCAAGTTTGACGGCGAGAAAGAGGATTTCGACGAGGTTGTCGGCAATATTGTCGATAACGCTGGCAAGTGGGCAACCAGCCACATCACTGTGTCGGCGCACAAATTACCCACAGATCAACGGCGGCCCTATATGCTGTTTCGTGTCGAAGACGATGGCCCCGGCGTTGATGAAGCTGAAATGGAAGCGTTGTTCGAACGCGGCCAGCGGCTGGATGAGCACGTGCCGGGAACGGGTCTTGGTCTTGCCATTGTACGGGATATTGTCGAGCTTTATGGCGGCAGCGCGGCCCTTGAAAAGGCATCGCTTGGCGGTCTGGCGGTTATCCTGAAACTTCCAGCTAAGTAACCTGTGTCTTGTCGCCAGGTCTGAGGGCCAGAAGCGAAAGCCAGCCGGCAATCAGCGCAAGCCCGCCAAGTGGCGTGATCCAATGGAATACGCCAAGGCTGCCGGGGCCCAATAAAATGCGTACATAAAGGCTTCCTGAAAATGCCAGGATGCCGATTTGGAATAGCCATACGGGAATATGAATACGCGGTAGATTTCCCGAAGAAGCGGAAAGTGCCGCGAGCCCAAGAAGGGCGAGGGCATGAAACAGGTGAAACTGTGTCGCCATTGCGAACATGGCTTTTTCGGCCTCAGGTGTTGAGGCGGGCAGCGCATGCGCCCCCACTGCAGCAAGGCCTGTGGCAACGGCGCCATTGAGGCCGGCTGCAACTAAAGTTCTGCGAGTGCTGATCATTCCTGAATCCAGTGATTTTACGCTGTTTTTTGGTAACAGGCTGAATTTAAAGCACTAATTTTCTGCACGAGCAAGGGCGCGCCCAGTGGTGGAGTAAACTTAATTTTAATACTATTTATAATAGAATAATTTAAATACTAATGGTTGTCTTTCTGTCGGCTATTGCGTAAAATATAATATTACGCTGGGCCAATAAATTGGTGAACAGTAGCTTCAGTGGAATCTGAAGTAATAAAGAAGAAACGGCGGCGACCTGGTCAATGGTTGCCCGAAAGTGGCAACAAAGGCCGCATATAATAATTTAAATGGGGAGGTGGAAAGAGTGTGGAAAGCCGCATGACTTGGTGTGGCGTCCGTTGATGTCGAGGAGAAATACGTGCTGCAGGAAATTGTGAATGTAGCGAATGTTGGTTTCGTGGTCATTGGTCCGAAGCTTGAAATTCGGCTGTGGAACAGATGGATGGTACAAGCCACGGGCATTGACAGTGAAACTGCCTGCTACCAGCAAGCCGATAAATTATTGCCCTCCATTTTCACGCCTACGTTGATTGAAAAAGTGCGCAATGCCATCAATATGGGTATCGCCACCAGCATTCCCCAAGCAGACGGCGATTTGACGCTTTCTTCTCAACCAGTCGACATCACAATTCAACCCCTTGAAGCACGGCATTATGTTCACTCTCTCAGGCCTGTCCGCGAGGAAGTTGTGGACCAGCTTTGCCTGTTGCAGATCAAGACAAATCTGCCTGCGCTGCGTGCTGGCTTTGCCGCGCAAGGCGGCACTGCGACCAGTGAAGAAGAAGAGCTGGTGAAAAGGGCCGAAGCTGAAAGGTTGAACTTTCTTGCCATGGTTGGACACCAGATACGCACGCCAGTGAATGGCGTGCTCGGGGTTGCCGAGCTTTTGCGCGACACCAAGCTGACAACCGAACAACGGAAATATATCGATCTTCTGGTTCGTGCAGGTCAGTCGCTACAGACGTTCGTAAACGAGTTAACCGACTTGTCCTACCTGGAGGCCGGTCGCGTGCAGCTAGAGGAAGAGGTCACGGACCTGCCGCTGCTGCTGCAGGATGTCATGGGCATGTTCGAGACCACAGGGTCGCAGAAAGGGCTTCCGGCCATACTCGAGGTTGCTTCAGATGTGCCCAAGCATGTCATGGTGGACCACCAAAAGCTGCAGCAGGTTTTGGCTGTGCTTCTCAATAACGCCTTCAAGTTTACCCATAAGGGGGGCGTCAGCCTGAAAGTGGCGTTCCGGCAAGGCGAGCAACAGCCAGAATTGTTGCTGCAAGTATCAGACACCGGTGTGGGCATTCCGGATAACCGGATCGGTACTTTGTTTGAGCCCAGCAAGCCTACTGTCGATAATGGTCGTTTCTATAATCGTACAGGCCTTGGGTTGTTCCTGTGTCGGGAACTTCTTGAATTGCTGGGTGGTAGTGTGAAGGTCGAAAGTGCCTTGGAAAAAGGCACAACATTCTCGCTGATTGTTCCGGTCCACGAGGCTTTGGATGCGGTTGTGGTTAAAGGCCAAGGTGCCAAGGTTGGCGTCAGGCATGGATATCGGAAGTGGCGCATTCTGCTGGCTGAAGACAATCCGGTTAATCAGGAGTTGTTCCGGACCCAGCTAGAACGCGAAGGACACCAGGTGACCGTCGTTTCCAACGGGCAGGAGGCGGTAAATGCTGTGCAGGTCAAAGCGCCATTCGATATTATCCTGATGGATATTGCCATGCCGGTGATGGATGGGCTGGAGGCAACATCCCTGATAAGGTCGCTGCTTGGCCCTGTCGGAAAGACACCAATTCTGGCGCTTACAGCACACGCGCTGAAAGGGGACCGTGAGGTGTTCCTGAATGCTGGAATGGACGGCTATCAAAGCAAGCCGGTTGAACCAGGTAAGCTTGAGGAAGCGATCGCCCGTGCAATCGCTTCGCGCAAAGCCAGCCGATCATGGGCAGAATTTAGGGCACCAAAACAATTGGCACGCCCAGCGAATGGGCCAATGAGTTGGCTACGCTTCCCAGGATTAAATCGGCCACGCGGGACCGACCGCGCCGACCAATAAATACCTGGCCGGCCTTTTCTTCCTTGGCCTGTTTGCGGATGACTTCCACAGGGTGGCCCCAGTGGAGTTCACTGCTGATTTCCACGCCAGAATCCTTGTGCCTGGCCAGGACGGGGTCGAGAATTTCCTCACGCGCCCGCTGCTCTTCATGTTCTTTCTCAATCGGACGATTGACGATCTCCTCCACTGTCAGCGGCTGATAGCCTGACCAGGGGACCACGGTAACCAACTGGACCTTGGCGCCGGTCAGCTTGGCCGTCTGTATTGCGTGGTCGGCCGCTCTGTTGCCCCACTCGCTGCCGTCAACCGCTACCAGGTAAAGCTTGTGTTTCTTCATTTTCGTTCCCTTTTCGAAATGATTTTTCCGAACTCGAAACAACTATAGGCCCTATTTTGACAGGAGCCTTGACGGATATCAAATGAAGTCGGTGATTTAAGCCGGTTCCATGGCGTGATTGCTCTTGATCATGTCCGCGCATTTTTCTGCGATCATGATGGTAGGTGCATTGGTGTTCCCGCCTATCAGGCGCGGCATCACGGATGCGTCCACAACACGCAGGCCTTCAAGGCCTATCACCTTCAACTCCGGGTCAACCACGCTCATGACGTTGTCGGCGGGGCCCATGGCGCAGGTGCCAACAGGGTGATAGATTGTCTCTGCCTTGCCGCGAATGACGTCATCCGTAGCTGCATCGTCATCCAGGTCAATCCCGTCCCACGGGCTTTTCTCGCGGTCGATCATGTCGGCGAGAGCAGGCTGGCGCATCAGGCGGCGCACGACCTTGATACCTTCCCGCATCACCCGCAGGTCCTCGGCTTCAGCCAGATAGTTGGGATCAATTTTTGCAGGCTCGAGCGGGTTGCTGGATGCAAGCGATATGGTGCCGCGGCTGTGGGGGCGCAACTGGCAAATATGGATGCCGAAGCCGTGCTCGTGTGGGTCTGCAAAGCCATGCGGTTCGTCTGCCATGGCCAGCATGATGTGGAACTGGATGTCCGGCCGCTCAAGCGCTGGATCTGTCTTGAGGAAAGCACCAACAGGCGTGACGCAGTCAGATAGCACGCCCGGTTTGCCCATGAACCATTTCAGCATCTCTGCAATGCCCCGGTGAGGCGCTTTGTAGCGAAGGTAAGAGATCGGGTCCTTGAGGTGGGCATATACAGTGAGGTCCAGATGGTCCTGCATATTCTTGCCGACGCCCTTCAGTTCATGCATGACGGGCAAACCGACCGCCTGGATGTCTTCAGGGTCGCCGATGCCGGAAAGCTGCAGCAGTTGCGGGCTGTTGATGGCGCCGCCACAAAGAATGACTTCGCGTCCGGCGAGCCATTGTTCCACTTTGCCCTTGCGGCTGACTTCAATGCCCACAGCCTTCTTGCCCTTCAGCATCACGTGGCGCACCTGGGCTTCGGTCAGGATCGTCAGGTTAGGGCGGTCTTTCGCGGTGCTCAGATAAGCTTTGGCAGCACTCTGGCGACGGCCGTCGCGGATTGTCTGGTCGTACCAGCCCACACCTTCCTGGCTTGGGCCATTGAAATCATCGGTAAAGGGCAGGCCCATTTCACTGGCTGCATTCAGGAAACCGACGTTGAGCGGACTATCCGATGTATGCTGGGTGGTGAGAAGTGGCCCCTCTGAAGAATGCAGGTCGTCATCTCCGCGGTCGCTGCCTTCAGCTTTCTTGAAGTAGGGCAATACATCATCCCACGCCCAGCCCTTGCAGCCGATCTGCGCCCATTCGTCATAGTCGCGGGCGTGTCCGCGTACATACAAAAGGCCATTGATGGATGACGAGCCACCAAGCACTTTGCCGCGAGGCCAAAAGAGGCGCCGGCCATTCAGGTGCGGTTGCGCTTCTGTCCAGTAATTCCAATTGTGCTTATTCGGCGCCACGACCTTGGCAATCATGCCTGGCATGTGAATGGCCATCGAACTGTCTTTTTTGCCGGCTTCAATCAACAACACTTTCACTGCGCTGTTTTCACTCAGGCGTGCAGCCATTACGCACCCGGCGGAACCCGCCCCAACAACAATATAATCAAATGTCTTTTGGCTCATTGTATCGCTTTCAGTGTAATTGGCAGGCCGTCTACCGGCTTGATCAGTGGCATGATCTGGAACCGGGTTTTGTAGCCTTCCGGCAGGATAAGCTCGTAGTTCGGCAGCAGATGCGTCATGATTACTTTTGCCTGCATATAGGCAAAATGCAATCCCAGGCACATATGCGCGCCGCCGCCGAATGGCACCCAGGCATAGCGGTGCCGCTCCTTGACGCCGCCTTCAGCTGAAAACCGCATGGGGTCGAACTTTCCGGGCTCTGGCCAGGTTTCCGGGTCGCGGTGCGTGGTCACGGTGCTGAGGCCTACAATAGTGCCCTTGGGAATAACGTGGCCGTTAAATTCAACCTCGCGCACTGTCTCGCGTGGCATGGCGGGAACGGGTGGGTTCAGGCGCAAGGCTTCCTTGAAGGCATATTCTGTCAGCGTCAGGTCATTCATTTTCTCATAGGGCAGGCGGCCATCGTTCAGCCCCAGGGCAGTGATCTCCGCTCGCAGCTTGTCCTGCCACTCCGTGTGGCGCCCCAGCTCATAAACCAGTGTGGTCACAGAACTGGTAATGGTGTCGTGGGCGGCCATCCACAGGAAGATCATATGATCGATGATTTCCTGATCGGTGAAGGTATTGCCGTCATCATCGCGGGCCTTGCAGAGCTGGGTGAAGATGTCGGTCTGATCACTCCCCCGGCGTTCCGGGATGAGGGACCCTAGGAAGTCGATCATGAACCGGCGCCCCTGGATGCCGCGCGCCATTTTAGTGCCGGGGATGGGTACTCGGACAACACCCATGCTGGCCGCGACCATGTCCGTCAGCGCCTTGTTGACGCGGGTGCTGTCGTCGCCCGGCTCCAGGCCCAGGAAGACGGTGGTTGCCATATCGAGCGACAGTTTCTTGATGGCAGGGTAAAACTCGAAATGGCCTTCCTCGCCCCAGGCCTTGATCCGTTCGGGCATGGCGTCATTCAGACGTTCCAGATAGCCCTTCATGGGTTCAGTTTTAAACGCTGCTGCCATGATGTGGCGGTGGGCACGATGTTCGGCGAAATCGAGCAGCATCAGGCCACGCGGGAACAGCTTGCCAATATACGGCCACCAGCCTTTTTCGCTGGAGAAATTCTTGCCTTTGTCCATCAGGACAAATTCGTTTGCCTCAGGACCAATCAAGGTCACGCTGTCGCGAAAAAAACTGTTGGTCCGGTAAACTGGCCCGTATTCCCTGCGCATGCGGGCGCCGAAGGCAACCGGATCACGAATAATATCGAATGTGTGGCCAATTATCGGTAGGCCGCGTTCGCCTGGAATATCTTCCAGACGCGCCGCTGGCCGCTCTGTCGCAGCTGCAGTCATATGCCTTTGTCCCTCCCCAGGGTGTTGTGTGCCAGTTTAAACCATATAAACGGAACTCAACAGTCTAGAAAATGACTATAGGGCACTATATGCGACTGTCAATTCTTGCCGTGAGAGGGGCTGGGGCGACCTACCTTCACGCCTGGTTTTTGCTGCCGTTCTTCTTCGAATTCCATTGCGGTTATAACATTTGTTGCATCCCAGGGGGCATATCCACAGCGATTGTCAGAAG
Source organism: Kordiimonas lacus (assembly GCF_001550055.1). GTDB lineage: Bacteria > Pseudomonadota > Alphaproteobacteria > Sphingomonadales > Kordiimonadaceae > Kordiimonas > Kordiimonas lacus. The sequence goes on from NZ_LRUA01000004.1 coordinate 45,180, forward strand.
CACCGTCGGGCAGGGCGCCAAAGAAGAAGTCAACCTGCATATCGGGTCTTTCGATGGGCTCGCCCGCGATTTTGAATTCGTGGTATTTCCAGCGCTCAAGGGCTCTTTGGGCATTATCATCAAACACCCCTTCGGGTGTGGACTTGACCACCTGGATGTTTTCCACTTTGCCATCCTTGCTGATGTCGTAGCGCAAGGTAACCGAACCAGAAATTTCCTTGCGCGCCTCTTTCTGCTGCATCACCAGCATGGTGCATTGTTTCAGTTGGACATACGGATCGACCGGATCGCCGGCGGTGGACGGCAGTTCAGGCAGCGGTATATGGGTGCAGGTTGCGTCCCCGCCTTCGCCAAACGTGAAGGTGATGGGTACATCCTTACGGGGTGCTGCATAGCCATCCTCAAAATACAGGAAGTAGGACCAACGCTTCAGTGCCCGCTTCACCGCGCCGTCCATCGCGCCTTTTGGCTCGCTGTCCGTGATCCTGATGTTTTTCACTTTGCCGTCGTCTGTGATGTCAAACAGGGCAGAGGTATGGCCCGTCAGACGTTTCTTGATCACCAGCCTTGGCATCATCGGGTTAACGCAAGCAGAATTTTGCCACATCGGGTCCAAAGGCCTTTGTGGTTCGTCGGCCATTGCGGAGGCCGACACAGACATGGCTACAATAGAAATAAGTGCGCGTGAAAATACTGACTTCAACATCCCCGAATACCCCATATTTATACTGATACAATATAACATATACATTGATGCCATGCTGTCAACATTGTGTTTTTCAGGGCCAGAATGCAAGCAGCCCACCAAAAAGGTGGGCTGCTGGCGCGTCTGGTTAAGTGGCTTATTTCGCTTCTGCTGTCGTCTGCTCGGGCCAAGGTACGTGGGTGCAGGTCGCTTCCTTATCGGCGGGGCTGCCGCCAAATGTGAAGGTCAGCTCTACATCCTTACGGCCGGCTTCAACGCCGTCCTTGAAATAGGCGAAGTAGCGCCATCCCCTTACCGCGTTGGTAACAGACCGGTCCATCACGCCAGGCGGGTCGCTTTCGACCACCCGGATATTCGTGACCCGGCCATTTGGTTGAATGTCGTATTTGACTTTGACGAAGCCTTCCAGCTGCTTTTGCTTCACTGCGAAGGCAAGGCGCGCGCCCTTGCATCTGGAAGTCAGCCATTGTCCGTCATGTTCATCCCCGTCTGCGAATGCAGCGGGTGTTGGTGCGCCCATAATTACCGCCAGTATTAGCCCCAAGGCAGCTTTTTGTGTGGTTCGCATGGTTTTCCCCTTCATCTCCCAAGTAGATTCCGAATTCATGCTCCACTATCGTGACAAGTCTCTTTCCCCAAAAAGACTGAAGCGCCGCTTTGATGCGGCGTCTGCTGTGTTTATTGCTCCTGCTATCTGTCACGCCCCCTGTGCGTGACCATATGTGCCCCAAGCAGGCACTTTGGTTTATAGATGCCAGCATAGGACGTATTGACGGATGGTGCAAGGCAGGGGGACTGGGCTCTTATGGAGCACCGTATCCGCCACCACCTGGTGTTTCAACTGTGACGCAGTCGCCGGGGCCAACTTCCGCCGCATCTGACGCCGCCAACGACTGTTCGCTGCCATCCTTACGGGTGACAAATGTTGCCCCGGGCTTGCCTGGTGCGCCGCCGTTCAGTCCGGGCGGTCCGTCTGACCGGTGGCCGGACAGGATCGACACTTCCATGTCTTCAAGAAACCGGATGGTCCGGACGGCACCATTGCCGCCCGTGTGAGCGCCAGCGCCGCCACTGCCGCCCCGGATGCCAAAGGTTTCGACCCGCACGGGATAGCGCCACTCCATCACTTCCGGGTCGGTCAGGCGGCTGTTGGTCATGTGTGACTGGATCGCATCCGTGCCGTCAAAGGTGGGTCCGGCGCCCGTACCACCTGCGATGGTTTCATAATATTGATGCCGGCTGTTGCCAAAGGTCAGGTTGTTCATGGTGCCCTGGGCCGCCGCCATGGTGCCTGCCGCTAAAAACAGGGCATTGGTAACCACCTGGCTGGTTTCCACATTGCCGGCCACCACAGCCGCGGGCGGCGTGGGGTTCAGCATAGAACCTTCAGGGACAATCATGTTGATTGGCTTCAGGCAACCGGCATTCAGCGGAATGTCTTCGCCTGTCAGCGTGCGGAACACATAGAGGACCGCCGCTTTGGTTACAGCCAGGGGCGCATTGAAATTGTTGTCCTGAACAGGGCTTGTGCCCGTGAAATCAACCGTTACCGTGCGGGCATTGCGGTTAGTGGACAGGCGCACACACACCTGTGCCCCGCAATCCATCGGGTAGGTGAAGCTGCCGTCTTTCAGCCGGTCAATCACCCGGCGAACGGCTTCCTCGGCGTTATCCTGGACGTGGCCCATATAGGCGTCCACCACATCTCGTCCGAAATCGATGGCCAGTTTGCGCACCAGGGCCACTCCGCGTTCGTTCGCGGCCACCTGCGCCTTCAGGTCGGCGACATTCTGATCCAGATTGCGCGACGGGTATGGGCCTTCACTGAGCCTGTCTCTCAGATCCGTCGTGTTGAAGCTGCCTTCTGATACCAGCTTGAAATTGCTGAAACGGATGCCTTCCTGGTCAATCGTTTTCGAATTTGGCGGCATGGACCCCGGCGAAATGCCACCGATATCTGCGTGGTGGCCGCGCGACGCAACATAGAAATGTGGCTCTGCGTCACCTTCAAAGAATACCGGGGTGATAACCGTGATGTCCGGCAAATGCGTACCGCCGGCGAAGGGGTCATTCAGCATGAACACATCGCCCGGCTTTATGGTGCCCTTGCGCGCCTCAATGATGCTGGTGACGCTTTCGCCCATGCTGCCCAGATGCACCGGCATGTGGGGGGCGTTGGCGATCAGGTTGCCTGCCTTGTCAAAGACAGCGCAGGAGAAATCCAGCCGTTCCTTCACATTCACCGAATGGGCTGTTTTCGCCAGCACCCCGCCCATTTCTTCGGCCACCGACATAAAGAGATTATTGAAAATCTCCAACATGATCGGGTCGGGCTTCGATGTATCGATGTCGCGCCTTGAGCGCTCTGCCGCACGGTGCAGCAGCAGGGTGTCATCAGCCTTGAGGCTTGCGGCCCAGCCAGGCTCAAGAACCGTGGTGCCGCCGTTTTCCAGAATGACGGCCGGCCCCATGATTTCATGGTCAGGCTTCAGGCGCTCGCGGTGATAGACGGCGGCGTCACGCATCTCGCCTTCACTGAAGAAGCGGTAGCTGCCTTTCGGCTTGGTGTTGTCACTGTTTGCTGTGAGGTTCAAGGCGGTTGCCGCCCCGCCGCCCACGGCCTCCGCTTCAACAGCTTCTACAAAGATGGCTTGGTCGGGTTCCGTGAAGCCGAACTGGGTTTTGTGCGCCACTTCAAAGGCGGCTTTGGTTTCGGCGAGGCCTGACAGCGGAACCGACAAAGCGGTGTCGGTGCCCTGGTATTTCAAACGGACGCGGACTGCTACCTGCTGGTCGTTTTCCTTGATGCCCTGTTCTTCCAGGCGTGTTTGCGCCGAGGCGCGAACCTGGTCTGCCGCTGCGTTTATGGTGTCCAGATCCTCAAGCGGGCTTTCAAGTGCCTGGTCGGTGATCACCCTTTGGTCAGCTAGTCCCATCCCAAGGGCCGAAAGAACGCCTGAGAAGGGTGGCACGATCACATGGTCGATCCCCAGCGCATCTGCCACAAGGCAGGCGTGCTGACCACCAGCACCGCCAAATGTTAGCAGGCTGTATTTCTTGATGTCGTGGCCGCGTTCTACTGAGACGCGTTTGATGGCGCGTGCCATATGTTCCACGCCGACGGCCAGAAAACCTTCTGCGATCTCTTGCACGCTGAAGCTATCGCCTGTTTCGGCCTTGATCTGCTTTTTGATGGACTTGAAACCTGCCTCAGTCGCGGCTTTATCCAGGGGTGATTTGCCGTCTTCGCCGAACACGGTTGGGAACAGGTCTGGCGACAGCTTGCCCAGCATGACGTTACAGTCGGTCATGGTGATAGGGCCGCCTCGGCCATAGGCGGCCGGGCCGGGGAAAGCGCCCGCCGAGGCCGGGCCCACAAGGAAGCGTCCGTCTTCAAACCTGCAGATAGAGCCGCCACCGGCTGCGACGGTGTGGATATCCATCATCGGTACGGTCATACGTACGCCAGCCACCACCGTATCGAACACGCGTTCATAGGCGCCGTCATAGTGGCTGACGTCCGTGGAGGTGCCGCCCATGTCGAACCCGATCAGTTTGGAGAAACCTGCTCGTTCGGCTGTTTTGGCCGCGCCCACAATGCCGCCTGCGGGGCCTGAAAGCACTGCATCCTTGCCCTCAAAGGCGTGTGCTGCTGCGAGGCCGCCGTTCGACTGCATGAAATAAAGCGGGCAACCGGTTGTGGCTTGATCAACCTGATTCACATAGCGCTTCAGAATGGGGGACAGGTAGGCATCCGCCACCGTGGTGTCGCCGCGCGATACCAGTTTCATCAGTGGGCTGACCTTGTGGCTCAGCGATATCTGGGTGAAGCCGATGTCTTCCGCGATCTTGCTGGCTGCAATTTCATGGTCCGGGAAGCGGTAGGCGTGAATGAAGGCGATGGCCACACTGCGCAGCCCCTTATCATATGCCTGCTGGAGCGCTGCTTTGCAGGATGTCTCGTCAAACGGTGTAATGACGCTTCCGTCGACGGCCATGCGCTCATCGGCCTCCACCACATCTGTGTAAAGCGGGGCCGGGCGCTCGGGCTTTAGGGCGAAGAGGTCCGCCCGGTGTTGTTGGCCGATCAGAAGCGCATCCCTGAACCCCTTTGTGATCAGAAGCAGGGTGGGCTCGCCGTCACGCTCAAGGAGTGCGTTGGTCGCAACCGTAGTGCCCATCTTGATGGCACGAACGTCAGAGGCGGGGAAGGGTGCATCTGTGTCCACGCCCATGATATCGCGCATGGCGTGGACAGCGGCATCGTCATACTGACCGGGGTTTTCGGACAAATATTTATGGCTTGAAAGGCTACCATCAGGGTGGCTTGCTACCACGTCTGTGAAGGTTCCGCCCCGGTCAATCCAGAATTCAAATTTGTTCATACATCAGTCCCTCGCTTTGCCTATGCATACTGGTCTTGAAAGACCAGTTCAATGCGAGAGCGATGTTGGCAGCTATATAAATAAAAATGGCACCACTCTGGGAGAGAGTGGTGCCGGGGCGGCCCCTCGAGCTGAAATGGTGCCAGGGAAGGTCGGGGCCTGGGTGTCGGGAACCCAGAAGGCTGCAACCGTCAGGACTGCATCTCCACTCCTTCACCTAATAAGGGTAAAATTAAAACCAGTGATTGTCAATTGCGTTCGTTGCTACTTTTCCGGCTGCATTTCTTTGAAGTGTGCGGCCAGTCCTTGATAACGGGCACGCATGTTGCTGCTCATGCCTTTGCAGAAGCGGGCGGTACCAAAATCGGTCAGGAGCGCATCAAACAAGCCGCGCCGACGGCCGATCTTGAACATCAAGACATTTGATGACACATCGGCAATCAGTGTGATGCGGTCTTTCCCCTGCAACTCGCCCATCGCGTCCGAGATGGCCTCTTCAATCGGAGACCCTTCAACCTTCAGGGCAATTTGCAGCGTGCTTTCTGCGGCAATCTTGTTCAATGTTGCCGGGTCGAATGACGGATCCTGGCAAACCAGACTGAAGGCCATAACCTGTGCGGCGTCGTCCATCAGATGCAACTCGTCTTTGTCGCGGTTGTCGTCGATATAGATCAGGTGCTGCGCGGACAGCATGCGCACCAATTCTGCGCGCTTCAGCAAATATTGTATGGATCTAACCGTTTGGTCCTGCTGGGAAGGCTGGGAATTTTCCTCTTGTGCAGCGGCGGATAAGGTCAGCGCCATGCATGCGGCGAAGGCAGTGGTGATCAGCTTTTTCATGGAGAAACCTTTCCATATCTTATTGTTCATAGTGTCATAGCATTGTTTTGCTGGGGCGAAACATGCTAATTCGCACCGGTGGCTTTACCCAATGCAGAGAGTAAGAGTGCATGGAAATATTTGTGGATGCGGATGCCTGTCCCGTGAAGGAAGAGGTGCTCAAGGTTTCCTACCGGCATGACATGAGGGTTCATCTGGTCTCCAACGCCTGGCTGCGTCTTCCTGTGGGGGACAATGTCAAGAAAGTGGTCGTGGGAGATGCTTTTGATGCCGCGGATGACTGGATCGTGGAGCATGCGGCAGCGGGTGATATCTGCATCACAGGCGATATCCAGTTGGCCGCCCGGCTGATTGAAGCCGGTGCAGTGGTTCTGGGCCATAACGGCAAGCCGTTTACAACAGATAACATCGGCATGGCGCTGGCCATGCGCGAGCTCAAATCCCAGCTGCGGGACATGGGTGAGGATCGGGGCTTCAATGCAAGCTTTTCCCAAAAGGATCGTTCCCGTTTCCTGTCTGCGCTGGAACTGGCGGTACAAAAAGGCAAACGCAGCTGAGCACCCGCAGAGTTTGAATGGCAAAAGAAAACGGCGCAGGCCATGAGCCGCGCCGTTTCCCCGACATATGCCTAACCCCTTAGACTTTGATGTCGATCTTGAGGCCTTTACCATTGATGGTGTGCGGCGCTTCAAGTTTTACCTTGCTCTGAGGTACGTCATTGAGATCCAGCTTGGCGCCGCCACCATTCTTTTGTGGTGCGATGCCCGCTGTATTTAGCTGCAGGGCAGGGCCAGATGAAATGCTGCTGATCATAAAGTACTCCTGAACCGAATCCGACGATTTTTTGTGGTTACAGGGGACTTATTGCCAGATGGCGTTTCCTTTGTGAAGAGATGGATAAAATTTTATCCAGATTGCTGATTTTATTGAACTTTTGGTAACCAATCGGACAGGAATTGAATACTGTTTTGGCCCATCACCATGCGGATCACATCTTCTGAAACGCCACGTTTCATCAGGGCCTGTGTGATGGCCCCGGTATCGGCGGCAGTGATGGCCTTGACCGTGCCGTCCCAATCGGACCCCAGCACCACATGATCGGCGCCGACAAGGTCAATGCCGTAGGCGATGCTTGCAGCAATATCATCAGGTGTGTCACCGCAGGCCGCCTTGTCCCAGAAGCCGACAGCAATCAGGCCACCCTTGCTGGCAATCGCCTGCATCAGGTTGTCCGGGAAATTACGCGGGGTATTGCAGTGCCCGCGAAAGCCGGTGTGGGAAACCACCACTGGACGCGTCGCGATCTTGAGCGTGTCCCAGGCGACCTGCTCAGATGAATGGGCTAGGTCAATGATAATTTCGCGTTCTTCCAGGCGTTCAACCACCTGCTTGCCAAAGTCTGTAAGGCCGCCTTTCCCCGTGCCATGCAAGGAACCGCCGAGCTGGTTGTCGAAAAAGTGCACCAAGCCCACCATGCGGAAGCCGGCATCGTACATCCGGTCGATGTTTGCAATGTCCCCTTCCAGCGGATGGGCCCCTTCTGTGCCCAACAGGGCACCAAGCGGCGCGCCGGACGATTGTGTAGCGCGGGCTTCAAGATATTGCTGAAGTTCGGCTTGCGTTCGCACCCACATCATGCCACCGCGGGAACGCTCGATGGCGCTATCAAGCTTTTCAGCCTGATAAAGCGCTCGCTCCAGCAGGCTGCCCCATGTCCTGATCGGCCAACCCTGGCCAATGGCAAGCAGGGTGATGTTGTCGCTTGAAGCGTCGTTTGCGTTCAGGTTTTGGCCGCGCGGCGTTTTTGTGACTGTGGTGAACATCTGCAGGCCAACATTGCCTGCCTGCAGGCGCCGCAGGTCTACATGACCCTGATCATTGTGGGCCAGCAGATCGCGTTCCCATAGAAGCGTATCCGCGTGCCAGTCCATTACCAGAAGCGACTGGTGGAGGACTGCGGCGTCAGCATTCAAGCTATAGGGCCGGTGTGCGACCTGTTTGTTCATGGTGCGGTCGGCCATGGGTGCTGCGATCAGGCGCAAGCCGACATAGCCAACCAGAAGCACCAATAGCGCGACGGTGACAGTGATTTTGAGAACACGAGCCATAAAAAATCCTCCCCTAAATGAAATATAGGGGAGGAAACCTGTTTGGCGAGCCCTGATAGCCCGTGCTGGACTTTTCCGGCTAGAGGCTGCCCTGCCAGCCGGCCTTTGCGCCCAAGGCAAACGCAGCTTAAGGGGTGACGTCCATGACCTTTGTCTTTTGAGATACAGCAAGGGCCTTGTCAGACACGGCGACCTGCGTCGCTACCCTGATGCCTGAAGCGCTGCGGCCAGTTGGCGAGACCCTAGCCTCGCTCCCTGACGGCAGGTCGCGCACGCGGATTTCGGCCACCACCTTTTTTTCGCCGGTCGACAGCAGTTTGCGCTCATAGTCGGAATCGATGCCCGCGACAGCTTTGCTGAAGGCTTCCTGTATCTTCTTATCTTCAGGGAGCAGCGGTTTGATTTCGCTTAGCACCAGACGCTTGTCGTAATCGCTATCGATTGTGGTAGCGGCTTCAATTGCGGCCAGCCAGTTCTGGTTGTCAAACGCGCCGTGGGAAACAACGGAGCCAAGCGCCAGGCGCTTTTCATAGTCGCTGCTGATCTTGGCGATTGCCTTGATAACAACGGTTGTCGCCTTGCGTGACTGGCCCAGTTGCTCAACGAAAGAGCTCAGCAGCAGGCGGAGTTCATAGTCGCTTTCCATCTCGCTCGCAGCCACATTGGCAAGGCGCTCCAGATTGTTATCGCTCAGCGACTGACCGCTGACTGCCGAAGACAGCAGGAGGCGCATTTCATAGTCGCTTTCAATCGAACGAGCGACGTCGATCAAGTCTTCCATTGTCTTATTGTCAGCGCCGAACCGTGCGATGTAAGGCGTCAGTAGCAGACGAAGCTCATAGTCGCTGTCGATCGCGCGAGCGGCCTTCATGATCTTAGGCATCACGCTTCTGTCCAACTCTGGTTCATCAAGCAACAGTGACAGGGCCAGGCGCATGTCATAGTCGCCGTCCATTTTGGCAAAGCGGTCGGCCAGGTCTTTAAGCTCGCGCCTGGAAAGGTCGGCCATATTCACCAGATGGGACGCATACACGCGGGCAACATAGTCGCTGTCGATCTGCTCGATCTCTTTCACGACGCCGCTGGTGCCTTTGGTGTTCATGATGCGGGTAATCCGGGCTTCGGCATTCAGGCCCACTTCCCGAACAAGCAGCAGCAGGGTTTCAGCCAGCCATTTTTCGCCTTCCTTGTCGAAGCCGGTTTTCTTGCCGTTCTTCCAGTAGGTAGTTTCCAGCTTGCCGCCCGGGTTTTCAATGCGTGCCCGGTATGTCTTGCCGCCGGATTTGGAGCGCAGGTCCAGCATAGCGCCTTCTGCCATGGACGCGATGGCCTCGTCGTTATCTGTCAGGGTGAAATCGCCATCCCAGCGGATCTTGATCTCGCGCTTGCCGTCATTCCAGGTCATCATGCCGTTGCCGTCTACGTCTGTGATGTGACGCCGTACGTGGCCATCCTCGTCATGGGAAGACATCTCAAGGCCGAACGATTCTGCACTTTCTGCGATCAGGCGTGCTTCTTCCGAGACTTGAGCCTCTGCCTGGGCAATGGCCACGCGCATTTCTTCGGCGATCTGTTCCTCAGTTGGCGCGTCCGGATGGCCCGTTTCCTTGGCTTCTTTTGCCATCACGCGCGCCCGCTCAGCCACCTTGGCCCTTGCTTCTTCAATAGAGCGCCGCATCTCGGCCTCAATTTCCGCCGGGCTTGGTGGTGTGTCAGGGTGGGCTGTGCTGCTTGCCATAATGGATGTCGGCATCTCGGCAGAAAGCGCGCCCGCGAACTGGATGCTGGGCAGGCCCAGCGTGATGGCCAGAAGGCCTGTGGCTACGGCACCTTTGGCCGCCATGCCGGATTTTCTGAACGGTTGGCCGGTAGCGCCAATAAGGCGCTCGACCCTGAATTTTAACATTGATTTGTCACCAGCCATTGCTAGTCCCCACTGTATTTGTCGTGTTTGATGTATTTTTGTGGCGCAGGTGTAGAGGGCGGCTGCAACGGATTTAGCGTCAGCCAAATGGGTTGCTGCCCATTCATCAGCGGAAAGTTCCGCGATGTCAGACAACCGCTTGCGCGCCAGAAGGAATAGCGGTTGAAAGAAAAACAGTCGTGACAAGGCCTGCATGATCATCAGCATATGCGGGTCGCGGCGCACCATGTGTGCAACCTCATGAGCCAGCAAGCTGTTGAGTTCGCTTTCCGGCAGGTCGTCAAAGGCCCAGTCAGGCAAACAGATTTCACGCCGGGGCAGGCATACCGGGCTTTTGATGTCGCTTGACCGGCTAAGGTAAGGCACATGCTTGATGCCGGCTGCGGTACAGATTGCCCGCAGTGCTTTATTGGAATCGTGCTCTGGCGGGACCCGCAGGCGGCTGCCAAGGCCCTTGATAGCGAATGCATACCCGCCGAGGAGCAGCAGCAGGGCAACGCCCGCCAGCATGGCCCATGTCAGGGCCGCCAGCTCCTTGGTGCGCAGGGTGCCAAGGAAGTCCCAAAGGGTTGTTTGACGCGGCAGGGCGCGCTGGCTTGTCTGCAACGGTTGGTTGGTCGCAGGCAATTGCTGTTCCTGCGGCTGCTCAACTAAAGGATCAAGCATTTCCTGTTGAGATGGGGGCAGCCTGCGGGCAGGAAGTGCCGTGCGTTCGCCTTGTATATCCTGTGGCAAGGGATCAATCATGGGTACCATGCCAGCGAGCGGTCGCCCTTCGTTGAATTCGTCAACCAGGGCGGATGTCTTTTCATGCTGAATGGTGATGGGTTTGGATATCCAGTCCCCGATGGGCAAAAGCGCGACGAATGATCCTGCAATGGCCAGCTTCCAGGCCATATCTGCAAGATCAGGCGTGTTCAGCAGTCGTGTTTTTTCCATCAGCCAGACCGCGCCAAGAAGGACGCTGCTGGCAACCATGAATTTCAGCACCAGCGTCAGGGCCGGCATGTCAAAGAAAAGATCAAACATCAGCTGTTCTCCCCATCGATCAACTGCTTGATTTGGTCCAGTTCGGTTTTTTCGATTTCCCCTTCATTGACCAGATGCGCGAGGAGAGCTTTGCTGTCGCCCTTGAACAGGGTGGATACCAGCGATGAAACCATGGACCGCTTCACATCGCCTTCGCTGATCAGCGGTCTGTAGACACGTTCACGGCCCCGGGTTTCCGAAGCCAGAACGCCTTTTTTCTCCAGCCGGGACAAGATTGTCCCGACTGTTGTATGTGCGAGGCCCAGATTATCCAGCTTCGCCTGCACGTCCTTGGCTGAGCCTTCACCCAGCTTCCAGAGTGCTTGGACGAGCTGATATTGTTGATCTGATAGTTTAATGTTCGCTGTCATGTCTCGGACCTTCTACTACATGTGTAGAAGTTTGATTACTACAGCTGTAGTAAGTCGTCAACCAAAAGAATCTGAAAAGCCTCACGCAGGCGGAAAAGTACCCACCCCCGAAAAGGCGGATTTGATTTTTTGTATTGATGGCATAAGGTGTTGCCCGAGCTGGTATCACATTGGGGGAATCATGTGGCCCTAGACCTATCGTCATTGACATTGGTGACAGTCCTGATTTTGGCTGTGTCGACCTTTGTGCTGGCGGCACATTGGGTGGCTAACTTCAGCTTTGCGGGTTTGGGACGGATTGCGGTCGGCATGGGCATGGCAACCGCGGGGGTCGTCATCTTCATGATGGCGGCGGGACCATCCAAGCCGCTTGGGATTCTCCTTGGGGATCTCCTGATATTGATGGGGCACCTGTGGTTCTGGTTGGGCATAGCGGATTATTGGAAAGAACGGTCCCGGCGTCTGACGTATCTCGCCGGCTTCATCATGGTCTTTGCCATCATCATACTGGTGAACAACGTGATGCAGGGTGGCACGCCGGAAAACCGGGCGGCACTGTATTCTTTCTTTGTGGCGGTCTTTTCGACCGGGGCTGCGCTTTCGGTCGTGCAGGCCCTTGGTGGGCGGGTCGGCCTTTATAAGGGCATCATCAAACGCAAGACCATCGGCACAAGCACCATTGCCGGCGTATTTTTCGCCCACGCTGCTTTCAATGTGTATCGCGGTATCGTTCTGCAGTCGATGACAGCTCCGGGGGCGGGGGGTGACCAATCGGCTCTTGCATCGATAACGCAAATCGAAGGGACGCTGTTCGCGCTTGCGCTGACGGTTTCGATGATTGTCTCAACGGCAGAACGGGTTCAGGCGGACCTTCGCATTCAGGCCATGATGGACCCGCTGACGCACGCGCTGAACAGGCGCGCCTTCATGACGGTGATCAAGACAGTGCTGGCGCGGTCCCGCCGTCTCAGTGAGCCTGTTTCGTTGATCATGATGGATATTGATAAATTCAAGCGGATCAACCTGAAGCACGGACACCTGGTGGGGGATGCTATCCTCAGGCAGTTTGCCGATGGCGTCATGGAAGGCCGTCGGGCGCAAGATGTATTCTGCCGCTTTGGTGGTGAGGAATTTGTGCTCTTGCTGCCTGGCACGTCGGAAGAGGGCGCAGAGCTGGTTGCCCACCGAGTTCGGGACGCCGTAACCGGCTACCCATTCCAATATGGCAAGAAGGATATCAGCCTGACAGTCAGCTTCGGCGTAACCACGGCACGCGGCGACGACCTGCTGCCGGACAGCATACTGGACGCGGCCTACAAGGCCCTGCGCGAAGCCCAGAAAGAGGGCAGGAACCAGATCGAGGTGTCAGGCAGCGGGAGCGTGAAGCCTGGATAACGCAAGGGTGATGGCAAACAAAAAGCGGCCCGGATCATTGATCGCGGGCCGTTTCTTTATTCTAGAGCCATGTGGTGGCTAGAGCTTTTCAACCAGCAGGCTGCCGATTGAATAGCCCGCGCCGAAGGAGCAGATGATGCCCTTGTCGCCGACTTTCATGTCGCGGTGGTTTTCATGGAAGGCCACGATGGAGCCCGCGCCTGCGGTGTTGCCATATTGATCCAGTACCGTCGGGGCTTCGTGCTCCTCCGGTTCGCGGCCAAGCAGCTTCTTGGCGGCATACATATTCATGTTGATGTTTGCCTGGTGCAGCCACATACGGCTGAGGTCTTCAACTTTCAGGCCGGCATCCTCAAGCTGGCTGGAGATAAACTCGGTCACCAGTGGCAGCAGTTCCTTGAACACCTTGCGGCCTTCCTGCATGAAGAACATGTCCTTGCGTAGCAGGCTGTCGTCGTCAAGGCGGGTCATTGGGCCATAATGTGTACGGATGTTCGAGGAGAACTGGGTCTCGGCCTTGGTGCCGGTCACTTTCCAGAGGTCATCGCCCTTGGCAACCGACGCGTCTTCAAGCACAACGGCTGAGGCGATATCGCCAAAGATAAAGTGGCTGTCGCGGTCGCGGAAGTTCACCATGGTGGAGAAGATTTCCGGGTTCACCATCAGCACGCGTTTCGCTGTGCCGGATTTGATGGCATTCACGCCTGCGATCAGGCCGTAAGTGGCGCTGGAGCAGCCCATCACCATATCAAGGGCACTGCCCTTTGTGCCCAGGTGCTTCTGTACTTCGATCCCAATGGCCGGGAAGAAGCGCTGCACTACTGCGGCCGAACAGATGATCTGGTCAATGTCTTCAGGTTCCAGGCCGGCGTTTTTTATCGCCTCCTTGGCTGCTTCAATCGCCATGTGGGCCTGGAAGCATGGGCGCTCGTCGTCGCCGTGGCCGCCTTTCGGCATTTTGGACATCATGCGGTCGAGGTCCATCACGCCCTCTACATCCACCAGGTGGCGGGCTTTGATGCCGGAAGCCTTCTCTATGAATTCGGCACTGGAGTGCTGCTTGGCTGGGATCAGGCCGGCGTCGATATCGGCCTTGTTGCGGGCGTTGAAATCGTCAACATATTCGTTGAACGTCTTGACGAGTTCCTCATTGGTGATTTTGTGCGGCGGCACATACAGACCCGTTCCCGAAATTACTACATCAACCATACCAAACAGTTCCTTGTTTTTCCGCCTTGCCTTACGCCGATTTGTGACAGGCTTGTTACATTGGGCGCATAGATATACTGCCTTTTTCCCCAACATCCAACCAATCATTCCGGGAATATCTGCCATGCAAAAAATGGCTTAGTTTTCTGTAGGATAGCGACATGCGCTATGCTACCAAACGGATATGTCGATTTGGGGTAAAATTATTGGTGCTGCAGCTGGGCTGGCCTTGGGCGGGCCCATAGGGGCCCTTTTAGGCGTTGCGGCAGGCGCCGCGGTGGACGCCGGCGTCGCGAACCGAACGGCCGATCCTGACGCCACAAAACAGATCACCTTCACCATTGGCGTGATTGCGCTGGCTGCCAAAATGGCCAAGGCCGATGGGCGCGTGACCCGCGAGGAAGTGGACGCCTTCAAGCAGGTGTTCCGTGTGCCCCCCGAAGAAATGGCAAATGTTGGCCGGGTGTTCGATATGGCGCGCCGGTCCACCACCGGGTTCGATGCCTACGCCAAGCAGATCGCCAGTCTGATGCATGATAATCGCCCTGTGTTGGCCGACCTTCTGGAGGCGCTGTTTTTCATTGCGAAATCCGATGGTGAAGTACACCCCAATGAACTCAATTATATCCGCGCTGTAGCAAAGATCTTCGGCTACCGGCAGGCGGAAATTGAGGCGCTGGTGCACCGGCATGTCGGGGCGGACCCGGATTGTCCATACAGCGTGTTGGGGGTTGACCCCGGCATTGACGATGCGGCGCTGAAGTCCCACTACCGCAAGCTGGTGCGGGATAACCACCCTGACCGCCTTATTGCGGCGGGTGTGCCGAACGATTTCATTGCGGTCGCAACCCGTCGGGCTGCGGAAATCAACGTGGCTTACGACAAGATCAAGGCCATGCGAAACAGTGCCGGGACGCGCACGGAGCAACGCGCATGAGGACCCGGGATATCCTGTTGGTCATTCTGGTGACCCTGGTTTGGGGACTGAACTTCATCGCTGTGAAATGGGCCGTTGAGGACCTGCCACCCCTGGTGGCTAATGCCACCCGTTTCATTGTGGTCGTGGTCGTTCTGCTGCCATTCCTGAAGATTGTGCCGGGCCGTATGAAAGACCTGGCCATAGCTGCCGTCAGCCTGGGGGTCATCCACTTTGGTGCGGTGTTCATGGGAATGCAGCTCGCAGGCGGTGTTGGCGCGGTGGCGATTGCTTCGCAGCTGAATGTGCCCTTTTCTACCATCCTGGCAATCATCGTTTTGCATGAAACCGTTGGCTGGAAGCGGGTGGTTGGTATTGCGCTCAGCTTCGCGGGAGTTCTGGTGCTGGGGTTTGACCCAAATGTATTCGCCTATTGGGACGCGCTTCTGATCATCGTGTTTGCCGCCTTCATGTATTCTGTGTCGGCTGTATTGATGCGGCGGCTCAAGGAGGTGCGCGCCGTAACCACCCAGGCCTGGGTGGGTGTGGCTGGCATTCTGGGGTCTGCCGTCCTGTCGTCAATCTTTGAAACCGGGCAGTTCGAGGCCCTTGCCAACACTGGCACAAAGGCCTGGATTGCCGTTGTTTACACGGGTATAGGGGCATCTGTTATTGGCCATGGTGGGGCGAACTATCTGCTTCGTAAATATGAAGTTTCGGTGGTGTCGCCATACTTCCTGATGATGCCGGTTTTTGCTGTAGGCGGCGGCATCCTGATCCTGGGCGAGGAGTTCACCTGGCGTATGGCCGTGGGCGCAGCGCTGACGCTATTGGGTGTGATGGTTGTTACGCTCCGCAATAGTGCGCGCGCCAAGTCGCTGGCGGTGGCGGAGATCAAGCCTGCAACAGAGGAAGCGAAGGGCTGAACAGATGATGAAGGTCATCGAACATCCTTCTCCAAACTGGAACGAACGCCCCGGTGGGCAATCCCCGGATATGGTAGTGATACATTATACCGGGATGCGGACGGGGACCGAGGCGCTGGAGCGCTTGTGTGACCCAAAGGCCGAAGTGTCCGCCCATTATCTGATTGAAGAAGATGGCCGTATTTTCCGCCTGGTGCCTGACGACAAGCGCGCGTGGCATGCTGGCGTGTCATCCTGGCAAGGACGCGAGAACCTGAATCATTATTCCATTGGCATCGAGCTTGTTAACCCGGGACACGAGTTTGGCTACCGCGAATTTCCGGGTCGGCAAATTTCTTCGCTGCTGGACCTTCTAACAGACTTAAAAAAGAGGCATACTATCCCCGTGGCGCATTTCATCGGGCATAGCGATATCGCGCCTGACAGAAAAACCGACCCAGGCGAGCTGTTTCCCTGGAAACTGCTGGCCAAAAATGGGTTTGGTTTATGGTCAGATGCCGATGGAAGCGACACCGAAGCTATCGCACGGCGTGGGGACACCGGCGATATAGTTGGTAACCTTAACAAACAATTAGGTATCGTCGGATATCCTTTGAATCACACCGGAAGTTTTGACGCTGCCACTGAATCTATCATCCGTGCCTTTCAGGCACATTGGCGACCCGAAACAGTATCTGGGTGCTTTGACAAGGGAACAGCCGCCAGGCTTGCCGACATTGTCAGTCAGATACGCATAAATGGGGAACGTTTATGAAGAAACTGCTCTTTTCCACCTTCCTGACAGCAATTGCGATGCCAGCTCTGGCACAGAATGACTCTGTTTCTACTGAGCACCGACCGAACGAGCACACCATGGCATGCCTTGAGGCGCCAACGCGGGACTGTGCCTTCACATCAGCGCTCCAGACAGTGATCGGTGAAGAGTTCGGGATCGAGCGCGCAAAGGTGTTGATCGGTGTGGCTCGCGCCATGATCGAAACCGGGCAAAAGGATCAGGCGATCCAAACCCTGATGCTGGCGCTGGATGAAGCAAGGTCGGTTCGCCTGACATTGGTAACCCAGGAAAAAATTACAGTCATCGCACCGCTCCTGGCACGTGCCGGGGACGGAGCAGGCGCGCTTGCGCTTGCTGAAGAATTACAAAATGACGGTATTCGTGACGCTGTGCTGGCAAAAATTTCGGAAGAAGCCATTTCAGCGGGAAAGCTGGCAGATGCTCGAGTTGCTCTGGGGCAGATGTCCAACCAGGTAAAAGCTTTTTGGCGTGAGCTGTCGCTGTTGCCGCGGGCACCGCGTGAGGCCCTGGCCACTGTTGATATTGCCGGTCTGGAAACCAAAGTGCGTGCAATTGAGGTTCCAGATCAAAGGTATCAGGGCATGGTGCAACTGGCTATCCTCGCTGACCGCATGGGGCGCCCAGGCGACCGAAACGCTTATCTTGCAGAAGCGGATGAGCTGTTCAGCTCAGTTGTCGGTATTTCATCCCGTGCCACCATCGCGGCCCAGCGCGCCCGCAGCATGTTCGAAGCGGGCATGAATGAAGCATTCGTTCAGGAAAGCTATGAATTGGCTCTCTTGCATGGCGGGCGTGTCAGGAACACCATGGGCTTGGTCGATTTTGCCAAGAAGGTTGGTGTGATTGAGGCTGCACGCGGCGACTTGGAAACTGCCCTGTCTCGGCTTGAATTCTTCATCGCGGTGGACGAAAAAGCGCAATATCTGGCGTCTCTAAGGGCTGGCTCTAACCAGAGCATTTTCGCTGCAGAGATGCGCGAGCTACTCAATGAAGTGGGAGAGCTTCAGGGCGCGTATGAGCGAGACTTGGTGCGATTGACACTTCTTGAAGGGGCGCTTGGCAATTCTGATATGTATCTGGCCCGCCATGTGGTTGAAGCCATGGAAGATGATGATAACCAGGCGCTGGCCCTCGCGTTGATGGCGCCGCTTCTGGAATAGGTTTCGGGGCAATCTTGCCTGAGCATAGAAAAAGGCCGGTCCATTTGGGCCGGCCTTTTCCGTTTGGTGCGTCTTGTTTAACGTCAGATCTCGGTCGACGCGCTCGCTGGCACATGTGGTTCTCCACCTGGGGCTGTCACTGGCTTGTAGCGCGTGATCCACAGGAAGGCCGCGGGGGCGAAATAGAAGCTCACGATCATGGACAGGAATGCACCGCCTGCAATGGCCACAGCAAAGGGTGGCCAGAAGGCGCCGCCGGCCAGAATAAGCGGCGTGAAGCCGCCCACTGTCGTGATGGTGGTGGAAACAATATGTCGCCCGGTGCTCATCACACCTTCAACCACTGCGTCAGCGTCGCCGGCGCGGGCCGCTTCCCTGCCTCTCAGCTCAGACTGGATCACGATTGTAGCGTTGATCGCGAGGCCCACAAGGCCCATCAGGCCGAAGATCACCACGAAGCTGAGCGGGAAGTTGAAGAACCAAAGCGAAAACAAGCCAAGTCCGGCAGCCTGAACCGCCGCGGCAAAAGTTACGAATGCCATGCGGAAACTGTTGAAGGTCAGCACAATGGCCAGCAACATCAGCACCATCAACAAGCCCACAGTGCCGAATAGTTTGGTCATGGCCTCATCGCGTTTTTCCGACTCGCCACCGAATTCGATTTTGTATCCCGGTGGGATCTCAAGGTGCTCCTTCTCAAGCGTCTTCTTTAGCGCTTTGAACGCTGTATCAGGCAGCACGCCAAAATCCAGGTAGGCCTGAACTTTGTTCATGCGGACGCCATCATGGTGCTCGATCGTACCAACCTTGGTAGTCAGCTCCACGTCTGCAACGGCAGAAACGGGCAGGTCTGTGAGCCCCCGGGATGTTGTGCCCTGGACGGGCCGACCGATCAGGCTCATGTTGGCGATGGAGCTGATATTGGACCAATTGGCACGGTCTGCGATCAGGCGTACCGGTACCTGCTGGGTTTCCTCGATGACATGGGTTGCCACGATGCCGCCGGTGAGCGCCTGCAATTGGGCCTCCACCTGGCTGAGCGTCAGGCCGGTAACCGATACATCGTCCTCCCGTGCCTTCACGTTGATCATGGGGCGACCGGCCTTCAGCGTGGTTTTGGTGAAGGTCACGTTCGGCAGGCGGCTGATTATGGCGCGCATGTCTTCGCCCAGGCTTTCGAGAACGGCCAAATCCGGCCCCTGGATACGGACCTCAAGCGGGGCGGCAATCGGTGGGCCGGTGCCTAGTTCGCGCACCAGCACCGTGGCTTCCGGCAACAACAGCGTCAGTTCATCCTGAAGGCGTGGGATAAGGCCTGGGATCTGGTCGAAATCCTCAACCGTGACCACGGCTTCCGCGGCATTCACCAGGCCATCGTTCCGGGCCATCATGCTGTAATAGAATTTCGCGGCCCGCGTGCCGATAAACCAGTGGGTCGTCTGGATTTCAGGGTTGGTGCGCAGGTCCCGGTCAAGCTGCTCAACCACACGGCGGGTCTCTTCAATGGATGTCTGCGCCGGCATCTGAATCTCGACCCGGAACTGGTTCCGGTCGCTTGTCGGGAAAAACTGCTCTGTCAGTTGACCTGCCAGGAGGAAGCCAAGCATGGGGATCGCTGTTGCGACGACCATTGAGCGAACAGGGCGTTTTACCGACCATTCCAGGCTTTTGCGGAAGGGAACGGAAAGGGCTTTCCCTTCAATGCCGTCACGCCACCAGACACGCTTGATTGGCCCGGCATTTGGCGCCCGCCCTTCGACCACGCGCCCGGCGACAGCCGAGATGATGGTGAAGGCAATCACATAGGAGGCGATCAAGGACGCAATCACTGCGGCAGGCACACCGATCAGGAAATCGCCCGCATTGCCCGGCATCAGCACGAGCGGCATGAAGGCGATGATGGTTGTGAGTGTGGACCCCATCAGAGGTAGCCAAAGCTTGCGTACCGTTTTGGCCACCGCAACTGATCGGCGCTCGCCCATGAGGCGCAGGTGCTGGATCTCGTCCGTGATCACGATGGCGTTGTCCACCATGATCCCAAGCGCCACGATTAGGCCAGTAACCAGGACCTGTTCGATCCTCAGGCCCATGGCGTCCGTGATGGCGAGGGATGCCAGCAGGGTCAGAGGCAGGATAGACGCGGATACCAGCGAGGCGCGCCAACCAAGGGAGACCAGAAGTACGAGTAGCACCACCAGTGCGCCTTCCGCCAGATTACCCATCAGACCGTGCAGGCGCTCGTCAGCGTAAACCCGCTGGTCGAAAATGCGTTCCAGATGCACACTGGAGGGCAGGGTTTCCTCAAATGTGCCCAGAAGGGTACCCAGCTGTTCGGACCAGGCATCGATGCGGTAGTCTTCGAACATGCGCGCTGCAATCACCACGCCATAGTGGCCGTCCAGATAGGTCAGGCGGCTGGGCGGATTCTCGAATGCGCGTTCTACCATCGCCACGTCTCCGAGCCTGAGGCTCGCGCCCGATGCATCAAGCCCGAGCGGAATGCGGCGGATGCGGTCAAGGCTGTCGAGCGCGCCGGAGACCTGCACCACCATGCGGTTTTTGGCGTCGGACACCACGCCCGCAGCGCCCCGCGCATCGGACCCGCGAATGCGGGCAGCGACATCTTCCATGGTCAGGCCGTAAGCCGCGAGTTCCGCATCATCGATGCTGACGCGGATTTCTTCCTGCGGCAGGCCCAGAACATCCACGAAATCGGTACCGGTCAGGTTCCTGATCTGGCTTTCAATCTCGCGCGCATGGCGGCCAAGAATGGCATAATTGATTGGTGCATCAGCATGCCATGTCAGCGCCATGATGGCGGAGTGGGCATAGATGCGGGTATCGGAAAAATCGGGTGCCAGGGCGCCTGCAGGCAGATCGGTGACCTCAGAGACCTTGTCGCGAAGGCGGGCGGTGATGGGTTTGGCGTCATCGACGCGGTCTTCCAGCTCTACCGTGATCAGCGAAACCCCTGGGTTTGATACGCTCCAGACCTCTTTCACTTCCGGAATTTCGCGCATCTTGCGCTCCAGTTTTTCCGAAATTTCGGCCTCAACCCGCTCGGCGTCCGCGCCGGGATAGAAGGTCGTCACCTGGATTACCCGGCTCTGCATGTGCGGGTCTTCGAGGCGCGGCATGGTATAAAAGCTGTTGAAGCCGGCGATCACGATCAAGAGGAGGATCAGCCAGACCACGCGCGGGTGGTTATAGAGGGAACCTTTCATCTGTCGCCTCCCTTAACCGCGCGGCGCAGGATTGGAAGGCAGGATGGTCACCCGTTGGCCTGGGGCCAGGCGCTCGATCCCGTCGGCAATAACGCGGTCACCATCTGAAATGGTGCCGGTGACAAAGACCCGATTGTCGTCTGTATAGAGAATTTGGACATTTTCAAACCGCACCTGCGGGCCATCAGGTCCGTCCACAATCTTGTAGACGCGCCAAAGCCCACGCACGTCAGACGATAGGGCGCGAAGCGGCAACCATGAGCCTTCAGCTTCCTGCCAATCCCTGACCACAGCCGTTACAAGCTCGCCGCGGGCGGCCGTGCCGGACGGCAAGTCGAAGGTGACCATCATGGTACGGGTCTGGCCTTCAATGGCGGGTACGACCGAGCGGAGTGCGGCACCACTGATGACATTGCGGCGACCATCACGCAGTTCAATTGGTGCCCCCGTTTTGGCTGCTTCAGCATACTGCGGCGGCATGCCGATATGGGCTTCCATTCGGTTGTTCTCTGATATCTCTAGAATAGCGGTGCCAGCCCCCACAACGGTGCCTTCGTCCAGGAAGCGGGCAGTGATAATGCCGCTGAAAGGAGCTGTCATGTGGGATTTCGCCAGGTCCACATCGAGTGCGCTGATCGCCGCTTCCAGGCGTTTTTCATTGGCGCGCAGGGAAATGGCGTTTGCTTCGGCTTCATCCAGTCGCTGGGCCGAAGAATGGCCCTGGCTATAGGTTTCCTGGGCACGCTCCAATGTCCTTTCTGCAAGGTCAAGGCGGGCTTTCACTTCTTCGCGCTCCGCCAGCAACTGCGCACGCTGGGCTTCAAGTCGGGCGGTATCCAGCGCGGCGAGCGTGTCGCCTTTTTTTACGGCTGTGCCCAGGTCAACATGAATGGCGCTGACACTGCCGCCAAGCTCAAACGCCATCTGGCTGATGCGGCCAGGGACGGCGCGGCCGGTGAATGTCCGTTTGGCGTGATAGCCATGCTCCAGCGTGACTTCAGTGGTGCGGACGGGCAGGGACCGGCTTTTGCCGCTTTCCGGAACGCTCTGCGCTGTGATGCGGGCAGCGAGAATGCTGCTGAATACACCCACAGCAGCCAGGATTCCGACTGCCTTGAAAATTTTCCCACGCTGTACTGTCATGTTGTGTCCTGCTGTCGCCACTCGGGCGTTTTCTTCTGCGGGCCAGCTTGGCCTGACTTTTCTGCTTGTATATATAAACTGGACTGTATAGTCTAGTAAATTATCGAAACAATGGTTCCGTAACGTAAACTTGTTGCCGCTGCGTTTGTTGGCTTGCATATAAGGCATTGTGTTTGATATTTGTAGACTTGTGAGTCTAAAAAATATGCATAGCTGACTTGTCAGAAATTTGCATGTTGGTGAGGGACAGGCTATGGAAGGCCCCCTTGGATCGTGAATTCGGAACAGAAATAAAGGCTGAAAAACGTGTCGAATACTGCAGTTGCACACCAGGACGCTGAAGACGAGAACAAGCCCGCACGCGGTCGTCCGCGTGACGTGGAGAAGAACAGCGCGATCATTGATGCGGCAAGTCAGCTGTTTCTGGAAAACGGTTTTGACGGTACCAGCATGGATGAAGTGGCCAAAAGGGCCGGTGTTTCCAAGCAAACTGTTTACAGCCATTTCTCGTCGAAAGAGCAGCTTTTTGCGGACTCGATCCACATCACCATTGAGAAATATTTCCCGGACCAGGCCCTGCAGGGGCTTGAGACCCACACGCTGGAGGGTGATCTGACGGTTGTGGCAACCAAGTTTGCCCGCTTGCTTATGAGCCAGGATGCCATGGCGATGCACAGGGTGCTGGTGGCGGCCGCGGGGCGTGGGCCTGCGCTTGCAAAAATCTTCTGGGAAGCGGGTCCTGCAGAAATGATCGTCAAGCTTTCAGCCTTCCTGAAGGTCTGGGTCGACCGAGGCGAGCTGGATATCGATGATCTTGAAAAGGCTGCCGGGCGGCTGGTCTCCCTGCTGAAGGGCAAGCTGCATTTTGAAATGTCGATTGGCTTGTTCGATAGTGTCAGCGACGACGTGCTGAAGGCTCATGTTGACGATGTGGTGGACTGTTTCCTGCAGCTTTACCGCAAGAAATAGCATCGGCAATTTCAGTCGACCCAATAAAAAAGCCACTCGTTCGAGTGGCTTTTGTCATTTCCGACCTGGAGACAGGAGGATGCCGGGCTATTCAGTCCCGTCCGTTGACTCCATGCCGGCGCCCTTCAGATTCTCGCTCGAGTAGCGGGCATTGTCGCTGTCGCCTTTCAGTGTGGAAGGCAGTGATTCTACCTGTGCTTCTGTCCGTGGGCCAAGCACTGTGTCGAACACGATTTCATCGCCATCGCTGGAGCAGGCCGCCAAGGCAAACAGGGCTACAGCCGGGATCAGTTTTTTCATGTTTATATCCTCAATCATGATTTGAGGCGGACTTTGCCCTAAAATTATGGCGTCTTCAAGCCCGCGTGCATGCTTATTTTCTTGACCCCGGAGGGTGCGAGTGGTTCAGTGCCGCCCGGCAGATGGCTGGATGGCCGCCGCTACCTCAGGGTAGGGGAGGAAAGTCCGGGCTCCACAGAAACACGGTGCCGGTTAATGGCCGGCGAGGGCGACCTCAGGGAAAGTGCCACAGAAAGCAAACCGCCTATGCCCGAATGGGCAGGTAAGGATGAAAGGGTGCGGTAAGAGCGCACCGCGGTCCTGGTAACAGGACTGGCAGGGTAAACCCCACCGGGAGCAAGACCAATAGGGATGGTTGCCTTAAGTGGCAGGCGGGTTTCTGCGCCACCGTCCGGGTCGGTTGCTTGAGCGGCATGGCAACATGTCGCCTAGAGGAATGGTCATCACCAGTTTACTGGTACAGAACCCGGCTTACACGCCATCTGCCACTATTTCCATTTTCGCAATGCTTTGGATTGACGGCGTGTCGGATAAGTTGTTTTCTGAACACCATTTTTGATCCGTATTTTTGACCCAAAGAGCGCATATGACCGACACGCACCCTACAGACGCTGCCATTGAGGCCTTTATCGGGAAATGGAAAGGTTCTGAGGGTGGGGAGCTTGCTGAAAGCCAGCAGTTCTTGCTGGAGCTGTGCGACCTTCTTGCTGTGCCGCGACCCTTTTCCCAGGCGGAGGATGCTGAGGGTACCTATAGGTTTGAGCGCACGATCACCTTCCATCATGAAGATGACACAATATCGCGCGGACGGATTGACCTTTACAAGAAGGATTGCTTCGTCCTTGAGTCCAAACAGGGCACGCTGCGGCGTGAGAAGGAAGAGCTGGAGCGCCAAAAACAGTTAGGCTCCCGCACCGTTCGCTCGAAGCGAATTGGGACCGCCGTTCGCGGGACGGACGGGTGGGACCGGGCCATGCTGAAGGCCCGTACCCAGGCTGAAAGTTATGCCAAGGCGTTGCCCGCTGAGGATGGCTGGCCTCCCTTCCTGATGGTTGTTGACGTTGGCCATGAAATTCATCTGTATTCAGATTTTGCCCAGGCAGGGAAAAACTATTCTCGCTACCCCGACAGCCGGTCCTACCGCATCACAATCGACGACCTTCGCAAGGAAGAAAAGCGCGAAATTTTGCGGCAGATCTGGCTGGACCCACGCCAACTGGATCCATCGCGCAAGTCGGCCAAGGTCACTCGGGAAATCGCAGACCATCTGGCGAAACTGGCGAAATCACTGGAAGGAAAAGGGCATTCTGCGGATGCGGTAGCAGGCTTCCTGATGCGCTGCCTGTTCACCATGTTCGCAGAAGACATCAAACTGTTGCCGGAACGAAGCTTTACTGAGCTTCTTGAAAGCATGCGTGGTGACACGCGAGGCCTGCTACCCAGAATGCTGGAAGCGTTATGGGGAAGCATGGACCGGGGTGGTTTCAGCCCCGAGCTTCGAGAAACTGTTAAGCGTTTCAACGGGTATTTGTTCAAGGAACGGACGGCCCTGCCGCTTGAGGAACCACAGCTGGAGCTGTTGATCCTTGCGGCGCGGGCGGACTGGAAATCGGTGGAACCCGCGATTTTTGGTACCCTGCTTGAACGCGCGCTCGACCCGCGCGAGCGACACAAGCTGGGGGCGCACTATACGCCGCGGGCCTATGTGGAGCGCCTTGTTGTCCCAACGGTGATGGAACCCCTGAAGCAGGACTGGCAGGATGTGCAGACAGCGATTGAGACGCACCTTGAGCGGGGCGACCGCGATGCCGCGCGGGACGAGGTAAGGCGCTTTCACCACAAGCTTTGCACCACGCGCGTGCTGGACCCCGCATGCGGCAGCGGCAATTTCCTGTATGTGGCCCTTGAACATATGAAGCAGCTTGAGGGTGAAGTGATTGACCGGCTTGAACGTCTGGGTGGCCAGCGCGGGCTTGAGCTGGCTGGCGAAACGGTAGACCCACACCAGTTCCTGGGGATCGAGCTGAACCCCCGCGCCGCGCGCATCGCGGAAACCGTTCTATGGATTGGATACCTGCAGTGGCACTACCGCACCCACGGTACGGCCACGCCCGCCGAACCGGTGCTGAAAGACTTCCACAATATCGAAAACCGCGACGCGGTGCTGGATTGGGACGACAGGCAGCTGGTGCGGGATGATCACGGCGTGCCCATCACTGTATGGGATAGGCAAACCACAAAAACGCATCCGTCAACGGGCAAGGAGGTACCAGACGAAACGGCCCAAATGCCTGTCTATACCTATGTCAAACCCCGCGCGGCGGTTTGGCCTGAGGCCGAATTTATCATCGGCAACCCACCCTATATTGCGGGCAAGGATATGCGGGCGGAATTTGGGGATGGTTACGCGACCGCACTTTGGAAATCCTACAAGGTCAACAAATCGGCCGACTATGTAATGTATTGGTGGCATAAAGCTGGATTGTCGGTTCAAAAGGGAACAGCTCGTCGTCTTGGGTTCATTACCACCAACAGTATCACCCAAACATTTTCCCGTCGGACAGTGGAAGAATTCCTTGCAGCCAAGAAACCTTTGTCCCTGATATACGCAATTCCCAATCACCCTTGGGTGGATGGGAAATTTGCGGCTGCCGTGCGTGTGGCTTTTACTGTGGCTTGTGCAGGTAATCGTGAGGGGCGTCTCATACATATGATAAAAGAGCCGGGAGCCGAAGGGGAAGGTGTCGAAACCCCAGTTGCTCCTAAGGTGGGCAAAATCTGGGCTAATTTGAAGCAAGGCGCTAATGTTTCAGCGGTTGTGGGTTTGCGTGCCAACAGTCTTGTGTCGACCGCAGGTTACAAGCTGCATGGTGCAGGCTTTTTACTTTCCGCAGCAGATAAAAAGCGATTTCCTAGCCATTCTCAATGCCTGATATTTGACTTTATAAACGGTAAAGACATGACAGGTGCATCTCGAAATAAAAAGATTATTGACGCTTTTGGTTTTACTGATGAGGAATTGCGTCGCGAGCACCCAGAAATCTACCAGCATCTTTATGAACATGTAAAACCGGAGCGGGATGCAAATCGAGATAAGGCAATTCGCGAAAACTGGTGGCTGTTTGGTCGCAATAGGCAAGAGTTGCGGGCCGCGAAAGAGGGCCTGCCGCGCTATATAGCGACGGTGGAAACCGCCAAGCACAGGGTGTTCAAGTTCCTTGATGCTTCAGTTGCGCCTGACAATATGCTGGTGTGCATGGCTCTGGATGATGGGTATCATCTGGGCATACTTTCAAGCCAAATTCATGTCGTTTGGGCCTTGGCTGCCGGTGGACGCCTGGGGGTGGGGAATGACCCCCGATACAACAAATCCAAATGCTTTGACCCCTTCCCATTCCCGGAAACGGACGATGCGCATAAGAAAGTAATCCGCGACTTGGCCGACGAACTGGACACGCACCGGAAGGCGCGGCAGGAGGAGCATCCGAAGCTTACGCTGACGGAAATGTATAATGTACTTGAAAAACTGCGGGCCGGAGAGGCGCTGAATGACAAGGAAAAATCCATCCATGACCGTGGGCTGGTATCTATCCTGAAGGATTTGCATGACAAGCTTGATGCGGCGGTGGCGGACGCTTACGGCTGGCCACACACCCTGACGGACGATGAAATCCTCGAACGCCTTGTGGCGCTGAATAAGGAACGCGCGCGCGAAGAAGCGAACGGCGTTGTGCGCTGGCTGCGACCAGACTTCCAGAACCCGGAAGGCACGCGAGCGGCAACTCAGGGCAAGCTGGATGTTGGCGTGGCGGAAACGGTGGCGGCGGTTGGCAAGCGGCCGTGGCCTTCAAGCTTGCCGGAACAGGCCCAGGCCGTGCGCGAAGTGCTGGAAGACGGTGGTACACCCAAGGATGTGGCCACTGTTTACGCCGCCTTCAAGGGCGCGAAGGGCCGGGTGGACAAGGTTGCGGAACTTCTGGAAACCCTTGTTGCTGTTGGTCACGCCCGCATCACACCAGACGGCCATTTTGCAGCAAACAGATAGCTGGGACTGTGTTTGCCGCCCCCATTTTTCCTTTGTTATAGTGTTGCATAAAATTACTGTTTTACGATAATTTATCGCGCCCTGTGCACGGTTTGTCGCAAAGGATTGTGATTTGTCGCTGGCTTGCACTTTCGTTGCTGCGGGGCCACGCGCATGAACTTTCTATGTAAGATGTTCTGTCGGGCGTGGACTAAGAATAATAGCCAACACCAATAACGCGAGGATACCAAAATGAAATTCAAGTCTGTTGCCCGAAGGGCTCTCACAGGGGCCAGCATGCTGGCTCTGTCTCTCTCCCTCTCAACCGGCGCGTTTGCCGAAACGTGGGTCGAGAAAAGCAACGAATACTCTCAGCAACTGCTGAACCTTATGGGCAAATATCAGCCCGAGTTTGCCGCCCAGGTGGGCGTGACGGGTGTGGAAGCCAACGTCTTTGACCTCAAGGAAAATGTGGTGGACCGCTACCGTGCGGACTCGGTGGAAATCATCGCAACCCTGAAAGCCCAGATGGCGAACGAGACCGATCCTGCGCTTCTCCAGGATATGGCCATCATGGTGAAGGCGCTGGAGGACGGTGCACGGACGCTTGAGCTGCAAAATAGCGCGCAGCTGCCGTATTATAATGTGCCGCAGATGATCTTTGGTGGCTTTCAGGCCCTTCTGGGGCCAGGCAGTGATGCCTCGCGCCACGCACAGGCTGTAACACGGTTGAAGCGCTACGCTGGGCTTGAGGAGGGGTATACGCCGATTGTTGAACTGGCTATGGCCCGCACGCGTGAGCGTATGGGCAATGAGGCACTGAAGGGCCCTTACATCAAGGAAGTTGAGCAGGACCTTGAGCGCATGCCGACCTTTGTCGCAGGCATCGACAGCCTGTTTGAAGGCGCGGGCCTTGATGGCTGGCAGGACGCTGCTGCGACGCTTAAAGGCCAGTTGGCTGACTACCGCACCTTCATTGAAACAGAGATCAAACCGCGCGCCCGCCAAACGGCGCGGCTGCCGCGTCCGCTTTATGAAGACGCGCTGAAGGCCACATGGGGTGTGGACGCAAGTCCGGAGGAGCTGATCGAGCTGGCCACCCTCGGCTACGCCAACATTAAGAACGAAATGAAGGCCCTGGCGGTTCTGGTTGCGGCAGAGAAGGGTTATGACAGCCATGATTACCGCGACGTGATCAACCAGCTTAAGGAAGACACCATTCCGGGCGACCAGTTGAAGGCCTACTATGAGGACACCATCCAGAAGCTGGAAGAAATTGCCATCCGGGAAGGTCTGGTGACCATCCCTGAGCGCGACACGCAGGTGCGCATCATGACGGCGGCGGAAACGGCGCAGCAGCCTGCGCCGAACCTGCAGCCGCCACGCTTTGTGGGTGCAGGTGAAAAGGAATATCCAACCTTCCGCCTGCCGCAGCTGAAGAAGGACGAGAATGGCGAGTGGATCAAGACAGATGAAACCTTCCGTGCCAACGCCTGGACCCTTTCGGCCCACGAGGCGCGCCCGGGCCACGAACTTCAGTTCGCCTCGATGGTGGATAATGGCGTCTCGCTTGCGCGCCAGTTATACGCGTTCAACAGCACCAACGTTGAAGGCTGGGCGCTGTATGCCGAGGCCATCTCGAAACCCTATATGCCGCTGGATGCTCAGCTCGTGTCCCTGCAGCACCGCCTGCTAAGGGCGGCACGGGCTTTCCTTGACCCCATGCTGAACCTTGGGCTGATCGATGCCGTTGAGGCCAAGCGGATCCTCACAGAAGATGTGATGTTGTCTGAAAGCTGGGCGCAGAACGAGATCGAGCGCTATACCTACCGCATCCCGGGGCAGGCGCCGGCCTATTTCTATGGCTATTCGAAGCTGCAGGCGCTGCGGACGGAAGTCGAACTCGCGCTGGCTGACAAGTTCGATGCCAAGGCATTCCACGATTTCATTCTGGCGCAGGGCCTGTTGCCGCCAGCACTGATGCGCCAGGCGGTGATGGAGCGGTTCGTGCCGTCTCAGCTTTAAGAGGGCGAAGCTATCAGGAATTCAGGAAGGGGTGGCCTCTGGCTGCCCCTTTTTGCTTTGGTTTGACACAATTGTATACAATCTGGCGGATTGGCCTTCCAATTTCGGTTTCGGGCGCTACAGTCACTTGCTGATAAAAATACCAATCCGCAGGGGGATGTATATGCGCCGATATTTGAAGCTGATGGTTGGACTTGTTTGGATGGTGACTTGTTCGCTGCCGTCGGCTGCAGCCGACTTTGCCGAAGAAGTCAAAGGGCTTGAGCATAAGCCTGGCCTCGTGGACTTGTATGTGGATCATGCCAAAGCCCAGGCGCTGTTGGCGCTGGATGCGCCAGATGATGACGGCATGATGGGGCGGTATATTTACGCCACCTATCTTACGGGCGGGCTGGGGTCGAATCCCTTGGGGCTGGACCGCAGCGTACCGAACGGCAATGACATCATCCAGTTCCGTCGGGCGGGTGCCAAGGTGATGGCCATCATCGAGAACAGTCGTTTTCGCGCGACTGCAGACAGCGCAGCTGAGAAGCGCGCGGTGGAAACAAGTTTTGCCAAGTCTATCATCTGGTCGGGCGATATCATCGCTACAGACGCTGAAACTGGCAAGGTGCTGGTGGATATTGGCGGCCTGCTGATGCGCGACGCAACGGGTGTGGCCGCAACGCTCGACAGCACAGGGCAGGGCAGTTTCTCGATCAATAAAGACAGGTCCTACATCGACACTGGCGCGGCCTTCATGTTCCCCATCAACGGCGAATTTGACGCCTATGTCACCTTCGTGGGCTCCAAGCCCGGACCTGAAGTGCGGGCCACCACGCCTGTGCCTGAGGCGGTAACCCTGATCGCGCACACCACGCTGCGTGCGCTGCCGGATGATGGTTTCAAAACGCGCCGTTATGATGCCCGGGCCGGCGTGCTGGGCCTTGATTATATTGATATGTCCGCAGGCCTGGACGAGGATGTGGTGACGATACTGGCGCGGCGCTTCCGGCTGGAAAAGGACGCCAGCGGTAAGGTGATCAACCCGATTGTCTTTTATATCGATAACGGCGCGCCAGAGCCGATCCGCAGTGCGCTCGAGGAAGGCGCTAGCTGGTGGGCGGACGCGTTCGCGGCTGCCGGTTTCCCGGGCGGGTACCGGGTGGAGATTTTGCCGGAAGGCGTTCACCCGCTGGACGCGCGCTACAATGTGGTGAACTGGGTGCACCGGGCCACGCGTGGCTGGTCATACGGCGCTGCACTTTCCGATCCGCGGACAGGCGAAATTCTGCGCGGTGTTGTGCTGCTGGGCTCCCTGCGTGTGCGGCAGGATATCAAGATTTTCGAAGCGCTTGCGGGTGCAGCGAAAACCGGCACGGGGGACGCGGATGATCCGGTTCAGATTGCCCTTGCGCGTATTCGCCAGCTGGCGGCGCATGAGGTCGGCCACGCCCTTGGCTTTGACCATAATATGGCGGCCAGTACCTATGGTGGCCGCGCCAGTGTGATGGACTATCCTGCCCCAGATGTGCAGGCGAATGCCGATGGCACGCTTGATTTCTCAAACGCCTACGGTGTTGGTGTTGGCGCTTGGGACAAATGGACAGTGAATTTCCTCTACGGCGACTATGGCGCACAGGATGACCGTGCGGCGCAGGCCGAATTAGTGGCGGCGGCTGACGAGGCAGGCCTGATCTATGTGTCGGACGCGGATTCGCGCTCCGTTGCCACAGGCAACATTCGGGGTGCCTTGTGGGACACAGGCGAAGACGCGCTTGAAAGCCTTGCGAACACCATGGCGGTACGCCGGATCGCGCTGGACCGCTTCGGTGACGGCAATCTGCGCGCCAGTGAGGATGCGTCGGCGCTCCAGACCAAATTTGTGCCGCTCTACCTCTATCATCGGTACCAATTGCAGGCAGCGGCCAAGCAGATTGGTGGGGCAGAGTTCGCCTACCGTGCGAAAGGGGATGGCCGCGCCCGGCCGGTTCGCGTGGCATGGGAGCGTCAGCAACAGGCGATTGATGCCCTTCTTGGCACCATAATGCCAGAGGCGCTTGATGTTGCGGAGCCGGTACTGCTGGCGCTGTCACCACTAGGCTACGGCAAAGGGGACCCACAGTTCGACCGCGAAACTTTCGCGCCATCTACCCGTCCGATGTTTGACCTGATGGGTGCGGCGTCTGTTGCTGCGAACCTCAGCTTTGATGCGCTTCTGGCACCGCCACGGCTCGCGCGCCTCCATCAGCAGGGGCTGACAGCCGAGTATCCGGCACTTGAGCAAGTGATGGCGGACCTGACGATGGATATTCTGGGCAAGCCGCGTAAGAGTGCGCGTTATGAAGCGCTCAGGCAGTTGGTCATTGGCCAATATGCTGAACGGCTGATTGCCCTGACCCTCGGCCCTGATGTGGCGGTAAGTGTGCGGCAGGCCAGCCGTGCGGCGCTGATGACGCTCCGCAAGCAGGTGGAACGGGCGCGCCGTACTGATGCGGCCTTCAGCGATGGTCTCGTGGCACGGATCGATGACGCCCTGGCACGGGCGCGCACGCCAGCCGTGGGGCAGCCCGAAGCACCGGCCATTCCGCCTGGTAGCCCGATCGGTGGGGCGGAGACCTGCTGGCACTGCGGGGTTCAGGAATAAAGGGTAGAAAGGGGGGAGCCGGTTGGCTCCCCTTTTTTGTGTGTATTCTAATTCTGGCAAAAATCCCAACCTTCTGGGCAGGCAAGTTCTTTGAATGGCCCGGTCGAGGCGTGGATGAGGTCTTCTCGGCTGAGTATCCGCCCGCTATGGGCTGCGGCAAAATGTTGGGTGTCCAAGCCATAGCCTTCTAGTGCAGTTCTGAACTGGGCATACATTTCAGCGGGATCGGGCGCGCCGGTTTCTTTGAATGTGAAGAAATGATCAGCGCTGAAAACGATCTTTGCACCTGGAATATAGGTGACCAGATTATGGTCAGCGTGCCAGCTTGCGATATCGACGACCTGCACCAACCCGTTTGCATACCGGTTATTTTCGCCCGCAATCAGGAAGCGTTCGTCGGGCAACTCAGTGTGTGCGGCTGCACGAACCGCTTCCACATGGTCCTCCGCGACAATGAAGGTGACGCCAAGGTCAGCCACCTCCCGGAGGCCCCCGATATGGTCGTCATGATGGTGGGTTACGATCTGATATCGGAGTGGTTTGGTGGTCCCAAGGGACGCCTGCACCGCATCAAGGCGATCTTTCAGGCCGTGATATCCCCCGGATGCGATCAGATAGTCCCCGGCGTCAATGAAGATCGAGAAGGCGCCGCCCTGGCCCACATGATAGACATTGTCGGCCAGTTTTTGGACGGACATTTCTGCAAAATCCAGCGTCTTTGGAGGGGTGCCATATGTTGCAGGCACCGCGTAGGCTGCATCAATATCTATATTGAAATCAAGGGTGCGGGTTGCTGTCAGGCTGTCGGGCTTGCCGCGTCGCATCACATAGGTGTCTGCCGCAAAGGTAAAGCCATCCTGTTTTTGATAGTCGCTGAAAACATAGACATATTGGCCACCGTTTTCGGCATCAGGTCGGGTCATCTTGCTGACAAGACCGGTATCCTCATCAATATGAAGTGTGAACTCCGGATACCCTTCCGGATGAAAGCTGATGAGCTGTTGGGGCTTTCCGCGGTGAACGCCTGTGCCTTTGTAACTGGAATCTGCGCGGGCTTCCGACAGAAGTTTTACCAGCGCAATGTCCAGCCGCCAGGAAAGGCCTCGGTCAGCGCGAGAAAATCCCAGGCGTGGTCTTTCTGCGGCTGTCTTGGCGGAATGATGCAGTTGATAGCCTGTGGCGCCATCATAGAATGAGTGCTGGACATAGAGGCCTTGTACATAAACACCACCAATCGATTGCGCACTTTTGCGGCGCTTCCCATAGTCGATAGTGGTGCTTGTTACATAGGTGACCTGATCGGTCTCTGATGGGCTCCTGCTTTGGCCCCGGCGGAAACTCTTGTAGGTGTCATTAACTCGCAGGGTTTGCAGGTTCAGGAGTGCCTCGCCGCCATAGGCCGCGATTGCTTTCTCAATCAGTGCCTCTTCTCTGTCTCCAGCAAAAGCCGGCATGCTGGATAAAGCAATCCACGTAGCGGTTACCGCCCATAAGTTTTTGGCTAGCATAACTGTCCCTTGATCGATGATGTTGACTGACGCCTTCCGGCGCGGTCTTGATGCTCGCGCACCCTATGCAGCAGGGCCTTCGCCGCAATTTCTTTGAGGTGAACCGACAGGCAAGGGCGATCAATGGTGGCGCGCCACATGACCGGCCAACCGCTAATGTGTGGCGTCAGCCCCCATTATCTTCTGGCGCCTTTCTGGCGGCCTTGAACGCGACCTCTCGCCAGGGTGTGGCCAAGCCGGTTCTTCATGGGCCGGTATGGGCCAGGCGAGGGCCTTCTGAAAAAAACCAGTTTTCCGCCGTACTCGGGTGGGTCTGTGTGCTGGCTGAGTGGACACTTGGCCAGTCTGCAGCTACGGCGTGCCAATTTCCCAAATTGTTTTGCATCCGGAACAAAAGATAAACAAACGTCATTAACGAATTGTTTTGATTTGATTTATTGGGTCGAATCGGTCGTTTCGGGTACCCAAGAAACTTCACTTGCTCCCATGTAATCCCATTGACCAACTATGTTTACCCATGATATCCCAAATAGGTTCGGATGACGATCCGAATGCCTGTCTATCGTTTGGCGGCGTGCGGCGGGGGGAGAAGAACGGGGGCTGATGGGCAATGGCATTTTTCCTGTCCACATTCAAAAACAAGGTCGACAAGAAGGGACGTGTGTCCGTTCCTGCGCCTTTCCGTTCGGCTGTTTCTGGCGGCCATTTCCCTGGTGTTGTCGTGTATCGTCCGCTCAATCTTCCGTGCATCGAAGGCGCGGACATGGCCTTCCTTGAACAGCTGTCTGACCGGCTCTACGGCGACTTTGGGCCCTTCAACCCCGACCAAATGTCTGTCGCCACCGCCATCCTCGCCGGTGCCAGCCAGCTTCAGTTCGACCCCGAGGGCCGTGTCATGTTGCCGGCTGAACTTCGCGAGTTCGCGGGGATCGACGGTAGCGCCACCTTTGTTGGTTTGGGGCGCAAGTTCCAGATCTGGGACACGGCAGCCTATGAAGCGCACCAAAAAGAACAGTTGGCGCTTGCCTCCGAGACCGCGCCCAACTTGCCGCCCTTCGGCGGCGGGGGGCAGGCATGATTGCCGCCTCCAATAACGCCAATCATCACACCGGACATATCCCTGTTCTATTGAGCGAAGTTGTTGAGGCGCTGGCGCCCCGGGACGGTGACGTATATGTGGACGGCACCTTCGGGGCCGGCGGCTATACGCGTGCCGTATTGGCTGCGGCCAACTGCAAGGTCATCGCGATTGACCGTGACCCGGATGCGATCAAGCGCGCCGAAGCCTTCCGGGCTGAGTTCGGTGACCGGTTCGATATCCTTGAAGGCTGCTTCGGTGACATGCGGTCGCTGCTTACAGATGCGGGCGTGGAAAGCGTTGATGGCGTGATGCTGGATATCGGCGTGTCCTCCTTCCAGCTTGACGAAGCCGAGCGCGGCTTTTCCTTCATGGGAGATGGCCCGTTGGATATGCGCATGGGCATGTCAGGCGAAAGCGCGGCCGATGTGGTCAACACCTATGAAGAAGAGCGCTTGGCCAACATCATTTATGAATTTGGGGAAGAGCGGAAGTCGCGCCGTATTGCGGCGGCGATCGCCAAAGATCGCGCCACGACCCCCTTTACTCGCACCAAGCAATTGGCCGACATGATCGAGCGGGTCATTGGCCGTCCGCCCCAGCGCAAAGGGCAGAAGTCGGTTCATCCGGCTACGCGCACCTTCCAGGCCCTCCGCATTCATGTGAACGACGAACTTGGCGAGCTGGAGCGTGGCCTTGAAGGCGCGGAACAGGTGCTCAAGCCGGGTGGCCGCCTGGTTGTTGTGTCCTTCCATTCGCTTGAAGACCGCATGGTCAAGAATTTCATGGCTGAACGCAGTGGTCGCGCGAGCGGTGGTAGCCGCCATATGCCAGGGCCGGTATCCGCAGGGCCTGCGCCCACATTCGAGCAAAAGAACAAGGGAGCGGTGAAACCGGGAGGCGCAGAGCTGGAAGTTAATCCACGCGCGCGCTCTTCCCGGCTTCGCCACGCTATCCGTACCGAAGCCCCCGCGCGGGCGCCGGTCACGAAGGGGAGGGGCTGATGCGTCGGATGATCACCATTTGTGCGGCTGTAACGGCGTTGGCGTCTGGCGCGGCTGTCCTACAGTTGAAACTGGCTGTGCAGGAAAAAGCCGAAGCGGTCGAGGCACTGGCCCAAAAAATCCACGAGGACCGGGAGGCGATCCGGGTTCTGGAGGCTGAGTGGGCGTTCCTGACCACGCCGCGGTCGCTGCAGGAAAAATCCATCCGCTTCCTGGCCTTGATGCCGCCGAATGCAGAACAGGTGGTGACGGACATCACCCGTATTCCGTTCCGTCCCAAGGGCGTTGAGGCGGGCGAGGATCCGGGCGTGCTGCTGCCAACCCGGGCGAAGCCTGAAGAGAAACCGAAAAACGACAAAGCTGACGAAGACAAGAAAGGACAAAGTTTGTGAGTGCGACGACGGCATATCAGCGTCTGTCCCTGGAAGGGGAGCGCAAGAGCGCGCTTGATGTTGCCCGCAACCGGTTGATGGTTGCGGTTCTGCTGTTTTTTGCGGCCTTCGCTGTGATGGTGATCCGCACCGTCGAGCTTGGGTTGTCGACACCTGAAACCAAGCAGGTGGCGGAGCGCCAGATTGTGATTCCGCCTGTGAAGGTGGCTCGTGCCGACATTCTGGACCGCAACGGTGAAGTACTCGCGACAAACCTTGAAACCTCTTCACTGTACGCCAACCCATCCGAGATCAAGAATCCGGCAGATGTGGCGGCGCGCCTTGTTGCGGTGCTACCGGACCTCAGCCTGTCAGAGGTCGAGGAAAAGCTGTCGTCGGATCGTAAGTTCGTTTGGTTGAAACGGAAGCTCAGCCCGCGCGAAAAGTGGGAAGTGAACGCCCTTGGTGTTCCGGCCTTCCAGTTCCAGCGCGAGGAAGAACGAGTTTACCCGCACGGTCGCTTGGCGGCCCACGCACTCGGCTATGTGGATGTGGACGGAAACGGCCTTGGCGGCGTTGAATATTTCTTCAATGACCGGCTGAATGACGCTGGGCGGACTGATGAGCCGATCAAGCTGGCGCTCGATATCCGCGTGCAATATGCGCTGACGGATGAGTTGGAAGCGGCGATGAGCGCACACCGCGCCATCGGTGCCGCCGGCATTGTGATGGATGTGAACTCAGGCGAGGTAATTGCGCTGGCTTCCCTGCCAGATTATGACCCCAACGATATCCGGGGCGTGGCCAGCCAGCAGCGCTTCAATCGCGCAACACAGGGCGTATATGAGCTTGGCTCCACCTTCAAAACCTTTACTTTCGCGGCAGCGCTGGATCAGGGTATCGCAACCCTTGAAGACGGCTATGATGCGACCAAGCCACTGCGGATCGCACGCTTTACAATTCGCGACGACCATCCAAAGGCGCGCTATATGTCGCTGCCTGAGATCTTCGCTTATTCCAGCAACATCGGGACGGCGCAAATGGCGCTGGACATCGGGGCGGAGCGTCAGCAGAAATTCCTGCGTGATCTGGGCTTCCTGGACACAACAAATCTTGAGCTTGCGGAGGTAGGCAGCCCTATCTATCCGGCAACCTGGCGCAAGTCCTCGACCATGACAATTTCCTATGGTCACGGCATTGCCGTCAGCCCGGTTCAGTTGGTCAACGGTATTGCCGCAATGGTGAACGGCGGGCGGCTTATTCCTGCCACACTCACCCACAACGATGACAATTGGCGGCAGGGGCAGCAAGTGATCTCCCAGAACACAAGCCGGAAGATCCGGCAGTTGCTGCGCCTCGCCGTCACCAAGGGGACCGGCGGCCGTTCGGAGGCTGTTGGATACCGTGTTGGTGGCAAAACGGGGACGGCAGAGAAGGCCGTTGCTGGCGGGTATGACAGAAAAGCGCTGATTTCTTCCTTTGTCGGCGTTTTCCCAATGGACGATCCGCAATATGTGGTGTTCGCGCTCTTGGATGAGCCGCGCGGCACGAAGGAAACTTTTGGCTATCGCTCGGGCGGCTGGGTCGCGGCACCTGTGGTGAAAAATGTAATTTTGCGCTCCGCCCCTCTGCTTGGGGTGGCGCCGAAACGGGAAGATGAAGGCCTGTACCAACAGGTCGCCCTTATGATCGAAGAGGACTAGGGAAGGGGCAATGACAGTAACGCTTGCACAACTGTTGGGCGGACGCCGCGTGGCCGGGGATGTAACCATCACCGGTATGACCGTGGACAGTCGCCGTGTGCAACCGGGAGACCTGTTCGTTGCATTGCCGGGCTCAAAAGTTGATGGGCGCAAGTTCATCAACGACGCAATAAAGGCGGGTGCATCCGCCATACTGACGACCGAGGGAGCATCGGTAGAGGGGGGAGGCGTCCCCATTATAGACGACGCTAACCCCCGCCGCCGCTATGCTGAGTTGGCGGCGCGATTCTATGGGGCGCAGCCCGCAACGCAGGTGGCGGTTACTGGTACCAACGGCAAAACATCAGTCGCTGATTTCACGCGCCAGATCTGGCAGGCGATTGGGTTCGAGGCGGCCAGCATTGGTACGCTCGGGGTGCGCTCAACTTCCGTGAAACGCCCAGGTGGCCTGACAACACCGGACCCGATGGCTCTCCACGAGGTGCTGACTGAGCTTGCAAACAAGGGCGTGGATCATGCGGCGATTGAAGCTTCAAGCCACGGTCTGGACCAGTGCCGGCTGGACGGTGTGCGCTTGCAGGCGGCGGCTTTCACCAACCTGACGCGCGACCATATGGATTATCACCGTACGGAGCAGGGCTATTTTTATGCCAAGGCGCGCCTGTTTGGTGAACTTCTGGCGCCTGGGGCGGGCGCCGTGATCAATGTGGATGATCCCTGGGGGCTTATACTGGAAGACATCGCCTGGGCGCGCGGCCTGCGTATCCTGACGGTTGGCTTCCACGAAAAAGCGGTATTGCGCCTTCTCAGGCAGGACGTGACAGCAACAGGGCAAACCATCGACGCCTTGTTCGGCGGCAAGGAATACAGGGTTCACTTGCCACTTGTGGGGGCTTTCCAGGCCCAGAACGCGTTGGTGGCTGCAGGCCTCGTGATTGTATGCGGCGGCGACGCCGACCTGGTCATGAAGGCGCTTGAGGGCCTTGAAGGTGTACCGGGCCGGATGGAACTGATCGGCGAAAGTGCCACAGGCGGCGCTGTGTTTGTAGATTATGCCCATACACCAGACGGCCTGCGCACGGTCCTGAAGGCCGCGCGGTCACATAAACCAAATAAATTGAAGGTCGTATTCGGTTGCGGTGGGGACCGCGATGCCGGAAAACGGCCACAAATGGGGGCCATCGCCACTGAGCTTGCGGACGAGGTGTATATCACCGACGACAATCCGCGCAGCGAAGACGCGGCCGCCATCCGGTCCGAGATCAAGGTTGCCTGCACATCAGGCATTGAGATCGGCGACCGGGCAAAGGCAATTGAAACAGCAATCCTCTCGCTTGATGCGGGCGATATGCTGATTGTTGCCGGCAAGGGACATGAGGAAGGCCAAACGGTTGGGGAGATCGTGGTGCCTTTCTCCGATATCACGACGGTCAGGGAAATCCTGACCGCTCAGGGTGCAGGAAGCGGGGGCTGAGAGAGTGTTTATTAAAGAGCCATTATGGACATCGGCGGAACTGGGAGCCATGTGTGGCGGCCTGAATGCGCGACCATGGTACGCTGACGGCGTGCAGACAGATAGCCGTGAGGTGATGCCTGGTGACCTGTTTGTGGCACTGAAGGGCGAGTTTGAGGACGGTCACAGCTATCTGGCTGACGCATTTGCCCGCGGTGCCGTTGCAGCGCTGGTGAGCGAAAGCGTGGATGGTTTTGACTTGGGCGACACACGCCTTGTTCATGTGGCCGATACGCTGGAATCGCTGCGCCTGATGGCAGCTGAAGCTCGCCGCAGGGCTCCAGCAAAGATTATCGCGGTGACCGGCAGTGCCGGGAAAACCAGTGTGGTACATGCGCTCAGGAAATCGCTTGAACGGGTGGACAGCACGCACGCCAGCATCAAAAGCTACAACAACCATGTGGGTGTGCCCTTGTCGCTTGCCCGCATGACCCGCACCAGCCGCTTCGGCATTTTCGAGCTGGGTATGAGCGGGCCGGGCCAAATCCGCCACAATACAACTTTGGTGCGCCCGCATGTGGCGGTTGTCACCGGTGTTGGCGCCGCACACACAGAGGCCTTCTCGAACGTTGAAGCGATTGCCGGGGCCAAGGCCGAAATTTTTGAAGGTCTGGCGGATGGCGGCGTTGCTGTTATCAATATCGACCACCCCTATGCTCATACGCTTGTCGAGCTCGCCAAAAAAACAGGCCATGAGGTTGTTACTGTTTCGGTGACTGGGGATGCGGATGTCCGTCCGCTTCGAATGACTGAACACCACAATTGTACCTGCCTGACCGCAGAGATCGCCGGTACACCGATCACCTATAAAATCGGCCAGGCAGGACGCGAATGGGTGCAGAACAGCCTTCTGGTGCTTGCGGCTGTCAAGGCAGCCGGGGGTGACTTGGGCCATGCAGCGATGGCGCTGGCCGCTCTGGAGGCAGAACCTGGGCGCGGTCGCACGCACACCCTGAAACTGCCTTACGCGCAGGCAACCTTGCTGGACGACAGCTATAATGCCAACGCACTGAGCATGAAGGCCGCCTTGCGCCGCCTGTCCCTGGTGCCGCTCAGCCAGTTCGGGCGTCGAATTGCTGTGCTTGCTGATATGCGCGAGCTGGGCGATGAAGCCAAGGCGGTCTATCAGACACTGGCCAAAGATATCGAAAAGTTCGGTGTGTCCAAGATTTATTCTTTCGGACCAGAGATCACAAATGTTGCCAAGAGGGCCGGTGTTGACGTAGTTGCGTGCAATTCCGTTGCTGACGGCGCCAACCAACTGCTGAACGACTTGCGGGATGGTGACGCTGTTATGGTAAAGGGCGCCAACAGCGCAGGCCTTGCAAAGTTCGTCGAATTGCTGCTGGAGCAGAATAATCAGGAAATCCGGGAAGACGCCACGCGAGTGGCGGGAGTAGCCAATGCTTTATAACCTGCTTGCCCAATACGCCGACCAGGGCGGTATTTTCAACCTGTTCCGCTACCTCACGTTCCGGAGCGGCGGGGCCGTTGTGACCTCGCTGATCATCTGTTTCATCTTTGGCCCGATGATCATTCGCTGGTTGAAGACCAAGCAGAAAAAGGGGCAACCCATCCGCGAAGACGGCCCGCAGAGCCATATTGTCGCCAAAGCGGGTACGCCCACCATGGGCGGCTTCATGATCCTGTTGGCGCTCGGGATTTCCACCTTCCTGTGGGCTGATCTTTCCAACAAATATGTTTGGGCCGTTATGATCGTAACCCTCGGTTTTGGGGCGATCGGCTTCGTCGATGACTACCTCAAGGTAACAAAACGCACCACGGGTGGGGTATCCGGCAAGGTCCGCCTTCTGCTTGAATTCGCAATCGCGGGCGGTGTGGCCTGGTGGCTCTCTTCATCCGACGGGACGGAACTTGCGCTGCCATTTGCCAAAAACTTCCTGGTGAACCTGGGCATTTTCTATGTGCCGTTTGCCATGCTGGTGATGGTCTGGGCCGGGAATGCCGTGAACCTGACTGATGGCCTTGATGGTCTGGCGATCGTACCGGTGATCATTGCCTGCGCCGCCCTTGGTTTTATCGCCTATATGGTTGGCAGCACGGTTTATGCCGACTATCTCGGCATCACTTATGTAGGCGGGGCAGGGGAGCTGACCGTTCTGTGCGCTGCCATGATTGGCGCGGGCCTCGGCTTCCTGTGGTTCAACGCGCCGCCCGCCATGGTGTTCATGGGTGACACAGGCTCGCTGGCGCTTGGCGGCATGCTGGGCAGCATTGCAGTGGTGATCAAGCATGAAATCGTGCTGGGCATCATCGGCGGCCTGTTCTGGCTGGAGACCATTTCGGTGATTGTCCAGGTGATCAGTTTTAAACTGACAGGCAAGCGGGTTTTCCGCATGGCGCCTCTGCATCACCACTATGAAGAAAAAGGTTGGGCGGAACCAACCATTGTGATCCGCTTCTGGATTATTGCCAT
This sequence comes from Kordiimonas lacus, assembly GCF_001550055.1. Taxonomy (GTDB): domain Bacteria; phylum Pseudomonadota; class Alphaproteobacteria; order Sphingomonadales; family Kordiimonadaceae; genus Kordiimonas; species Kordiimonas lacus. The sequence continues at coordinate 86,870 of NZ_LRUA01000004.1, forward strand.
CGTGCTGGCGCTCGCGGGCCTGGCCACGCTGAAACTGAGGTAAGGGCGACTTGATTACGGCACCAACATATAAGGACAAGATAGTTGGCGTGTTCGGCCTGGCCCGAACCGGTATTGCAGCTGTTGACGCCCTTGCGGCCTCTGGCGCCCACGTGCTTGCATGGGACGATACGGTGGAACGTCGCGATCAGGTTGGCAGCTTCGCAAAAGACCTGTACCGGGCGGACTTCACTGGCATGTCCGCGCTGATGCTGGCGCCTGGTGTGCCGCTGACGCATCCCAAGCCTCACGCGCTTGTGGAGAAGGCAAAGGCTGCAGGCGTGCCGTTGATCAGCGATTTCGATATTTTCCAGGCCGCGCGGGAAAGCCTGCCGGCTCACCGCACCGTGGCCATCACTGGCACCAACGGCAAGTCCACGACGACGGCGCTGATTGGCCATATGGTGGCCAGCTGCGGTCTGCCGGTCGCCATCGGCGGCAACATCGGTCGTGGTGTTCTTTCGCTTGACCCACTTGAAGAAGGCGGCGTGTATGTCCTCGAAATGTCGTCCTTTCAGTTGGGCCTGACGCAGAACTTCCAGGCTGACGTGGCAATCCTTCTGAACCTGACACCCGATCATCTGGATCGCCACGGTGATATGGCCGGCTATACGGCTGCTAAGAAACGCCTATTTGATATGCAAGCCAAAGGCGCCGCTGCAATTGTCGGGCAGGATGATGCTGCCACCACAGATATGGCAGCAGCGCTCGCAGCGCCTATCGTGCGCATTGCTAGCACAAATGAGATGCCGGGTGGTGTCTATGTAGCTGACGGCAAGCTGGTGGATGATACAGGTGGTGACCAAAAGATTGTTGGCGACCTGACAAGCTTGCCCACCATGAAGGGCGCCCACAATTGGCAGAATGCGGCGGCGGCATATGCAGCAGGTCGCGCGCTTGGTCTGGCAGCCCGTGACATCTTTGAAGCTTTCAAAAGCTTCCCTGGCCTTGCCCACAGGCAGGAGCTGATCGGGGAAGTTGATGGCGTGCGGTATGTGAACGATTCCAAGGCTACCAATGTGGACGCTGCCAGTCGCGCTTTGGCGTCCTATCGCAGCATTCGCTGGATTGTGGGCGGCCGGCCGAAAGACAAGTCCTTTGCGGGGCTACTTCCTTTTGTAGGCAGTGTGAAAACAGCTTATCTTTTGGGCGAAGCTGCTGACGCGCTGGTGCATGACCTCGGCGAAACTATCCCATATGTGGATTGCCGCGATATGGCTGACGCTGTCCAGAAGGCCGCAGCAGACGCTGAGCCGGGTGACGTTGTGCTGCTGTCTCCCGCTTGCACGGCCTTTGACCAGTTCACGGATTTTGAAGCCCGGGGCGAGGCTTTCCGCCTTGCGGTGCATGCGCTAATGCAGGGAGATGCCAAATGATCGCTTTCTCTCGCACCGATAATTCCGTCCTGTCCCGCTGGTGGTGGACCGTTGACCGCTGGATGCTGGCCCTTGTGCTGGCGCTTGCCGGTGTCGGTATCTGGCTTACGCTGACGGCAAGCCCGGCAGTGGCAGAACGCCTTGGCCTGGATGCCATGCATTTTGTCAAACGCCAGGCTGTGTTCATGACTCTGGGGCTCGGGACCGTTTTTGTGGTGTCCCTGATGTCAGCTACCATGGTGCGCCGCATGGCGGTAATTGGCCTGCCGGTGATGCTGGTGCTGATGCTTGCAACGCTTGTGATCGGACCTGAAATCAAGGGTGCGACCCGGTGGCTGCAGATTGGCAGCTACACGCTGCAGCCCAGTGAATTCATGAAGCCGTTTTTCATCGTTTCCACGGCATGGGTACTGTCCTCACATTTTTCGGACGAGAAGATTCCAGCTAAGCAGGTTGCTCTTGGTTTGTATCTGTTGGTTGTCAGCCTCTTGATCCTGCAACCTGATTTTGGTCAGACAATTCTGATCAGCACGGTCTGGTTCGCCCAGATGGCACTCGCGGGCCTGCCCATGATGTGGATGGTTTTGACCGGGTGCGTTGGTGTGCTGGGCCTTGGCGTTGGCTATGCGCTGTTGCCACACGTGGCCAGCCGGATCGATCGTTTCATCAACCCTGCAAGCGGTGACACATACCAGACCGACAAAGCCATGGAGGCCTTCGAGGCTGGCGGCATGCTGGGCAAGGGGCCGGGCGAGGGCGCAGTGAAGCTGCACCTGCCTGATGCCCACACGGATTATATCTTTGCTGTGGTCGGCGAAGAGTTCGGCGCGATTGCCTGTGTGCTCTTGTTGGTGTTGTTTGCCGGTATTGTGGTGCGCGGCCTTGCACATCTCCTCGAAGAGGAAAACCCGTTTCGCCTGTTGGCGGCGGCGGGACTGATCATGCAGTTTGGCCTGCAGACGCTGATCAATGTGGGTGTGAATTTGGCCCTGTTGCCTTCAAAGGGCATGACACTGCCATTCATTTCCTATGGTGGGTCGTCGATGCTCGCGCTTGCCATCGGCATGGGCATGATGCTGGCGCTCACGAAACGCAACCGGTTTATCCGGCCGGGGTCTGACCCCATGGGGTGGAGGGCTGCCGAGTAATGTTGATGCGCGCTCCAAATATCGTTCTCGCAGCTGGTGGCACCGGCGGGCACATGATGCCCGCTGAGGCCGTTGCTGACGTTCTGGTGCGCGATGGCTATCAGGTGTCGCTGGTGACAGACACCCGCGGTAACAGTATTTCAAATGCACTCGTGGACGTAGACCGCCATGTGCTCAAGACCGCGAGCCATATGGGCGGCGGCATCTTTGGCAAGATCAGGTCGGTGCTGAGTATCCTCAAAAGCACGCTGCAGATGCGCCGCCGCTTTAAAAAGACACAGCCAACTGTGGTGGTGGGATTTGGCGGCTATCCAAGCCTGCCTGCCGTTTTGGCGGCACGCAGCCTGAAAATCCCGTTTGTGCTGCATGAACAGAATGCAGTGCTGGGGCGAGTGAATCGTTTTGTTGCTGAAGATGCCCGTGTGCTGGCGCTTTCAGTTCAGGATACGGCCAAGGTGCCAGTAGGGGCCTATACGGAAGTCACAGGTAATCCAGTGCGGCAACTGATCGCCAAGCTTTCAAACATTGCCTATGCCGTGCCGCTTGGGTTTGGTGATGTACGACTTCTCGTGATCGGCGGAAGCCAGGGTGCACGCATCCTGTCTGACGTTGTGCCTGCGGCTCTCGCGCTGCTACCGGAAGATATTCGTCAGCGGATTGAGATGACACAGCAGGCCCGCCCGGAAGATGTGGGCCGTGTGATTGCTGCCTATGAGGATATTGGGGTACGTGCCCGTGTGCAGGATTATTTCGAGGATGTCGGTTCGCTTCTGCTCAGGACACAGTTGGTGATTTGCCGGTCTGGCGCGTCCACGATTTCCGAACTGGCGGCCATGGGCCGCCCGGCCATCATGGTGCCGCTTAAAATCGCCGCAGACGATCATCAAAGCGCAAACGCAGCTGCGATTGCAGAAGCAGGCGGTGGCTGGGTGATGCAGGAAGATGATTTCACGCCGGAAGCGCTGGCGAAAAAGCTTGAGCATCTGTTGACAGACATGAGTGACCTGAGGAATGCGTCCGAAGGTATGCGCATGGTTGCCCGCCTGGATGCTGCCGAACGCCTGGCTTCCATTGTTGTCAGTATCAGTGAAGAAAGTGAGGCGCCAAAATGAAGGGCATTCCGTTCGACATTGGCATGGTTCATTTCGTAGGCATTGGCGGGATCGGCATGTCTGGCATCGCAGAAGTGATGCATAACCTGGGCTATAGCGTGCAGGGGTCAGACATCAGCGAAAACGCCAACGTCCAGCGCCTCCAGAAAATGGGTATCACCGTCAAGATTGGCCAGTGTGCCGAAAATGTTGAAAACGCCCAGGTTCTCGTTGTTTCAACCGCCATCAAGGCCGACAACCCGGAAGTCATGGCCGCGCGCGAGCGGACGATACCTGTTGTGCGTCGGGCCGAAATGCTGGCGGAACTGATGCGCCTCAAGTGGTGTGTGTCTGTTGCGGGCACGCACGGCAAGACCACCACAACTTCGATGGTGGCAGCCGTTTTGGAAGCTGCGAAGGTTGACCCAACGGTGATCAACGGTGGCATCATCAACAGCTACGGCACCAACGCGGTACTGGGCGAAGGTGACTGGATGGTCGTTGAGGCGGACGAAAGTGACGGAACGTTTGTCAAGCTGCCGGCTACAATCGCGGTTGTCACCAACATGGACGCTGAACACCTGGATTTCTACGGCACGTTCGAGGCTGAAAAGGAAGCGTTCAAGCAGTTCCTTGACCGTGTTCCTTTCTATGGCGCGGCCATTCTGTGTGTCGACCACCCGGAAGTGCAGGGGCTGATCAGCCACCTTCAGGGCCGCAGGTTTGTAACCTACGGCATGTCGGCACAGGCAGACGTGAGGGCAGTGAATATTTCTGCTTCAAAGGGCGTGGCGGCGTTTGATGTGGCGGTACGCGACCGGGCAACGGGCGACGTGCATACCATAACGGGCTTCAGCCTGCCGATGCCGGGCAACCACAATATCCAGAACGCGCTGGCGGCTATTGCCGTGGGGCTTGAGATGCAGGTGGACGAAGAGACGCTTCGCCTTGCCTTCAAAACATTTGGTGGCGTCAAGCGGCGTTTCACCAAAACAGGCGAAGTGGGCGGTGTGACCATCATCGATGATTATGGCCACCACCCGGTTGAGATCGCAGCCGTTCTGAAGGCTGCACGCGAAAGCTTCGATAACCGTGTTGTGGCTGTGGTGCAGCCGCACCGCTATACCCGCCTAAAAAGCCTGTTCGAAGAATTCTGTACCTGCTTCAACGACGCCGACACGGTGATCGTGACCCCGGTTTATGAAGCGGGTGAACAGCCCATCGAAGGGGCTGACCGTGACAGTTTGGTGGAAGGCCTGCGCGTGCACGGCCATCGCCAGGTGGATTTCATTGATGGAGAAGGCGACCTTGCCGCCGCCGTCAAGCGCCACGTTTCGGCGGGTGACGTTGTCGTGTGCCTTGGGGCTGGCTCCATCAGCAAGTGGGCCAACGATTTGCCAACCGCACTAAAAGCGCTGGAGACGTAAGATGATTGCTCAGGAAAAACATATGCCGTTCATCGATAACCTGCCTCATGTGAAGGGCAGGCTGGTTGAAAATGCGCCATTGTCCCGCCTGAGCTGGTTCCGAACCGGTGGTCCAGCGGATGTCTTGTTCGAGCCCGCTGATGAAGCTGACCTAGTGTCTTTCCTTCGTCATGTTCCGGGGTTCGTGCCGATCACCGTTATCGGTGTTGGCTCTAACCTTCTGGTGCGTGACGGTGGTGTTGAGGGGATTGTTATACGGCTTGGCCGTGCCTTCGCGCAGATTGACGTTCGCGCTGACGTGGTGAGAGCCGGCGCGGGTGCCATGGATGTGCATGTTGCACGTGCGGCCCAGAAAGCTGGCCTGACAGACCTTGAATTCATGGTCGGTGTACCGGGTACTGTAGGCGGTGCGCTGCCGATGAACGCAGGTGCGTACGGTTTTGAGATCCAAGACGTGCTGATCCACGCCCACGGCGTGGACCGCTACGGCCACCAACACGAGTTGCGCGCTGACCAATTCCATTTCGGATACCGGTCGTCAAACCCGGAGACCAAAGACCTGATTTTTACCCGCGCATCCTTCCAAGCGCGCACAGGGGATCCTGCGAGCATTTTGGTGCGAATGGAGGAAATCTCGGCAGAACGCCAGGAAAGCCAGCCGATTGGTACGCGCACGGGTGGCAGTACCTTCAAGAACCCGGAAGGCATGAAAGCGTGGGAGCTGATCGACCAGGCAGGCTGCCGGGGCATGCGCATTGGCGATGCCCAGGTGTCGGAAAAGCATTGTAATTTCCTGCTGAACCACGGCACGGCAACAGCGGCCGAGATTGAAGAATTGGGCGAAGCTGTACGCGCCAAGGTGCTGGAAGAAACCGGCGTCCAGCTGGAATGGGAAATCCGGCGCATAGGCCGTAAAGAAGGGGAGCAACGAACCGCATGATGACCGTCCTTGTCCAGCGTAGAAAACTGTTGTTAACGCTCGGCTTCCTTGCGTCCGCAGTGGCCTATGGCACCTGGCTGGCCCCTATGGTTGAAACCTGGGTGGTAGAGCGCTCACGCGATGCGGGCTTTGTCCTCAGTGACTTGCAGATTTCGGGGATCGAACGCAGCAAGCGCGCTGATGTTTTGGCCGCCCTTGATGTGGATGACGGCGTGCCGCTTCTGACCATGAACCTCGAGACCATGCGCCAACAACTGGAGCTGCTGCCCTGGGTCAAGGAAGCTAAAGTTACGCGGGTCCTGCCTGAAGGCCTCAAGGTGATGTTGACAGAACGCCAGCCATACGCGCTTTGGCAAAAGGGTGGCAAGGTTAGCCTGATTGATGAAACAGGTACCATCATCACCCAACGTGGCCTGGTGGAATATTCTGACCTGATGATGATCGTAGGCAGCGGTGCGGCAGACTATATTGCTGAGCTGCAGACCCTCCTTGATACTGCAGGGGCACTCTCGTCCCGGGTTCGCACAGCGGTACGCGTTGGTGACCGCCGCTGGGACATGATTTTTGACAATGGTATCCGGGTAAAACTCCCAGAGATGACAGCCAAATACAGTGCTTCTGAGGCATGGCAGAAATTTGCGTCACTGGAGGCTGAGTATCACTTGCTTGGACGTGAAGTCGATGTCATTGATATGCGCCTGTCTGACCGCATGGTGCTGAGGGTATCACCGGAAGGCCGCCGCCGTATGAGCGGCACCGGTTGGGCAACATAGTGATGTTGAGAGTATAAAAAACATGAAAGCAGTGAACGGCACACAGGAAGGAATGATCGCAGCGCTCGATGTCGGGTCCGCGAAGATTTCCTGCCTTATTGCTGAAGTGGATGCTGATGGAAACATGCGGGTTCGCGGTGTTGGCAACCGGGCCTGCCTGGGCGGCGTGTCTGCGGGCGCTGTGGTTGATATGGACGCGACGGAAAAAGCCATCCGCGCGTCGGTTGACCAGGCCGAAAAGATGGCCGGTGCCACCATCAGCGATGTATTCCTGTCCTTTTCGGGCGGTGAGCCCACAAGCAATGTGATCGAAGTCCAGGTGGATGTTGATGGTCATGCTGTCAGCCAGTCTGACATTGACCGTGCGGTTGCCAAGGCGCGTGAACAGGTTGATGTCGATGAAGACGAAATCCTGCATGCATTCCCAGCAGCTTTCGCCGTGGACGGTAATTTTGGCGTCAAGGCGCCTACGGGTATGTACGGCAAGAAGCTGAGTGTGGCACTGCATGTGATCACGGCTTCGAACGGCCCACTGCAGAACCTGCAGGCATGTGTACGCCGGGCGCACTTGAATGTGGCAGGCGTGGTGTTGACCCCATTTGCCTCAGGCCTGGCTACCCTTGTGGCGGACGAAGCCAAAATGGGGGCCGCAGCCATTGATATTGGCGCGGGCACTACCAGCATTTCCATTTTCGCCCAGGGTGCGCTTGTGCATGCTGAAGTGCTGCCCATCGGCGGCGCCCAGATCACCGAGCAAGTGGCGCGATCACTGCTGACACCGTTCGAGCATGCCGAGCGCCTGAAGACTTTCAATGGCGCGGCCGCAGTTGATCCTGCAGACGAGCGGCTCGAAATTGAGGTGCCTCAAGTGGGCGAAGGCGGCGATGACGCCATTGCCCGCCAGCCCAGAAGCGCACTGACGGGCGTTATCCAGAAAGAACTGGAGCTTTTGTTTTCCACCATCGGCAAACGTCTGGATGCGTCCGGCTTTTCTGGAGTGGCCGGGCGCCGAGTGGTGCTGACAGGCGGTGTGGCACAAACGGAAGGCATCCGGGACCTGGCCAGCCGGGTATTGGGGCGCCAGGTTCGGGTCGGACGGCCTGAACTGATTGACGGGCTGCCGGCAGCGGCGCAGGCCCCAACATTCGCGGGGGCAGTTGGTTTGCTGCTTTACGGTGCGCGGCGACCGGTTTTGGAAACCATGAAAAAGAAACAAGAGAAATCATCAGTACCCACGCGGGGGGCGTTTGGCCGCTTTTCGCGCTGGGTTCGGGACAATTTTTAACGGGCAGAAACGCTTGCAGGCTGGCCAACACAGCCGTCGCAGGATACAAAGATATCAAACGGAGGTATTGGGCAATGTCTATCGATTTTGAACACACAGAACTTACAGAGCTGACACCGAAAATCGCGGTTGTTGGCGTTGGCGGCGCGGGCTGTAATGCCGTCAACAACATGATCAGGGCGCAGCTGCAGGGCGTTGACTTTGTCGTTGCCAACACAGATGCACAGGCGCTTGCAAACGCCGAAGCCGACAACCGTATTCAGTTGGGTGTGCAGATCACCCAGGGCCTTGGCGCTGGCGCACAGCCGAAAATCGGCCAAGCCGCAGCAGAAGAAGCGCACGACACCATCGACGAGATGTTGAATGGCTGTCACATGGCCTTTATCACTGCCGGTATGGGCGGCGGCACGGGTACAGGTGCAGCGCCAGTGATTGCCAAGCGGGCGCGTGAACGCGGTATCCTGACTGTGGGCGTTGTTACCAAGCCGTTCCAGTTCGAAGGTGGTCGCCGCATGAAAATTGCGGACGCCGGCATCAGTGAACTGGCGCAGCATGTTGATACGCTCATTATCATCCCGAACCAGAACCTGTTCCGGGTAGCGAACGAGCGCACGACCTTTGCTGACGCCTTCAAGATGGCAGATGACGTGCTGCACTCTGGTGTGCGCGGGATTACCGACCTGATGGTTATGCCTGGCTTGATCAACCTCGACTTTGCTGACGTCCGCACCGTTATGTCCGAGATGGGCAAAGCCATGATGGGGACGGGTGAAGCCGAAGGCGAGAACCGGGCGCAGGAAGCTGCCGCAGCGGCTATCTCGAACCCGCTCCTTGAAGAGGCAAGCCTGCAGGGTGCCAAGGGCGTCATCATCAACGTTACGGGCGGCATGGACATGACGCTGTATGAAGTTGATGAAGCCGTGAATATGGTGCGCGACCTTGTGGATCCTGAAGCGCTGATCGTATTCGGTTCCGCATTCAATCATGACCTTGAAGGCAAGCTGCGCGTGTCTGTGGTAGCCACCGGCATCGAAGGCGGCGAAGGCGAATATTCGGTTCCCGTGCCGCGCCGGACGGAAGAGCCGGTTTCTGCAGCACCAGTGGTGCCCGAGGCCGCAGCTGAGGCTGGCCAGGAAGAAGCAGTGGCACAGGAAGCCGCTGAGACTGAAGCAGAGCCGGTTGAAGTGGAAGCGACCGAAGATGAAGACAATATCATCACGGCTATGTCGTCGTTGAAGCAATCGATGGAAGCTGCCGAGGACCCGGCAGTTGATGATGAAGATGACCTGGTGCATTCCATGTCTGAACCATATGAAGAAATGGAAGAAGACATCGAAGCCAAGGCGGTTGCGGCACAAGGTGAGGACACCTTCATTGCTGACGCGCCCATGACGCCGAAGGCCAGCCCACAGCAAATGCGCCAACCGAGCGCATACCAGGAAGCGGCTTATACAAATGCGCAAGAAGCGAAGCCTGAGCCAGCGCCAGAAGCAGCCAGGCCCACCACGGCTGAAGAAGCCGCGCCCCAGAAGCGCAGCCTATTCCAGTTGATGACGTCTGGCCTGCGGTCTACTGACGAACCGGTAGCACCGGAAGTACCATCAAATGATGCAGGTCGTCAGACGGCAGAGGCTGCACCGGCGGCGGAAGAAGCTGCTCCTGCTGTTGGCGGCGTTGACCCGGACGAGCGGCCTGCACCGAAAGTGGCCACAGACCAGCTTGAAATCCCAAGCTTCCTGCGGCGTCAGAACAACCAATAAAGACTGGTATCAGCCAGAACAGGAAAGGCCGGGATATCCCGGCCTTTTTCTTTGACGCCTGAACTCGCGAATTGGGGGGAGCGTCGGGAAGCTTACTTCACGCGCCGATAGGCAAACAGCACATCCCTCTCGACGTCGCCGTCCTTGATCCTGACATACATGTTCATGGCGTCGCTGCTCACGCGCTCAATGGTGAAGCCATCGAAATACAGCGCAGTCTCAGTCACTTTCACCAGCGGGAAGTCGACTGTCTCATCTTTCTCTTCCCAGCCCCTGAGGTCGCCGTGGAAATGCTTGAGTTGCAATATCAGCGTATTGCCGACTTCCCGGATGACTTCAAGTTCATAGAAATCCACTTTGCCGTCCGACACCAGCTTGAAGGCGCCGGCCATACTGTCGCCAAGCGGTGGGGACCAATTTTCTTCCACCTGGCCACCGAACGCTTCGCCGCGCCACAAGCCTGCGAGCCAGGCCGCCTCTTCGAGGGTGGCGGGCGGTGACGTCATGCCGTCGGTGAAGGTAAGGGTTTGGCCTTCCGCCTTGGCAGAGGGACTGGGGTAGGCAAGCAATAACACGAGAGCAGTTATTATAAATTTCATTCCAGCCTCCACCTGTTTCGAATTTCTAATCCCAGCGCTTTAAGGCGTCGCTGTCACTTTCCTTCGCGTCGACCCATTGGCCGCCATTGTCGGTTTCTTCCATCTTCCAGAAAGGCGCCCGGGATTTCAGGAAATCCATCAGGAAATCAGCGGCCTCAAAGGCAGCGTGCCGGTGGGCACTCATGGTGATGACCAAGACAATATTGTCGCCAGGTTCCAGCCGACCATAGCGGTGGATGACACGGCAGCCCACAAGCGGCCAGCGTTTTTCCGCTTCATCGGCTACACGGCCGAGTTCGGCTTCGGTCATGCCAGGGTAATGCTCCAGCGTCATGGCCTTCAGCTCACCCGTTATATCGCGAACGGTGCCTGTGAAAGTGACGATGGCGCCCATGTCGGTACGGTCACCCCTCAGGGCCGCGATTTCGTCAGCGATCTGGAAGTCTTCTCTTTGAACCGAAATGCGGGCCATGGTCAGCCCCCGGTTACAGGCGGGAAAAAAGCCACTTCATCAGCATCCGTGACCGGATGGTCCAGGTTTACGTGGGTCTGGTTGACCGCCACCCGAACGACAGACTTATTGCCAAGCGCGGCCTGGTAGACCTCATTGATGCTGCATAGGTGATCGATCAGGTCATCCACCGTTTTCACATCACCCGGCAGTTGCATGCTCTCTTCCGATTTGCCGACCCGTTCGCGGATCCATGAGAAATAAACAAGCTGCATGGTCACACCATATGCTTAAGACCAGCTCGCAGATAGTCGTAGCCGGTATATAGGGTTAGGATAGCGGCCATCCACAGGAGGCCAATGCCGAGTTCATGGGCAGGAAGGCCAAATTCTGGCGCCCCTTCGGACCACACGAGCGCGCCGAGCGCAAACATCTGAACAGTGGTTTTCCATTTGGCCAGCATGGTCACCGGTACGCTGACCTGGGCACCCGCCAGGAATTCCCGCAGGCCGGAAACCAGAAGTTCGCGGCACATGATGATGACGGCGGCAATAACATGAAGGCCTGATACCCAGCCGGCAAAGACCACCATCACAATTACAGCTGCAACCATCAGCTTGTCAGCGATTGGGTCCAGAAAGACACCGATCTTGGAGACGCTGCCGGTTGCGCGTGCCAGATAGCCGTCAAAGAAATCCGTTATGCCCGCAAGGGTAAAGGTGGCAAAAGCCACATGGCTGCCCAGCGGCTGGTCCATAAAGAAGGATGCCACGAGAACCGGTATCACGAAAATCCGCGACATTGTAAGAATGTTAGGCAAAGTCCACATGGGCTGTCCTGTGCTTGCGGTGATGCCGCCACAATAGCGCAAACCGCGGTGGCGTCAATGATTGCGCGTGTAGTTTAATCAATCCCTGAAATGGTCGTAAATCTGTTGGGCCATGGCGCGGGAAATACCGTCTACGCCCTCAAGGTCACGTACATCTGCGCCCGCCACGGCCTTGGCTGAGCCGAAATGGTGCAACAAGGCTTTCTTTCGTTTGGGGCCAATGCCCGGCACACCATCCAGCGGGGATTTTTTGATGTCACCTGACCGGCGCGCCCGGTGGCTGCCGATGGCGAACCGGTGGGCTTCATCACGCAGCCGCTGCAGGTAATAGAGCACAGCATCATTTTCCGGCAGCATGAAGGTGTCACGGCCGGGCATGTGGAACTGCTCCCGTCCCGCGTTTCGGTCAGGCCCTTTCGAGATGGCGACCACACACACATCCTCCGACACGCCGAGGTCTTCCAGTACTTCCATCACGCTTGAAAGTTGCCCTTTGCCGCCGTCAATCAGCAGCACGTCAGGCCAATGGCCACGGCCTTTGTCTGCATCTTCCTTGAGAAGGCGGCTGAAACGCCGGCGCATGACCTCGCGCATCATGGCAAAATCATCGCCAGGGGCTGTCTCGTCGGACTTGATGTTGAATTTGCGGTAGCTGTTTTTCATGAAGCCGTCAGGCCCGGCAACAATCATACCGCCGAGGGCGTTGGTTCCCTGTATATGGCTGTTGTCGTAAACTTCGATCCGCTCAGGCGGGGCGTCCAGTCCAAACAGGTCCGCCACACCCTGTAGCAGCTTGGTCTGGCTGGCGGTTTCAGCCAGGCGGCGTTCAAGTGCCTCGCGGGCGTTACGGCGGGCCTCACCAATAACCTCTGCTTTCTTGCCTCTGGCGGGTACCGAAATGGCAACCTTGCGCTCCATGCGCGCTGTCAGGGCGTCTGAGAGCAGTTCCTGGTCCGGAACCTCATGTGACAGCAGGATCAGGCGGGGTGCAGGCTTGTTGTCGTAAAACTGGGCAAGGAAAGCAGCCAGCACATCTTCAACAGTTTCGCTTTTGTCATGCTTGGGGAAATAGGCCCGGTGGCCCCAGTTCTGCCCCGCACGGAAAAAGAATACTTGAATGCCCACGGTTCCGGCGACTTCCTCTGCCGCGATCACGTCGGCTTCATCCACCATCGCGTTCACCATGGCCTGGTGGCTCTGGATGTGGGTGAGGGCGTTCAGCCGGTCACGGAACACCGCGGCTACTTCAAAGTCCAGCGCGTCGCTGGCTTCCTGCATGGCGTTAGCAAATTTCTTCTGGATGCCGGACGTGCGGCCTTCGAGGAAAGCCCGGGTTTCCCCGACCATATCGTCATATTCCTCGCGGCCAACCTTGCCGACACAGGGGCCAGAGCAGCGCTTGATCTGATACAGCAGGCAAACACGCGTGCGGCTTTCAAGTGTGACGTCAGAGCAGGAGCGAAGCTGGAACACCTTCTGTAGCGTGTTCAGGGTACGGTTCACTGCCGAGACGCTGGCGAAGGGCCCGAAATAGAGGCCTTTGTGCTTGCGGGCGCCGCGGTGCTTGGTGATCTGCGGCCATTCATGGTCCTGACGCAGTAGAATATAGGGGAAGGATTTGTCATCCTTCAGGAGCACGTTGAACGGGGGCTTGAAACGCTTGATCAGCGATGCCTCAAGCAGGAGCGCTTCGGCCTCCGTGCGCGTAGTGACGAAAACCATAGCCGTGGTGGCAGAAACCATGCGCATCAGGCGAACCGTCAGGCGGTTTTCCTGCGTGTAGCTGGTAACACGCTTTTTGATGTTTTTCGCTTTGCCGACATAAAGGACATCACCATGCGAATTCAGCATGCGGTAAACGCCCGGAGCGGTGGGTGCCGTCTTCAGGTGTTCCTTGATGGTGTCGATGCCAATTTGCAGCGTTGTTTCAACCACGAAAACTATATTCCCTAATGTTCACCTTATGGACTTGTGCCGGAATGAGACAGGAGAATCAATGACATGATTTTGTCATTTTGATTCGTCTAAAAGATTTCCACCGAACCTGTGGATAAGTTTGTGGGAAAAACCGTAGATGCAAGTGCAACATCGCTGTAACACTAGGGTTTCTCCTTTTTGCCTAATTTTTGGGCAAAAACGCTAAGTCATTGATTTATAATGAATGTGGACCAGTCAACCACTTAATTTTCACCATAACAATTTTGTCTTGTTGTTTGGTGGCAGCCATTATGGCAGCTGTTGATTCGATGTGCAAAACTCACCCGTGCGATGGGCACGCATGAGGCGAAAAAGTCCAATTGTTACTAATTGGTTAAGGATGTTTGTGGCGTTCGATTTCAACGCCGACGCTCGCCGCACCTTCGACCGCTTCAAGCTTTTCAACCTTCACTCGGGCAGCGATGACCTGGTCGTCGCCAAGTGCCATTTCGGCAATTTTCTCAGCCAGAGTTTCAACAAGGTTGATATGGCCGGTTTTGATGATGGCCTGGATCTTGTTCACGATGTCGTTATAGCAAACAACATTGGCCAGTTGGTCGTCGTGATGCTCGGCTGTTTCGGCAACCGAAAGGTCTACATTGATGCGGACAGCCTGGCGGGTATCCTTTTCATGTTCCCAGACGCCGATCTCGGCCTGGGTGACATAGTCGCGGACAAAGACATGACGAACAGAGCGGGCTGCATCCGCAAAGGGCAGGTGCAGTATGTTGGATCGTACCAGCGCGTCATCGTGCGACATTACTCAGTCCTCCAGGATATCCGGCGTACGCCAAGCCAGGTGCTGGCCGCCGTCCAAAGCCAGCATTTGCCCTGTAATCGACGGACTCTCAAGCAGAAAACGCACGGCGGCGCAAATTTCTTCCAGGTCCGGACCACGCCCCAGAGGGGTGCTTGTCGCTTCTTTTTCAAAGATTTCAGCGGTTTGGCGGGTATTCTTGAGTGTCGGGCCAGGGCCTATGGCGTTGACCCGGATGTTTGGCGCAAAGGCCTGCGCCATGGTTCGTGTCAGGCTCCAGAGGCCAGATTTGGATGCCGTGTATGAAAAATACTGAGGGTTCAGCTTCAACACGCGCTGGTCAATCATGTTGATAATCGTGCCCTTGGCTCCTTCAGGAAGCCGCTCTGCGAAGGCCTGCGCCAGCATGGCGGGTGCGCGCAAGTTAACGGCCTGATGGGCATCCCATGCTTCAGCGCTGAAGGTTTGGGCCTCGTCTTTCTCAAAAAGGGACGCGTTATTGACCAGGAGCGTCAGTGGTTTCCCAAGTGCCTCTTCAGCCGCAGCCACCAGCCCCGCTGTTTCGGACGCATCCGATAGGTCAGCCTTCACGGCGACAGCTGTTCCGTCATAGGCCTCGATATTGGCGACAACGTCTTCGGCTTCCTCCTCTGATCCGTGGTAGTGCACGGCCACATCAAAACCATAAGCGGCCAAGTCCATGGCTATGGCACGCCCAATGCGGCGGCTGGCACCGGTAACAAGGGCTGTCCTTGGCGCGCGCATCAGAGGGTCATGCCCATTGCGCTGGCACTCTCAGCCGATTGCGCAAGATAAACCACGTAGGAAACATATAGCAGCACCATCACGGCGCCGGCCTTTTTGCCCACATGGGACCGGGCGCGGGTAAATGGCACCAGCAACAGCGATGCGCCAAGCATCACCCAAAGGTCTACCTGCAGGAAGCTGTCGGGGACCGGAATGGGGCCCACCAATGAGGCGACACCAATGATGGACAAGAGGTTGAAGATGTTGGAGCCGATCACGTTCCCCACAGCAACA
The DNA here is from genome assembly GCF_001550055.1 of Kordiimonas lacus. Lineage (GTDB taxonomy): Bacteria > Pseudomonadota > Alphaproteobacteria > Sphingomonadales > Kordiimonadaceae > Kordiimonas > Kordiimonas lacus. Next base: position 102,363 of record NZ_LRUA01000004.1, read on the forward strand.
TCGCAGTGGCCGCGCACGGCGGCGACAAGGGCCGTGATGAGCTCCGGCAGGCTGGTGCCCAAGGCAACCAGTGTCAGGCCGATGACGGCTTCTGATACGCCGAAGTCGCGTGCGACTTCAACCGCACCTGCCACCAGCAAGTCTGCGCCAAAAATCAAGCCGACAAGGCCAAGGACAACGAAGGTGGTCGCCAGGCGGTAGCTGTCAGGCTTTTGCTGAAGCTCTTCCATTTCCTCAAGCTCTTTGGCGGCTTCAATGGGGCAGGCTTTCCGCCGGGCAATCGAGTAACCGATAAAAAGGGCGAGGAAGGCTAGAAGGATAAGCCCTTGGGTCCAATCAAATACACCGCCAAAGGCCATGGCCATGAAAATCACGGTGGAGAAAAGCATGAAGACAAGGTTGCGGCCAAGGCGCGGCGCAGAACAGACCATTGGCGCGATCAGGGCAGGCAGGCCAACCACCAACAGCACGTTGGCGATATTGGAGCCGACGACGTTACCGAGCGCGAGGGTTGGCGCGTCATTCAGTACCGCATCCACGCCAACCACCAGCTCAGGCGCAGAGGTGCCGAAGGCGACGATCGTCAATCCGATAATCAGCTTGGAAACGCCAGCACGGCGCGCAAGCGATACGGAGCCACGCACGAGATAGTCGCCGGCAACTACCAACAATACCAGTCCGGCAACAACTTGAATGTAAGCCATACGGTGATCGAATCCTTTATTACCCGGCCCCAAACACGCCGTTTCGGCTTATATAGGGATTCATTTCCCCAAAAGAAAGTCAGTAACCGAGATTTGTATCCAGCAAATTCTCCGGCTCTTCCCCATTCTCTATCCGTTTGATGTTCCTGAGCACATAATCCGCTGCCGTATCGGGGCGGGTGATGGCTGCGCTGTGAGGCGTGATGAGGACAGTGTCATAGCCCCACAAGGGGTGATCGGCCGGCAAGGGCTCTTCAGGGAATACATCCAGCGACGCACCTGAAATATAGCCACTGTCCAGCAGCGCCATCAGGTCATCCAGCACGATCAGGCTACCGCGCCCCGCGTTGATGACGCTTGCGCCTTCAGGCAGGCGTGACAGGCGGTCAAAGTCCAGGAGGCCCTCGGTTTCCTTGGTTGACGGCAGCAGGCCTACAAGGATATCCGTCCTTGCCAGAAAGTCATTGAGCTGGTCCATGCCAGTGAAGTGGGTGACCAGCTCATCGTCTTTCGGGCTGCGGGACCAGGCGGCGATATTATAGCCGAGCGGCTTAAGGGCTTGGGCCGCCCGTTGGCCAAGTGCACCGTAGCCCAGGATGCCCACGCGCACGTCTTTTGCCGCAAGCGAAAAGACCCGCTTCCAGTGACGCTGCCGCTGGGCCGCCAACAGCTGCGGCGTTTGCCGGTGATGCATCAGCACATTCATCAGCACATATTCGGCCATGCCTTCCTTGAGGCCTTCATCGCCCATGCGGATGATGGGCATGCCCTTCGGTAGGTCGGGGTCCCGCGTCAGATGGTCAACCCCAGCCCCCAGGGAAAAGACAGCTTTGATGTTGGGGTAGCGGGCGATCAGGCCGGGTTCGGGCTCCCACACGAAAGCATAGGCATCGCCATCATCGGGGCTGCCCCAATCCGGGTTGCCCATAAATTCGACCGTGGGATCAATGGCATGGATGCACTGGCGCCAGATATCGTGAGGGTAGTCGTCCAGATAAAACAAAATGCGTGTCATTGGTCTTGCGTGCTCCTAGTTCGCTTTGGTCGCCAGCGTGTCGTGGTGGCCCACAATCAGCTCCCTCAGGTGGAAGCTGATATCCGCCCGGTTCTTGAACCCTGCGTCAATGGCGGCTTTTTCAAACGCCTCCGGAGGCAGGTTTGGGGGTTCAGCGAATGTCTTCAGGCTTTCATGAAAGCCGATGGTGAAGGCGTCAACATCTGACCCCATGGTCACCGTGAAGATGACATTGGTCACTTGCCCCGTTTTGGCAAGATAGTCATTTTCGATTTGGCGTTGGCGCAGCAAGGCCTCATGCTTGCCTGCGGCAGCGTTGAACATTTCGATGTGGTAAAGGCCAGCGCCCTTGTTCTGCTCCAGGATCATTTCCCAGTTGGTGCCTGAACGCGCAGTGAAGCGGTGTTCGAAGTCCACCAGCGCTGCGGCCGCATGGTGCAGGCTTTCCTGCATGGTTTGGCAGGGTACCTGCTTCTCGCAAGCAGGGTTCAACTTGGTCAGCACCATCAGGTCCCAATGATTGCCCTGACTGTGACGCATCAGGATTGGCTGGCTGCCGTTATAGAATGTCAGGTCGGTCTTGGCGAACAGGTCCAGGAGCGCAGCGAAGTTGCCCGGCGCTGCGCGGTATTGTGTGACCAGATAGTCTTCAGCCGCCACTGGCTGGGCCAGCCCTGAAGCCACAATAATCGCTGCCAGAAGTGCGCGCATGATTAGTCCCCTTCATTCCCTTATCCTCATCTAGGTCATAATATTGAAAAGTCCGCTTGAAAAGCTTTGGGGAATCAACTATTTGTGCGCCCAAGCAAGGCCGCTTTCGAAAAGTTGCGTGTTTTCCTTGCATTTTGTAGGCGCTCACCTTATGTTGCGCGCCTCGAATCAAGGTGTTCACGGATTTCGTGGGCCCGAACGAACAGCCCGGCAGCGCCAGTTGATGGCCCCGGCGAGTGAAAAGGTTAGAAAAATGGCAGTTCCAAAGAGAAAAGTTACCCCGTCTCGCCGTGGTATGCGTCGTTCGCATGATGCCCTGAAGGCGGTTAACTACCAGGAAGACTCGCACACTGGCGAGTACAAGCTGCGTCACCACATCGACCTGAAAACGGGTATGTACCGTGGTAAGCAGATTCTGGAGCCTAAAGGCGACTTCTAAGCCTTAGCTTCCTCCTGAAGAAAATAACCGGCCCCTCAGTATCTGAGCGGCCGGTTTTTCTTTGCCTTTTGATATGCCTTTTCCCTGCCCAAGTGTCTCTGTATGATGGCAAAGTAGAATCAAGGACGGGGGGATATGATGCTGAAACCAATCATGAAGAGCGCACTTGTCGGCCTCGCGGCTTTGACCGTTGCAGCCTGTATGACCACCAACCAGGTCACCGGCAGGTCCCAATTTATCATCATTCCACCCAGCCAGGACGCAGCCCTGGGGCTTGAGGCGATGAAGGAGGTCAAGAAGTCGGCCTCGGTCCAAACCAGTGGCCTGTTGGCCGCACGAGTGCAGCGGATTGGCAACCGTATCGCTGCCATCTCCGATAAGCCTGACCTTGACTGGGAATTCGTTGTGATTGACGAGCCGGTTTTGAATGCCTGGGCGCTGCCCGGGGGCAAGATCGCCATCTACAGGAAAATGGTGGACAGCTTCACGTCAGACGAAGAACTCGCAGCCGTGATCGGGCATGAGATCGCTCACGCAGTACTGCGTCATGGTGCGGAGCAAATGAGCCGGGCACAGATGCAGAATCTGTTGATTGTGGGGGCAGGTGTTGCTGTGGGAGCCTCTACCGAGGACCAGGAAACCGCCCAGATGGCTGTTGGGCTGGCGTCACTAGCCACGGCTGGCTTCGTCCAGTTGCCCCACAGCCGCAAGATGGAGCTGGAGGCGGATCACATTGGCGCAATCTATATGGCAAAGGCGGGCTATGACCCACGTGCTTCTGTTCGCTTGTGGCAGCGCATGAAAACCCTGAAGGAAGGCGGTGGCCAACAGCCAACCTTCCTGTCCACGCACCCATCGGACGACAAGCGTATCGCCCGCCTCGAAGAACGCATGCCAGAGTATCTTTCACACTATCAAAAATGATAAAAGTTTAATAAAAACAATTCGTTGACTTGTCTGTTTGGTAATCTTTTGTCACATTTTGGGACAGGGAGTGCAGAACGCGCGTAGTGGCGCCCAACAGGCAGGGCATTATGACGGAAGAAGACATCCACCAGCTGGCTCAGGACTACATGGGCTATTTCACCCGTGGTGCAGATGCCCAACAGGCGCAGTTCCGGGCGGTGGAAACCTTGTGGCGACTATGCCGTGACGATGCCGCGCTCGGTTTCAAGGTGATCTGGGAAGCGGTAAATCTGGTTGAAGCAGACAATATGAAGGCGCTGGCTTTTCTGGGCACAGGGCCCCTTGAAGACCTGATCAATTTCCATGGTGGCGAAATGCTTGGCAGGTTGATTGAGGCGGCGCGCGAAAATGCCAATTTCTGTGTGGCCCTCTCATGCGTTTGGCGCAATGCGGTCAGCGAACAGGCCTGGGGTACACTCGACGGCGCCTTGCCAGAGATCCGGGCATCGCACGGCAGGGTGCAGGCGCTCTAAAGGTCTATGTTGGTTACTTCTTGCCCAACCGGGCGCAGGCCCACCAAGGCATCATACAGTTTTTCATTGTCGATCGGTTTGCCGACGACTGCCTGAAACCCGGCTGCATGATAGCCTGCTATCTGTTCGGGCAATGTGTTAGCCGTTACGGCTACCATTCGCGGTGGTGTGTGGTCGCCAGCTTGCTCAAGGATCGCCCGGCATGCCTCATCGCCCCGCATCTCCGGCATGTTGATATCCAGAAGGATCACATCAAACCGCATACGTGCTGCTTCGGAAACAGCTGACTTGCCGTTATCGACGCTCACCACGTGGTGACCTTCGCGCTCAAGTAGCCTGCTCAGGATTATCTGATTCACTGGATTGTCTTCAGCCACCAAGCATTTCAGCCCTGCCGATTTATCTTGAGCAGTTTCATCAAGGTTTACTGGGGTCGTGTCAGGCTTTTTGGCTTTTTCAACGGGAATCGTTACGGAGAAGGTGCTGCCCAGACCCCGTGTGCTGACAGCGGTAAGTGTTCCACCCAGCTGTTTGGTTGCCGCTCTCGCATACGAAAGGCCCAGTCCCAGACCGCGCGCCGTCTGGCCGGTTCTGGCCGCGGCCTCAAACGCGTCAAAGATGGTATCGAGCTCGCCTTGGGGAATGCCTTGGCCTGTATCGGCAACATCGATCTTCAAGCTGAGCCAGTCGGCATCTTTCTCTGTCAGTTGCGATCTGACAATCACACGTCCCTCGGTGGTATATTGAATAGCGTTATGCAGGAGTTTGGTCACAATGGCCGACAGGATGCCTTTATCGACCTTGATAAACCAATCGTTGGGTGCGGCTGCATCGTCGCTTTGGTGATAAAGCACCAGATTTTTCGCTCGAGCCTGTGGCGCCAGCCGCTCAACCAGGCCATCCAGAAATACGTATAAGTTGATGGGTTCAGGGCGCGGGGCATTCATGCTGGTTTCAAGCGATACATAGTTCAGGACCGCGGTAACAGAATTAGCAATATCATCACAGCCGCGATTGATTCTGCTTAGCTGCTCCATGACTTCCGGGCCGACCTTTTCAGGTGGGATGGACGCGACGGCATGCATGATTTCGCCTAGAGGGGTTCGCAGTTCGTGGCTAACCGCATCAAGCACCAGCTGTCGGTCGCGTGCGGATTTATGTGAGGCTTCTTCTGCCTTAAGCACACGGTACATAGCCAACTGGACCCGTTTCACGGCGGGCCGAAAGATAACAAAGGCCTCGGCCAACAGCAGTAGCAGCGTAAATATAAAAACAGTGGCTTCAATGGTTTCGAGGTTCTGGATGGCGCTGCGGCTTTCTCTCGCGAAACTGGCGACTGCACTATCCAGTGCATTCAAAAGCGGACCAGCGGCATCCGTATTGATATCCTCGAGCACATCAGCGTCGATGATGCCGGAAGCAATTGCTTGGGACAAAGCTGTCCGGGCCAGGCTGATAAAGGTTCGGGTGCGTTCGTCCAGTGCAATGTCGCCAAAGTAGATGTCTCGTGTAGGTACGTGCGTGAGGCTTGGCAAGTCGAGATCCGCGTCCCCCAAAATAAGACCCCGGTGAGAGGTCTCGAACAAATCGATTGTTTTGCTGGTCTTTTGCTGCAAGGTGGCATCGTTTGGCTGTGCTTGCAGTTGATTGATGAACAGCGCAATTCTTTGGGACAGCATCCGTTGCCGGCCGGCTACATTAATGACGGTGGCCGCAGTTTCTTCCCGCTTGATAGAAAAATAGAGGGTCAGGAAGCCAGTGGTAGCCGCAGTTGCGACAAGCAGTAGTGCCACAACATAACGTCGCGTCAGCTGTCGGCTGGAATCCAGTGGTGTTTCAGTGTGTCGTGTCCGGGCTTTTAGCATGTATCTCGCGCGCATATCGCCCCCCAAAGCGTGTAGACACACGCTAAAGGGAAAACCTTACCCGCGGCTTAACGCTATGCGAAATCGAGACCGATATCGACGGCGGGCGCGCTTTGGGTCAGGCGCCCGACAGAGATATAATCCACACCGGTTTCCGCGATTGAGCGGATAGTGTGCAGGTTGACGCCGCCTGAGGCTTCGCACGGAATGGCACCATCCACGATGGCACGCGCCTGCCGCAGCATGGCTGGCGGCATGTTATCCAGCAGCAGGCTGTTGGCGCCTGCCGATACCGCTTCGCGCACTTGCTCAAGGGTGTCGCACTCAACCTGGATGTCATTCCGGCCTGCGGCTTTTGCGCCCGCGACCGCTTTCTCAACCGAACCCGCAACTGCAATGTGATTGTCTTTGATCATCACGGCGTCAAACAGGCCCATACGGTGGTTTTTCGCCCCGCCCATGGCGGTAGCATATTTACCAAGTTTCCTGAGGCCAGGAATGGTTTTTCGGGTGTCCAGAAGGGTGGCGCCCGTTCCTTTGATCTGGTCGACATATTGACGCGTCAGTGTGGCGATGCCTGACAGGTGCTGAACGATATTCAGTGCCGTGCGCTCGGCCGACAGCATCGCGCGCGCCTTGCCTTCCACCTTCATGATAACAGTGCCGGGATCAATTTTGTCGCCGTCCTGGGCGAAGAATTCGATGGTGCATTCTGGGTCAAGGCGCCGGAAGATGGGCGCGGTGAGCGGCAAGCCAGCCAGCACCATAACCTCACGGGCATTCATGGTGGCGGTCAGGCGCGCGTCCGCCGGGATTACCGTCTCGCATGTTACATCGCCCGTGGCGATGTCTTCCGCGAAGGCGACATCGATGAAGGCATCGATTTCCGCCTGTGAAAGTGGAAAATCGGTCATGTGCCTTACTCCCTGGCGTAGTGGCTTATGCGCCGATGGCGGACAGGTCTTTGCCGGTGTTGATGGCTGCGCTGAGGTCCAGCATCTTGCGCAGTGGCTTTTCGGCCTCAACCCGGGTGTGTTCATCCAATTCGATCTCAGGGCCTTCGTCACGCAGGCAAAGATACAGCTTTTCCATGGTGTTGAGCGCCATGAACGGGCAGGTGTTGCAGCTGCAGTTGCCGTCGGCCCCCGGTGCACCGATAAATGTCTTGTTCGGCGCGGCCTTTTCCATCTGGTGGATGATGCCGGGTTCGGTCGCCACGATGATCGTGTCGGCTGGATGCTCGGTCGCGAACTTGAGGATAGAGCTGGTGGAGCCCACGTGATCCGCATGCTGCACGATATTGTCCGGGCACTCAGGGTGCGCGGCCACGGGCGCGTCCGGGTGCTTGGCCTTCAGCTTGATCAGCTCTTTTTCGCTGAACATTTCGTGCACAATGCAGGTGCCTTGCCACAAAAGCATGTCACGGCCCAGCTTGCGCGACAGGAAACCGCCCAGGTGGCGGTCCGGCGCAAAGATAATTTTCTGGTCCTGGGGGATCGAGCTGACGATATGCTCAGCGTTCGAACTGGTCACGATGATATCGGTATGGGCTTTCACAGCGGCTGAGCAGTTGATGTAGCTCAGGACCATATGATCCGGGTGCGCCTTGACGAACTTCTCGAATTCGTCTGGCGGGCAGCTGTCTTCCAGGCTGCAGCCTGCCGCCATATCCGGCAAAACCACCTTTTTCTGTGGGCTCAGGATCTTGGCCACTTCAGCCATGAAACGCACACCGCAGAAGACGATCATCTCGGCGTCAGTTTCCGCGGCCTTGCGCGAAAGATCGAGGCTGTCGCCCACGAAATCTGCGATGTCCTGAATTTCACCGGCTTGGTAATAGTGTGCGAGGATAACCGCATTCTTTTCCTTGCGCAGACGCTGGATCTCGGCCACGAGGTCGAGGGTCGGATCAACAGCGGTGCTTGTTTGCATATTCATGTCAGTCTCCTGCACGCATCACTAAAAACACATTGGTGCGGCATAGATAGCCGCCAAAAGCCCTATTGGCAAGGCTTTGGGGGAAGGCGATATTCGCTTACGAGCGTCGCTGGCCCATCTGCCTCAACGCGGCCCTCGTCGACAAGGGCGATCAGGTGCCCCAGCACAGACCTCGCGGCCGCAGGATGCAACGCCTTGTTCACATCCTTATACATGCGGCTGACCATTATATCGATACTGAGCGGGCCATCTTCAAGATGCTTCAAAATCTGGCCTTCGCGCATGCGGCGGTGGGTGATGATGCCGCGGACGAAAGGTTCAGGGTCCTCAACTGCCGGGCCGTGGGTCGGCAGCAGGCGTGCGGGCTTTTCATCGATCGTGCGCCTCAGGCTTTTAAGGTAGGCGCGCATATCGCCGTCAGGCGGGGAAATCACCGTAGTGGCCCAGCCCATGATATGGTCACCGCAGAACAGGGCCTGTTCCTCTTCCAGCATAAAGCACAGGTGGTTGGCTGTGTGGCCAGGGGTGTGGATGGCGCGCAGGGTCCAACCGTCGCCCGTCACCCGGTCGCCGTCTTTCAGCTGATGATGGGGCTGGAATGCATGATCCGCACCCGCTTCCACCTCTTCGCCTTCCAGGCCGCCTTTCCGGCCCGCCCCGTGGGGGCCAAAAGCATATATAGGGGCACCCGTTCTTTCACTGAGCCACGCGCTCAGGGGCGAATGGTCGATATGGCTGTGGGTCACCAATATATGGCTGATGGTTTTGCCTTTGGTGGACTCAAGGATGGCTTTGCCGTGCGCTTCCATCATTGGGCCGGGGTCGATAACGGCCACATTTGGGCCCGTGCCCACAACATAAGTGCCAGTGCCTGTATATGTGAAAGGACTGGGGTTTTCGCACAGGACACGGGTGATCAATGGCGAAACGGGTTCGGCTTCACCGTAAGGGGCGTGCAGGTCATGGATGAATTCAGCGCTCATAAGCTCTCCAAAGGGTGTCCCAATGGGTAACCTGTGTCGCTATCGCTGAAAAGCAAAATGACGGAAGTCAGATTAAATGGGGGAGAGTGGTTCGGAGCCGACCGCACCAAAGCGGATTGAGGTGGGGCAAGAGGCGCGGCCGACTCCAATGGCTGGGTCTTCAACAAATTGGCAGCTGCGAAGACCCGAAACTCAGGAACCCGGTATCTGGTGGCAGCCGGAGCACCAGGTTCGCCTCCATATTCGCAATCTATGTGCCAGAAATGAGTACCAGGGATTTCAAGGGCTTGGCCGAACACGGGCTGCAGGATAGATCGTTTTGTACCGCCTTGGGACAATGCTGTTTCAATTTGAGACATGTCGGTATGTGCCAATTTGAACCAGAATCGTGCGGGGGCAGGCTTTGATGCTCCTCAGTCAGACGACGTAGAAAAGCACTAGGTGCAAACGCTTCTTTCCTTTAGGCTTTTTTCGGGGATCAGGGAGGAAGATTTTATGGGGGACTACCAAACCCGTCGTGTGATGGGGTTCTGGCGCACTTGGGGGCTTTCTGTCGGTATGATGGTGGGCTCGGGCGTTTTCATGCTGCCAACTGTCCTGGCACCTTTCGGGGCATACGCGCTTGCAGGTTGGCTGGTGACGGGGCTGGGCACGATCGCGCTTGCCTATTCGCTTTGCTATATGGCCAAACGGATAACCGCAACCGGCGGGCCTTATGCCTACAGTCGGGCGGGGTTTGGTGATTTCGTCGGCTTTCAGATGGCGTGGGGCTACTGGATTTCGCTTTGGATTGCTGTTGCGGCTGTCACCGTGGCTTTTGTCGGGTACCTGTCGGAATTTTTTCCGGTACTTAAAACATCGCCCACCCTGTCGCTTGTCGCCGGCCTGTCGTTGATCTGGGTGCTGGTGTTTGTCAATTGTCGCAGCGTGCGCGGCTCAAGCGCGCTTCAGCTCATTACAACGCTGGCCAAATTCCTGCCGCTTCTGTTTCTCGCCCTTGTAGGGCTGGTGAGTGTCGAAAGCACAAACTTCGCCGCCATGAAGGAACCTGCGGATGGGCTTGATGCGACTATCGCCGCCAGTGCGCTGGCGATGTGGGCCTTCATTGGCTTTGAGGTTGCGACGGTGCCGGCCGGCGAAGTGCAGGACCCGGCCCGCACCATCCCGCGCGCCACCATGATGGGTGTGCTTGCGGTTACGGTCCTGTATTTTGCTGTCACTGTTGCCGCTTTCGGCCTGTTGCCGGCTGATGAGCTGATGAATTCTACGGCACCGCTTGCGGATGCTGCCTCTGCGCTTGTGGGGCCAGCGGGTGCCACGGTCATTGCGATCATTGCATTGGTCGCGACCAGCAGCGGCGTGAACGCCAACCTGTTCGCCGCGGGGCAGATGCCCATGGCTGCGGCTCTTGACGGCCTGTTCCCGAGCCTTTTTGGCATGAAAACCAAGTTCGGCACGCCGGCTTGGTCGTTCATTATCGGAGGTATCCTGTCTTCGGTGGCGCTTGCGCTGAATTTCGTCAACGGCCTGGTGGTGGCTTTTGAATTTCTGATTTTGCTGTCCACCGTGACGGCGATCCTGCCTGTGGCCATGTCTGCTGCGTCGGCTTGGCTGTATGCAGTCCGTGATCCGCATGCGTCACGCGGCGTGCATCTGCGGGACACCATTGTGGCGGCCATCGGGTTTGGCTATGCGGTATGGATCATCGCCGGATCGGGGCGCGACAGTGTTTATTGGGCCTTCCTGCTTCTGCTCGCGGGCCTGCCGATTTATGTTTGGGTTACAAGACAAAGACGAGAAGGGGCAGAATGAAGACACTATCCGGTTTGAACGAATATGGGGCGCTCAAGGTTGTGGCAGTAAGGCCGCCCGAGCATGCCTATGTCAGTGACGAAAAGGTTGCGGATGAATGGGAGCGCCTGCGCTTCTATTCCGCGCCCAAGCTTGGGCCTGCGATCGATGAACACAAGATGTTCACTGACAAGCTGCGCGCCTCTGGCGCCGAAGTGATCATGCTTGGCGGCGATGACGCGCTGACCCTAGATTCCATCTATGCCCGCGACGCGCTGCTCGTGAGCCCAAAAGGTCTCATTTTATGCCACATGGGCCGCAAGGGGCGCCGGGGCGAACCAGCGGTGAATGCGAGCGCCTTTGAAGCTGCCGGTTATCCGGTACTTGGAACCATTGAGGCGCCGGGCACCATTGAAGGTGGCGATATCATCTGGCTGGATGATCACGCGTTGGCGGTGGGTGAGGGCCCGCGCACCAACGCGGAAGGCATCAAGCAGCTCCAGGACCTTCTGGGGCCGGATGTAGAAGTGCATACAGTGCCGCTACCGCCCCCGAGCCATCCCGAAGACGTGTTTCACCTGATGTCCATGATCAGCCCGCTCGACCGCGACCTGGCACTGATCTACCGCCCGCTGATGCCGGATAGTTTTGTCAACTGGCTGGAGGCGCGCGGCATTGGCTTTGTCGAAGTGCCTGAGGAAGAATTCATTCCCATGGGCTGCAATGTGCTGGCACTTGGCCCCCGCAACATCCTGATGCTGGACCGTCTGCCTGAGACCAAGGCGCGGCTGGAGGCCGCGGGTTGCGAGGTGGATACCTACACAGGTGACGAAATCAGCCGCAAGGGCGAAGGCGGGCCAACCTGCCTGACGCGCCCGCTGGTGCGGGGCACCTGACATGACGGCGGCGTTTGAAAGCCTGCCGTCCTGGGCCTATTATGACGAAGCCTATTTCGCGCGCGAGATGGAGGCGGTGGTCCGCCCGGCGTGGCAGCTGGTGTGCCACCAGAATGACGTGCCGAATGCGGGTGACTATGTCACGCTGGATATCCTCAATGAACGCCTTGTGGCCGTGCGCGGCAAGGACGGCAAGGCCCGCGTGTTCCATAATGTTTGCCGACATCGGGGCTCGCGCCTCCTGGAAGGCAATGATGGATCATGTCCCGGGCGCATCCGCTGCCCTTACCATGCCTGGACGTGGGACTTTGAAGGCACGCTGGTGAACGTGCCGTATGAGCGGGATTTCGAAAGTTTTAACCGCGCAGACCATTTCCTGCCGGAGGCGGAAAGCTGTGAGTTTCTCGGGTTTATCTGGGCACGCCTTGTGCCTGGTGGGCCCAGCATCGAAGACCAGTTTGCGCCATACCTGGACGAGCTGAGCCGCTACAGGGTCGAGGAGATGCAGCCGCTTGGGCGATTGACACTCAGGCCCCGTGCGGTGAACTGGAAGCAGATTGCGGATAATTACGCCGATGCACTGCATATCCCCGTCGCGCACCCCGGCCTTTCGGGTCTTGTGGGCAACACTTACGGCATGGAAGTGCAGGGCGATATCCACAAGATGTGGGGCGATGTGATGGAGACCCGCAAGGACAGTTGGTCGACACGGCACTATAAATCGCTGCTGCCCAAAGTGGATCACCTGCCAGAGCACCTGCAGCGCCACTGGTGCTATTATCGGCTGTGGCCCAATGTGGCCTTCGACGTGTACCCCGACCAGATCGATTTCATGCAATTCATTCCGGTCTCGGCCACAGAAACGCTAATCCGCGAGGTGGCCTATGTGCTGCCGGATGAGAGGCGCGAGACGCAGGCCGCGCGGTACCTGAACTGGCGCATCAACCGGGAAGTGAATGCCGAAGATACAGTGATCATCAACCGGGTGCAGGACGGTATGGCGTCCTCAAGCTTCAGCAAGGGGCCTCTCGCGAAAACCGAAGTGTGCTTGCTGGATAGCGTGCGCCGCATCCGCGAGGCTTTGCCCGAGGAGTTTGGGGCGAAAATCTAGTCCTTCTGGGCCATCAGCCAGGCTTCAACCCCAAAGCTGTTCCAAGTCAGGATTGTGCGGCTGCCGAAGCTGAAATCGTCATAGGCCGCATAGTCTTGCATCAGTTCGCTAACCATGGTGCCTCTGGCCGCACGGGTCAGACGGCCATTGGCGTCGAGCGCACCTTCCGCGGCCCGTGCCGCCTTCACGGCATCGATGAAACCATTGATATAAGCAATCTGCTTGTCTGCGCTTCTGACCCGGCTCGCATCATTGTGGCCCGGCAGAACATAGGTATCCTGATCGTAGCTGGCTTTCAGGAATTCAAGATGTTTCAGGGCCCCATCGATATGGCCTTCGCCAACATAATAATGGGTGAAAGGATAGAAAGTGTCGCCCGCAAACACCACATTCAGGTCCTTCTGGTAGGCGATGATATTGTTGGCGGCTTCACCGGCGCCCAGGTCGTGGATTTGGAAATCGATCCCGGCAATAGTGATTGTCTCACCATCCTTGATGATGTCGGTTGGCATCACAAGTCGTTCGTCCAAGGCTTCGCCGAAGGCATTCGGCATCTTGTATGACGCCAGCATCTGCTGGAGCGTGGGTGCAAAGCCGTCAGCCGTGCCCTGAGTGGCGTAAATCGGAAAGTCACCGAAGGCATCTTTCAGAACCGGCAGGCCGCCGAAATGGTCTGAATGCGGGTGGGTGATGATAACGCCTGCAAGCGGTTTACCGCTGGCCTTGATCTGGTCCGCAAGGCGCCTCGCGTCCGACGGCAGCAGTTGGGCGTCGATAAGTGCGACGCTGTCGTCGCCTTCAATCCAATAGCTGTTGGTGTTCCAGCTGATATGGTTGGATACGTATCTGTGTAGAGCCGTCGGTCCAAGGTCTGCGGCCACAGCCGCCATGTTGGTCGTGGCCGCAAGTAGCGCAGCGATGGCTAATCTGATCATCTGTTCCTCCCCAAGAGATGAAAGGATCAGATCATCAGTTGATAAGCGCGTCAATTGGCTGAAGGCTTAGAACATTGGATAGAAATTGGTCGGGGAGACAGGATTTGAACCTGCGACCCCCGCCTCCCGAAGACGGTGCTCTACCAGGCTGAGCTACTCCCCGATACGCCGAACCGAAAATTACAGCAGTTCAGGCGCAGGAACAAGGCCTTGCAGGCCATACAGTTACGCGATATCTGTTACATAGGTTCGTGTGCTCTATACAAGGCGCGATATTGGGGGATAATATGAAAAACGTGACCCGGTTTTTGTTCTTGGCCGTTCTTCTTTCAGGCTGTATGGGCGGCGATAAGAAAGACATTAGCTACTTGGCCCAAAGGGACCTTGGCCTAGTTGTCATGAAGATAGACTTCAAGGGTATGGTCCGTCCCGAACTCAAATTTCGCAAATATGACCCTTCGACCGGGAAAGCTTTCAAGGAGACTGTGTCTGTGAGCGCTCCAAAGGGGTCTGTCAAATCGGGCCCATACGGGAAGATGCCGACAGGTGAGTATTTTGTTGAAGCCACGTTTGAGCCAGGTCATTGGTTTCTTGAGGAAATTGTCGCCTATTCCTTGCGCGGCTATAATGCCCGTACAATTTCTTATGACAGCTATTCTGAAGGAGCGTTTGGATTTGAGGTGGTGCCAGCAGCGGTGCATTATGTTGGAGCATTTGACCTCGGCCGTGTGATGACCGTTGCCGAATGGGCAGACCTGCCAGCAGGTTATGTGTCAGCAAACTTTAGCTACCAGGCATCCATGGTTCAGGCACAGCCAGCCTATTTTGTGACGTTTGAATGTCCCCGGGAAATGGCCATCATTGGACGCCCAGACTGCGACCTTGGGCGCATTACGCGCCGTGCGGGAGAGCCCATTGAGCTTGCTGTGGTGAGTTGGACACAGAGTGGCTGGGTGCGACCTGTCATGAACCACAACGGACAGCTACCAATAGAGTAGGCGCCCTAGTAGGCCCGCATCACACAGAAATCGACGATATCGATCAGCGCCTTCTTGGCCGGGCTGTCGCGGAAAATTGCCAGCGAGTCCTTGGCCATGTTGCCATAATGGCGGGCACGTTCGATGGTGTCATTCAGTGTGCCGTGCTGGCTCAGAAGGTCGATGGCTTTTTCGAGATCACCCTCGGCCTGTTTGCGGCGCTCCATGGTGGATTTCCAGAATTTCTGCTCTTCTTCACTGCCGCGGCGGTAGGCCAGAATGGTGGGCAGGGTCACCTTGCCTTCGCGGAAGTCATCGCCGATTTCCTTGCCTAATGTCGCTTGCTTGGCAGAATAATCCAGCGCGTCATCCACCAGTTGGAAGGCGATGCCCAGATAGCGGCCGTAGGCTTCGAGCCCACTTTCAACCTCTGCGCCCTGTTCGGACACCACACCCACCACTTCACAGGCAGCGGCGAACAGCACGGCCGTCTTGGCGGTGATCACCTCCAGGTATTTTTCCTCTGACGTGGTCAGGTCATTGGCAGTGGTCAGCTGCAGAACTTCACCTTCAGTGATAACGGCAGCGGCATTTGCCAGAATCTTGAGGACGCGCAGCGAATCGCTTTCCACCATCAACTCAAATGACCGGCTGAAAAGGAAGTCACCCACCAAAACAGTCGGCTGGTTGCCCCAGATAAGATTGGCGGTTTTCTTGCCGCGCCGCATGTTGCTTTCGTCCACCACATCGTCATGCAGAAGCGTGGCGGTGTGGATAAATTCAACGGCGGCAGCGAGGCCGATATGGCGCTTGCCTTCATAGCCAACAAGCTTGGCCGAAGCCAAGGTCAGCATGGGACGCAGGCGTTTTCCGCCTGAGGAGATCAGGTGTCCGGCCAGCTCAGGAATGAGGGCCACGGGGCTGTCCATGCGCTTCAGGATGGTTTCGTTTACCAACTGCATGTCATCAGCGGTCATGGCCTGAAGGCGGTCGATTGCCTCCTTATCGGCGGCTGGTTGCTTGTGATCGCGCATATTTACAACGTTGCTGGACATTCGATCCCCGCTTTCATTTTTATATTTAGCGCGCGGACATTACTGCCTGACATCAGGGCTGGCAAGGATTTGCACGCATTTTAGGTCAATTGACCCCAGATAATTTCCACGTACAATTAAGCGTATCAAATAAACAAGTGGTGAACGAAACCCCGTGGACGATCAAGCCCGAGACAATAGCGCGCATCTCTTTCCCGCGATCCCACGCCTGGGTGAAGGGGAAACGGTCGATGATTTCCTTGGCGGCGCCGTAAAGCTGATCCAGCCCAAGTGCGGCTATCGTGTGTCGATGGACACCGTGATGCTGGCCGCCTGCGTGCCCGCCAAGGCTGGCGAGCGGGTGATTGAAGGCGGTGTTGGGTCTGCAGGCGCGGCCCTTTGCCTGGCGCGGCGGGTTCCCGGCGTGTCTGTTCATGGCATTGATATTCAGTCGGATATGCTTGATTTCGCGCGCCGCAACATCGCTTATAACGGCCTTGAGGGCAGGGTGACCGTTGATGAGGGCAGTATTACAGACCTCAAACAGGAAGATGAAGCTACCTATGATCATGTCATGGTCAATCCGCCCTATTTGGCGGACGGCAAGGGTATTCGGCCGCCGGCGGAAACCAAGGGACTTGCGCACATGGACCTCAGCGCTGGCGTGCGCGACTGGGTGAAATTCTGCATTCATCTGGTGCGCAACAAGGGCACGGTATCCATTATTTACCGGGCCGACCGGGTGGATGAAGTGATTGCCCACCTGCACCGGCGTGTGGGGGAGTTGAAGATCATGCCACTCTGGCCGCGCTACGGCTCTCCCGCCAAGCGGGTGATCATCCAGGGGCGCAAGGGCATGCACGGCACCGCCAGTATTCTGCCGGGGCTTGCCTTGCATGGCGAGGTGGAACGCTATACCCGTGAAGCCGAAGAAATTTTGCGTGATGGCGCGGCTCTTGACCTGAAAGCCTTTGCGCATCCGCGTCAAAGCCGTTAATCAGGGGCAGAATGATTATCCAAAGTAGCAACCATGGCTAACCGACTGTCCAAATTCTTCTATGAACTGCGTCGCCGCTTGTTCGGCGACCCACCCCCCGTTGTGGCAGTGGTACGGCTTTATGGCGTGATTGCCCCGGGCCAGCGCTTCAAGCAGAATCTGAACATGGCGTCCCTGGCTGAAACGCTTGAGCATGCTTTCACCATTCCGGGCTTGTCTGCTGTGGCGCTGCAGATTAACTCGCCCGGCGGATCACCTGTGCAGAGTGCACTGATTACCAAGCGCATCCGCGACCTTGCGCGCGAAAAAGATGTGCCAGTGCTTGCATTTGCTGAAGATGTTGCAGCATCAGGTGGTTACATGCTGGCGCTGGCGGGCGACGAGATCTACGCGAACGAGTCGTCGATCATCGGCAGTATTGGCGTGATCGCGAGCGGATTTGGCTTCGATAAGGCGATCGAGAAATTGGGCATTGATCGGCGCCTTTACACAGCAGGCGAGCGGAAAGCCATGCTGGACAGCTTCTCGCCAGAGAAGGAAGAAGATGTGGAACGCCTGAAGGAAATTCAGGAAGAGGTCCACGAACATTTCAAATCCCTGGTGCGCGAGCGCCGGGGCAAGCGCCTCAAGGGGCTACGTGGGCGCTTGTTTTCCGGGGATGTCTTTACGGGTGCCGACGCCGTCAAAATGGGTCTTGTGGACGGTTTGGGCGACGCACGTGAAGTTCTTCGGGACCGGTTCGGCAAAAAGGTGCGGCTGCGCCTGATTGGCGAACGCAAACCCCGCCTGGGGTCGATCCTTGGCCTTGGCCGCGGCAGCGACACCCAGCATACAAGCGGGATCGGCCAGATCGAAGATATGCCGCATGGGCTTTTGGCGGCGATCGAGGAACGGCTGTTTTGGAACCGTTTCGGGCTATAGGGCCCTAAAGTATACTTTACGGAGGAAGCGCTTTGACAAGCGAACAACACGAGACCCAGCTGAATGCCTACCGGGAAAGCATCGACAATATCGACGCGGCGTTGATTTTCATGCTGGCCGAACGCTTCAAGATCACCAAGGCGGTTGGTTTCTACAAGCGCGAGCATGACCTGCCGGCGGCTGACCCAGGGCGCGAGCAGAAGCAGATCGAACGGCTGCGTACGCTGGCGAATTCCGCCAACCTGGACCCGGAATTCAGCGAAAAATTCCTCCATTTCATCATACGGGAAGTGATCCAGCACCATGAGCGGATCAAAGAGAAAGGCGAGCTTTAGGGCATGACTGTTGACGGGCCGGACCAGCTTGAAAAGCTGAAGGAAATTGGCGCTATCTGCCGCGATGTGCTGGCTGCTATGGGCACAAGGGTAGTGCCCGGTGTGACCCCGCTTGAGCTGGACACCATGGCGGGCGAGATGCTGGCAGAGCGCGGCGCGACATCGGCGCCCAAGCTGGCCTATGATTTCCCCGGCTTCACCTGTATTTCCGTGGGTGACGCGGTCGCGCACGGCATTCCGAACGACATTCCGCTTCGGGAAGGCGACCTGGTCAATATCGATGTGTCGGCTGAGAAGGACGGCTTTTTTGCTGACACGGGCTCCAGCTTCGCGGTGGGCACCATCTCGCCTGACCTGCAGACCCTTCTGGATGCCACCAAGGCAGCGCAGCGGAAAGCCATGTTCGCGGCGCGTGCGGGCCAACCCCTGAACGCCATCGCCAAGGTGGTGGAGCGCGAAGCGGCCAAATATGGTTTCAAGATTATCGAGGGCCTCAATGGTCACGGTGTTGGTGGCTGGATTCATGAAGAGCCGACGGTGTCGAACATCTATTATCCGCGTGAGCGCGAGCGCTTGCACGAAGGGCAGGTGCTGACCATCGAGCCGTTCCTGGCAACCCACAGCGACCAATATTATGAGGACGAGGACGGCTGGACCCTCCGCCTGGCTGATGGCGGCTTCGGAGCCCAGTTCGAGCATACCTTTATCGTCACAAAAGGCGCGCCAATTATCCTGACAGCGTGAGCCTTGAAAATCTTTGCTACGCCAAGGGATTCTCTTGCTTGACCCCATGGGGTCCGCCCGTTAGTTTGCAGCGCAGCAATTCCGAGTAACAGATTCGATTTTTTAAAGCGGTCATTCATGACAGACTCTTCAAGCACTGCAAAACGCAATCCGGACGCCATGCCGTTCCAGAAAATGCTGCTGACGCTCCAGAATTACTGGGCCGATCAGGGCTGTGTCATCCTTCAGCCATATGACATGGAAATGGGCGCGGGTACATTTCACCCGGCGACCACCTTGAAGGCGCTTGGCCCAGAGCCATGGAAAGCCGCTTATGTGCAGCCCTGCCGCCGCCCGACCGATGGCCGGTACGGTGAAAACCCCATGCGGCTGCAGCATTATTACCAGTTTCAGGTGATCCTGAAGCCAAGCCCTGCGAACATGCAGGAACTTTATCTGGGCAGCCTGAAAGCGATCGGCATCGATGCCGAGCTGCATGACATCCGTTTTGTCGAGGACGACTGGGAAAGCCCAACCCTGGGCGCCTGGGGCCTTGGCTGGGAAGTTTGGTGCGACGGCATGGAAGTCAGCCAATATACCTACTTCCAGCAAGTGGGCGGCTTTGACTGCAAACCGGTTTCAGGTGAGTTGACCTACGGGCTGGAGCGCCTGGCCATGTTCGTGCAGGGCGTCGACAATGTGTATGACCTTGATTTCAACGGCGCCGGCGCAACATACGGCGACGTGTTCCTTGAAAACGAGCGCCAGCAGTCTGCCTACAATTTCGAGCACGCCGACACCGACAAGCTGTTCGCGGACTTCAAAAAGGCACAGGAGGAATGCGCCAAGCTTCTGGAAGCCGAGTTGCCGCTTCCGGCCTACGAGCAGTGCATCAAGTCTTCCCACACCTTCAACCTGCTGGACGCGCGCGGCGTCATTTCGGTAACGGAACGACAGGCCTATATCGGCCGTGTGCGGGATTTGGCGAAGGGCTGCTGTGAAGCCTGGATCAAGAAAAACGGCTGGGAGGTATAAGTCATGAGTGACCTTCTGATTGAACTCCTGTCCGAAGAAATTCCGGCGCGGATGCAGAAAAAAGCGTCTGACGACTTCAAGGAAATGATGACGACTGCGCTGAAGGAAGCGGGCCTTGTGTATGAGATCGCCGAAGCGTTCGCGACACCGCGCCGCCTTGCGCTGACCATCAGCGGCATCCCTGACAAAACACCTGATATTTCCGAAGAGCGCCGCGGCCCCCGCGTTGACGCGCCGGAAAAAGCGCTTGAAGGCTTCATGCGCGGCGCAGGCGTAACCCGTGACCAGCTTGAGGAACGCGAAGAAAAGAAAGGTACTTT
This sequence comes from Kordiimonas lacus, assembly GCF_001550055.1. Classification (GTDB taxonomy): domain Bacteria; phylum Pseudomonadota; class Alphaproteobacteria; order Sphingomonadales; family Kordiimonadaceae; genus Kordiimonas; species Kordiimonas lacus. The sequence continues at coordinate 122,532 of NZ_LRUA01000004.1, forward strand.
CTTCTTCGCCATGATCGAAAAGCCGGGGCGCGCGACGACAGAAGTGATCGCCGAAGCGCTTGAAGCCACCGTACGCAATTTCCCATGGCCCAAGTCCCAGCGCTGGGGCGATGGCAGCCTCCGCTGGGTGCGCCCGCTGCAATCCATCCTGTGCCTGTTCGGCAGCAATGTGGTTGAACTGGACATCGACGGCATCAAAGCGGGGAACACCACGCGCGGTCACCGCTTCATGGCGCCGGACGCCTTTGAGGTGACAGACTTCGCTGACTACCGTACCAAGCTGCAGGACGCCAAAGTGGTGCTGGACCCAGCGATGCGCAAAGCCAAGATCGCTGAAGCCGCGAAGGCCCTTGCTGACAAGCAGGGCGTTGAATGGGTCGAAGACAAGGGGCTTCTGCAGGAAGTGGCGGGCCTCGTTGAATGGCCTGTGCCGCTTCTGGGCAGCTTTGACCCAAGCTTCATGGAAGTGCCGGAAGAAGTGCTGATCCTGACCATGAAGAAGGACCAGAAATATTTCGTTACCCGCGACAAGGAAACCGGCAAGCTGGCGCCGCACTTTATCACGGTGTCGAACCTTGAAGCAAAGGATGGCGGCGCGGCTGTCGCAACCGGCAATGGCCGGGTGATTGCCGCACGCCTCGCAGACGCAAAATTCTTCTGGGAACAGGACCTCAAGGGCAAGCTGGAGGACAATCTGCCGCAGCTCAAGGACATCGTGTTCCATATTGAACTGGGCCGCATGTCTGACCGTGTTGCGCGGATGAAAGCGCTGGCAGGCTTCCTGGCTGAATACATCGAAGGCTGTGACCCGGCAGAGGCAGAGCGCGCCGCAGAGCTTGCGAAAGCTGACCTGGTTTCCGGCATGGTTTACGAATTCCCTGAAGTGCAGGGCATCATGGGCCGCTATTATGCCAAGGCACAGGGCGAAAGCGATGCGGTGGCTGACGCCATCCGGGACCATTATGCGCCTGCGGGCCCATCGGATGATTGCCCTAGTGCACCGGTATCTGTTGCTGTGGCTCTGGCAGAAAAAATCGACACGCTTGTTGGTTTCTTCGCGATCGACAAACGTCCGACAGGCTCCAAGGACCCTTATGCGCTGCGCCGCGCAGCCTTGGGTGTCATTCGCCTGATCACAGAAAACGGTATCCGCTTGCCGCTTGAGCATGTGCTGGGCCTGGCTGCCAAGCCGCTCAAGCCGTATCTGGAACTGCACGCCGAAGGCGGTGAGGACGCAATCCTCAAGCATCTGGAAAGCATGTTCGAAGAGCATCTTCTGCCGTTCTTCGCTGACCGCTTGAAAGTGCAGCAGCGTGACCTTGGTGTGCGGCACGACCTGATCGACGCCGTGTTTGCCAAAGGCGATGATGACCTGGTGCGCATCCTGAACCGGGTTGCAGCCCTGTCGGCTTTCCTTGAAAGCGATGACGGGTCCAACCTGCTGGCGGGCTACAAGAGGGCCGCTAACATCCTGAAGATCGAAGAGAAGAAAGACGGCAAGTCCTATGACCAGGACGTTCATGAAGCCGCCCTCATTGATCCGGAAGAGGAAGCACTTGCTGTTGCCCTGACCCGCGCGGGCGCCGACGCGGAGCATGCGTTGGCCGCGGAAGATTTTGAAAAGGCGATGGCCGCTCTATCTACACTGAGAGCGCCAATCGATGCCTTCTTTGACAAGGTAACGGTGAACGCCGATGATGAGGCGCTGCGGGCCAACCGCCTTGCGCTTCTGAGCCAAATTCGAGCCGCGGTGAATACCGTGGCCGATTTCAGCCTGATCGAGGGCTGATCGTAAAATGGCCGGGCAACCAGATATAAAAACTGCCCGGCGCCCTTCTGAAATCTGCGTGCCTTTAAAGGGGACCCGGGCACGCGACAAAGGACTGTAGAGCATGACCAAATGGGTATACAGCTTTGGTGATGGCGCGGCTGAAGGCCGTGCAGATATGAAGAACCTCCTGGGCGGCAAGGGTGCAAACCTGGCCGAAATGGCCTCGCTGGGCCTGCCGGTGCCTCCGGGGCTGACGATTACCACAGAAGTCTGCACCTATTATTACGCCAACGGCCAGGAATATCCCGACACGCTTGAAAGCGAAGTCAACCAGGCCATCGCAGCAATTGAAAAAAGTGTTGGCGCCAAATTTGGCGACAAGGAAAACCCGCTTCTGGTGTCCGTGCGGTCTGGTGCACGGGTTTCCATGCCAGGGATGATGGACACGGTCCTGAACCTGGGCCTGAATGACGAAACGGTTGAAGGTCTGGCACGAAACAGCGGCAACCCCGGCTTTGCCTGGGACAGCTACCGCCGGTTTGTTCAGATGTATTCTGACGTGGTGCTCGGGGTTGATCACTATCACTTCGAAGAACTGATCGAGATCCACAAGGAAGAAAAGGGTGTCGATCTGGACACCGACCTTGACGCGGATGACTGGAAAGATCTGGCGCAGCAGTTCAAGGCCAAGACGGAAGAAGAGCTTGGCAAGCCGTTCCCGCAGGATGTGCGTGAGCAGCTTTGGGGCGCTATTGGTGCCGTTTTCTCAAGCTGGCAGATTGAGCGTGCGAAGGTATACCGCAAGCTGAACAATATCCCGGAAGACTGGGGCACGGCCGTAAATGTGCAGGCCATGGTGTTCGGTAACATGGGCGACACGTCAGCGACGGGTGTGGCCTTCACGCGGGACCCATCCACCGGCGAAAACGAATATTACGGCGAGTATCTCATCAACGCGCAGGGCGAAGATGTGGTGGCCGGTATCCGCACACCGCAGAACCTGACCAAGGCTGCCCGCGAAGCTGCTGGCGCCACGCTGCCGTCGATGGAAGAAAGCATGCCTGAAGTGTTCAAGGAGCTGGCGGACGTGTTCGACAAGCTCGAAAAACACTATAAGGACATGCAGGATATCGAGTTTACCGTTCAGCGCGGCAAACTGTGGATGCTGCAGACCCGCGCCGGCAAGCGGACCGCGAAAGCGGCCCTGAAGATCGCCGTTGAAATGGCGGCTGATGGCCTGATCGACGAGAAAACAGCCGTGCTGCGGGTTGAGCCCGCAGCCCTTGACCAACTGCTGCACCCAACGCTGGACCCGGATGCCCCGCGTGATGTGTTGACACGTGGCCTTCCGGCGTCGCCTGGCGCGGCCTCTGGCGAGGTGGTGTTTGACGCAGACCACGCCGAAGCAGCCGCCAAGGAAGGCAAAGCTGTGATCCTGTGCCGGGTTGAAACCAGCCCCGAGGACATTCACGGCATGCACGCTGCCAAAGGCATTCTGACCGCCCGCGGCGGTATGACCAGCCACGCGGCTGTTGTGGCCCGCGGCATGGGGCGGCCCTGTGTGTCTGGCGCTGGTCAGTTGCGCATCGACGGCAAGGCAGGTGTGATGTCCTGCGCGGGCCGTGAAGTCAAGGAAGGCGACATCATCACCATCGACGGCGCGTCGGGTGAGGTGATGATCGGAGAAGTGAAAACCCTGCAGCCTGAGCTCGCGGGCGATTTCGCCAAGCTGATGGAATGGGCCGACAGCTACCGCAAGCTGAAGGTTCGTACCAATGCCGATACACCGCATGACACCTCGACCGCCCGTGAGTTTGGCGCGGAAGGCATTGGCCTGTGCCGCACGGAGCATATGTTCTTTGAAGGCGAGCGCATCATTGCCGTGCGTGAGATGATCCTGGCGGATGATCTTGCGGGCCGGAAAGCCGCCCTTGAGAAACTGTTGCCGATGCAGCGCAGCGACTTTGAAGAAATCTTCAAGATTATGCGCGGCCTGCCGGTGACAATCCGCCTTCTGGACCCGCCGCTGCATGAATTCCTGCCGCGTGAGGAAGACGAATTCGAAGATGTGGCGAAAGCCATTGGCGCGGATGTGGACCATCTGAAACGCCGGGCGTCTGAACTGCATGAGTTTAACCCGATGCTGGGTCACCGGGGTTGTCGCCTCGGCATTACCTACCCGGAAATCTATGAGATGCAGGCGCGCGCCATCTTTGAAGCGGCGATCGCGGTTGAAAAGGAAACCGGCGAAACGGTCGTGCCTGAGATCATGATCCCGCTGGTGGCGACCCGCAAGGAACTGGGTATGCTCCGCCAGGTGGTGGATGCCGCGGCGAGCCTGGTGTTCAGCGAGCAAGACCACACCGTTGAATATCTGGTCGGTACCATGATCGAACTGCCGCGCGCTGCATTGCAGGCGGGCAAGATTGCCGTTGAAGCTGATTTCTTCTCGTTTGGTACCAACGACCTGACGCAAACCACCATCGGCATCAGCCGGGATGATGCAGCACGGTTCCTGGACGAGTATGTGAAGAAAGACATCTTCGCGCAGGACCCATTCGTTTCCATCGACCAGGAAGGCGTGGGCGAACTTGTGGAAATCGGCGCCGAGCGCGGCCGGTCTACCAAGCCTGACCTGAAGCTGGGCATCTGTGGTGAGCACGGCGGCGATCCGGCGTCGGTGGAGTTCTGCCACCGCACGGGGCTAGATTATGTGTCCTGCTCGCCGTACCGGGTGCCGATCGCAAGGCTGGCGGCCGCACAGGCAGCGCTGAAGGACTAGGTTTCAGAGGGCCTTCGGGCCCTCTTTGCATTTGGGGGAGCAATGTGGACGATCGGAAGCTTTCCAAGCTGGTCTATAGAGTGATCGGAACAATCATCCTGGGGTCGGTGGTACTTTACTTGGTGGACGAAGACGGCAAAATCGTGCGTTTCATTGGTGAAGTATTGCTGGGCCTTATAAGAGCAGTTTGATTTAAGAATTTTTCTTTGGTGGTTTTGAACCTACCTCAGTTTCAAGGGAGAAGGCCATGAACCACGCTGACATTATCGAGACCATCAAGGACCGCGGCTATTTCATTATTGAAAACCTGATGCCGCAGACAAAGCTGGATGCCTGCCGCGCGGTACTGGACCCGATATTTGACGGCCAGCGCACAGGGCGGAACCAGTTTGAAGGCTTCAAGACCCAGCGCATTTATTCGCTGCCCAAATACGGTCCGGCGCTGTGGCCTTTCTTTGATAATGAAGATGTCCTCAAGATCATCAAGCCGCTTCTGTGGGGTGACTGCCTGATCACGGCGGCGCTGGCGGCCAATGTGCTGCCTGGCGAACAGCCCCAAGCGTTCCATACAGACGACAGTTTCTATCCTATCCCCCGGCCTCGGCCCGCGTTCTCCGTTGGTGCCATCTGGGCGATGGATGATTTCACGGCTGAAAACGGCGCCACACAGCTGATCCCCTACAGCCACACCTGGGGCGACGATCAGAGGCCCGAAGGCGTGCTGGAAACCTATGACGCGTTTCAGATTCATGAAGCCGGACAGGCGGACGGCTGGGCATCGCCAAAAAACGCAGAGATCGTAACGGCGGAAATGCCGCGGGGATCGGTGCTGATATTCCTGGGGAACCTGTGGCACAGGGCAGGGGGCAATGTGACCGACCACGGCAGGCTTGGGCTGTTCCCGCAGTATTGCGCCACCTGGGCGCGCCAGCAGGAGAATTTCTTCCTGTCCATCCCGCGTGAGGATGTGGCGCAGATGCCCGAGAGTATGCAGGCGCTTCTGGGCTATCAGATACATCCCCCCTTCATGGGGCATGCTGGTGGCCGTCATCCAGCAAAGCTATTGGCTGACTAGTTGGCCAGTGCCAGCACGATGATCAGGATGGAGGCGACAGCGGCGCCCAGCACAAACAGATTGTGCCGCTCATGCGCCTTGTTCTTTTCCTGTGTGCGTTGTTTTTTGCTCTTGGTCATAGCCCTTCCCCGTTTGCCCAATGGCACCACAAGCGGGGAAAAAAGACAAGACTATTAGTGTGAGTGCGTCAATCTGTGCGGGTTAGCAGTTCCTGATGCCAGAGGCGCCAGTATTTGGCTTCCTGGCCGGGTGGCATCAGCCAGAAGGCGTTGGCGTTGGTGAATTCATCTGTTTGCCGAAGACTGGAGAGAATTTCATTGATGCGCGCAATCACCATGCGTCCTTGGGGCGTGTCATTGCAGACAATGCCGCCCATGCCAAACTCATTCTCATGTTCCAGGATCGGATAATAGCTGTAGTGGCCGCTGTTGCCTTCGGTCAGCTGATGAAATCGCAGCATGGCATAATAGTCGACAAAATAATCGAAGCGCCCGGCATCCATCATTTTGAACATGCTTTGGGTCAGGCTGGTGCGCCCGGACCAGCGAAACATATTCCCCGTGTTTGGATCATTCGCGAAAATGTCATTGAGCCAGCGGCTGTAGACACGGCCCGGCTGGAAGGCACCTCTGGCAGCTTTGTCTTCAATCAGTCTTTTGAAGTCGACTCGTCCCTGATCGGCGTGGGCCTGAATAACGGGCAACGCCTTCTCCTGGGCAATGATGCCATGATAGAAGAACAGGAACGTTGGGGCGCTGAAAACCAGGCCGTCTCTCTGGTCTGGACTCAGGTCAATGCCGCGGTAGGGCGCGGTTGCGAAGCAGGCCTCCATTGTCTTGATGACTGTGTAGATGCGGACATTCACAACGGATTGGACGGCATGATCGAATTCTTGCATGCGGGCCTGCAGCATGCGTTCGCCTGCCTGCGCATAGCCTTTACCTGCCCAGGGCCCCGAATTGATCCAGGCGGGCTGCCAATCAAGCTTTAGCCAAGTGATGGTGGGTTTGTTTTCAGCATGCGCGGGGACGGCGCTGACAATAAATGCCAGTAAAAGCCCAGTCACACCCCGGATCAGTCCAGTGCGCACGCAAAGTCCCCGTCTTGATTGTTACACGCAAAGACCAAGACTAGATTGCGGAGGTTAAAGAACTGCAAATGCAATAATTATAACAGGATCACCGGTTTGCCGTCGCATGTGAGCGTTGCGGCTTCGTGCTCCAGCCGGAAGTAGACGAGCGCAAATTCGCCGTTTGAGGTGCGAACGGTGCCCGCTGCCTTGCCCTCTGCTGTCTCAATGACAGCACCTTCTTCAGGCGCGCCGCCTTCAACGCGTACGGGGCGCAGCATTTTCTTCAGGTTGGTGCGGTGCTTCATGCGGGCGGTCAATTCCTGCCCGACATAACACCCCTTGGTGAAGGATACGCCGTTCAGCCGTTCGGCCGCCGTTTCCAGCCAGAAATATTTTTCAATTTCCATGTCGCGGCTGCCGTCCGGCACACCCAACCGCAGCCGGGCCTGTTCATAGGTGTCGCGCTCCAGGGCGGGGGCATCCGGCTTTTCTGCGGTTACAAGCCGCCAACCCAACATTGCGTCGCGAGGGTCAGGCACTGACACGCCGTTTGCGCTTGGCTGTTCCAGCGATACCCAGACACCGAGGTCGGTCTCGTCCGTGATTGTCACATCCGCCCGAAGCTTATACATCATCAGGCGCCGCATCAGGTCTGTCTTTCGTTCTGCCTCAATATCCAGCAGCAGGTCGTCGCCATCCGCCATGATGATCATGTCGTACATATATTTCCCTTGCGGGGTCAGCATGGCAGCGTACACGGCTCTGCCGGCCGTTACAGGCATCACGTCGTTGGTCACCAGCCCCTGCAGGAAACTGCGGGCATCCGGGCCCTTCAGACGAAGGATGGCGCGGTGATCGAGGTTCAACAGGGCGGCTGACATAAAATTCCTATCTGGTGCTGATATTCACGCTACACATAGCCACTTTATTGCGGCTTTCAAGTTGTAAGGCGCAGCGAAGCCCGTTACAACAGCCCTCACGTAGGTATGAAGTAAAAACAGGGATACACCAATGAACGCGCCCGCTTCCCAAACCCATGACGCAACCAAGGATCGCCTTGTTATTCGCCAGCCTGATGACTGGCATGTCCACCTGCGGGACGGTGCCATGCTGGAAACGGTGGCGGCCTACACGGCACGCCAGTTTGCCCGGGCGATCATCATGCCGAACCTGACGCCGCCTGTGACAACCGTGGCGGCCGCGGAAGCCTACCGGGACCGTATCCTGAAGGCGGTGCCTTCTGACCTTCAGTTCACGCCGTTGATGACATGCTACCTGACAGACAGCATCGATGCGGCTGAGGTTTCCAAGGGCTTCGCATCAGGTGTGTTTACCGCCTGCAAGCTCTATCCCGCGAACGCCACGACCAACTCCAGTCATGGCGTCAGCGATGTGAAAAACATCTATCCGGTGCTGGAAGAAATGCAGCGTATCGGTATGCCGCTTCTGGTGCACGGGGAAGTGACAGACAGCCATGTGGATATTTTTGATAGGGAAGCCGTGTTCATTGACCAGGTGATGAAGCAGGTCGTTGCCGATTTTCCGGGCCTGAAGGTGGTGTTTGAGCATATCACCACTGCTGATGCGGCAGCTTTTGTCATGGAAAGCGGCGATAATATCGGCGCAACCATTACGCCGCAGCATCTGGCGTACAACAGGAACGCCATGCTGGTGGGGGGGATCAAGCCGCATTTCTATTGCCTGCCGGTGATCAAGCGGGAGGAACACCGTCTGGCGCTCAGGAAGGCAGCGACATCCGGCTCAACAAAGTTCTTCCTCGGCACAGATAGTGCGCCTCACACCAAGGAGGCCAAGGAAACGGCCTGCGGCTGTGCCGGCGTATTCAACGCACCGTTTGCGATGGAAAGCTATGCCAAGACCTTCGCAGAAGAAGGCGCGCTGGATAAGCTTGAAGCCTTCGCGTCCGAAAATGGCCCGAAGTTTTATGGCTTGCCACTCAATGAGCGCCGTATCGTGCTTGAACGCGCACCAGTCACCGTACCGGAAAAGGTTGAAGGCGGGGGCAACGAGCTGGTGCCGTTCCTGGCCGGCGAAACGCTGGAATGGCGGTTCGCGGGATTTGAAGACGCCTGAATAAGTGCAGGTGGGGGGTAAATACTGGTGATTGGTGGGCTGGAATATGCTTTGTGGGGCGTGGGATTTGGCTTCGCGCTGTCCGCCCCCATCGGCCCTGTCAACATTATCTGTCTGCGCCGCAGTCTGTTTGGACGTGCGCGCGACGGGTTTGCAATCGGTACCGGTGCAGCCCTTGGCGATGCCTTTTATGCCGGGCTGGCAGCGCTCGGGCTCAACGCATTTCTTGCGATCATTGACAGTTATGACACACTGCTGCGCCTGGTTGGCGCCGCTATCATGCTTGTTTTTGCAGTGCGTATCTGGCGGGCCCATCCGCACCTGGACCGCGAACCCATGGAAGGCGGGGTCAAGCGCGGCATGTTGGGTGCTTTGGTTCTGACGCTGACGAACCCTGGTGTTTTCTTCGGTTTTCTGGGCATGTATGCCCTTGCCGGGATTGGAGACTTGGGGGCTGCCTCTGGGCATGCGTCGAGCGATGCCGTCATGCTGATTATGGGCGTGTTTCTGGGCAGTTGTTTCTGGTGGGGGCTGTTGGTGGGGATTGGCCGGTACCTGCGGGACAAGGTAAACGACAATCTGCTCACCATGATAAACCATGTGTCCGCGGCAATTATTGGGCTTTTTGCGCTTGGGGCCCTCGTCAGCCTCCTGCCGATTTGATCAATCATGACATTTTTGTGAAAATTCGGCGGAAATTTCACGTCGAAACAAGTATTTGAGCTATTTTGATTGCTTGATTGCGAAAGATTCGCGTTCTATAGTTGCCACGAACTTCAGGTGTCGCTTACCAGCTTTCTAATAGGGGGAGGCCGGGCGAGCGATGACACATGTATAAAACGCGGGGAACCCCCGCTCCGTTGGAGGGAGCAATAATGAAGTCCGAGCGCCTGGGCAAAAATATCGCCATCATTTCCGCGGCTGCACTGATTCTGGCAGCCTGTTCATCCACCCCTGGACCAGAGACGGATACATCCTCCACGGATACGTCGACTGACCAAACGCAGACAGATACAGGCCAGCCGAGCCAGCCTGATATGGGCCAGGTTACGCAAGATACGTTGGACCCAATCGAGGTGCAAGGTCAGGAAGGCCTGACGGCTTACGCTGGCGACCGTGTTTTCTTCGAGTATGACAGCTCTGAGATTACGGCAGAAGCGCGCGCAACTCTGTCGAAGCAAGCGGCATGGTTGGGACGTCACCCACGTGTACGCATCACGATTGAAGGTCACTGTGATGAGCGCGGTACCCGCGAATATAACCTCGCGCTGGGCGAGCGTCGTGCAAGCGCTGTCAAAAATTATCTGATCGCCCTTGGCGTTCCGGCTTCCCGCATGAACACCATCAGCTACGGCAAGGAACGTCCTGCTGTTGTTGGTAACGGTGAAAGCACCTGGAGCCAGAACCGTCGCGGTGTGCTCCGCGTCCAGTAAGCCTTAGGCGCACTCAGGACAAGTGGCCCCGTGCCCGGATTGCCGGTGCGGGGCCGTTTTTTTATCGGCCGCCCCTTTGGTGGGGTGCGGCGCAGCCATTATCGGGCCGCATTTAACAACTATACCTGTACTCGCTCCAGTTCTGAGCGGGCCTGTCAGTTAAGGAGAACCAGGATATGATCTGGCGTGTTGTTGCCATCTGTATTCTCACTTTGTCTGTAACCATTGAGGTCGAAGCCCAAAGTCGTGCGGAGCTGGCGCTCAAGGTTGAGCGGCTGGAACGCGAAATGATCGCCCTTGAAAATCGGCTGCGTGGCGGGGCTGCGACCAGCTCTGCTACCGGCGCATCAGCTGGTGCGCAGGGTAGTCTTGATGACAGGACGCTGTTGGCGGATCTAGCAGCCAAGATCGGAACGGTAGAGCGCCAGATGCGCGCCATGACCGGCCGTATGGAAGAGCTTGAGCATAAGCAACGGCAGTTGGACGAGGCGCTGGACCTGCTGCGCCGCGAATTGCAACTGCAGCAACAGGAAGCCGCCGACTATCGCGCCAGCCAGGCGGCACAGCCAAATTCCCAGCCGGTGACGGCACCCGCCGACACAGCACCTGCCGCCAAGGTCGATGAAGCACCCAAGGAGCCGGAAATTTCATTGCCTGAAGGAGAGCCTTCGGATCAATATCAATATGCATTTGGCTTCATCCAGAAAAATGACCTCGATAGCGGGTTCAAGGCCATGGATATGTTCCTCAAGGCGCATCCCGATGATTCCCTCGCGGGCAATGCTAAATTTTGGTTGGGGCGTATTCACCTGCTGAAAGGGCGCCTGCCGCAGGCAGCACAGCAGTTGCTGGCGCTGATTGAGGAACATCCCAATCACGGCAAACGCGCAGACGCGCTTCTGGATCTGGCGGATGTATTGATTGGCCTTGGCAGCAAGCCGGACGCCTGCAACGCCTTGGCGGAATTTCGCCGTAGCGCAGATAACGCATCAGACCGCCTGAAAGCTCGGGCCGAGCGGACGGCTGCCGAAGCCGGCTGCGCGACCTAGCGACAACCAGACAGGCGGATGCTTTGGCACAGCGGCTAACATCAACAGACCTGAAAGAGGCGCTCAGCGCCTGTGGGGTGCCCGATGGCGCCCCACTTGCTGTTGCAGTATCCGGTGGGCCTGACAGCCTGTGTCTTGTTCTGCTGGCATCTGAAATTGCCAATGTCGTCTGCCTGACAGTTGATCATGGACTGCGGCCTGAATCCGCAGCAGAGTCGGCAACCTTGGAAAAGCTGATGGCAGATAAAGGCATTCCCTGCCATAGGTTGGTCTGGCAAGGCAAGAAACCTGAAGCCAACATCCAGGCCGAGGCACGGATTGCTCGTTACCACTTGATGAACGATTGGTGCGTAGCAAACGGGGTTGGGTACCTGCTGACGGCCCACCACCAGGATGACCAGGCCGAGACACTGCTGCTTCGCTTGGCGCGGGGCAGCGGCGTATACGGCCTCGCCGCGATGCCGCCGACATCAAACATGCCGGGCACAGACGGGCGGATCACATTGGTGAGGCCGCTCCTCGGGGTTCCGAAGAAACAGCTCATGGCTACGCTTGAAGCCATGAAGGTTGGCTGGCTTGAAGATCCCAGCAACAAGGCCATGCAGTTTGACCGGGTAAAAGTGCGCTTGTTTCTGGAGAACCCGCCCCTTGAAGGGCTGCGGGCTGACCGCCTGGCTGCAACGGCGGGGCGCCTCAGGCGTACCCGGGACGCACTCGAATATTATGAAAACCGTTGGCTTACGGAGAACGTAGAATATCGGCATGACGGTACGCTGATGTTCGACCCTGCCGCGTTCGATTCGGTGCCTGAAGAAATTATGCTGCGGGCTATTGCCAGCATGTGTCGGACAGTCAGCGGTGAACGCTATGTGCCCAGAATGGAGAAGTTGGAGCGCGCCGCTGATGCGATGCGCGCACCGGTTTTTTCAGGGCTAACACTTTATGGTGTCCAGTTTATTCCTGTGTCGGGCACGCAAGTTCTGGCAACGCGGGAGCTGCGCGCAGCGCAGGGGCGAGTGCCCGTGGCAGAGGGCGGCAGCTGGGATAACCGTTTTGATATTTCAGCCAAGGGTGATATTGCAGGGCTGGAAATTGGGCCCCTTGGGCAAGAGGGGTGGAACAGGGCGCTGAAAGCGTGGCCGGATATCAGGCAAACAACCCTGCCGCTTGCGGCTCGGATCGTGTTGCCGGCGGTGTTCGACGGAGAAGATCCGTTGGCAGTTCCACACCTGGAAGTAGCCTTGGGCCGTGGAAATGCGGTAAGCTTGTCGCTTAAATCCCACGGTTGGCCGAAAAAGTAGCTTTATTGGCCGGTTCCCCCTTGCATGGAGGGTGGCCACGCTTATCTCTTGGGTAAGCATTTTTAAAGGAAGAATGCAGGATAAATGCATCTGACGCAGTCGCCGCCATAGGGGCGACATATGAAAGGCAGTTATAGTGAATGGTTTTATGAGAAACGCGCTGGTCTGGGGATTGATCATCCTTCTGCTGGTGACGCTTTACAATCTGTTTCAAGGCAATGCCCCGAAGGCGCCTGAGCTTGCCTATAGTGAGTTCGTGCAAGCGATAGAACAGGGCCGTGTGGACCGCGTTGAAAAGCAGGAACAGGATATCGTCGGCACCTATAAGGGGTCAGGCGAGAAATTTACCGTCACTGCACCTTTCATGATTGACGATAGCCTCTTGAGGCTCGCGATCGACAACGGCGTGACCTACAGGGAAATCAAACGTGAGGAAAATGGCCTCCTGAACGCGATGATCGGTTGGTTGCCGTTCATCCTGCTGATCGGGGTATGGATTTTCTTCATGCGACAGATGCAGGGCCGGTCCGGCGGTGGCGGGGCCATGGGCTTCGGCAAAAGCCGTGCACGCCTGCTGACGGAAAAACAAGGCCGGGTGACGTTTGAAGACGTGGCGGGTATTGAAGAAGCCAAGGAAGAGCTCGAGGAAATCGTGGACTTCCTGAAAGACCCGCAAAAGTTCCAGCGTCTGGGCGGCAAAATCCCGAAAGGTGCACTGCTCGTAGGCCCTCCTGGTACGGGTAAGACGCTTCTGGCGCGTGCTATTGCAGGCGAGGCAAATGTACCCTTCTTCACGATTTCGGGTTCTGATTTCGTTGAGATGTTCGTGGGCGTGGGTGCAAGCCGCGTGCGCGACATGTTCGAACAGGCCAAGAAAAACGCGCCTTGCATCATCTTCATTGACGAGATCGACGCTGTCGGTCGTCATCGGGGCGCGGGCCTTGGCGGCGGTAACGACGAGCGCGAGCAGACCCTGAACCAGCTCCTTGTTGAGATGGACGGCTTTGAAGCCAACGAGGGCATCATCATCCTGGCTGCGACCAACCGTCCAGACGTGCTGGACCCTGCGCTGCTGCGTCCGGGCCGCTTTGACCGTCAGGTTGTGGTGCCAAATCCGGATATCGATGGCCGCGAGAAAATCCTTGGCGTGCATATCAAGAAGGTGCCACTGGCACCTGACGTGGATATCAATGTGATTGCGCGCGGCACTCCCGGTTTCTCAGGCGCTGACCTGATGAACCTGGTGAACGAAGCTGCACTTCTGGCAGCCCGCCGCGGCAAGAAAATTGTCGCGATGCAGGAATTCGAGGACGCCAAAGACAAGGTGATGATGGGTTCAGAGCGTCGCTCCATGGTCATGACTGATGACGAGAAAAAGCTGACAGCCTTCCACGAAGGCGGCCACGCTCTCGTCACGTTGCACTGTAAAGCGTCTGACCCGATCCATAAGGCAACTATCATCCCGCGCGGTCGTGCTTTGGGTATGGTGATGCGCCTGCCGGAGCGGGACGAATACTCCCAGAGCCGCGAGAAGATGCACGACAATCTGGCGATTGCCATGGGTGGTCGTGTGGCTGAGGAAATCGTTTTCGGTCACGACAAAGTCACCAGCGGCGCGTCAAGCGACATCCAGTATGCGACCAAGCTGGCCCGGGCCATGGTGACCCAGTGGGGAATGTCAGACAAGCTTGGTCCGTTGCAGTATGCTGCCAACGAACAGGAAGTGTTCCTTGGGCACTCTGTAGCGCAGCAGCAGAATGTATCAGAAGCAACAGCGCAGATGATTGATGAAGAGATCAAGCGGTTCGTTGGTGAAGCCAATGATCGGGCCAAGAAGATCCTGACCGATCATCGTGATCATTTGGATATCATCGCCAATGCGCTTCTTGAATATGAGACGCTGTCTGGTGACGAGATCAAGAAGCTGATTGCTGGTGAAAAGATACGGACCGAACCAAAGAAGCCCAGCGGCAGGTCTGACGTGCCACCAGCGTCGCCTTCGGCTGTGCCAAGCGCCGGTATTGATCACGGCGAACCGCAGCCTGAAGGCTAACGGCCGGTGACGGTTGAGGCTTTAGAAAAATTGACCGACGGGGCGAGAGCATATCTCGTGCCCGTCGGTGCCGTTTGGGGGACCCTCCATGGGTTCAGTTCCGGTATTCCCGGGCTGTCTTTCCCGTCCTTCAGGCTGATCGTACGGGAAGGCGCCAAAATACAATTGGACCATACGGTACCAGCCGATAGCCTGGCGTCAGCGCTTGCGCCACTTCCTGAGGCCGTGCGCTCGCTGGCGGAAGCCCAGCTTGAACGCTATGCCGCACCGCGCCCACCCATGGCGCTGCCCGGCCGGGATGCACCGCTTGGATTCAGCCGTCCCCTGGTGATGGGAGTTCTCAATGTCACACCGGACAGCTTTTCTGACGGCGGCAAATTCCTGGACACGGACGCGGCCATAAGGCGCGCGCGCCAGATGCGGGCTGAAGGCGCCGACATTATCGATATTGGCGGCGAAAGCACGCGTCCTGGCGCAACCCCGGTATGGGAAGGCGAGGAGGCTGAGCGGATCGTGCCTGTGATCGAAGCGCTGGCAGCTGACGGCATCCCGTTGTCTGTCGATACGCGGCACTCCACCGTGATGACAAAGGCAGTGGATGCGGGCGCCCACATCATCAATGATGTATCGGCCCTGACGTATGACGGCGACAGCATGTCAGCAGCCGTGGCGACGGACGCACCGATCATCCTGATGCATTCCCAGGGCACCCCGAAGACCATGCAGGACGCGCCGGACTATGACAATGTGGTGCTGGACGTATACGACTATCTTGAAGACAGGATTGAGGCGTGTACCGCTGCTGGAATTGACCGCAGCCGATTGATCGTTGATCCGGGTATCGGATTTGGTAAGCGTGTGGTGCAGGATAACTTGGCCCTGATGAACGGCCTGGCCTTCTTCCACTCGCTGGGATGCCCGGTTCTGTTGGGGGCTTCACGCAAGCGCTTCATTGGGGCGATCACGGGCGTCGAGGAGGCGGCTGAACGCATGCCGGGCTCGCTTGCCGCTGTGCTGAAAGGTGTTGAACAGGGCGTCCAGATCGTGCGGGTGCACGACGTGGTGGAAACGGTTCAGGCGGTCAGGCTCTCGCAGGCCATGCATGATGCGGCCATGATGGGGGCAGGGGGATAACGCCTGACTAAATCGCCTTCCGAGTGGACGCTTGGGGCCGAACTGGTTACAATTGCCTTCAATTTTAAAATTCCATTCATTTGACTATTAGGGACTTGGGTATGAGCCGGAAATATTTTGGCACAGATGGCATGCGGGGTGAGGTCAACCAAGGCTTCATGACGCCCGATGTTGCGATGAAGGTGGGCCTGGCTGCAGGCCGGGTGTTTCGCCGTGGGGACCATGTGCACCGGGTGGTGATCGGCAAGGATACCAGGCGATCCGGCTATATGTATGAGCCAGCGCTGGCGGCTGGTTTCACCGCCGCCGGGATGGATGTGATCATGGTTGGTCCCATGCCAACCCCCGCGATTGCCATGTTGGTGAAAAGCTTGCGCGCGGACCTGGGTGTCATGATTTCCGCCAGCCATAACCCACACCAGGATAACGGCATTAAATTCTTCGGCCCTGATGGTTTCAAACTGTCGGATGAAACCGAGTTGGAAATTGAAGCACTGGTAGACAATGGTTTCCACAAGTCTTTGGTGCCTTCCGAAAAGCTGGGCCGGGCAACCCGCCTTGAGGACGCCCGCGGGCGCTATGTGGAATTTGCCAAAGCAACGGTTCCCAACGGGGTGACCTTCGACGGGCTGAAGGTGGTGGTGGATTGCGCCCACGGCGCGGCCTACCGAGTGGCCCCGATGGTGCTGTGGGAGTTGGGTGCAGATGTGATTTCAATTGGCGTTGACCCGAATGGCTTCAACATCAACAAGGAATGTGGTTCGACCCACCCTGATGCAATGTGCCAACGGGTGGTAGCTGAAGGCGCAGATCTTGGCATCGCATTGGACGGTGACGCAGACCGCCTGATCCTGTGCGACGAGACCGGTGCCATAGTGGACGGTGACCAGATCATGGCGCTCATCACACGCAATTGGCACAAGCGGGGCGTTTTGAAGGGCGGTGGGCTTGTGAGTACCGTTATGTCCAACTTGGGGCTCGAGCGCTTGCTGGAGGGCGAAGGCCTGACGCTGGAACGCACCAAGGTGGGTGACCGCTATGTGGTGGAGCGTATGCGCGAAAAAGGCTTTAACGTGGGCGGCGAACAAAGCGGCCATATTGTGTTGAGTGATTTTGCCACTACAGGAGACGGCCTGATTGCTGCCCTGCAGGTGATGACGGAAATTAAGCAATCTGACCATAAAGCCTCTGAAGCTTGCCGCCAGTTCCAACGTGTGCCGCAGCTGTTGAAGAATGTCCGCTTCAAGGGCGGCGATCCGCTTGCAACTGGCCCGGTCAAGGCCTCTATAGCTGCCGCAGAAGCCGACCTGAACGGTACCGGGCGGTTGGTGATCCGTAAGTCGGGCACCGAACCGGTAATTCGCGTAATGGCGGAAGGTGATGACGAAGCCGTTGTGAACCGGGTGGTGGACCAGATTTGTGCCGAGATCGAAGCAAGCGCTTAACAGGAAGGCCAGACATCATGGAGCAGAGACCAAAGCAGATGGGCCGGGTACTGATTGTTGCCGGATCAGACAGCTCCGGTGGTGCAGGCCTGCAGGCTGACATCAAAACGGTAACCATGCTGGGGCAGTATGCCGCAACAGCCGTGACGGCTGTGACCACGCAAAGCACTAAGGGCGTGACAGACGTAGAGGCCATGGCGCCGGGTATTGTGGCCTCGCAGATGCGGGCTGTGCTGTCCGACATCGGCGCGGATGTAATCAAGACCGGTATGTTGCACGACAAAGCAGTGATTGAGACCGTGCTGGCTGTGATTGATGACGTGGCCTTTGATGGCGACCTGGTTGTTGACCCCGTGATGGTGGCGACAAGTGGTAGTATGCTGTTGCAGAAGGACGCTGTTGCATCGCTCAAGACACTGATTGCCCATGCTAGCCTTGTCACACCCAACGCCAATGAAGCGGAAGTGCTGACCGGCCGACTGATCAATACGGTGGACGACATGATCGCGGCTGCGAATGATATTCTGGATACAGGTGCAGAGGCTGTCCTGATCAAGGGCGGGCATCTTGAAGGCGCAACTTCGACGGATGTTCTGGTGAGTGCGAAAGGCGAATGCCGCATTACAAGTGATCGCATCGACACCACAAATACCCACGGTACTGGCTGCACGCTCGCAAGCGCTGTTGCCGCGCTTTTGTCCGCAGGGCTGACCCTGGAAGCCGCTTTTGAAAAAGCTCACACCTTCGTCCATATGGCTATCAAGGCCGCGCCTGGCTTTGGCGGTGGTCATGGCCCGCTTGGGCACGCACGCGTACGTCTGGATATTGACTGATGGACCTGTTCTACCGGACGCGTGGCGACGGACCACCTCTTGTGATGTTGCATGGCCTTTTCGGGTCAGGGGACAACTTGGGCGGCTTGGCCCGCGCGATGGAAAATGAGTTCCGCATGGTGATGGTGGACCACCGTAACCATGGCCGCAGCCCCCATGTACCCACCAACAGCTATGGCGAAATGGCCGAAGATATTCTTGACGTGATGGACCGTGAAGGCATCGATAAGGCGCACGTTTTTGGCCATTCCATGGGCGGCAAGGTGGCCATGCAAATGGCGCTGCTTGCGCCGGACCGGGTGGACCGCATGGTGGTAGGGGATATCTCGCCTGTTGCCTATAGCCACCACCATGACACCATTCTTGAAGGTATGGGGAAAGTGGCAGATGCTGCCCCGCAAGACAGGGCCGGGGCCGAGGCCATTTTGACCTCTTATGTTCAGGAACCTGACGTGCTCAGTTTCCTGCTGACCAACTGGCGACGTGGGAATGATGGCACCTGGCGCTGGCGCCTGAATATTGATGCCATTCGCGATGACTACGGTTCAATCAGCGCAGCTGTTGAAGGGGACCCGGTGGATACGCCAGTTCTGTTCCTGCGAGGCGGCGACTCCGATTATGTGACGGCCGAGCATCGGGACACGATCCTGAAACTTTTCCCTAATGCCACTGTGCGCACAGTGGAAGGCACGGGACACTGGCTTCATGCAGAAAAACCTGATCTGGTGGCGCGTGTGATAACACGTTTTTTGAAAGATGAACTTTAAACAGGAACTGGGTGTGAAACGTCTGAAGGCAGTAATTCTCGGCGGTATTTTGGGGGCAGCTCTTTTGGGTGGCATGGCTGGCGCACAGGCTGCCGGCCTGATCCCGGACTTTGAAAAAGAGTTCCTGAACGAGGTGGAAACCAACAAGGTGCCCGGTGCGGCTTACGCGATTATCAAGGGTGGTCGCGTAGTGGCCGTGAAGGTGTATGGCACGCGTGCGGTGGACGCTGATTTGCCGGTCACCAGCCAGACAGTGTTCCGCCTTGCGTCTGTCTCGAAGACGTTCGCGGCAGACCTTGCGGCAATTCTGGCGAAAGAGGGCAAGCTTGACCTTGAGACACCCGTGACAAAGTTCGTGCCCGCACTTGAATTCAAATCAAATGGGTTTGCCAACAAGGTAAAGCTGAAGCATCTTTTGAGCCACAGCGCCGGCATCACCCCAAATGCCTATGACAATATGCTCGAGGATGGCTGGGCACTTGATAAGATTGTTCCCCGGTTTGACCGGATCGAGCCCATGTGCCAGCCGGGGGATTGTTACGGCTATCAGAACATCCTGTTTAGCTTGATTGAGCCGGCCATTGAGCAGGCGACAGGTAAAAGCTATCCGTCGCTGGTGGAAAGCAGACTTCTGAAGCCGCTTGGCATGCAGCATGCCTCGCTAGGGCTGGAGGCATACCTTTCCACAGCGAACCGGGCCGAACCCCATATTTTCACGCGCCGGAACGGTTGGATCAGGGTGATGGTGGATAGGAATTATTACCGGGTGGCGCCAGCCGCCGGTGTGAATGCCAGCATCGAAGATCTGGCTAAATGGGTTGTGGCCCAGATGGGGTATAACGACGCGGTGTTGCCGACACCTGTCCTTGAAATGGTGACAGAGAAACGCGTGGATACATCGCGTGAACTCAGGCGCCGCGGTTGGCGTGGCAAACTGACAGACGCACATTATGGTTTCGGCTGGCGCATCTATGCCGTTGATGGCCATGATGTTGTGCTGCATGCAGGAGGTGTGAAGGGGTTCAGGACATTCGTATCCTACTCAAAAGACCTGGACCTTGGCTTTGCTATCATGGCGAATGCGCAGACCAGTGCGGTTGAGCGTCTATCTTCCCGCTTCTGGGTGGCAGCGCTTGATGAATTTGAGACTTCGACGAGTCGTTAGTCATGACAAAGTCGGTTCACCTTGTTCCCCACAGCACCAGCTGGAAGGCTGCTTTTGATGAACAGGTGCCGGTAATTCGGCATGCGCTGGGGAACAATGCCGTGTGCATTGCCCACATAGGTAGCACGGCAATTCCAGGGATCTTGGCCAAGCCCATTATCGATATTCTTGTTGAAGTGGCTGATATTGATGCTGTTGACGAAGCAACGCCTGCAATGCTTGAGGCCGGGTTTGAAGCCAAAGGCGAATACGGCATACCGGGACGTCGCTATTTCCGCCTAACGGACGGAGAAGGGCGCCGTACCCACCATGTTCACGTGTTTGAAAAAGGAAGTCATCATGCTGTGCGGCATGTCGCCTTCCGTGATTTCATGCGGGCACATCCGGAAATGGCTCAGGCCTATTCAGACCTGAAGGCCAACCTGGCTGAAATGCCTGGCCCGGCCTATCAGGACGCCAAAAGCGCATTCGTTGAAGAAATACAGGTGATCGCGCTTAAATGGGTGGAAGTCCTGGAAAGGTAAATTGGAGTTGATTCAGGACGGAGCTTTTTAGTATTCTGAGGTGCTAGCCAGGAGAATGTTATGACTAGCACTTTACCCAGCCAGCATGTTGCTTTCATTGAGAAAGCACGTGAATTTTTTTCCAATGACCATAGATTTGAAGCCCTGTTAGGCGGTGGCTCCCTTGTGCATGGAGGCTTTGACGAGCATTCTGACCTCGACTTGGTCATTATTGTCAAAGAAGAGTTTTATCCGGAAGTGATGGAGAGTCGAAGGGCTCTCGCAGAATCTGTTGATGTCCTTGTGTCCGCGTTTACGGGCGAGCATGTGGGCGAACCCCGGCTTTTGATATGTCTCTATCAAAACGCTCTTCTCCATGTGGATATGAAGTTTGTGACCGTGTCCGACCTGGATGCCAGGATTGAAATACCAGCCGTTCTGTGGGCGCGTAACATGGACCTTATTCAGCAAAAACTGGATGCAGCCATTATTGAATGGCCTAACCAGTCGCCGCAATGGTTCGAAGACCGGGCTTGGATTTGGTTGCACTACGCAATAACGAAGGCGATGCGATGCGAGTTTTATGAAGCGATCGGCATGCTTTCATTCTTTCGAGATCAAGTGTTGGGGCCAATGATTCACCGTCGCCATGGGCAAAACCAACGTGGCGTTCGGCGTATCGAAGAAATTGGAGGCGCTATGCTTGCCGCCACAGTCCCCGCTTGTTGCGCGAAGTCTGTGAGGAGTGCCATTCATGCCTCAATGGAGCTGTATCTGGAGCTGAGAGAGGACCAGGTGCCGGAAAAAATAACTAACGGCATGCCGGAAGGCCTGTGTGACCTGTACCCCTTACATGCGGTATAATAACTGGGTGTGACGTCGGGGCGGCCAGTTTCCTTGGCTGCCCCACTATTTGCTTAATGCTTCAGACTAATCCCCGGTAACCATAGGGCCACCACCTCGGGGTGCGCGACCGCCTTTACCGCCTCGGCCGCCTGGGCCACGGCCTTCAGCGCCGCCTGCGCCCATCTGCATGTCACGCATCATAGCCATGGCTTCCGGCGGGCTGATATAGCAGTCACCGTCATTATCCGCATTCAGGAACTGGCTGTGGGGGACGGCCACCAGTTCTTCCAGTTCCACGGCGGCTGTGCCGTTTGTATCCACGCGCAGGAAATCGAAGAACATGAAACTTTTGTCTTCGAATTTCGCGTGGCGATACTCACCTGAGACCAGCTTGCCGTCTTTGTTTTCGTCCAGCACGCGGAACAGGCGGCTGCGCTGGACATTGATGTCTTCGCAGGTGGCTTCGCCGTCCCCGTTATAGTCCCAGCGTTCAACATACTGGCGGTAAACTTGTTGCACCCGTTCTGCATGTGCTTCTGGGTTCATGTCCATCTGCGGCGGGCCGCCGCGACCACGGTCCGGCCCGCTCGCGCAGGCACCGAGGCCAAAGGCAGCTCCAAAGATGATGAAGTGAATGGGGCGTACGCGCATTGTTTTCCTCCAACTGATTGTGACCGGGCAGGGCCGGTATTCGATGGTGGTACGGGCTGCGCGCGCTAACCCTTCGGAATCCTGACGATTTTTAATGTGCGCAATATCGTTACAAAAACTTCTGTGTCCTGACACAAATCTTTCGTTGACTTTGGCGCCTATATCGCTAGTTTCCGGCCTTGGTAGTTCCCCCAACTGGGAACCAGCTGTCTGTGAGGTCGGCATAAACCCTTGGGACACGCCTCCCCAACGAGGCGCTTACTATCTGGAAGGATAGCGATATGACAAAGCCTATCACGGCACCCGCACGCCCGGAGTTTAGCTCTGGCCCATGTGCAAAGCGTCCAGGTTGGAGCGTGGACGCGCTTAATGACGCCCTCACAGGGCGGTCTCACCGGTCTAAGCCTGGCAAGGCCAAGCTGAAATACGCCATCGATAAAACTCGTGAAGTTCTGGGTGTACCTGCGGACTACCGCATCGGTATTGTGCCCGGTTCAGACACCGGCGCCGTTGAAATGGCGCTCTGGTCGCTTCTGGGTGCGCGCGGCGTTGATATGCTTGCCTGGGAAAGCTTTGGCTCTGGCTGGGTAACAGATGTTGCCAAACAGCTGAAACTTGAAAAAGTACGCCTGTTTGATGCGGATTACGGCAACTTGCCGGATCTGGACGCGGTCGATTTCGACAATGACGTCGTCTTCACCTGGAACGGCACCACGTCTGGCGTGAAAGTGCCGAACGGTGACTGGATCGACGCCGACCGCAAGGGCCTGACTATCTGCGACGCCACTTCGGCCGCTTTCGCGATGGACCTGCCTTTCGACAAACTCGATGTTGTAACCTACAGCTGGCAGAAAGTGCTGGGCGGCGAAGCAGCCCACGGCGTGATCATCCTCAGCCCGCGTGCTGTTGAGCGCCTTGAAAGCTACACCCCTGCATGGCCGCTGCCGAAAATCTTCCGCCTGACCAAAGGTGGCAAGCTGATCGAAGGCATCTTCGTGGGTGAAACCATCAACACCCCATCCATGATCTGTGTTGAAGACTATATCGACGCGCTTGAGTGGGCCGATGGCCTTGGTGGCCTGAAGGGCCTGATCGCCAAGTCCGAAGCCAACCTGAAGGTTCTGGAGGACTGGGCAGAGCAAACCGAATGGGTTGATTTCCTGGCGGCTGACAAAGCCACCCGGTCCAACACCAGTGTGTGTCTGAAGGTTGTGGACCCATGGTTCCGGGGCCTGGATGCAGAAGCGCAGGCGGCTGTGCCGAAGAAGCTGGCCTCCATTCTGGACGCTGAAGGCGTGGCCTATGACATCGGTGCCTACCGCGATGCCCCTCCGGGCCTTCGCATCTGGACCGGCGCGACTGTTGAAGCCGCAGACCTTAAGGCCCTGACCGCGTGGCTCGATTGGGCCTACGCGGAAGCCAAAGCAGCGCATTCGTAAAAGATTTGTATCCGGGGCCCGGCAAGCGCCGTGCGGCCCCGGCTGTTTCCCAACAGAGAAAAGACATCAGAGAAGGACCAATCATGCCTAAGGTGCTGATTTCCGATAAAATGAGCCCACTTGCCGAACAGACTTTCAAAGATCGCGGCGTGGACGTTGATTATAAGCCCGGCCTGGATAAGGACGAGCTTCTGAAAATTATTGGTGACTATGATGGCCTGGCCATCCGGTCTTCGACCAAAGTTACCCCGAAAATCCTTGAAGCCGCCAAGAACCTGAAGGTTGTTGGCCGCGCCGGTATCGGTGTGGATAATGTGGACGTGCCAGCGGCCACCAACGCCGGTGTGGTGGTGATGAACACGCCCTTCGGCAACTCCATCACGACAGCTGAGCATGCGATCGCCATGATGATGGCGCTGGTGCGCCAGATCCCGCAGGCCAATGCATCCACGCATGCCGGCAAGTGGGAAAAGTCCAAATTCATGGGCATGGAAATCACCGGCAAGACGCTTGGCCTGATCGGTTGCGGCAACATCGGTTCCGTGGTGGCAGAGCGTGCACTGGGCCTGAAGATGAAGGTTGTTGCCTATGATCCGTTCCTGGCGCCCGAGCGCGCGGCGGACCTGGGCATCGCCAAGGTTGAGCTGGATGACGTGTTCGCCAAAGCGGACGTGATCACGCTTCACACCCCGCTGACTGACCAGACGCGCGGCGTTGTGGGTGCTGAGGCCTTCAAGAAAATGAAGGACGGTGTTCGCATCGTGAACTGTGCCCGTGGTGGCCTGATCGACGAAGCAGCGCTTCTCGATGCGCTCAACAGCGGCAAGGTGGCTGGTGCCGCCCTCGACGTATTCGAGGTTGAGCCTGCAACCGACAACCCGCTGTTCGGCCATGACAATGTCATCTGTACGCCGCACCTTGGCGCAAGCACGACCGAAGCACAGGTCAATGTGGCCCTGCAGGTTGCCGAACAGATGTCCGATTACCTGCTGACCGGCGGTGTCACCAACGCCCTCAATATGCCGTCGCTTTCCGCTGAGGAAGCACCGAAGCTGAAGCCCTATATGGCGCTTGCTGAACAGATCGGTGGTTTCGCTGGCCAGCTGACAGAACATGGCCTGAAGCGTATCATGGTAGAATATGAGGGCGCAGTTGCCGAGCTGAATACCAAGCCACTGACGGCTGTTGTGCTTGAAGGCCTACTGTCGCCGCTGATGTCCAGCGTTAACATGGTCAACGCGCCTGTGATCGCGAAAGAACGCAATATCCAGGTAACGGAAGTGAAGCATGACCGTGAAGGCGACTATCACACGCTGATCAAGCTGACGGTTGAAACCGAAAAGCAGACCCGGACCGTGACCGGCACGCTGTTCGCCAACCACGCACCGCGGATTGTGGAAGTCAACGGCGTGCGCCTTGAAGCTGAGGTCGAGCCAAACATGCTCTATGTCATCAACGATGACAAACCTGGCTTCATCGGTGCGCTGGGGTCGCTTCTGGGTTACAACGGTGTGAACATCGCAACCTTTGCGCTGGGCCGTAAGATCGAGGGCGAAGAGGCCGTGTGTCTGGTGTCGGTTGACCAGCCGGTTCAGGATATTGTTCTTGACCAGGTGACCGCGCTCGCGCATGTACGGCAGGCAAAACGTCTGACGTTCTAAAATTAACGAGAGGGGCCACGTTTAGTGGTCAATTGACACGTGAATGGTCCAATGAAACAGATGGCGGGTGGTGCATACGCCCGTCAGGCACTTTTGCCGGAAGGCTTTCGTGATCAACTGGCACCCAAGGCTGAACAAGAAGCAGCTTTGGTGCGCGGTCTGGTGGATACATTCCTGTCGCATGGATACGACCGTGTGGCCCCGCCTCTTGTCGAATATGAAGACAGCCTGCTGGTTGGTGCCGGGAAAACCCGCGCCAAGCAGATGTTCCGCCTGATGGACCCGGATACCCAGCGCATGATGGCAGTGCGGGCCGACATGACCATGCAGATGGCACGGCTTGCCAGCACGCGACTTGCGGACGCGCCGCGCCCGCTCAGGCTTGCCTACACAGGGAATGTGCTCCGGACCAAGGGCAGTCAGCTTCGCCCCACCCGCCAGTTTGTGCAGGCGGGCGTTGAGCTGGTGGGCAGCCCCAGCCTCGAGGCTGAGCTTGAAGTGATCGCCGTGGCCGTTGAAGCGCTTGCAGCTGTCGGCATTGGTGAGCTGTCGCTGGACCTGACGGTTGCGCCCCTTGTTGCCATGATGTGTGACCAGCATAAGCTTGCGGGTGACGTGCGGGAAGGCGTGATGGCAGCCCTTGAAGCCAAGGATATCGGTGGCCTCGCGGTACTGCCTGATGCAAGCCGGGCTGCGTTTGAGAAACTGCTGCAGGCCGCGGGCCCAGCCAAGCAGGCGAATGAAATGCTTTCTGGACTGGAGCTCAAGGGCGGCGCCGGCAAGCTTGTTGCCCGCCTCAGCCGCCTGACTGAAATGGTCGCTGACCGGTTGCCAGACCTGTCGCTGACAATCGACCCGTGCGAAAGCCATGGGTTCGAATATAAAAGCGGAATCGGATTCGCGCTCTTTGCCAAGGGTGGCGAGGGCGAGCTGGGCCGCGGTGGGCGCTACATGGTGACCCATCCTGACGGCCATGAAGAGGAAGCAACAGGATTTTCTGTCTATCTGGATAGCCTGATGAAGGCGCTGCCAGCAGCTGAAAAGACCGATCATGTTTTCCTGCCTTTTGGCACAAAATCCAGTGATGGCAATAAGTTGCGCGTCGAGGGCTGGCGTACGGTACAGGGCCTTGATGCGGGCGCTGACCCGCTTGTGGAAGCAAAGCGCCTTGGCTGCAGCCATATCTTGCTTGATGAACGGGTTCGACCCGTATAAAAGCTCTGTTTTTAAGAGACCAGTAAAGGGGATTTCGCATGGGCAACGTTGTTGTCGTCGGTAGCCAATGGGGCGATGAAGGCAAAGGCAAGATTGTCGATTGGCTTTCAGAACGCGCTGATGTGGTGGTGCGCTTCCAGGGCGGGCATAATGCCGGCCATACGCTCGTAATCGACGGAAACGTCTACAAGCTGTCCCTGCTGCCATCCGGCATTGTCCGCGGCGGCAAAACCAGCGTTATCGGTAACGGTGTGGTTGTTGATCCTTGGGCGCTCCTCAAGGAAATGGAAACACTGCGCGGGCAGGGCGTTGATATCACGCCTGAATCGCTGCAGATTGCAGCCAATGCTACCATGATCATGCCGTACCACCGCGAGTTGGATGCCATCCGTGAAGACGCCACCAAAGGTGTCAAGATCGGCACTACGCGCCGCGGCATCGGCCCAGCCTATGAGGACAAGGTTGGTCGCCGTGCGATCCGTGTGTGCGACCTTCAGTCCCGTGCGATGGTTGAAGCCCGCCTTGAAGTCGCTCTCACGCACCATAATGCTGTTCGTCGCGGTCTTGGCCACGAAGAAATCGACAGCAAGGAAATGGCTGACGAGCTGATGGCAATGGCGTCTGAAATTCTGCCGTACGTGACCAATGTCTGGCGCACGCTTGATGACGCCGACAAGGCGGGCAAGAAGGTGTTGTTTGAGGGCGCGCAGGGCACGCTTCTGGACGTTGACCACGGTACTTACCCATTTGTGACGTCATCCAACACGATTGCAGGCCAGGCAGCTGGCGGCTCCGGCATGGGCCCATCGTCACTTGGCTACGTGCT
This sequence comes from Kordiimonas lacus, assembly GCF_001550055.1. Classification (GTDB taxonomy): domain Bacteria; phylum Pseudomonadota; class Alphaproteobacteria; order Sphingomonadales; family Kordiimonadaceae; genus Kordiimonas; species Kordiimonas lacus. The sequence goes on from NZ_LRUA01000004.1 coordinate 149,647, forward strand.
GGGGATTACCAAAGCCTATACGACACGTGTTGGCTCCGGCCCGTTCCCAACAGAACAGGAAAACGAGATTGGCCAGTATCTGGGCGAAAAGGGCCATGAGTTTGGTACTGTAACCGGTCGGTCCCGTCGTTGTGGCTGGTTTGATGCAGTATTGGTGCGCCAGAGCCTGACGATTGGCGGTGTCACGGGTATCGCCCTGACCAAGTTGGACGTTCTGGACGGTATGGACGAACTGAAGGTCTGTGTCGGCTACAAGCACAAAGGCGAAGTGATCGACTATCTGCCATACGGTATGGAAGATCAGGCCGACGTTGAGCCGGTTTACGAGACGCTTGAAGGCTGGAGAGACAGCACGTTCGGCGCGCGCAGCTGGGCCGACCTCCCTGCGACAGCAGTGAAATATATCCGTCGTATTGAAGAATTGATCGGTGTGCCAGTGGCACTCCTGTCTACCAGCCCTGAGCGCGACGATACAATTCTGGTGCGGGATCCTTTCCTGGACTAATGCGATTGCAATAATCAGCGCTTAAGCAAAAAAGACACAAAACGCCGCTAACTCCCCGGAGCAGCGGCGTTTTTTTTGTGAATATGTTGCATCTTTGAGCAATATGATTTTAATTTGTTAACTGTATTCCTGCATAAGGGGTACAGGAATTGATTGTGGCGCTGCCAAGGGGCACGGGAGCGCCGCTGTTTGCGTGCTAAGGGGAATTTGGCTTGAGCGGTGATAGTGCACCAGTTCCGAGCGGTCAGAGCGCTTTCGGTGACCGGTACGACGTCAAGACGTCGGCACCGTTGCCGGAGTTCACCACCTGTGGCGGCGATGCCTTCATGGCTGTCGACAAGGAACGCCCTGGCAAAGACATATATGCATTGGTACAGCACCCCACCATTCCGGTCCGGAATGAAGTTTACAAAAGCCTGAAAAGCCGCCCCGTTGCGAATGTGGTAAACCCCATCGACCGGGGCTTGATGAATCTGGACCTGAAAGGCCAGAAACAGCGGCTGGTCACCATTTTTGAACGACCGACAGGCGGCGCCCTGTTTGGGCCGGACGGCAAAGTACATCCGCGGGTTAACACAAATAAGCTCAGGCAAAGTATTGTTTTGTCTGCCTTGAAGGCAATCGCGGCAGTTCACAAACGCGGTTTCACGCACCGCAGTATCATGCCGACAAATCTTTTTTTCGCGGCCCCAGATGGCGATGAGGTCTGCATCGGCGAATGCTACAGCGCGCCGCCGGGCTACAAGCATCCCTTTGCCCTTGAGCCGCTAAAGCTTGCGCTTGCGGATGAAACAGCCCGCGGTGAAGGGGACATCGAAAGCGATTTCTATCAGCTGGGTGCCTGCCTCCAGAGCCTTTATTTCGGTGAAGCCCTGTGGCGCGGCAAGGACCGCGACAGTTTGCTGATGGCACGGGTGAACCAGAGCTCCTTCTGGGCCCTGAGTGGAGGGCGTGAAATTCCCGGGGCGCTCGGCAACCTCATCCGAGGCCTGATGGCAGATGACGAGGACGAGCGCTGGGGCGCCGAAGATATCCTTGATTGGTTCGAGGGGGTGGGCAAACCAAAGCGCACCAGTATGAAGGCGTGGTCCATGAACCGGCCGACCAGCTTCAAGGGTGTTGCTTATGTGGACCGTCGCCTGCTGGCCGATGCATTTGCCCGCGATCCGCGGGAAGCCGCGAATTTCCTGAAGGGAATCGACTTTCCTGCCTGGGTTCAGCTTTCGTTCCGCGATGAAATTCTGACCGAGCGGCTTGAAGCCACACTGAATGTCGTGCCTGGCGGTGGCCTTGGCGGCACGCGGCCCGACGACTATAAAATGGTGTCCCGCGTCTGCATGTTCCTGCACCCAACGGGACCGGTTCATTTCAAAGGCCACTCCTTCTTCCTGGATGGCTTGCCGTCGGCACTGGCCGATGCATTTTCGCGCGATGACCGTGACCTGATCGGTGTCATTCTGGATCTGTTTGATGAACGCTTCCTCAATGCCCTTGCTGAGGTCTGCGCCGAACGAAACGATAGGTTCATGACCCAGGTTCGTGGCCTCCGCCCCATCATGATCCACGGCAGCAGCAAATCGCTTGGGCGTGGCATGGAGCGGGTGCTCTATGCCATGAACCCGATCCTGCCCTGCGTCAGTCAACGTTTCAGCAATGTCTGGATCGGGTCCATCAAACAGATGATGCGCGCGCTTGATCGAATGGCGGCGGTCGGGCCACTGAAGAATGTGCTGCTGGATCGCCATATCGCTGCCTTTTGTACCGCCCATGGCAGTGATCTTGAGCGCGATTTCAACAAGATTGCCGCCGCACAGAATGACCCGGTGCGCCTGAACAGCCTGAGCGCTGAGTTTTTCGGTATGCTGCAGCGCCGGTTTAAGCTTGAGCCGCTCCATAACCTGACCGAGAAGCTGGTCGATGGATTGTCAAACACCGTGAAGGCGCTGAAGAACAAGAAGCGCCGGGAGCGCGTGACAGCCTTGCTTGAAAAAGTGAAGAAAGGCGGTGATGTTCATAAGCTGACAACAGAACTGAACATGTCTCGTATCCAGGTCGAGGATTCAAGGGAGTTTGCCCAAGCCCGTAACGCGTTGATGAAACTGGACCGGGAAAAGGCCAAGCTGGGGCGTAAAATACTGCCAACAGATTTAGACGCGCGGACCAAGGGGCTGCGGGGCAGTAGGCTGGTCGCGTTTGTCGTCATGTTACTTGTTGGGTTTATGGCGTTTTTCCCTGCATAAGGGGTGAGCGCACAGGGGCCTTTGGAAAGAAGAATGGCAAAAAAGAAGAAGCAAGCTACACCGATGCGGATGCGCCGCAAGATCAACAAACGCCAGGAAATGAGTGCGTTTGGGCCGCTTCTTGTCGCCGGCTTGATTGGCCTTGGCATCGCCAGCCTCAACGCGGTCGGTGTTGCCATCGTGGGGTTGGCGCCGACGATTGTTCTCAGCCTCACTGCCAAAGGTATTAATAAGGCTGAGCGCGTTCAGTGCGTGGGGTTCATGAATATCGCTGGCGTTCTACCGTTTATCGCAATGGTTATGGACCAACCGCGGGAACTGATGTTTATCCTGTTCAACCCAATTAACCTGGCTACCATGTATGGTGCGGCGGCAGTCGGTTATGCCCTTGTCCACGTGGGCCCTATGCTTGCGGCCATCGTGCTGCAAAGCCTGGCGCAGGAGCGCATTAAAACGCTGAACCAGCAGCGACAGGCCCTGATCGAACAGTGGGGGGCAGATGTGATCGGAGACAAGGACGGTCCCGAAGAAGAGCCTGGCTGGGCACAAGGTCGGCGTCCAAGCGCCTGACCCTTAATGCTGTTGTTTGCCGGGATTGCCCAGGCCAGCTTCTGATGCCGCAAGCCGCATCGCCTTCTGGACTTTTTCAAAAGCACGCACTTCAATCTGGCGTACCCGTTCACGGCTGACGCCGTATTCCTGGCTGAGTTCTTCCAGGGTTTTCGGCGGCTCCGCCAAACGGCGTTCCTGGAAAATATGGCGCTCACGGTCGTTAAGGTCACCCATGGCATCCGACAGAAGGTCCAGGCGCTGGTCCCGTTCTTCCTTGTCTGCCACCAGAGTTTCCTGGTCCGGGTTTTCGTCAACCAGCCAATCCTGCCATTCGCCTTCCGCGTCCGCACGCAGGGGCGCATTCAACGAGTGGTCCATGGCGGCCAGGCGACGGTTCATATTGACCACATCGTCTTCCGGCACATCCAGCTTTTTGGCGATCTTGGCAACATGTTCGGGTGTCAGGTCGCCTTCTTCAACCGCGGCGATCTGGCCTTTCATGCGGCGCAAGTTGAAGAACAGCTTTTTCTGCGCAGCGGTGGTGCCGATTTTCACCAGCGACCAGCTTCTGAGGATATATTCCTGGATTGCGGCCCTGATCCACCACATGGCGTAGGTGGCAAGGCGGAAACCTTTTTCCGGGTCGAAGCGTTTGACCGCCTGCATCATACCCACATTGCCCTCAGAGATCAGATCAGCCACGGGCAGACCATAGCCGCGGTAGCCCATAGCAATCTTGGCAACCAGACGCAGGTGGCTGGTGACAAGCTTATGGGCTGCGTCCCGGTCCTCGTGTTCGGTCCAGGCCTTGGCCAGCATATATTCCTCTTCCTGCGCGAGCATCGGGAATTTCCGGATGTCCTGCAGGTATTGGCTGAGGCTGCCTTCAGGCGACAACGTTGGTAAGTTGCTTGGAGTCGACATATTCCTATCCCTAACCGCTTTATTGTTTGCCGCTTAGTTTACTGCGGCTTTCTATTCTTCGTCAAACACGCAAAAAGAGGCACTTACACCCGGTAGGGTGCCAGTGTCTCCAAAAGCTCTTTCATATCATATGGTAAGTCGCTCTCGAATTTAAAGGTTTCGCCGCTGATGGGGTGGCGAAAACCCAGAACCCGGGCATGAAGTGCCTGGCGTTTGAAGGATTGGAGCGCTGCGCGGGCCGCACCTTTTATGCTGCCAGGCACTGCAGACCGGGCATAAACCGGGTCGCCGACCAGTGGGTGGCCGATGTGGGCCATGTGAACGCGCACCTGATGGGTGCGACCTGTCTCCAGCTGGCATTCGATGAGGCTGGCGATAGCATTGCCATTTTGCGCGAAGTGAGTTTGCGAGCGGTAGTGCGTTGCCGCCCATTTGCCGCCATGGTCTGTAACGGCCATGCGCTTCCGGTCCACCGGATGGCGCGCGATATTGCCTTCAATCCGGCCACTGGGCGGCACGGGGTGGCCCTTGCACACGGCGGAATACAGGCGTTCAATGGAATGGTCCGCGAACTGCTCGGCAAGGCCATTGTGGGCCTTGTCATGCTTGGCCACAATCAGGAGCCCACTGGTGTCCTTGTCAATCCGGTGCACGATGCCCGGGCGCTTGACGCCGCCGATGCCGCTCAAAGATCCGTGGCAGTGATGCAGCAACGCATTCACAAGCGTGCCGGACGGGCTGCCAGCCGCCGGGTGCACCACCATGCCAGGCGCCTTGTTGACCACAATCAGGTGTTCGTCTTCAAACACGATATCAAGCGGGATGTCCTCGGCCTGTGGTTCAGGGTCCTCTGGCTCGGGCACATTGATATGGTATTCTTCGCCAGCCTTGACTTTGCGCGACGCGCTGATTTTACCGCCCGCTTGCTGCTCAAGCACCTGGCCATCATCAATCAGTGCCTTGAGGCGCGAGCGCGAAAAGTCTGGCATTGCGTCGGCAAGCACTTTATCAAGGCGGCTGCCGGCAAGCTCTGGCTCGATATGAATTTTGAATGTGTCGCTCATGGAGACATCTTATGATGCCACAAGACGAAAAAGTCACGCCCCAGAATGAAGGCGCTGCCGTTTCCGGCGGTGACGACGAGGCAGTGCCCAGCCATACCGGTATGAAGGTGCTGGTGATCGGGCTGGGGATCGCCATCCTCGCGATGGTGGGGTTGATGGTCTACAAGATCTCCGAACGTGCGGCACAAAGCCTGATGGGTGAGGGTGACACCGAGGCCGTGGCCACGGCGCCTGTTATGGCACCGGCTCAATCTTATGGTGACTTTCAGATCGAACGGCCAGCGGGCGCCACGCTGATGTCCGTGACCGGCCAGGGCGCTGAATTGGTGTTCCATTTCCGGTCGAATGCCGGCGATACCATCATCACACTCAACCGCGTGACGGGTGAACAGGCCAAAGTGGACGTTCCGCTGGTATGGCAGGACAAGTAAACGTCCGGCTGAGCGCCACCCTTCTTGAAATGCTGGAGCGCACGGCCTGGCAGGCGGAGCCGCATGAGGCTTGCGCCTTGTTGCTGGGCGAGGTCGGGGGTAGTGAAGTCAGGCTTACCCAGGCCGTTGTCACCGACAATGTTACCGAAGGTAACCCCGAAACCAGCTTCGAGATTGACCCTGGCATGCATATCCTGATGCAGAAAGCAGCACGGGCTGGTGGGCCCCAGATTGTGGGTGTCTGGCACAGCCATCCGAATGGGGTGGCGAGGCCGTCGGACACGGACAGGGCACAGTCTGTCGAACCCGGTTGGGTTTGGCTTATTTCCGGTGTCAGGGACGGTATGTGTGAGCACGGCGCCTTCCGGGCAGGAACAGGCGATCCGCACCAGCTTGATGAGTGCATGCTCAAAGTCTCGTCAGACTAGCGAAAAAGCGCCACAAAGCGTTTGAAAAGCCCCGTCGCAGACCTATAGTCAATCAGACGCCTGAATGTACCGCTGTTTGGGAAGGCAGCGGCGTTTTGTTTTCGATTATGGGGAGAAGTGCCTGTGCTGGGACAGATGCAAGACTGGCCTTTGCTGGTATCCAAGTTTCTTGAGCATGCCGAAGTAAACCATCCACGCCGCGAAATTGTCGGCCTTCTGCCGGAAGGCGGGAAGTTTGAATATACCTATGCCGACTGTGCTGTACGTGCCAAGAAGTGTGCGCAGGCGCTTGGACGCCTGGGAGTGGAAATGGGCGACCGGGTGGCGACGCTTGCCTGGAACAGCCACCGACATATGGAAATCTGGTATGGTGCGTCCGGCATGGGCGCTGTAACGCACACGGTGAACCCGCGCCTGTTCCCCGAACAGCTGATCTACATCATGAATCACGCGGAAGACAAAGTGTTGATGCTGGACATCACCTTCGTGCCGCTGATCGAAGCCATTCAGGATCATCTGAAAACGATTGAGCATTATGTGATCATGGTCGGGCCTGAGCATATGCCCGAGACCAAGCTCCCGAATGTGCTGTCGTACGAAGAGCTATTGGATGCTGAAGACGGTAATTACAGCTGGCCGACATTTGATGAGAACACAGCCTGCGGCCTTTGTTACACGTCCGGAACAACCGGCAACCCGAAAGGGGTTCTCTACAGCCACCGGTCAAACTTCCTGCACACGCTGCTGGCAATCTCCGGTGACACGCTGGGCATCACGTCGCTGTCGACCATTCTTCCGGTTGTGCCTATGTTCCATGCCAACAGCTGGGGTATTCCGTATGCTGCGGCGGCCACGGGCGCCAAGATTGCCTTCAATGGCCCGCACCATGAACCGGATGTGCTTCATAAACTGATTATTGACGAAGACGTCACAGTGACAGCGGCTGTGCCGACTGTCTGGTCCGGCATGCTGAAGTATCTTGAGGCAACCGGCAAGGACATGGGTAAGCTGACGATCGTGACCATTGGTGGATCGGCAGTGCCCAGGAGCATGATCCAGACCTTCCAGGAAAAATACGGTGTCCGGGTGAACCATGCCTGGGGCATGACGGAAACAAGCCCGCTTGGCAGCCTTGGCAGCGAGAATGCGGCTGTGGCAAACCTGCCCGCCGAAGAAAAACTGGATGTGCAGACCAAACAGGGCCGCTCGGTCCTGGGTGTTGAGATGTGCATCAAGGACGACGACGGCAACATCCTGCCGCGCGACGGAGAGACCTCAGGCCGGGTGATGGTACGTGGCCCGTGGGTGATCGACACCTATTATAAGGGCGACAGCGGCAAGATCCTCGATGACGACAACTGGTTCGACACCGGCGATATCGCCTGTATCGACGAATATGGTTATATGCAGATCACAGACCGCGCCAAAGACGTGATCAAGTCTGGTGGCGAATGGATCAGCTCGATTGACCTTGAAAATGAGGCTGTCGCGCACCCGGATGTGGTGGAAGCTGCAGTGATTGGTGTGCATCACCCTAAATGGGATGAACGCCCATTGATGATTATCGTGCCGGAAGCGGGCAAGACTGTCTCGACCGAAGAGATGAATGCCTTCCTTGAGACCCGGGTGGTCAAATGGTGGCTACCGGATGACGTGGTGATGGTGAGCGAGATTCCGCACACCGCCACAGGAAAGATTTCGAAGAAAGACCTCAGAGATCAGTTCAAGGACTATAAATTCCCGGGCACCTGATGGATTTGGGAAAGACCAAAAAGGAAGCCGCGGTGTTTTGCACTGCGGCTTTTCTTTTGGCGTGGTGCCTATTCGGGCTTTTTGCCGCCCATCCAGTAGATCAGCTTCTTGGCGGGCCAGATCCACAGCAGACCGGCGATCAGGTAATAGACTGTCTGGATCGCGACCGACCATTCCGCCATCATGCCGCCAATAGCAGCCGCCAGGAAGGCATAAGCCATCAGGCCGAAAATCAGGGCAAGCATCCCGATCGCGCTGCGGGAGGATGGTTTTTCGTCGGTCATGTCTGTCTACTTTCTTGCGCTGTGGTTGGCCCAGTTGCGGCCCTATAAAAGCACGGCCAGGAAGGTGTGGGACGCTGCCTGACCGCTGCCGCGACCTCTTCTCTACATGGAATAGACTGCAATTAGCAATCAGTAGATGCCTGATCTATGGCCCACATGTGAAGCTTTCATGCCTGAACATTCCCGGTTTCAAAGCTGAGACAGGTCGGCATAGACGAGATAATCGCTAATTTCTCCATCCTTCAGCGTCAAGACTGTCGCGAATGTGGCTGAGTGCGCACTGCCATCCAGCCTGACGTAGTCAACCGTGCCATTGCATATGATGTCGTCACCATGAGGCCAGATATTGTCGATGGTATGGGCCATGCTGCCAATGCTGCAGAAAAAAGCGTGATTAGCGTCCAGAACTGCCTTTTTCCCTTTCACGGGATCATGGTTGCCGATACGGAAGCGCACATCTTCCGCCAGGAAGGGGGCAAGCTGGGCTGTATCCATACCGTCAACCGCATTCTTGTAGAGGTCTGTTATAAAGTTTGTGCTGTTCATTGCGGTTATCCTTAAATTGCTGTGCTGACGCGGGTGATCCCTGATGTTTCCCCGCCATACATGTTTTTTTCTTCCGGCTTTTGGCTCAGATATTCGATAAATTCGAACTCAAAGCCGGCCGGATCGATGAAATAGATAGTTTTCCTGAAGGGGTGATCGGCGCCAATGGTCGCTATTTCGTATCCCTTGGCTTGGAGCCGGTTTGCGACGGCTTCCATATCATCAACGATAAACCCGATATGGGCGAGACCTGGCAGATGCCCTTTGAGGTCGCGGTTGCTGCCGGTACCCCCATTGTTCAACGTGATGTAATGGTCATCGGTACCAACGTGCAGCCACTTTCGTTTTGTGCCGTACCAGTCGCCTTCGCCTGTTCCGCGCACCCGCCAGTCTGGAAACGCAGTCAGGATAAAATCCAATGTCGCGTCGAGGTCTTTGACAACCAGATTCACATGTTCCAATCGAGCCATTGTCTGCTCTCCTTCTGTAATGACTGTACCCAGACAATCTATTGCGTTTCTAAATTGGTGATAATATGGTTGTTTTGAAAAATATTGTTAACTTATAGGAAACAGTTGGGCGTCATGCAGGATATTTCCGCAATTCCAGTTTTCACCTGTGTGGTTGAAGAGGGCAGCTTCTCGAAGGCGGCCGGAAAGCTTGGCATTACCAAGTCGGCGGTGAGCAAGAGGATAAGTGGGCTGGAAGGTCAGCTGGGCGTTAAATTGCTGCAGCGGTCGACGCGCAAATTAAGCCTGACCGAAGCGGGTGCACGCTATCTTGAACATGCGGTGCAGGCATTGAATGCCGCGCAGGATGCCCAGAATGCGGCGATGGAATTGCAGGCGACGCCGCAAGGGACGCTGCGCCTCAGCGTACCAATGTCATTTGGGCGCCTTCACATTGCGCCGATCATCCCACAATTCTTAAAGCAGTATCCGAATGTTAAAATTCATATGGATATGAGCGACCAGACCCGTGATGTCATTGCGGAGGGCTTCGATGTTGCATTAAGCGCAGGCGACCTGCCGGATTCGTCGCTGATCGCCCGGAAGCTGGCGCCGCTCCACAGCGTTCTTTGCGCATCTGAGGATTATATCGCAAGGCACGGTATGCCAAAATCGCCACAGGACCTGATACAGCATAATTGCATCCTGTTTACGTATCATACAGGGGTACCTGAGTGGGTGTTTATCAGGAACGGTGAGGAAGACCGCGTTCGGATAGAAGGCAATTACCAGGTGAACAACAGCGAAGCTTTGCACGAGGCATTGCTGCAGGGCCTGGGGATTGGACGCTTGCCGACTTTTGTTGCCGGGCCGGATATTCAATCAGGGAAACTGGTGCCCATATTGTCTGATTATGAAATGCCGCATAAGGCGATATATGCGGTTTTCCCGGAGAAGCGCTATCTGCCTGAAAAGGTACGTGTCTTTATCGATTTCATGGTCACTAACCTGGGCGGCAATATACCGCATTGGGACCGCTGGAGGCATGGAGATGAGACATGAGCGGCTGTTCTATGCAACAGTTTAAAGCGTCGCCAATTTCTCCGCCGCCAAGGCAATGATACGCCGGGTTTCCGCCCATAGCGGCAGCGCAAGGGCTTCCTCAAGAGGGAAAAAGCGTGCATCGACCGCATCAGTGCCAGCAACCGGATGACGATCGGTGGTCAGGGCAAGATAATCGATCAAGGTATAGTGAAATTCGAGCGATCCATCAGGCGCCCGGTCAATATAGTCGACAACGTCTAACAGGCAGGTTGGCTGGATCGTAAGGCCTGTTTCCTCGAACACTTCGCGCGCAGCGGCCTCAAACGCTGTCTCCCCCAATAGCTGAGCACCACCAGGCAGGCTCCACTCATTCTCCTTGGGGGGCTTGCCGCGCTTGATCAGAAGAACATTGTTGCCGTTCATCACCACGGCACCAACGCCCACGACCGGACGCGTCGGATTTTGCCGGTGATCCGGCTTTTCACTTGCCTCTGTCATAAGCATGCTATTTCTTTGCACATAAGCCCCACAATGGGAGTGGACGACAAAAGAGGCAAGGGTTTATGTGTGGACGTTATTTGATGACATCGCCAAAGGATGCAATGAAGGCATTGTTTGGCGTGCGCGCAGATGCACACATACCGCCGCGATACAATATTTCCCCCGGTCAACCGGTGCTGATTGTCCGCAATAACGAGAGCGGTTTGGCTGAGCTTGCCGCAGTCGAGTGGGGGTTGGTGCCAGAGTGGAAAAAGGAACTGGGTGCCAAGCCGCTGATCAACGCACGCATGGAAACCGTGGCTGAGAAGCCTTCTTTCCGGTCTCCGATGAAGCGGACACGCTGCCTGGTGCCTTTTGATGGCTGGTATGAATGGAAAACAGTGAATGGACGCAAGCAGCCTTTCCTGATCACCCCCGTCGGCGGTGGCCTGCAGGCCTTTGCGGGCATCTGGACCACCTGGCATGGCCCGGCAGGCGAACATTGGCTGGAAACCATGGCGATCCTGACGGGGCCGACCAACGGGCCGATGCGCAGCCTGCATAGCCGGATGCCGCTTGTTGTAAAGCGGGAGCAGTATGGGGCTTGGCTCACACCCCACGACCCGCTACCCCGCGGCTTCCTGGAAAGTTTTGATTTTATGCCAGAGACTGCATTCGAGTGGCGCGCAGTTAACAGCCGTCTCAATGATGTGCGGTTTGATGCGCCGGAATGCCTGGAGCCGCCAGAGCAAGAACGCCAACACACTTTGTTTTAAGGAAAGCAGACACGAATGACTGACCTGAATGATCGCCAAAGCCCTGTTTTCCTTGAAAAAGTTGGTCCCATCGGTCGCCTGGTGCTGAACAGGCCGGAGAAGCGCAATGCCATGTCGGAAGCCATGTGGGCATCAATCCCAGGCGCTGTGGCGCGGCTTGATGCGGACCCGGACGTGCGCGTCATCATTGTCTGTTCGTCTACGGAAAAAGCATTCTCCGCTGGGGCAGACATTGCAGAGCTGGAACAGATTGCGACGTCGCCGGATCGGCAGGAAAGTAACAGGCTGGCTATTCGGGAAGCCCAGCGGACGCTGGCACGGGCGAAGAAGCCAACCATCGCCCAGGTGGCAGGGGCCTGCATGGGCGGCGGCTGTGGCCTTGCCATTCACTGCGACATGCGCTTTGCAGCCAATACAGCACGGTTTGCAATCACGCCGGCCAAGCTGGGTCTGATCTATCCCCTCAATGACACCAAGCAGTTGATGGACCTTGTGGGGCCAGCGAAGGCCAAAAGCATGCTGTTTACCGGCCGGGTGGTGGACGCCGATGAAGCACTGCGTATTGGCCTGGTGGATGAGCTGTTTTCCCTAGGTGAATTGGCGGAAAGGACCCAGGCATTTGCGCAGCAAATCGCCCAGGTGTCACAATATTCGGTGCGCGGCATTAAACAGACCATTCGCCTGATCCTTGACGGCCAGCATGATGATGACGACCAGACAGCGCAAATGTTCAAGGATGCCCACACAGCCGAGGACGCGACTGAGGGTGTCAGGGCGTTTCTTGAGAAGCGTAGCCCTGCCTTCCGCTGGAACGGGGGCAGTGAGGCCTAGTTGGGGCGGAGGTCGCGAAAATCCGGTACCTGATAGAGTGCCGCCACATGCAGTGCTGATGTCAGGTACACCACGAACCCGGACACGATCAGGCCCATGCGGGGTTCAAACGATTCCGGCACCAGGCTTATGGCCAGGCTGCCGATGACCAGATAAAACACCGCAGCAATCAGAAATAGCAGCCCCAAGGAGGCGGCAATGGGCACCATGAAAAGACGGGCTCGCATAAAAGCGGACGGCAGTGTTTCACGCCGGTCACGGGCTTCAGCGGCGATCGCCAGGTGGGCGGTGCCTGTCAGGACAATTGACATCCAGATCACCACGCCGCCGCCAACCATGGCGAGGGCGTTGGCCAGTGGACCCAAAGCTAACGCGAGCCCTGCTGTAAGCGACAGGACAAAGAGGCCGACAAGAATGGTGATGCCGTTCACTGCGACCATATGGAGGAACGACCGAAGGCCCCGTATCAAAAAGGCCTTCAATCCACCTGCTGACGGCACTAATTGCCCCGGGGCAGAGGCCCTGGCAAACGGCACCAGCAAGAATGTGGATACGGCTGTGGCGGCCAGATGGCCAAGAAGTAAGATGGAGGCCCCATCATTGAAGGCGGCGGCAAATTCGGCGCTCTTTTCGTCTGGTGTGCCGGTTTCCTGCTGAATTTCGATCAGCCCTTCAAGCACTGCAACGGCTGGGGCATAGACAATGCTGCTGCCAATGCCGGCCAACAGGCCTAAAAGCACCAGCAGCTCAAAGCGGGCTTTTGCGGCTTGAATGGCGGCCTTTATAAGGCCCGCAATTGTCGGTGTCTGGAACTGCATTGGGTTTGCTCCGATCACGCTCAACCTAAGGGAAGGGGATTGTTTTGAAAAGGAAATTCACCGTTCTTTGATAGCACGGCCAGTTGAAGCCAAAAGCTTTCGGTTTATTATCACCGTCAAGATCACATCGGGAGAATATCATGTTTGAGGGTCAAACCATTTGGATTACTGGCGGATCGTCAGGAATTGGCGAAGCCTTGGCACACCAGTTTGCCAAAGAAGGCGCGAAGCTCATCCTGTCTGCCCGCCGCGCAGAGGAACTGGAGCGTGTCCGGGAGGCCTGTGTCAGCGAGGGGGCAGACAAGGGTAACATTCTCGTCCTTCCCCTGGACGTCACGGATGAAGCAGCGCTTGAAGGAAAGGTTGCCGAGGCCAAGGCCTTCACCGGCCGGATCGACATGTTGATCAACAATGCGGGCATTTCGCAGCGGTCCCTGTGCGTGGACACGGAAATGGCAACCTACCGTAGGCTTTTCGAAGTCGACGTGTTCGGCCAGATCGCCCTCACCAAACTTGTTTTGCCGATCATGCGGGCTCAAAAAAGTGGCCATCTGGCGGTCACAGCGTCGGTGGCTGGCAAGATCGGTGTATCCCAGCGGACGGGCTATTGCGCTGCCAAACACGCGATGATGGGCTTTTTTGACGCCCTTCGGGCTGAAGTGGCGAAAGACGGCATTCATGTCACCACCATCACGCCTGGCTTCATACGCACCAATATCGCCAAGAATGCCCTCAAAGGCGATGGCTCCGAATTTGCCAAGGTAGACAAGAATATCGCCGGCGGCATGGATGTGGACGCATGCGCGCGGGTCATCATGCAAGGGTTCAAGAAGGGCAAAAAAGAGATTCCGGTGGGCGAGGGCAGCGAAATGAAAGCCCTGTGGGTGAAGCGCTTTTTCCCCAATATGCTGTTCAGGATGGTTGAAAGAATGAGCTGAAGATTGGCCTGAAGATTGGCCTGAAGATGGTCAGGGAGCATCAGTGCACGGATTTACATCTGCGGCACCTGTCTCCCGACCATCCTCCAGGAGGATTCTCAGGCGTCCAGATACTCATCGCTACCTGGCCGTGGCCTTGACGGCATGAAGCGGTCCCACCAACGCGTTTCAGGTTCGGGCCGTGGCCTTGGCGCTGGCTTTTCAAACGTCACCAGTGGCTTACCGCGTCCCAAGTCCAGGAATTCCAGATTGGAAACTTTCTGGTGATCCAGCATCAGGCGGTCATTGATCCGGCCATACCGTGGTTGCTTCAGATAGACCGAGCAGCCGATAATAAAGGTTGGCGTACCGTCATCGTCGGCCAGCGGCAGATAAAGTGATTCCACTTCAGCACTGTCGCCGGTCCTGCGCCTGACGGTTTCCTGCATCTGTACGCCGCTGGGCTGGTCCAGAATGGCTTCATACAGGCGGGCTGTATTTTCCCGCATGTTCGGTGTTGTCAGGTCAAACGCGTTTATGCCTGCCATTGGTGCCTGCCAGAGGGCATCCTGCGACGTGCCAATCATGGACACCTGCACGTCATAACGGTCTATGCGTTTCATCAGCGAGATGCGTGGCAGCAGCTCGTGTAAATCTGTTGGATGCAGCACACATTTTCTGGGCATGGCCGCGCCTGCTTCGCGCGGTAAAGTGTGCCAATACTCAAGTAAACGCCCCAAAACACCGGAAACGGGCATACACGCCTCCTCTTCCCTCAATTGGAACCCCTTTGGTCGGGAAATCATGAGGCGCGTTTGCTACTGTTTCAAGACAAGGCTGCTGACCTATTGTTGGCCTGTTTTTTGCCGCGCTTCAAATGCCTGAATCTGCTCGGTGATTCCCTTCGCCAGGTCATTCGGCAGTGGGAAGGTCAGGTGGTACTGTGAAATCTTCCAGCCGTCATTTGTGCGAATCAGCACGCCGGTGCCCCGGCTGGTGCCATACTTGGTGTTATCCAGAAGCTCATCGAACCAGGCGGTGTTGCCGTCCGGTGTGAAATTGACGTGTCGCTCGCGCACCGTGTAGGTCCAGCCCTTGGTTGGCAGGGCATAAGCCTGAAAAGTGGGCTTGTCCCAACGCTCTGACGCATCGGTACCCAGGAAGGTGGAATCCTCGGTCAGCAGCGCGAAATAGGTATCCCAATCGGCATCAGATGCAGCGCCATGAAAGGTATCAAGCGTGCGGTTCACCCCTGCCAGGTCCTCATCACCGGCTTGGGCGGGCATCATAAACCCGAAGATCAGGATAAAATATACAATCATTGTGCGCATGGTATATCTCCGAAAATAGGTGCGGCGCCGACAGCCGTCAGCGCCGCCAAAAAGTTAGGTGTTGGCTTTGATCGCGCCAGACTTCAGGCGCGCCAGATAGTCTTTCAGGTCCCGCTTCAATTCCGGTGCCATGAGGTAAATACCGATCACGTTCGGAACAGCCATCAGGAAGAACATGCTGTCCATCAACGTGTAGACTTCCGACACCGAGAAGACCGCACCTGGCACCAGTGCCACGCAGAAGACGACCTTGAAGAAGTTCATGGAGCGCGTGCTGCCGCCAAACAGGAATTCCCAGACTTTCCCTGAATAATAGCCCCAACTGATGATCGTGGAATAGGCGAAGAGGAAGGCCGCGACGGCCAAGACCCATGGGAACCAGCTGATGACGCTGCCGAATGCAGAAGAGGTGAGCGATATGCCCGCAGCATCTGCTTGATCCAAATAGACACCGGTTATCACAATCACCAATGCGGTCATGGTGGAAACCACAACTGTGTCCACGAAGGGCTCCATCAGGGCAACCATACCTTCTGAAACAGGCTCACTCGTCTTTGCTGCAGCGTGCGCCATGGTAGCCGAGCCAAGCCCAGCTTCGGTGGAGTAGACGGCACGCTGCATAGCAATGATGATCGTGCCGACCAACCCTCCCAAGCCAGCTTCAAGCGAGAATGCGGATTCGAAGATTGTGACAAACGCGGCTGGAACCTCAGTAATGTGAGAGCCAATAATAACCAGCGCCCCCAAAATGTAGATGCCAGCCATGGCGGGTACCAGGCGTGCTGTCACGCTGGCGATCGACTTGATGCCGCCGATGATCACAATTGCAGTCAGGACGGCCATGATCACCCCAAAACCCCACCGGCTTGGTTCGCTATCGATGCCGGTTACGGCTGAAACAGCTTCAAATGATTGGTTAACCTGGGCGACCTGCAGAAGCGTCGGCCATGCAAGGATCGCGTAGGACCATGCGAGGATCTTGCCAACCTTGGCCCATCCTTCGCCGCGCCCTTTCAGGCCACGTTCCAGATAATACATGGGGCCACCAGCTACGCTGCCGTCTTCGCGTACATCGCGGTATTTCACACCCAGCGTACATTCCGCGAACTTCAGGGTCATGGCGCAGAAGCCAATCAGGATCATCCAGAAAGTGGCGCCAGGGCCACCAGTAGAGATGGCAACCGCCACGCCTGCAATGTTACCAAGCCCGACTGTACCTGAGAGGGCAGTGGATAGGGCCTGGAACTGAGTTACTTCGCCGTCGGCCTTGGGGTCGTGATAATCCCCTTTCACAATCCGCCAGGCACGTTTGAAGCTGGTCAGATTCACAAAACCGAAATAGAGAGTGAGGATAATCATTGGCAGGGCGAGGAAGGCAACAATCCATTCCACCTCCAGGCCGAAGATGTTTACGGTCCGGAAAACAAAGTCACCCAAGGCATTAATGCCATCTGCCAGCATCTGTACGACACCACTGCGGGCGTCACCATCTTGTGCCAATGCTGGTGCGGTGATTGCCAGGCTGGCCAAGCTGGCTGCCATAATACGCTTGAACTGAAACACGTCCTCTCCCCAGAGTTATCTTGTGTTATTTGCCGGGCAGAGTAGGCGAGGGGGCACCCGGATGGAAGCCAAAAATTGGTTGAGCGACTTCAAACGGCGGAATCCCGCATGAAATTCTGATTCCAGTCTTCTGTGCGGGATTTTCTTTTTCAGGTCCGTACCGCTGCTAGCTGGCGTGTTTACGGCTGTGTTGTCACCGGACCGACGAATATAGCGGGATTTCATTGCCGCCCTCAGGGCTGCTTCAGCGGAGTGAGTAAACGAAACGGTATTTTACCCCCGCTGTGTCTACCGGCTGGCCGTTTTCGTGGCGTGCGGAGTACCGAAATTTTCTGGCAGCCTCGATAGAAGCCTTAACGAAGTCATCGGGGCCATATCGTTCCATCACACGAAAATCACTGGTGCGCCCATCTTTGGTGACGGTCAGTTCAAGCACCACTGTGCCCTCAAGGCCTCGACGTTGTGCGGATACAGGGTATTTGGGCTGGGCAAGAAACAAGGGTTCGTAGCTTTCACCCGTCTCCACGGGGTCGCGGTTGGCTTCCTTGATGCGGCCAACGGCTTGACAATGCTTGGTCGCCAAGTCGCTTTCGCCCATTTTTTCATAGGTTTCTACCAATAGGGTATGCATGCGTTGCGTCAGTCGCTCGTTCGGTGCGCCGCTATCGTAGACCCGCACTGCGGCTTCCAGAAATTCCGCTGCAGCATCATACCGCTTATCCAGCTTTTTCAGCTCGCCAAGGCGATAGCTTGCCAAGGCGGTGCGTCCATGATTTTCGCCCAGCGTCGCCTGAAAAATTTTGTAGGCTTTTTTGAGATTGCCGACTGCCAGGTTACGTTTTCCTGCGCCCATAACCAGTTGCTGTTCGGCCATCTCATAATAGAGCTGGCCGACGAGGGCGGAGTCTTCCCCTTCTAGTTTTTCAGCTATTTCAATTGCACGCCGATAATATTTGCCGCCGGTTGTCCCGCTCAGAAACTTTGTCTCTGCATGGCCGAGATCCATCAGTGGATCAATAACCTCTGGGGCATCATTGCCATACTGGCTCTGAAAAAGTACCAAGGCTTCCTCAAGGATTTCTTCCGCTTGATCGCGCTTATTTACAGACAAGAGCAGGCGACCATAATTCAAGCTCGCCTGTGCCAGATTTTTGGCATGCCTTTCGTCTTGTGCCGCCGCCTCTTTGAGTAGGGAATAGACGCGGTGCGCGTAAGGTTCGGCATAATAACGCGACTCTTTCTTCACCCATTCCTCATAGGCTGCATAGGCTTCGCGCACCGTCATGGTTTGCGCCCGTGCCTCATGTTCCTCAAGGCTGAGGCCTGCAAAAGCTGGAGTGGTAATGCCCAAGGACGCGGAAAGAAGCAGTGCCGCAGCAAGATGACGTTTCATGACAACAATCCCCCAAACGAAAGTCTCAAGGATTTGTATCAAATACAATTACTGATGGCAATTGTGCAAGGCGCTATTTCTCGCCGTAGCGGGGCATCATTTCCACGAAATTGCAGGGGCGGTAGCGGTTATCGAGCTGCGTGACGAGAATTTTGTCCCAGGCATCTTTCACCGCGCCGGTTGAACCGGGCAGGGCGAACATCAGGGTTGTTCCCGCAAGGCCGCCGGTGGCGCGGCTTTGGATCGTGCTGGTGCCGATCAGGTCGTATGACAGCATGCGGAACAGCTCGCCAAAGCCGGGGATGGGCTTTGTATAAAGCGCTTCAAATGCTTCCGGGGTGACATCCCGCCCGGTCAGGCCCGTGCCGCCAGTGGCGATGATCACGTCAATACCCGCATCAGCAATCCAGGCTTTGGCCTGATTGGTGATCGATGGGATATCATCCTTGATGATCTTCCGGTCCGCCACTTTATGTCCGGCTTCCTCAACGCGGCTCGCCAGCGTATCGCCTGAGCGGTCGTCTTCAAAAGTACGAGTATCGGAAATGGTCAAAACGGCAATGTTTACCGGAATGAACGGGCGGCTTTCATCAATCTTCGGCAAGGGTTCTTGTCCTTGTAACGGTTCGGGTTTGAGCGCGCTTCATGGCAACAGCGGTCGCTTCTGTATCCAGGCGTTCCAGCACAGGCCAGGCGCCTGAGGCTGCAGCGTCCAGGCTTGGCGTCTCCTGGCCCAGGCGCATACGGTAGAGCCACAAGTTGGCCATCACCCGTTCGATATAGCTGCGTGTTTCATAAAAGCCAATGGATTCGATAAACAGCAACGGGTCCTGTTCGTAAATCACTTCCTTCTGCCATTCCATCAGGCTACCGGGCCCGCCGTTATAGGCGGCAAGCGCCATGAACAGGTTGCCTTCGGCATAATCGGAATCGATCAGATATTCGATATATTGCTGCCCCAGCGCCATGTTGAATTCTGGCTCATACAGCTTTTTGCGGTCCCGGCGCAGGCGACGGTTCTTGGAGATGTAGCTGGCCGTTGCCGGCATAACCTGCATCAGGCCACCAGCGCCGGCGTGGCTTCTGGCGCGGATGCGGAAATCGCTTTCCTTGCGTACCATGGCAAAGATCAACGCCCTGTCGACGGTGAAGCCGCCCGCAGGTTCCCAGTCCGGCAGCGGATAGCGCACAGCCGTTGAGGCCGGGTGCCCTGTGCCGCCAACGCGGCCCAGTCTGATCTGGATGTTTGGCAGGTTCAGCTTGGCCGCCAGCGGCAGCAGGTCATCCTGCACGGCGGTGCCTTCACGGCCCCAAAGAAGGCGCAGCTCTTCGTCTGCAATATGGTGCCAGCCCACTTCGGCCAGGGCGATGGCTCTCCGTGTTGCAGGGTACTGCATCAGATTATCAAGGGCGTCGCGCTCCAGGTCCGGCACGGCCCAATCGATTTTGGGGCGAATGCCCAATTGGCGTGCGGCAATCATGCCGTAGAAGGTTTCCTGAAAGCTGGCCGCCGTGCGCAGGTGCTCTGTCGCGGTGATCGGATCACCCATCTGATAGGCTGCGCGCGCGGCCCAGAACTGCCCGCCAGAGGCCAGCCAGTCACCGGCGCGTTCTGCTTCACCGACATATTTGAAATGCCGGTAAGCCGTCGCATAATCGCCATCCCGCCAATAGGCAAGGGCTGCGATCCAATCGGCATGGGGTTCAATTTCCCGCGCAAACTCTGCCGCCATTGTCGACAGGATGCGCGCCTTGCTGTTGTTGGATTTATAATAGTAGCTCGACGCAATGCGCTCCAGCGCTTCGGCCTTTTCATAGGGTACCAGAAGCCCGCGCGCTTCCATTGCCCAATAGCGCTTCTCGGCGCGCTCCGGCAGGCCGTTGCGGACATACCGGCGTACGTTGGCGAAGAAGCGGGTGATGGCAGTGCGCTCGAGCCGGGTGCGCTGGGGCAGGGGCGGCTTTGGTGCTGCGGCCTGGCCGGTCACGCCAGGATAGCGGGTGTCAATCGGGCGCCTTGGGGCCCGTGCATTGCCCTGCCGCTTGCGCGCCAGGCGGTAAACCTGCCATGCATTGGGATGATCCGCGTAGGATTTCAGCCACCCTGCCAGCTCCGAATAGCTGCTGCGGTATCCGGTCGGGTGCATATAGCGCTGGAACCACACATGCCCCATCAAAATGGGGTCCTCGACATATTTGATCATGCGGTCCGCTTTTTCCCAGCGGGCCTGTTCCTGAAGCTCAAAAATTCTCTGGTAACGATTGATATCTTCCTTGCTGAGCACATCCGGTACATCGACGTCGGCCCGTGCAGTTGCGCTGAGCGCAGCAGCGGATAGCAGCGAGAAGGCGAACATCAGACGGAACACAGCACGGATACTCATGACAGGGACAGTTTCCTCTTCACAGACAGGATATCGCGCCAGGCATGGCCCTTGAGCGCGGGCTGGCGCAGCAGATAAGCTGGGTGATAAACAGGCAATGCGGCGATTTTCTGGCCACCGATGTCAAGCTCTTTCCAGCGGCCGCGAAGGCGCGTGATGCCTTCCTCCGTGCCCAGAAGGGCCTTGGCGGAAACGCCGCCAACCATCAGAATTACCTTCGGCTTTGCAAGCTCGATATGGCGCTTCACGAACGGCATGCACATGGCGATTGTCGCCCCGTCCGGTGTGGCGTTGCCCAGCGGACGCCAGGGCACCATGTTGGTGATATAGACGTTTTCAGTGCGCGAGAAGCCAGCAGCTCCCAGAATTTTGTCCAGCAACTGACCAGACATGCCAACGAAGGGCTTGCCTTCACGGTCCTCGTCTGCGCCGGGAGCTTCGCCGATCACCATGATGGGGGCTCCAGGGGTGCCGTCCGCAAACACGGTGTTTTTGGCTGATCGTTTCAGAAGGCCGCCATCGAAGGCTTCCATGGCAGCTTTGAGTTCCTCAAGAGTGCTCGCTTCCGCCGCAACGCGGCCAGCGGCCTCGGGGCCGGCGCCAACAACGGCCTGCACAGGCTTCGCAGCCACAGGTCTTGGACCGGAAGGCGGCGCGGGCTTCTGTGCCTGCGGGTGCTGCCGGGCAATAACCGGGGCTTGTACTTCTGTCGTGAAACGGTCGATCGGATCAATGTCGATCGCCTCGTCCGCGCCCATGGCGATGTGCCATGCCAGAAGGCTTGCCGGGTCCATATGTTGGGGCTCAGGTGAACTCATTTTTAACCAATGTTGTTAGTTGTCGGCCTCTCGTGGGCACCACTATAGTCAGACAGAAGTAAAAAATGCATTGAAATTTTGCTCAAACTTTCCGCTTTCAGGTCACATAAAAAAATCCTGCCTGACGTCGCGTCATCAATGACTTATGTTGCAGTGCGAAAAGAATCTGCTTTCAAGCGTTTGACGTTTGCCACTACGCACGGCATAAACACTTGAAAATGATTGTTTTCGGTCCAGTTTGGGGTTGAGGTCGCATGCAAGATGTGGCGAAGTTAGGCACCGGACGTTAGGGAAGTTTGAAGGAGCGCAACATGGAACGTGAATCCATGGAATTTGATGTCGTGATCGTAGGTGGCGGGCCAGCAGGCCTGTCTGCGGCGATCCGGTTGATGCAACTGGCCCAGGAAAAAGACCAGGAGCTGATGGTCTGTGTGATCGAAAAGGGCTCGGAAATCGGGGCGCATATCCTGTCTGGCGCCGTTGTTGACCCCATCGCGCTCAATGAGCTGATCCCTGACTGGAAAGAAAAGGGTGCACCGCTGAATACGCCGGTGACCGACAACCAGCACTGGGTGTTGTCTGAAACCGGGAAGTCTTCTCTGCCACACTTCATGATGCCGCCGCTTCTGTCGAACAACGGTATGTATACGCTGTCGCTCGGTAACCTGACCCGCTGGCTGGCAGAACAGGCCGAAGCACTGGGCGTCGAGATTTACCCGGGCTTTGCAGGTTCTGAGGTGCTCTATCATGAAGATGGCCGCGTCAAAGGTGTTGCCACGGGTGACATGGGCGTTGGCCGTGACGGTGAACAGAAGGCTGGTTACACGCCGGGTATGGAGCTGCACGCAAAATACACGTTGTTCGCGGAAGGCTGCCGTGGCTCGCTCTCGAAGGAGCTTGAGGCCAAATTTGCCCTTCGGGAAAACTGCCAGTTCCAGACATACGGTATCGGTATCAAGGAACTGTGGGACATCGACCCATCGAAGCATGTGCCGGGCCGGGTGATTCACACCCAGGGCTGGCCGCTTGGCAACACAGCGGGCGGTGGCTTTATCTATCACCAGGAAAACAATCAGATCGCCATCGGATTTGTTGTCACGCTGGATTACGAAAACCCGTATCTGTCACCGTTTGATGAGATGCAGCGTTTTAAGACGCACCCTGAAGTACGCAAGATCCTCGAGGGCGGTCGCCGCGTGGCCTATGGCGCTCGGGCGATCAACGAAGGCGGGCTGCAGTCCGTGCCGAAGCTTTACTTCCCTGGTGGTGCGCTGATCGGCTGTGCGGCAGGCTTTGTGAACGTTCCACGCATCAAAGGCACCCATAACGCCATGAAGTCAGCCATGCTGGCGGCGGAAAGCGCGTTTGACGCCATCGCTGCGGGCTCGAACGGTGAAACTGAGCTAAGCGGCTACGAAGATGCATTCAAATCGAGCTGGATTCACAAAGATCTTTATAAGGTCAGGAATGCCCGGCCGGCACTTGCCAAGTTCGGTGCCAAATGGGGCACCATGTATGCCGGTTTCGACATGTGGATGAATACCATTGGCCTTGGTTTCCTGATGCCGACGCTGAAACATGTCCACAAGGATAACGAAGCCACCAAAAAGGCGGCCGACTGCCAGCCAATCGATTATCCGAAGCCAGACGGGGTGATCAGCTTCGATAAGCTCTCAAGCGTGTTCCTGTCGAACACCAACCACGAGGAAGACCAGCCTATTCACCTGACACTCAAGGACGAGAGCATTCCGGTGACAGTCAATCTGGCTGACTATAACGGTCCGGAACAGCGCTATTGCCCCGCGGGGGTGTATGAATTCGTGGGTGAAAACGGCGAAGAAAAGCGCTTGCAAATCAATGCTCAGAACTGTGTTCATTGCAAAACCTGTGATATTAAGGATATTACACAGAATATTAATTGGGTGGTGCCTGAGGGCGGTGGAGGCCCCAACTACCCCAATATGTAACGTTTTGAGCACAAAGGGCAGGCATGCAGCCTATCAAATCACTGGCTTTCGCCTTGGCGCTTGTGGGATGCGCGGGTCAGGGTTCCGACCCTGCCACGCTGGCCCCGGCGCCATCGACGCTTCATAGCGAATTTCGGGCGGTGGACGCGGACAATACCATGTATGGTCCGTTTGTCGCCGCCACGCTTGCCCAGCAGAATGAGCAACACGCCTCTTCAGCCCACTATTTCCTTGAAGCCCTGAATGCTGACCCGGAAAGCGGCTTTGTCGCTGACCGTGCTTTCTTCCAGCTTGTGTATGCCGGCCGAATGGATGAGGCGGCCTCGCTCGCCGTCAGGATGCAAGGTTCGGAGGAGCCGGTCGATGATGATCTGGTGCACCTGATGTATGTGCTTGAGGCCTACAAGCATGAAGATTGGGCAGCTGTACGTGAACGGTTGAGCGAGCAGGAGGGGGCTGGCTACGGTTTCCTGATCACACCGATCCTCGGGGCCTGGAGCTATGCAGCGGAAAATGACCTGGTGGCCGCCAGCAAGGCGCTCGCGCCGCTTATCAATGACCCGCGGCTTGGTGTGATCGGGCAGGAGCATTACGCCTATATCCTTGATCACCTCGGTCGGTATGACGCGGCATCCAGTGCCTATCAGACCCTGGCGTCAGATGAGCGCCCGGCATCCCTGCAGCCGCTTGTGGCCTACGCTGACATGTTGACGCGCACAGGCAAGGAACAGCAAGCGCGGGAATTCCTGGGCGAGCAGACCAAGCGCTTTGGCGACAACCGCTTCCTGCTGCGCGAAGGCATGCGCATCACGGGCGGCTTCGGCCCCAGCCAGGACGCCACCAACCCGCGCGGTGCAGCAGGCCTGGTGTTCTACCGTTTGGCCACAGAGTTTGCCCAAAGCCGGTCGCAGCAAGCTGCAATCATTTATTTGCGTGTGGCTTCTTACCTGACACCAGAGGTGTCCGAGATTTATTTCCTGCTGGGAAACCTGCTGGAGCAGATTGATACCCCTGAATCTGCCGTGTCAGCATACGCTGCTGTGCCGCAAACCAGCCCGCTCAAGCCTTTGGCGGAGCTGCGTCGCATTGGGGCGCTCAGGTCCGCTGGCCGGGACGGCGAGGCGGAGGCTCTGTTGCGCGCAGCCCTGAGGGACGCACCAAATTCGAGCGCTCACCTGTCTGCGCTCGCGGATCTCCTGCGGGATGAAGAGAAATTTGAAGAAGCCGTACATTATTATACGCAGGCGATTGGCCAGATTCGCTCTGCGCAGCAATCTGACTGGTTCATCTTCTTCGCCCGTGGTGTCTGTTATGAGCGCATGGGTAACTGGCAGCGGGCCGAAGCCGACCTGCAGACCGCGCTTCAGCTCAATCCGGGAGAAGCCAGCGTGCTCAATTACCTGGGCTACAGCTGGATTGACCGGGGCGAGAACATTGATGAAGCCAAGGCGATGATTGAACAGGCTGTGGCCGAACAGCCAGATGATGGCTTCATTGTCGACAGCCTGGGCTGGGTTCATTACCTGACAGGCGATTACCTGGCCGCGGTCCAATATCTGGAAAAAGCTGTGCGGCTCGAACCCACAGACCCGACCATCAACAACCACCTTGGTGACGCCTATTGGCGCGTTGGCCGCCGGATCGAAGCCCGCTTCCAGTGGCGTCACGCCATGGACAACAGCCCCTCGGACGATGAGAGAGAATCCCTCAAGGAAAAGCTCGAGCTGGGGCTTGAAGAGCCGTCATGAGCATGCCCTTGTGGGCAGCCCTGCCGCCTGTCAGCGTGACGGCGCCGGCCAAAGTGAACTTGTTCCTGCATATTACAGGCCGCCGCGCTGACGGCTATCATGAGCTCGAGAGCCTGTTCGTATTCACTAAAGGTGGCGACAGGGTCACTGTGGCCGCAGCACCAGAGTTTACCTTTACACTGGAAGGCCCGTTTGCGTCGGCTCTCGAGGCATTGGGTGGGGCAGGCGAGGGCAACCTGGTCTCCAAGGCTGTCATGCTGCTGGCGTCTCATGCGGGGCTTGAGCCAAACGTAGCTGTAACGCTTGAAAAGAACCTCCCAGTGGCAGCGGGCATTGGTGGTGGGTCATCTGACGCGGCCGCGGCGCTTCTGGCGCTGAACCAGTTCTGGAAGCTGAAGCTGCCCATGAGTGTGCTTGAGGGAATCGCGCTTCAACTGGGCGCTGACGTCCCCGCATGCCTGCATCAGGTGCCTCTGTTGGTGCGCGGAATCGGTGAAGAGCTGAAGCCTGTATCGCTTGGTTGGCAGGCCGGTATTGTTCTGGTAAATCCGATGGAGCCGCTCTCGACCCCGGCGGTGTTCAAGGCTTATCACGTTGCGGCAGCGGCCTTTGATGCACCGCTTCAGAATGCTGAAGCGTTATGCGCCAATGTGCATGACCTTGCAGCCAGCAGCCGGAACGCGCTTGAAGGCGCGGCGCGGTCGATCTGTCCGGCGGTTGCGGATGTGCTTGATGAATTCATGTGCCAGGACGGTGTTACACTGGCGCGTATGTCCGGCAGCGGGGCCACCTGTTTCGCCCTTTTTGAGACGGCGGAGGAAGCTGAAGTCGCCGCCCGAAAAATTGGTGAAAGCCGCAGGAATTGGTGGGTTATGGCGGACTATCTGGGTGCTGGAGGCGGCTGAAAAAGATGCTTGAAATTTTGTGAAGTTGATCCGTCATCGAAATCCAAAAAAAAGTACAAAAAAAAGTCTTTACAGTCTCGGACGGTTCTACTAAAACCGCGCCACGAACCAGTTGGGGCGTCGCCAAGCGGTAAGGCACCGGTTTTTGGTATCGGCATGCGCAGGTTCGAATCCTGCCGCCCCAGCCAGTTCTCCCTTCTTCAGAATTATCACGAAAATTTATCCGATTTCACAGCGCTAAAGCGTTGTGTCCGCTTGTCTTTTCTGCAACTGTGCGGCCCATGGACAGTGACAAGACATTGCATATCCGTTGCGGTAGCGACATTCAGGCTGCTCTTGAAGGCGCCGGCATCAGCGGGGCGTTTCTGGATTTCTCCGATCCCTTCTGTCAGGGGCCGGTGCTGGACCTGCCGCAGGAAAAATTTCTTGAAAGCCGGCTGAATTTCATTACCGACGCTTATGGGCTGGACCCCGCACAGGCCTTGAAGAAACAACGGCTTAGGTATGCCCGGCTGGCGAATGCTGCCGCCTTTGAGCGGGTTGTTTTGTGGTTTGAGCACGACAGCTATGACCAGCTGATCCTGATGTATCTGCTGAAGCATTTCGGTGCGCTCGAAGAGCGCCCGGCGCTTGAGCTGGTGTGTGTCGGTGACTATCCAGTTGAACCCCGCTTTATTGGCCTTGGCCAACTGGCTGGGGATGACCTGGCGAAGCTTTATGAAGCGCGCGTTCAGGTGACAGACGGCATGCTGAAACTGGGCGCGGAGGTGTGGACGGCACTGACGGAGGGCACACCGCATAGTCTTGTTCGCATCGCACAAAAGGGCACACCCGATGTGCCCCTGTGTGCCCCGGCCATCATGCGGCATCTGAAGGAGCTACCGGCTAAATCATCGGGCCTCAGCCTGACAGAGGAATTGACCCTCAAAATCCTCGCTACAGGCAACGAGATGCGTGCAGGTGACCTGTTCAAGGCGCTGACCCATGAACACGAACCGCTGCCTTATCTGGGTGACCAGATGTATTGGTACGACCTGAAGCGGCTGAGGGACGGCGGCGCATTGACGGCAACGGGGAACGATTGGCCGGAAATGAGTTTCCTGATCACGGATCTCGGGCGTGCGTGCCTAGAAGGACGCGAAGACTGGATGACGCATGTTGGCGCCGAACGTTACGTGGGTGGCATCCAGGTGGCGCCAGACGGGAAAATCTGGCGCCGGCAGGGCTAAGGCTAGGTCACGGCGCCTTTTTCATTGAAGCGGGCTTCCTTCCAGAAGCCAGTTTCGAAGATATCAGCCATGATCTCAACGGCGCGGTAGACATCCTCGAAGCCCAGATAGAGCGGGGTGAAGCCGAAGCGCATGAAGTCTGGCGCGCGGAAATCACCGATCACGCCGCGCTCGATCAGCGCCTGCATCACCGCATAGCCGTTCTCGCACTTGAGTGACACATGGCTGCCGCGTTTGCCCGGGTTTTCGCTGGTGGCCAGGCCAACGCCGTGGTCTTTCAGCTTCTCGCGGCAGAGCGCGATAAACAGGTCCGTCAGCGCCTGGGATTTCTTCCTGACCACCATCATGTCCACGCCTTCAAACGCATTCATGGCCTCATCCAGTGCACTGGCGGCCATCACACTTGTGGTGCCCACCAGCATCCGGCGGATATCGCCTGCGGGTTCATAGTCATCGAGGAACTCAAACGGTGTTTTGTGGCCGAACCAGCCGGTGAGCGGCTGCTTGACGGCCGCCTGGTGGCGCTCTGCCACATAAAGGAAGGCTGGCGCGCCCGGGCCGCCGTTCAGATATTTATAGCCGCAGCCGACGGCGAAGTCGGCGCCTGCTGCGTTCAGGTCCACCGGTACAGCGCCTGTTGAATGGCTGAGGTCCCAGACCATCAGTGCGCCTTTTGCGTGCGCGGCTTCGGTGACAGCTTTCATATCGAACATATCGGCGGTGACATAATGCACGTGCGTGAGCACCACGACAGCCGTGTCGTCATCAATAGCGTCAATAATCTGGTCGCGCTCAACCACCTGGAGTGCCACATCGGGGCCAAGGAAGTCCGAGAGGCCCTGCAGCATGTAAAGGTCGGTCGGGAAATTGCCGGGTTCCGTTATGATTTTGGTGCGGCCCTTGTTCATCCGGCAGGCGGCGGCGGCTACCTTGAACAGGTTGATCGACGTGCTGTCGGCCATCACGACCTCATTCGGCTTGGCGCCAACAAGGGGGGCGATTTTCCTGCCGACCCGGGCAGGCAGGTTAATCCAGTCCGCCGTGTTCCAGCTTTTGATCAGGTCCTGGCCCCATTCTTTTTTGACAACGTCAGCGATGCGGGCGTCCACGCCCTTTGGCAGCACGCCAAGGCTGTTGCCGTCCATATAGATGACGCCTTCCGGCAGATCGAAACGATCTTTCATCGGAGCCAGCGGGTCGTTGCGGTCTTGCTCCTGGCACCAATCAAGTGACGTTGGGATCATGGGATACTCCTCAATACAGCACGTACGGGGCTGCCGTCGGCGCCCTCAATCTTCAGTGGCAGGGCGATCAGCTCATAGTCGCCCGTTGGAACATTATCGAGCACAAGCCCTTCAAGGATGGCCATGCCCGTGGCATCCACCTTGAAATGGGCGTCCAGCGTTTTGCTGTCCTGTGGGTCCAGGGACGGCACATCAAGGCCGATCAGCTTGCAGCCCCGGTCCGCCAGCAACTGGATGCTGTCTGGGTGCATGGCGGGGAACTTCGGGTCCCAGCCTTCGTGCGGGAAACGATCAAACAGCTTGATCAGCACACGCTCGACCCGCGCGGGCAGCTTGCCTTCCAGATGCCGGGGCTCCACAAGGCCGCCAGACGGCACCTCAGCCGACAGGTCAATCAGCGTGGCGGGGCCGATATAGGCGTCAAGCGGTGTCGCCGCACAGTCCACACCCTGCTCATCGAAATGGAGGCGGCTGTCTGCGTGGCTGCCTGTGTGGGTGGACATGACAAGTTCGCTCACATTCACCGGGCAGCCGGGCTCAATGTTCCAGGTGCGGTTAAGCGCAAAGCTCCTGTCGCCCGGCCACACCGGGATGCCAGGGCGAATGGTCTGGCTGATGTCATAAATCCTGGTCACAGGCTTGTCCTGAGCGTCCAGAGTTCAGGGAAGAAGCGGAGGTCCAGCGCTTTCACCAGATAGGACACGCCGCCCGTGCCGCCGGTGCCTTTCTTGTAGCCGATGATGCGTTCAACGGTTTTCATGTGGGCGAAGCGCCAGGCGTGGAAGTGATGCTCCAGGTCCACCAGCTTTTCGGCGAGCTCATAGAGGTCCCAATATTTGTTTGTGTCCTGGTAAATCTTGAGCCAGGCGTCTTCAACACCTTTCGAGGCTTCATAGGGCTCACGCCACTTGCGCTCCAGCTTGTCGGCAGGGATGTCAAAGCCGCGCCTCGCCAGAAGCTGCAGGCACAGGTCATAAAAGCTGGGCCTGTCCAGTACCTCCTGCAGGTGGTTATAGCGCGCGGGCGAGGCCTTGTGCGCTTCGGCCATGCGGGCGTTCTTGTTGCCCAGGCGATACTCAATCTCGCGGTACTGGAAACTTTGGAAGCCGCTGCTCTGGCCCAGGTCGTCCCGGAAGGCGGCATAATCAGCTGGCGTCATAGTCGAGAGGATCTCCCACGACTGCTGCAGGTTGGCCTGAATTTTTGCCACGCGCGACAGCATCTTCTGCACCGGGCCAAGATCATCAGCCGCCAGATGGTTCATCGCGGCGCCCAGTTCATGAATGCAGGCCTTCATCCACAGCTCTGACGCCTGGTGAATGACGACAAACAGCATCTCGTCATGTTTGGTCGACAGCGGGTTCTGGCATTCCAGAAGCCTGTCCAGCTGCAGGTAGGAGCCATAGCTGATGTCCTGGTTCCAGTGAATATCCTCGCCGGTTACATCAACGGACGTTGCGGGGCCCTGGTCTTCTTTGCGGTCGGTTGCCATTCTCTCACCTGCATTTATTTTAGGTCTAAACTAAATGCATCATATCGCATAAATTTGGGGAGTTCAATAAGGCTGGCTGCTGTTAATTTCGGGCCACGTCATCGGCCTTTTTCACCACATCTTTGGTATCAGCCGCCAGATCGACCACTTTACCAGTTACCCTGACAACTGTTGTGGCTGTATCCACAGTGGTTTCCACAGCGGTTGCGGCTACCTTGATGGGCGTGGTGACGACGGAGCATGCGCCAAGCCCAGTCACCATTATGAGCGCCAGCAGTATCTTCACCCAAATGTCCTCCCCGATTTGTGTTCTTAGATTGGCTCAGCTTGAATCGCAAAGGCAAGGACATAAATTGTCAAAGTGGGGTGGCCTGCTTGCAGCCGGCCGCCTGTCAGGGTAGGGTGCCGCCCGAATTGCTGTCCCAGGATGTATGGGGCCCCAAGGAGTATAGGATGTTAAAAGCGCAAATTGTTCCGGTAACGGCTTTCCAGCAGAACTGCAGCATCATCTGGTGCGATGAAACCATGGAAGGCGCGTTTGTTGACCCGGGCGGGGAAGCTGAAAAGCTTCTGCAGGCGGCCAAGCAGCTGGGCGTAGACGTGAAGCAGATACTGCTTACCCACGGCCACCTTGACCATGCTGGCGGCGCGAAAGACATCAAGGAACAGCTGGGCCTGCCGATCATCGGCCCGCACAAGGACGACAAATTCTGGCTCGACGGCATCGAAGAACACGCAGCCAACTATAATATGCCGGGCCTCAGGTGCTGTACCCCCGACCAGTGGCTGGATGACGGCGACGAAGTGACGGTAGGCAATGTGACGCTGCAGGTGATTCATGCCCCCGGCCACACGCCGGGCCATGTGGTTTTCTTTGAGCCCACCCACAAGGTGGCATTTGTGGGCGACGTTCTGTTCAAGGGCTCCATTGGTCGCACCGATTTCCCGCGCGGCAATATGGATGACCTTGTGAACGCCATCACCAAGAAGCTCTGGCCATTGGGGAACGAGGTGACCTTTGTGCCGGGTCACGGGCCGCTGTCCACCTTCGGCGCAGAGCGGCAGTCCAACCCATTTGTCGGGGACCAGGCGCTAAGGAGCGCCTGATACCACAGCCCCATTTGGGCTGGCGCCTGAAAAAGTCTTTCTGTATAAGGGCTTTAAGGGGCTGGCTTTATGAAAAATCTAATTCGCAAATGGATATTGCATCTTAAGCGCAAGCGCTATCACCGGCATTTGCGCGAGGGTGGCAACTATAAAACGCTGGAAAACTCCATCAAGGAGACCGGGTCGCTTTGCAGTAATTGCAATGCTCCGCTTACCGGTCCCTTCTGTCACATTTGCGGCCAGAAAGATGACGACCTGAAGCGACCGATCTGGACCCTGATCAGGGAAATTCTGGATGATGTGATCTCAACCGACAGCCGCCTTTTCAAAACATTGATCCTGCTTGTGCTGGTACCTGGTGGTCTGACGCGGGCGTTCAGGGACGGCAGGCGGGCGCGCTTTGTGCCGCCGCTTCGGCTGTATCTGGTGATATCGATCCTGTTTTTCGTGATCTTGAAGGTGGCCGACATCCTCATCCTGGATATCCATGTCACACCGATTGACCGGCCAGACGTTGTCGAAGCACCTGCTGACGTGGCACCACCAGAGGGGCAGACGCCGGAGGTTGCGTCTTCGGGGCTCGCGGAATCTGATCTGGCCAGCACGACCGAGGGCGGCACTGCCGCGCAGGATACCAAGCCAATTGCCAAGGAAGGCCTGTCCAAAGAGGACCTGGAGGCGATTAAAAGCCCGGACCTGACACCTGAAGAAAAGGTGCGCCTTGTTCTGGGGGATGAAGGCTTTGAACGCCTGCCGGAGGAAACCAAACAGGCGATCCGGGAAGCCAAGGACGGTAAAAACGTCAAGATTGACGGTGATGACCTGATCCGGTCGCTGATGGGAGGTGGCGACCCGGGCGGCGCGGGTGGCGATGTCAGGATTGACACCGATTGGCCTTATGACGTGGAAATCGCCATGTTTGTCAAAAACTCCAACGACCCACGGGAAGGGTTGAAACAGGAGGATATTGACGAAATTCTCAATGATCCGGAAAACCCGGCCTTTCTCAAACGCGCGACCAGAGGCTTTTCTGAAGCCCTTCAGGACCCGGAAGCGTTTAACGAGCTGTTCAACGACTGGCTGCCGCCGGCGCTATTTGTGCTGATGCCGATTTTTGCGTTCATTCTGCGCGTGTTCCATTGGGGCAAGGACCGCGTGTACCTGCAGCAATTTGTCTTTTCACTGCATTTCCATACCTTCCTGTTCCTGCTGATGACGGCCATGACGGTGATCGTGCCAACCTATGGTGGCGACTTGAGCATCACCATCTTCTGGTGGGTTACCTCGATCTATCTGATCATTGCGCTGAAGATCGGCCAGGGGCAGGGTTGGTTGAAGGCCTTTTTCAAGGCCGGGCCCATCTGGGTGTCCTATTTTGCTGTGATGATGTTGGTGATGTTCTTCATCGTGTTCGCGGGTCTTGGCGATATTGATGTTTTCGACCTTCTGATGGGCGACACTTCGGCGTTTGAGACGGAGGCATAGCGGGCGCCCAAGGGTGATAGGCGCCGTCTGTCATGCTTTACGCCGCAAGCTTTAGTGTGTTTGCCGCGGCTGTCAGTTCACCATCTGCCTTTGCAAGGCTGGCTTCGGCATCCACAGCCATCCTGTCAGCGGCAATGATTGTCACGTCCGTGATGCCGACGAAAGCCAGCGCGTGCTTCATGTAAGTGGTGGCGAAGTCGATATCACTGCCAACGACTGTGCCGCCAGACGCCACAAGCAGATAGGCTTTCTTGCCGGTCAGAAGCCCTTCGGGGCCATTCTCGGTGTAGCGGAAGGTGACACGGGCGCGGGCAATCAGGTCAACCCACGCTTTGAGCCCGGCTGGCACGCCGAAATTATAGATGGGCAGGCCGATTGCAAGAACGTCCGCAGCCTTCAGGTCCGCGATCAGGTCGTCGGACAGTTTCAGCGTTTGCTTCTGTTCGGCTGAGCGGTCTTCTTCAGGCGTGAAGTTGGCGCCGACCCAGTCTTCACCAATCAACGGCAGCCCCTTTGCCAGGTCATGGCGCAGAACGGCGACATCATTGCTTTCAGTGATGGACTCGATGAAACGGGTTGTCAGGTCACGGGTTACGGAACCATTGGTGCGGACGCTTCCGTCTACGCGCAGGATGGTGCGGGGGGCTTGCGTGGTGCTGGTCATTTATCTTTCCTTCAATAACGGGCAGCGGGTGCTGCGTTTGAAGGAAAGATAGGGTTGTGCCAGGTGGTTAGATAGATCGATAATTGCCAAGCCTGTGTTGCATATTTGCGAACGTTACTTGTCGTGGGGTTCCAGTTTCAGGGACGCACTGTTGGTGCAGTAGCGGAAGCCCGTGGGCTGCGGCCCGTCCGGAAACACATGGCCCAGATGGCTGTCGCATTTGGCGCACAGGATTTCGGTGCGCACCATACCGTGGCTGGTGTCCGTTTTTTCCGCGACTGCGTTTTCATCGATTGCGTCCCAGAAGCTGGGCCAGCCCGAACCGCTTTCATATTTGGTGTCGCTTGAAAACAGCGGGGCTCCACACCCGGCGCAGTGGTAGGTGCCGGGCGTCTTGGTATCCCAATATTCACCCGTGAAGGGCGCCTCGGTGCCGCCACAGCGGCACACGGCATATTGTTCAGGCGTCAGTTCCTCGCGCCACTCGGCGTCCGTTTTCTTGACGTCAGTCATGGCTATTCCACCTTGCACAAGAGGCACAGCGCGTAGCTGGCCATCGGATCATTGAAGTTCAGCAGCATGTCGGCTTCGCCTTTCAGCTTCATGGCCGTCTGCATCACCGGCGACAGGCTTTGGGATGCTTGCGACTTGAAGTCGATGCCCAGGCTGGAATTCAGGATGTCTGCGATCATCTGGTCCCATTTGCTTGGGAAATCGCGGTAGAAGACAACGTCATAGTCTTCAATGCCGGCTGCGGTTGCCGCGGCAGCAACAGCGTCACCAAAGCCGCCCAGATGGTCGACAAGGCCCAAATCTTTAGCTGTGGAGCCCACCCAGACACGTCCCTGGGCAATCTTATCCACGTCTTCAACTGTCATGTTGCGGCCTTCTGCGACCAGCGACAGGAACTGGCTGTAGCCATTCTCGATAGACTGCTGGATCACATCCTTGGTCATGTCAGACAGCGGCCGTGCGGTAGAGAAGGCGCCTGCCATCTCCGTGGTGCCCACCCCGTCCGTATAGACGCCGGCTTTTGCCAGTGTATTCTCGAACGTCGGGATCACGCCGAAGATGCCGATGGAACCGGTGATGGTGGAAGGGGCAGCCCAAATTTCGTCAGCGGTCGCGGAAATCCAGTAACCGCCTGAGGCCGCAACGGGCCCCATGGAGGCGATCACCTTCAGGCCTTGTTCCTGGGCCGCGACCAGCTCCTGCCGGATCAGTTCAGACGCGAAGGCTGACCCGCCAGGGCTGTTGACCCTGAGTACAATCGCGGCAGTGTTCGGGTTGTTGCGCGCGTTGCGGATATAGCCCACAAGCGTTTCAGCCGCGCTGACGGTGATCGGGCCATCGCCCATCACAATCTGGCCCTGGGCCGTGATCACTGCGATCTCATTACCGCCACGTCGGCTTTCCTGCTTGGCCGCGAGATAGCTCTGATAATGGATTTGCTTGAAGGTGTTGCCGCCGCCTGGATTTTCGCCGAATTCCTCTTTCAGGGCATTCCGCCAAACTGTGCGCGGCGCCAGCTCATCCACCAGGCCGCCGTTTTGCGCCAGCTTGGCAAAATTGCCTTCCGCTTCCCGCAACCGGTCGGGCAGGTTGTTGATGCTGTTTGTCAGTGCACCAGCCTCAAGGCCGCGCGCTTCCACAACGGCACCCTCATATTGATCCCACAGGCTGCCGAGGAACGCCAGGTTGGCTTCCTTTGCCGCCGGTGACATATCGTCCCGGATGAAAGGCTCAACGGCGGACTTGTAGGTGCCCACACGGAACACATTCACGTTGGCCTCAAGCTTTTCAAGCAAGCTTTTGAAGTAGGTCGGATAGAAGCCATAGCCGGTCAGGAACACGTTACCCGCCGGGTTCATATAGACCTTGTCGGCTTCAGCGGCCAGCAGGTAGCTGGCCTGGCTGTAGGCGGTTGAGAGTGCATAGACCTTCTTGCCGCTTTCCTTGAAATCGCGGATGGACTGGGCGATCGTATGCAGGTGACTTGGGCCGATGGGGCCGAGCGAGTCGGTGATCAGTGCCACAGCCGCGATGCGGTTATCGGTTTTTGCCAGCTTGAGCGCACCTGTGATGTCATGGATGCTGGTTTGGGGCGGCTCGCGGTTGAATTCGGACGCAAAGACCGCATCGAGCGGGTCTGGATATTCAACCTGCTCAACAATCGCGCCGGCTGGATCAAGCACCATCACGGCGCCGTTCGGCACGCTGACGCGGGGTTCGCCTCTGCTTGACAAGGCCAGAACGATCCCGAACATGGCGAAAAGGGTCAACATCCCGAGGGTAAGGGTACCCAGTCCCTGGATGAATTTGAAAATAGTCTTAATGATTTCCCACACGCCCTTCATACGGAGCTTCTCCAAACCTTGAAATATGCCAGCAAAAATGCCTTCTTAAGTATGAAAGTGCGACCTCAGACCGCTAGCGTCAAGAGTGGCTCGCGAGAATGTGCCCGCTTTTGAAGAATTAATGAGAAAAAACTAAGGAAGACAGCAAATGACCAGTCATGTTCCAGAGGTTCCTGTAAGCCATCATGCCCGGTCGGCCAGCGTTGCCGACGATGTGGATTTCGAGATCAAGGGCCACGAAATGCAATTTGTGGAGGTCGAGCTGGACCCGGGTGAATCCGCCATCGCCGAAGCCGGCGCCATGATGTTCAAGGACCAGTATATTGGCATGAGCGCTGTGTTTGGCGACGGGTCCGGCCAGGATGGCGGCTTCATGGGCAAGCTCCTGGGGGCAGGTAAGCGCCTGCTGACCGGGGAAAGCCTGTTTACCACGGTGTTTACTCATGAAGGCGGCGGCAAGGCGCGTGTGGCGTTCGCGGCCCCATACCCAGGCAATATCCTGCCAGTCAAACTGACTGACTATGGTGGGCGGTTGATTTGCCAGAAAGACGCATTTCTGGCGGCCGCCCGTGGTGTGCAGGTAGGTATCCATTTCCAGAAGAAAATCCTGACCGGCCTTTTTGGTGGTGAAGGCTTTATCATGCAACGGCTGGACGGTGACGGCTGGGCCTTCATTCATATCGGCGGCACGCTGGTTGAAAAAGAGCTCAAGCCCGGCGAAGTGCTGCATGTGGACACTGGCTGTCTGGCGGCCATGACTGATACAGTCGACATGGATGTGGAACGCGTCGGCGGTATTAAGTCCATGGTGTTCGGCGGCGAGGGCGTCTTCTTTGCGCGCCTTCAAGGACCAGGCAAGGTATGGCTGCAAAGCCTGCCATTCAGCCGGCTAGCAGGCCGCGTCCTCGCCTGCGCGCCCCAGCATGGTGGCAAAGACAAAGGCGAAGGGTCTATCTTGGGCGGTGTTGGGCGTATGCTTGACGGCGACAATTTCTAGGGTGGCTTCGGCGGTGGGATTGCGCATTCAGGAACACAGGATCCTCTATCGGGACGAGCGCTTTTTCGCAGCTTTCCCCTGTGTTGTTACCTTGCCGGACGGTGGGGTAATCCTGTCTTTTCGCCGTGCGCCGGATCACCGCTGGATGCTGGGCGAGCATCGTGATGAGCATTTTGACTCTGTGGATCATCTGCATTTCCGCTCGCACATAGCCTGCGTGAAGCTGGATGAAACGCTTGCGCCAACTCAACCGGTCAAAATCCTGCCTCCCCATGCCGAAGCGGCGGATCAGGACGCCAATATGTTTCTGACCAGCACAGGCCGACTGATCCAGTATGGCTTTCTCTGGTATCCAGTGCCGACTGCGGATGCGAACCGACTGATGGACCATGGGTTGCTGGGGTTCAGACGACCGTCAGAGGATGGCGAAGCCTATCTCAACTGGGGTGGCTACACGCGGTTCAGTGATGATCTCGGAGCCAGTTGGTCGGATCATCAGATGGTGCCGGTGGATGATAAAACTTTCGATTTCGGCTATGGCCATCGCCCGGGCGGTGCAGCGCTGCGCGGCAGAATGATTGAACAGGGTGACGGCACGTTGATGGTCGCTGGCTACCAAGGGCGTCTTGAAGGTCGACCATATACCGCGCTCAGGGTTTTCAAGTCGTTGGATATGGGGGCGAGCTGGCAGCTGCACCCTGATGTTGTCGCCATGGATGATATTGGTTTGCAGGAGCCGGCCCTTGCCCCTTGGCCTGCAGGCGCGATATCCGTTTTCAACCGAACTTCGGAAAATGACGACAGGCTGGTTACAGCCAGATCGGACGACGGGGGCGCGACGTTCGGGCCCCCGCAGACCGTGGAGGTCAAAGGTCATCCTTATGACCCGTTCGTGCTGCAGGATGGCCGGCTTTTGTTGGTATATGGCTACAGGCACGCCCCCATGGGGGTCAGGGCCCGTTTGGTTGCGCCCGGGCAAGCGATTGAGGACGCATCCGAGGTCATTGTCAGGGACGATAGCCCAAGCCGCGACACGGGTTATCCGTCTGCAACGCAACTCGCGGATGGACGAATTGTAATTGCCTACTATATCACGGACGAAAGAGGCATACGCGGCATCGAATGTACGGTGCTGGAGATTGATTAAGGCGGGGCTTTATGACCATTGAAACAAATGATGATCTTGTTGCTGCAGGATACAGAACCTGGGGCGACGTGGACCCGTTTGAGGACCTGATCGGCCCCTTCTACCTGAAGGACAATGGCGACGGCACACACCGGTCGGCCTTTGTGGCGGAAGCCGAACGGCACTGCAACGCGGGCGGCATGCTACATGGCGGCCTGTTGATGAGCTTTGCTGATTTCGCCTTGTTCGCCATTGCGAAGGAAGTGCTGGGCGGCTTTGGCGTCACGGTTGCTTTCAACAGCGAATTCGTTTCCGCCGGGCAGGCGGGGGAATTGGTCGAGGCAACAGGCGAGATCACACGTGACACGCGGTCGCTGATTTTCGTGCGTGGTAAAATCTTTTCCGGTGACCGCACGATCATGGCCTTCAGCGGTATTATCAAGAAGGTCAAGGGCAGGGGCGAGCATAAAGGCTGATCGGATTAGCTTTCGGCAATCCGCACCATTTCGCCAATGTCTGTTAGTTTTTGGCGCGGAGCACCTTCTGCTGCCATGGCTTCTTCTGATGCTTCGATCTTCTTCCAGTCCTGGAAGGTTACAATGTGCAGGTCTCGTTCCTTGACAAGCGCATCCAGACCTGACCGTCCCGGGCGGCCTGCGGGCCTGACCTCAGCGAGGATCTTTTGCGCGACTTCAGCGCCGTCCGGCTTGTTGGTGCCGATGGTGCCGGTGGGGCCGCGCTTGGCCCAGCCGACACAGTAAAGGCGCGGGCCTATCAGGCCGTCTTCATTTTCAAAGCAGCCATAGCGTTCGTCGTATGGCACATCCGGGATCGGGCTGGTGCGGTAACCGATGCAGGGCACCACAAGGCCCGTTGGCAGAACTTCGGTTTTGCCGGTGCCAACGCATTTGCCGTCTTCGACCTTGGTTTCTTCCAGCCGCAGACCGCACACGCACTCGTCGCCCAATACCGCCATGGGGCGTAGAAAGAATTTCACATGCAGGCGCACAGGTTTACTCTCGGGGTCTGCTTGCGCCATCTGCCGGAGCGCCGCCATATTCTTGCGCTGGGCGCCGGTCATCATGTCGTCAATGTCTTCGCTTGGCAGCTGGTTGCCGTCCACAAGGGCCACGCAGTTTTCCAACTGGTTCAATTCGCCCAGTTCCTTGGGGGTGAAGCTGGCCTCAAGCGGCCCGCGACGACCCAGAATGTAAATGTCGCGAATGGGAGAGCCATGGATTGATTTGGCAGCGTGGGGGGCAAGGTCGGTTTCCGCCATTTCGCTGGCAGTCTTGGCCAGGATACGGGCCACATCAATCGCCACATTGCCGTTGCCGATAACAGCCACGGATGCCACCCGCAGGTCCGGGTTCAGGTCTTTGAAATCGGGGTGGGCATTATACCAGCCGACGAACGGGCCGGAGCCGATCACGCCCGGCAGGTCTTCACCGTCAATACCCAGCGAGCGGTCCTTGGCGGCACCTGTCGCCAGAACAACAGCGTCATATATGTCGCGCAGTTCGGCCAGCGTGACGTCACGCCCCAGGGACAGGTTGCCAACGAAGCGGACATTTTCACGCTGGTTGGTGGCTTCATATCGGCGGGAGACATTCTTGATGGACTGGTGATCGGGCGCGACGCCCGCGCGGATCAGGCCGAAGGGGGTTGGCAGGCGATCGATAATATCGACCCGGACATTGGCGTCATTTTTGGTGAGCGCCTCTGCGGTATAATATCCCGCTGGGCCTGCGCCAATCACAGCAACCGATAGCGTGTCTGATCCATTCGCTGCATCGTCAGCCACCATATGTCCCTCCCTTGTATTTGAGGAAAGCATGCCATGATTTCCTGCGTGGGCCAAGAGGCCGTAGCAGGTGATTTGGCCCCCACTTTCTGGTAAGCTCACTCGGGGTTCAACCTGATGATAGGAAATCGGGGCCTATGAAGGGCCATAGGGGGAATTATGAAGTCATTGATTGCACCAGCGGTGTGCCTTGCCGCGATTGCGGGCGTTCACACCTTGCTGCCCACAACGCCGCTTGAGGACGGCGCCAGCTTTAGCTTCAATCCTGGCGAAGTGCGCCAGAATATCTGTGGCCCGATCGGGTCCAAGCGGGGTAGCCTGTTCCGTCCGGATATTGCCCACCTGATCGCGAGCGCCGTGCAGGCCAGCGATACGGCTGATGCATCTGTGCCGTTGATTGCGGGGCTGGATCACCGGGCATTCCCCATCTCAAGCAAAAGCGCCGAAGCACGTGCCTATTTCAGGCAAGGTTTCGCACTTCTTTACGGCTTTAATCACTGGGAAGCCATCCGGGCCTTCAAAACCGCCCAGATGCTGGACCCCGATTGTGCAGCTTGCTATTGGGGCGAAGCCGTGGCCTTGGGGCCCAATATCAACGCGGGGATGGACGCTGACGCCAACGAAAAGGCCCTGACGGCCATCGCGCAGGCCGTTGCGCTGAAAGATAAGGCCGATGCGCGTGAACAGGCATTGATTGATGCGCTTGCTGTGCGCTACCGGGCGGGCATGGATGTGGACGCGCAGGGATACGCAGATGCCATGGCGGCTGTAGCGGCCCAGTTCCCCGATGATCAGGATGTGGCGACCCTTTATGCCGAATCTCTGATGGACCTGAGCCCCTGGGATTATTGGGAGCGTGACTTCACCACGCCGAAGGCGCATATCAGGACCGCGCTTGACCAGATTGAAAAGGTGCTGGGTGCCAACCCGGACCATTACGGTGCCATCCACCTGTATATTCACCTTTATGAAGCCAGCACGATGGCCACAAAGGCGGAACCCTATGCCGACAGACTGGCGGGTCTTGCGCCTGGTGCCGGGCATCTGGTGCATATGCCGGGGCATATCTATTTTCGGATTGGCCGCTATCTGGACAGCCTGGATACCAACATCGATGCGGTGGCGGTGGATAAGGCCTATCTGGACAGTGTGAGTGGATCGATGCTCTACCGGTACGGCTATTACCCGCATAATGTTCATTTTGTTCTGGTCTCGGCCCAGATGGCGGGTGATGAGGATGTGGCGCTTGATTACGCCAGCCGCCTGGACCCATTGGTGCCGACAGAGGTATTGGCACACGCCGAATGGATCGCGCCGATCAAAGCCGCACCTTATTTTGCCTACGCCCAGTTTGGGGACCTTGATGAGGTATTGGCACTGCCGGACCCCGGCGATGCGGTGCCGTACCTGAAGGCCATGTGGCACTATGCCCGCGGCGTGAAGCTGGCCGAAGCGGGGGACGCACGCGCAGCCGTGGAACAGGCCGCGATCGATGCGCTGATGAGTCACGAGAAGATTACCAGTGCGGGTATTCCGGCCGCGAGCATTCTGAAGCTGGCCAGCCTGACCATTGCGGGCAAGTCGGCAATGAAGGCGGGCACGCCAGATGCGGCTGTCGCACTCTTCACTGAAGCGGTGAAAGTGCAGGACAGCATGGGCTATACCGAACCACCCTTCTGGTACTACGCCGTGGAGCAAAGCCTGGGCGGTGCACTTTTTGAAGCCGGACGGCTGGATGAGGCGGAGCAAGCCTTCAAGGCCAGTCTGGTGCGCCATCCGAACAGTGCCTGGTCGCTATACGGCCTGATGCGGACGCATGAGGCGCAGGGCCGTAATGCCGAAGCTGCCGCGATCGAAGCGTTACTGAAAAACGCAAGCCGTGACATGGAAGGTGTGGCACCAATTCGCCTCTGACACGCAGAAAATATGGCGTTTCCAAAGAGGCCCGCGGGCCTCTTTTTTGTTCTGAAAAAATTATAGTCCAGGGCGGTTGATCTTCCGGAAATCTTCTATAGGTTGTTCTATTAATTCTTTTTTAACCATAGCGAAAAGCGCAGGATAGCAGCTTCTTCGCCATCTTTAAGGGGATATCAGGCATGCCTACAACAATTATTGATTCCGATCAGCTGGGCGATGTTTTGCTGACCGACGCAGACGATGAGGTTTTGGTAACATCCGGCGTCCTTGTTGACGGTCGCATCGATCTGGCAGGTGGGGATGTGAACAGCCTGGTCAATGGTGGGGTGATTTCCTTTGGCGGTGAACTTCTGACAGGACGCGGAGCCGTAGAGTCAGATGCTGACCAGACACTTGTTACCAACAATGGTTCTATCATCAGTACCGCCTGGTTGACGAACGGCGAGGAGCCTTTTGGTTGGGGCGGGGCGCTGGCGATCGGAAACGGCACGCTGACCCTTACAAACAACGAAACCGGTCTTATCTCCGGTTTGCGGTTCGGCATTGAGATCGCCGGTGTCTATACAGAAAGTGGTATTGTTGCATCCAGCGACACCACAATCGTCAACCATGGACTGATTGAGGGTGGCGATGACGGTATCCGCATGCATGGTGGCACCGTGGACAACTGGGGTACGATCCAAAGCGCCGGCGATTGGGTGATCGGTGGCGGATGGTCCGCCTATGACGGTATCTCGTCTTTCGCGCTCTCCACGACTGACGAGGCAGACATCGCAGCAGGGCTGACCACCATCAACAACCATGAAGGCGGTGTGCTGGATGGTATCCGCGCAGGCGCCATGCTCTCTGGCGGCGGCCATGTGGTCAATGATGGCCTGTTCACCGGCGGCGAAGCAGGGATCGGTGTTCAGGGCATCCAGCCGGACGGCAGCGACATCCAGTCTCCGTTCAGCCTGGTAAACAATGGCGTGATTGAAGGCCGCGGTGACGGCAGCGGCGACGGCTTAGGCCTCGTGGATACTGTGGGCGTGGGCCTGTTCGGCCTGATCGGTGACGCCAGCATTGAGAACAACGGTCTGATTGCCAGCGCGGATGACGGCATTTTCGCCCTGAGCTCGGTGTCGATCGTGAACGGGGAAGATGGCGTGATCGAAGCGGATACAGATGGCGATGGCGAAGGCTACGCCATTCTGTTGTCGTCTCTTCCTGATGAGGTATCCAGCGTTGACGATACGGTCGTGAACTACGGCCTGATCGACGGTGATGTTTCCTTGGGTGCGGGCGACGACAGCTTCACCTTCGGCCGG
Organism: Kordiimonas lacus; assembly: GCF_001550055.1. Taxonomy (GTDB): domain Bacteria; phylum Pseudomonadota; class Alphaproteobacteria; order Sphingomonadales; family Kordiimonadaceae; genus Kordiimonas; species Kordiimonas lacus. Next base: position 192,526 of record NZ_LRUA01000004.1, read on the forward strand.
GGCGGTGAAGTGAACGGCGCCGTCTCCGGCGGTGACGGTGCAGATGTCTTTGTCTTTGAGAAGAAAGCCGATGGCGGCGTCATTAGCGACTTCGAAGATGGGGTCGACCTGATTGACCTGTCTGACCTGCCGAAGGGGCATGTGAAACACATGGATGTCTCACAGGAAGGCGATGACACCTACATTACAGTAGGCAAGACGCTGATTATCCTCGAAGATTTTAATGCCGGCAACATCAGTGCCGATGACTTTATCTTCGGCTAGAGCCCAAGACCAGGCAGTATCTGCCAGAACGGAAAAGAGGGCCGCGCGGCCCTCTTTTTTTGTTATGTGATGGTGGTTTAGTTGCTGGCTGGCGTGCCTGTGGAAGCAACTGTCTCCAGCTTCAGCCCGAATACATCCTGCCAGGTTTGTGGTGTGATGCCGTTCAGGGCTTCTTCTGTCATCGGCACTAGTGAGCGCATGCTGATGCGCATCGGTTGCGACTGGGGTGCCATATAGGCCTGGATGACGTCAGCCAGGTTTTCAGGCGCGCCTTCACCCAGCGCGGGCGCCGTTTGGGCGATTGCCATCATGGTGAATTGCTCGCGCAGCTGATCTTCCGGCATACCGGAAAGCGCTGAATAGACCTTCAGGCTGCGTGAGATTAGGCCCTGGTCTTCAAGGCCCAACGTCAAGTCGACGCTGTCATAATAGCCTGTGTAGACGCTGAGGGCCTCAAGAACCTGGGCGAACGGGTCCTGCTGTGGCGGCGTTTCGGCGTCAGCTGCACGGAAGGCCTCAAGCATCTGTTCGGTTTGATAGGCCAACAGTTTTTCTGACATCCGGGCGGCATCAATGCCGCCAATTGTGCCCTCACTTTGAAGCTTGATCAGCTTGTCCAGCGCCAGGGTCGTGACGGTGGTGACTGCATCGGTCGCTTTTTCAAACCGTGTGCTGGTGTCCATGTCGATCCGGATGGTGTCCAAGTCAGCCAGGGTGAGAATCTGCATCGCCTGCGGTGAGGTGTTCTGCATGCCTTTCAGTTCGAACGCGTCGATTTTCATGGTGCCACCCAGGACCAGGTCGGCTGGGCGGACAAGATCTTTTACTGAAATTTCCTTGAAGGACATCGCCATGCCTTGCATCGGCATGTCGAACTTGAAATCTTCGATCTTGAAGGAGTCGATACCCATATAGTTGAGGGAAGCCTTGGCGAGGGATGCAGCCGCAGCCATTTCAAGCGCGTCGCCTGAGCCTTCTTCGTCTTCCGGGGCTCTGTTCATCGCTATCAGGTCTTTGATCCAGCCGATGTCAAAGCCTGTGACCTCGTAGCGTCCCAGTGTGAATGACCCATTGTTTGCCGCATTCAGTACGAAGTCATCGATCAGAAATTCATTGACGCGCGTCAGGTCACCATTGGTAGCCATGCGTGCTGTGTTCAGGGACATCATAACTTTCTGCGAAGGGTTATTCGCAGGCGTGCCTTCCATTTTGGCGCCCTGAACTTCCACAAGCGTGAAAGGCCAGTCTTGCAGCGTTTCTTCCTGGAAGGCAGTCATGACAGCTGGGAGGTCGGCGCCCCTGACTTCACCAGATTCCAGGGAAAAAGAGCCATCCTTCTCGCTAAAATCTAAACCTTCGATGCGAAAGCCGTCGACGGTGGCGCTGCCCGCTATGGGGTTGAAGCCAATATCCAGGTTGACCGACTTGACCGTTGCCTCACTGTCCGGCCTTTCCGGATTGATAACCTTGATGCCTTCAATCATGGCTGTGCCGGAAAAAAGGTCGGTTTTCAGGCTGTCATAGGTGACATCCACGTCGAGATCCGGATTGCTGATAATGCTGTCAACTTGTGCCTGAACCTGGGCTTCGAAGCTGTTTGCAAGAAAGAAATAGCCGCCAATCGCGGCGGCCCCGACCACAGCTGTGGTCAGGATGGCTGTACGTCCCATGTGTGTTACCCCCTAGAGAACTGATAAAAGTAGGCGCAGCATAGAAAGCTGTCAGGGATACGTAAACCTATGTTTTATTCAGGAAAGCGGTCAGGGCCGCACGGTGACGCGAAGCCCTGATATGGGGGTGCTTAGTGCCGGAAGCGCGGTAGCAGGCCGCCAACGCGTTTCATATAGTCGCGGTAAGTGTCACCGAACTCGGTGATCAGGTCGCGCTCCTCATAATGCAGGCCGACAAGGATATAGACGATCATGCCGACCGCCAGCGTGGCGCGGCCCACTGTCATGTCCGGTGTTGCCACCATGGCAATCAGGACACCGGTCTGGATCGGATGGCGCACCACCTTATAAAACATGGGGGTGACGAATTCCTTGGCCCCTGCGTCCGGATCGTCTGGCTTGAAGCTCTGCTGCAGGCCGAACAGGTGGTTGTGGTTCAGCATATAGGTTGCCGCCAACGTGAAGGCCCAGCCGAAATAATAGATGCCGGTGATCACCAGGCGCGCGGTCTCGTTTTCCACGAGCCAGATGCTGCCTGTCATCGGCTGCCAATATTGAGCCATCACCATGATGACAATGGCAGTCATCAGCACATAGGTGCTGCGTTCAGCCGCCGGCGGCAGCAGCGCGACCAGCCGGCTTTTGAAGCTCTGCCGGGCCATGACCGTGTGTTGAAGCCCGAACAGGACAATCAGTGCCACATTGATCGCGAAGGCCATCACCGGGCCCGTTGGCGCCGTGTTGGCGTGGTCGATCCCCAGGCTCATGTATTCCGGCAGCAGAAGGCCGATGTGGTTATTGGCAAACAGAATGAAAAGGACAAGGCTTGCAACGCCCAGGACATAGCAGACCAGGCCGTAAGCCATAATTATGATGCGTGACATGTTTCAGTTCCCCTTTGGAAGGTGCTCCAGTGGATACTCAAAACTGTCTTCCATATTTCCCCGTCCGTGACTGTGCCTCAAATCACAGGGACAGGCGAGAAAATTCTGGTTGGGGCTTTTATCGCACCGTTCGAATGCTTAGGTCTATTGATGCTGAAACTTGATGGGGGCCGACTTGAAGATTTTCCTGAAGATTGCCGCGAGTATTTTCGCGCTGCTTGCCGTTGTGGCCGCATACGGTGTCTATGAGCTGTGGCCGGAGCCTTACAAGCCGACCTATACCGTTGACCTGCCGATGCTGAACGGTGTGCCGGGCGTGGTGTTGGCCGTGGAGGACCCCAAGAGCGAACTTGCTATCAAGGTATTTGGTGGTGTGTTGGAGGCGAATTTTCGTGGAGAACCTATTGAAGGATTTTGGCAGCCATCTGAGCAACAGTTGGTGGGTTTTGAGAAGGCATTACGGCAGTATGTATATGAGCACCCTCCATCCGACGCGGTCGATGCGCCATCCTTTCTTCGCCCGCTGTTCTGCAACTTCAATGAAGAGGACCAACTGGAGGACCTCCTGCAAAACAGTTTTCGACAATATGTGGGTTTTGAAGTTGACGGTCAGAAATTTATACGGGTCAAGGGCGCGCCACGCGACATATTCGAGACTTTGATAAGTCCGTCTGAGATTGAAGAAACGTCACAAACGTACCTAGGGATGCATGATGGCGGCCCCACTGACTTCAACGCCTTATACAGTTTTGACGAAGATCGGATTGTGTGGCTATTTTACAATTCATACTATGGTGGCTTAACCAATAAGTGCTAGGCGGGCCTGTACATGACCACAAATGATTTCTACGACCCGATGGCGCCTTTCTATCACCTGATCCACGGGGATTGGGAAGCCTCGATCACGCGCCAGTCGAAAGCCCTGGACCAGATCATCAAAGATACATGGGGCAGGGCGGAGACTGTGTTGGATGTCACCTGCGGGATTGGCACCCAGGCGCTGGGGCTGGCTGGGCTTGGTTATGACGTGACGGCGAGCGACCTTTCTGCAACCGCCGTCGAGCGGGCGAAGGCCGAAGCCGAAAAACGCGGCCTCAGCATCGATTTTTCTGTTGCAGACATGTGCAAGGTGCATGAAGCCCATCAGGACACGTTCGACATTGTGATGTCGGCAGACAATGCGGTGACCCATCTGTTGAGCGAAGAAGCCATCCTTGGGGCGCTCAGGTCATTCCATCAAGCCGCCAAACCGGGCGGCGGATGCCTGGTTTCCATGCGGGACTATGATACGGTTGAGCGCGGCGGCGTGCAGTTCAAACCCTTCGGTGTGCGGGATGTGGACGGTGTGCGTTGGAGTGTCTATCAGGTCTGGGAATGGCGAGACGGTAACGACATCTATGATTTCAGCATGTATTTCACGGCTGATGACGGGAGTGCGGAGCTCAAGACCCAAGTGATGCGCTCAAGCTTCTATGCCCTTCGGCCCGCGCGGATGATGGGCCTGTTCCGGGAAGCGGGCTTCGCAGACGTGAAGCGCGTCAACGATATTTTCTTCCAGCCAGTGATCGTTGGGACAAAAGCAGCCTGAAAAAATCACAAAAAAATCTTCTGAATCCCCTTGAACCATACCCCGCGCAGGCATACATAGGGTCTCGCAGTTAGCACTCAAGGCTAGTGAGTGCTAACAGACCCTAATTTTACGGTTTATCATTTAGGAGACAAACCATGGCACTTCGTCCGCTGCACGACCGCGTATTGGTCAAGCGTCTTGAAAGCGAAGCGAAAACCGCTGGCGGCATTATCCTGCCAGACACCGCACAAGAAAAACCATCCGAAGGTGAAGTGATCGCTGTTGGCGCTGGCGCCCGCGCCGAAGACGGCAAAGTGATCGCGCTCGACGTTAAAGTTGGCGACAAGATCCTGTTCGGCAAATGGTCCGGCACTGAAGTGAAGGTTGACGGCGTTGACCTTCTGATCATGCAGGAAAAAGACATCATGGGCATCATCGAGTAATCCACTCGATACCCGTCTCGATTAGTTAGTTAATCACACGAAATACAGGAGCCCAAATCATGGCTGCTAAAGAAGTTAAACTTCAGGAAGACGCGCGCAAGAAGATCCTCGCTGGTGTGGACATCCTTGCTAACGCAGTAAAAGTAACGCTCGGCCCTAAAGGTCGTAACGTTGTTCTGGACAAATCCTTCGGTGCACCACGCATCACCAAAGACGGTGTATCGGTTGCCAAGGAAATCGAACTCAAAGACAAGTTCGAGAACATGGGTGCACAGATGGTGAAGGAAGTAGCTTCCCGCACCAACGACGTGGCCGGTGACGGTACCACCACAGCAACTGTTCTGGCTCAATCCATCGTTCGCGAAGGTATGAAGTCTGTTGCGGCTGGCATGAACCCGATGGACCTGAAGCGCGGTATCGACCTCGCAACCACCAAGGTTATCGAAGGCCTCAAAGCCCGCACCAAAGACGTGACCACCACTGAAGAGATCGAGCAAGTTGGTACGATCTCCGCTAACGGTGAAGTTCAGGTTGGTAAAGACATCGCTGCTGCGATGGAAAAAGTTGGCAAAGAAGGCGTTATCACTGTTGAGGAAGCCAAAGGCCTCGAGAGCGAGCTGGACGTTGTTGAAGGCATGCAGTTCGACCGCGGTTACCTGTCGCCTTACTTCATCACCAACGCCGAGAAGATGACTGTGGACCTTGAAAACCCACTGATCCTTCTGCACGAGAAAAAGCTGACCAACCTGCAGCCAATGCTGCCGCTTCTTGAAGCAGTTGTGCAATCCGGCAAGCCACTTCTGATCGTTGCTGAAGACATCGAAGGCGAAGCACTTGCGACCCTCGTTGTGAACAAGCTGCGCGGTGGCCTGAAGATCGCTGCTGTTAAGGCGCCTGGCTTCGGTGACCGCCGTAAAGCCATGCTCGAAGACATCGCCATCCTCACGGGTGGTCAGGTGATCTCTGAAGATCTGGGCATCAAGCTTGAAAACGTTGGCATCGACATGCTCGGTACCGCGAAGCGCGTGAACATCACTAAGGAAGACACCACCATCGTTGACGGTGTTGGCTCCGAGGAAGATATCAAAGCCCGCGTTGAGCAGATCAAAGCACAGATCGAAGTAACCACTTCCGATTACGACAAAGAGAAGCTCCAGGAGCGTCTCGCGAAACTGTCCGGCGGTGTTGCTGTGATCAAGGTTGGCGGTGCCACTGAAACTGAAGTGAAAGAGCGTAAAGACCGCGTTGACGACGCGCTGCACGCAACCCGCGCTGCTGTTGAAGAAGGCGTTGTTGCCGGTGGCGGTACTGCGCTTCTCTATGCGACCAAGTCTCTCGAAGGCCTCGAAGGCGCAAACGACGACCAGAACAAAGGCATCGACATCATCCGTCGTGCCCTGCAGTCTCCTGTTCGTCAGATCGCTGCCAATGCAGGTGTTGACGGCGCTGTTGTTGCCGGCAAGCTTCTGGAGCAGGACGACGTGAACTTCGGCTTCGATGCACAGAACGAAGTATACTGTGATCTGGTTGCCAAAGGCATCATCGACCCAACCAAGGTTGTTCGTACTGCTCTGCAGGACGCCGCTTCCATCGCGGGTCTGATGATCACGACCGAAGCCATGGTTGCCGAGCTGCCAGAAGAAAAGTCAGCTATGCCTGCCGGCGGCGGCATGCCTGACATGGGCGGCATGGGCGGCATGGGCTTCTAAGCCAGCTAACCTACTACAAAACTCGGTTTCGAGTAACAGGCCCCCGGTGCGAAAGTGCCGGGGGTTTTGTTTTGTGGGCAGCACCGCAGCGAGAAGCATGGCAGTTTTATCAGTTTCTTTATCGGCAGCTGAGAAGCTGGAAGTGAGCCGCTTTCTTGAGCAAGCCAGAAGCATGTAACCCGAGCGAAATCAGATCAACAGAATTGAGTCGCTTAACAGGCATCTGCCGTAACAATTGCCTGAGATAGGCATCCGAAATGGTCGAAATTTAAAAAATATAATAATATCAGAGACTTAGTTCTGGTTGCTGTTTTCTGTTTCTGCTTGTAATAAAACGGAAACATATGTCGCTCTAAATGCGCCCATCATGAGCGGAAACGCCCGCTGCCGGTTTGCGAGAAATGCGAGCCAGGCTTAAGAGGCGAACCGTTCAAGGAAAAAAGGCCGCAGTTGGGTGCGAGCCAAAAAAAGTTATGATAGGAAATTATGATGCTCAAAGGGAAACGTATCGCGGGTTTTATGGCTGCGACAGCCTTGGCCACAGCGATGACCGCGCCTGTACAAGCGCAATCCATCGAAGAATTGAAAGCTCAGCTTGAGGCGCTCTCAAAACGCATTGAAGAGCTTGAAAAGCAGCAGAAGAAAACACCGAAGGTCAAGAAAGCCGATCCTGCTTTCAGCCTTGGCTCCGACGACGGCCTGTTTGAGTTCAACATCCGCGGCCGTGTGCTTGCTGATGCTGGCTGGTCGTCCGATAGCGACGGCAGCATGGATAAAGACACGACCGAGCTTCGCGCCGCACGGATCGGCGTTGAAGGCAAAGCCTGGAAAGACGTGAAATATAAGTTCGAGGCTGATTTCGCCGGCAACGATGTTGAAGTCAAAGACGCCTACATGCAGTATAAGACTTCCATGGGCAGCTGGACATTCGGTCAGTTCAAGACGCCTAACTCGCTGGAGGAGCAGGAATCCTCCCTCAACAGCAACTTTATCGAACGCGCAGCCTTTACCGACGCCTTCGCCCTGGCGCGTATGATCGGTATCGGGTACGGCAACGGCGGCGACAACTGGACATTTAACGCCGGTGTGTACCGCGGCAGTAATGATGGTTCCGTTGACAATGAAGGCCAGGTGTTTGCCGCGCGCGCAACCTATGGTGACACGTTTGACAATGGTAACTGGATGCTTGGTGCGTCCGTTCGTTTCCGCGACGTGGGTGGTGACGGCGACCTGCTGCGCTACCGCCAACGGGCGTACCTGCACTCAGCTGACCGCTTGCTGGCAACCAGCCGCATTGCAGAGAAAGACACTTTCTATGGCCTTGAAGGCGCCGTTCAGTATGGTTCCCTGAACCTGACGGCGGAATGGGCTGGACTGACTGCCCAGAACGGTGGCGCTGGCGGCCGTGATGCTTTCTTCTATGGCGGCTATGTTGAAGCCGGTTGGTTCATCACCGGTGAAACCAAGCCGTTGAACCTTGCCAAAGGCGTCTGGAACCGGCCAAAGATCAAAGCCCCGGTACACGAGGGCGGTATGGGTGGCTGGCAGATTGCTGCGCGCTTTGACCGTATCGACCTGACTGGCGACGGCGTTTATGGCGGTGAGCAGGATACGCTGACCCTCGGTGTGAACTGGTATCTGAACCGCCACACGCGTTTCCTTGCCAACTACAGCTATGTAAACATCGACAAAGCGTTCGACGTTGCGGCTAATGGCGCGGACGGGGAAAATTCCGCTGACACGCTGGGCCTGCGCTTCCAGGTTGACTGGTAAGCCAACCCTGTTTCACCGTATGACAAGACTTTTTGCGGCGGGCTTTGTCCCGCCGCTTTTTTGCGCGGGATCAGCGTTTGGCGATGATATAGACCGCGTGAATGATGCCCGGCAGATAGCCGCACAGGGTCAGGATGATGTTGATCCAGAAATGCTTTCCAAGGCCTTCCTGAAGGAAGACCCCAAGCGGCGGCAGAAGGATGGCAATGATAATACGGATCAGGTCCATGGAGCGCTCCCTTGCTAGTTTATATTGTTCAGCATACAGTGTATTAAACAGAATAATCTGCAGAAAATTCTTGCATAACTGCATAAAATGTTGTTAATGCGCATTTCGACTGCAACTTATGTTCCGCAATTCGGACATAAAAGGATCATGTTAGGCATGGTAAAGACCACCCATATCAGACGGCATTGCCGAATGCGACGACGCTTAAGCAACTGAACACCAAGCGTTATTTGCATAGTGGTGCTGTATGCACCAAGGATATGGGAAAAGCCGATGATCACACTTGATCGGGAACGGCCCTTCGACAAGGCAGCAATTGAGAAGCTGCTGGATGTGGCCTTTGGACCTGACCGGTTCAATAAATCTTCTTACAGCCTTCGGAAAAACAACCAGCCTGTTGCCGGCCTGTCATATGTCGCGCGGCATGAGGGCAAAATTGTTGGTACTGTCCGTTACTGGCCCATTGCCGTGCATGATCTTCTGGGCGGTAAGCCTTTGGAGGCCTTGCTGTTGGGGCCGCTGGCGGTATCGCCTGCCCTGCAGGGCGCAGGTGTCGGTGCGCAGTTGATGCATAAGTCCTTGGCAGCGGCTACTGGCGCCGGGCACCAGCGGATTTTGCTGGTTGGCGACTATGCCTATTATGCCCGCTTCGGGTTCGAGCCCGTGCTGCCGCGCTATATCACGTTACCAGGCGGTAAGGACGCACGGCGGCTTCTGGTGCGTCAGCCAGCCACCATCAGTTCGCTGCCGTCGGTGGGCAAGATTGTGGTCCTAACGCCGGAACCTGTGCATGTGCCATCAGCTGCGAGCTTACTGACGGAAGTGGCCTGATTAGCCACCATCGAGGCATCTTTTCCAACCTGATGCTTTTCTTTGGCTCACGAACTCCCATATAGTGAGACAAGGAGGATCATATGGCTGCGAAAACGGATACCGGCTTGAAACTGGAAGATATTTTGAAACAGCTGGAAGGGCAAAAGCGCCCGCCGGTTGAAAAATGGAACCCGGATTTCTGCGGTGACATCGATATGCGGATTGCGGCTGACGGTACTTGGTTCTACATGGGCACACCCATCACGCGGGAACGCATGGTCAAGCTGTTTGCCACAGTCCTCCGCAAGGACGAGGACGGGAAAACCTATCTGGTGACCCCGGTTGAGAAAATCGGGATCACCGTTGATGACGCGCCCTTTGTGGCCGTACATCTGGACCGTATCGAAGACGGTGACCAGACAGCCTTCAAATTCACTACCAATGTGGGCGATGAAGTGATTGCAGGCCCCGACCATCCAATCCGGGTGGAAGTGAACGAGGAAACCGGTGAACCGCGCCCGTATATTCATGTTCGGGGGCGTCTGGAAGCGTTGATCAACCGGTCAGTGTTCTATGAACTGGTGGAATGGGCTGAGCTGAAGGGCGGCGAACTGTCTGTAGAAAGCCTTGGCAAGCGTTTCAGCCTTGGCAGTGTGGAGGCTGAGGGCGCATGAGGAACTGGTTGGCCGATGCACTCAGCGAGGGTAACCCGGCGGCCCGGGGTCGGCGCAGTGACTATGATCTGAACCGCGATGCCAAGCTTCTGGAGCAGCAGGGCAAATCCATTCGGGATGCAGCCGTGCTTGTGCCTGTTGTCAATCACCCTGGCGAGCCGACAATTCTGCTGACAAAACGCACAGACCATCTGACCAAACATGCCGGGCAGGTCAGCTTCCCGGGCGGCAAGGTGGATGAGGGCGACGCAGACGCTGTTGCAGCCGCCCTGCGTGAGGCGCATGAGGAAGTGGGCCTGGAGCCTAACCATGTGGAGGTTTGCGGTTTTTTGGATACTTACCGCACGGGTACAGGCTTCGAGATTGTACCTGTCGTTGGCTTGGTCCAGCCTGGTTTTAAGCTGACATTGCAGGAATCTGAAGTGCAGGCCGCGTTTGAAGTGCCCCTTCATTTCCTGTTGGACCGCAACAACCACCAGCGCGAGAGCGCAATGTGGCAGGGTATCCGGCGCGAATATTATGCCATGCCATATGGTGACTATTTCATTTGGGGCGCGACGGCTGCTATGCTTGTCAATCTGTGTGATGTAATGGAAGCCGTGCGGGAGAATGCCACGTGATTGCTGCGATTTTGAGAATTGTTCTGCTGCTGCTTCCTGTGGTTGCGGTATTGATGTGGCTTCGGTGGCGAATGCGGACGGACCGCACCGAAGACGATTTGGTGCGGGATGTGGCAACGCTTCGGAAGACACTTGTTATCCTTATCCTTGTTGCGGTTGGAGCCGGTTTGGGGCTGAAATTCACTGACAGCAACACAGGTGCTCCCGGCACCAAATATATCCCTCCCCACAGCGAGAATGGCCGAGTTGTGCCTGGCCGTTTGGTGCCGGCAGACGAAGAGCCAGCAGAAGCTGATAAAACCAACCCGGAAAGCGACGACCAGCGTGAGCAAGATCCAGGCTAGTTGGCTCCAATCCCCCTTCATACAGGAAATCGCCTTCATCCTTGGCCCGGCGGACATCCGGTTTGTGGGCGGGGCGGTGCGCGACACTTTGGTGGGGCGCGACATCAAGGATATTGATGCCGCCACCCGCTGGCGGCCGGGCGAAACAATGGAGAAGTTGCAGGCTGCCGGTATCAAGGTTATTCCAACCGGCCTCGATCACGGCACGGTCACAGCCGTCCGGGGTGCGGAGGTTATTGAAATCACAACACTCAGGCACGACGTGGAAACCGATGGCCGCCGCGCTGTCGTGGCTTTTACCGACGACTGGCTCGCGGACGCCAAACGCCGCGACTTCACCATGAATGCCATCTATATGGCCGTGGACGGCACGCTCTATGACCCCTTCGGTGGCGAAGCCGACGTCCGCGCAGGGCATGTAAAATTTATAGGTGATGCAGGCGAACGCATCCGCGAAGACGCGCTCAGGATTCTGCGCTTTTTCCGCTTTCATGCCCATTATGGCAGTGGCCTATTGGACGAAGCCGGGCTTCAGGCCGCGAAGGCCAATGTGAACATGCTTGAGCGCCTGTCGGTTGAGCGCATCCGGGATGAAGTGTGCAAGCTCCTGGCGGCGCCGAATCCGCTGCAGTGCCTTGATGCGATGCAGCAGGCAGATATTTGGTCGCATACCCCTGTCGTCGATGTGGACCTCAATGGCCTTAAGCGTGTTATGGCCGCAGAGAAAACGCTTGGTATGGGCGCGGACATATTGATGCGTTTGGTTGGCCTGGTGGGCAATCGGGCCGGGTCTGTCGGGCGGCTCCTAAAGATGTCCAACCGGGACTTGCAGACGCTGAAGGATTTCAGCGCAGGCTTCCACGATGACGTGCCCAAGGACGCGCAATCCATGCGGGTCTATCTTTACCGGAAGGGGCGTGATGCCGGGCAGGGCGTGGTGATGGCCCATCCGGAAGCGTGCGGACATGAATTGGCGGACATGGTGGCTAACTGGCCTATCCCTGAGTTGCCGGTGCGGGGACGGGACCTGATCGCTCGTGGTATGGAGCCTGGGCCCGCGATTTCAAAGACATTGAAGCAGTTGGAAGAAGCCTGGGTCGCCAGCGACTTTAAGCTCACAAAAGAAGACTTGCTGCGGGCACAGCGATAATTGCCAAGTGTTAGAAGGGGATGGAAGGTCCCCATCCCCTATACAGTGGCTATTTCTTGTTCAGTTTCTTGTCTTGCCAGTATTTGGTACCGTGCAGCGATGCCTGAAGCGCAAGGCCTGCCTGCGTGAACTGGTAGACGCTGACTTTCTTCCTGACAGACGCGGCTTCGCCGATTTCACCGCCCTTGTCGTTGGAAACAGCAGCGGCATCAGCTTCGCCTGAAAAGTCCCAACCATTTTCAATGAAGGTGTTCAGTGCCTCGCGGTCATGAAAGATAAAGACAGCACGGAAGTCCTTTAGGCCGAGGCCCAAGCCCACACTGGCCGTGGCCATTTTCATGTAGGTATCGTTGCCTGACTTCAAATCCCGAACCACGCCGCGACCACCGCCGCCGCCAATCAGGAAAATCTGAACGCCGATGTTCGAGAAAACGGCATAGCCTTCGGCTTCATCAATTTCCGCCCGGGCCTGGGGGCGTTCCCTGAACAGGTCAGTGAGAACCTCTTCGCGCATTTCCTGGATTTCCAGCCGTTTCTTTTCCCGTTTGTCGGCAAAACTGGGCATGGAAACGGCGAAAACCAACAGAAGAACTGTCGAAATTCGAAGTACATTCATGGGGATGCCTCTTTTCTTGTTTATGTCCCTGGGAACAGAGATATGCCGCAAACGTGGCAGCTCTGTGACAGCAGGCCTCAGGCCGGATCATTTCCAGCAATATCTTCGTCCCAAAGGGTTGGTTTTTCAGCAATAAATCGACTCATCAACTCTATACAATCCGGGTCGTCCAGTCGGATCACGTTTACGCCATTTTCCCTCAGAAACGCCTCGTTTCCATGGAAGTTTTCCGCTTCGCCGATTACCACGTGCGAAATACCGAACTGCACGATGGTGCCAGCACACATCATGCAGGGGCTGAGCGTGGTATAGAGCGTAACACCGTCATAGCGCGCCCGCCGCCCGGCTTGTCGCAGGCAATCCATCTCACCGTGGGCGGTGGGATCACCGTCCTGTACCCGTCTGTTGTAGCCGCGCGCGATGATTTCACCATTCTCGACCATGACGGCGCCGATGGGTAGGCCGCCTTCATCATAGCTCTTTTGCGCCTGCTTGAGCGCTTCAGCCATAAAGTCTGTATGGGTGGCCATATACTAACCGCCTGTGTTCGTTGGAGTTTCAGTGCAGGTTAGGCCTGTCAGGGTGCAAGCGCAAGGGCGTCTATGCCGAAGAGAATCGCACCATAACGAAAGGCTTTACCCGCCGCGACCAGGGGAATAAACCAGCGCAAGGGAACACGGAATGTGCCAGCGACAACGGTGAGTGGGTCGCCAATGATTGGTGCCCACGCGAGCAGGAGTGACCAGCGACCGTATTTCACAAAAAAGCGCGACACGCGCTCAAACTGCTCTTCCTTCACCGGGAACCAGCGCTTGTCACGGAACCGGGCGATCCCACGGCCGATCCACCAGTTCAGGATGGCGCCCAACGTGTTGCCGGACGTCGCCGCAAGGAACAGGAGGCCGGGGTCGCCTTTGCCGGCCGCCAGCAATGCCGCGAATGTCACTTCCGAGTAGGCCGGTAGCAAGGTCGCCGCCACAAAGGCGTTCAGGAACAAGCCAGCATAGATGGCAAGGTCAGGCATGCTATGGCCACTTGGCCTCGGGCGGCAGGGACATCAGGATGGCCTCCACGTTGCCGCCGGTCTTCAGCCCGAAGGTAGTGCCTCGGTCATAGACGAGATTGAATTCGGCATAATAGCCGCGATACTCAAGCTGTGTTTCACGTTCTTCTGGCGTCCACTCTTCATTCATATGACGGCGAATAAGCGCCGGGTAAATCTCGTTGAAGGTACGGCCAACATCCTGGGTGAAAGCGAAGTCCTTGGCCCAGTCGCCCGAATTCAGCTGGTCATAGAAGATACCGCCTTCGCCGCGAGCCCTGTTCCGGTGCTGGATATAGAAATATTCGTCACACCATTTCTTGTATTTGGCGTAGTAGGCCGGGTCGTGCCGGTTGCAGCAGCCCTCGAGTGCCTTGTGGAAATCTTCCGTGTCCTGAGCATTGGGAAGCGGTGCGTTCAGGTCTGCCCCGCCGCCGAACCAGTCTTTGGTGGTAACGATGAACCGAGTGTTCATATGCACAGCCGGGACACGCGGGCTGTTCATGTGGGCCACAAGCGAGATGCCGGTGGCGAAAAAGCTTGGGTCTTCGTCTGCGCCCGGGATGTTCTTGGCGAACTCCGGTGTGAAGGTGCCGTGCACAGTGGAGATGTTCACACCGACTTTCTCGAACACACGGCCGCCACGCATGATGGACATGGTGCCGCCACCGCCCTGGGCTCCGTCTGCCTGGTTGGTTCGGTCCCAGGTTTTACGCTCGAATCGGCCAGCCTCCCGGTCGGCCATCGGGCCCTGGTTGTCGTCTTCAATGGCTTCGAAACTGGCGCAAATTTGATCGCGCAGGTCTTTGAACCAGTCTGCAGCGGCTTGCTTTTTTTCTTGTATATTCATCTCGTTATCCTCGCGGCCCTGTATCTGGCCAAGTGTTTGTCTGTCTCAGTGCCTCGCCGATTACCATCGCGAGCGAGACCGCGACATTGATGGACCGCGCTGCCTGTTGCATCGGGATAGTGATCCGCGCGTCTGCGTTATCATGCACGAAATCCGGCGCGCCGGAAGATTCGCTGCCTACCATCAGGATATCGTCCGGCTCAAAAGCGAATTCCGTGTAGGCGCAATCAGCCTTTGTGGTCAAGAGAACGAGTCGCTTGCGCTGATCGGTACGCCAGGCCTCAAAAGCTTGCCAGTCGCCATGGTGGTGGAGCTGGACCAGGTCAGCATAGTCCATCGCCGAGCGACGGAAGGCCTTGGCAGAGAAGGGAAAGCCACAGGGCTCAATAACGTGCGCGGGCACATCCATGCAGGCGGCAAGGCGCAGCATTGTGCCGGTATTTTGTGGCTGGTCTGGTTGAAAAATTGCAATATCCATGGCGGCGAAGCTAATGGCAAGGCGCGGGCGGTGCAATGACAAGCGGGATCAGGTGAGCGAAATTGGGCTTTTTTTTGGAAATATTCAGGATAAAGCCTTGCCTCTTGTGGTCCAGACGACTAAACAAATCCCAATTCGCTGGGCAGGGGCTGTCCGGCGATTGAATTTATGGTAAGCATTTGCTGCGACTTTGTGACGCGGGACTTTGCAACCAAGCTCGGGTAGAAATACGCGCGACTGGACATAAACTTTCGGGAAGCAAATTCGGGAAGCAAACGAGTGATCGCCTTTCGCATCGCGTTCCTGTCAGGGAAGATTAGATGAGCACAATCAACGAAACAATTGAGGGTGAAGAGGGCGCCACACGGCGTGATTTTCTTCACGTAGCTGCCACCGGTTTGGGTGGCGTGGGCGCCGTTATGGCAGCCTGGCCATTCATCGATCAGATGAACCCAGCAGCCGATACACTGGCCCTGGCCACTGTAGAAGTGGACCTTAGCGCCATTGGCGTAGGCGAAGCGGTAAAGGTGATGTGGCAGGGTAAGCCAATCTTTATTCGTCACCGCACAGCCACAGAGATCGAGGAAGCTCGCTCTGTTGACATGTCTGAGCTGGTTGACAAGCAAGCCGACGCAGAGCGCGTCCAGGAAGGCCGCGACGAGTGGCTGGTCGTAACCGGCATTTGTACACACCTTGGCTGTGTGCCAGTTGGTACATCCGACGGTGAAGATAAAGGCGACTTTGGCGGCTGGTTCTGCCCTTGCCACGGTTCGCACTATGACACGGCTGGTCGTATCAGGAAGGGCCCGGCACCGAAGAACCTCGCGGTGCCAGAATACACCTTCCTCAATGATACGACGCTGCAGATCGGTTAAGGGGAGCAATCATGGCTGAATGGATCGACGCAAAGCCTAAAAACAAGGCTGCCGCCTGGTTGGAAGAACGCCTTCCGGTCATCGGTCTCGTGAACAATGTCGTGGGTGTGGACACACCAACCCCGCGCAACCTGAATTACTGGTGGAACTTCGGTTCCCTGGCTGGCCTCATGCTGGTGGTGCAGATCATCTCCGGTATCGTGCTTGCAATGCACTATACGCCAAACACGCTGATGGCGTTCGATAGCGTTGAGCGCATCATGCGCGACGTCAACTATGGTTGGCTGATCCGCTACATGCACGCCAACGGCGCCAGCTTCTTCTTCATTGCCGTTTATATTCACATCCTTCGCGGTCTTTATTATGGCTCCTACAAGGCGCCACGCGAAGTATTGTGGATGCTGGGCCTGGTGATCTTCCTTCTCATGATGGCAACAGCCTTCATGGGCTACGTGCTGCCATGGGGCCAGATGTCCTTCTGGGGCGCGACCGTGATTACCAACCTGTTCTCTGCAATTCCGGTTGTGGGCGACAGCATTGTGACCCTGCTGTGGGGTGGCTTCTCCGTTGATAACCCAACGCTGAACCGCTTCTTCAGCCTGCACTATCTGCTGCCGTTCGTGATTGCCGGTGTTGTTATCCTGCACATTTGGGCCAAGAAGGTATCCGACAGCGGCAACCCGCTGGGTATCGATGTGAAGTCCAGCGCAGACCAGATCCCGTTCCACCCGTTCTACACGGTCAAGGACGCTTTCGGTGCTGCGGTATTCTTCGCCATCTTTGCAACCTTCCTGTTCTACATGCCGAACGCGCTTGGTCACCCGGACAACTATATCCCGGCTGATCCGCTGGTGACGCCTGGCTCGATCGTACCTGAGTGGTACTTCCTGCCTTTCTATGCGATCCTGCGCTCGATCACGTTCGACATTGGCATCCCGTTCACTGATGTTGTGATCATTCCTGCGAAGCTGCTGGGCGTGATTGCAATGTTCGCTGCCATCCTCGTGCTGTTCTTCCTGCCATGGCTGGATCGCAGCAAGGTACGCTCGGGCAAGTTCCGTCCGATGTTCCGCTGGTTCTTCTGGTTCCTGGTGATCGACATGGTTGTTCTGACCATCGTTGGCGGCAAGAAGCCTGAGGGTATCTGGCCAGTGATTGGTTTGATCGGCACAGCCTACTATTTCGCTCACTTCCTGGTGGTCCTGCCGCTCCTCGCTAAATTCGAGAAGACGCTGCCGCTGCCGGAAAGCATCGCGAACCCAGTAGTCAAAGCTGCAGAGTAAGGGGATTATGACGATGAAACTCGCTAAGACTATCGCGATTGCCCTTACTGCTGTTGCCGGCTTTGCCGGCACTGCGATGGGCGCAGGTGCTGCGAAGCATCCAATGCAAATGGAATGGTCCTTCGAGGGCCCAACCGGCACGTATGACCTTGCCTCCGCACAGCGCGGCTGGCAAATCTACAAGAACGTATGTTCCGCGTGTCACAGCCTGAAGTATTTCCGTTTTCGCAACCTGGCTGAGCTGGGCTACGAAGAGGATATGATCAAGGCATGGGCCGCTGAATACACCGTTGTTGACGGTGTTGACGATGCAGGGGATCCGAAAGAGCGCAATGGCCTGCCACAGGATGCGTTCCCAAGCCCGTTCCCGAACCCGGAAGCTGCTGCAGCATCCAACGGCGGCGCCGTGCCACCGGATCTGTCGCTGATCGCCAAAGCGCGTCACGATGGTCCGAATTACCTCTATAGCCTGCTGACAGGTTACGAGGACGCGCCTGCTGATCATGAAGCGCCAGCTGGTAAGAGCTACAACCCATACTTCCCGGGTGGCAACATTTCTATGGCACCTCCGCTGATGGAAGGTATCGTTGAATATGAAGACGGTACTGCCGCAACGGAAGAGCAGATGGCCAAGGACGTTGTGAACTTCCTGATGTATGTGGCTGAGCCGAAGCTTGAGGCTCGCCACCACATGGGCCTCAATGTACTGCTGTATCTGCTGGTGCTGGTTGTTGTACTCTACTTCTCCATGAAGAAGATCTGGAAGCCGGTTAAAGAAGGCAAAAACTTCTACAAGAAGTAAGCCTTTCCAGAGTGAATGATTGAAAGGGCTGCGCGTTGCGCGGCCCTTTTTCTTTGCTCGGATTAGGTTTCTCGCCAAAGTCAAAGCCATGAACCAGCGGTTCAGTCTTGCTGGATTCCTGCCACTGTGTTTAGATCGCGTAAATTATACAAATTAGGACTGGCACGAACGGGGGTTGAAGTGTCTGATTTCACTGTTTCTACTGTGCAGCAGACAGCGATTGGGCAGGTCAATGGGTTGAGCGGGAACAGGGAGCATAACACCCTGTCGGTAGCCGACACATTGCACTATATGGCCACATTGTATGTGACGCCGCTTCAATCCCATATCCAGATCAAGAATGCTGTTTTGTGCGACTGCGCGGCAGGTTTCGGTTGGCTCTCTTTTGCCTTTCTGCTCTCGGGTGGCGCCCGCGCCATATTGGTGGAGCCCCACGCCGGTAAGCTGTCAGCAGCACGGGAGCTGGCAGAGATACTGGGCGTTGCTGATCGTTGCGAGTTCCGCAGCGATTTGCTCCAGGGTCTGGATTTACCTGACAAGTCCGTCGATGTCTTTGCGTCTGTCGAGACACTGGAGCACGTGGGGAGGGCCAATATTGCAGCGGCGGTTGCCAACATGGACCGCATAACCCGTCAGGCTATTATTCTAACAGCGCCGAACCAGCTTTCGCCATTGGTTAGCCATGATGCCCGCGTGCCGTTTTCCCATTGGTTGCCCATTGCCTGGCGTAGTGGCTTCTGCAGGATTTTTGGTGTCAGGCATAGGGAGTTCAATCATTTCCCAACGCCGTGGCATCTGCGGCGGTTGCGGCAACGGTTTCAACCGCAGGCAAAGACCTTGATCTTTGAAGATCATCGTGCATGGCGTGATCATTATCCGGTTTATAGCCCTTATGGTGGTGGTGTATGGAAGCATGCCCCGCCGGTGTGGCTGAGCCTATATCTGCGCCTGACATCAGCACTTCTGGGGCGCCATGCCTATTGGATTTGTCCTAATCTTGCCAATATCTGGGTTGCGCGAGACTTGGCCTGATTTGCCGCATTCGATTTGCCGCCCCATTGCCCGCATGTGTTGGGACACGTATGATCAAACGCAACATTAAAAGAGGTGACCTATGAAGGTGAACTTGAAAGTTGGTGCTGCGATGGTCGCCCTGTGCACATTGGCTGGTGTCGGAAGCGCTGCCATCGCGGATGAACAGGCGTCCTTGCCCTTTTCCAAAGCGGTGCGTGTGGGCGACATGCTGTATCTATCCGGGGAACTCGGGGCAAAGCCAGGCACGATGGCACTGGTACCCGGCGGTATTGGCCCTGAAACCAGACAGACGATGGACAATATCAAGGCCACGCTGGAAGCCAACGGGTCAGACATGGACCATGTGGTGAAATGTCTTGTAATGCTGGCGGACATCAACGAGTGGGCCGCGATGAACGACGTGTACCGCACTTACTTCTCTGATGGGAAGTTTCCTGCCCGCAGCGCCATGGGCGCGTCAGGCCTGGCGCTGGGCGCCAGGGTGGAGATTGAGTGTCTGGCAACAGTGACCGACGCGCAATGATCAACGTGCGCTGATCACCTTGATGCTGGATAGCGCCAGCAGATAGTCTGACAGGGCCGTGAAGGGTACGGGACCGAACTCTGCTACGAGCAGGTCGTGAATATCATTTACGGTCCGTTTGCCGTCAACGAAATTGAGCGCTTCATAGGCCTTTTCATATCCCAGTTCCAGCCTTGGCAGCGCAAGAGCGGCTGTCGCCGCTGTACCTAGCTTGTCCTCAAGATAAGAATATCCAAAGCCATGCATGGTGCCCTTGAGATTGGGGTTATGGATATAAACGGTGCCCGCGGTGCTTTGGCCACCATTTCCAACAAGCTGTTCAAGGGCGGACTGAAGTGCGTGTAGTGCCCCAATGTCGACATTAGGGACATAGGACGTGATACTGTGTCTTATCCTCTTCTCGATGCTCCAGTGGCCTCGCAGGGCTGCCTTGCGGTCATCTGTCCCAAGCTTAGAGGTTTGCGCCATCAGCTCGCCCGTTCGCGTCACAATATTGGGCCCCATAAGTGAGACCAGCGTATCGCCATCGCTGTCTGTCAGGCCCGCGAGAATGGCCGCCTGAGCGGCGCCGATAAAGGCAGCGCGCTTCAGCTTTGTCGGGTCAATGTTGGCTGCCACGTCTTTTGTCGTATGGATATAGCGGTCCGGCCAGTCATGCAGATAGGTTACCGGGATGTTCCAACTGCCGGAGGCGAATACATCATGGTCACTGCCAACCGACAGCCATTCCTTGAGTGCCATTAGCGGTTCGCGCCCCCCTTCAGGGGATGCAAGCGTGAAGGCTGTGGCTTTACCGTCCGCGTACGCCTGGGTGTGGCTGTTGACAAAGTCCGCAAGAGCAAAAGCGATTTCGCCTGAGATATCCGCACTGCTTTTGGGCCCGCGCGACACCCTGAAGACGGCCTTGGTGGCAGGCCCGCCGCCAACCATATCCATATGAATGACATGCTTCAGTCGCGCTGCCAGCTTGGGGCGGGCATTGAGCATGATCAAAGTGGCTTCTATCTCGGATGGCCAGAAAAAACGGATAGTGCGTTTGGGGGCGGGCAGGGCGCCGTCATTTACCAGCCCCCTGATTACACGAGCGGCTTCCAGGATTGCCACGCACCCACTGGCGTTGTCGTTGGCGCCCGGGCGGGGGTGGTCCAGATGGCAACTGAAGGCAATTTCTTCCTGGGCCAGTTTCGGGTCACTCCCGGGAATGGTTGCCGTGACAATACGATATTCGCCGGGCTCACGGCGTGCGACCACCTTGGCGTGGAGGCGGATCGTTTCCCCTGCCGTCAGGCGTGCCTGCAGCGCGCGGGCCTCGCCAAGACTGGTCATGAAGGCGAATGCAGGTTCCTGACGGAAAGATGACAGGTGCCCCCAGCGTACCAGACTGCCGTCAAGCTGCCACCATGCCGTCTTCTGATTGGCTGCATAGGACAATATGCCTACAGCGCCATATCTGCGGAGCGCAAGGGCCTCAACAGCTGCCGGCTGGCTGGAGGTCAGTACAATTTTTCCTGCTATTGTCTTGCCGTCATAGTCTGTGGCATTTGTACCCTTGCCAACATAGACCAGCTCTGCGCTTACGTCGGCGCTGTCGCTATCCTGGGCCAGGGTCAGTGGGCGAGCTTTCCAGTCAGCAAGGCGGCGAATACGTTTCTCCCCGGCGTCTTTTCCTTCAACTTCCCAAAGCTCTGCAAAATCCACCTGCCACGCGAGCCGGGATTTTTGGGTTCCGAACATTGTCTCTCCGTCGGCCGGGAACGCCATGATCTCGGCGGTGTCGAAGCCGTATGACTTCAGTTCCGACAGAACAAAGGCCGCCGCCTCGTCGAATTGATCGCTGGCGCGCATGCGGTGATACAGCGTTATCCGGTCAAGATTCCGTTTGGCGAGCACGCCTGAAGTTTCTTCGGCAATGGCCGTAAGCGCGGGTTCAGGCATCAGGTCAGTCAGCGTATCGGCATTCGATACCCAACTAAAGGCACCAATGAATGCTACTGACGAAAGAGTCCGGAATATGGTGGGCATAATCATGCTGCTGTCCCCTCCCTTGGGATTTCGGAAGAGCTTAGGCATAGGCATTCCAGCTGGCAAGCTGGGACAGATTCAATTCTTGATATGGCTGCCGGTACCGTCGCCTTTGGCGCGCCAGGTTCGGGCCCTGTTTTCCGCCATTTTCTTGGTGACTTCAGCCCCGAGATCCAGGCCATTCAGTTCCATCAGGCGATAAAGCAGGATGGCGATATCGGCGGTTTCTTTTCCGATTTCTGTTTTGTCGCCTGCCGCTGTCGCTTCCAGAAGCTCATCAAGTTCCACCTGTGCGCGGCGGACCAACACAGTCTGGTCTCCGGCCGGACCAAAGGTTTCCTCTGCCCAGGCGGCAACAGATTGCTGGGTTTCCTGTGACATGACTATCCCAGGCTCTCGACATCAAGCGTGATTTTCTGTTTCGCCCGAACCTGGCTCAGGTCGCCGTTGTGGATGTCGAAAATGAAGCCGATGACAGACAGGGTCCCGGCTTCCATGCGCTCCCGCACAAAGGGGAAGCTCTTGAGGTTTTGCAGGCTCAGGTGTACCGCGGCGCGTTCCAGCATGCGTTTGCTTTCGGCGTCATCCTGTTCGTCGAAGTCTTCGTGGGCGCGCAGCCATTCCCTGAGGGGGCGCATCCAGTTATGGACAAAGCTGTCAGTAGGCATGCTGTGGTCGATAACGCTGGCCACACCGCCGCAGCCCGCATGCCCCATCACGACGATGTTGTCGACCTCAAGCACGGTGACTGCGAATTCGATGGCTGCAGATGTGCCGTGATACCCGCTGTCGCGTTCATAAGGTGGGACCATGGCCGCCACGTTGCGGACAACGAACAAGTCGCCAGGACCGGCAGAAAGGATCTGCTGCGGAAGTACACGGCTGTCTGAACAGGCAATCATCAAGGTATGGGGCTTTTGGCCAGAGGATGCCAATTCTTCATACAGGGCGCGGTCACTTTCGAAAACCGTATCCCTGAATTTCTGGTAGCCCTTGATAAGGCGATCGTCGATCTTGCTCATATGACTTAACTCGTCCATTTTTCGGAGTGTTGCAAGGTCAATTTGACGGGGATTTTGCCGGACCCGTTTTTATGGAAGATGAAGTTTTCAATATAATCTGTCGGTGCCCCGGCACCGAGGTCCAAATAGAACAAATCCTTGATGTGTGAGTCGCTCTGGTCTTCCAGTGGCCGGATGCCCCGGTCCTCAATATCTTTTCGGCCCAGGCCATAAGCCATGACATACCGAACCTGTCCGGCATCGTCTGCCAGCGGCAAGTGAATGGTTTCATGGAGATACCGGCTGCCTGTGTCAGTTGAGATGATATCACGGACGAAAGCGCCACATGGTGTGTTCACAATATAATCGTGAAAAACGGCTACCGACTTCTTGAAGGCCTCGGGCAGGAGGTCGTAATAGTTCCTGCCTGTCAACGGATAGCCAGCGGCCCGTTCAAACGCGCTGCCGGCATAGCGGATTGGCAAGTCCATTGGTCCAATCCTTTCAGTAACGCAAATGTGGGGCAGGAATTCCCCAAACCGCAGGGGCGACAGGTCTGAGCGGCAGGGCAGGATAGTATGCGCGCCCCGTGTCAGGTCGTTCCATCGTTCCGTGAATGGACGAAATGTTTCCGGTAAAACCTTCATGCAGCTTCCCCTCGTGCAAGAGGCGCTATCTTGGCACGCAACCGGGGGCATGGCAATTCTGCAGCGATTGATCCAGGGCATATCTTTTATGGGGGGAAGGTAGCTCAGGCTTATCCTGCATGAAACCTGAA
Organism: Kordiimonas lacus; assembly: GCF_001550055.1. Classification (GTDB taxonomy): domain Bacteria; phylum Pseudomonadota; class Alphaproteobacteria; order Sphingomonadales; family Kordiimonadaceae; genus Kordiimonas; species Kordiimonas lacus. The sequence goes on from NZ_LRUA01000004.1 coordinate 215,974, forward strand.
GTCGCTTACATGCGCCGTTGGGGCGCCCTCGCCAAGGTCAAGATAATGCAGTTCCTTGATATTGGATTCGTTATGGTTGCCCGCCGACCTGGGCGTTTGGTCACCGTAGGGCTTGCGGCCCACACCGTAAACCATCAGGTACCTGGCGTCGCCGGCGTCGTCCACCAGCGGCAGATGAAGGGTTTCATGCAGGTAGCGGGCACCCGATGTGGCCGTGATGACATCACCAACGAACGCCCCACAGGGGGTGGTTCTTATCAGGCGATGGAATGTTTCGGTGGGCTTGACGAACTTTTCTGGCAACATGTCATAATAATTCTTGAGCTCGGTCCCGAAACCCGCCAGGCGTTCGAATTCGGTGCCGGCGAACCTGATCTCCATTTGCCGTTGCCCGATAAACTCACTGATGCATACCAAATGCAGGAATTCGCCGAACCGCACCGGGCTGATATCCTTCTTGTGAGGTAGTAGAGGGTGATGCTTGCGAGGCAGGTTTTCCCACGCTGTCAGAAACGGCGAAAATTCTCCGGGTGGTACAAACATCTTTTTCCTTCAGCTGCGCGCTTGTTCAGCATGGCGCAATCCGGTTATTTTTTGCTTAATTGATACGCGGTGAAAGGGCGGGTGGTTCAAACAGGCTGCCGACCCGCTGGCGCGCAAAGGCGGAAGTTTTTGATATAGTCCCCAGGCGCACCGGCCCCAAGATCCAGATAAAACATATCTCTGACACTGGAAGCATTGTGGTTACCGGGCTTCCGTTCGCCAGTATCACCGTATGGCCTGCGACCATGGGCATAAGCAACCAGATAAACCGGATCACCCTGAGGGTCGGCCATCGGCAGCTGAATGGTCTCGTGCAGATACTGACTGCCTGATGTGGTGGTAATCACATCTGCGACAAAGGCGCCACAGGGGGTGCCCAACAAGTTGTTGTGGAACAAGGCCATGGGCTTGTGGAACGCGGGTGGCAACAGGTCGTAATAATTGCTGCCGGTGACTTGGGTGCTTGCACTTTTTTCATATCCACTGCCAGCATATGTGACCTGCAGGTTAAAGGGCGCGACCATTTTGGCGATGCCCGTAGAGTGCAGGAGATCGCCGAGCGCAGCAGGCGTTATTTCATTCTTGCAGGGAAGCAGGGAATGGGCCGTTCGGGGGAGGGCTTTCCATACGGTAAAGAAACGGTCCAGCTCTGGTGGCAGATTAAACATTCGGGCCTGGTTTGCTCCTTTTGCAACCTGAAGGCCCTATTGCACGTTATTTTTCGATTTGGCGCAAGACCGCTTCGCGTTCTTCTTCATTCACGATGTTGAGAAGCACTTCCCAGAATCCCGCCACTGCTTCGGGGCCAGCCTTCTTGTAAGCCTCGGCTACGCGCTGGCGCTGGGTTTCGAACAGTTCCTTTTCAAACGCCTTGCCCTTGTCGGTCAGATACAACAGCCGCTGTCGGCGGTCTTCAACGCCGGACACCTGGTCCACATAGCCGTCCTCAACAAGTTGCCCCAGAACCCGCGACAGGCTTTGCTTTGTAATGCGCAACAGGCTCAGCAGCCCGGAGACAGTCGTGCCCGGATTGCGCCCGACAAAATAGAGCACGCGGTGGTGGGCCCGGCCGAAGCTCGAATCAGCGAGGATATTGTCTGGGTCACGCGTGAAGTCGCGATAGGCGAAATACAGCAACTCGATGCCGCGCCTGAGCTCTTCCTCACGTAAATAAAGGTTTGAATGTGGTAATTTTCTTTGCATAAGCCTGATTAGCGATATATGTCAGTGTTATTGACATAATATCGACAGAATGTTACATCGATCAAGTAAAAAGCGACATATTCTTATTTGTTTCGTGTGTTTGGAGAACTAAAATGGCATCTGCCCCTTATGATGACCGCGACGGTTGGATCTGGATGGACGGTGAATACCGCCCCTGGCGCGACTGTAACGCCCATGTGTTAACCCATGCCTTGCACTATGGCGGCGCGGTCTTTGAAGGACAGCGAGCCTATAACGGAAAGATCTTTAAGCTTAAAGAGCATACCGAGCGTCTTTTCAAGTCGGCTGAATTGCTGGGCTATGAAATCCCCTACACGCAGGACCAGATCAATGACGCCTGCATGGAGCTTCTTGAAAAGAACAAGCTTGTTGATGCCTACTGCCGTCCGATTGTGTGGCGTGGCAGCGAAATGATGGGTGTTTCGGCCCAGAATAACACCATTCACGCGGCGATTGCCGTGTGGGAATGGCCGTCCTATTTCTCGCCGGAAGCTCGGATGAAGGGCCTGAGGCTCGACATCTCCAAGTGGCGGCGTCCCGCGGCAGACACTGCGCCTGTGCATGCCAAGGCATCCGGCCTTTACATGATCTGTACGATGTCGAAACATGCGGCTGAAGCCAAAGGGTATGACGACGCGCTGATGTATGACTATCGTGGCCAGGTGGCCGAAGCGACCGGCGCTAACATCTTTTTCGTCAAAGACGGTGACCTTCACACACCAACGCCCGATTGCTTCCTGAACGGGATTACCCGCCAGACAGTGATAGAGCTCGCGAAAAAGCGTCAGATCAAGGTGATCGAACGCGCTATCATGCCGGAAGAACTGGAAGGCTTCGAGCAGGCGTTCCTGACTGGCTCCGCCGCCGAAGTGACACCGCTGAGCGAGATCGGGCCTTACAGGTTTGAAGTTGGTGAAATCACCAAAACGCTGATGCTGGACTATGACGCGCTGGTCAAAGGGGAAGCCTGAACGGCTTCCCGACCCCCGTATGCTTTTTTACCATGACCTCAAGAGGTCATGATTTTCGAATCCTTGATTGCACGGACCAAATCGCTGAGCGCATCCCGGACATTCACGTTCGGGAGCGTTTCCAGTTCCGGAATGATCAGGTCCATGTCTGTGATCCGGCCGCTTAGGATTTCATCACCGGCCGGAAGCCCCTCATAAAAATGGGACACGCTTGTTTGCATGATATGGGCAAGCAGATAAAGCCGCCCCGCGCTGACACGATTCTGGCCGCTTTCGTATTTCTGGACCTGTTGATAGGATATGCCAAGGATATTGGCGATGTCCTGCTGACTAAGGTCAAGTGTTCGCCTGCGATCCCGAAGGCGCCTTCCGACATGTTTGTCGATCAGGTCTGCTTTGCGCGCCGACAAGCCATCCTGCTTGTCCTCAATTTCGTCACTTTGCGGCGCCATAGAGTCTCCTTCTCTGTTGAAAGGGCTATTCCCCGTTGGCGCTTGCGGCTTCCTGTGCTAGAGAATTCGCCTACGCTGAATTGTTGGGTGGGAATTACCTTTCAGTGATTGTTGAAAATATACTAATGGTTGCATTAGGCTGAGACTAGAAATCTTACGCGGGAATTGCAAGCATGCATTTAAGATGTGCGGGAGTAAGGGACTGACATGACAGCAAATTGGCTGAAAACATCTATTCTGGGCGTTGCGCTTATCAGTGTGGCTGCGTGTAGTTCCAAGGATGAAGAAGACGTCTATGTCGCGCGCGACGTTGAGGTTCTTTACAACCTCGGTCAGGACAATCTGAAGAAAAAGCGCTACCAACTGGCAGCGTACGCCTTCGATGAGGTTGAGCGGCAGCACCCTTATTCGGTGTGGGCACGCCGTGCGCAGCTGATGGCGGCTTATTCGCACTATATGACCAACAACTATGACGATGCGACCTTGGCTGCCGAGCGCTTCCTGCAATTGCACCCGGGCAACCGGTCCGCACCCTATGCCTATTATCTGATTGCCCTGAGCCACTATGAGCAGATCTCGGACGTTGGCCGGGACCAGGCGCAGACGCTAAGGGCACAAAGCTCTTTGACAGAAGTGATCCGCCGCTTTCCGAACACGGAATATGCCCGTGATGCCCGCCTGAAGCTGGACCTGACGCTGGACCACTTGGCTGGTAAGGACATGAAGGTCGGTCGTTTTTATATGAAGCGGCAGGAGTATCTGGCGGCCACAATGCGGTTCCGCAATGTGGTCGAGAATTACCAAACCACCAGCCACACGCCTGAAGCCCTCCACCGACTGGTGGAATCCTACCTGGCGCTTGGTGTCTATGACGAAGCCAAGATGGCTGCGGCGGTTCTGGGACACAACTATCCAAGCAGCAAATGGTACCGCTATAGCTATGCACTACTCAGCGGCAAGGATATGAAGCCGGAAGGCAAAAGCGGTTCCTGGCTGAGCAAACTCTGGCCATTCTAGGGATTGGTCAATTAAGGGGAGAGCGCGATGCTGACCAGTCTCAGCATTCGTGACATAGTTTTAATCGAAAAGCTGAACCTGTCCTTTGCGGCGGGCCTTACGGTCTTGACCGGTGAAACCGGTGCGGGCAAATCTATCCTGCTGGACAGTCTTGGCCTTGCGACCGGCGCACGTGCGGATCGGGCGCTCGTTCGTCAGGGCCAGGAAAAAGGCATGGTTTCGGCAGCCTTTACGGTAGCTACCGGTCATCCCGCCTGCGCGCTTCTTGAAGACCAAGGTCTGGATGGCGGCGAGGGTGAAATCATCCTCAGGCGTCAGATTACCGCTGATGGCCGCTCCAAGGCCTGGGCCAACGACCAGCCAATCGGGCAGGGGCTTCTTGCTGAACTGGGCAGCTTGCTGGTGGAAGTTCATGGCCAGCACGATGACCGCGGCCTTCTCGATAGCGCCGGACACCGTGGCCTGCTGGACGACTTTGGCCGCTATGGCACGGAATTGAAAACGGTTGCTGCAGCACACAATGAGCTTCGTGAAGCGTCAGAAGCACTGGCAGAAGCCGAAGAGATGCTGGCCAATGCCAAAGCAGACGAGGAATTTCTTGAGCATGCGGTGGCTGAATTGGATACGCTGGGCATTGAAGAAGGCGAAGAAGAAGCACTCGCGGAACGCCGGACCCTGATGATGCAAGGCGAAAAGCTGGCGGATGACCTCAAGGCTTATCAGGATGACCTGGCCGCAGATGGCGGTGTTGACGCAACCGTGCGCGGTGTGCTTCGCCGCATGGAACGCACAGAGGGTGCTGCCGGTGATTTGCTGTCTCCCGTAATTGAAGCACTGGACCGCGCAGCGATCGAGCTGGGCGAGGGCATGGCAGCGCTGGACCGTTTGGCACAGGACCTGGATTTCGACCCGCATGAGCTGGAGCGCACCGAGGAGCGCCTGTTTGAAATCCGCCGCCTGGCACGCAAGCACAATTGCCAGCCCGATGAACTGCCGGCCCTTCTTGAGAATTTGAAAACGCGCTACGCCGCCGTTAGTGCAGGCGATGAAATGGTTGCCGCAGCCCGCGTCCGTGTGGGCAGCGCCAGACAGGCGATGAAGGCGGCGGTTGAAGCTTTGACTGCCAAGCGCAAGGCTGCCGCTGCAGAATTGGACAAGCTCGTGATGGCGGAACTTCCGCCCCTCAAACTGGAAAACGCCCAGTTCCGTACGGCCGTGGAAACACTGCCAGAAGGGGACTGGACTGCCCAAGGCGCGGACCGGGTGAGCTTTGAAGTGAAAACCAATGCCGGCACGCCGTTTGGATCGCTGGTCAAGATCGCATCGGGCGGCGAGCTCGCACGTTTCATTCTGGCGCTCAAGGTGGTGTTGGCGCGCGGTTCCAGCACGCCCGTCATGGTGTTCGACGAAGTCGACAAGGGTATTGGCGGGGCAACCGCGAGTGCGGTGGGCGAACGTCTCAGGCGTCTGTCTGAAAGTGCGCAGGTGCTGGTTGTTACCCACAGCCCGCAGGTGGCCGCGCGCGGCAACCGCCAATTCCAGATTTCAAAAGGCGACCATGGCGCAGAAACGCGCACCGATGTGGTTGCGCTCGAAGACGAAGCCCGCCGCGAAGAAATCGCCCGCATGCTGGCCGGCAATGTGATTACGGATGCGGCCCGCGCGGCGGCAGACCAACTTTTGCATCTTGATGGATAGTTGATGACTGACTTGTTTACAGTACCCGCCACGGATTTAACGGAAGCCGAGGCGCGCCGCGAGTTGGCGCAGCTGGCGATGGAAATCGCGACGCATGACCGCCTGTACCACGGTGAGGATGCGCCCCGCATTTCCGACGCGGATTATGATGCCCTTCGTCGCCGCAACGATGAGATCGAGGCCCAGTTCCCGCACCTCGTCAGGAAGGACAGCCCCTCGAAACGTGTTGGCGCGTCCGTTCGTGCCAGCAAGTTCGAGAAGGTCAAGCACGCGAAACCGATGCTGTCGCTCGATAATGCCTTCAATGATGATGACGTACGGGAATTCGTGGCCCGTGTGCGCCGTTTCCTGGGGGTGGGCGACAATGTTCCTGTCGATCTGACGGCTGAACCCAAAATCGACGGCCTGTCGCTGGCGCTTCGCTACGAGCAGGGTAAACTGGTGCAGGCCGCGACCCGTGGTGACGGCAGTGTGGGCGAGAATGTCACGGCCAATGCCCGCACGCTGGATAGTATCCCGACCGAACTGGCTGGTGAAGGCTGGCCAGATGTGATCGAAGTGCGCGGTGAAGTTTATATGGGCAAGGAAGATTTCCTCGCGCTGAACAAGGCGCAGGAAGAAAAGGGCGCGAAGGTATTTGCGAACCCGCGCAACGCCGCCGCAGGCTCCCTGCGTCAGCTTGACAGCAGCATTACTGCGTCCCGCCCACTCAAGTTCTTCGCCTATGCCTGGGGCGAGGTGTCTGAGATGCCGTCCACCAGCCAGATGGGTATGATCGACTTATTCAAGGCCTGGGGTTTCGACGTTAATCCGCTTCTGGTGAAATGCGACGGCGCGGACAGCGCCATCGAGCATTACCGCCTGATCGAACGCGAGCGCCCGACGCTCGATTACGATATCGACGGCGTCGTCTATAAAGTGGATGACCTGGCGCTGCAGGACAGGCTTGGCATGGTGGCGCGCGCTCCCCGCTGGGCCATTGCCCACAAGTTTCCGGCCGAAAAGGCCATGACCATCCTGCGTGACATCGACATTCAGGTGGGGCGCACGGGCGCGCTGACACCGGTTGCCAAGCTGGAGCCCGTCACTGTGGGCGGCGTGGTTGTTTCTAACGCCACACTGCACAACAGGGACGAGATCGCGCGCCTGGACGTCCGTATTGGCGATACGGTTGTCATCCAGCGCGCGGGTGACGTGATCCCGCAGGTGGTGTCTGTGGTGACGGACCAGCGCCCGGCGGACGCGGTGCCGTTTGAGTTCCCGGAAAACTGCCCGGTGTGTGGCTCTCATGCCGAAGCGTCAGACGATGATGTGGTCATTCGCTGCACCGGCGGCCTGGTGTGTTCCGCCCAGCAGGTTGAGCGCCTGCGCCATTTCGTCTCCCGTGGTGCGTTCGACATTGAAGGCCTGGGCTCTAAGCAGGTGGAACAGCTGTTTGAACGCGGTTGGATCGCAGAGCCCGCCGATATTTTCGCGCTTTCAGAGAAGAACGAGGCAGAAGGCGGCGCCATGCAGAAATGGGAAGGCTGGGGTGACCTCTCCGTCTCCAACCTGATGGCTGCGATTGACGAGCGCCGCGATATTGATTTCTACCGGGTGATTTTTGGCCTGGGCATTCCGGGCATCGGAGCAGAAACGGCAAAGCTGCTGGCGCGCAATTTCGGCACACCGGACGCCATGGTGGCTTACCTCGCGCGTGGGCTGGAGCTGATGAACGGCCTGACATCTGCCGGGCTCACCGCCCATGAAGCCAGCGCTATAAACTATTGCCTGTTGGCGTTTGGGCACCTGAAGGATTTCGAAGCGGCCCTGCAGCCGACAGACCTGTTCGCGGCGGGCGAGGGCTTTATTGGCCTAGTGGCTGCGCGGCTTGCGCGCATTGATGCGGGGACGTTGAAGGCAGAAAATATCCGTGTCAGCCGCTTGCGTACCGTGGCTGGGCTTAAGGGCGTCAGCCTGTCCAACGAAGGCCTGCTGGCCTTGAGGTCGCACAACAGTGAACTGACAGACATCGACGGCATCGGCGGTGATGTGGTGCTGAGCCTCGCGGATTTCTATCTGGAGGAACGCAACCGTGCGGTGCTGCACAGGCTTCTGGATGCGCTGAATGTCCGCGAAGTGGAAGCACAGGCGACCGACAGCCCAGTGTCTGGCCTGACCGTCGTGTTCACGGGCAGCCTTGAAAAGATGACCCGCAATGAAGCCAAGGCGAAAGCCGAGTCTCTGGGCGCCAAGGTGGCGGGGTCTGTTTCCAAGAAAACGGATATCGTTGTGGCCGGCCCCGGCGCGGGCTCGAAGCTCAAGAAAGCCGAAGAGCTTGGCGTCAGGGTCATGACCGAAGACGAGTGGCTCGCACACATCGCAGGCTAAAGCTTGTGCTTGAGCAGTGGCTTCGCTAGATTTCCCCCTCTAGGGGAGAAAGTCTATGCCGCTCAAGATGTTGCAGGTTACCGTGCCGGTCGCGGCCGAAGCGCATGTCAAGAAAATCGCTGCCAGCAATAGCGTGGTCAGTTGCGAACGGTTGGCAGAGCTTGATGGCGACCATGTCCAATATGTCCTGCTGACGCGTGCGGGCGAACGCCAGAAGGTCATCGACGATATCCAGAAGCTGCTGGCGACATCCTCCCGGGCGCGCATCAATATCATGCCGGTTGAAGCAACGCTGCCTGACGTGGAGGCGCGCGAGGCGGGAGACACCCGTGAAGAACTGATGATCAAGATGCGCCAGGGCGCGCATCTGGACAGCGGCTATCTGGTGCTGACGCTTCTGTCCACCATTGTGGCGCTTATTGGCATGGTGCAGGACAATGTGGCTGTTGTGATTGGCGCCATGGTGATTGCGCCGCTGTTGGGCCCCAATCTTGCCTTTGCCTTTGGCACGTCTCTGGGCGACAAGAAACTGATGAGCGACGCCTTCACGACCGCTTTCACGGGCATGTCGGTGGCGATCGCCATGGCTGCTATTGTGGGCATGATCTGGGGTGAGCTTCCTGAAAGCCAGGAACTTCTTGGTCGCACCGAAGTCGGCCTTGGCGGCATGGCGCTGGCGGCCGCGAGCGGTATTGCTGGCGTCCTGTCACTGACGTCCGGGCTGTCCATGACGCTTGTGGGTGTCATGGTGGCCGTGGCGCTGCTGCCGCCGGCTGCGACGCTTGGTTTCATGCTGGGTATTAAACAGTGGCAGCTGGCCAATGGGGCGCTTCTGCTGCTGATCGTCAATGTGGTGTGTGTGAACCTTGCAGGTTTATTGGTTTTCTTCGCCAAGGGTATTCGGCCCCGCCTGTGGTTCGAACGGCGCATGGCCACACCCTATATTCTGTCAGGCATGGCGGTATGGAGCCTTTTATTGCTGCTTCTTATTTTCGTCATAGGAGCGACACCTTCCTGAAAAAGTTGGCGTATATCCTTGCTTCCCCATTCGGTGAGCGGGAGGCTTAAACTTTCAAGCTATGCGTTTAATGCATATCTTGTTTGCGTTTTTAACCACTTCTTAATCATGACCGACAGGCCTATCTAAGCCCTGTCAGCAAGGGCTGACGGAGCCCACAAAGGGCATGATTGGTTAAGGAGAAGACCAATGGCTAAGACAGCGCAATTGAACGAACAAATCGCAGCATTCAGCTTTATGGGCCTGATGGCGAGCGAAGGTAAAATTCCTGGTGTGGTAAGCGGTGCTGCTGACAAGCAGTTCTTCCTGGTAGCAACCGAAGAAGCGGCTAACGAGCTGGCATCCGACCTTACAGCAACTGGTGATTTCTTCGCCCTGATGACCGAAGCAGGCATGATGCGCCCTGTCGAGCCAAAGCAGAAGAAACCGTTCCGGATCAAAATCACCCGCCCAAGCGGCCTCGGTGGTGGTTTTGGTGGCATGAGCGGTGGTGCTCTCGGCGGCGGAGCGTTCGCTCATTAGTCCCTGCGGTTGACGCGGCTCTGGCCTGACAGTCAACCATTAGAATTTCCCAGTGGGGCAGCCTTCTCCTGAAACAAGGCTGGCCCATCCTCCCCGGAGCATTTCACCTTCCCGGGAATGCTTCACGGCTTGCGCAAAACAAGCGCGAGCCACTCCCCTTTCTCTACTCTGCCCAGAGATACTAGTCCTCGAGCCAAATATGGTTCGAGGACTTCTTTTTCCTGCGTCACAAGAAGCCCGGACAGCACAAGCGTGCCGCTTTTCGCCAGCGCGTCGACAATATCGGGCGCGAGGTCAACAAGCGGGCCGGCCAGGATATTGGCGGTGATCAGGTCAAACGGTTTCTCATCCTTGAAGGCCGGGTCATCAAGGCCGGGCGCCACCACAACAGCCATGCCGGGCAGGCCAGAGCCCACTTGCCGCGCGACACCATCATTAACCGTGATGTTTTCTGCCGTCACCTCGATGGCGATGGGATCAATGTCTGATGCGGTGATACGCATTTTGGGCCAGACCTTTTGGGCCGCAAGCGCCAGCACGCCCGAGCCTGTCCCCAGGTCAAGCATGGTCTTGGGGCTGAGGTCGTCCGCGAGCTGATCCAGCACCTCAAGGCAGGCGGCGGTGGTTTCATGCTTGCCGGTGCCGAAAGCTTGTCCCGCGTCAATCTGGAGGTTGATGGCATCCGCCTTGGCTTTGTCTGCGTCATGGCTGCCATAAACAAAGAAGCGGCCTGCTTCCACTGGCGCCAGCAGCTTCTGGCTTTCGCTGACCCAGTCTTTATCCTCAACCGGGGCAAGCTCATGCGGCCAGTCACCGAGGCCCATGCGCGAGAGGACAGCCGTCAGGAACTCGCTATCTGGCTGGGTCGCGAAAAAGATTTCCACGCGCCATTCAGCTTCGCCGGGCTGTTCGAAATAGGACAGCGTGGGCGGAAACTCGCCGCGTTCGTCCGCGACCATCTCCAGGGTTGCTTCAAGTTCGCGTGCGCGGGCTTCCGGCAGTTCGCCATTCAGGCACCAGATATCACTCATCATAATCTCCTCAGGCGCGGGTGACGAACGTGTCAACCACGCGCTTGGCGCCAGCCTTGTCGAATTCGACGAGCAGCTTGTTGCCCTCAACGTCTTCAACCATGCCGTAGCCGAATTTGTCATGGAATACCCGTTCCCCGATGGCGAAATCGCTGATGGGGGCAGGGGCCTTTTTCTTCTTGGGCCGCGAGGGCTTCATGGTGATGGTCGGTGGCGTGCCGCGGTGCGGCGTTTGGTCAAACGACTGCTCCTGCCGCCAACTTTGGGCCCGCTGCCATCCGGGGCCATATTTGTCGCCGCCGGACGTGAAATAGCCCTCATCGGCAAAATCATCGCCCCAGCCGCGGCTCTGGCGCTGGTTGCCGTACAGCCCCTGGCTTGATTCCATCTCGATATGGTCGCCGGGCAGTTCGTCAATAAAGCGGCTGGGCAGGCTTGACTGCCACTGGCCGAACACCTGCCGGTTGCCGGCAAAATAGATATTGGCCTTCTTCTTCGCCCGCGTGATGCCCACGTAGGCCAGGCGGCGCTCTTCCTCGAGCCCTTTGACGCCGGTTTCATCCAGCGCCCGCTGGTTCGGGAACAGGCCTTCCTCCCAGCCGGGCAGGAAGACGGTGTCGAACTCAAGGCCCTTGGCGCCGTGGAGCGTCATCAGCGATACCTTCTCGCGGGTGTCGTTATTGTCGTTTTCCATCACCAGTGCGATATGTTCAAGGTAGCCGCCCAAGTTCTCGAATTCACCCATGGCCGAGACCATTTCCTTGACGTTTTCAAGCTTGCCGGGTGCGTCGGGTGATTTGTCGTTCTGCCACATTTCCATGTAGCCCGATTCCTCGAGCACGATTTCCGCGACTTCCACATGGCTGTGGGTGTGAAGCATGGCGCGCCAGCGGTCGAAATCATCCATCAGGGCGGATAGTTTGTTGCGTGCGGCGGGCCTGAGGATATCCATGCCGCCAATCATGCGCGCGGCATAGGGCAGCGACACACCGTGCGACTGCGCCAGCCCATGCACCTTCTGGATGCTGGCTGTGCCCAAGCCGCGCTTGGGCACATTAACGATGCGTTCGAACGCCAGCGCGTCATCGGGCTGGGCGATCACCCGCAGGTAGGCCATCACATCGCGGATTTCGGCGCGCTCATAGAAGCGCGGGCCACCCACAACGCGGTAAGGCACGCCGAGGGTGATCAGCCGTTCCTCAAACTCACGCATCTGGAAACCGGTGCGCACCAGGATCGCGATTTCACTGAGCGCATGCTGTTTGGACTGCAGGTTTTCGATCTCTTCACAGATGGACCGCGCTTCTTCAGGGCCGTCCCACACGCCCTTGACGGTAACCTTCTCGCCGTCGCCAGCATCGGTCCACAGGGTTTTGCCAAGGCGGCCTTCGTTTGATGTGATCAGCGACGACGCTGCGGCGAGGATATGCCCGGTGGAGCGGTAATTCTGCTCAAGCCGCACAACGGTTGCGCCAGGGAAGTCGCTCGAGAATTTCAGGATGTTGCCCACTTCGGCGCCGCGCCAGCCATAGATGGACTGGTCGTCGTCGCCCACGCAGCAGATATTCTTGCTGGCCTGCGACAACAGCCGCAGCCACAGATACTGCGCCACGTTGGTATCCTGATACTCGTCCACCAGGATGTAGCGGAACTGGTTGTGGTATTCCTTCAATACATCTGGATGGGCCTGGAACAAGGTGATCACATGCATCAGCAGGTCACCGAAATCCGCGGCGTTGAGGATTTTCAGACGTTCCTGATAGGCACGATACAGCTTGCCGCCCATGCCGTTGGCGTAGGCATAGCTCTCGCCTTCCGGTACGCGGTCCGGCGTCAGGGCCTTGTTTTTCCAGCGGTCGATCAAGCCCGCGAGTGCCCGGGCAGGCCAGCGCTTATCGTCGATATTTTCGGCCTGAATCAGTTGCTTCAGCAGCCTGATCTGGTCGTCTGTGTCCAGGATGGTGAAGTTGGACTGAATGCCGACAAGTTCCGCATGCTTCCGGAGAATACGCACGCAGATGGAGTGGAAGGTGCCGATCCACATGCCTTCAACTGGGCGTCCGATCACGCGGGCGACCCGCTCCTGCATTTCCTTGGCGGCCTTGTTGGTGAAGGTCACGGCCAGGATGTTCCAGGGTGCGGCGCGGCCTGTGGCCATCAGGTGGCCGAGGCGGGTGGTCAGCACGCGTGTTTTGCCGGTGCCGGCGCCTGCGAGCACCAATACAGGGCCTTCTGTGGCCAGAACAGCATCGCGCTGTGGCTCATTCAGGCCATCCAGGTAGGGCGGCGGCATGTTGCTGTGCGGCGCCGGCGCTGTGGGCGCGGGCTCTGGGCTCAGGTCATCTAAATCGAACGGGTCACTCATCATCAGGCGTCTATAGCACCCCCGTGCGCGTGCGGGAAGCAGCAGATGATAACATTTTGGATGGTTGTCCCAAGCCTCAGGCGCGGCGTCCCATTTTGTGGTCCCGGCCCTGGCTTTCAAGCAATGCCCGGTTATATTCCTTCATCACATCGCGGTGGCGAATCAAGCCCACAACCACGGCCTCCTGCGTGGGGGAAATAACGGGGAGCACTTCTTCACCGCTCATCTCCAGTCGGTGGAGTGCAAGCTGCAGTGCATCGGTGGATTTCACCTTTTGCGGCATGTCGCGCATGAATTTGACGACCGGCGTTTGCGCCTTCTCAGGACTGTCGAAAATATCTGGCGGCAGTTGGCTGAAGGTGAGCGTACCGGTCATATGGCCGGCCTCGTCAGTCACAATCAACAGGCCGCCCCCTTGCGTTACCAGCATTTCCCGTGCTTTCAGGGCAGGTTCGGTGTCGCGCACGGTGAAGAAATCGCGGGTCATATGGTCAGCTACGCGGGCGGACTTCAGAAGGAAGGTGGCCTTGCCGCCTTCCAGTCGAATGCCGCGGTTGGCCAGTTGCATCAGGAAGAAGGACCGTTCAAAGAAGGCACTCGTCACCATGCTGGAAACCGCCGAGGCAATCATCACGGCGATGGTTACATTATAGTCCCCTGTGATCTCGAAAACGATCAGCATTGTGGAGATGGGCGCGCCCAACACCGCCGAAGCCACAGCGCCCATGCCGACCACGGCATATAGCCCCGGCGTAGACGCCAGCTCTGGGAAGATGGCAGCAGCAACGATGCCAAACGCGCCGCCCAGCATGGCACCCAGGAACAGGCTGGGGCTGAAGACGCCGCCACCGAAGCGCCCGGTATATGAAATGACTGTTGCGGCCATTTTGGCCACCATCAGGGATACAAGAAGCTCAAAGCCATATTCGCCATTGAGTGCCCGGCTGGTGGCTTCATAGCCGACACTGAGGATTTCCGGATAGAAGATTGCGATGGCACCAACGAAGACACCAGCAATCGCCGGCTGCAGCCAGAAAGGGATTTTGTCCAGTTTTGTGCGCACCTTGTCGCCCCAGTCCATGCCGGACATGAAGGTGACGGCAACAAGAGCGGCAGCGATGCCAAGAATGAAAAAGGCTGGGAATTCCCAGAAACTGACGATCATATATTCGGTGGTTTCAAACGCCGGGAAGTTGCCTAAGTGCGCGCGGCTGACCAGCGTGCCGGCAATGGCCGAAATCACAATGGGCGCAAACGCATGGAGAGCATAGTGCCCAAGAATGACTTCAAGTGCGAAGAAGACACCCGCAATGGGCGCATTGAAGGAGGCCGCAACAGCAGCTGCAACGCCGCACCCCAGAAGGGTTCGAGCCGCAGATGGGTTCAGGTGCAGTGCACGGGTAAGGGCGGATGCCATGGTTGCCCCCAGGTGCACCACAGGGCCTTCGCGGCCCATCGACGCGCCGGAACCAAGCGATACAATCGTGGCAACCGCACTTGCGATGCCGCTTTTGATGCCCAGTCGCCCGTTATGAAGTGCTGCAGCCTCAATCACATTAGGAACACCGCGTGCCTGATGCCGGTTGATAAGGCGCAGTATCTGGCCAACAACCAAACCGCCGCCAATCAGTGCGCCCATGATGTGCCAGAAGGGCAGGTGCTTGGCGCCGGAGGCCAGTTCTGCTTCGCTGAGGCCGTAAATCAGTTCAAGCAGTTCGCCAATCGCCAGGTAAAACCCGATGGCGGCATAGCCGGAGATTATACCGACGAGAACAGCGAGGATCGTGATGGCGCCAAATTCGTACCCGCCTGCCGAAAACAGGGTGGTGCGGACGCGGCGTCTGATCCGGCCAAAGAAACCTGATTTTTTGCCGGATGCTGGCATCAGGCGCATTTCTCCAAGAACACATCGTCAAATAGGCCGACCGTAACCGAAGGGGCTTGAGTTAGCCCTGAAACGGGGCCCGCGGGCCAGCGATCAAAGGTACCTTAGTATTTGAAATCAAAAAGGTTAAGCGATTTTCGCCGCATCAATGCCCTATTCTCGGGGCAGGGTAGCAATGAGCCCTTGTCAAAGCGGGAATGTTTTCGCACTGTTCCCCTTAGGGTTTGAGACATTGGACGGAGCCAGTCGTGACAACCGGGAAATTGCTAAAACTGACATATTGGCTGTTTGGCTCGCTGGTGGCGCTGTTGCTGCTGGCATCGGTGGCGATTGGCTTTCTGGATTGGAACCAGTACCGGGGAACACTGTCAGACCTGGCTTCATCACGGCTGGGGATGCGGGTTGAACTTGCCGGCCGCGTCAGCGTCGGGCTTTTCCCGCGCCCTGAAGTGTCGGCAGAAACCGTTCGACTTTATCCAGCAGGAGACGCAGGCGCTGATTTTGTTGCGACCGCCGACCGCATCGATATGCGGCTTGGGTTTGGCGCGCTTCTGAAGGGTGATGTTGCCATCCAGCATCTGGGGTTTGATGGCCTGAATGTTGTGGTTGAAGAAGACAGCGAGGGCGCATGGAACGTCCGCGGCTGGCCAAAATCCGAGAGTGATGCCGACGCACCGGCAACGTCAGTGCAGATGGAACGCCTCAAGATCGTCGGCGGCACCGTGCAACTGGTGGATAACCAGGGCGTAAGCCGTACCCTTGAAGGCTTGTCTTTCGACCTGAAGGGTCGATTGCCTGAAGGGCCGCTTGAATGGGATGGCAGCTTCGTTTCTGCCGGGCAAAAGGTCACCTCTTCCGGGCGCCTGCGGCCAAGTCGGGACGATAGTGTCCTGTCCTTTAAAACCGATATCGGCATGGCGGGGGGCAACCTTCATATTTCAGGGCGGCTGTTCGACGATGGCTTTGCCGGGCGTATCCAAACGGAAGGCGATAACCTCGCATCGTTCGTGGCGGCAAGCCAAGCTGTGACGGGTAATACGGAAGTTGCGCCTTCCGTGCCTGAAATGCCGTTTGAACTGGATGTACAGGTGGACCGCGAAGCCGGTGTATACCGTGCAATCTCCCGCACGCTTGATGTGGGCGGGACGCGCGGACGGCTCGACCTGACAGTCGCGCGCCGAAATGGTGGCTTTCACGCGGCTGGGTCGGCGTCATTCGGGATTTTGGTTCTGGCGCCCTGGCTTGATGCGCAAGCCAATACAGTACCGGTCGAGGCAGTGGAGCTGAATACGCCGTCCAAGACGCCCATCACGGGGGCGATTGATTTGACTGTTGAAGGCATTCAGGTTGGCAACGGGGTTATCCAGCAATTGGATGCGGTGGTGCGCCTGACAGATGAGGGTGTCCAGCTTACCAATCTGCAGGCCTTGTTGCCAGGCGGTTCGGGCCTCTTCTTTTCAGGGGCTTTGATGGCCAGTAAAGGGCAGGGGAATCTCCAAATAGTGTCTGGTAACCTGCCTGATTTGCTGCGCTGGATGCAGATTGATGTCTCTGGGCGTATTCCACCCGGGCGGTTGGCGACGGGCGAGCTTTCAGCGAACATATCCATTGCGCCTGACAAGTGGCGTCTATCTGCCTTGGAAGCGCGCGTGGACACTTCAAACTTTGAAGGCGACGTTACAGGCAAGACTGGGAGCGTTTGGCCTGAGTCGGTAAGGCTGGCGGCTGATACCCTTAATCTGGATGCTTATGTGTCTGATACATCTGGGCCAGGCACACCAGACAATTTGTTCGACACAATGCCGCCCCAGCCGATCGCCATTGAAATGATCGCGACTGAGGTTCTGTGGGGTGGCGCAAGATATTCGAACCTACGGGCAATGGGTGAAGTCGGCCCAGAGCAGCTCAGGCTTTCATCGCTATCTGTCAGGAATGCGGGCGGCAAACTGGAACTGGCTGGCCGGCTACGCAAGGTGGGTGACAAGCTGGAAATAGAAGGCGATGCCACGTTGGCCAAGTGGGGTTTCCCCGCGGTTCAGGCCCTGTCGGATGACGTTGCGCGTTATTTACAGGCCTTGGGGCTGAGCGGCGTGAACGGAACCCTGTCTGTTGCCGGCCCGCTTGAGGCCATGCGTGTTTCAGCCAAACTGTCTGAGGGGCGTGGGCGCAGCCTGTCCCTGAGTGGGGGCATTGGGTACGGATCGGATGTCGTAAAGATTGAAGGCGTACAGGGCACATTGGCCCACGAGGACCTGTCGCGCCTGGCTGCCCTTGAGGGTTATACCCTGGCGGGCAAGGTACCAGCTGACCTGACCTTTGCGGTTGGTGACAGTGAAACGGGTGCGCGGAGCATGACGCTCAGTGGGACCATTGCAGGCGGCCAGCTGTTGGCAGAAGGCAGCCAGACGGATAGTCGCCAGGAATGGCGCCTGAGCTTTGATCACAAACATGCTGGCGATGTCCTGAAGTTACTTGACCAGGAAGGTCAGTTGCCGCACCCTGGGGAGCCCATCAGGGCACGCGCCAAAGTTACCTTAAGGGGAAGTGCCTGGGATGCGCAGGATCTGGATATTCGCAATGGTCCGGCCCGGTTCGCGGGCAACCTGTCGCGCGGAGCAGACAACAAAATGGCTGGCAAGCTGGTGGCTTCGGGCTTCACCTATAATCCGCCACTCGGGCGCGCGTCCGGGCAGGCGCCCGCCACCAAAGAGCTTGCAATTGACCAATCCCTGTTTGACATGGCCGGTAAGGTCGACGTTGCACTCGATCAGGTGGAAATACTGGGCCAGAAGGTGTCGGCTCCCAATGCCAGCCTGATTGCAGGGGATGGCAGCCTTCGATTTGCATTGGGTGACGACGCCATGGTGAATGGCGGGGCTTCCGCTTTCACTTTGAATTTGATAGGTGGAAACGCCTTATCCTTGAGCGGTACCGCCAATATCAGTGAAATCGACATTGGTGCGATGCTGAAGGCTGAAGGCCTTGCGGCAGCTCTACAGGGCGTCGGGTCACTATCCTTTTCCTTCGACGGACAGGGCGACAGCCTGGACGCTATTTTGAGGACACTCAAAGGGCGTGGCGAAATGAAAGGCCGGGCCGGAAGCCTGAATTTCCTGAGTGTCCCGACACTGGTGCGCGAAATGGGCAATGCTCCTTCCGCAACTGTTTTCCTGGGGTCGGTTGGCAAGTGGCTGCGTGAAGGCAGCACCAGTTTCAGTGAAATGGAGGCGCGGTTCACGCTGGATGCAGGTACCATGCTGCTGGAAGAGCTTGCTGCAACAGGGGCGTGGGGCCAATTCGGCCTCGATGGCCAGATCAACTTCCGTGATGCGTTCCTTAACCTCAAGGGCACACTGGCGCTTTCAACACCGCCTGACACACCCGCAATTCCCGTTGAATATTCAGGACCGCTGGATAACCCAAGTGCATCCTGGGCGAGCCGGGCGCTGGAGCGCTTCGTTATTGCCGGCATTGAGCGCCGTCTGCGCAGTACGCTCGCAAAGGACCTCCAGAAAATTCAAGGCGACCAGCAGGCAGCTAACCCAGGCGCAGAGGTGTTTTCTCGTGCATTCGACCTGCTGGGCCGCCTGAAAGCCAAGCAGGAGGCAAAGAAAAATGAAGGCGACGAGGGGGAGGCTACTGAGCCTTCTCCAAAGACTGAAGGACAAAAGCCCTGAGCGCGCCTGAGAGAGACCCGGTTCGGGCTTCGTCAATAAGGCGAACGAGTTCGTTCATCGACAGGTCCTGTTCCTTCGCCAGCCGCCTGAGATGACGCCAGAAGCCTTTTTCAAGCGAAATTGACGTGCGGTGGCCAGCAATGGTCACCGAGTGTTTCTCAAGTTTTGCGTCGTCCAGGTTCAGCATCGGGTGATCATGCACTGGTTTGCTTGCGGGTCAAGTGCTGTTGCGAGCCTTTAGTGCGCTGATGATCTCGCCGTGCAGCTTCGCCGTGATCGGATAGAAGAATATCAGCAGGCCTGAAACCATGAGGGCAACGAAGGGGATGACGGTGAAAATATGCCGAATGCCGTCTGCCGTGGCTGCGCCAAGGGGAGCATCCGCCTGATATCCCACATACTTAAGCAATAAGCCGAGCGCGAAGGCCGACAGGCCTATGGAGATCTTCTGGAAAGAGGAAGCCACGCCGATCAGCAGACTTTCATTCTGTACCATGCTTTTAAATTCGCCATATTCAATGGTGTCTGGCAGCATGCTCCAGAAAATTACGGCAAAGGAGCTGAGGCCCAGTGTCACCACCATCATGGAAGCCAGCGCGGTTACCGAATTGTCGCCGAAGCCACCGTACAGGAGCGCCAAACCAGCGCTTGCGATCACGCTGCCTGTCAGCCAGGCATTGCGTTTGCCGATCTTGAGCGCAACGTAGGCCCAGAACGGGATGCAAATCAGCCCCGCACCGGACATGATGAAGATAGCGGTGGTCCCGGGGCCGCGATCACCCACCTGGCTTTCAAAGAAATAAAGGACGCTTTGCCCAATGATGGTTGTTGCAACTGTCACCAGCATGATGCCCCCCACCAGCAACAAAAACGGCCCGTTTTTCAGGATCGCGGCGAGGCTTTCCCTCATGGCGCTGGGGTGACGGTCAGGAAGATCCTCCTGCAGGGTGTTCCGAGTGGAAATGAAGCAGATGATCAGGACTATAATCCCGACAACTGCAGCGCTGTATCCCATCAGTGAAAATGCCACTTCATCCGTTTTACTTTGCTGCAGCCATTTGGCAAAGGCGGTAATGGAAACGCCGCCCAGAAAACCGCAATACATGCGAATGGCAGCCAGACGTGTCCGACCGTTGGATGCCCGGGTTACCCTGGCGCTCAGGGCGGAATAGGGGATCGAAACTACCGTATAGCAGGTGCGAAACAGGAGAAGGGTGACTAGAATGTAGGCGGCCTGCCAGAAACTGTCCGAGATATGGATCGGCGTGAACAAAAGTGCAAATGAGACTCCCAGCGGGATGGCGCCAAAGAGCAGATAAGGTCGGTAGGGTCCCCATCGGCCCGTGGTTCGTTCGGCAAGATAGCCCATGACAGGATCAGTTGCGGCGTCCCATATCATGCCGATCAGAAAAATCGTACCCACGACTTCTGGCGGCACGCCAACCACGTCAGTGTAGAAGAAGAACAGGTAAAAGCCCACGCTTTGCCAGAACAGGTTCAGGGCATAGTCGCCCGTGCCGTATCCCAGAAAGGATTTCCATTCGGTTCTGGCGGCTTTCTGGTGCAATCCCGTCCCCTGAGCGGCCGTGGAGGGTGTGGCCGAAACCTGGTTAAGTACCTGACAGCGCTATCATAATTACGTGACAATCGCAATAACGAAGCTATAGTGTTATTGAGGTTTTGTCGAGCGCCGCAGGAGTGTTGAAGTGGATGATTTAAAGGGAAAAAACGCGACCATTAGTGATGTCGCCCGGCTTGCCGGCGTGTCGATGAAAACCGTTTCCCGAGTTTTGAATAACGAAAAATATGTCTCAGAGGACAAGAAAGAAAAGGTTCTCGCGGTTGCGGCAGAGTTGAATTACCGGCCTTCCCTGCAGGCGCGGGGCTTGGCGGGCAACCGGTCCTTCATGATCGGGTTATTTGTCGATGACCCCAGCGGTGACTATATTTCCAAGGTTCAACGGGGGATTCTGCGCCGCTGTGAAGAAGCAGGCTGCTACCTTGTTGTTGATGTGCTCAGGGAGCGCGGCAATGACGCCAAGCTGAGGCAGATTTTGAACAGCATTCGTTTTGATGGTGTGGTGCTGTCGTCGCCAGTATGTGACGACGTTGCCGTTCTTGACGCGCTTCGGGAACGCAGTGTGCCAACGGTAAGGATTGGCCCCGGCGTTGATGCAACAGACATGGCCCAGATCGAAATTGATGATTACAAGGCCGCGTTTGAGGCTACCGAATTTCTTATAGGGCAGGGACACCAGCGCATTGGTTTCATCAAGGGCGACCCCAACCACGGCTGTTCCCTGGACCGGGAGCAGGGCTATTCCAAGGCCATGAGGGCGCATGGTCTGACGGTCAGCAATGACCTGGTTGCCCCAGGTATGTTTTCCTTCGACAGTGGTTATACCGCCGCTGAAAAACTGCTGAAGAGTGAAAGTCGCCCCACAGCCATTTTCGCCAGTAACGATGAAATGGCAGCTGGCGTTGTGGCTTGTGCGCAGGCTCTCGGCTTGCGTGTGCCGCTTGATGTATCTGTCATGGGTTTTGACGATGATTTTCTGGCAACGATTATGTCGCCTGCAATCACCACTGTCCGTCAGCCTATTGAGGATATGGCAGCAGGCGCAGTTGACCTGATCCTCGAAGCCAAGGGCAAAAGCGCTGCGCTTGAAGACAAGACGGTCATTTTTGACTATGAGTTGGTCAAGCGTAAATCCGTTCGGAAACTATCTGCGTAATCCAATGATATGACACGTATGACAGCTTACGAGTCGCCTTATGGTGCTCTGTGAGGCGGGTAATGCGTGTATTTGGTGTCTTTTTTCAAAATAAGTTGCCATGGGTAATGTGTGGTTTTTCCCTCGTAAGCCCATGAATTTATTATGAGAAAAGATATTTTGTCATTTAAGTTTAGTCAAATTATGACAGCGCTGTCTGAAATGACTGGACAAATACGGGCTATTTTTATAGTTAGATAAGACAGCGCTGTCATATTTGGGAGATATGATCCATTTAAGCGCATGTTAGGGAAATGTACTTAGCTTAGGGGAACGGAAGGGAAACTTATGAGACCTGGAAGCATTTATCGAAATTCGGTGGCGAGTACCATGTCGCTTATTCTGGCGGCTGTCACAGCATCCACCGCATTCGCTCAGGAGGCTAATGACGCCTCGTCTGACGATCTGGATTTAGAAGAAATTGTAGTTACCGGTATTCGCGGTAGCTTGAAACAGGCAATGGACGTGAAGCGGGATGCCCGCGGTATCGTTGATGCCATCAGCGCCGAGGATTTCGGTAAGTTTCCGGACACCAACCTCGCTGAATCGCTGCAGCGTATCACAGGTGTGTCCATTGACCGTGTGAACGGCGAGGGCAGCAAGGTAACAGTACGTGGCTTCGGCCCTGACTTTAACCTCGTGACCCTGAACGGTCGTCAGATGCCGACCTCCGGTCTTGAAGACACAAGTGCTTCAAGCTCTCGTTCCTTCGACTTCGCTAATCTCGCGGCTGAAGGTATCTCTGGCGTTCAAGTATACAAGACCGGCCGTGCGTCTATCCCAACCGGCGGCATCGGTTCCACGATCAATATCTCCACCACCCGTCCGCTCGAAAGCCCGGGCATGAAGGCGACAATCGGCGCCAAAGCGGTGATGGATACTTCTCGCGAAGGTACATCCGTAACGCCGGAAATCTCCGGCCTCTACAGCAACACTTTCGCCGAAGACAAGTTTGGTGTGGCTGTATCCGGTTCCTACCAGAAACGTAAGCTGGGCTATAACCAGGCCTCCGCCGGTTGGCGCGGTGCTTTCGAAGGCACCCAGAACGACTGGGGCACACTGCCGCAGATTCCGGATGGCGGCACTGAAGCCGACATCAACGTAACCAACCGCCCTGGTGCGGGTGATTATTATTCCACGACCCAAAACATGGCTTATTCCATGACGGCTGTGGACCGCGAGCGGATCAATGGTCAGTTGACCATGCAGTTCCGCCCTGTGGACACCATCACCGCGACGGCTGACTATACCTATTCGCAGAACAAGATCGGGACAGAGCGTCACGACATGTCTGTATGGTTCAACCACGGCAACACTACCAGCGCCTGGACTGACGGCCCGGTTGCTGGTCCGCTGCTGTACTCGGAAGATTTCGGCGCGAGCCCAAGCGACCTGTCGTTCGGCGGCGTTGAGTTCGCGACCAAGAATGAGAACAAGTCCCTTGGTTTCAACGTAGAATGGACGCCAACAGACAATTTCGAGCTTGAGCTGGACTACCATAACTCAAGCGCAGAATCCGGCGCTGACAGCCCATATGGCAGCAACGTTGCACTGGGTACAGCAAGCTTCTCGCTTCAGTCGCAGTCGGTTGACTTCTCCGAGGACTTTCCGGTTCTGTCGATTACGCAAATCGATGGCCTGACGGGTATTGATCCATCGCGTATCGTGTCCACCGGTTCGAGCTTCCGCAACAGCTACATGCGGACAGACATCGAGCAGGCGCAGTTCAATGGCTCCTGGCATTTCGATGAGGGCATCGTTGAAAGCATCGATTTCGGTGCATCTTACACGGAAAACAAAGTGCGCTCGGCTTATGCCAACGTACAGCGTGATACGTGGGGCGGTGCTGGCCCGGCTTCTGACCTTCCGGACGACATCTTTGAAGTCATCAGCGTTGCCGACAAGTTCGACAAGCTTGATGGCTCGGACAATGCGGCACTCTTCAACGAGTGGGTTATCTATGACTTTGAGACCATGGTCGGTCTGATTGATGACCTGTACGGTGTTTGTGGTGGCAATGGCCAGTGTGCTTCTACCGACTGGCAGGTTGACCGTCGCACTACGGAAGAATCCTTCGCGGCATACTTCCAGGTGAATGCAAGCTGGGAAGTTTCCGGTAATCCGCTGAATATCGTGGCAGGCCTGCGCTATGAGGATACAGATGTGACTTCCCGCGCACTTGTGCCGATTGCTACTGGCACACAGTGGGTTGCAGCCAACGAGGCAGTGGTGGTCTTCTCGCCCGAGCAGGACTTCACGGAACTGAAGGGTAGTTACGATAACTGGCTCCCATCCATCGACATTGACTTCTCGCCGCTTCAGGACGTTATCCTGCGGGCGTCATACTCGAAGACAATTGCGCGTCCGAACTATGCGGACATCCAGGGTGGCCAGACGATCAACAACATCTTCCGTATTGGTGGCGGTACAGGTAGCCAGGGTAACCCGGGCCTCCTGCCATTCGAATCCACCAACTGGGATTTCAGTGCTGAATGGTACTATGACGATGCAAGCTATTTCGCAGTCGGATATTTCGACAAGAAAGTGAAAAACTTCATCGGTACGGAAACCATCACGGCAACACCGTTTAACCTGCCGAACCCATTCGGTGGCCCACGTTATAATGACGCTGTGGCGGCTGTTGGCAGTGACGACCTTGTTGAAATCCGGAACTGGATTTTCGCGAACGCAGACCCAAGCACAGTTGAAATCACTGGCGTTGACTCCAATGGTGACACCACGGGTAACATCCTCGGCGTTGCTGGCGAAGATCCGACGCTTGAGTTTGTTGTGAATGTGCCGTCGAACCAGCGCTCTGCGAAGCTGAATGGTTGGGAATTTGCCCTGCAGCACACCTTTGGTGACAGCGGCTTTGGTGCCATCCTCAACTACACCATCGTAAATGGCGATGTTGGCTTCAACGACCTGACAAACTGGAACCAGGAACAGTTCGCACTGTTTGGCCTTTCGGACACGGCAAACGTCGTTGGTTTCTACGACAAGGACGGCTTGCAGGTTCGGGTTGCCTACAACTGGCGTGACAAGTTCCTGGCTGGCATCATCCAGGGTGAATATGCTCAGCGTCATCCGAACTATGTAGAGGCCTATGGCCAGTTCGACGTGAACGTAAGCTACGATGTGAATGACCAGGTTACGGTCTTCCTGGAAGGCATCAACGTGACAGGGGCTACGCAGCGCAACCACGGACGCAGTGAAAACACTGTTCTGTGGGCGACCCAGGCCGGTGCACGTTACAATGTGGGCGTTCGCTACAAGTTCTAGCGCACCTTCAGACTTTCTCAAGCATATGGAAAGCCGCCATCCGTGGCGGCTTTCTGCCTAAAGGGTATAAGGCATCGCGGGTTTTGCCCCTATGTGCCTTGTCCCGACCGCCCAATCGGGCGTAGCATGAACAGCGTGCCGGAGCTGGGGAGCAACCGGACAGGCTGATAAAAAACAAAATACCAGTTAAGTGGAAGAGAAGGTTCATGACGCAACATGTTTTGCTGAACAATGTGGATCACAAGGATCTGCGCATTATTACCGAGCGGTCGGCGGCCCTTGGCGACGCCATCATGAGCTGTGTTACATTCCCCACAGAATTTCGCGACCTGCAGGCGCACTATCCGATCCTGTTTCAAAAGGACCCGAACAGCGGTGCCATTCAGGCTGTCGCCCTTATGGGACTGACCAAAGGCGAGAACCTGTTCCTGACAGGTGCAGGCTGGGATGCGCACTATGTGCCCATGGTGGTTGAAATGCAGCCGTTTGTGATCGGCATGCAGCAGCGCCCCGGTGAAGAGCCGCAAACCGTTGTTCATGTGGACATGGACAGCCCGCGCGTCAGCACCACAGAAGGCCAGCCCGTGTTCCTGCCCAAAGGCGGCAGCACGGAATATCTTGAGCAGATTACCGCGATCCTGGACCGGCTTCATATGGGAGCCTCCACCAGTGGCGATTTCTATAGCACCATTGACAGCTATGGCCTTCTGGAACCTCTGGCGGTGGAAATTGACCTGAAGGATGGGTCGACCAACCGGCTGGTCGGCTTCCATGCCATCAATGAAGAAAAGCTCTATGGCCTCGACGGTGCGGCACTGGGTGTCCTCAATGAGAAGGGCTATCTGCAGCCGCTCTATATGGCTGTGGCCTCGCTCTCAAATTTGCGGGACCTGATTGAGCGGAAAAACCGGATACTGGGCTGATCATGAACGAGCTGAAGCCCATCCGTGAAATAAAGGGCGCCACCAGCGCCGACCTGACGGAAGAGTTGCTGACCGGGCAGGAGCCATTGGTGCTGCGCGGATTAGCAGCGGACTGGCCGTTTGTGAAAGCGGGCAGGAAGTCAGCAGCAGATGCACGAGCCTATCTGAAAGGCCTCTATAATGGCACGGAGGTGATCGTCTCCTACGCCGGGCCAGAAGCGGGCGGCAAGCCTTTTTACAAGGATGACATGAGCGGCCTGAATTTCGACTATAAGCGTATCAAGCTCGATATGTTTCTCGACCTCCTGGAAAGTCATGAGGCTGACGAAAAGCCGCCTTTCTTCTATGTGGGCTCTACCACTATCGGCGATTGTTTGCCGGGATTTGGCGAACAGAACAGCATTCCCCTTGGCGACAGGGACTGCATCGAAAGCATCTGGATCGGCAACCGTACGCATATTGCGGCGCATTATGACCTGGCGGACAATGTGGCCTGTGTGGCAGCCGGTAAGCGGCGCTTCACCCTGTTCCCGCCAGATCAACTGCCCAACCTTTATGTGGGCCCTCTTGATTTCACACCTGCAGGCCAGCCTGTGAGCATGGTGGACCTGCACAATCCTGCTTTTGACAGGTTCCCGCGTTTTCGCGATGCGCTCGCTGTTGCGCAGGTGGCCGAACTTGAAGCTGGTGACGCCATCTTCATCCCCAGCATGTGGTGGCATGCGGTGGACGGCCTGGCAGCCTTCAATGTGCTGGTGAATTACTGGTGGCGCCAGTCACCGTCCTATATGGGGCCGGCGAATAATGCGCTACAGCTGGCGCTTCTGGCGATACGCGACCTTCCGGCAGACCAGAAGAAAATCTGGCAACAGATTTTCAACCACTATGTATTTGAAAATACAGAGGAAACGACGGCTCATATCCCTGAGCGGGGCAGGGGCGTACTGGGGCCGATGACTGACGATAACGCGCGGCGTATTCGCGCTTTCCTTTTGAATGGGTTGAACAGATGACGGCACAAACGATTAAACGTGTGGTGATTGTGGGTGGTGGTACGGCTGGCTGGATGGCCGCCACGGCGCTCTCGAAAATCATGGGCGGCGTGCTTGATATCACGCTCATCGAGTCCGACCAGATCGGCACCGTTGGGGTGGGCGAAGCCACCATCCCGACGCTCGTGAACTATAACCGGCTGATCGGTATTGATGAACAAGCCTTCATGGCCGCCACAAAAGCCACCTTCAAGTTGGGCATCGAATTCGTCAACTGGAAGCAGAAAGGCGAAAGCTATATCCACTCCTTCGGCATTACCGGCAAGGACCACTGGACGGCTGGCTTTTGGCATTTCTGGCTGCGGGGCCTGAAGGAAGGCATTGACTATAAGTTCGGGGATTACTGCCTTGAGCTGATCGCAGCCGAGCAAAGCAAATTCGCCCATCTGCCGAAACTGGGGCTGAATTACGCCTACCATCTGGACGCCACGGCCTATGCTGGGTTCCTGCGCAAGATGGCGGAAGAGCATGGCGCCAAACGCGTTGAGGGCAAGATTACAAGCGTGCAGCAGAACGGCGAAAGCGGCTATGTTGAGAGCGTGACGCTTGAAGGCGGCAAGGTGATCGAGGGTGACCTGTTTGTGGATTGCTCGGGCTTCCGCGCGCTCCTTATCGAAGGTGCGCTGCACACCGGCTACCATGACTGGACCCACTGGCTGCCGTGTGACAGCGCAATTGCCGTGCAGACCGAAGCGGTGTCGGATCCGATCCCCTATACCAAATCCATCGCCCACGACAGCGGTTGGCAGTGGCGTATCCCGCTGCAGCACCGGGTCGGCAACGGGCTCGTGTTCTGCAGCAACTACCAGTCGGACCAGTCCGCCATCGATACGTTGATGTCAAATATCGAAGGCAAGCCGCTTGTGGACCCGCGGGTGATCAAGTTCCGTACGGGCACCCGGCGCAAGCACTGGAACAAGAATGTGGTGGCGGTGGGCCTTTCAAGTGGCTTTATCGAACCACTGGAGAGCACCAGCATCCACCTGATTCAGCGCAGCATCTTCCGCTTGATGCAGATGTTCCCACACACCGGCATCGTGCAGGCGGATATTGACGAGTTCAACGCCCAGACCAGCTATGAGATGGAGCATATCCGCGACTTCATTATCCTCCATTACCATGTCACCGAGCGCCGGGACACGCCCTTCTGGCGCCAATGTGCGAACATGGACATCCCGGACGGGCTGAAACACCGTATTGCCTTGTTCCGTGACGCGGGCCGGGTGTTCCGGCCGAACGACCAATTGTTCGCCGAAAACAGCTGGGTACAGGTCATGCTGGGGCAGGGCATCATGCCCGGCCAGTATCACCCGATAGCGGACCGGATGACCGACGAAGAGCTGCATAATTTCCTTGCGCACATCCGCTCCAATGTGGAGAAAACGGCCATGCAGCTGCCAAGCCATAACGATTATGTGCAGCAATACTGCAAGGCAACTGAGGTGATGGCGAAGGGGGCCGCATGACTTTGATGAAACTCGTATCTGTGGCTGGCGTGCTGGCCGCAATGAGTACGGCTGTGCTGTCTGATGATGGCTATGAGCTTGTTTGGGCTGATGAATTCGACGGGCCAGAACTGAATACCAATGTCTGGCGTGTGGTGAAGGGCAACGGCTGTCCCACGAACTGTGGCTTCGGCAATAATGAACTGCAGGCCTACAGGGGTGGTGAAAAGAACCTGCGCGTGCAGGACGGCAAGTTGGTGATCGAGGCCCGTATGGGCAACAAGGTAACCTCAGCCAAGATCACAACACAGGATATGCCGGGCTGGATCTACGGCCGCTTTGCCATGCGGGCCAAGCTGCCATCGGGTGTGGGCACTTGGCCGGCCTTCTGGATGATGCCAAAGGCCGCCAGCTACGGCCCATGGCCCAAGTCTGGCGAGATCGATATCATGGAACACGTGGGCTATAACCCCGGTCAGGTGCATGGCACCATCCACACCGAGGCCTACAATCACAAGATTGGCACCCAGAAGGGTGACTTCATGCAAGTGCCTGACGCCGCGGAAGTATTTCATGACTATGCCGTCGAATGGGAAGAAGATGAGATCCGTTGGTATATCGACGGACAGGAATATTACCGGATCGAAAAAGAGGCTGGTGATGGCCATGCGGAATGGCCGCTGGACCATCCCTTTTATGTGATCCTCAATCTTGCAGTTGGTGGTGACTGGGGCGGTGCTGAAGGCGTTGACAAAGCCGCATTTCCTGCACGCTTTGAGGTCGACTGGGTCCGTGTTTGGCAGAAAACGGCCGATAAATAAATTGTCTTGTATCTGACAGCGCTGTCAGATTTTTGTGGACATGGCAGATTTTCGTGCTAGGTTTAAGATGAATATGACAGCGCTATCATATGGGAAGTATGATAGCGCCCGATGGGATGTGTTGCGAGGGAAGCGGACGATTATGAAGTATTTTGATTATCGATTTTTTGTTGTGGCTGCGGCACTGGCCCTTGCAGGGTGCGGGGACGCGCCCACCGCGACCGATAGCCAGGCCGACAAGGTCGAGTGGCCGACAATTGCCAGCCCCGTGAAGGCTGATCCGGCGACTGACCAGAAGGTAGCTTCCCTCCTTGCGAAAATGTCCGTTGAAGAAAAGGTGGGCCAGATCATGCAGGTGGAAATCCAGCATATCTCGCCAGAGGAAGTGAAAACCTACCATATCGGCTCCGTGCTGAACGGTGGTGGCTCGCTACCGAACCGCAACAAATATGCGGCCCCCGGAGAATGGCTGGCCATGGCTGACGCCTTTTATGATGCGTCGATGGACACATCCGATGGCGGCCTGGCAATCCCCATTATTTGGGGCAGTGACGCCGTACACGGCCACAATAACGTCATTGGCGCTACGCTCTTCCCGCACAATATCGGCCTGGGTGCCGCCAATAACCCTGAGCTTCTGCGCCAGATTGGTGCTGTCACCGCGCTTGAGATGCGCGTAACAGGTATTGACTGGACATTCGCACCGACGCTGGCTGTCGCTCAGGATGACCGCTGGGGGCGGGCGTACGAAAGCTATTCTGAAAACCCTGAAATCGTACAGGCCTATGGCCGCGCGATGGTGGAAGGCGTTCAGGGCGTGCCAGGAACACCAGACTTTCTGGATGTGGACCATGTGGTCTCAACCGCAAAGCACTTCATCGCGGACGGCGGCACAGAGGGCGGTGACGACCAGGGTGACGCCAAAATCCCGGAACAGGAACTGCTGGATATCCATGCCGCAGGCTACAAGGGTGCGCTGGCGGCCGGTGTTCAAACCGCGATGGCAAGCTTTTCTTCCTGGAATGGCCAGAAGCTGCACGGTAGCAAATATCTGCTGACGGACGTGCTGAAGGGCCAGATGGGTTTTGAAGGCTTCATCGTGGGTGATTGGAATGGTCATGGCCAGGTGCCGGGCTGCACCAATGAGTCCTGTGCTTCCGCGATCAATGCGGGCCTTGATATGTTCATGGCGATCGAGGAATGGCGTGATCTTTATAAGAATACGCTGGATCAGGTACACAGCGGTGAAATTTCCATGGCGCGGCTTGATGATGCCGTTTCGCGCATTTTGCGGGTGAAAATTCGGGCAGGTCTTTTTGAAAAAGGTCGTCCGTCTGACCGCGGTGTTGCAGGACAGGACGGCATCATCGGTCAGCCGGAACACCGGGCTGTGGCGCGTCAGGCCGTGCGGGAAAGCCTTGTGCTCCTCAAAAATAACGGTGGGCTTTTGCCACTGAACCCGTCTGCAACCGTTTTGGTGGCAGGTGACGGCGCCGATAATATCGGCAAGCAATCCGGCGGCTGGACCATTACCTGGCAGGGCACGGGCAACGTGAACAGCGACTTCCCGGGCGCGACCTCCATCTTTGACGGCATTCGTGATGCTGTGGCGGAAGTGGGCGGTACAGCAGTGCTGTCAGTGGACGGCAGCTATGACACCAAGCCTGATGTGGCGGTCGTTGTATTCGGCGAAGAGCCATACGCGGAAGGCCAGGGCGACATCGATACGGTTGAATTCGAACCCGGCAACAAGAAAAGCCTGGCACTTCTGAAGCAGCTGAAAGCTGACGGCATCCCTGTGGTTTCCGTGTTCCTTTCAGGCCGCCCGCTCTGGGTCAATCCTGAACTGAATGCCTCTGACGCATTCGTTGCTGCCTGGCTGCCCGGCTCTGAAGGGGAGGGCGTTGCGGACGTGCTGGTCGCAGATGCTGAAGGTAACCCACGCCATGACTTCAAAGGGCGGCTCTCTTTCTCCTGGCCCGCCAACCCGCTGCAGGGCAAGCTGAACCTTCATGACGAAGGGTATGCGCCGCTGTTTCCGTTCGGCCATGGCCTGACCTATGCCGATACTGACACGGTCGTGGGCATGCTGCCTGAGGATGTGGTTGGTGTTGCTGCCGCTTCGGGTGGTGATCTGGATCTGTTCGTGGGGCGTCCGATGTCTCCGTGGCGTCTGTTCGTCGCCAGCGACCAGTCCTCGCAGGTAATCAGCGGCTACTATGCCCAGGTTCCCGGCGGTACCATGACTGCCGAATTGGTGGACAAAGACATTCAGGCTGACGCCGTTAAGGTGAATTGGCTCAGTGACGGTAACGGCGCGTTCTTCATGGGCGATGCCCCTGCCATGGACCTGAGCGATCACGCAGAAGCTGGTGCCGCACTGCGGTTCGACCTGCGGGTGGACAGTTTTGATGCTACTGACGCCAGCCTGTCTGTGCGCTGTGGTGAAGCCTGCACCCGGTCACTTGATATTGACGAATTCCTGAGAGCTTCCACCGGCAAGGGGTGGGCTACGGTCGCCGTTCCTCTTGCTTGCCTCTCGGAAGACGCTGCCGACTTTGAGACGCTGCTGGAGCCATTCCGGTTTGGCGTCACAGGCAAGGCAAGCATGGCTTTTGCCAATATTGGTGTTGTGAAAGCCACTGAGACCGTGGACTGGTGCGATCCTGGTGCCGGTTCGGTTCCTGCTAACTAACCCTTAGCAACTTAACCTCTCAGCCTTATTATGGGGCACTCGGGTCCGCACCGCGCGGACCCATTTTTTTTGGGCAGGAGGCATCGACCTTCATTCTGTCAGGGCGTTTTCGTCAATCAGTAAAACCCGTTTCAGGTGCCGCTTCAGCTTTTGGCCACCGCCGATCTCAAGGCGGCCCCCCAGATGATCGGCCAATGCTTTTTCGACCATGTAGAAATAGGCTTCCATCGCAAGCGCGCTGTTCGGGCTATGGCCTGCGCGTGGCTCTTCCAGGTAGGAAACAGGCTGGGTGTTGCCTTGAAGCCGCAGCACATAGTCCCGCACATTCAACACAGAGACCTTCGGGTCCTTCTCCCCGGCCCAGATATAGAGGGGGCGTGAGATCTTTTGCCAGTGTGCATCCGGCGACTGGGACTGAATGCGCCTCACGTCTGCTGGATCATTCAGGTCTACCGTCAATTTCTTGAAACGCTTCAGGCGCAGCGCAAAGGCCGGTGACCGATCCATGTTAGTGAAATATTTGATGGCTTTGGATAGATCGACAGGGGGTGCTCCAGCAATGCCCACCCGGAAGGTTTCGGGGGTGAAGGCCATCGCCCCAAGCACAGAGAAGCCACCAAAGGAATGGCCGAATATGCCCAGTCTGGTCCGGTCGCCGATACCGCGGGATAAAACATATTCCATGCCGTCGATGATATCCTGCTGCACGCGACCATCGCCGAAATCACGGTTAGCGCTGAGCGTATACTGCTTGCCAAAGCCGGTGGAGGCCCGGAAGTTGGGCTCAAATACAGCATAGCCGCGATTTGCCAGGAATTGGGCGCGGGTGTCATAGGTGCCGTCAACCCGGCCCCACGGACCGCCATGGGGCACGACCACAAGCGGCGCATCGGCAGGGTTCTTGCCGCGGGGCAGGGTCACATAGCCTTGCTGGCGCATGCCGTCACTGACGCTGTACCAGATGGGAACACGGATGGCGGCGCTGGACTGCAGCAGGGCGCGGTCCTCGGCTGTTATATGCTCCATGGGATAGGTGAAGTTGTCGGCCATGCGGTCATAAAGGGCGATTTTGGGTGGCCGGATGCCGTCATCCACGGCCACCCAGCGGGTGAGGTCATCGCTGGCGCGCAGCATCAACTGGTCTGCCCCGAGTTCCGCTTCGATTTTGGCAATTGCCTGTTGGGCACCAGCGTCGAGGCCATAGAAGCTAATGTGGTCGTCCAGATAGCCGGCGGCACGTGGCTGGTTCTCGGTGTCCTTAATGACCCATTTGATGTCAAACATTCCCCCGGGGTCCTGGTGCAGGCGGTTGACCGTGCCATCTGTAGCGTCCATTCGGTAAAGGCCTGTGAGGTTCTGGCCGAATGTGCCCTGCACAAGCAGGCTGTCCGTTGCTTGGTCGTGGGCAATCAGTTTGCAGCGGTCATCCAAACTGCACGTCTGCAGGCGCTTGGCGGTATCCCCTTGGATACGAACAAGCTCCAGGCCATCTCCTGCGATGCGCACCGCGAAATACACCCCGTCATTGCCGGGCAGGACATCGCCGACGAAAGTGGATGACTGAAACAATAGCTCTTTCGTACTGTCCGGAAGCAGGCGGAAGAAATCATGCCCGCCATCTGTCGCTGCCTTTGATACAATCACCGCATGGGGCTGGCTTGGGTCGACCCTGTATAGTAGCTCATCGCTGTCGCTATCCAGGTTGAGGATAAAGGCCGGTGTATCGGGTGTTCCCATGGATACGGCGGCCACCCCTTGTGATGATTCCAGAAACAGATAACGGCTGTCGGTAGACCAGAAAATCTGGTCTACAAGCTCGCTTGCGAACAGCCTCTGGTGGGTTTCGCCGACGACGTCATAAAGCCAGAGTTCCATGTGCCTGCCATGCTTCAGGCTGTATGCCAGAAAGGCGCCGCTCGGCGACAGTCGGACATAGTCGATCTGGCGGTTCTTCAGCATCAGCGACCGGGACAGAAGCGGGGCTTCGGATTGGGCTTTGGCGGTTTGGATCGCATCATCCAGGGTGTCGGCAGCAACAGGCGCCGGGGCGGCGAACAGGCTGGCTGCAGCAAGCATCAGGGCGCACGTCACCTGAATGCGCGCTTTCAATTGAAAAGGCGTCATTGTTGTATCCACTATCTTTTGCTGTCGTTAACTGCAGGGGAGGGGCATGGGCCAGCCCCTCCCGGCCTGGGGCTAGGCCTGTTTCGGATTGGTCCGCCATGGGTTCATCAGGAAGAATGAGATCAGCGCTGGCAGGCTGAATATGGCGCACAGTGCCACCCATGTTGCAGTCTGTGCGCGGCCAAGCCCATGCTTGCGGCTCATGATCAAGGCAGCGGCGGCAGAGACGGTCATCAAAATGCCAGCCATCCAGTAGATAAGAGGTGGATGCTGCCTGCCGAGAAGCGCATTCAGGACCAGGTCACCATCGGGCCTGATATTGTCAATGCGACTGTTCATCAGTTTTGACCGGTACAGGTGATCAATCAGAACCATGGCCGGGGACATCATCTCGAAATGATACTGGATCCAGCTTGGGTGGCGTTTCAGCTCATAATGCCGCTCGTGAATGGTTTCCGCCGCGCCGCCAAGTTTTGCATGGACGACGGCTGACCCGGGTTTGTTGAAGCCAAAGAAATGGTTCCCCCGATACAGCATCAGATAACCGTCCACCAACCTGTATGTGTCAACAAAATGGAAGCTGCTTAGTGAGGCTGGGTGATCGATGCTGTATTCCGGTACGGCCCTGTCAAATCCATCGCGCAGCACTTTAGGGTCAAACAGCAATGTGCGCTTGTCTGTCAGGATCGCGACATAGTCGTCCCGGATTTGCGGCTTGGCGACATAGCGTTCGCCTGCGGGCAGTTCGTGCTTGATATCCATGCTGCGCTCAGCGAAATCCAGCTGGTACATGCGGTTATTGGTCATCAGGAACTTCTTGCCAACCATCACGGGCACTGCCTGAAATCGATCCGCTGCCGTGGCAAGTGAGGCATCGTCGATAAAGCCGTTTACCCCAATGGCACCGATGGGCTTTCTGGTTGCTTCCGACATGCCGATCATCAGCATCTCGTCATGGGCGAACTTCCATATGCTGTTCGTGCCCGTGGGGGCAAGCGCATGCTGAATATCCAGCGTATGAAGCTGGTCTTCTGTCGGGTATGACCACTCGCGACTGTCCAGATAGGCCATGTCCGCAAGCTCAGCCTGCTTGATGTAATAGTCCGTTTTGGGATGGCTGCTGCCCTCAAGGGCGTAAGCCACCTGTTCTGCGGGGCCCAGTTCCCACATATAGGAGACTGTCCCTTCTACCGGGTTAAGGTCGGGGTGCGTGCCCATGATGAATTTGGGAACGTGGTAATAAACCGTTGTGAACAGGGACAGGCCAAACAGAAGGGCATAGGTCATAGGAAAGACCGTAAGCGTAATTGCCCAGGGGCGACGTTCATGGGTACTCAGGTCCGGTTTGAAACTGACAACATTCAGCGTCACAAGGATCCCCAGTATGACCAGCATCGGGAAGAACTGCAGGAATGTGCTCTCGGGCTCCGTGGTCATCATCCAGTTCAGGAAAATGGCCAGCAGAATGGCGCCTTTGTTGGCGCTGATGGCTGCAAGAGTGCCAACGAAATAGGCTGCAAGCGAGCAAAATAGCAGGAAAAAGCCATAGCCATAGTGGCGCGTATCAACTACCGAACCGGAGAAAGCATCCATCCCGCCTACCATGATAAACCACGGAACCAGAACAACCATGGACACGACAGCTGCGCCGGCAAGCGCCAGGCCGAAATAGATATTCCGTGGCGCCAGCGGCCGGTGGATCAGGTAGGTCCAGTGGTTGGTGCGCCGATGAAGCATCATCTGGACAAAGCCGAAGAGGGCCGAAAGTGGCAACAACCCCAGATACAGCATGGACTTGAAGGGTGAATTGCCCTGTAGGAAGGGCATAAGCTTCGCCACGAAGACGTAGATGGCCAGGAGGCCCACCGTTGCCAGAATGGCCCACAGGCGGTAGCGCTGAAATTCGCTTTTGAAAATCTGTAACATGCTCAGGTCCTATACTCGGCTGTCGGGTGTATTATGGTTTTTGGTCAGGAAGGCGTTAACGGCGCGTTCCAGGTTGACCGGGGCTTTGGCGACTGCCTTTGCCCCGTTGTTCTTCAGAACCTGGCCAAACTCTTCACCTTGGTCGGCGACCAATATATGGTGCTGCCCATCAATGGTGCGGGAGGTCAGGAAACCAGGCAGGGCGCCTTTCGCAGGCAATCCATTTGCGAAGTCGCCGATCCAGTAGGAAATGCGCTCAACAAAGGCGTCCGGGCTGCTGTTATTTTGAAGTGTCCCTTTTTCCATAATGATCAGCTGGTCCGCGACCCGCTCGATCTCTTCCATCTGATGCGAGCAATAGATGATTGTGGTGTTGGCCTCTGTTTCTGTGAACATCAGGGCTTCGAGAAAACTCTGCCGCGCCACTACATCCAGGCCCAGCGTTGGTTCGTCCAGAATAAGGACGTCAGGCGACTGCGCCAGCGCCATGGAAAGGTTAAGCCCGGCGCGCTCTCCGCGGGACAGGCCGGAAATCTTCTGGCCAGGGTCCACGTCGAAATAGCCAATCACCTGCTCGTAAATCGACTGGTTCCAGCCCGGGTAGAAGCTGCGCTGCTGATCGGTGATCTGCTGTGCTTTCATCCACAATGGCAGCGTGTGTTCTTCATTCACATAACCAACGCGACCACGCGTGCCAGGCGAGAGATCGCGACTGTCCTCGCCCAGTAGGCGGGCGATGCCGCTTGTGGCAGTTGTGACGCCCAAAAGGATACGAAACAGGGTGGATTTCCCCGCCCCGTTAGAGCCAACTATGGCGTGAATGCCGCCCTGGCCGATGGCCAGCGTGAAATCCTTGAGGGCTGTTTTCTTGCCATACCGCTTTGTCAGCCCTTCGGTTTGAATACAGTGGTTCATACTCTCTCTATCCTTCGTCGCTGTTTTTCCCGGCTTTGCCGCCAAGGCTTGTAAGGGCGTCCTGAACTGCCTTGATTATGTGCTCGCTGTCGTAACTCAGGTACGCTACTTCATTGATGAACGCGCCAACGGCTGCATCCAGCCGCTTTTGCTGTTCCTCATCACTCAACAGTTGTCTCGGCTCGGTGACAAAAAGCCCCAGCCCTTGTCGGGCTTCCACCAACCCAAGGGCTGTAAGCTCGCCATATGCCTTGGCAACCGTGTTGGCGTTGATCATCAGTTGCATCGCCAGTCCGCGAACGCTTGGTAGCTTCGCACCCGGCGGCAGGCTGCCTTTGGCCACCTCCATACGGATGCCATCGACAATCTGTTTGAAGATCGGTCGGCTGTCGCCTGTCACGATCTGGATGCTCAAGTTGGTCACGCCAGTCATAGGTCCTCGAATCAACTGTACTATGTGTAATAGTACAGTGCATACAGTGTTTCTGTCGTCAAGTATGCATCTGTAAGTATCTGAATTTAAAAGATACTTTTGTGGGGTGCTCTGGTGGCTGTGTTGCCGGCACAAAAAAAGCCCCGCGTCAGACGCGAGGCTTTTTCGGTTTCTGGTGAGAAGACTTAAGAGATGACGGATGGCTCGGCGCGGCCGGTACGCTCTCTGATTTCCGCCAGATCCCTGGCGATGGCGATTAGCGGGGCGAGTGCTTCCTGGGTGTCTTCATCAAGGCCGTCTGGCCCAGCGACAAAACGCTCGATATAGACCCTTAGTGTTGCGCCTTCCGTGCCGGTACCAGACAACCGGTACACCACGCGAGCCCCGCTTTTGAACGTCACTCGGATGCCTTGCGCTGAGGCGACGGACCCATCAACTGGGTCGCTGTAGGAGAAATCATCCGCAAGCTCGACCGTCTCGTCGCTAAACTGCTCACCGGGCAGTTCAGAAACCTTCGCGCGCAGGGCGGCAATCAGTTCCTGGGCTGTGCCCGCATCCAGGGCCTCATAGTCGTGGCGGGAATAATAGTTCCGGCCATAGCTGTGCCAGTGGCTGGTCAGTATGTCATTCACGCTGCTGCCGGTCTCGGCCAGGATGTTGAGCCACATCAGCACCGCCCAGATGCCGTCCTTTTCGCGCAGGTGGTCAGAGCCCGTGCCCGCGCTTTCCTCGCCGCACAGCGTGGCGCGCCCGGCATCCAAGAGATTGCCGAAATACTTCCAGCCCGTGGGTGTTTCAAAGCAGGGGATTTTCATTGCAGCAGCTACTCGGTCCAGAGCGCAGCTTGTGGGCATGGACCTGGCGACACCCCTGAGGCCTTGATTATAGGCCGGTATCAGCTGGGCGTTGGCCGCCAGTACAGCCAGGCTGTCGGAAGGTGCCACATAGGTGTTGCGCCCGAGTATGATGTTGCGGTCCCCGTCGCCATCTGACGCCGCACCCATGTTGGGGGCGTCCGGGCCAAACATCACATCGAACAGCTGTTTGGCATAAACCGGGTTCGGGTCCGGGTGGCCGCGGCCGAAATCCGGTTTTGGTTCGGCGTTGATTACCGTGCCTGCTGGCGCGCCAAGGACATCTTCAAAAATGGCTTTGGCATAGGGGCCGGTGACGGCATGCATGGCATCAAAGCATAGGCGGAAACCGCCCTTGAATAGGCTTTTGAGGGCATCGAAATCAAACAGGTCTTCCATCAGTTCCAGATAGTCGGCGACCGGATCCACGATTTCTACGGTCATGGCCCCCAAGGTGGTTTCACCAAGGGTGCCAAGGTCGATGTCCGGCGCGTCCATGATGCGATATTCGCTGATTTCCCGTGTCATGGCGTAGATGGCATCTGTAATCTTTTCCGCCGCAGGACCGCCATTTGAGGCATTATATTTGATGCCGAAATCATCGTCCGGGCCACCAGGATTATGGCTGGCCGACAGGATGATGCCGCCGGTATGTTCGCCTTTGCGGATCACACAGGATGCAGCGGGCGTTGACAGGAAACCATGCTGGCCGACAATAACCCGTGCCACGCCATTCGCAGATGCCATCTTCAGGATCGTTTGGATGGCAACGTCATTATAAAAGCGGCCGTCGCCACCCACCACTAGTGACACGCCCTCGACCCCACCCAGGGCATCGAAGATACTCTGGACAAAGTTTTCCATGTAGCCTAGTTGCTGGAATATCTTGACCTTCTTCCGAAGGCCCGAGGTGCCGGGTTTCTGGTCGTCAAATGGGGTGGTCTCAACGATTTTGATGGTCATGGCTGTCGCTCTCGCTTCATTCGTGTGGGCCACCACGTATGTCGGTGATGGCTGCCAAAATATCTGATACCGCTTTGTGGCCAAAGATTGTTTCAATTGGATGAGACAATTTCCGGCGCCAGTTGGGTTGCTCGGTCGTGGAGCCGGTATGTTCATCTGTTCTTGAAGGGCCTCGACCTGTACGGCATTCAGGCTGGCGCCTGTGCGGGCCAGAAACCGGTGAAGGCTGATTATAGCATCTTTGGCGTCGTCTGCACCCTCCGTCCCAAAAAGCTGACGATTGCATGGTGGTGTGTAATTTCGCGCCAGCCCTACATCTTTGGCGGGCAAATGGCTAAATCTGTGCCGTGGTACATCAAGCCCTATTGTCTGATGCTATCACTGCCACCGCCCGCGACAGTCGTTTTTCTCTATTCGGGTAAAACATAGAATTTTCATAAAGTTAACTGGATTGAAGTCGTTATATCCGCAGGAAACTGCGGCTTTCCCTGTGAGGCCGGTATCACGCCGGATCACATTTTCGGGACACATATAATTTGTATTTTTATGTTCTTGACTAGAAAGTCAGGAACTCATAGCGTCCCTCTGTTTTGTCTTTAGTGCATCCCATTAAGAAACGCGCCGTGATCGCATTAGGCGCGGATAAAGAGAAAGTCCCGACATTGATCGGGGGAGGAACATGAAAATGAGGAAAACACCCCAGTTAGGGCGGCGTTATGCTGCCGGTTTAATGACGACAGCTGCAACGCTGGCCATGCTGTCAGTTGGCTCAGTCGCGAACGCCCAGGATGAGCAGAGCGTGTTCGATGGTGAGTTTGAGGAAATCATGGTCACGAGCGCCCGGAAGCGCGAAGAAAGCATCTTCGAGACGCCAACCGCGCTTTCCGTGTTCGGTGAAAGTGCCCTGAAGGCACTCAATGTCAGCAACATGGATGATGTTGGCAAATATGTGCCGAACCTGAATGTATCGCGCTTTGGTGTCGGCAACACGGCGGCGGCGGCGATCTTCATTCGCGGTATCGGCATCCAGGATCACCTGATCACCACCGACCCCGGCGTTGGTGTGTATCTGGACGGTGTGTATCTTGGCCGCCAGATGGGTTCCAACCTGACGCTGAAGAACATCGAGCGCGTCGAAGTGCTGCGCGGGCCGCAGGGCACGCTATATGGCCGTAACACGCTTGGTGGTGCCGTCAATATCGTGACCCGCAAGCCGGGCGACGAAGAGGGCGCCGAAGTTGATGTGCAGCTTGGCACCCGCGACCGCTATGCTGGCAGCTTCTATGCCAACACGCGCCTGTCGGACAAGATCGCTGTGTCTGCGACCGGTAGCTTCAAGCACCGTGGCGGTGTGGGCGAGGCGGTGAACCTGCCGAACCCGGAAGCTGAAATCGGCGAAGAAAAAGAATTCAATGGCCGCGTCGCACTCTTGATCGAACCAAGTGACACATTCTCGCTCCTGTTCGCCATTGACGGTATGGACAATGAAGCGGGCCAGTCGCCCTATATCGCTGAAGTGATTGGTGCACCAGCCGATTGTTGTGGCCCACTGCCGCAACTGGGTGATGCAGACTTCCCGGCAGACCCGGATGACCTCGCCACCGCTGTGCCTGGGCTTGAGAGCACGTCCGCGAACGCGCTGGGTGTTTCCATGACAGCCGAGTGGAACATGAACGAGAACCTGACGTCCAAGTTTATCGCCAGCTGGCGCCGCACGGAATACACCGGCGGGCTTGATGATGACGCCACGGCCTATCATCTGTCTGAATTCCCGGAAGAGGGCGAAGCCGAGCAATATAGCGCCGAGCTTCAGATTAACGGTTCGTGGGACAATTTCGATCTGGTGTCGGGCCTCTTTTACTTCAACGAAGACGGCAGTGCCTTCTCAGGTCCGTTCAACTTCTCACCCTTCAATGGACAGGTTGACACCCCGGGCACCATCGCGAACGGTGACTTCTTCGATCTGGCCCAGGAAACAGATGCATACGCCATCTACGCGAACGGCTCCTACCATGTGAACGATAAGCTGACGATCGGCGGCGGCCTTCGCTATTCTGAAGACAAGAAAGAGGCGAACGCCTTGTTCCCAAGCTTCGGTGGCGTACGCGACTTCGAGGAAGTTGACACAAGCGCTGTTACCTGGGACGCCAACATGACCTATGCGCTGAACGACAATATGTCGGTTTACGCAACCGTGCAGCGTGGGTATCAGACAGGTGGTCTGCCGCCCCGTCCGTTCGGAGGTGAAGCCCAGTTCGACCCGTTCGATGAAGTGAAGGCGCTGAACTATGAAGTGGGCTTCAAAGGGCAGGTAACAGACAACTGGCTTCTGATGGCGTCTGCCTTCACCACCAACTATACCGACTTTGTGGTACAGGTGTCTGAACCGCAGGCTGGCGGCTTTGTGACCCGTGCGGGCAACGCCGCCAAGGCGCGTGGTCGCGGGTTCGAGATCGACAGCAAGCTCAATCTCGACAGCGGCGTGTTCATCAATACCTCCATCGGTTACCTGGATGCAGAAATTCGCAGCCTTGAAGGCGAAGTTCTGGGTGTTGCGGTTGGTGACAAGCTGCCGCTGGCGCCTGAGCTGACGGCGTCTGTGCTGGCGGGCTACCGCACCATGCTTGATGGCGGTGGTGAGCTGACAGTGCAGGCGGACTATAGCTACCGCGACGATATGTTCGGCCAGGTGGTGAACTCGGATACCGAACTCCTGAAAGCGCGCAGCCTGTTTGGCTTCAACGTGCGCTATACCAGCGAAGACGGCACCTGGGATGTGGACCTGTATGGCGAAAACATCTTCAACGAAGTGTATGACCAGGGTCGCCTGAACAACACGTTCCATGGTTTCGTGGGTGTCGTCCGGTCCAATGACCGGTCCGAGTTTGGCCTGCGTTTCACCAAACGCTTTGGCCTCTAGGGCATAAACAACAGCCATAACTTGGCACATGACGGGCTCGCATTTGCGGGCCCGTTTTTTTATGCAAGTATATCTTGATCGGGAGTAGGCTGTTTCTGTCGCTGCAGCTTCACGAAAATGTGCTTACGTGACTGTATCCTTTATGTTTTTTATTCTTGACCAAATAGTCAGGAATAGATAGCGTACAAGTGGGAGTGGAAAATTTAGGGAGTGGTTATGACGCACAAGCTTTGTGGTGCGGCAGGTGGTGTTAGCCTGTCGGATGATGAGATTGCTGCCAACTTCGGGGACCTGCACAAGCCGTTGAGCCAGTTGCAGGCAATGCAGGCGGCTGATCACTGTATCTATTGCTATGACGCGCCGTGCATAACCGCATGTCCGACATCCATCGACATCCCCACCTTCATTCATCAGATACGCACCCGGAACACAGAAGGGGCGGCGAAAACCATCCTCAGCCAGAACATCATGGGCGGCACCTGTGCCCGTGCCTGCCCCACGGAAGTGCTGTGCGAACAGGCTTGCGTGCGCAATCACGGCGATGAAGAACCGGTCGAGATCGGGCTCTTGCAGCGCTTTGCTGTAGATCATCTGATGGCCAAGGGTGGCGAACACCCGTTTAAGCGTGCACCCGAAAGCGGCAAGCGCATTGCTGTTGTGGGTGCGGGGCCTGCCGGGCTTTCCTGTGCGCACCGGGCTGCCATGCTGGGCCACAATGTGACTGTGTTTGAAGCCAAGCCAAAGTCCGGCGGCCTGAACGAATATGGTCTTGCCGCCTACAAGATGGTCGATGACTTCGCCCAGCGCGAGGTTGACTTCCTGATGGGTGTCGGCGGGATCGAGATCAAGCATGGTCAGGCGCTTGGCAAGGATATCAGCCTGCGTGAACTTCGCGATACCTATGGTGCAGTGTTCCTGGGCGTGGGTCTTGGCGACACCAACAAGCTGGGGCTTGACGGCGAAGACAAGGGCGGCGTTCTGGATGCCATCCAGTTCATTGAAGATCTCAGGCAAGAGAGCAACAAGGCGCACATGAAAGTCGGCAAGCATGTGGTGGTGATCGGTGGTGGCAACACGGCGATTGATGCTGCCGTGCAGAGCCGGGCGCTGGGTGCTGAAAAGGTCACGCTGGTTTATCGGCGTGGCGAAGAGGCCATGAGCGCGACGGGCTTTGAAATTGAACTCGCCCGCACCAACGGTGTGACGGTTGAGCTGTGGGCCCAGCCTGTGGCGATCCACGGCAATGGCCATGTGGCATCCATGGTGTTCGAACGCACCGCAATGGATGAAAAAAATGGTACACTGGTGGGCACCGGCGAAACGTTCGAGGTGCGCACGGATATGGTTTTGAAAGCCATCGGCCAAAAGCTGGACGGCAGCGCACTGGACGGGCTTGACCTGGCAGCGGGCAAAGTGTCGGTATTGGACGGCTATGCCACCAGTCTCACCGGCGTGTTTGCCGGCGGGGATTGCGTCAAGTCCGGCGAGGACCTGACCGTGCAGGCGGTCGAGGACGGCAAGCAGGCCGCTCACGCCATCGACGAATTTCTGAAAGTATAGGAGGGGATAATGGCTGACCTAAGCTGCAAGATCGCAGGAATCGATAGCATCAACCCCTTCTGGCTGGCGTCCGCGCCGCCAACGGACAAATATTATAATGTTGTCCGCGCCTTCGAGGCGGGCTGGGGTGGTGTTGTATGGAAAACGCTGGGGGAAGACCCGCCGGTCGTGAATGTCTCGAGCCGTTACGGTGTGCATCAGGATGCTGACCGCGGCATCATTGGCATCAATAATATCGAGCTGATTTCCGACCGGCCACTGGACGTGAACCTGCGGGAGATCGAACAGACCCGCAAAGAATGGCCTGACCGGGTGATCATCGGCTCCATGATGGCGCCGATTGACGAGCAAGCCTGGAAAGAGCTGGCGATCAAGATCGCCAACTCCGGCGTGCACGGGATTGAACTGAACCTTGGCTGCCCGCACGGCATGTGCGAACGCGGCATGGGCTCCGCCATCGGGCAGGTGCCCGAAATGGTGGAGCAGACCACCCGCTGGATCAGGGAAGCGGTAGACTTGCCGGTCTTTACCAAGCTGACGCCCAACATCACCAACATCCTGTGGTCGGCTGAGGCCGCGAAGAAGGGCGGCGCGCACGCTGTGTCGCTGATTAATACGGTTAATTCCATCGTGTCGGTGGACCTAGACGCCATGTCGCCCACGCCTGTCGTGGACGGCAAGGGCAGTCATGGCGGCTATTGCGGTGCGGCGGTCAAGCCGATCGCGCTCAATATGGTTGCGGAAATCGCCCGCTCTGCGGACACCCAGGGGCTCGAAATTTCGGCTATTGGCGGAATTGAAAACTGGCGCGACGCAGCCGAGTTCATCGCCCTTGGGGCCAACGGCCTGCAGGTGTGCACTGCCGCCATGCTGTACGGCTTCCGCATCGTGGATGACATGATCGCCGGCCTTTCGAACTTCATGGATGAGAAGGGCTACAAAACGCTTGAGGATTTCCGGGGCAAGGCTGTGGAGAACACAGTGGACTGGAATGCCTTGAATATGAATTTCGACACCAAGGCCTTTATCGACCCGGATAAGTGCATCGAATGTGGCCGCTGCCATATCGCCTGCGAGGACACAAGCCACCAGGCGATCGAGTATGCCGTCAAGGAAGACGGTAGGCGCAGCTTCACCGTGGTGGATGAAGACTGTGTTGGCTGCAACCTGTGCGCCATGATCTGCCCGGTGCCGGATTGCATTGAAATGCGGCCTGTCGATAACGGCAAACCCTATATGACCTGGCCCGAACATCCGCTGAACCCGATGAAGGCAGCGGAATAAGCGGGCCGACAGTCGCAAACGTCAACCTGGGGAGGGGGACATGAGTGAACTAAGCGCTGGCGCGAAAGCGAACGATCTTGAAGCCTACTGGATGCCCTTTACGGCAAATCGCCAGTTCAAGGCAAACCCGCGTATGGTGGTGGGCGCGGACGGCATGTATTTCAAACTGTCGGACGGGCGGGATCTGCTCGACGGCATCGCCGGCCTCTG
Source organism: Kordiimonas lacus (assembly GCF_001550055.1). Taxonomy (GTDB): domain Bacteria; phylum Pseudomonadota; class Alphaproteobacteria; order Sphingomonadales; family Kordiimonadaceae; genus Kordiimonas; species Kordiimonas lacus. The sequence goes on from NZ_LRUA01000004.1 coordinate 260,928, forward strand.
GTGCTGCAACGCAGGCCACAACAGGCCGCGTATTGTCGAAGCCATCCAGAAACAGGCGGCAGAGCTGGATTATGCGCCCGCCTTCCAGATGGGGCACCCCAAACAGTTTGAGCTGGCAAGTCGCCTTGCGCGCATGATGCCGGGGGACCTGAACAAGGTCTTCTTCACCAATTCGGGGTCAGAGTCAGTTGAGACCGCGCTCAAGATGGCCATCGCCTATCACCGGGCGCGCGGCGAAGGCCAGCGTGTGCGGCTGATCGGGCGCGAGAAGGGCTATCACGGGGTGAACTTCGGCGGCATGAGCGTGGGCGGCATGCCCGCCAACCGCAAAATGTTCGGCAGCCTGATGACTGGCGTTGACCATATGCGTCACACGCATGGCATTGAAGGCAATCGTTTCTCCCACGGCCAGCCTCCGAACGGGGCAGAGATGGCCGACGACCTGGAGCGGCTCTGCGAATTGCATGACCCTTCCACGATAGCAGCCGTGATCGTGGAGCCGCTCGCGGGGTCCGCAGGCGTGATCCTGCCACCCAAGGGCTATCTGGAACGCCTGCGCGCGATCTGTGACAAGCACGGCATCCTCCTGATCTTTGACGAAGTGATCACCGCCTATGGCCGCCTGGGCTCACCTTTCGCGGTGAACCATTTTGGTGTCGAGCCCGACATCGTCACGACCGCCAAGGCGCTGGCGAACGGTGTGATCCCCATGGGCGCGGTGTTCGTGCAGGATAAAATCTATGACGCCTTCATGACAGGGCCTGAGAATATGGTGGAGTTCTTCCACGGCTATACATTCTCGGGCAACCCGATGGCCTGCGCCGCGGCGCTCGGCACCCTCGATACTTACGAGGAAGAGGGCCTGCTGACCCGCGGCAGTGAGCTGAGCCCCTACTGGGAAGACGCAGTTCATAGCCTGAAGGACCTGCCGAATGTGATCGATCTTCGGAACATGGGCCTGATTGCCGGGATTGAACTTGAACCGCGTGCGGGCAAGCCAACCGCACGGGCGTTTGAAGCCTTCCTGAAGGCCTATGAGGCTGGGCTGTTGATCCGCACAACGGGCGACACCATCGCGCTGTCGCCGCCCCTGATTATTGAAAAATCCCACATTGATTTCGCGTTTGGAACCCTGCGCGACATCCTCAAGTCATTGGATTAAAAGACAAATGGCACTGATCAATCATATCATTGAAGGCGCGGCCACAGCTGGTTCATCCGGCCAGACCGCGCCCGTTTATAACCCGGCGACGGGCGAACAGATCGCCGATGTCGCCATGGGCGGCGCCGCGGAAGTAAACGCTGCCGTTGCCGCCGCCAAAACCGCTTTTGAAACTTGGTCTGCCACGCCGCCAGCCAAGCGCGCACGGGTGATGTTCCGCCTGCGCGACATACTGGACGCGCGACGCGATGAGGTGGCGCGGACGATTTCTGTGGAACACGGCAAGACCCACGATGATGCACTCGGGGAGGTGACGCGGGCACTCGAAGTTGTCGAGTATGCCTGCGGCATCCCTGAAAAACTCAAGGGTGATTTCAGCCGCGATGTCGGCCCCGGGATCGATAGCTGTGCCGAACGCCAGGCGCTCGGGGTCGTGGCGGGTATCACGCCCTTCAATTTCCCGGCCATGGTGCCTTTGTGGATGATCCCCATGGCGGTGGCCTGTGGCAACACGTTCGTGCTGAAGCCGTCCGAGCGCGACCCGTCGTCCGCGAACCTGGTCTATGACCTGTTCAGGGAAGCCGGGTTGCCAGAAGGCGTACTGAATGTCGTGCATGGCGGCAAGGACGCGGTGGACGCGATCCTCGACCATAAGGACGTACAGGCTGTCAGCTTCGTGGGCTCAACGCCTGTGGCGGAATATATCTATTCTCGCGGCTGCACGGCTGGCAAGCGGGTGCAGGCGCTGGGCGGCGCCAAGAACCATATGATCATCCTGCCGGACGCGGATATTGACCAAGCGGCTGACGCACTGATGGGCGCGGGCTTCGGCTCGGCTGGTGAGCGCTGCATGGCCGTGTCTGTTGCCGTGCCGGTGGGTGAGGAAACTGCCGACCGGCTGGTGGCCAAGTTGGCGCCGCAGGTGCAGGCGCTCAGGATCGGCCCAAGCACTGATCCAGACGCCGAAATGGGCCCGGTGATCACGAAGCAAGCGCAGGACCGCATTGTTGGCCTGATCGACAAGGGCGAAAGCGAAGGCGCCGACGTGGTCGTGGATGGCCGCGACTTCCGGCTTCAGGGATATGAAGGCGGTTTCTGGGTTGGCGGGACGCTGCTTGACCGCGTGACGCCTGAAATGACCGTCTACCGCGAGGAAATCTTCGGCCCGGTGCTATCCGTGTTGCGGGCAGGAAGCTATGACGAGGCCGTGAACCTCATCAACGCGCATGAATACGGAAACGGTACCGCCATCTTCACGCGGGACGGTGACGCCGCACGCGATTTCGCCAACCGTATCCAGGTGGGCATGGTGGGCGTAAATGTGCCCATTCCAGTGCCCGTGGCCTACCACAGCTTTGGTGGCTGGAAGCGATCCATTTTCGGCGCGCACGGCATCTATGGGCCGGAAGCCGTTCATTTTTATACACGACTGAAAACCGTTACCTCGCGCTGGCCCACGGGCATTCGCGCAGGCGCAGAGTTTAATTTCCCGAGCATGGGCTAAGAGGGGGCTATCTATGTCAATGAATTCAACAAACACACTCCGGGGCGGCCTCATTCAGATGGCGCTCAAGTCCTCAACAGACAACGACCCGGAAACCATCCGCAAGGCGATGATCGAAGCGCATATTCCGCTGATTGAGGAAGCGGGCGAGAAGGGCGTGCAGGTGCTATGCTTCCAGGAAGTTTTCACCCAGCCATATTTCTGCCCCAGCCAGGACGCGAAGTGGTATGAAAGCGCGGAGCCGATCCCGAACGGCCCGACCACCAAGCTGATGCAGGAATATGCCGCGAAATACAAAATGGTGATCGTGGTGCCGATCTATGAGCGCGATGACGTGACGGGCGTTTATTATAACACCGCCGCCGTGATTGATGCCGACGGCAGCTATCTGGGCAAATACCGCAAAACCCACATCCCGCAGGTTGCCGGTTTCTGGGAGAAATTCTTCTTCAAGCCCGGCGCATCGAATTGGCCAGTTTTTGAAACGCAATACTGTAAGCTTGGGGTCTATATCTGTTATGATCGCCACTTCCCGGAGGGCTGGCGTGCGCTGGCACTGAACGGGGCCGAGTATATCGTCAATCCGTCCGCCACTGTTGCGGGCCTGTCTGAGTATCTTTGGAAACTGGAACAACCCGCATCCGCCGCCGCAAACGGCTGCTGGATCGGGGCGATCAACCGTGTTGGGCACGAACAGCCTTGGGACATCGGCGAATTTTACGGCCAGAGCTATTTCGTCAATCCGCGCGGACAGATTGAGAAAGAAGCCAGCCGCGACAAGGACGAACTGATCATCCATGACATGGATATGAGCATGGTTCAGGAAGTCCGGAACGGCTGGCAGTTTTTCCGTGACAGGCGCCCAAGCACTTATGGCCGCCTGACAGAAGGGGAATAATCATCCCGTTTGCTGCGGTATCGGGGGACGCCGCAGCAATGCACAGGGGACCTTGAAAAGGGGGAGTGATATGCACGACGAAACCTCAACGCCAACCGGGGCCGGGTCATACGACGCGGACCTCTGGAACGCCGACCTCGCACCAACAGACGCCGCCGCCCGCACATGGGACTGGAAAGCCTTCGCCGCCCTTTGGGTGGCGATGGTCGTTTGTGTGCCCACCTATATGCTGGCCGCCGGGCTGGTATCGGAAGGCATGGCCTGGTGGCAGGCGATCCTGACGGTGCTGCTGGGTAATGTGATTGTGCTGGTGCCGATGATCCTGATCGGTCATGCGGGCGCCAAGCACGGCGTGCCGTTCCCAGTGCTTCTGCGCTCCGCCTTCGGCACCAAGGGCGCGCGCATCCCGGCACTTGCCCGCGGGCTGGTGGCCTGCGGCTGGTTCGGTATCCAGACATGGGTGGGCGGCAGCGCGATCTATGTGATCCTCAACGGCCTGACGGACAATATGTTCCACGGCACGCCACTGCCGTTCCTGGGCATTGATATCGCCCAGACGCTCAGCTTCCTTGCCTTCTGGGCGATCCATCTGTTCTTCATCAAGCACGGTACGGAAAGCATCCGCTGGCTTGAGACTTACGCAGCCCCCTTCCTGATCCTGATGGGCCTTGCGCTTCTGGCGTGGGCCTATATCGAGGCGGGCGGCTTTGGCGCCATGCTGTCCACCCCCAGCCAGTTCGGCCCGGGCGGCGCCAAGGAAGGCCAGTTCATGGGCACCTTCATCGCCGGGCTTACGGCGATGGTTGGCTTCTGGGCGACAATGGCGCTCAACATCCCGGATTTCACCCGGTTTGCCAAAACACAGCGGGATCAGATGCTGGGGCAGGCGATTGGCCTGCCGATCCCGATGGCTCTCTTTGCCTTCATCGGCGTGGCCGTGACCAGCGCGACCGTGACCATCTATGGCGAGGCTATCTGGGACCCGGTCGTACTCGCGGGCCGCATGGGCGGCATGGGCGTTGTTGTGGCGCTGGCGGCGCTTGTGATCGCCACGCTCACCACCAACCTGGCCGCCAATGTGGTGGCCCCGGCGTATGGGTTCTCAAACCTCAGCCCATCCAAGATCAGCTTCACCATGGGCGGCTATATCACCGCCGGGATAGGCATCGCCATCTTCCCGTGGAAGCTTCTGGAAACCGCGGGCGGCTACCTGTTCACCTGGCTGATTGGCTATTCGGCGCTTCTGGGGCCCATCGCAGGCATCCTGATCGTGGACTATTTCCTGATCCGCAAATGCGAACTGGATAAGGACGCGCTTTTCACCCATGCAGGCCGCTACGGTGCCTGGAACAGCGCCGGTCTGATTGCGCTTGTGGTTGGCGTTCTGCCGAACCTGCCGGGCTTCCTGCATGCAGCGGGTGCCGTGGACACCGTACCAGCCATCTTTGACACACTCTATAGCTACGCCTGGTTCGTGGGCCTGTTTGTTGCCGGCCTTCTGTATCTCGCGCTCGCTAAAAAATAACCCAAGGGGACTCTGTTATGTCACTTCTTATTCGTGGTGGAACCGTTATCAATGCCGATGCACGCAAGCGTGCTGATGTGTATGTCGAGGGCGGGATCATCAAGGCTGTCGGCGAAAATCTGGACGTGCCCTCAGGCGCTGAGGTGATCGACGCCGGTGGCCAATATGTGATGCCCGGCGGGATTGACCCGCACACCCACATGCAGCTGCCGTTCATGGGCACCGTGGCGTCGGAGGACTTTTATACCGGCACAGCCGCAGGCCTTGCGGGCGGCACCACCATGATCATCGATTTCGTGATCCCAAGCCCGCAGGAACCCCTGATGGAGGCCTACAAGACCTGGCGCGGCTGGGCTGAAAAAGCCTGCGCAGACTATAGCTTCCATGTGGCCGTCACCTGGTGGGGCGACGGTGTGGCCGAAGACATGGGCCGCCTGGTGAACGAAGAAGGCATCAACAGCTTCAAGCATTTCATGGCCTACAAAGGCGCCATCATGGCCGAAGATGAAGTGCTCTATAACAGCTTCACCCGCGCGCGGGAACTGGGTGCGATCGTCACCGCCCACGCGGAAAATGGCGAACTGGTGTTCCAATTGCAGAAAAAGCTGATGGAAGCGGGCATGACTGGGCCTGAGGCCCACCCGCTTTCCCGCCCGCCGGCTGCGGAAGGCGAGGCTGCCAACCGTGCCGCACGCTTGGCAGAAGTCATTGATGTGCCGCTTTATCTTGTGCATGTGTCCACCAAGGACGCGCTGGATGAAATCATCCGCGCGCGGCTTGCGGGCCAGCGTGTCTACGGTGAAGCGCTCGCAGGGCACTTGCTGATTGACGACAGCGTCTACAAACACCCGGACTTCGAGTATGCCGCAGCCCACGTGATGTCGCCGCCATTCCGGGAAAAGCATCACCAGGAGGCGTTGTGGAAAGGGCTGCAGTCCGGCAACCTGCAGACTACCGCCACCGACCACTGCTGTTTCTGTGCCGACCAGAAAGCCATGGGCAAGGATGATTTCACCAAAATTCCGAACGGTACGGCAGGCGTTGAGGACCGGCTGGCGGTGCTGTGGACCCACGGTGTGCGCACGGGCAAGCTGACGATGGAAGAATTTGTTGGCGCCACCAGCGCCAACGCTGCCCGTATCTTCAATATCTACCCCAGGAAGGGCCGGATCGCAGAGGGCGCGGACGCCGACATCGTGGTGTGGGACCCGGAGGCGACCAAGACCATTTCCGCCAAAACCCACAAGCAGAATGTGGATTTCAACATCTTCGAAGGCATGGAAGTGACGGGCCTTGCGTCCCACACCATTAGCCAGGGCAGGGTGCGTTACAAGAATGGCGAATTGTTCACCAACAAGGGGGATGGCCGCTTCATCAAGCGGCCGGCGTTCAAACGCTAACAGGTAAGGGAAGGGCGGCTTTGGCCGCCCTATCTATTTGCGCAATTGCAGATAGGCTCTGGCTGAGTGCAGGAACTCATCCACAAACACCGCATCGGGTACATTCCTTAGCTGGTCGAAGTCGGTCGTGCGGTCGCAGCGCACCACGGTCATCGCTTTGCACTGGTCGATGATGAATCTGATGGCAAGCTCTGGGTCAGGGTGGCCAATCTCACCCGTGCGCATCATCAGGAGCGCGCGGAAGCCGTCAAACAGCTTATGCTCGATGGCGCTGAACTGTTGCCATAGGTCTGCACGGTCCTTGATGGCTTCCTTGATGGCTGTCTTGAAGCCCGGGCTTTCCTGTTCGATCTGTAGCGTGAACTCAAGATAGCGCTTGAGGATGTCAATGATGGTTGCCCCTTCCCAGATGGCGGGGTCAAGGGCCGTGGCGCTCGAGCGTTCTATCCGCTGTGCCCCGCGGGCGAACAGCGCTTCCTTCAGCGCCGCCTTGTCCTTGAAATGGTGGTAGAGCGCGCCGATTGAACAGCCTGACGCCTTGGCGATATCGGTAACGGAAGTGGCGTCGGCGCCGTGTTCTCCGAACAGGCGCTCGGCGGCATCCAGAAGGGAATCGCGCGTGCGTTCACTTCTCGACTGCTTCGGAGGGTTCTTCCACTCCAGGTCTTCCATCCATTTGTTCGACACAGACTTCCTCACACATCACCGCCGGTCAGGAGTATCGCATTCATGTCGTCAATGCAATTTCCGGTGTTCCGTCCTTGACAAGCGGCTGTCAGATACAACATAAAACAGAAACATAATTCTGATTATGTTTTTTGATGAATGCAAGTTTCTTGTTACAGTTGGCGAATGCGCAGCATAATTCCGGGAGGCCCACGATGCAGATTAAAGTCAATGGCACGTCATATGACGTTGATGTGGAAGAGGATATGCCTCTTCTGTGGGTGCTTCGGGACGAGCTTGACATCAAGGGTGTGAAATATGGTTGCGGCGTCGCCCAGTGCGGTGCCTGCACGGTCCATATTGACGGCGTAGCCATGCGGTCTTGCCAGGTGCCAGCGGCGGATGCAGTGGGTGTTGAGGTTACGACGATTGAAGGCCTTGGTACGCCAGGCGCACTGCATATCGTCCAGCAGGCGTGGGTCGATCACCAGGTGGCCCAGTGCGGCTATTGTCAGTCGGGACAGGTGATGCAGGCTGCGTCACTTCTCGCTGAAAACCCGAACCCTACGGACCAGGACATTGATGATGCCATGTCTGGCAACCTGTGCCGCTGCGGCACCTACCCACGCATCCGCGAGGCTGTGAAATCAGCCGCCGCCAAGCTGCAGGAGGCGTAATTATGGGCAAGATCAAGACCTATACCCGTCGCGCATTCCTTGTCGGCTCTGCTGCCGTGATCGGCGGGGTGGCTTTTGGCTTTTATATGGTCAAGAAACCGCATGCAAACCCACTTCTCAAAGACCTTAAGGATGGTGAAGCAGCACTAACGCCTTGGGTGAAGATTGATGCCGAAGGCGTGACGCTGATCGCGCCGCACGCAGACATCGGGCAGGGCGTACGCTCCATGCAGGCCATGCTGATCGCCGAAGAACTGGATGTAGACCCGCTTGCCGTGAACGTAAGTCCGGGCGACCCGGCACCGGCCTATTATAATACCGCGCTGGCGACCGAGGCTGTGCCTTTCATGTCGACCGATGACAGTTTCGCAGCAGAGACCATGCGCGATGTGATGGGCGGCGTGATCAAACTGATGGGCGCGCAGGTGACCGGCGGTTCAAGCGCTGTCCCGGATTCGTTCGATAAGCTCCGCCTCGCGGGCGCAGTGGCACGCGAAACGCTCAAGAAAGCGGCGTCACAGCAATCTGGTGTGCCGGTCAGCGCGCTCAAGACCGAAGGTGGCGCGGTGATGCTGCCGGACGGCACCCGCGTGCCCTACGAGGACCTTGCGGCAGCTGCTGCCAAACTGGAGCCGGTCACCGATGTTCCCCTCAGGGACCCAAATGAGTGGCGCTATATCGGTAAGCCACAACAGCGGCTGGACATTGTGGCCAAATCCACCGGCACGCTGACATACGGGATCGACCTTGAGTTCGACGGCATGGTGCATGCGACCGTAAAGCTGAACCCGCGCCAAGGTGGGGAACTGATCAGCTATGATGCAAGTGCCGCCGAAGGTATGCGCGGGGTCAAGAAAATCATGCGGGTTACCGGCGGTGTCGCCGTGGTGGCGGACAATACCTGGCGCGCCATTCAGGCCGCGAACGCCATTGACTATAAATGGGGGCCAGTGAGCTACCCATCCGAGATGGAAGGCCATTGGGACTTGCTCGCGGGCTCTTTCAATGATGACCATATCGACAATGTCTGGCGCGAAGAGGGCGACGTTGAAGCGGCGCTTTCAGGTGCTGACGTCGTGGAAGCCGAGTACCGCGCGCCCTATGTGGCCCACGCGCCGCTTGAGCCGATCTCCGCGACCGTGCTGGTCACGGACGACGGCGTGGATGTCTGGACTGCGAGCCAGTTGCCGCGCTTTGTGCAGGCCAATGTGGCGGGCATTGTGGGTGTGGAGCCGGATCAGGTGCGTCTTCACAACCAGTATGCGGGTGGCAGTTTTGGCCATCGGCTTGAGGACGAGCATGTCAAGCGCGCTGCAGAAGTGGCCATGGCCATGCGTGGCACGCCGGTGAAGCTGACCTATAGCCGTGAAGAAGATTTCGCCCATGATTTTCCGCGCCAGATTTCCATGGGGCGGATGCGGGGGGCGGTCAAGGACGGGCGTGTTGACGCTTATGACCTTGGTATCGCCAGCCCGTCGGTGCAGGCGTCGCAGCTGCCGCGCCAGAACCAGGTTGCCCCTCCAGGCGCGGACCGGCAGATTGCCGCTGGGGCATGGAACTTGCCCTATGCCCTGCCGAACTTCCGCATGACGGGCTACCGAACAGATGGCCTTGCCCCAGTCAGCAGCTGGCGGTCTGTAGGCGCGTCAACCAACGGTTTCTTTGCTGACTGTTTCCTGGATGAGCTGATCATTGCTGCGGGTGCTGACCCGCTGGAGGAACGCATCCGTATGTGTCAGGAACCGCTGGCGCGCGCCGTTCTGGAGGCTGTGGGCGAAATGTCAAACTGGGGCAGCGACCTGGGCCCTGCCCGGGGCCGGGGGGTAGCCTTCGTTGAAAGCTTCGGTGTGCCGGTCGCGGAAGTGGTTGAGGTAACCAACACGCCAGATGGCATCAGGATCGACAAGGTCTATGTGGCGGCTGAAGTGGGCCGCGTGATTGACCCCGTCAATTTCGATAATCTGGTCAAGGGTGGTGTGGTGTTCGGGCTTGGGCACGCAATGAATTGCGAGATTACCTATTCCGACGGCATGGCCGAGCAGCAGAATTTCTATGACCATGAAGCCATGCGGCTGCATCAATGCCCGGAAATCATTGTGCGTGGGCTTGAGAATTCTGACCAGATCCGCGGCATTGGTGAACCGCCCGTGCCGCCGGCCGCGCCTGCGCTCGCGAACGCCATATTTGCGGCCACGGGGAAGCGCCTGCGCGAAATGCCATTCAACAAGCATATTGATTTCGTTTGACGTCACGACAAACAAAAACCCCGAACTGTTCAAGTCGGCAGTTCGGGGTCAAGTTAGGGAACGCTGAGCTTGCGATTAAGCAGCCAGGTTCTTGAGGGTAGTTGCGAGGATATCCAGGCCCTCTTCCAGCACTGCGGTTGGCGCTGTCAGGGCCGGCAGGAAGCGGATCACGTTGCCGCGCACCCCGCAGCTCAGGAGAATAAGGCCGTTTTCAGCCGCAGCCTTCACAAGCGCGCCCGTGAGGGCCGCGTTCGGCTTGTTGGCGTCGCCGTCCTCAACCAGTTCCATGGCGATCATGGCACCCAGGTTGCGCACATTGCCAATCACATTCGGCAGCTCTGCCTGCAGCGCGGTCAGGCGCTTGTTGAACAGATCACCAATCTCGTTCGCACGGTCGCACAGGTCGTCCTGTTCGATGATTTCCATCACCTTGAGGCCTGCGACACAGCCAAGTGGTGACCCGCCATAGGTGCCACCAAGGCCGCCAGGGGCGGCTGCGTCCATCACTTCGGCCTTGCCCACCACGCCGCTGATCGGGAAGCCGCCCGCCATGGCCTTGGCCACCGTCATCAGGTCAGGCTCCACGCCGCTGTACTCAGTGGCGAACAGTTTGCCGGTGCGGGCGAACCCGGTCTGGATTTCGTCACAGATCAGCAGGATGCCGTGCTCGTCACAAACGCTGCGCAGGCTTTGCATGAAGGATGGGCTCGCGGCATAGAAGCCACCTTCGCCCTGAACGGGTTCAAGGATAATGGCGGCCACGCGGGATGGTTCGATGTCCGCTTTGAAGATGGCGTCGAGCGCGTTCAGGCTGTCTGCTTCTGTGACGCCGTGATAGTCAATCGGGTAGGGCGCGTGGAACACGTCCGACGGGAAAGGCCCGAAGCCGATCTTGTAGGGCGCGACCTTGCCGGTGAGCGCCATGCCCATCATGGTACGGCCATGGAAACCGCCCTTGAAGGCGATGATGCCGGGGCGGCCAGTGGCGGCACGCGCAATTTTTACCGCGTTTTCAACGGCTTCTGCGCCGGTCGTCAGGAAAATCGATTTCTTCGGCGTGTCGCCGGGGGCTGCCGCATTCAGCTTTTCCGCAAGCGCGATATAGCTCTCATACGGGTTCACCTGATAGCAGCTGTGCGAGAATTTATCGAGCTGGTCCTTGACCGCCTCAACAATACGCGGGTCGCTGTGGCCCGTGTTGTTCACGGCGATGCCAGTGGCGAAATCGATATAGCGATTGCCTTCAACGTCCCACAGAACAGCGTTCTTGGCGTGCGAGGTGAAGCGGGCGTGCATGGTGCCAACACCGCGGGCAACAGCGGCCTCGCGGCGCGCCCAAAGGTCTGCGTTACTCATAATTAAAGCCCTCCTAACAGACAGTATTTGATTTCAAGATAGTCATCGATGCCGTAGCGCGACCCTTCGCGCCCCAGCCCGCTTTCCTTGACGCCGCCAAAGGGCGCCACTTCGGTTGAGATGATGCCCTCATTGACACCGACCATGCCGTACTCAAGCCCTTCCATGACGCGGAACACGCGACCAAGATCACGGGCATAGAAATAGGCGGCCAAGCCGTATGGCGTGTCGTTGGCCTGCGCAATCACTTCGGCTTCGTCCGTGAAGCGGTAAACAGGCGCGACGGGGCCGAAGATTTCAGCCTGGGTGATCGCCATGTCGTGGCGCACGTCCCTGAGGACCGTTGGGGCATAGAAGTTTTCGCCGGCGTCGTGGCGTGCGCCGCCGATCACCGCCTTGGCGCCGTTTGCGACAGCTGTCTCCACAAGGTTGGTTACCTTGGTGACAGCCGCCTGGTTAATCAGGGGGCCGCAAGTCACGCCATCATCGGAACCGTTGCCGACCTTCAGCTTTTCAACTGCAGCCGCGAACTTCTCGACAAAGGCATCATAAACGCCGTCCTGCACATAGAAGCGGTTGGCGCACACACAGGTCTGGCCGGCGTTACGGTATTTGCTGACCATGGCACCGGCGACTGCGGCATCGATATCCGCGTCATCAAACACGATGAAAGGCGCGTTGCCGCCCAGTTCCATCGAGGCTTTCTTGACCGTGCCTGCACACTGCACCAGCAGCTGCTTGCCCACGGCGGTGGAGCCGGTGAAGGAAAACTTGCGGATGGCCGGGTGCGTGGTCAGGATTTCGCCAACCTTCTGCGGCTTTTCCGACGTCACAACCTGCAGCACATCCTTGGGCACGCCAGCCTCAAGCGCCAGAACCTCAAGGGCGATGGCGGACAGCGGGGTGGCTTCGGCCGGGCGCACAATCGCGGTACAGCCAGCGGCCAGCGCTGGCGCGACCTTGCGGGTGATCATCGCGACCGGGAAGTTCCAGGGCGTGATGGCGCTGACGACACCGATCGCCTGCTTGATTACCATGATGCGCTTGCCGGGCAGGGTGGATGGCACCGTATCGCCATAAACGCGCTTGGCTTCTTCCGCGAACCACTGGATGAAGCTGGCGCCATACGCCACTTCGCCGCGTGCTTCCGCAAGCGGCTTGCCGCATTCAGCGGTGATGATGCGGGCCAGGTCTTCCTGGTTGGCCATGATCAGGTCATGCCAGCGCATCAGCGTGGCTGCACGTTCTTTCGCCAGCGCGTCGCGCCAGGCGGGCAGAGCCGCTTCTGCGCGGTCAACGGCGGCCAGAACGTCGGTTTCCGTCATGTCGGTCACGGCAGCGATGGTCTCGCCAGTAGCAGGGTTCGTCACGCTAAAACTGTTTTTCCCGCTGGCAGGCAGCAGGGATTTATTCTCAATCGTCAACATAGTCACCAGATACTCCCATGGAATTCTGGTGAGTGTGGCTCAGGCCATGATTTTGGGAAATACCCCCTTAGGGGGATGATCTCAGGCTCAGGCGCCCAAATAGGCCTTCAGCGGGTCGTCGCCCAGCGTGGTGTCTGTATTTTCCAAGGCAGCGAGAAACAGGGAAAACAGCTCTGCATGGGTGCCGATGTCCAGCTTGGCATAGATCTTCTTGCGGTGGACCTTCACCGTTTCCATGGAGATGGAAAGCCGATCCGCGACCGACCGTGCCGGGTGGCCGTGCATCAGCATCTGCATGATCTCGAACTCACGCGGTGTCAGGATATCCCGGCCAAAGGCCCCCAGGGCAGACTGCAGCTCCACATGCAGGCGCCGCCCCTTTTCCGTTTCCTTGTGTGCGCCGCTGCAGCGCGTGGCCAGAAGCCCGCACACAACAGGCGCAATCATCCGCATGTCTTCAAGGTCGCGTGCAGAAAAGCGCGGGGCATCAATGGTCCGCGCCAGCGACAGGGCAACCACGCTGCCGTCAGCCAGCCGAGCCATGAAGTTGACTTCGTCATTGAGGCCGGATTGCTGATACCAGGCTTCGAAATACTCGCTTTTATGAAAGTCCGGCGGGGTGATCTCTTCAAGGCCCAACAGGCCGTCTTCTGACAGGTTGAGCGCAGCCTGATAGAAGGGATCAAGGATATAGAAGGCGGCGATATAGTCGTCGAAATTATTCTTGCGCCAGCTGTGACCGGTGTCGTTATGCAGGAACGCCGGGCTGCTGCCCGCGCGGTAGACCATCAGGATCACACTGTTGGCCCGGAACAGTGCCTTCAGGTGCACGACCAGCGATGTGACCGCCGCCTTGTCATCGCTTTCGCGCAGGATTTTTCCCAGGCATTCATGCCATGCTGTCAGGGTTTTCCGGTCCATAAAGCCTGTTGTGTTCCTTCGGTGCCTCTGGGGCGTGTGATGCAAATGCCAACCTAGCGGTGATTTATCCAATGTGCGACAGACTTTTCAAGCAGGTCCATCAATTTTGATCCGCGTCGCAGCTTGGTCAAAAGCATGATTCTGTGGGCTGCCCACTGAGGATGGGCAAGTTTCGCATGTATCAACCCAAAAAAACCGACCCCCGAGAGTTGACTGATGCCATCCGTATTTAACGGGTGAGAGCCTGGGATGGCGCTCCGACCAGTTTCAGCGTTTCGCGCACAGGTTTCGGAGGCTCACCGGCAACAGGGACCCCAGCTTGAAGTATCTTAAAGCCTTCGAAGAGACACCGTTTTGCGACTTTGAATTCGTTCTGCCTGCGCGGATTATCACTCCCAATTTCAACAGGATTGATTTTTTGGGGTAGAGCCTTCGCCATTTCTGGGGCGCTTCTCGTGAAAGACCATTATGCGGTTTGGGAATGACCTATAGCTATTACGGAATGTTTTTGCATAAGGTACGGATAGCGCATATTTTGGTGCAAGCCATAATCTATGCAGGACACATCTGGTGAGGCCCAAGTCAAAGCATCTGGAAAGCTTCCGCGAAATCATGCGCACCGGGTCTGTGACCGATGCGGCGCATAACCTTGGCTTGACCCAATCTGCTGTCAGCCGCCAGCTGGCGCAGCTTGAAGACCAGTTGGGCCTGGAGCTGTTCCACCGCGACAAGGGCCGCCTGACGCCGCTACCGGAAGCCGTGGAGCTGTGCCAGGAAGTGGACCTGGCGCTGTCGAGCTTCGACCGGATTGAACTTCTGGCTGATGACCTCCGCAACCTGGCCAAAGGCCAGCTGCGGGTTGTGGGACCGCCCAGCTTTGTTGAGGGCGTGCTGGCAGGCGCAATCGCCAGTTTCCTGAAGGCCTACCCGGATATCAAATTCACGGTGGACTCCCGGAACCATGAAACCATTGTGGAGCGCGCTGTGTGCCGCGCGGTGGACTGCGGCTTCCTGAAATTGCCGGTTTCGCACCCGCATCTGTCAGTGGAACATATTGTGTCTGCGGGCACCGTATGCGTGTTCAAGAAGGGTCACCCGCTTGAGAAACGCGAATTTGTCACCCCGCACGACCTGAAGGACCAGCCGCTGATCCTGCTGGGCAAGGGCAAGGCCTTCCAGCGCCAGATAGAAGACGCTTTCCGCCAAGCCCGCATCTGGATGAATGTGAAGGCCGAAACCCACGCCATCGGCGCGTCTTGTGCGCTTGCTGCCCAGGGGGTGGGGGTGGCCTTTGTCAATGAGTTGATGGGCAGAACCTATAAGGGCCTGGGGGTCAGCCTTGTGCCGTTCCGGCCCACCATCGAACACAGCTACGCGTTCGTGACCTCGTCACAAATCCCCATGTCGCGCGCCGCGACGGCCTTCTTCAGCCACTGCAAGGCCTATTTCAAAAGTCGCTGATTTGGGCCTCCGTTATTCGCAAGTGGAATGGCCGGGCGATAATTTTTCATACTATTGAGCATTTCCGCTATTGGCCTCAGGTTTGTCCCAAGTGATGACCAGAACGGGATATGGACCAATGAATATGCAGCCTGCAGACTTATACGCGAACGGGGACCTTGAAGAAATCCTCTCCCCGACGGGCGTGCTGAAGAAGCTCTCGGCCGCTGAGCGCTACCGCTCCGGCACCCCGCTGCGGGCCTTTGATGTCAGTGTCTTCAACGGCGAGGTCAGGGCATGCATGAAGAACAATGAAGACCATCCCATTTTCAGCAGCCGCTGGGCAGATACCCAGCATGTGGTGATGATTGTGATGGATGAAATTGAACTCGCCGCCCGTATCCGGACCCTGTTCCCAACAGCGCAAGGCTTTGTGATTGAAAATATTGTTGAGTGCCATGCAAGCGAGGTTGTCTGACGTAGCCTGACTTCCGATCTCCCTCGCGCCCGCCCAACCCGTTACCCCCTGACCCTTCCTCCCAAGAAGGAACAACAGCCCTCTTCAAGGAGGCACAGCTCCAAGCACTTTCCCCTTAAAGGCGTCCCCCAGCGGCGCCTTCTTTTTTGCCAGGCCTTCAGCCCGACGTTTATGCCGCAAGTTTGGTTATGCAAAAGCGGAATGGGATAGCGCCAAAATCTCATAATATTGAATGTGCCTTGCCTCCACACATAGGCTTTCCGGGATCTTTTGAACAAAGGGGAAAACCCCGTGTGTAACGGTTCTGGGAGGACCATAAAGATGGAGAATACAGAAATGAAACAGTCGCGCATCAGCATGCTAATGCTAGGCACGTTTCTTGGGTCCGGCGCGTTGGCGATGCCGGCAGTGGCTCAGGAACAGGATACGATGGAAACGTTCGAAGAGGTGGTGGTTACCGGCTCCCGCATTCCGCGTAAGGACATTGTTGCCAACAGCCCCGTGAATGTGGTGTCTGGCGAGGAAATCGCGCTTGCCGCGACGGTGGAAGTGGACCGCATCCTGGATGCCCTGCCGCAGACAGTCGGCAGTAACGGCCCGTCCACCAACAACCCGGGCTCCGGCTCCGCTACCGTTGACCTGCGGAACCTGGGCACAGCCCGCACGCTGGTGCTGGTGAACGGCCGCCGCATGGTGGGTAACGGCACCACAGGTGTTGTGGACCTGAACAACATCCCACCTGCGCTGATCGAACGCGTGGAAGTGGTCACCGGCGGTGCGTCTGCCGTGTATGGCTCCGACGCCATGGCGGGTGTTGTTAACTTCATCATGAAAGATGATTTCGAAGGCATGCAGGTTGGCGGCCAGTATGGCTTGACCCAGGAAGGCGACAGCGAACGCTATAATGTCGATTTCACGCTTGGCAGCAATTTGGGTGACGGGCGCGGCAACGTGACCCTCAGCAGTAACTATTTCAAGCGTGTGCAAACCAACGCGTCAGAGCGTGATTTCTCTGCCGTTCAATTTGCGGAAGATACAGACGATAACGGCAATCCGGTCTTTGTGCCGGGTGGGTCAACCACCATCCCACAGGGCCGGTTCAACTCGAACACGCTCGATAACCTTGGTATCCTTGACAGCTTCGGCACGCCCATCACTTCTGGCGGTGTGATCATTACCGACAGCGGCCAGGCCCGCACGTTCCAGGATCCGGAAGACCGCTACAATTTCGCACCGACAAACGCACTGCAGTTGCCGCTTGAGCGCTGGAACATCTCCGGCACGGCAAACTATGAGGTCACCGAAGGCGTCGAGTTCTTTACCGAACTCACGTACACCCATTCGAAAATCAACCGCCAGCTGGCGCCGACACCTTTCTCTGAATCCGGCTTCGATTTCTCGCTGGCGAACCCCTATATGCCAACGGCCGTGCGGGACGTATTCGCCCAGATGGACACGGACGCTGATGGCATTGTTCAAAGTGGTATCCGCCGCCGGATGGAAGAGGCCGGCCCACGGATCGAGGATAACACCCGCGATATGTGGCGTGTGGTGGCAGGCCTGAATGGTGACGTTTTTGACGGCATGCGCTGGGAAGTGTTCTACAACTTCGGGCGGTCAGAAGAAAGCCAGCGCCAGCAAGGCAATATCTCCATCTCCCGCTATCAACAGGGCTTGCTGGTGAGTGACAGCGACCCATCCCAGTGTGCCGACACATCCAACGGCTGTGTGGTGCTGAACCCGTTTGGTGCGGGCGTGATGACCCAGGAGATGGTTGATTTCCTTACGGTTACCGCATCGAACCAGACAAACGTTCAGCAGCAGCAGGTGGGTGCCAACATCGCAGGTGATGTGATGGACCTGCCAGCAGGCCCGCTTGGCGTTGCTGTAGGTGTGGAATACCGCAAGGAAAGTGCCGAAAACTTCAATGACCCTGTGCTGCAGGCTGGCGATATAGATGGCTTCTCTGGCGGTCTCGATACTGAAGGCAGCTACAGCGTGAAAGAGATTTATCTCGAAAGCGTTATCCCGATCCTGGAAGGCGTAACAGGCGCAGAATATCTGGGCCTTGAAGCGGGCATCCGTTTCTCTGACTATTCAACTGCGGGCGGTGTCACGAGCTACAAGATCGGCGGCGAATGGCGCCCGGTCCCTGACATCAAGTTCCGTGGCCTTTACCAGCGTGCTGTGCGGGCCCCGAACATCAACGAACTGTTCCTGGGTCAATCCAACGGCTTTCCTGGCGCGACTGATTTCTGTGACATCGTCCGGAACCCAACGCGGACAGCGGCTGAGGCAGACTTCTGTGTCCAGCTGGGCGTTCCTGAGGCCAATATCGACACCTACACGCAGGACAATATCCAGATTGAAGCCCTGTTCGGCGGCAACCCGGACCTGCACGAGGAAACCTCCGACACATGGTCGATCGGCGCTGTCTATACGCCAGGGGCTGTGCCGGGGCTTCTGTTGTCAGCCGACCTCTACAGCATCAAAATCCAGGATGCCATCGCGACGTTTGGCGGTGGTCTGCAATCCACGATCGATGCTTGCGCGGTTGCGCTTGATCTGAACGATCCTTTCTGTGCCGTGCTGACGGCCCGTGAAAGCGATGGTCAGCTGTCGAAAGTGTCGCTGTTCAACCAGAATATCGCGGCGCTTGAGACCAAGGGTGTGGACTTTAACGCAGCCTACGGGTTCGAAGCCATGGGCGGCGATTTCGACATCAAGCTTGCGGGCACGCGGCTGTTTGACTCGATCACCCAGGGCAGCCCGATCCTTGAGGCCAACGAATGCGCGGGTGCCGTGGGCGTGCGTACAATCTGTGGCCGGGCCAACCCGAAATGGCGCATGACCGGCCGGGTAACCTACCGCCGCGACGCGCTGACCGCCTCCGTGCGCTACCGCTATATCGGCAAGGTAACGGACGAACGCGTGGCCCTTGGGAACGAAGAGCCCGCAAACCTCTTCCGTCCCTATATCGGTGACCAGCATTATTTCGATGCCACGGTGAGCTACCAGTTCACGGATGACCTGTCGCTTTACACCACCATCGACAATGTCTTCAACAACAAGCCGCCGCTGATTGGGGACGCCTCACGCGGCAACCACAACACGGATGCAGGCACTTATGACGTGCTGGGTCGACGCTTCTCGGTGGGCTTCCGGGCCAAATTCTAAGCACCGGACCGGGCACCTGTTCGGGGTGCCCGGCTCCATACAATGTTGGCTCCATGGGCCAAACGCTTCCACCCGGGTTCCGGCTGTATTCGAACCCGGGTGGAGCATCCGCTTCACAGATCAAAACGCGTAGTTGGGGAGTTCCATCTTGGTTCGCATCGGCAAGGATACACCGCCGCAGGAGCTTACAGTCATGCAGGATGTCATGATCACCATGCGTGACGGCGTCCGCCTGGCGACAGACGTGTATCTCCCCAGTGCGTTTGGTGACTGCAAGTCCGGCAGATGGCCGGTCCTGATGGAGCGCACGCCATATGGCAAGCAGGGGTTGAACAGGTCAGAGCGGTCTGTCGCCCACCCCGCACCACGCCCCAGGACGGAAATCGCCCGCTATTTTGCCCGCCACGGTTATGTGGTTGTGATGCAGGATTGCCGGGGCCGCTATGGGTCTGAAGGCACCTTTTCCAAATATTTGAATGAAGCCGAGGACGGCTTTGACACCATGGCTTGGATTGTGGACCAGCCCTGGTGCGACGGTAAGATTGGTACTTTTGGCGTGTCCTATGGCGCACACACACAAATTTCCGCCGCCTGCCTGAACCCGCCCGGGCTTTCCGCCATGTTCATGGACTCAGGTGGTTTCGCCAGCGCCTATCATGGCGGCATCCGCCGCGGCGGCGCGTTTGAGCTGAAGCAGGTCACCTGGGCCTACAAGCATGCGCTTCTCAGCCCCAAAACAGCCGCTGACCCGGCGCGCAAAGCCGCGCTTGAAGCCGTCAGGCTGACAGACTGGTTCCACGACATGCCCTGGACGCCCGGGCATTCACCCCTGAGCGCCGCGCCGGAATATGAGGCCTACCTGTTCGAACAGTGGCAGAACGGCACATACGGGCCTTTCTGGCAGCGCCGCGGCCTGTCGGCCCTCGGGCGGTACGGTGATATGCCGGACATCCCGGTGATGGTAATGGGCAGCTGGTATGACCCCTATGTGGCCACCTCAATCACCAATTATCAGGGCCTTCGGGAGGGGCGCAAAAGCCCCGTGTTCCTGACCATGGGGCCCTGGACCCACGGGCAGCGGTCCTTTTCATATGCCGGTGACGTGGACTTTGGCGACGACGCTGTTTTTGAACACCATTTCGGCATGGATTATCTTGACTATCGCCTGCACTGGTTTGACCGCTATCTGAAGGGCAAGTCTGACGCGATGTTCGATGAACAGAAGCCGGTCAGCCTGTTTGTCATGGGAGGCGGAGGTGGCGACGCAGATGAAAGCGGGCGCCTGAGCCACGGCGGCCGGTGGTTGAGCTTCCCCGATTGGCCGGTAGGCCAGGGCGCGCCCACGGCCTTCTTCCTGACGAAAGGCGGCAGCCTGCGCCCGCAGGCGCCGCATGGGCGCGAAGCTTTTGCAGACTATATCTACGACCCCCGGCAGCCCACGCCAACCATCGGCGGCGCCGTGACATCCGGCGAGCCGCTGATGGCTGGCGGGGCCTTTGATCAGCGCGAACAGGACAGCTTCTTCGGCTGCACGTCGCCTGGGCGGGACCTGAAGGACCGGCCTGATGTGCTGTCGTTCGAGACAGCCCCGCTGGAGGCCGATACCCGCGTCGCCGGGCCGATTGAGGCGCGGCTGTGGGTGGCGTCTGATTGCCCGGACACGGATTTCACGGTCAAGCTGGTGGATGTATATCCCCCCGGCAAGGACTATCCAGCCGGTTTCGCCATGAATATCACCGACGGCATCCTGCGCGCGCGCTACCGCGACGATTGGGAGCATCCGGAACTGATGGAGGCTGGCCGGGTGTATGAGCTGACGATTGAACTGTTCGCCACCGCCAACCTGTTCCGCAAAGGCCACCGTATCCGGGTGGATATTGCCAGCAGCAATTTTCCGCATTTCGACCTGAACTCCAATACGGGTGAGCCGGAAGGGAACTGGACCACCACCATGCGTGCCCGGAACCGGATTTTTATGGACGAAACCCGCCCATCCCATATTCTGTTACCCATAAGCCAAGGGAAGTGACCGCCGAATGAGCCTTGAAATCAACACCCGTAAGGAAGAGGCCACTGCTGACAGCACGGCGGACATCAAGGCCGAGGCGCGCAAGAAAACCACCAATCCTATTGTGATTTTGCTGGGCATTCTGCTGCTGGCCATGGTGCTGACCTATGCGGTCGATTCCGGCCGCTATGCGCGCGACGGCAAGCTGGTTGTGCCGGGCAGCTATCAGGTGCTGGACAAAGACCGGTCGCCCGCCAGCCTGTTCGCGGTGCCAAGAGAAAGCCAGGACATCGCCAAGCCCGTTGGCCTGATTGGAACCGCCATGGCGATCCCCAAGGGGCTGGACCGGGCATCGGGCCTGATCTTCATGGTGCTAATCATTGGCGGCATGTTCGGGATTTTGACCCGAACGGGCGCGATTGACGCCGGGCTTGAACGGCTGCTGAGCCTCTTTAAGGGCAATATGCTGATCTTGGTGCCGGGGCTGATGGTTGTCTTTTCCGCGGGCAGTACCTTCCTTGGGCTGGCGTCCGAATATCTGCTGATCATCCCGGTGATGGCGGCGATGGCGGAGCGGCTGGGCATGTCCCGTATCATTGGCCTCGCGATTGTGACGGTATCTGTGAAAGTGGGCTATCTCACGTCTGTTACCAACCCGATCCCGCTCACCATCGCGCAGCCGCTTGTCGGGCTGCAGATTTTCAGTGGCGCCGGTGTGCGTTTCGCTTTCTATCTGGTGTTCCTGGCTGTGGGCATTGCCTTCATGCTGTGGGTGGTGCGCCGCGACGCAGCCTATGGTCAGTCACAGACCATTGAATTCACAAAGGAACGCCTGAACCCGCGCCAAACTGCCAGCCTGGTTCTTTTGGTGCTGGGGGTGGCGCTTCTGGTCTATGCGTCCAACCGCTGGCATTGGCACCATGATGGCCTGTCGGCCTACTATATCGGGCTTAGCGTTGCGCTGGCGGCGGCCAGTGGCCTTGGCGCCAGCGAAGCGGCCGATGCGTTCGTCTACGGCATGAAAAAGGTGCTGATGGCCAGCTTCCTGATCGGCGTGGCGACAGCCGTGTCGATCGTGCTGTCGGAAGGGCAGGTGCTGGATACGGTCGTGCACGGCCTGACCGGCATGATCGGCGATGGCGGCGCCATCGTGGCCGCGCAGGGCATGTTCGTCTCGCAGCTTCTGCTGGATTTCCTGATCCCGTCCACCTCGGGCCAGGCGGCGGTCAGCATGCCGATCTTGGGGCCGATTGGCCAGCTTTCGGGCGTGCCGCCGCAAACCACCGTCATGGCCTTCCTGTTCGGCAATGGCCTGACCAATATGATCACGCCCACATCCGGCACGCTGCTGGCTTATCTGGCCACCGCGCAGGTGGGCTGGGGGCGCTGGGCCAAATTCATCTTCCCGCTTTGGATCATCTTCTCACTTGTCGCGATGATCCTGCTGACTGTTTCAATTGAAATCGGATTTTAGGGTTGGGTGCGGATGTCCAGCAGCTGCGGTCGAAAGGGGCGGGCCCGTCCTCAGGCAAATATCGTTGGAATGCGCTGGCAAGGGCCCACCCTGCTCCTTCCGCTATTGTCTGTTGCGCCATTCAGAAGGTCTGGCGTGGGCGTATGTTCCCTCGGGTTGTGGCTGATGCCATCTTCGCTTTGCACAAAAATCATGGCTGTGGCCGTAACCTTGCGGTCCCAATGGGGCGAGTTTGTTGGGGGGCGGTCTCAATTGTCTGCGAGGGATGTCGGCACGCCTGTTAGGGGCTGGGCGTGCCGACTTTTCGGAGGCTTATTGTTAGGGTTAGTTGTGTGGGTGCTCTTGCGCCTCCATTACAAGAGCTGGGAGGTCTCCAAGCCCTGACTGTTGTGGGGGGAGGTGGCCGGACAATACAATCTGATGGGCTTCCGATTTGACGTTTTCAACGGCCCGAGAAAATTTGTCATCATCCAACATACTTAACCAGGGCGCGTCTATTTGTGCCCACTGCATGAGGCCAGTTCGCAGGTCAACTGCAGGGATGTCTTCCGCTTGCATATATTGTTGTGACAGCAGTGCGCCAAAGGCATCTGCGGCGAACAAGGTTTTGTTCTTGGCGTCGGAGAAACCCATGGTTTCTGGCGCATCGTAATAGAGAGGGCGAACGGCGGTTAGGGCTCGGTCCTGAGTTTCAAGGGATTGTCCGATCTCCAGCATATGAAAGTGTTCGGGAGCACAGCCGAGCATATTCATTTTTCCCATGCCAAGGAAATTTGTGACTACCTCGGCTTTTGGGGCCCGTGCCAAGACAGAGGTGAGGTTTCCAATGTGATCAGCATCTGTGTGAGAGATCCATATCCAGCGGAGTTGCTCCGGCGGAAGAATGCTATCCAGGACCTTCAGGAATTGGTCTTTGAGCGCGGAAAGGCCAGTGTCCACCAATATCGGCTCTTTTCCCAGGAGAAGAAAGGAATTAACAGGTAGCATGCCTGCGCCAGGTACAGGTAACCAAGACGGTAAACAGATGATGTCGGCTGCCACATGAAAAGGGGGCGCCATCGTCGGTTCGGTAAGGGGGGTGCTAGGTTGATTGTGGGTACTCATCACAAACTCGCCTGTTTATTTAAATGAACACATTTGATCATTTAATGTGATATACTGCCCAGATTAGTCGAGTCAATAATTTATTAAACAGTGGTGTTCATTTAATGTCCAAGCGAAAATATCAGATGACCCGTCGGGCTCAGGCTCAGGAGGAGACCAAAGGGCGAATTGTGGATGCAATCATTGCCCTTCATGAACGCGTGGGCCCGAAGGCCACAACTGTGACAGCAATTGCTGAAGAGGCAGGTGTCCAGCGTCTGACCGTTTACAAGTACTTCCCAGATGAAGAGGCTCAGCTGAAGGCGTGCACTTCTCGGTGGACCGACCAGAACCCCAGGCCCAGCGCTGAGGAATGGATGGGCTATGACGACCTGATCAGTCGCTGCGAGGCTGCGCTTTCTTCGCTGTATGCCTATTACGGGCGTACGGCGCCAATGTGGCATCAGACATACAGAGACAAGGATGACGTACCGCCACTTGCAAATGCTCTGGAGGGGTTCGAAGGATTCTTGGCAGACGTTAGCAAGGACATTTTGGCTGTAGCAGAACATGTCACGCCCGAGCTTCAGGCGACGGTTGCTCACCTGCTTGCGTTTCCGACATGGGCATCTTTAAATCAGGCGTGTAATTCTGATGAACAGATGCTGGCGCTGGTCATTCAATGGGTTCGTGCTGTTGCGAAGGGGCAGGGCTAGTGCGCCTAACCTAATCCCCGGGGGTTTCTGTGTCGAACCCTGTGCCAGGCTGTTCTTTGCTCAGGTAGGCGTCACCCCAGTTTTTAAGCTGCATAATGAGCGGGGCCAGGGTTCGGCCTCTTTCTGTCAGGCTATATTCCACCCGTGGCGGCACAACAGGGTATACCTTTCGGTGGACCAAACCGTCCCCTTCCAGCTCTCTCAGTTGGCGGGTTAGCATGCGTTGAGTGATCTTTGGCATGAGCTTCCCGAGTTCTCCAAATCGGAGGGTTTCAGGGACGAGGTGATACAGAATGACACCCTTCCATTTGCCTCCAATCACTTCAAGGGTGGCTTCGACGCCGCAGAAGGTATGGTCATTTCTCTGCCCAATTTTTGCTCGCACCAATGCCTCCTTAGTATACAAAGTGATAGTATAAACCAAAAATGTGCATACTTTAAATTTTGTTCCTAAGGGCATATGTCAAGGGCTGCATTAATTTTAGGAGCGCTGGTATGCGTGTATTTGGGTTTGATCGAGGATTGCCTGTCACAGATCCTCAGTGTTTCCTTGAGCAAGAACAGCCGGTGCCAGAGCCTGGCGACCATGACTTGCTGGTCAAGGTGAAAGCCGTTTCGGTAAATCCGGTGGATGTGAAGGTGAGGGGCGGCAAGGCCGATGATGGCGTATTCTCTGTTATTGGTTGGGATTGTTCCGGTGTCGTTGAAAAGGTAGGTGCCAGTGTCACCGATTTTCAGGTGGGTGATAAGGTCTGGTACGCAGGTGACATTCGTCGGCCTGGGTGCAATGCGGAGTTTCATGTAGTTGATGCCAGGATTGTGTCCCTGAAGCCTGAAGCAATGGACTTTGCAGAAGCTGCAGCGATGCCGTTGACAAGCCTTACTGCATGGGAAGCGCTCTATGACCGATTGAGAGTAAGTGAGCGCACTGATGATAACAAGGGCAAGAAATTCCTGATCATTAATGGTGCTGGCGGGGTTGGCTCAATTGCGATCCAGTTGGCGAAGCGTCTTGGGCTGGAAGTATCTGCGACAGCTTCCCGGCCAGAGAGCCAGGCCTGGTGCAAAGCTTTGGGTGCAACTTCTGTCGTATCCTATAGTGACGTCGGTTCTCTTCCGCCTGATCAGTTCGACTATATCTTATGCTGTCACGACACGGACGCCTATTTCGACATAGCGGCCAACCTTGTGAAACCGCAAGGGGCTGTGTGCTTCCTGGCCAGCGCTAAAGTAAAGCACGATATCCAGCTATTCATGCATAAGAGTGCCGCTATCGCCTGGGAGTTCATGTTTACGCGCTCCACCTACCAAACAGCTGATATGGCACGCCAAAAAGAAATCTTGAGTGAAATTGCCTGCCTGGTTGATGACGGGGAAATGCAGGGAACCATGGCCAGGAAACTAGAAGGCTTTTCAGCAGAGGCCTTTACCAAAGCCCATGAAGTTTTGGAAAGCGGCAGCATGATTGGCAAGCTGGTTATAGAAGCATAGCCGGGAGCGGTATAGGGCCTTCTTGGCAGCCTCCATATCATCCCTGTCTTGTTATTGGCAGGGATGATTCTATTCCATAGAAGCGGTTCTATGAAACGGTGCTTCAATAATTTTTATGCTCGGAAGTACGCTGCAGAATTCGCGATCTAAGTTGGCCAAGCTGACGTCATGTACGAGCTGTGCAGGATAGTGGGTACCCGAGGCGGATACGCGGTCAAAACACGCACAGGCATCCTCAGCGACAAGGACTTCATATCCCAAATTGCCAGCCATTCTCGTTGTGGTCGAGACGCAGTGATTGCTTGTGAGACCACTAATGACCAATTGCTTGATTCCAAGTTTGTTCAGGGATCTCTCCAATTGCGTTCCGATAAAACCGCTGTTGACGTTTTTCTTGATGACGCACTCGCCGACAAAGGGTTCCAGGCCGCTTTTGAAACGGCCCCCCCGGTCTGCCCACTTTCAAGGGGCTGTCTGATTCCAGGCTGTCATGAATAATGTGGAAGATTGGCTTTTTTGTTGCGCGCCAAAAAGAGAGGAGCATCTGGGCCCGCTCCTCAGCATGAGGATTGTTTCGCTCGGTTCCCCAATGGGTGGTTTTGTCAAACCCTTGCTGCCAATCGATCAAGAGTAGCGCCGTGTTCTTAGATATATTCATCGTCACACTCCAGGATCGACTGGATAAGAGTCGATAGTTCGGGCAATTCGGTGCAACCGGAAGCAGCCGAGAAATGGGCCCTGCCGTGCAGTACCAGAGTGTTTGCCTTTGATCCCTTGTTGAGGCGCTCCAGATTGGCCCAAGTATCAGGAATGTATGGGTCGTTATCGGAGGCTATAACCCACGTGTATCTTGCTGGCAGTTTCGACAGGTTGGCAGCAACTGACAATGTGAAAAAAGTGTCCACTGCGGTAACACCCAGGGGGTGGGTGAAAGGCGCAATGAACACCACGGCTTTGAAATGTGGTTTATTGGGGGGGAGCTGAGCAATTGCGTTTAGAATGTTTATGCATCCCAGGCTATGCCCAACCAAGATAGTCTCTTGAATTGCGGTGTGATCAATGCGGTCCAGGAGTGCAGATGACCACGTATCGACATCCGGGAGATCGGGGTTGGGCATATCGGCAAAACCAAAAGGCACGCCATTGTGAGTGAGCTCCCGAGACAGCCAGGGGTACCATCCCCATTCGAGTGTGCCGGTCCAGCATGGTGAGAGTAAGACGCGGGCCGTCATCACACGCTGTCCATTTTTTCAATGACGAGAATGCGGGCTTCGGGCGTGGGGATTGCGCGATGCTCTTCGCCTTCTTTGATGGAAAGGATGTCTCCTGGTAGCATTTCGATATTCTTTTCGGTGCCATCCATGCGAACTTGCATCGTTACGGCACCATCGAGGACGACAAAGACTTCGTCGCCGTCATTTTCGTGCCAGATATAGGGTTGGTCTGTCCAGTGGATGCGAACACCTATGTCGCCAAATCGTGCCACTTCCTTGTTACCCCAAGGGCGGGAGGCGGTGAAGGTTTTAGCCGTTGTAATTTCCATTAGCGTAGTCCTTTCCGGGTGTCTTTGACAATTTACGGAAGGGATTATAGTTTCTGTGGCAGGAGTTCTGGTGCCGCATATACGTTATTTTGTGCCAACCAAGGAGCGGGCAGTGCGAAAAATCGGTTTTCTGGTATTCGATGGCTTTCAGTCCCTGGATGTCACGGGGCCCGCAGACGTGTTTAGCGTGGCAGATGCTACTGCCCGAAGGCTTTCACGGCAGCATTCATCGGAGAAAAAATGCCAGCTGTCGTACTTTTCACTGGATGGAAAATCTGTTGTGGCCTCCAATGGCATGACGGTTAGTGTAGATGGCAGCCTTGTATCACCGGAAGTTGACCTTGATGTTCTTATCCTGTCCGGTGGGGATATCGCCAGCCTTGAGAAGGTTGAAAAGAGCAAAGCGCTGGCCGCAAAGCTATGGGTGCTCCATAAAGCGGGCACCTTTATCGTTTCCATTTGCAATGGTACATTCCTGCTGGCTCCAAGCGGGCTTCTGGATGGCCTTCTGGTGACCACTCACTGGCAGGCAGCATTGAGATTGGAAGCAAGATATCCCGCGTTAACGGTTGATCCGGACAAGTTGTTTTCAGTGACAGAACACATCGCAACGTCCGCGGGGGTGGCTAGCGGGATAGATTTGGCGCTTGACTTTGTTGCTCGCTGGTACGGAGATGAAATAGCATTTTCGGTTGCAAAGGAGCTTGTGGTTCCGTACCGGCGCTCAGGTAGTCAGCGCCAGCTCAGCATGCTTCTGGCCGCTCAAGCCAGTGGCCCAAAGGTCGCTGCGTTATTGGCCTGGATAAGACAAAACCTGCGTCGAGACCTTTCTGTTGAAGAATTGGCCGATCATATGGCTATGTCTCGCAGAAGCTTTTACAGGTGGTTCAAGGCTGAAACTGGCCTGTCACCAGCCTTCATGGTTTCACAAATTCGAATGGAGACGGCTACAGCACTGCTTGAGCAGGGTGGCAAAAGCGTCAAGGAAGTCGCCCGGTTTTGTGGCTTTAGTTCTGCGGATCACATGGCGGTATGTTTTCGCCGCCACTCAGGTATTTCTCCTTCGCACCTCCTCCCTGACGGGTAGTATCCCCACAAAGGCACTGTTCATTACTTGAACTCCGGCATCGGTGTTCTTGCGATACATGCCTGCGCGTCCCGGAGGCCGCCGTCATCCTGTGTCGTTAAGAATGTGTCCGCATATGGCACTAAGCAGTTATCGTGAACCCTGATGGGGTTCGGCAGCAGGCGGAAGGTGCTGCTGTGTTTGCTCTGTCCATGTTGTTTCATGACGCAATCACTGTTAGGGGCGGTGCGGTCGAATAGTCGAATTTTCATGATTACGGGATTGCTCGAATAGGCCAGGAGCCGGAGGTGGTCGTTGAGTTGGTTGATAGCCAGGAAACCCCGATGGGGATGGGAGAGCGCCTGCAAGGTGTAATACAGCCCGCCGTTCTGAATGCGCTATACAGGGCGACAGGTACGCGTGTCAGGCGGCTGCCTGTTGATCTGACAGTGCATGGCTAGAGCGTTTTAGGGCGAAGGCTATCTTTTTCAGGTCTACTTGCGCAGTTGGGCGACTTTTGAGTCTAATGTCGCAAAGTGACAAAATTAGTGTCGCGGGACATCCGATGTCCCGTGCCTCTAGTTCTGTCCAACGAACATACTAGATAATGTGGGTGCGACATCGCTGCTACATAATCGCCTCTGTCAGCCCTTTATCTTATGCGTGAAAAGAGACACTAAATGTGTCCAGGAATTTCTGGACAAAATTAATGTCGTTTTCGGATTTTGGGGAACTTGCATCTCTGCTAGGGCAGGGGAAGCGGACATTGATGCCATACCGGAAGAACGTCCCAAACTCGCCAGAAGCCGCCGCCCGCTATTGCAGACGACGGCTTCCTTTGGGGGTTCAGGACTGAAGCCTGCTAGTGGTTTCGTGGTCTTTTTGTGTATGTCTCCAACCCGAGCGGGGTTGCGATACGCTCCCAAGGTACCAGTTTGAAGTTCTGGTTCTCCGCGGGCGCAATGTTCCGGCCATCCTGTGCCACGAAGACGCCATATGGAAAATCAGGGCCAAGCGGCGTGCTGATGATATCGAGGCCGTCGGTTTCCGATGATCCGTCGATACCGGTATCGCTGTCGGCAATCACGCGGAAGGACCCGACATAGGCGTGCGGTGCCTGGCGGTCAAACAGCGCATAGCTGTTATTGCCCTGGCTTGACAGCACGATATAGCCCGATGTTCCCTCGCCATAATAGATGGACACCCCCTCAAGGTCATCCTTCAAGGCCGGGTTTACTTGCGGGTCTGTTACCTTTTCCCGGGTATTGCCAGCGTCGGGCTCTGCGCCATATTTCCACAGCGCTACATCTTCTTCCGCCACGAACAGCATGCCGGTGTCATCATCGGCGACGCAGCCTTCTGCCGTGCTGCCAACTGTAAATTCGCGCACAGGGGTGGCTTTCACACGGCCCGGTGCGCCCTCTGTCAAAACCCACTGGCGGACAAGGCCATCTTTTTCGTTAATGAAGACATAGGTCTGACCATCTTTCGGGCTTTGGTACAGGCACATGCCATAGGGGTCTGGCATGCCGGTGGGTTGAACGCCGTCTGCGATGTTTCTCAGCATGCCTTCAGTCTCATCCATCTCATAAATAGAAATGTTTTCATCCGTCCGGTTGCTGGCGGCAACAAGGGTGATGACACGATCGCCAATCTGGACGCCATAGCGGATATCTACGTTGTTTACTTTACCGTCGGGCAGATACTGGCGGGTGCTGCCGTCCAGGTTATAGACATACAGCCCACCCTGCTTGTTGGTGCCGATGATCAGGCTTTTTTCCGGATCGGAAGGATGCACCCAGATGGCGGGATCATCCGCCGCATCACCACCGTCGGCTACGGGGCTGGTTTCCACACTGGCATTTACGAGGGCAAAAGCGGCAGTCGGGTCATTCCGGTCCGCTGAGACAAGGGTAGCGCTCAGGTCAAAGGCACTGGCGATATCGTTGAAACGTGCCACTTTGAAATTGGTGGCGTCATCGCCATTGTCTTCGTCCGCCAGCACAAGAAGGCCGCCAGTATCACCGCTGGCGAAGAGGGCGCCTGCATTTTCAACACCGTCACTTGTGGACGATGCGGCGAAGACAGCGCTGCCGATAAATCGGTGGTCGTCATTGGTGTCGTACAGATTGATACGGCTTGTCTCCACGTCCGAGGCAAGAAGCAGGGTTTGGTCAGCATCTGTATGATGAAGGGCAAGCCCGCCAACTTCACCGTTGAAGTGGCCAAACTTTTTCACATCCACCAATTCCGGAATGGTGTCGGCTTCCACGTCGGCATCAAACCGCCAAACACCGACGGCCTCCTCGGTGACATACAGGGAATTACTGCGTTCGTCCGCCACACAGAATTTGGGTTCTGTCCCCACCTGCAGGGATCGGATCAGTCGGCTTTTCAGTGTCCCGTCCTTCCCGCTATACAGGTGCCACTGTTCAATCTGCCCACTGGATGCCAGCAGGAAGGCGTAGGATTGGCCGTCAAGCGGGCTTCTGAAGCTGCACATGCCTTCCAGAAGTTGGCTCGATGTGGCGACGCCTGATTGGGTCAGGTTTATGCGGCCATCTTGAACCCTATAGGCATCCAGCGAACTACTGGCGGTGTCGAGAGCGAGAAGATAACCTCGTCCCTTGTTGCCCGCGCCGGAGAGCCTGCTGATGGATTCGATTTCACCGCCACCAACTTTGGACAGTCGCTGTCCGTCGAGATTATAAAGCTCGATGCCGTCTTCCACGGCACCAACGAGATAAGTGGGTGTGCCCTCGGCTCCTGGCCAAAGTATGGCTGCCGCAGCACTGTCTGACGTGCTTGGTGTGGTCTCTAACGCAACTGTAACATTCTTCTGAGAAGGTGTGTTTGTTGCGGCTTCATCGGATGATGAGCTGGGCGAACAGGCGACAATGCCAGTTGCTAGAATTACCGCTAGGTACGACGTTTTCTTCATGATTTCCTCCCTTTTGGGCTTCGTCTTACTATCCAATATGTGAAGTTTTCTGCCGGTTTCAAGATAAAAAAGAAGAAAATTTTCATTTCTATTGAAAAAAAGAATAAAAATTCTATAATGAGTTTCAACAGGCGGCTTCATTTGGGAAAGTATGGGGTCGTCCGGGAAGATCCGGCACCTCATACGTTGCGAGTTTTACCGAGGCTGTAGGGCAACTGCTGAAACCGGCGCTAAGCCGGGTGTGACACCAGGGGAGGTGAATTATGAGCAATACAGGACTAATACAGAAACTTCTGTGCGGATTCGTAGTGATGTCAATGGCGCCTCAGGCGTTCGCGCAGGAAGAGGCGGCAGAGCCGCCACAAGGCGATCTCAATCTCGAAGAGATTGTTGTCACCGGCAAGATTGTAACGCGGAACCGGACTGCATCTGTTGCACCGGAATTGACATATGACACGGAATTTTTCCAGAAGTTTGAGCCGGTTTCAGCCGGTGATATGCTTAAGCGTGTACCTGGCGTGGCTTTTACAAGCGATATTGGCGAATATGATGCGCCGCAGATGCGGGGCATGGCGAACGGCTTCACGCAGGTCCTTATTAATGGTCGGCCAGTGCCGGGTGCGGGTAATGACCGCACAGTTCTGGTGGACCGTATTCCCGCAGAGATCATCGAGCGTATCGAAGTGATCAGAAGCCCGGGCGCCGATATTGACAGCCAGGGCGTGGGGGGCACCATCAATATCATCCTGAAGGAAGGGGCCACGTTGCCGGAAGGGGGCTCTATTCGCGCCAGCGGTCTTTATGTTGGTAAAGACAAGGAATTCCGGGGTGCCGGCGCTGTTTCCTATGCCGGCCGTAGTGATGACGAAGATATCTTCTATTCGATCACGGCGAACGTGCAGCAACGCTTCAATGCCAAGAAGTTTGTCGAGGAAAAGATCGTCGCTGGGGATTTCCCGAATTCTTTTGATGGCCGTGACCTGTTTTCGCCAGATGACAGGAATGCATCAGTTGCTGATGGCTATGCCACCCAGCTTGATAGCCGGGAAAACCTGGACATGTCGCTGAATGCCGATGTCACCTTCAAGGTGGGGGATACCGGGGAACTGCGGTTCGACGGTTTCTATATCCATACAGACCGTGATGAGCGCGAAGATGGGTCGGAATGGGAGCGCGACGACGGAGAGCTGGTGGGCGACAAGGTCACGTCGCAGGATACAGAGATCAAGCAGGAAAACTTTGGCTTCAGCGCCTTGTATGAAGGAGCGCTGTCAGATGCGACCCGCTTTGATGCCATGGTGCGCTATAGCCAGTTTGACAACCGGGAAGACCAGTATGACCGGGAGTTCGACTTCGATGACGGTTCTGAAAGCGTGGAAGACCGCGAACGCGAGATTATCGACAGTCTGGATAAGGAATTCGCGGCAGACTTCGGGTTGGAGCGCAATTTCGATATAATGACATTGAAATTCGGGGGCGCGACTAAGTTCAAGAAGCGCGACTTCGGGCTTACGCTGATGGAAGCTGATGACTTTGGCGTCCTTGAGCTGGACAGCGAAAGCGAGTTCGACGTCAAGGAAAACCGCTATGATGCCTATATGGTCAGCGAATGGGAGCTGGGTGAAGGCCTGGTTGTGGAAGCTGGTTTAAGGCTGGAACATACCAACACCAAAATCAGCGCGCCCGATGTTGGTGAAACCACCAACAAGACCACGCTGTTGAACCCCTCCATCCACTTCCAGAGGGATATCGGGGCAGACGGCCAGCTCCGCTTGAGCTTTGCGCGCACGGTTCGCCGGCCAACGTTTGATCAGCTTGTCCCTGTAGAATTGCAGGATGAGCCAGATGACGACGATATCACCGTGGGCAACCCGGACCTGGCCATGGAGAAATCCTGGGGTTTTGATATCGGGTATGAGCATACCCTTCCGGCGAACGGTATTTTGGGTGTGAACTTCTTTTACCGTAAGGTCTCTGACTTGACGCAGCTTGTACGTGTTGGGGACACCGAAGATGGTGGATTGTATACCTACGATAATGTGGGGAACGGGAACACCTACGGTATCGAGTTCGATGTCAGTACACCGCTTACCTTCATCGGGCTTGACGAGACCGGCTTCTTTGCCAACTACACGCGCATCTGGTCCAGCCGGTATGACGAATTTCTGCAAGAAGACGTGCGCTTCAACCACCAGCCTAAATATGTATACAACTTCGGTGTAACGCAGAACTTCCCGAGTATAGAAGCCACGACCGGCTTCAGTTATCAGAAGCAGGGCCTGGCCAGGAGCGTCTTTTTCGCGGAAATCGAGGACCAATATTATGGTGGCAACCTGGAAGTCTTTATCGAGAAACGCTTTGAAAGCGGCTTTGTCCTGCGGCTGACTGCAAACAACCTTCTGAATGCGGAAAGCAACCAGGCAGAGCGGAACTTTGATGGGCTCGATGATATGAGAGCCGGTGTTGTGGACGAATTCGAAGTCGAACGCGAACAATCCTCTCGTGTGTTCCTTTTGACAGCACGATTCAACTTCTGATTTCCCTTTCCTAAAGTGCTTTGGGGCACACACGGGAAATCTGGGGCCGGCTCTGCCGGCCCTTTTTTTGCCAGGAACAAGAAAGGCCCGCCAAAATGATGGCGGGCCTGTTGAAATTTGTAGTCCGAGGGTGCCTATAGCTGAACAGTGGTTCCCGTTTGCAGCGACTTCAGCGCGGCTTCAGCCAGTATAAGGGCTTTCAAGCCGTCTGCGCCGGTTGCGAGGGGTGTGGCGCTGCCTTTCAGGATGTCCTGAAAGTGGCGGGCTTCATGCTTGTAGGCTTCGGCATACCGTTCGAGGAAGAAATGCTGGATTTTATCGCCCTGCAGCCCCGTGCCCCTGTTGATGGAGAGGGTGCTGTCATGCTGGTTGCCAACCTGTGCCAGCCCACCGCTGCCATGCACTTCAATGCGTTGGTCGTAGCCATATACCGCGCGGCGGCTATTGGATATCTGGCATAGCTTGCCGGAAGCTGTGCGAAGCGTCACCAGGGCGCTGTCAACATCCCCGGCGGTGGCGATTTCAGGGTCAGTGAGGCAACTCGCCATCGCCGAGACCTCGACGGGGTCTTCGCCCAGTAGCCAACGCGCCATATCCAAATCATGGATCATCATGTCTTTGAACAGTCCGCCGCTTGTTTTGATGTAAGATACTGGCGGTGGGGAAGGGTCGCGGCTGGTGATATGCACCATTTCCACTGTACCCACAGCACCAGCATCGAGACTGGCTTTGAGCGCGGCAAAGTTTGGATCGAAACGCCGATTGAACCCCAGCAGAAGAGGGGTGCCTAATGAATCCGCGGTGCTCAGGCAATCGGTTGTACGTTGTAAGTCTAAATCTATAGGTTTTTCACAAAAGATCGCTTTGCCAGCATGGGCTGCTTTCTCAATAAGGTCGGCATGGGTGTTGGTGGCGCTAGCAATCACAACGCCGGTAACCTCTTGGTCCGCCAGGGCGGTTTCAAGGTCGGTGGCTTGTGCGCCCGTGTCCGCAGCGAGTGCCGCAGCCGCCTCGGTGACTGGATCGACAATATATTTCAGGATACCGCTGCCGAGTGCTGCGAAGTTGGCGGCGTGGATCTGTCCAATACGTCCTGCACCGATCAGGCATATGCCTTCTGTCATTCTGGTTCCTCCCACAAAATTTACAAAACGGAATTAAAATTCTTGACGTGAGGTCAAAATAGAATAAATATTTCTTTTCGTAAATGATTATTCTATGAATAAGGCGTCTGGCATCCTAGCACAGTCGTGAAGTTAGAGGGGAGCGGATCATGTTGGAGCATATCACCGATCACAGAGACGGCTTCCGGTTGGGGCATACGGTTATTACCGACCACCGGGACGCTGCGGAACGGACGGGAATCGGTGTAGCTGTCTGGCGCCTGAAGGCAGGTGAACGCATATCCGAGACATTTGATAATGAAGCGGCGTGGCTGTTGATGGATGGAGAGGTAACGATTTCCGTGGCGGGCAAAGCTTATGAATGGTCCCGCACCTCTTTGTTTGACGAGCACCCCTCCTGCCTGCACGGGCCAAAAGGTACCGTGCTGGAGGTGACTGCGAAAACAGATGCTGAGTTCACCATCTACCAGTGCGCCAATGAAGCCGATTTCCCCATTGAAAAGTATGAACCTGATGCTGGTGTGGATGAACCACGTGGCAAGGGCCAGGTTGGCGGCACGTGCCTTCGGTTCGTGCGGACCATCTTTGACGACACCAATTCCTCGCCAAACGCACAGCTGGTGCTTGGGGAGGTGATTACCATGCCGGGGAAATGGTCTTCCTATCCGCCGCACAATCACCCGCAGCCGGAAATATATCATTACCGGTTCACTGATCCGCGTGGCTGGGGACACGGCGAACTGGATGACGATGTGCTCAAGATCAGGCCATATGACAGTGTCCGCATTATGGACATGAAAACCCATGCCCAAGTGGCCGCACCGGGATACGGCATGTATTATTCCTGGGTCATCCGTCATCTGCCGGCCAAGCGCTACGGCGTTCCTGAGTTTGCACAAGAACATGCCTGGACCATGGAAGAGGACGCAGATTTCTGGCAGCCCAAAGGGGTGACGCTATGACAGCTGAAAAGCAGCTTGATGTCATCTGTATGGGCCGCGCAGGGGTTGACCTCTATGGCGAGCAGATTGGCGGCCTTCTGGAGGATATGACCAGTTTTGCCAAATATGTCGGTGGCTGCCCTGCCAATATCGCCATTGGTACGGCGCGCATGGGCCTTAAAAGTGCCATCCTCAGCCGGGTCGGAAACGAGCATATGGGCCGCTTCATCCGGCAGACGATGGAACAGGAAGGTGTGGATGTCAGCCACCTTAAAACCGATGAGGACAGGCTGACCGCGCTTGTTATCCTGGGCATTCGGGACAAGGAAACCTTCCCGCTGGTTTTCTACCGCGAAAATTGCGCGGATATGGCGCTGTGCGTAGATGATTTCGATGCCGACTTCATCGGTTCGGCGAAGGCACTTGTCCTGACCGGGACGCACCTTTCGGAGCCGGGTGTTCGCACTGCGAGCTTCAAGGCGGCTGAATATGCCAAGACACAGGGTACGCGCATTGTACTGGATATCGACTATCGCCCTGTTCTGTGGGGGCTAACAAATCCCGGGCTTGGTGAAGAACGATTTGTCGCCGACGAACAGGTAAGCCAAACGTTGGCTGATATGCTGCCCTGGTGTGACCTGATCGTGGGCACGGAAGAAGAATTTCATATCGCCGGCGGATCAACGGATACGGTGACCGCATTGAAGAACGTGCGGGCCACGTCGGCGGCTACCTTGGTGTTGAAGCTTGGCCCGAATGGCTGCACCGTGTTCGGGGGTGATATCCCGGACACGCTGGATGGCCACCCCATCTATGCCGGTTTTCCTGTCGAGGTCTTCAATGTGCTGGGGGCGGGGGATGCCTTTATGTCAGGTTTGCTGCGTGGCTATGTCTCTGGCCTTGATTGGCAGGAAAGCTGCCGGTTGGCGAATGCATGTGGGGCGTTGGTTGTGTCGCGCCATGGCTGCGCCCCAGCGATTCCGAGCTACCAGGAAGTCTCGCATTATATCAAGCATGGCAGCCGGTATCACAGCTTGCGCCATGATGCGGGGCTGGAGCAACTTCACTGGTCAACCACTCGTTCGCGAGAGTTTGACGAAGTGCTCGCATTTGCATTCGATCACCGTAAGCAAATGGAAGATATCGCAGTAGATACCGGCAAGAGCAGCGCCGACATTGGGGCGTTCAAGCAACTTTGCCTGCAAGCCTTCCGCGAGACCAAGGTCGCTTATCAGGGCAGAGGTCTGGGCATTCTATGCGATGGCAGGCTGGGGCAGGATGCGCTTGATGATGCCAGCGGTAACGAAATCTGGATCGGCCGCCCGATCGAATTTCCGGCATCACGGCCCCTTGAGTTCGAAGGCGGACCAAGTGTGATGGAAACGCTGCGGGAATGGCCTGCGGAACACTGTGTGAAGTGCCTGACATTCTATCACCCCGATGATGACGCCCCTATGCGCGAGGAACAGGAGCGTCAATTGCTGCGTCTGGCTTCTGCGGCGCGTGCGACCCGCCATGAATTGTTGGTGGAGGTGATACCGCCAGCACACCTTGACCGGGCCGACGGAACGGTGGTCCGGGTGATGGAACGACTGTATGAAATCGGCATATATCCCGATTGGTGGAAACTGCCTACGCCGCTATCTGAAGCGGAATGGCAGATGTTGGCTGCAATGATTGAAAAGCATGATCCCAACTGCAGGGGGGTGGTTCTTCTGGGGCTTGACGCACCCGAAGCCGATGTGATGGCAGCAATCGAAAATGCCGCCCACCACAAAGTGTGCAAAGGCTTCGCTGTTGGCCGGACAATCTTTGGCGCTGCTGCTCGCTCCTGGTTTGCAGGCGATATGACAGATGAGGCTGCAGTGAAGGAAATGACGGACCGCTATGGCCGCCTGATCGAATGTTGGATCGGGGCTCGGGGCGGTGCCGAAAAGCAGAAGGCAAGCGCATGAAAACCATTCGCCTAACAATGGGGCAGGCGCTCGCGCGCTATTTGGCAGCTCAATTCACCGAGGTGGATGGGGAAAGGCTACCAATGTTTGCCGGGGTGTTTGCCATTTTTGGCCATGGCAATGTAGCCGGCTTTGGTGAGGCCCTGAACGGTGTTCAGGAAAGTCTGCCAACCTTTCGGGCCCATAATGAACAGGCCATGGCCCATACAGCCATAGCCTTTGCCAAAGCGAGCCGCCGCCGCCGCATGATGGCCTGCACCACATCCGTGGGCCCTGGCGCCACCAATATGGTGACGGCCGCCGCACTTGCCCATGTGAACCGCCTGCCAGTGTTGTTGTTGCCTGGTGATACCTTTGCGAACAGGCGCCCGGACCCGGTGCTGCAACAGGTGGAAAACCCGGAAAGCCCGCTTGATGTGGCCAATGATTGTTTTCGCCCTGTCAGCCGGTATTTCGACCGGATCACCAGGCCGGAGCAATTGATCACCAGCTTGCCGCAAGCGATGCGCGTGCTGATCTGCCCCGTGGACTGCGGCCCGGTAACCATATGCCTGCCGCAGGACGTGCAGGCCGAAGCCTATGATTTTCCAGAAAGCATGTTCGAAGCGCAAACGCACCGAATGCGCCGACAGGGTGCTGATAGCTTTGAGCTGGAGCGGGCCCTAGGGATACTGAATGCCGCAGAGAAGCCGCTGATTATCGTGGGCGGCGGTGTGCGCTATAGCGGTGCCGAAGGCGCGCTGGCAGACCTTGCGGAGCGTTGCGGCATCCCGGTTGCGGAAACACAGGCAGGGAAAGGCAGCCTGTCATGGACCCACGAATTGAATGTGGGGGGTATTGGCGTAACGGGCACAGCGGCCGCGAATGCCTTTGCGCGTGAAGCTGATGTGGTTTTGGCAGTGGGTACCCGGTTGGCGGATTTTACCACTGGATCCCGATCGCTGTTTGAGAATCCGGACTGTCAGATCATTGGATTGAATGTGGCGGCGTTCGATGCTGTTAAACACCGCAGTATACCGCTGGTGTCTGACGCAAGGCTGGCGCTAGAAGCCCTGGCCAAACGGTTGCCTGCCGCCGATGGACAGAGGGCCCTTGCGGCAACGCGCCGTGCCGAATGGAACAGTGTCACCGACAAAGTGACTTCTCCCGATACCCGCCCGTTGCCGTCAGATGCAGAGATTGTGGGCGCAATTCACCACGTGTCGGATGCGCGCGACGTTATTGTTGCCGCAGCGGGCGGGTTACCAGGAGAACTGCACAAACTTTGGCGCGTCAAGGCGCCCGCTACTTACCACCTGGAATATGGTTATAGCTGCATGGGCTATGAAATCGCCGGTGGCCTGGGTGTTAAGATGGCGACACCTGCCAGTGATGTTTTCGTGCTCGTAGGCGACGGGTCCTACATGATGATGAATTCAGAACTGTCTACGTCCATCATGATGGGGCAGAAGCTGATTGTTATCCTGGTCGATAATGGTGGATTTGGCTGTATCAACCGCCTTCAGGGTGGCACCACAGGGACTTCGTTCAATAACCTGTTTGACAGCGGCACTCGTACAGACGGGGAACGCCCGGTAGTTGATTTTGTCGCTCATGCCCGGTCCATGGGGGCGATTGCGGAAAAAGCAGATGGCATTGATGCCCTGAAGGCCGCGGTACGCCGCGCCAAGATTGCAGACCGGACAAGCGTGATTGTGATTGATGCCGACCCTTCCATTAGCACTGAAGACGGCGGGCACTGGTGGGATGTGCCGGTGGCTGAAGAGTCCGACATGGATGATGCTGCCGCGCGTCATGCGGCCTATATGGATATGAAAAGAAAGCAAAAAATTGATGGATAATAGCGTTCGCCTCGGCACCAATCCGATTGCCTGGTCCAATGATGATATGCGTGAACTTGGTGGTGCTACTTCGCTGGATACCTGTCTTGGTGAAGCGCGCACTGCTGGCTTTGAGGGTATTGAGCTCGGGCATAAATTCCCGCGCGACGCTTATGCTTTGCGGCCCGTCCTGGCACGCCACAATATGGCGCTAATTTCAGGTTGGTATTCTTCCGAACTCCTGACGCGGTCGGTAGGGGACGAGATCGCGAATCTTGAGCCCCATCTGTCACTGCTGGATGCCATGGGGTGTAAGGTTGTGGTATGGGCGGAGACATCAGGCTGTATTCATGGGAACAAGAATGCGTCGCTTTCCTCCCGACCGGTTCTGACAGACGATCAATGGCCGGAATTTGCCCGCAGGCTATCAGCTGTGGCAGCCCACGTGCGGTCACGGGGGCTGTGGCTTGTCTATCACCATCATATGGGCACTGTGGTTGAAACTGAAGCAGAGGTGGACAAGCTGATGGCGCTGACAAGCGACGATGTCGGCTTGCTCCTTGATACCGGCCATCTGACATTTGCTGGTGGCGATCCCCTGTCGGCAGCCAGGCGGCATGCAGCACGGATCAGACATGTACATTGCAAGGATATCCGCATGTCTGTGATGCAAAGGGCACTGGATGCAGACAGCAGCTTTCTGGATGCGGTCGTGGACGGTGTGTTTACCGTGCCGAGTGACGGAGATGTGGATTTTGTGCCGGTGCTAAAGGCGGTGGCCGACGCGGGTTATTGTGGGTGGCTGGTTGTGGAAGCCGAACAGGACCCTGAGAAAGCCAACCCGTTCGACTATGCCTGCATTGGCTTCAAAGCTTTGGCGCAGTATGCGCGGGAGGCGGGGCTGCTATAAGCCATACCCTTGGGGCGCCTTCAGAGGCGCCCGACGTCAATCCAGCGACGTTCTTGTGCAGACAGGACCCAGGTGTCGATCACCCTTTCGATCTCCCGTCCGGCATAAAGGTCTACAGGGACCCGGGCCCCTTCTGTGATAGCCTTCAAAAGGCGATCCACCTCAATGATCTTCAGATCGTTATACCCCAGGCCATGACCGGGGGCGGGACAGAAGGCTGCGAAGTCGGGGCAGCTTGTATCCACCAGAATGGTTTTGAATCCTGACCTACCGGGTGCGCCGCTGCCTTCGTACAGTCGAACTTCGTTCATGCGTTCCTGGTCAAATTCGAGGCTCGCCTTTGTACCGACAATCTCGAACGCTAGACCCTGCTTCTTGCCCAACGCCACGCGGCTGGTCTCCAGCGCCCCCATGGTGCCGGATGCAAACCGGACAATGGCCTGGGCCTGGTCCTCATTCTCGACGGCCCTGGGCGCGCCGGTCTCATCGGGGCGTTTGGGGACAACAATATCCGTGTCTCCGCACAGGGAGGCAATCGGTCCCACCAGGTGCATCGCCATGCTGATGATGTGGGACCCCATATCTCCAAGTGTCCCGGTGCCTGCGGATGCCTTCGAGCAACGCCAGTTAAAGGGTACATCAGGGTTGGCCATATAGTCTTCGTTGTGCCGTCCCCGGAAGTGAATAATCTCGCCCAATTCTCCGGCGTCAATCATGGCCTTGATGGTGCTGATGATCGGGTTGCACAGATAATTGTACCCGAGCATATGAACCAGAGGTTGCTCTGGATCGGTGCGGGCTTCCAGGGCGGCAATGATCTGATTGGCCTCTGCCGTGTCCAGTGCCAGTGGCTTTTCCACATACACATGCTTGCCTGCTTCAATAGCGGCGATGGTCATGTCCTTGTGAAGCGCGTTGGGCGTGGCTATGGCGATTACATCAATGGCATCGTCAGCCAACAGGCTGCGCCAGTCGCTCGTGCTGTTTTCAAATCCCAAGGCATTTGCAGCTTCTTCGGCCCGTGTTTCGTCAATCTCGGCCAACGTGCGGCAGGCTAATTTTGCCTTGCCCCCAAACACAGAGCCGTGTGCATTGTAGGCGATCGCATGTGTTTTGCCGATATAGCCACTGCCGATCAGCCCGATTCCGATATCCCGCATACTCTTCTCCCCGAAGTATGGTGGGTGGATGATTGTGGGCGCTTTCTGGAATATATATTCCGAGATGGAAATTTGCATTCCTTTTTTTCGAGTTATCGATATAATTCTTTCGCAAGCGATTGTGCGCGATATCAACTAGGGGAGGCCAGAGCGCGTTATGGGGAAGAACGAGGGGCGAGCAACCTATAGTCTGGATGAGTTTAACCTGGTGCTGGCGGGGCGTTTTGACAGCCTGAGCAAGCAACTGAAGAAGATTGCCCGGTTCATCCTGGATAACCCAATCGACACAGCGCTGGATACAGCGGCAGAGATTGCCACGCGCCTTGAGGTGCAGCCTTCCAGTCTGATCCGATTTGCGCAGGCACTGGACTTTGAGGGTTTCTCTGAAATCCAGAAGATATTTCGTGCGAATCTGGTTCAGCAGTTGCCAGGATATTCAGCCAACTATTCCGATCGTATTCGCGAACTGAAGGAGGGGGCCGCGGAAGGCAAATCCGATGCGCCGCCGATACTGGATGTTTTCCTGGAAGCCAACAGCGATGCGCTGACCAACTTGAAAACAGAGGTAACTGCAAAGCAGTTGGAAACCGCGATCAATACGATCAAAAGCGCGAACAATATCTATCTTTTGGGCCAGCGCCGATCATATCCGGTGGCCAGTTTCCTATATTATATGATGCGCAACCTGGATTTGCGCGCTTTCCTGCTGGATGGTGTGGGCGGCAATCTGGCGGAACAGGTACGCCTGATCGGGGAAGGGGATGTGTTGTTGGTGGCAACATTTCCGAACTACGCGGATGAGGTAATCGGTGTGGCGCAGCAGGCGCGCGATAAGGGTGCCAAGATCATTGCCATGACCGATAAACTGGTCAGCCCAATCGTGAAGCTCAGCGATACCTATTTCCTGACAGACAAAGTAACCGTCAGCGGATTTCGTACCATCACCGGGACCATGTGCCTGGCGCAGGCACTGGCGATCGGGCTGGGAATGGACGGCAATCAGCTAACACGAGACTAGCGAGCGTTTTGACTTTCCCACGTTTTTCGGAAGGGAAATATTGACATCGCCCAGAAAAAGAATAAATATTCTGAAATTGACATGTAAAGAAATTAATATTCTTTGCCGAACGCGAGTTCTCTGGGGAGGGGATAATGTTGGCTCTTGCAACCTTTATAGGCTTTACCGCCCTTGTGGCGGTAATCGCCTATTGGAAGACCAAAGATGACCATATGGACAGTTCGGACGCCTATTTCCTGGGTGGCCGCTCGCTGACGGCCTGGGTCATTGCGGGGTCGTTGATGCTGACAAACCTGTCTACAGAGCATCTGGTTGGCCTGAACGCCGACGCTTTCAATCATACAATTGCAGTGATGGCATGGGAAACCACGGCAGCCTTGGCGATGGTGGTGACGGCACTGTATTTCCTGCCGCGCTATCTGAAAAGCGGGTTGACGACGATACCGGAATTTCTGGCAAACCGGTTCGACAGCCAGACCCGGATTATCGCATCACTCTTGTTCTTGTTCTCGTACGTGGTGGCGATCCTGCCGGTGGTTTTGCTGTTTGGTGCCACGGGGCTCGAAAGCCTGTTTGATGTATCCGAGACGTTCGGCATCAGCCAATCATCTGCGATATGGATGATGGTCTGGGGTGTTGGGTCGCTGGGGTCGCTTTATGCAATCTTTGGCGGGCTGAAAGCGGTTGCAATCTCAGACACGGTCAATGGCGTCGGCTTCCTGATCGCCGGCCTGCTGGTGCCCGTTCTTGCACTGTTGATGGTAGGGGATGGCGATCTATTGGGCGGGCTGTCCGAGGTGTATACAGAAGAGCGGCCCAAGTTCGATATCACCGGTGACGAACCGGGGTCTTTCCTGCCGTTTGGTGTCCTGTTTACCGGCATGATTGTGAACCAGATTTTCTTCTGGTGTACGAACCAGTCGATTGTCCAGCGGGCGCTTGGAGCCAAGAATTTGGCGGAGGGCCAGAAGGGCGTTCTGATTGCAGCCTGCTTCAAACTGTTGGGCCCCTTTATCATCGTGCTGCCGGGGGTCATTGCCTATCACATGTTCAAGGATGAGCTCGGGCCGGAAGATTATCTGATGGCTTATCCCATGTTGGTGAAAACGGTCTTGCCTGATGCCCTGGTCGGCTTTTTTGCGGCAGTAATGGTGGGGGCCGTACTCAGCACTTTCAACAGTGTGCTGAACAGCTCAGCCACGCTGTTCAGCCAGGGCA
Source organism: Kordiimonas lacus (assembly GCF_001550055.1). Classification (GTDB taxonomy): domain Bacteria; phylum Pseudomonadota; class Alphaproteobacteria; order Sphingomonadales; family Kordiimonadaceae; genus Kordiimonas; species Kordiimonas lacus. The sequence goes on from NZ_LRUA01000004.1 coordinate 304,810, forward strand.
TATATCGCCAGTTGATCAACCCTTCGGCGGATGGGCGGGCCGTGGTGCGCAGTGGCCGTTATTGCAGCATTATCCTGGCACTTGCGGCCATGGCTTTCGCTCCTCTGATCGACACCAGCGGGAGCCTCTATAATTACTTGCAGAAAATCAACGCCACCTTCTTCGGGCCAATGCTGGCAGTCATCATGCTGGGTATGACCACCCGGTATGTATCCGCTTTTGCGGCAAAAGCAGGCATGATTTTGGGGCCGGTAATTTTTTATCTGTTGGTGTTCGCTTTCGGCGATAACGTTCAGGTGTTCATGCAAGGCCTCCTGGGCACGACGGAAGAAATTCACTTCCTGCATTTCCTGGCGCTGGTATTCGTGCTGACGACAGCCTTGATGCTGGCACTTAGCAAGCTGGCACCTGCCACAACCCGCTATGAAGATGTCTATACCCATGCCGTGGATATCACGCCATGGCGGCATGCCCGCACCATGGGCATGATTATATCAATCGTAACAATCCTCTTTTATGTGCTTCTGGCGCAGTAGGAACAAGAAGGAGATAGTCTGATGGTTTCCCCGAAATTCATAATGGCCACTGCCGCTTCGGTTGCCCTGTTGGCGAGTGCTGCTTGCGCTCAGACTGGTACAGCGGAAGAAGAAACAATCTCGTTCCTGGCCTTTGGTGACAGCGGCTATCACCACGAATATCAGAAGAAGAAACTGTGGAAGAAGCCTTTCCGAACGTTGGAAGCGTTCGAAGCCGATTACCGGGCGGACTGGGCTGAAGACCAGAAAACGCCATCAGAGTTCCGCCTGCCATCCCTTTATTTTCATGAGCAGATGGGCGGCTATATCATGCGCAGCGGACAGCAGCCTGTGGCCGACGCCATGATGGCTTACTGCCAAGCCAACGCCTGTCAGTTCGGCATGATGTTGGGGGATAATATCTATCCTGATGGCGCTACATTGGGGGCAGACGGTGTGGATGACGGCAAACGGTTTGAAGATATCTTCACCATTCCCTATCGCGGGCTTGGCGCAGGCGATACCGATTTCCGCATTTATACAGCCCTAGGCAATCATGATTGGCACACCTCACGCGAAGGGGCGATGGCGCAGGTGGCCTATATGGAAAAGTCCGATCAATTCTATATGGACGGTATCTTCTATAGCGTGAAGCCGCCTGCCGGGCGTGGCGATGTAGAAATTTTTGTCATCGATACCGAAGTCATGTTGTCAGGTGTCGGGTACCCTGAAGCGGTGTTGAATCCAGATGGCAGCGAAAAGAAAGGCACGGGGCCCGATGATATTGACCCTTGGGCCAAGCCAGCCAATGAGGCTGAGCGCAACATGGCAGCGTGGCTTGAGCAAGGGCTCAGGAACTCGACAGCCAAATGGAAGTTTGTCATTGGGCATCACCCTCTTTGGGCAACTGGCGGGTCCAAGTTCGAGCAGGCCCGTGCGATGCGCAAAATGATCCTTCCGACGCTGTGCAAATATGCGGACGCCTATTTCGCGGGGCATGAGCATTCGCTTGAGGTCCATACCGACACCTGTGAAACGACCCCTGAAGGCAGGACCGAGAAGCCGCTTCTGCATGTACTCTCAGGTGCGGCGTCCAAAGAGCGATCTACCCACACCAAGTTTGCTGCCTATCAGGCGAAAGCTTATCCTCAACAAACTGCACATTTTGTACGCGGCATGATCTGGGGTTTTGCCCATGTGGAACTGAAGGGGGATGAAGGCGTGGTACGCATGATCTCCACGCCAACTGACGGCTCGGCTGTTCCCCATGTGGAGTATGAACATAGGTTTGAGCACCGCTCTGAATAGTGGCTCACCAGCTTCGGCTTTGGGTCACAAGGGAATGTTTGTCGACTGCTGAGGAAACGTCCGAAGTGCTTTGTGAAGCGGGCGCTATGTTGAGGCGTGGTACCTTGTTCAGCCCATTGGATAGTTGCCTATTCCCCGTATCCATTGGCATCTGACTTGTTCCATCTCACCTCCTTAGGCGACCATTTGCAAGGTTCGCGTGATATCAAGCTAAAGAACCAGAATAGATGGGGACTAAGTTTGCATCGAATGGATATGTAAATGGGACGGTAATGTGTTGGATTGTCCAATAAACAGTTTTGGGAGCAAGTTTACTGTGAAATATTATTTCGCGATTCTGAGAATGTGTTCTGAATGCGATTTAAGAATGTTGCGTGGTTGAGCAACTTTTGAGTCTAATGTCGCAAAGTGACAAAATTAGTGTCGCGGGACAGTAAGGCAGTGTGTGAGAGTCGGGGTGTTTTGTGGGGAGTATAACACCTGTAATACACCTCCAGCACAGCTGCTAAACACTTCGCATCAAAATGCACCAAAAATAAAATCATTTAAAATCAATTATTTAAATAATTTCTTCCAGGAATTTTTAATTTTCCTCTTGCCACATCTGATGTGGTGTTATACATAACTAATACACCGGCACGATAAAACGCCCAAACAGACACTCAAGCCACTTCCAAGCACGGCACAAGAGCGCAAGGGTAAATAAGAGCCAAAAGGCTCAGCGAGGAACGGTCGGTACGGGACAAGAGGTGAAAACACCCGGCCCGAGTGACGACAGCAAGAACAGAAGCGAGAGACAATCTCGACAGCGAGGAAAACGAGCAGGGGGCCGGACAAAAACATAAAGAACCGGCCCCCGCCCCACTCAAGAGCCAAAAAGGCCAGGGGTTCTGACGACAGAGATGCTCAGATACGACAGCAAAACGATAACAAGACGATAACAACAAACCCCGGGAAAACCGGGTACGCGAGGAGAAACAAAAATGTCGATGAAAACCTACCAACAAGTCAAACGCGAACAACGCCGCAGCCGCCGTCTGGCGCGCCAGGCCGACGTTCTCAAGCGCACCGCACAATCCGTGCATATCCAGCTCTTTGCAGCTGCAGCTTAAGGAAGGGGAGAGCGTATGACGCCGGATTGGACGGACGATCAGCCGATCTACCGGCAGCTGAAGGACAAAGTGGTCACGGCCATTATGGAGGGCTCCCTCATTGAGGGTGAGGCCCTTCCTTCCGTAAGGAATGTCGCCGTTGAAATGCAAATAAATCCTATCACTGCCTCTAAAGCCTATCAGGAGCTTGTCATGGACGGACTGGTTGAGAAAAAGCGCGGACTGGGAATGTTCGTGGTGGAAGGCGCACGCGACAAGCTGATGGAGGCTGAGCGCGAGCGTTTCATTAAAGAAGAATGGCCCCGTGTGCTGGATACCATCCGCCGCCTGGGTCTTGATACAGAAGAGCTGCTCAAAAGCAGCCGCAGTCATTAGGGGAGGGCTACATGACAGATTATGTAATTGAAGCAAAAGGCCTTTCCAAGCGTTTCGGCGATTTCCAGGCCCTCAATGGCGTGGACTTCAAAGTGCCGCTGGGTCGCATTCTTGGGGTTATCGGCGCCAACGGCGCGGGCAAGACCACCATGCTGAATGCGGTTCTGGGCCTGTCGTCATATGACGGCGAGCTGAGCGTGCTGGGCCTGGACCCATCGAAAGACCGCGACGCCTTGATGCAGGATGTCTGCTTCATCGCCGATGTGGCCACCTTGCCGAAATGGATGAAGGTTGTTGAGGTTCTCGACTATGTCGAAGCCGTGCACCCAAGGTTCAACCGCGCCAAGGCGATGGACTTCCTGAGCCGCACCAAGGTGCCGCTTGACCGCAAGGTGCGTGCGCTTTCAAAGGGCATGACCGTGCAGGTGCATCTGGCGGTGGTGATGAGCATCGACGCCAAGCTGCTGGTTCTGGACGAGCCGACGCTGGGCCTTGATATCATTTTCCGCAAGCAGTTCTACCAAAGCCTCCTCGAAGAATATTTCGATGAGGAGCGGACGGTCATCATCACCACCCACCAGGTGGAAGAGGTGGAGCATATCCTCTCTGATGTGATGTTCATCCAAGATGGCAACATCGTGCTTGAGTCCGATATGGACGAGCTGACACAGCAATTCATCGAAGTGATGGTCAGCCCGGGCAAAGAGGAAGAAGCCATGAAGCTTGGCCCGATTGCCAAGGGCAGTACTTTCGGCAAATCCACGTGCGTCTATAAAAATATTGACCGCGAAACGCTGGCCAAACTGGGCGAAACGCGCCGCCTGGGCCTGGCGGATATCTTCGTGGCGACCATGACAGGAGAGGCATAATGAACACGTTCACAGCCCTCATTAAACGCGAAATATTGGACGGCATGAACGGCTATATCCGTGTGCCGGCCATCCTGGCAGCCTTGTCGGTCTTCCTGGTGATTGTGTCCACCATCGGTTTCGGTGCGACCATCGAGTTTGACGGCGTTTTTGATCGCCATCCGGAAGTTTCAAACCTGGGTGAAGCCGTTGAAATGGCCGCGAACAGTAACAAAGGCGAGCATGAACTGCCTGCTGCTGTAACGCTGAGCTACTGGGTAATGGGCGGCATCAGCTGGGTGGCATTGCCATTCGTGATCTTCTTTTCGCTCCTGTCTTCCCTGTACGAAGAGCGTCGTGACCGTTCAATCCTGTTCTGGAAGTCTATGCCGGTAGCCGATTGGCAGGAAGTACTGGCCAAGCTTGTGACCCCTGTGCTGGTTGCGCCGCTGGTGTTCCTGGGCGTTGCTGTTGCAGCGCAATTGCTGATTGCCTTCTTCCTCAGCATTGTTGTGCTGTTTCAGGGTGGGCCAGTGTTGGAAATGTGGCCATTGGCGACCATGCTGGGTACCTGGGCAGTCTTTGTCACGCAGTATGCCGTTTCCACTTTGTGGGTGTTGCCGCTGTTGGCCTGGGTGCTGTTTGTTTCTTCCTATGCATCCCGCCTGCCATTCATGTGGGCTGTGCTGCCCCCTGCGGTGATTGCTGCGGTTGAAGGTATCCTGTTTGAAACCACGCGTTTCCTTGAGTGGTTTGGTGTTCATCTTGGCGGCTGGCAGGCCTATGCCTACCATGACCTGAACCCGGATATTGACGGTCCGCGTGACTTCCTGAACCTCGTGTTCGGAGGCGTACAAATGGAAGGCCTGACCTACACACTCTCAAGTGGCCAGTTCTGGCTGGGCCTGGTGATCGCAGGAGGCTTTGTTTACGGCGCCATCGAGATGCGCAAGCGCGCGATCTAAGGAACCCATCTCTACTCTCCCAAAGACCCGAGATGAGGAAAGGGCCGCCCCCAGGGGCGGCCCTTTTTCATTGCCATCAATAGGCAACACTAATCCAGCAGCATCACCATGTTACTGAGATCTTCGACCGTCAACCCGACCAGAAACACACTGTTGCCACCACCGGTGTCGATCAGAAGGCCTGCCTGACCCGCAACGGTCGCCACGGTTGCAGCTGCCGCAACGCTCGCGGTGTCGGTGAAGTCTGTCACTGTTCCCGTGAGCCTGAGTTCGTCCTCTGCCACGCTGAAGTCGGTGACAGTATCCTTGCCGGATGTTGCGCCGAAGGCGAAGATATCGGCGCCGCCGCCGCCGGTGAACAGGTCATCGCCTGCGCCACCCCACAGGGTGTCATCGCCGTCACCGCCGTGGACTGTATCATCGCCGGAGCCGCCAAAAAGCTCATCGTCGCCGTCACCGCCAAGAACGCTGTCGTTGCCGTCAGACGCGAACACAACGTCATTGCCGTCCCCGCCATCGATCACATCATTGCTGCCGCCTTCGCCGCCGCGACCGCCATAGACCTTGTCGTTGCCGCCGCCGGCATTCACGCGGTCGTTGCCAACGCCACCGCCTACTGTGTCGGCGCCATTCGCTCCGATGATGAGGTCGTCGCCGTCGCCGCCCCAAAGGCTGTTGGCGTCAAGCTCGTCGGATGCTTCTTCGCCCAAGCTGAAGGTGCCGTCGCCCGAACTGTCATCCCAGCCGCCACCGATCAGTGTATCGTCGCCGTCGCCGCCATAAAGGATGTCGCTGCCGTCGTCGTCGCTATCATCGTCGCCTTTGCGGCGGTTGCCGCCCACGATCAGGTCATTGCCCTTGCCGCCGCCAATCACATCGTTGCCGCGTCCGCCCGCCAGACGATCATTGCCAGTGTCGTTTGCACCTGCCCAGATCTGGTCGTTGCCGTCACCGGCCTCAAGATTGTCATCACCGTCGCCGCCGGTGATGGTGTCATTATCGTCTGATCCGGTGATGGTATCGTCATCGTCCGTGCCCTTGATGCGACGATGGGTGCCGGTCGAGTTGCCGGGGTTGCTTTCGTCCACACCGTCCTCGTCGTTGCCGTGACCATTATCATCATGGCCACCGCCGCTGTTACCGCCGCCATTGCTGCCATCGGAGTTGCCGGGGTTGTCGTCGTCGACGCCGTCTTCGTCATTGCCGTGGCCATTGTCGTGGTCGCCGTCGTCATTGCCGCCGGGGAGGGTGTCGTCGTTATCCGAGCTGCCATCAGACACCTCGAAAACACCTGAAAACCCTTGTTCCAGTATATCCTGATAGGTGTATGTGACATCGTTGCCGGCCAGATCGCGGACATAGAGCTGCAACGAATATTCGCCATTGGAAAAATGATCAGGCAGCACGAATGTGACGCTTTCCTCTTCCGCCCCGTATACAAATTGGACAAGCTGTTGGCCTGTCGGCGATGCAAGATACACCCGAAATTGATCGATGCCGGCTTTGTCGTCGCTTACCTTTACAGATACCGTGATCTCGCGGTCTCCGGATTCAAAGTCGATCACCGGCTCGTCTACCGTGAAGGCCACAAGCGAAGGCGGGGTGGTGTCGGTGTCTGCCTGAGTGACTTCAAAGCTGCTGATAAAACCTAGTTCTTGCAACTCCTCTGCTGAGTAGGTCAGCATATTGCCAGCGACGTCTTTTGTTACCACCTTGATGGTGTAAATGCCGTTTACCGCGTTTTCAGGGACGGAAAATGTAATTGATCCACTGGATGACGTTCGGCCTCTTCCCTGCATCCAGTTGCCTTCGGGGTCATACACCTCGATGGAAAAATTGGTCAGCCCCGATAAATCATCGATGGCGGAATAGCTGAAGGTGATGGTGCGGTCACCTTCTGAAACATTGATGACCGGGTCGTTTGATATAAGGCTGTCGAGAGTTGGTGCCTCAGTGTCTTCTATCGAACCAGTGATTTCAACTGATGGGGCAAAGCCCATACTTTGTAGCTCGCTGGATGAATAATATGTCCAGTTTCCGGCTTTGTCATAGACCGCGATTTCGAACGCGGTTGTTCCGTTCGCGACATTGTCGGGCAGGGTGAATGTGAAAGAGTGGGTCGCTCCCGTTGCCACAGACTGCGATAGGCGAAAACCCTCGTCGCCATAGGGGAGGTACAGTTGGACAAGTTCGACACCCGCCAGGTCGTCAATGACGGTTACGGTGATGCTGACAGAGCGGTCGCCGCTCGCGAAATCAACAATTGGGTCATGAACTTCCAAGGTGGTCACGACGGGAGGTGTTATATCCTCTTCCGCATTCTTAACCGTCACGGCCACTTCAAACAGGTTCGACAGGTTCGGGCCATCATAGGTGCGGGCGTTGCCTGCGGTGTCTGTCACCACGACCTCCGTGACCTTGTATTCGCCCTCAGGCTTGTCGTCTGAAATCGTGAAGGTCAGCTCGCCAGATGCGGCGCTCAGCGTCTTGACCATCGTGTCGCCGTCTGGGTCCGTCACCGTGACGCGGATCGAGGCCACTTCGCTGTCGGCGTCGGAGGCCGCGAGCACCACCGTCACGCTGTTGTCGCCTTCGCCCCTGTCAACGATGGGGTCTTTGACGGAAATGCTATCGAGAATAGGAAGGGTTGTGTCCTGAACCGCTTCGTCAGACATAGGTCACCTGTTGTCGCAAGGGCGCGCTGCCAACACACCTGGCTTCAATTTGGCGGTATTGGAAAAATCTCATCTGCCAATGAGTGCTTTCCGGTTGGCCCCGCCACCTCATGCGACTCATTGTGTCCTGATTACATTTAAAGAGACGTTTACAGAAAAATACGTTTTTACAACAACTTATGTAAAAATTTAGAAATGATCCTCAAACAAAAAGGCCGCCCGGTGAGGCGGCCTTGTCGAACGACTATTGTTTGCCCGGTTTAGTCCTTATGCAGCTTGTTCATGAAGTCCTGAACGCTGGAACGCAGGGCGGCGCCCTGCTGCTGCAGGCTGGAGACTTTTTCTGTCACCTCTGACGCGGCGCTCTGGGTGCGGGAGGTGGCGCTGCCAATCTGGGAAAAGTCACCGATCACGCCGCTGGTGGCCTCGGCGGCCTGGGCGGCGCTGTGGCTGATTTCCTGCGCGGCGGCGGCTTGCTGGCTAACGGTGCCGGACACTTCGCCTGCGATTTCATCCACTTCTTTGATGCGGCCGCTGATTTTTTCAAAGGCGGTCACGGCGTCAGTGGTGGCGCCTTGCAGCTCGTTGATCTGCTGGCTGATCTCATCGGTTGCGCGAGCGGTCTGGGTTGCCAGCGCTTTCACTTCCGATGCCACAACGGCAAAACCTTTGCCGGCTTCGCCTGCGCGGGCTGCCTCGATGGTGGCGTTCAGTGCCAGCAAGTTGGTCTGGCTGGCGATATCATTAATCAGCTTGATCACTTCGCTGATCTTCTTGCCAGAGGCATTCAATGTTGCGATCAGGCGGGATGCGTCGTTGGCTTCCTCAAGCGCTTTGGCAGTCACTTCTGCAGCCCGGCCCATCTGTTCGCTGACATTGCCTACTGACGCCGAGATTTCCTCAGTCGCGCCAGCCACGGCATTAACGCTCGAACCTGCGTGGCGGGCCTTTTCCTCGGCCACATGCATACCGTCCACCGTTTCCTGTGTGGCGCCATTCATGGAAGCTGCGGCTTGTTCCAGTTCGTCTGCCGTGCCGCCAAGGCGGTCAATGGCAGCCAGCACAGAGGTTTCAAACTGATGCGACAAATCGCCAGCGTTTTGAGCGTTCGTTTCCTGATCTAACATACAGATCCCCTTCAAGATCCGGGCAGCTGCGGCCCGCGTCTATTCATTCATTATTTCAGGAATTCCCCAATCCTGATTCCCCCGTACCCTAGGCGAAAAACCATCGCAATTAAAGGCTAAAGCTTGCCGAGGACCTCTTCTGCTTATTGCGCCATTTTCTGGGCATGAAGGCGCACAGCTATTCAGCACGTGGTGGCGATTTCGCCGTCAGGTATTTCAAACGTTTCGAACAGGAACTCAGGCGCAACCACACAACTGACCAACGACCAGGCGCCGTCAGCTCGGGCACGCTGCCAGTGGTTTGCGGGCACAAGGACCTGGGGGCGTTCGCCCTCAAGAATGTCGGGGCCCAGGGTGTGTGGGGTGGCGTCTGTCCGGTCAGTACCGATTTCCAGCGTCATGGGCGCACCAGCATGCCAGTGCCACAGTTCGTCTGCATCAATGCGGTGCCAAAGGGCAAAGCCTTCCTTGTCCAGCAGATAATAGATGGCGGAACATCTGCCACGCTGCTGGCCATCAACGTCATTCCGGTAGGTGCGGCGGAAGTAACCGCCTTCCGGATGGGGCTTCAGCCCCAGTTCCTTGATGATGTCTTGTGCGTTGGTCATGCGAAGTAGGCCTATGTGTCTGCCGGGCGGCCCTCGATATGGAGGTCCAGCGTTTCGAAGGTGAACTCGGGGCTAACCACACTGCTGAACAGTGTCCAGTCACCGGTCGAGCGAATGCGCTGCCAGGTATTGCCGTGGATCACCAGCTGCGGTTTATGGCCGGCCGCGAGGTCCATGCTCATTGTGTGGGTTTCGTCTGCCTTTGTATCTGCGCCGGTTTCAATAACGGCCGGGGCGCCGGCATGCCAGAACCACAGCTCGTCCGCGTCTACCCGGTGCCACAGGGCAAAGCTTTTCTGTTCAATCAGATAGTAGATGGAGGAAGCAAAGGCCCGGCCCGAGACGCCATCTTCATGGCGGTAGGTACGGCGGTAGTAGCCGCCTTCAGGGTGAGGGGCCAGGTCCAGTTTTTCGACAATTTCCTGCGCGGTGGTCATGCTTTCCCCATTTCATAGAGTGCGATGGCTGCAGCGTTCGAGACATTCAGGCTTTCAACTTTACCCGTCATCGGGATTTTGGCAATGGCGTCGCAGTGCTTGCGCACCAGAGGGCGAAGGCCTTTGCCCTCAGACCCCATAACAATGACGATATTGTCGCCCATCGAGACCGAGCTGATCTCGGTGTCCGTGTGACCGTCGAGGCCAACATGCCAATAGCCCATGTCCTTGAGTGCCTCCAGCGCCTGCGCAAGGTTGGCGGCGCGGACCCAGGGCAGGGCCTCGAGCCCGCCGGCAGCGGCGCGCGCCAACACGCCGGATTCGCCGGGGCTGTTGCGGTCCTGTGTGATCAGGGCGCGGGCGCCAAGCGCCGCAGCGGACCGGAGGCAGGCGCCCACGTTGTGGGGGTCGGTCACCTGGTCCAGCATCAGGATGATATTCTTCTGGTCTGCGACCGGCTCCAAATCCAGAAGGTCCAGGCCGGGCAGGGGACGGACTTCCAGCAGCACCCCCTGGTGCGGAGAATCAGCCGGCACGGCACTCCTGAGTATTTGGTCGTCGTCTATATAGTCGACAGCAAGGCCCTGTCGGATGGACGCCAGACCGGAAGCCTGAAGGGCCTTGGTGGTACCGACAAGCCGGATGCATTCACGCTTTGGGTTCTTTAGGGCTTCCTCAACCGCGTGGCGGCCAAACAGGAAAAAGCCGTTCTTGTGCTTTGGTGTCAGCATAGCTGTGGGCCGCTGGCGATCGTCGCCCTGTTGCCGGGGCGCCTGATGGCCGGGCTTTTGCGGGGGCCTGGCTTTTCCTCCCCGGTGGTCCGGTTTCTTTTTAAAGTCTTTCTTAGCCATCGCCTGTGTGCTTCCTGAACAAGGGGTAGCGCGCAAAATATCCACCCGAAACGCGAAGATTATCGCGTGTCCCATATGCTAAAGCGGTGGATTTATAAAGTCCTAACAAAAAAATACGAAATGTTGGGAACTTGATGTTGACATGGGAATTTATATGCGCATATTGCCCCTCACCGCGACGCCAGTTCGGAGTGGGATCAAGTCCCGAGTTTCACTGGCGATCTAGTATATACGTGGAGGGGTTGGGGAGCGGTCAAACCCATCAGACTGTAAATCTGACGCTTCGGCTTCACAGGTTCGAATCCTGTCCCCTCCACCACTTAACCTTCCTTGTTCAAAACCCCTGCCGGGGTTGCGTGCGGGAAGGCTTGTCGTGTTCGAGAGGAGCCGCTGGCTTGTGCGGGTGTAGCTCAATGGTAGAGCAGAAGCCTTCCAAGCTTACGACGAGGGTTCGATTCCCTTCACCCGCTCCAATTAAGTCCCTCTCGGGCGACATCATCATGTGACTACCCGGGTGGGGGTCACGGGGTTAAATGGAAAGCTCGCCTGAGTGTGAACAAAGGCGTGATTGCTTGCAAAGGTAGACGGGCAATGGCTAAAGAAAAGTTTGAACGTAATAAGCCGCACTGCAACATCGGTACGATTGGTCACGTTGACCATGGTAAGACGACGTTGACAGCTGCGATCACTAAGGTTCTTGCGGAATCATTCGGCGGTGCCGCTGTTGACTTCGCGAACATTGACAAGGCTCCAGAGGAGCGTGAGCGTGGTATCACGATCTCGACTGCACACGTTGAGTATGAGACTGAAGCACGCCACTATGCGCACGTTGACTGCCCAGGTCACGCTGACTATGTGAAGAACATGATCACGGGTGCTGCCCAGATGGACGGCGCGATCCTGGTTGTTAACGCAGCAGACGGTCCAATGCCACAGACTCGCGAGCACATCCTGCTTGCTCGTCAGGTTGGTGTACCAGCGCTTGTTGTGTTCATGAACAAAGTTGACCAGGTTGACGACGAAGAGCTTCTCGAACTCGTTGAGATGGAAATCCGTGAGTTGCTAAGTGAGTATGAATTCCCAGGCGACGATATTCCAATCGTAGCGGGTTCTGCTCTTGCGGCTCTCGAAGGTCGTGACGACAACATCGGTAAAGAGAAGATCCTCGAGCTGATGAAAGCTGTTGATGACTATATCCCACAGCCAGAGCGTGCCGTTGACGGTGCCTTCCTGATGCCTGTTGAGGACGTATTCTCCATCTCCGGTCGCGGTACTGTATGTACTGGTCGTGTTGAGCGCGGCATCGTGAAAGTTGGCGAAGAGATCGAGATCGTTGGTATCAAAGACACTCAGAAGACAACTGTTACGGGCGTTGAAATGTTCCGCAAGCTTCTCGACGAAGGCCGTGCGGGCGACAACATCGGTGCACTGCTTCGCGGCGTTGGTCGTGACGAAGTTGAGCGTGGCCAGGTTCTGGCACACGTTGGCTCGATCACGCCACACACGAAGTTCACTGCCGAGACTTACATCCTCACCAAAGAGGAAGGTGGTCGTCACACGCCGTTCTTCGCGAACTACCGTCCACAGTTCTACTTCCGTACAACTGACGTGACCGGTAACGTTGAGCTGCCAGAAGGCACCGAAATGGTAATGCCTGGTGACAACGTGAACCTGACGGTTGAGCTGATCGCTCCGATCGCCATGGACGAAGGTCTCCGCTTCGCGATCCGCGAAGGTGGCCGTACCGTCGGCGCCGGCGTTGTTGCTAAAATCATCGCGTAA
>NZ_LRUA01000005.1 GCF_001550055.1 Kordiimonas lacus
AGGCGTCCGAGGTTGATTTTTTCGGTCAGCTTCAGTTGGACGCCACGGACGTGAGCCCTGCGGGTGCACCGATGTTGTCGGCGGGGGATGTGTTGCGCAGTCTGAAGGCCGGGGTTGGGGTTGAGGTGTCAGACCGGCTGGGCGGTCAGGTGGAACTGGCGATGCCCTCAGGCGGCAACGTCAGCCTGGATGACAGCTACCTGCACTATAGGGTGACGGAAAACACATCGCTGTCGCTTGGTCACTATAAGGTTTATCACACCATGTCTGCAGCCACGAGCGAACGCGATGGCGGCCTGCCGGAACGTAGCATGGTCTCGGACGCCTTTGAGGTAGGTACAGGGGGCCAGCTTGGGGCCTTCCTTCACAGCTACGGCGATAGCTGGAGCCTGCAGACAGGGGTGTCGCTTGATGACCTGAATGAGGATACCGAAGACACCGATGGCTGGGGCCTGCATGTCCGTGCCACCTATGCACCGATCCTGTCAGGCACCAGCTTCCTGCATGTTGGGCTGTCGGTCTATCACCGCAATGAGAAGGATGACATGCTGTCCCTAGCCGCACAGCCAGAAGCCTGGCTGGACGGGGATGACGTGTTCACAAGCAGCCTTACCCCGGCAGACCGGTATCGGCATGCGAATATTGAGGTGGCGGGCTCCCGTGGCCCTTGGCTGATACAGGCCGAATATGGCGGCCTCAGAACAAAGGGCACAGAGACCTACACCTATGATGGTGGCTATGTCGCAGCCAGCTATGTGCTGACGGGGGAGCATCGGCCCTATGACGCTGCATCCGGCACCGTTGCTGCGTTGGTGCCAGCCCAGCCCCTTGGCCACGGCGCAGGTGCGTGGGAGGTGTCCGTGCGCTATAGCCGCCTGGACCTGCAGGACAGGGGGCAGGGCACCTATGGTCATACGTGGGCTGCTTCCCTGAATTGGTACGCGACAGAGAGTTTGCGCCTGATGATTGGCGCTACCGACTTCAGCACCGATGGTGACACACACCAAAGAGGCAACACCTTTGGCATGCGTATGCAAATGGGCTGGTAGTGTGTTTTGGATGCCGCTGTTTGCTGCTGCTTCTACGGCAGGTGCGTGTGATTGTTAAACAAGCTGGGAACAGGAATGTTTAAGGTAGATAAGACGGATATCGCGATATTGGAAGCGATGCAGCGGGATGGCCGTTTGACACGGGTGAAGCTATCGGAAGTGGTTGGCCTGTCCCCTACGCCGTGTCATGAACGACTGAAACGGCTTGAAAAGCAGCGTCTTATTCAAAGTTATCACGCCAAGGTGGATGTGTCACAGTTGGCCAAGGTTACACTTGTGTATGTGACTGTCACGCTGGGCAGCCACAGGGCTGCGGATTTCACCATCTTTGAGCGCAACATAAAACGGTATCCGGAGGTGTTGGAGTGCAATGCCTTGGGGGGCGGTATTGACTATATCCTGAAGGTGGTTGCACACAGCATCGAAGACTATCAGGCCTTTATGGAAGGCCTGCTTGAGAGCAACATCGGCATCCATGAATATTATAGCCATTTTGTCACCAAGCCGGTGAAGGAATACAGTGGCTATCCGCTGACGGAGATCGTGACACTGTAGGCTTGACCTGCCTGTGTCCGTTCAGATCACCTTTCGGAGGCGGGGGCCAACTTCGGTGAACCCATTACGCAGGTAGAAATTCATTGTGCGTTTCCAGGCAGGTTGGGGCGGTGCACCGACTTCGATGCGTTTCCAGTCTCGGTTGGCGGCTTCTGCGACTGCCGCCTTCAGTAGCTGTGGCGCAACACCCTGCGACCGCATTTCAGGCAATACATACAGTTCCGAAATTTCTGCAAATCGACCGCCTGCGTATATGGCCGCACATTCGTTCAGGACCATAACGCCGACAGGTTTTTCGTGTGCATATGCAATCATTGCAATAACACTCGGTTCCTTGAGCACTTTCTCCGTATTTCGAAGGATGACAGCGCTTTCAGGTGGGGTCCCATCAGAAAGTTCTTCCAGTAGTGCATGGACGAAGTGCGCGACCAGGTCTGTGTCTGTGGTTTTGGCTTGGCGAACGGAAATCACTGGCAAGGGTCTTCTCTTTTCTATGTTGGCGCGGAATCAGGAGCTCCCCAAAGGGGGGTATTGTTGTTACCTTCTCATGGAGGTTGGCGCATTGTAAACCAGCGGCACCCAATGAGATTGGGCGCCGCCGGTGAGTTTTTAAGCAACTTTGACACCTTCACGAACCAGGCCATCGGATACTTCATTCAGGCCATCAACGACATTGCGCACAATATGATCCACGTCGCCCTTTGTGGTGATCAGGGGCGGGGCAAACCCGAGGATATCACCATGGGGCATCGCACGAGCGATGATGCCCCGCTTCAGGGCCGCCGCTGACATGCGGGCACCAACCTTGAGGGCAGGGTCAAAACGTTCCTTTTTTCCTCGGTCCGCTACAAACTCGATAGCGCCCAACATGCCTTGGCCGCGGACTTCCCCAACCAGCGGATGCTGGCTGAACGCCTTCCTGAGCTCGGCATTGAAATAGGCGCCAACATCACGGGCATTGGCCACGATATTTTGTTCTTTTAGGACGTTCAGGTTGGCAAGCCCGGCGGCGGCACACAGTGGGTGCGCTGTATAGGTATAGCCATGGCTGAAGGGGCCGAACTTCTCTGAACCTTCTTTCAGCACGTTCCATACTTTGTCGCCAACGATTGACCCAGACAGCGGCAGATAGGCGCTGGTGAGGCCCTTGGCGATGGTTATCAGGTCCGGTTTCATTCCATACAGGTGCGAACCGAAATTCTCTCCCGTGCGTCCGAACCCGCATACAACCTCATCTGCGATCAGCAGGATGTCGTATTTATTGAGAACCGCCTGAATTTCCTGCCAGTAATTTTCTGGAGGAGTGATGATGCCGCCTGTGCCCAGCATGGGTTCTCCGATGAAAGCAGCCACGGTTTCCGGCCCTTCATCCAGGATCATTTTCTCCAGGTCTGCCGCACATTTTTTGGAGAATTCGGTCTCAGTCATGCCCGGCTCGGCTTCGAAATAATGGTGCGGGTTGGTGGTGTGCAAAATGGGGCCGCAAGGCATGTCGAACGCGGTATGATAAAAGGGTAGGCCTGTCATGCTGCCGGAAATGACGGTGGCTCCATGATAGCCGCGCAAGCGGGAGATGATCTTCTTTTTCTCCGGCCGGCCCAGTACATTATTATAGTACCATACGATCTTGGCTTGGGTTTCGTTTGCGTCTGATCCCGACAGGCCATAGAAAACACGTGCCATGCCGGGCCCGTACCAGTTCAGGATTTCTTCCGACAATTTGATTGACGGTTCACTGCCATGACCAGCGTAGGCATGATAGTAGGCCAGTTCCCTTGCTTGCGCTGCGATGGCATCGGCCACTGCTTCGTTGCCGTATCCGATGTTAACGCAGTAAAGGCCCGAGAAAGCATCCACAAGTTCTGTGCCGTCTGTATCGTAAATGCGGATGCCTTTGCCTCTTTTTACCACGCGTGAAGGACTGGCGCCTGTATCATGAGCGGCGAGGTCGGTGAAAGGGTGGACCAGGGTTTTGCGGTCAAGATCGTTGATCGTCGTCATCAGGTATCTCCATTGATTGAGAGCGTTCCGAGAGACAGGGCATCCGCAGATAGGGCACCAAGGCACATGTATTTCATCTCGGTATATTCATCGATGCCGTACCGGCTGCCTTCACGTCCAAGGCCCGACTGTTTGAAGCCTCCGAAGGGTGCCGGGGGGCCGGTAAAGGATGGGGTGTTCATCGCCACCATGCCGTACTGGAGGTGTTCACCAACCTGCCACAAGGTGGCCATGTCCCGGCCATACACATAAGCGGCGAGGCCATACGGAGTGTTGTTCGCGTCGCGGATTGTTTCGCGCAGGTCGGTATAGCGGCTGACCGGCAGGACGGGGCCAAATGTCTCTTCAAGATGAATGGTCATCTCTGGTGTGACATCCAGAAG
Source organism: Kordiimonas lacus (assembly GCF_001550055.1). Lineage (GTDB taxonomy): Bacteria > Pseudomonadota > Alphaproteobacteria > Sphingomonadales > Kordiimonadaceae > Kordiimonas > Kordiimonas lacus. The sequence goes on from NZ_LRUA01000005.1 coordinate 3,989, forward strand.
GGCTGTGGGCGCAAAGAAGGTTGGGCCTTTATCGTTTAGCCGGCATCCGCCACAGCCCAGCCGTGCTCCTTTCGCCACAGCATCCGAGACGTGAGCTTCACATTTGGCCATCGCGTTCGCATGCATGAGTGGGCCAATATCGATACCCCTTTCCATGCCGTTGCCAACCTTAAGTGCAGCAACCCGAACAGTGACCTTTTCACAAAAAGCGTCATACAGGTTATCGGGCACATAGCATTTGTTGACGGCCAAACAGTCCTGCCCGGATGTGGCAAACTTGGCTGCCATTACCCCATCAACGGCTGTGTCCAGGTCTGCGTCGGGCAGGACGATAAAGGGCGCATGACCGCCGAGTTCCATGGAGATTTTCTTTAATGTGTCCATGCTTTGGCGGGCCAACATTTTGCCGATGGCGGTCGATCCCGTGAAACTGAGGGCACGTACTGTGTCACTTTTTGTGAGCATACCCACAATCGGTTCGGGGTCCCCTGTCAGGGTCTGGAAAACGCCGGCAGGTATGCCTGCCTGTTCGGCCAATACCTGTAGCGCAATGGCGGAAAAAGGTGTCTCTGTCGCGGGCCGCACGATCATGCTGCAGCCGGCGGCAAGTGCGGCGCCAGCTTTGCGGGTGATCATGGCAGATGGGAAGTTCCAGGGCGTAATAGCAGCTGTAACACCAATCGGTTGGCGCAAAGTCAGCAGTCGTGCGCCATCCTTGTGTGATGGAATGGTTTCGCCGTAATGGCGCTTTCCTTCCTCAGCGAACCAGTGAAGGAATGAGAGCGCGTAGTCAATCTCACCTTTTGATTCAGAAAAGGGTTTTCCCTGCTCCAGCGTGATGATGGTAGCGAGGTCATTTCTGTTTTCTGCCATCAGGTCAGCCCAACGGTGGAGGATATCCGCCCGCTTGTAAGTCCCCAGCTCTTGCCATGCGGCAAGACTGGTGTCGGCATGGTTGATCGCCTGCACGGTATCATCGGCTGTTTTGTTGGCAACAGTCCCGAGCGTTACACCTGTGGCTGGATCAGTAACATCCAGCCCTTCTTGCGGGGGAGCAAACAGGGGATGATCAAGAAGCGCAGCATTGCGAAGGTGCTGCAGTATATGAGGCGTGTTGGTCATAGGGCTCCATACCGTTTGTGTGAGAATCAAGACACACAAGCAGGCTAACCTCAGGGAGCAGGCGGAATTCTCTGATTACGCCCCATTTTGGCGAATAAACGTATGGAGAAATGACTGGCTGCAGCATAAGTCTGTGCCATTCAAGGAGCGGGGTATCGCTTAGCTTAGGATCGTTGGCAGCCGGTCGTAGGGTCTCGATTGGAAAGATGCAGGTCGTATTCATCCACAGGTCGGCGCGCACCATATCGGGCATATGCAGGTGAGCAGTGGTGGTTTTTTATCTGAAAAACAGCTTCGGGTCAGGTTGGACAATTTAAGTATTTGATTTTATTCGCACCTTCGGGCCCGCCACTCCTCTCTTGTGCATTCTCAGAAATAGCTGGAAATGGACCGGACAGAGTTCACAAGAACTCACCAAGTCTTTTCTGTATGGCTGGCCTTGATAGGTTATATAGCCAAGGTCAGCCCTTCGCCAAAAGTGGCTGATCATTGGGGGTTGGTGCCTGTGACGCATCGGATGGTGCGGCATTGGCGGCTCTGACAGCTCTGTGGTTTCCTGTTTACTCCCCTCTTTTCATTGCAGCGAAAGAGAAGGGGGACTGTATGCGCATTTTGAAATGGATAGGATTAAGCTTTTTAGGGCTTCTGGTGATTGGTGGGGGCTGGACAGCCCTGAACTGGGATCGGGTTGTCCGGCTGGAGGCCACGGTCAACCTATTCCTACCAGACCGGGTGGTGCATAATTTTTCCCATATGGACCACGTGTTCCCTGTCGCGCCGATACGCAAATCCGGTCCGACGATGACCTTCACGGAAAACCTGACGGCCTTGCCGGAACGCTTCTCGTATCAGGGTGAGGGTGTGGACACCGAGGCCTTTCTTGAGCGGCGCGCCACGACCGCACTTTTTGTCCTCAAGGACGATGAAGTCCGATTTGAGCAGTATTATCAAGGCACTACAGGAGACGACTTGCGGGCATCATGGTCGGTGGGCAAGTCGGTTGTGGGCATGCTGATGGGCCACGCTGTAGCCGACGGTCGCATCAATCTGGATGAAACCGTTGATCACTATGTGCCGTCCCTGAAAGGTTCGGGATTTGAAGGGGTTAGAGTTGAGGACGTGTTGCAGATGTCGTCTGGGATTGCCTGGAACGAAGACTATAGTGACTTTAATTCCGACATTAACCGTATGGGCCGCCTGATGGCGCTTGGCGGCTCGCTGGATGAGCTGGCAGCATCGCTCGAGCAGGCACATGAACCCGGTACAAAATGGCGCTATGTCTCCATGAATACACATGTTTTGGGCATGGTGCTGCGCGCAGCGACTGGCCAGACACTGCCGGCCCTGATGGAAAAACACCTGTGGTCAAAAATCGGTGCGGAAGCGGACGGGCACTGGCTGCTGGATGAAAAAGGGGTGGCTTTTGCCCTTGGCGGCATCAGCCTGCGCACCCGTGATTACGCCCGCCTGGGTCGGTTGATGTTGCGGGATGGCAGACAGGGTAGTGACCAATTGGTGCCCGTCGAGTGGGTCAGGGAGTCAATGGTGCCGCACGCCGACCATGTCACACCCGGGCCTGACATCATGGGCTATGGCTATCACTGGTGGTTGGGCCGGTCCGCGCGTAAGGGCGAGTTCCTGGCGATCGGTGTTTACGGCCAATATATTTATGTGAACCAGCCAGAAAACCTGGTGATCGTTAAAAACTCCACCGACCTCGGCTTTATGGACGAACGCGGGTCCATGAGCGAGACGATTGAGTTTTTCCGCGCGGTGGCGGATAAACTTGCGTCGGAAGATGGGGCGGGGGAGGTTGCGGCGGCCCAATAAGGGCCGCCCGTTCGGTTACTGTTCCTTGCGGGTGCCGGTTTGCTGCCAATGGCCCGGGTTGATCACCAGCGTGCCGTCACCCTCAAACCTGAAGGTAAGCGGATAGCGGCCCGGCGCGGTGAAGGCGCCGTCTGACATGGGCAAGAGTTCCGTATCTGCATCATGGGTGATGCCATACACCTTGCGCTTGCCGTTTGCGCGGGCAAACAGCTTGCCGCCATCAGCATGGACCTTCAGGCTGGCGAAGCGACTGAACTGGTATGTACCCGCATAGCCTGCCAGTTGCTCGCCGCTGGGTGTCAGGCCCAAGTCAGGCGTAGTAATCTCGGGTTGTGCAGGCACGCTTGCCAGCAGGGCGTCCCACATTACCTCTGACGCCAGCAGGCCCAGGTCTGGGCCCCAGAAGGCGGGCTCTTCAAGCTCGGCCGTCGAGACAGCATACAGCACATCACCGTCAAACAGGGTGGCGAAGGGTTGGATGCCGCGCGCCATCGATGTGTGAACCTGAACAGCAAGGCGCTTCAGTTCAGCCGGGGTCATTTTCTGATTGGTTACGATCAGGCTGATAGTGGTGTTCTTGGCGCTGGCGCCCGAGGCTTCCTTGCCTTCCCAGTCATTGTCCCGGCTTTTGGGGAAATCGGCCATCAGGTCGGCGATTTTCGCACCACCAGGCCAGGACTCACCCTCATAACAGGCGGCCAGATTGCCGTCGCGGTCAGTAATGGCGCCATACGGGTTGGCCACCACAAAGGCCGCGATCTTGACATCGCCGACCTGACGGAAGGCACCACCCTGACCGGAAAAGGCATTACAGCCAAAAATCCCGCCAGATTTCGCGAACCGGCCGGCCCCCTGCGCCCCCAGCGGGAAAGACCCTGTCTTGGCGGCGCGGTACGCGGCCTGCGCGAGCTTTTTATCCGGGTAAATTTCATTCAGGCGGCGGCTGCCAAAATCAAAGATGATGGAGCCAACCGACATGGCGATGTTGGGCTCCAGGCTGAAGGCATCACCGTCCCGGATGCCGTCATCCTTAAGGGCGGTGGCTACGGCCGTGGTGGCCTCCAGCCCATACCAGGACCCACCCGCGAAGACGATTGTATCCAGTTCGGCCATGTCATAGCCCAGATTCATATAGGGGGCGTTCACGGTGCCCGGCCCGCCGCCACGAACATCAATAGCCACATTGACCTTGCGGTTAAAATGAAAAACCGTCACGCCAGTAGGGCCCTCGACATATTCACCGGTGCCCACTTTCAGAATGGGCCAGTCGAATGTCATTTTATTGTCGCCGGCATTCAAAACCGGCTCCAGCCCGCTTTGGCCATCAACCGGTGCGGCGAATGCAGGCAGGCATAGTACCGTGCTCAGCAGCAGCGCCTTTAGCGCGTGTGATACTTGTTTCTCTCGTTGTTTTGGGGTTCCCGCCATCTGTTTCCTCCGTCGTCCCATATTTTTTGAAAAGCTTCGGCACAGCCTATGGCTTGGCTGGGTCACGCGCAAAGGCGATAACCATGTGCCTTATGGTGCGCCTGATGCACCAAGGCGTTAGCTGGATGGCAGTTCCTTGGCGATGGCGGTGTGCAGCCACGTGCGGAAACGGCGAACGGACGGCAGGTCCCACCTGTCGGCCCGCGCCAGGAACAGATATTTGCCGAGCGTTTTGTCGTTGAATGCCGGAATGCTTTCACCAACGTCAACCAGGCGGCCTTCCTCAATATCGCGCGCGGCAACAATACGGTTGCTGAGGGCAATGCCACGGCCATGTCGGGCAGCATCCATAGTCAAGTGCCCTTGCCATAACAGGGGGCCCGTCAGTTCGCCCTTGGATTTATGGCCGTTTGCCGCCAACCAGTCCTGCCAGTATTCAGAGCTTTCTTCATGCAAAAGCTGGTGATCAGCAAGGTCAGTGGGTTTGGTAATGGGTGGGGCCTTTTCCACATAGTCCGGACTGGCGACACCGATGATCGGCAGGCAAGCAAGTTCAAGCTGCCGGATGCCCTGCGGTATCTGAAAATCGGCACCATATTGCGGCACGAAGCGGATATCGATGTCGGCTTCGTTGGCGGCCAGGTCCGGGCTGGCTTCTGTGGGGCGCACTTCAATTGCCACATTCGGGTAAGCGGCTTCAAAGGCCCCCAGCTTGCCGGTCAGCCAGTGAAACGCCAGCCCGGGCATGCACCATATCTGAAGGGCTTCTTCATCGCTTTGTTTCATCAGGTCAAGCGTGGCATTCGCCAGCGCATCAATGGCCGTTGCAATCTGTTCGTGATACTGCCGCCCCTGATCTGTCAGCGTGACGCCGGTGGGTGTGCGTTCCACCAGCACGGCGCCTGTCCAGGCCTCCATGGTGCGGATATGGCGGCTGATCACCGCGTGGTCCCGCTCCAGCCCCTGTGCGGCCTTGCGAATGCCGCCCAGCCGGGCAACAGCGTCAAAGGCGCGCAATGCCTCAAACGGCGGCAATGCCTTGCGCGAGGGCAATGTTGCCGAAAATCCTTTTGTTTTTGGCTTGTCGGCTGTCATCCCCGCCTCGACTGTGGATATTTCCTGCGTTGCTGCCTGGGGATTCATGACACCAGGCCCCAGGATTTAGAGGGCCTGGGCAGCGCCCTGTCAAGCCTGTCAAAAGTGTGGGTGGATGTTTGGTGACAGGTCATTGGTGTGAAAGCCGCAGATGCCGGGTGAAGGGCTTGTGCAGCAGGAACACAAGAAGCGCGCCAGCGCCTACAATACCCGCATGCATCAACCAGAAACCGGCCTCGGACATGGGCTCGTAAAACCGCCCAAGCCAGCCGCTGGCCATGCCGCCGAAGAAGAGGGACAGATAATAAGCCCCCACCATCATGGCGTTGACAGCTTCTGGTGCCGCGCGCGATACCAGCGCCAGCATGATCGGCCCCACATACAGGAAACCAACAGCACAGATAAAATGGAACACCACGGGCCATATCAGTGATAGTTGCGAGCCGCCTGACAAGGTTTCCCCAGCCGCCAGCCAGACACAGGCGCCAGTAAACACAAGGCAGCCGATGATAATTTTCCTCAGGTCACCGGGTTCCTGCGCCCGGTTACGCTGACGCTGCCAATACCACATCACAAGCGGGGCCAACAGCAGTACAGCAATGGAATCAAGCGCCTGAAACCAGGTAACCGGTACCAGCATATCGAGGATCTCCCGGTCAATACGACCCCTGATCCATAAAGGATAGGTGTTCCAAACCTGTGTCTGCGCTGTCCAGAACAGGGCGGCGATGATGAACAGGGCCAATATGGCCACGATGGTTTTGCCGTCACCGGGCTGCAGCTTGGGCTGATCGCCGTGTTCGATTTTGGCGCTGTCATGGGGTAAGTGATGGCGTCCGGCCAGATAGATGAAAATCCCGACAACCATGCCAATGCCCGCAGCACCAAAGCCATAATGCCAGCCATACAGTTCCCCCAGCGTGCCACATACCAGCGGGGCAACAGCGGCACCCACATTGATTGACATGACATACACCGAGTAGGCCGTGTCGCGACGCTGGTCATCCTTGGCATACAGCCGCCCAACCTGCGCAGCCAGATTGCCCTTGAGGAGGCCGGCGCCCACGATCAGGGCGCTCAGCGCAAACAGGAAAGCGGCTTCGAACGCCATCAGGAAATGGCCCGCCGCCATCATGGCCGCGCCCAAAAGAACAGCCTTCTGTTGGCCCAGGAAACGGTCGCCCAGCCAGCCGCCGATCACCGGCATGAAATAGATCAGCCCGATATACAGGCCAAAAATCTGGGTAGCCATGGCCTGAATGGAAAGCTGGCCGAAAATACCTTCCAGCAACACGCGAAACCCGGCAAAAGCCGCGACATTTTCAATGGTGCCCGGATGCAGGAGATAACTGGCCATATAGAGCACCAGAAGCGCCTGCATGCCGTAAAAGGAAAAGCGTTCCCAGGCCTCGGTGAAAACGATGTAGGCCAGCCCCTTCGGGTGCCCCATGAAGGTGTCCCCGATTACCGGCTTGGCCTTATCGGCGCTGGCGTCTGCTGAAGTCATATTGTCGTGCATCCCACTTCCCCGCCGGTCGTACCCCGGCCTTGTCTGTTTATCGTATCGTTTTCACCACTGCATTGAAAAAGTCATTGTCGAGAATGACTTCAGACCCCAACGGTTTGGCGCGGGCGCTCCAGACCACAATGACAATTCGTTCGGTTGGGTTGATATACATATATTGGCCAAAAATGCCGCGGGCGCTGAAGCCGGGAGCGAAATTGGTGCCCGCGGGCGGATGTACAGGCCACCACATAAAGCCATAATCTAGGTCCTGCCCGTTGATCACGCGGGAGGCCCCGGCCTCGGCTACCCACCAGTCTGGCAGGATGGCTTCTCCGTCGATCACGCCGCCATTCATGATGAAGTGGGCAAAACGGGCATAATCCCTGAGCGTAGCGCTGAGGCCGCTGCCTGCCACCTCAAGGCCGTCCTTGGCCTCCAGCCACCATGTGGCGTCACTTTCCATGCCCAAACGAGACCAGATTTTACGCGACAGATAGTCCGCCAGATATTCGCCTGTGGCGGCCCGCACCAGTTCACCCACCACATGGGTTTCGCCGGTGCTGTAGTTCCAGTGGGTGCCGGGTTCCGCTACGCGGGGCAGAGACGCCATATAGTCCAGAATGGCGCCGGGCTTTTGTGCGATCTGCAATTCCAGCACCTGACGACGTTCTGAATTCGGGTCGGTATGGGTTTCGTCCCAATGCACGCCGGATGTCATCTGCAATAGATGTCGGACGGTGACGCGGTCATAACTGCCGCCCTTCAGGCTGGGCAGATATTTGGTCAGCGGATCATCCAGGCTGGTAATCAGACCGTCCTGCATGGCCGCTCCCACCAGCGTGGTGCTGATGGATTTCACCATGGACATAGACATCCAGCGTGTATCCGGCGTGTTGCCATATTCATATTGCTCAAGCGCGACCTTTTCATCCTTGGTGACCAACAGCGCCGTCACCCGGTTGCGGGAGACATAATCATAAAAATCATAGTCGCCCTGATCGGTCTCAATCGTCATGTCAGCAAGGGGCAGGGGGCGGTATTGCAGCGGCCTGGGCTGCCTGTCACCGCGACCGACCACCCGTGTCGGGAACAGCTTGTCGATATTCCGGAAAGTGTGGATTTGGGTGGTTGGGAACAATCGGCCTGAATAGGCATCGCGCACCGATCCCAGTTCCGGCTGGGCAGCCTGGTCGTCAAATAGCTGCTTAATCGCTTCTGTCACTGTCGCTTCTCCCCTCTCTTGTGGGCATCAGTGTACGGTTGCATAGGTCCCCCTTCGTTGCTGGAACGGCCAATTGTTACCCGCAGTGTAGCGGGGGAAAAGGGCGTGGCGGAAGGTGCCAAGCGGGGAAAGGGTGGTGAGGTGTGCGCACCGGGTGCCACTGGGATCGCACCTTATGCCAGTTGGACCTGCGGGATAAAATGCCTTTCAAGTGATGCAAACATGACAGGGAGAATAAGGCGATGGCATTCTATGTGCGGGGGCTGCTGGTGGCAGGGTTGTTGATGGTGGCAACGGGGGTGAACGGGGCCGATGATACTCTTTATGTATGCGTGGAAGCGGGCGAGGGCTGTGCCTTTAGTGGCGCGACAGCCCTTCAGGATGCCGTTGATGCGGCAACGCCGGGTGCGCGCATTATTGTGCGGGCTGGCCGATACCACCCCCAGGCCCACAGGGATGTCCCTTTCAGTGATGAAGGAGAAAGCCTTTCCGTTCGGGGTTTTGTGGTTCTGGATGGCAAGGACCTGACGATCACCGGTGAATCCGGCGCGGTGATTGACGGCAGCATGGGCCTATATGCTTCGGCTTTTGTGGCGAGAGGTAGCAACCTGCATATTCAAGGCCTTGAAATCATCGGGTTTCGGGCTTTGGAAAAGGAAGACAACATCTATGACGGGCACGGTATCTTCCTGATTGACAGCATGGTGAGCATTGATGATGTCACTATTCAGGATGTTGAGAAAATGGCACTGACTGGCCGTGGCAACAGCCACCTGACGGTGCGGGGCTTGCGCATTCTGGACAGCCATCTGGGCATCTGGCTTGAAGAAGATGCTGTATTGCGGCTTGAGGGCGCCCATGTGGAAAATAGTGAATCCGCAGGTGTTGCGGCCTATGACAGGACACAGACGGTCATCTCAAATTCCCAATTTGTTGGCAACGAGGACGACGGGCTGTATGCCACCGGTGCTGCGCGCATCTGTGTGGAAAACAGCACCATCGCGGGCAACAGGCCTTACGGTGTGCGGGCTGTTGAAAAAGGGCAGATAAGGGTTGGGCGATCGGTGCTGTCTGGCAACGAAAGCACGGCTATTGGTGCGCAGATTCATGTTGATGGCGCGGCCGAATGGCTGTCCTGTCGATGAGGGTTAAAATTAATATTGATAATCAATATTAAAAACTATATTGAAGCGGGCAGGCGGCATGACAGCGGATTGTGTCGCAATTTTTACATGAATATATTCCTCCGGAATACACGCAAAACTAGGCCGGTGACTGATGCGCACCGTTTGTTGCACGATTGGCATCTATTCTTTCGCTGCCCCAGCTTCATACTTTAAAGCGTGAAGAAATTTCAGGTAGTGCCTGGGCGTTAGCCGGGGGAGGTTCTCTGCCTATCTCAGAGGGGAAAAGGAAATGATGAGAGTGTCTGGTAAACTTCTAACAAGCCTGTCGGCGGTTGCGCTTCTGGGCTCTGGCGCGCTGGCGCAGAATGGTGCAGCAAGCAGTGATGACATGCTGTTTGAAGAAATTGTGGTGACCGCGCAGAAGCGTGAGCAACGTCTGATTGACGTGCCCATGGCCATCGCCACTTTAAGCGGCGCTGAGCTGGAAGAGCGTGGCATTGATACCGTGCAGGACCTGTCCTTTGCGGTGCCGGGCTTGACCATGCGGGAAGACGGGCCTGGCAGCTATCAGATCTTTATGCGCGGTATTGCCAACGCCCACGGCGGCGGTGCGCTTGTCAGCGTGTATCAGGATGAAGTGCCCATGGTGCTGACGGGCTATGACGTGCTGCCCACCCGCACGCTGGACCTGGCGCGCGTCGAGGTTCTGAAAGGGCCGCAAGGCACGCTGTATGGCCAGGGGGCCGTGGCAGGTGCGGTGCGTTATATCACCAATGATCCGGACCTTGAGGCCATGAGCGGCAATATGGGGCTGGAACTCACCTCCGTTAAATCGGGTGATATGGGCGTGGATGCCACCGGTGTGGTGAATATTCCCATTGTCAAAGACAAATTCGCGCTGCGGATCGCGGCCAATGTGAAAACAGGCGGTGGCTGGCAGGACCAGCCTGAAGCCGGCATCAAGAACGGCAACGATGAAGAGCTGACGAACCTGCGTGTGAAGGCCCGCTGGAAGCCGACTGATGCGCTGGACATGACGGCAACCTTCGTGTCCTACCACGCGGAATATGAGCTGGGGCAGGGCTTCGAGCAGCCTGACCGGACTGTGTTTGTTGCGATCGACGCGTCTAAAACCCTGATCCCTAAAATCTGGGATTATGAGCTTTATAACCTGGAGATCTCCTACGATCTCGGCTTTGCCAATCTCCTTAGTTCCACCAGCTACACGGACCAGTATCACCAATATCCATTCGCCTATTTTGGGGGGCCGGAAACCATTTATGAAGGCATTCTGGCAGGCAACGACAACCGCTATAATCCGGGTAACCAGTTCTCGCAGGAAGTGCGCCTGACATCCACAGGCGACGGCCCGCTGCAGTGGACAATCGGTGGCTTCTATACCGATATGGAACGGTCGCTGACCGCCTATTTCGAGTATGATTACGCCGGTTTCGTGGTGGCGGATCAGGAATATTACTCTGCCAACACGTCTGAATCCTTCTCGGTCTTCGGTGATGTTTCCTACCAGCTGACCGACGCGCTGCAGATTGGTGCGGGCATCCGCTATTTCGAGGATGACCAGACGGAAACCAACGGTTTCGCACCCAATGCGACCGTGCAGGAAGGTACGTTCGATTCGGTCGATCCGCGCTTTTACCTGAGTTATGCGCTCAGTGATAACACCAATATCTATGCCAGCGTGGCCAAAGGTTTCCGCAGCGGCGGCTTCAACTCGGCAGGCCTGCCGGAATATGACCCGGAAAGCCTGTGGAGTTATGAGCTGGGCGTGAAAGGCAGCGCAGCGGGCGGTGCCCTCTATTACGATATCGCGGCCTATTATACCGAATATACAGACATGCTGCGGCGTGGCCTGGTGTTCCTGGGCGGTGATCTGGGCTTCCAGTCGCTGATCAGCAACGTCGGTGCCGCCGAGGTGCGCGGTATTGAGGCCAGTCTGGCCTGGAAGATGACCGACGCCCTGACTTTCAGCGCGTCAGGCACCGTGATTGATGCGGAAGTGACCGAAATCAACGCGGATGACACCGCGAATGTGGTGGGTGACCCGATCGACTATGTGCCAGATTTCAGCCTGACGCTGGGTGCGAGTTATGACTTCAGCTGGTCAGACAGTATGCCGGGTTTCTTCCGGGTGGATTATAGCTACCGGGATCGCATGCCCTATGTGGACCTCACGAGCTTCCCGGCTGAAAACACGCCACAGCTTTCTGACAAGATCGGCCTTCTGGACGCACGCCTTGGTCTGACACGGGGCAACGTGACGGTTGAGCTGTTCGCACAGAACCTGACCAACGTGAACAAATATATCGACCCGTATCACGGCTGGAACAACGCCAACCGCACCCGCCCACGGACAGTTGGTGTGAAGGTAGGCTTCGACTTTTAATTCCCTAAGCCACCGCTGCTTCTCCTCCCTTCCCAGAACCCCTTGCGGCGGTGGTTCCCTTTTCGCCAGCGGCTTCGGCGGCTGGCTTTTTTCTGGAGGATGCCAGTGAAAAAACGCATTCGAAAAACCCACCGGGCAATCAGCCTTGCCGTCGCGGCCTTCTGGCTTGTGCAGGTGCTGACAGGGGTGACCCTGCAGTTTCATCAGGAAATTGACAGCCTGACGCTGCCAGACGCAGAATACTCTCTGGACTTTGACGCCATTGACGGGAGCCTCGCCAATATGCTGGCGGGCCGACCTGGCAGCAGGGTTCCGTTTGCGTATGTGGCAAACGGGTCATTTGGGGCATTTGATGCCTATGTGGTAGACGCGAGCGGTAGCTATAGCGTCTTGCGCATTGATGGGCAGGGTATGGTCCACCGGGAATTGCCCTCCAACCCCGAGATTTTGGACGCTGGCTTGTTTGAGCTGGTGCTGGAACTGCATGCCAAACTGTGGGCTGGTGATCTTGGCCACATCATCGTGGGCGTCAGCGGGTTTCTTCTGTTTACCAACATGATGCTGGGGCTAAAGCTGGCGTGGCCCAAACGTGGCACCTGGAAGAAGGCGGTGTCGTGGCCTCGGGTGACAACAGGGCCAGCGGGTATGTACGGCTTTCACCGGGCGCTGGGTCTGGCCTTCATTGTGCCGGCTACGCTGTTTGTCGGGGCTGGCGTGCTGTTGGCGTGGGAAGACCAGCTGGCTGTGCCATTTGGTGCGCCCCAGCCCGCACCAGAGGTGGCGGCTGTGCCCAATCTGAACGCTGTCGGCCTGGCGAAGGCAGTAGCCGCCGCGCAGGACCGGTTCCCGCAGGCCAAAGTGTCCATGTTCACCTTGCCGAGCAGCACAAAACCCTATTACCGCATTCGCTTGCTGCAGGCGGGGGAACTGCGCCGCCTGTACGGTGAAACCACTGTCTATGTAGATGCGCAGGACGGCAAAGTGTTGAAAGCTTATGACGCGTTGGCGTTACCCGTTGGGCAGCGCTTCCTGAATAGCTTCTATGGCATTCATACCGGTGGAACATTTGGGCTTATCGGGCGGTTGCTGTCAATCATCACAGGCCTGTGGCTTTTGGCCATGATGGTATTTGGCCTGCGCCTTTGGTGGCTTCGCCGCTAAGGCTTTTTCTTGCGTAGGCCCAAGATGGCATACCGCCCCAACCGCCAGCACAGGTAGGTGATCAATAGCCCTACGGCGAACACGTAAAACTGGCTCCAGCCGCCCAGAATGCGCCCACTGTGGATGGGTAACTGGGCGGCAGTGAAGATTTCACCCGCGGTGCCTTCTCTCGGTGTGCGGGCCCGCAAAAGCCGCCCATCGTCGGCGCTGATAAAAGCCCAGTCATTGCCCATGCCTTGCGGGTCCCTGACGCCATACCCAAACCCATAGAAGTTATAGATGCCGCTATAAAACAGCTCTCCCGGCGGGGTTGCCCAGCCGTTTTCCTTGCCAAGCGTTATGGCATTGTCATAGGCGTCGCGATAGGACATGGCGCGTGTGCCCAGGTCGGTGGCGCCCTTGGTAGCATATTCGCCATAAATTGTTGGTTTGACGGGGGAGAACCAGTTCACCACCGGGCGGAACAATTCATCATTCAAATTCATGGCGACGCTGCTGAGGGCAAGCGGCGTCATCATAAGGGCTGTTGTGGCCATCCACTTGGTGTGGGTCGTTTGGCGTCGCATCAGTGCCCATGCACCTGCGGCAACAAGGCCAAGGCACCATATGATGGCAACACCGCCGGTGATGTAAAGGCCCCAAACGCTAGGCAGCATCAGTGTGCGGTGCAGTTCATAAGTGAAATTCATCAGGTTCTCGGGTTCAAAACAGCAGGCACCCCAAGTGCGTCCGCCTACAATTTCTGCCGTGACAGGGTCCATGTAATAATAGGTGTGGGGCAGGTTGGCGTACGTTTGGGTGGCGCTGTTAAAGGCGGGCTCTACCGCCATCATCACACTGCGCCCATTGGCCTTGCGCTGTTCCATATACCAGACGCGCGCTCCGGGTATCTGGCTTTCAAGGGCACTGATCAGGTCAGCGGGGTGTTGGGCCCCGCCGCGTGTGGGCATGTTGTAAAACTGCGGGTTCAGCCATTCATCCAGTTCATAATAATAGGCTTGCATGGCGCCCGTGACGGCAAGTACGCCAAGAAGCACCGCGTATGTCAGCAAACCAATGTATCCCAGTGTGCGGGCGGCTGATGTCGGTTTTACACGCATGATATTTCCCCTTTTCCCGTTCAGTGAACGGTAAGGGATGCCGCGCAGGGCGCACAGGTGTTAAGAAAGGGGGGGGCGGTGCCGGTGGTGCACCGGGGGCACCCGGCTGTGCCCTTTTGGCGTCTGGACCTAGGGTGCTCTTCAGGCGATCATGGGGCCAAATGGACATGACAGGGGAAGATATATGAGCGGGAAAGCAATCCTTATCGCGGGCGCGATGCTGGTCTTGGCTACAAGCGCAGAACAAGGGTGGGCGGCTGATAGTTGGGATGTTGAAAATACCGGCCAACCAGCCAAAAAAGTCAGCTTCACGCTTGAAGAAGGCACCTGGATGAGCGTGGATGTCAGCCCGGACGGTAAAACGCTGGTGTTTGACCTGCTGGGGGATCTGTACACCATGCCCGCGACAGGCGGCAAGGCAACCGCCATCACTCAGGGGCCCGCCATTGACCGCACGCCGTCCTTCAGCCCCGACGGCAGTCGTATCCTCTATATGAGCGACAGAAGCGGGTTCGAGAATATCTGGACCATTGGCGCGCATGGCAGCAATCCCCGCATGATTACGGACGAAAGCACAAATGTGCTGGCGAACCCCGTTTGGTCAGCAGATGGCAGCTATATTGCAACGGCCAGCATGGTCAATACATTCGCGACCCAGCGGGAAAGCGAAATCCGGCTGTATCATGTCTCGGGCGGCAGCGGCACAACGCTGGTGGACGTGCCGGAAAACCGGCGCGACGTGCAGGAACCTGATTTCTCCCCTGACGGCAAATACCTCTATTACACCAAACGGCTGGAGGACCATCACATCGTGGTGGTGGCCAACCATGTGAACTATGGCGTCATGCGGCGGGATATGGAAACCGGCGAAACCGTCGAACTGGTAAAAGGCTTCGGCAGCGCCCTGTCACCGCAGGTGTCGCCCGACGGTAAAACCCTGGCGTTTGTGCGCCGGGTGAAAGACAAGACAGTGCTTTTCGCGCTCGATCTTGAAACCGGTCAACAACAGCCGGTGTATGATGAACTGGCGCGGGACCAGCAGGCGGACTTCTACCAGCAGGGTGTTTATTACCCCGGTTTTGACTGGTTCCCGGATGGTGAACATGTGGCCATATGGGGCAAGGGTAAGCTCTTTAAGGTCAATATGAAAACTGGTGCTGTCACGCCCATCCCGTTTGAGGCAGAAAGCAGCCATACGATCATTACGCCTCCGAAATTTTTTGATCCGCTGGTACCTGAGGCTGTGGATGTAAAATCCGCGCAAACACTGAAGGTATCCCCGGACGGCAGCAGGGCGGTTTTTCATGCGCTGGGGCATCTGTGGGTGAAGAGGTTGCCAGATGGCATGCCCACACGGCTGACGTCCGCCACAGCGTTTGAATTTGAACCGGCCTATTCGGCGGATGGCAAAAAGCTGGCCTATGTGGCGTGGGACGACGAAAAGGGCAGCCAGTTGATGGTTGCCGATGCGTCAGGGAAGCGGGCCCGCAACCTGGCGGCCAGCCGCGGTGCCATTCGCACGCCGGTGTTTTCCCCAGATGGACGGGAACTGGCCTTTGTGATCGATGAAGGGGGGAAAAGCCTGGGTGGCTACCGCGGTAAGGCGGGCCTCTACCGCGTTGCCGTAAGGGGCGGTGATCCAGTGCGTATTGGTGATGCGGCCATCAGTCCACAGTATGCCGCCAGTGGCGACCGGCTGTATTTTGTGCGCCCGGCGGGCCGCGACAAGGAACTGGTCAGCGTGAATCTGAACGGGTTTGATGCGCGCGTACATGCCATTGCCAAAACCGCTGACCGGTCGGACATCCGTCTTTCGCCTGACGGTAATTGGGTCGCTTTCAAGGAAAACCACCAATATTTCGTGATGCCCTATGTGGAAACCGGGCAGGTGACCGAACTGTCTTCCGCTAACAGCAGTATGCCGGTGACAAAGCTGACAGAAACAAGCGGATATGGCATTAGTTGGGCTACGGATTCCGAGAGCCTTTATTGGACGCTGGGCAGCGATATCTTTCGCGCCGACGTTCAAAACGGGTTGAAGCCAACCCACATGGCAAACCTTTCCCTTTCCGTTCCCGCCGACAAACCGGAAGGGCTGGTGGCCTTTACGGGCGGGCGTGTGATTACCATGAGGGGCGATGACGTGATCGCAGTAGGCACGGTGCTGGTGGAAGGTAACCTGATCAAGGCCGTTGGCCCGGTGGACGCTGTTGATATCCCGGACGGTACGCACATCGTTGATACCACCGGCAAAACCGTGATGCCGGGGCTTGTAGACATGCATGGCCATATCGCCTGTTGTTATTATGGCGGGCTGATGCCGCAAAAGCATCCAAGCCATTATGCGGCTGCGGCCTTTGGCGTCACCACCAATTATGACCCCTACACCGACGAGCTGACAGCCTATGCCGCCACTGAAATGCAGCAGGCGGGCAAGCTGGTGGGGCCACGCTTCATTTCCACAGGCAAGGTCATCTATGGCCGATCCGGCAAGGGGGACGGCACTTTTGTGCCGCTCGAAACCTACGATGATGCGCTGAACACCATGGACCGCAAGCGGGCCTTGGGTGGGCGCATTTTGAAAAGCTATAAACAGCCATCCCGGCGTGCGCGTCAGCAGCTTGTGAAGGCAGGGCGTGAAAAGGGCCTGATGATTGATGCTGAAGGCGAAAGCCAGTTCTATCTGGATATCAGCGTGTTTCTGGATGGCCATATGGCGCTTGAGCACAATATCCCGGTGGCCACCTATTATGACGATATCGTCCAGCTTGCGGCGGCCTCTGGTGTGGCCAACACGCCGACGCTGAATGTCACCTTTGGGGAAATGATGGGCGAAAGTTATCTGTATGAAACCACGCGGGCGTGGGAAAACCCCAAGATTCAGGCCTATGTGCAGGAAACCACCTCTGGCTATAGCGCCATTCCGACACCCTATTCAGCGCCGGTGCATGTGCGCAGCATGACGACCATGAAGGCCGCGCCTGAACTGTGGGATGTTGGCTTCCGGTCTGTCAGTCGGTCCACCAAAAAGCTGGACGATGCCGGGGTGATCATCAACTCCGGGTCACACGGGCAGGTCTTTGGCCTGGCCCTGCACTGGGAGATGTGGTCAATGGCTGCCGGGGGTATGACCCCGCACCGTGTACTGAGGACCGCGACCATCAATGGCGCCAAAACACTGGGGCTAGATCACGAGATCGGATCGCTGGAAGTTGGCAAGTTGGCGGACATTATTGTCATGGACAAGAACCCGCTTGAGGATATTCACAACAGCGACAGTGTCTCGTTGACCATGGTGAACGGCCGCCTGTATGACAGTCTGACGATGAATGAAATCGGCAACTATGACCGGCCGCGCAACAAGTTCTATTGGGAGCTTCCGGATTATAACGGCATCGACTGGAACGAGGCCTGGGCCGGGCAATAGGCCGGTTTGGCAAACTGATGAGAGGGCGGTGATCAGATGTCACCGCCCTTGTCATATTAGGCGTCTCTTGCAGCCTGTTGCAAATGGCTATCCTGCCAGAATGTCAATGCAGGAGGCTGGATGATGACTGAGGCTGATACACCGCTTTTCAAATCGTGGGATAATGCAGGGCAGGATATTTTTGTGCCAGAACATTACGCCATGCAGGGCGAAGGGGCGCTGTATGCCTTCATTGCAGCCAACCCGGTGGGGCAGGTGTTCACAGCCCACGACGGCAATCAGCAAGTCACCGCGGCGCCTATTATTCGCGCCCAGCGGCTGGATGTCGACAGGCCGCTACTGGCCGGGCATATGGCAGTTCGGAACCCCCAATGTGATGCTATTATTGCCGGCGCCTCGGCGCTTGTCAGTTTTTCAACCGGTGGGGCCTATATCTCCCCGCGCTGGTTCAGGAAGAATGTCGTGGCCCCAACCTGGAGCTATGTGTCGGTGCAGGTGCGTGGGCGGCTGAAGCTGCTGCCTGAGCCTGACTGCGCGCTGGATGTGCTCGACCGCACTGTGGCCCATATGGAGGCATTGGCCCCCTGCCGCGAAGGGGAGCGGCCATGGTCGATGGACGCGCTGACACCTGAACAGATGAAGCGCTATGTGCCCATGGTGATGGCCTTCCATTTGGAGGTGGAGGCGATTGAGGGCATCTGTCGGCTCAACCAGGAAAAAGACCGCGCCGACATGGAAAGCATCATTGACGGCCTGCGGGGACAAGGTGCGCCGGGGGCGCAGCATATTGCGCGGCTGATGCAAGCGAACTTGGACACGCTTTAGGGGCAGGACGGTGCGTCCGGCACACCGGCATGCGTGTGCTTCGCACCTTCCGCGTGACGGGCCGCATTTCATATCATTTCAAACAAGGACAAAGCCATGTGGGGTGCACACCCGAGGCATGGCAGCGAGAACAACAGAACAAGGAGGGCACAATGGCTGCAGTAGAACGAGGTACCGATGAATGGCAGAAACTGGATGTTGCGCATCACCTGCATCCCTTCACCGACCCGAAGTATTTTGACACCAAGGGCCCACTTGTAGTGACCCACGCAGACGGCGTTTACATTACAGACTCATCGGGCCGCAAGATACTCGATGGCATGGCCGGGCTTTGGTGCGTGAATGTAGGCTACGGGCGGCAGGAACTGATTGATGCCGCACACGCGCAGATGCAGAAACTGGCCTACTATAATGTGTTTTTTCAAAGCGCCACACCGCCACAGATTGAACTGTCGCGCGTGCTGTCGGAAATCACGCCGGGGGATTTGAACCACTTTTTTTTCACCAATTCGGGGTCTGAAGCCAATGACACCATCATCCGCATGGTGCGCCATTTCTGGGAAGTGGAAGGCCAGCCGGACAAGCAGATTTTCATCGGTCGCAACCTTGGCTATCACGGCAGCACGCTTGCAGCCACCAGCCTGGGCGGCATGGCGGCGATGCACGGCATGGGCAAGTCATTGCTGCCGGGGTTTGAGCACATCATGCACCCGCACTGGTACGCCGAGGGCGGCGATTTGAGCGAAGCCGAATTTGGCCTGAAGGCAGCCCAGGCACTTGAAGACAAGATCCTTGAGCTGGGACCAGAGAATGTCGCGGCCTTTGTGGGTGAACCCATCCAGGGTGCGGGCGGGGTGATTGACCCGCCAGCCACTTACTGGCCGGAAATCCAGCGCATCTGCCGCAAGTATGATGTGCTGCTGGTGGCGGACGAGGTGATTTGCGGTTTTGGCCGATTGGGCCATTGGTTCGGCTGTGAAGCCTATGGTATCCAGCCAGACCTGATGCCCATGGCGAAGGGGTTGTCGTCTGGCTATCTACCGATTGCTGCAGTGGCCTACAGTGGCCGAGTACATAAAACCCTGCAGGAAGGCGGGCTGTTTTCCCACGGCTATACCTATTCCGGCCATCCTGTGTCCTGTGCCGTGGCACTTGCCAACATCCAGTTGATAAAAGACGAAAATCTCATCCAGACCGTGCATGACGATACGGCCCCATACTTCCGTAAAACACTGACCGATGCGGTGGCGGATCATCCGCTGGTGGGGGAAGTGCGCGGCGCGGGCCTGTTGGCGGGTATCCAGCTTGTGAAAGACAAGGCCACAAAAACACTGTTTGAGGAAGATCTCGCCGTGGCCGTGAAATGCCGGGACCACTGTTTGAACAATGGGCTGATCATGCGTGCTGTCGGGCAATCAATGGTGGCAAGCCCGCCGCTGACCATCACCCGCGCGCAAATTGACGAACTGGTGGAAAAGGCGGTGAAAAGCCTGGATCAGACCGCCGCAGACGTTGGGGTTATGTGACATGGCAGCACCAGCAGATGGAACCGTCCCAATGTCTCGTGCGTCCTGGCCGCAGTTTATCACGGACGTATTTGACCATGCTGCGCCGGTGGGCGCGAGCACTTTTGATGTAAAGAACCCGGCCACGGGCGCCGTGCTGGGCACGGTTGCCGATATGACGGCAGCAGACGCCCGTCAGGCTGTGGCAGACGCGCGTGGCGCCTTCAAGGCCTGGAGCCAGGAAACCGCAAAAAGCCGGACCGCGGCCATGATGGCGTGGCACGACCTGATCGTGGCCCATGTGGACGAGCTGGCGCAGCTGCTGACCCTTGAAATGGGCAAGCCGCTCATGGAAGCCAAAGGGGAGATCCTGCACGGGGCGTCCTATATCACCTGGTTTGCGGAAGAAGCCAAACGGCTTTATGGCGACATTATCCCCACCAATGCCCCGGGTCGGCGGCTGATGGTGGTCAAGCAACCCATCGGGGTTGTGGCGGCGATCACACCCTGGAATTTCCCCAGTGCCATGATCATGCGCAAGGTGGCGCCAGCGATTGCGGCGGGCTGCACCGTCGTGATCAAGCCGGCGGAAGATACGCCGCTGTCTGCAGTGGCGCTTGTGCTGCTGGCAAAACGGGCGGGCTTGCCCGATGATGTGATCAAGCTGGTGACCTGCAGCCAGCCGGCCGAGGTGGCGAAAGCGCTGACGGACCACCCGGATGTGCGCAAGCTGTCTTTCACGGGTTCAACCCGCGTGGGCAAACTGTTGATGCGGAACTGTGCCAACACGGTCAAGAAAGTGTCGCTTGAGCTTGGCGGTAACGCCCCCTTTATCGTGTTTGACGATGCCGATCTTGATCAGGCGGCCGACGCCGCCATGCTGGCCAAATTCAGGAATGCCGGGCAAACCTGCATCAGTGCTAACCGCTTTCTGGTGCAGATCGGTGTTTATGAGGCTTTCGCCGCCAAGTTGGAGGCCAGGGTTGCGGCCCTCACGTTGGGGGATGGCATGGCGCCTGAGACAACCGTGGGCCCGCTGATTAATGATGGTGCGGTCTCGAAGGTGGAATCCCTTGTGCGGCACGCGGCGGCTTGCGGTGCCGAGGTGCGCACCGGAGGGTATGCTGTGGACGGGCAGGGCACCTTCTTTCCGCCCACCATCCTGACCGGCGGCACGCCCGACCTGACGATCGCGGACACCGAAATTTTTGGCCCCGTTGCTGCGCTTTACCGGTTCAAGGACGAGGATGAGGCCGTTCGCGTGGCCAATGACACACCCTACGGCCTGGCGTCCTACGTGTTCACACAGGATATGGGGCGTATCTGGCGCGTCAGCGAAGCGCTTGAATACGGCATGGTGGCGGTGAACGAAGGCACCGTGTCCAGCGAGGCCGCGCCCTTTGGGGGCGTCAAGGAATCCGGTATTGGGCGCGAGGGCTCCCGCTATGGCCTCGATGAGTTTGTCGAGATTAAATATATCGGCATCGGCGGTCTGAACAGGTAACGGCAGCCGGGTTTTTCTTATGCGTTTTCCGACAGAGAAGAAAGTCAGCGCTTGCGCGCTTTGTGGGTGTCTGACGCTTGCGGCGGGTGAAGCTAAGGCGTCCGAGGTTGATTTTTTCGGTCAGCTTCAGTTGGACGCCACGGACGTGAGCCCTGCGGGTGCACCGATGTTGTCGGCGGGGGATGTGTTGCGCAGTCTGAAGGCCGGGGTTGGGGTTGAGGTGTCAGACCGGCTGGGCGGTCAGGTGGAACTGGCGATGCCCTCAGGCGGCAACGTCAGCCTGGATGACAGCTACCTGCACTATAGGGTGACGGAAAACACATCGCTGTCGCTTGGTCACTATAAGGTTTATCACACCATGTCTGCAGCCACGAGCGAACGCGATGGCGGCCTGCCGGAACGTAGCATGGTCTCGGACGCCTTTGAGGTAGGTACAGGGGGCCAGCTTGGGGCCTTCCTTCACAGCTACGGCGATAGCTGGAGCCTGCAGACAGGGGTGTCGCTTGATGACCTGAATGAGGATACCGAAGACACCGATGGCTGGGGCCTGCATGTCCGTGCCACCTATGCACCGATCCTGTCAGGCACCAGCTTCCTGCATGTTGGGCTGTCGGTCTATCACCGCAATGAGAAGGATGACATGCTGTCCCTAGCCGCACAGCCAGAAGCCTGGCTGGACGGGGATGACGTGTTCACAAGCAGCCTTACCCCGGCAGACCGGTATCGGCATGCGAATATTGAGGTGGCGGGCTCCCGTGGCCCTTGGCTGATACAGGCCGAATATGGCGGCCTCAGAACAAAGGGCACAGAGACCTACACCTATGATGGTGGCTATGTCGCAGCCAGCTATGTGCTGACGGGGGAGCATCGGCCCTATGACGCTGCATCCGGCACCGTTGCTGCGTTGGTGCCAGCCCAGCCCCTTGGCCACGGCGCAGGTGCGTGGGAGGTGTCCGTGCGCTATAGCCGCCTGGACCTGCAGGACAGGGGGCAGGGCACCTATGGTCATACGTGGGCTGCTTCCCTGAATTGGTACGCGACAGAGAGTTTGCGCCTGATGATTGGCGCTACCGACTTCAGCACCGATGGTGACACACACCAAAGAGGCAACACCTTTGGCATGCGTATGCAAATGGG
>NZ_LRUA01000006.1:2500-995772 GCF_001550055.1 Kordiimonas lacus
TGGATATGGAGGAGCTCTCAAGTGACGAAAGGGCATTTGGTGAATGCCTTGGCGTATGGAGGCGATGAAAGACGTGACAGGCTGCGATAAGCTGTGGTGAGGTGCCAGTAACCTTTGACCCACAGATTTCTGAATGGGGAAACCCACCCTTAGGGGTATTCTAACGTGAATACATAGCGTTAGGAGGCGAACCCGGCGAACTGAAACATCTAAGTAGCCGGAGGAAAAGACATCAACAGAGATTCCCCTAGTAGTGGCGAGCGAACGGGGACCAGGCCAGTGCCATTCTTTGATTTACCGGAACCATCTGGAAAGTTGGACCATAGTGGGTGATAGTCCTGTACGGGAAAGAAAAGAGAATGGCCTCGAGTAGGGCGGAACACGTGAAATTCTGTCTGAACATGGGAGGACCACCTTCCAAGCCTAAATACTACCATACGACCGATAGCGCACCAGTACCGTGAGGGAAAGGTGAAAAGTACCCCGATGAGGGGAGTGAAATAGAACCTGAAACCGAATGCCTACAAGCAGTCGGAGCGGACTTGTTCCGTGACGGCGTACCTTTTGTATAATGGGTCAGTGAGTTAGTCTACTTAGCAAGCCTAAGCCGTTAGGTGTAAGCGTAGCGAAAGCGAGTCTGAATAGGGCGACTGAGTTAAGTGGATTAGACCCGAAACCCGGCGATCTAGTTATGGGCAGGTTGAAGGTGCAGTAACATGCACTGGAGGACCGAACCCACGTCTGTTGAAAAAGACGGGGATGACCTGTGACTAGGGGTGAAAGGCCAATCAAGCCGGGAGATAGCTGGTTCTCCGCGAAAACTATTTAGGTAGTGCCTCAGGTATTACCTACGGGGGTAGAGCACTGGATGGATGCGGGGGGCGCGAGCCTTACCAATTCTAACCAAACTCCGAATACCGTAGAGTAGAGCCTGGGAGACAGACTGTGGGTGCTAAGGTCCATAGTCGAGAGGGAAACAGCCCTGACCACCAGCTAAGGTCCCTAAATCATGTCTAAGTGGGAAAGCATGTGAGACGGCCAAAACAACCAGGATGTTGGCTTAGAAGCAGCCATCATTTAAAGAAAGCGTAACAGCTCACTGGTCTAATTAAGCTGTCTTGCGGCGAAGATGTACCGGGGCTCAAGACATGTACCGAAGCTGTGGATTTGATCTTATGATCAAGTGGTAGCGGAGCGTTCTGTAAGTCTGCGAAGGTGTGGCGTGAGCCATGCTGGAGATATCAGAAGTGAGAATGCTGACATGAGTAGCGATAAACAGTGTGAGAGACACTGTCGCCGAAATCCCAAGGGTTCCTGCGCAAGGCTAATCCGCGCAGGGTGAGTCGGCCCCTAAGGCGAGGCTGAAAAGCGTAGTCGATGGGAAACAGGTTAATATTCCTGTACCTGGTGGAATGTGACGGATACCGTAAGTTGTTCTTCCTTATTGGATTGGAAGGGCCGCGAAGGTGTCCCAGGAAATAGCACCACCATATAGACCGTACCCGAAACCGACACAGGTGGGATGGTAGAGCATACCAAGGCGCTTGAGAGAACTATGTTGAAGGAACTCGGCAAATTGCCTCCGTAACTTCGGGAGAAGGAGGCCCACCATTAAGGCAACTTTTTGGTGGGGGCACAAAAGAGGGGGTGGCGACTGTTTACTAAAAACACAGGGCTCTGCGAAGTCGCAAGACGACGTATAGGGTCTGACGCCTGCCCGGTGCCGGAAGGTTAAGAGGAGGTGTGAGAGCACCGAATTGAAGCCCCGGTAAACGGCGGCCGTAACTATAACGGTCCTAAGGTAGCGAAATTCCTTGTCGGGTAAGTTCCGACCTGCACGAATGGCGTAACGACTTCCCCACTGTCTCCAACATAGACTCAGCGAAATTGAATTCTCCGTGAAGATGCGGAGTACCCGCGGTTAGACGGAAAGACCCCGTGCACCTTTACTACAGCTTCAGTGTGGTATTAGGGACAACATGTGTAGCATAGGTGGGAGGCTTTGAAGCAGGGACGCCAGTCCTTGTGGAGCCAACCCTTGAAATACCACCCTTGTTGTTCCTGATATCTAACCACGTCCCGTGAACCCGGGACTGGGACCCACTGTGGCGGGTAGTTTGACTGGGGCGGTCGCCTCCCAAATGGTAACGGAGGCGCGCGAAGGTAGGCTCAGATCGGCCAGAAATCGATCGTTGAGTGCAATGGCATAAGCCTGCCTGACTGCGAGACTGACAGGTCGAGCAGAGACGAAAGTCGGTCATAGTGATCCGGTGGTTCTGTGTGGAAGGGCCATCGCTCAACGGATAAAAGGTACGCCGGGGATAACAGGCTGATACTGCCCAAGAGCTCATATCGACGGCAGTGTTTGGCACCTCGATGTCGGCTCATCTCATCCTGGGGCTGGAGCAGGTCCCAAGGGTTTGGCTGTTCGCCAATTAAAGAGGTACGTGAGCTGGGTTTAGAACGTCGTGAGACAGTTCGGTCCCTATCTGCCGTGGGCGCAAGAGACTTGAGAGGAGCTGCCCCTAGTACGAGAGGACCGGGGTGGACGGACCTCTGGTGGACCTGTTGTGGCGCCAGCCGCATTGCAGGGTAGCTATGTCCGGACGGGATAACCGCTGAAAGCATCTAAGCGGGAAGCCCCCCTCAAGATTAGGTCTCTCTGAGAGCCGTGGAAGACCACCACGTTGATAGGTCAGGTGTGGAAGTCCAGTAATGGATGAAGCTTACTGATACTAATTGCTCGATAGGCTTGAAGAGCCCCTCCATAGACAGAGAACAACACTCTCTCTATGTGTGGAACAACTTCAAAGCATGCACCAATAATAAAACGCAATCCGGCAAGCACTGCTTGCTGTTTACTCTTTTGTTGATCTGGTGGTTATAACAAGATTGTCCCACCCGGTCCCATCCCGAACCCGGAAGTGAAAGGTCTTTGTGCCGATGGTACTTCGTCTTAAGGCGCGGAAGAGTAGGTCGCCGCCAGATCTACAAAAGAGTAAAACATCATCACAACTTCAAAAAATTAAACAAACCGCCATAAGGCGGTTTTTTAATTTACCTCAAGCGCCGGCGCTCACGCTTGGCTTCCGCGAAAACGTTCGCGACGGCCAGTCGGCCTTGCCTCAGCCCCTCCGGGCTTCGGTAATTAGCGTGAAACCCGCTCAAGCCTCGCAAACAAAGCGAGCAGCCCTGAGCGCGCTTCATGGAATGGCAAAGCCAGACCGGAAGCAAAACATAATTGACGCGGGGTGGAGCAGCCCGCCAAGGCGAAGCGAAAGCGAAACCGTCTGCATCGCCGAAAGGCGCCAGACATACCTGCTACCGGGCGACGGCCCTAAACGTAGACATATGACGCGGGGTGGAGCAGCCCGGTAGCTCGTCAGGCTCATAACCTGAAGGTCGTAGGTTCAAATCCTACCCCCGCAACCAAATTTAAGGCCGATCCCCAACACGGGGGTCGGCCTTAAATCTTTGTTGGGCGGGGCCAGGCTTTGCTCCTGGTAAAACAGACCGCAAGGCTGTTTTACCAAAGGTTCCTAGCCAAGCTGACGAGGAGCAAAGCCACGAGACTAATCCTACCCACAAAACCAAAAACAAACCTCGGTCCCCAGGACCGTTTTTTGGCCTGGGGGTGGCGGCTTAAATCTATGCTCGACCAAAGCCTGGTGAAAGTAATGTGAGGAGCGCATAGAGCCCGAAGCAGTAAATCCTAAAAGCAACAACCAAAAATACACGCAAGTCGCGGACAAAAAGCCTCGGAACCGTGCGTTCCGGGACTTTCTGTGTACGCCCCACGGTTGGCCGGCAGGCTAAATAACCAAAATACATCTGTTTTCCGGGATAAAATAATGCCTCAGCGCTATATTCAGTGCCACATGCTGCCTTTCTTTTCCTAGCATTGATGATTGCAGGGGCGCGCAAACGCTGGTCATGCGCCGCCGCCCTGCCGGGAAGCACAGGAGAGGGACATGACAGAGCGTAAGATATTCCTGACATATGATTTTTGTCACGATAGTGGCCTCTATCGTCAGTTCATGCGTCAGTTGGCGCAGGACAAAGAGCGTGCAATGGTGGCGGCTCATTCAATGGACTATTGCCATAGTCATTCGGAGATCATTTCCAGCCTCAATAGTGCCGTCGCCCGCGTTGACGGCCTGATCGTGCTGGTGGGCAAGCATACGCACCGGGCCGGCAATGTGATGCAGGAGGTCCGGGTGGCCCATAACCTGGAGCTGCCAGTTGTGCAATTGGGCGGCTTTTCCAGCACCTGGTGCGCAGGCCTTTCAGACCATATTCCCTATTTCGACTGGCGGGCTTTCAGCGTGCAACAGATGTTTGAAAACCGCCGTTGGCACTCCGGAGTGGTGGGAGCAGGCACCAGATCGAAGACAGCGAACAGTAGCGGGTACAGCCACTAGGCGCTCGTGATAGGGCCGCTGGCCGCATAGCGGCTCAGCCAGTTTTTGAAGGTTATGGTTGGCTGGTATTCAGACATCGTCTTGGGCCAGACCAGATAATATTTGCCCAGGCTGACAGGTGGTACGTCCACGGCCTTTTCCAGAAGGCCTTTTTCAAGTTCACGCTCGATAATATATTCCGGTAACAGCGCAAACCCCAAGCCGTGCACGGCGGCCTGTGTCATGGTCGCGAACTGGTCGAACAAGGGGCCTGTCAGCAATGTGGGCACTGTGCCATTCATCTGAAACCACGCTTCCCACGCATTGGGGCGTGAGTTCATGTGCAGCAACGGCTGTTCCATAATATCCGCAACTGATGTGGTCGGGTTTCGCTTCAGTAGGGCTGGCGCGGCTACCGGAATAACGGTTTCCGTCATCAGCTCCATATGGTTGGCGTCGGGCCAGTCCGGCGCGCCGAAATGAATAGCAGCATGATAGGGCTCCGTGTCGAAATCGAACGGCTCCAGGTTTGTCCCGAGGTTTAAGGTGACCTCAGGATGCCTGGCGACAAAATCAGGCAGCTTGGGAGCCAGCCAGCGCACGCTGAAGGAGGGCAGGATCGCCAGGTTGAAGCTGCCGCCCCGCGGGTTGGCCTTCAGCCGGATG
This sequence comes from Kordiimonas lacus, assembly GCF_001550055.1. GTDB lineage: Bacteria > Pseudomonadota > Alphaproteobacteria > Sphingomonadales > Kordiimonadaceae > Kordiimonas > Kordiimonas lacus. Next base: position 7,567 of record NZ_LRUA01000006.1, read on the forward strand.
GACGCATTCTGGATCGTCATCAGGGCTGTTCTGATGTCGCGTGCATAGTTGAGGGCTGCTGGGGTTAGGGCGATGCGTTTGCCGTCGCGCACAAACATGGAAACGCTTACGTGGTTTTCAAGCGTCTGCAACTGGCGGCTGACTGCGCTTTGCGTCAGTGCCAGTTCGTCCGCCGCCTTGGTGACACTGCCGAGCCGCTCAAAGGCCTCAAGTGCCCGCAATGAGGCGATGGATGGATAAAATCGTGTTGTGCCCATTATTCCATTTACTCATATTAAATTCTGACAATTTGTTTGAACATATCCAAGGTGAGGTGTCAAATCCCGGAAAGTAGAAGGATTGGTATTGCCTGTATATCCTCATTAACTGTTGAAAAAATAGGGCGCGTGGCCGTTTTGGACTGGTTTCCGCTCTAGCAGTTAACGGGAATGTGGGTGAGCAGGAAGTATGATGATTTAGAATTAAAACGATTGGTCAGTAGGCAGGATAGGTATCGATCCGACCCTGCATTGGGCCCTGTCGAGTGCGTGGAGTATGGTTGAAATGGCCAGGGCAGTGGAACAGAACCTTTGGCAGGAAACGGAAACCATTGGGTTTTCGGCGCCGGAACTTTGTGAGCGCACAACCGCCGACGTTGTGATCATCGGCGGCGGCTATACCGGTCTTTCTGCGGCGCTGCATCTGGCGGAAGCTGGCGCGGACGTCTGTGTTCTGGAGGCTGGGCAGGTGGGCGCAGGCGGCAGCGGCCGAAGCGTCGGTCTGGTGAACTCAGGCCTGTGGTTGCCGCCTGATGACGTGGAAAAGCAGCTGGGCGCACAGCCTGGGCGCAAGCTTAATCAGGTGTTGGCAGATGCTCCCGAACTGGTCTTCGATCTCATCGACAAATATGACATCCCGTGTGATGCGGTGCAGCAGGGAACATTGCATTGTGCCGTTGGCGCACGTGGCATGAAGGATCTCCAGTCCCGCTACCGGCAGCGCCGCGAGCGCGGAGCAGTTGTATCCTTGCTTGACGCGGATGAAACAGCTCGCCGCACGGGAACAGGCGCCTATGCTGGTGCGCTTTTTGACCCGCGCGCCGGCACCATCCAGCCGAAATCCTACGTTGCCGGATTGGCGCGTGCGGCAACAAAATTGGGCGTCAGAGTATATGAGCAGAGCCCCGCTGTGGCGCTGTCTCGCGCCGGTAACGGTTGGGAGGTTCGAACGCCGACGGCTTCGGTTTCCGCAAACACGGTCATTCAGGCGACGAACGCCTACAGCCGGTGGGGCGCCCATGATTTCCCCTACACGCCGGTATGCTTCTTCCAGATGGCGACAGCCCCTATACCTGCGTCCATGCGCAACCGGATTCTGCCGCGCGGCGAAGGCTGCTGGGACACGGGACTGGTGATGACGTCCTTCCGGGTGGACGCGGCTGGTCGGTTGCTGATTGGCGGCGTGGGCGATCTGGACAATATGGGCGGGGGCACGCACAGCGCCTGGGCCCGCCGCAAGGTCGCGCAATTGTTCCCTGGCCTTGCGGGAACAGATTTTGAGCACGCCTGGACCGGCCGGATTGCCATGTCGCGTGATCATCTGCCCAAAATCACAAACCTGGGTGAGCGGGGATTGGCCATTTACGGTTTCAGCGGGCGCGGTATCGGGCCGGGAACCGCTTTCGGCAAAGCGCTGGCAGATTGGGTGGCCACTGGCGACGAGGGCGCGCTGCCGCTGCCGGTGCAATCACCTATGAGCGACCCACTTTCGCGCATCAAAGCGCCCTATTTTGAGGCAGGCGCCACGCTTTTTCACGCGGTGGATGCCCGCCGTTCTGGTTTTACCGCCGTTGAGGCACGGGAAGGTGCGGTCGCCGACAGGCGCCCGGTTAACCCTGGGAGAGTGAGTAATGAAACCTCTGGACGCCATTGATAAACGCATTCTGGAAATCCTGCAGCGCGATGGTCGCATTTCGAACGCGGCACTTTCGGCCGCGATCAACCTCAGCCCCACCCCTTGTCTTGACCGCGTAAGGCGGCTGGAACGTGAGGGTTACATCCGGGGCTATCATGCCGAACTGTGCCCTGAACTGCTGGACAGTAATTTCATCACCCTGGTGGCTGTGAACCTGCACCATACGTCTGATGAAGCGTTCCAGAGCTTCTCAAAGTCGGTTGCCAAGTTCGACGAGGTCATGTCCTGTTATATGATCGGCGGCAAGTTCGATTATATTCTCAAGGTTCGGACCGCAGACATGCAGGAATTCCGGCGCTTCATGGCACAGAAGCTGTCCTGTATGCCGGAACTGGCCAGCACCCAAAGCTATTTTGCCATGGAAGAGGTAAAGAATACCCATGAGATTGCGGTGCGCAAGCCAGTGCCTGCGTCAGAATTTTCCGACAGAAATATTCTCAATATGGATGCGCAAACCGTCTCACCACGGAAAGTTGCGAACAGGGCTTCTTGATGGTGTTCGGGTTAAGGCCAGTAGAAATGGCTGGAAAGCAGGAAAACCGCGACAGGAAATAACTCATTTTCTGGAAAAATGGTTACATATTCTGCTGCAAGGAAGATATTGTTCGCAAAGTTGAAGGGTTTGACGCGTGTGATGCCAATTGGGGGCCTTTGGCATGACCCGTTATGATAGTTGGGTGTGAGGCCAGAGCATGACCAAGAAGCTGGATGCTATCGACAAGCGTATATTGGATATTCTGCAGGCGCAGGGGCGTATCTCGAACGCCGCCCTCTCGCAGGCGATCAACCTTAGCCCAACACCTTGCCTTGACCGTGTCAGGCGGCTGGAGCGCGAAGGTTATATCAAGGGCTATCACGCTGTTCTGTCGCCCGAACACCTTAAATGCGCCTTTGTTACTTTCATCACGGTCAGCCTTGACCGGACCACGGAATATGTCTTCGACAGTTTCGCAAAGAAGATCGCCAAGTTCGACGAGGTCGTCGAATGCTACATGGTTGGCGGCGGTTTTGACTATTTGCTCAAAATTCGCACCGAGGACATGACGGAGTTTCGCCGCTTCATGGGCGAGAAGCTGACCATCATGCCGGAGGTGGCCAATACCCAAAGCTTCTTTGTGATGGAAGAGGTCAAGGACACACACCTGTTGCAGGTAATCAAGCCGGGGCTGGGTACCCTGGGGCCCAACTGAACTGCCCCGCAAAGCCCTGTCTTTGGGGGCTTGCTGGCGCGCGCTCCAGAGCCAGCATAAAAATCTGCAATCCTGGCTTTTGGGCAGATAAAATAACTGTTTTTCCTGAATTATGGTCACACATGCTGCGCCTTCTTTCCTACGATCATCGGCAGGGAAGTGTTGGTGAAAGATGTATGCCATGTGTGATCTCAAAAACCTGAGGAATGAAATTGCATCCAGCAAACTGTTGGATGAAGAGGTGTTGGTTCAGCGCCTGCTGGACCAGTGTGAAATATCGGACGACGGCGCAGAGCAGATTGAAGCTGCCGCATGCCGTGTGGTGGAAAACGCCCGGACACAGAAAGACGTGCAGCCCCTGATGGATGCCTTCTTTCTGGAGTATGGCTTGTCGAACCAGGAAGGCATCGCGCTCATGTGCCTGGCCGAAGCACTCCTGCGCGTGCCGGACAAGAAAACCCGCGATGCCCTGATTGCCGACAAGATCGCGCCGGGTGAATGGGCGGCCCATATCGGCCATGCCGATTCCTTTTTCGTCAATGCCTCAACTTGGGGCCTTCGGCTGACCGGTCAGGTGATTGCGCTGGGCAAAGCCGAAGAAGGGGCGCCTGACCGCATATTGGGCCGCATGATCCACCGTCTGGGCGAGCCGGTCATCCGTGCCGCCATGATGCAGGCCATGAAGGTGTTGGGGGCGGAGTTTGTGCTGGGCGAGACCATGGATGAAGCCATCTCGCGCGGCAAGAAGCTCTATGGTCCGAACCAGCTTTATTCTTTCGATATGCTGGGAGAAGCCGCGCGGACTTTTGCGGATGCTGACCGCTATTTCGAAGCCTACAAGGCTGCGATTCAGGTGGCGGGCGAACAAGGCGCTGGCAACAGCGTTTATGACAGGTCGGGTATCTCGATCAAACTTTCGGCGCTGCACCCCAGCTATGAATATACCAAGCGCGAAGAACTGCTGCGGGACCTTCTGCCGCGTGTGACTGAACTTGCATCGCTGGCAGCGCTCCTTGGTGTGAAGCTGAGTATTGATGCTGAGGAAGCGGACCGGCTTGAACTATCGCTCGATATTTTTGAAGGCGTGGTCAGAAGCGGTGAGGTGCAGCAGGATTGGGAAGGTTTCGGGCTTGTCTTGCAGGCCTACGGCAAGCGCGCACTGCCGGTGATCCACTGGCTGGATGCCCTGAGCCGCGATACAGGCATGAAATTCATGGTGCGGCTGGTGAAGGGCGCCTACTGGGATTCTGAAATCAAGCACGCGCAGGAACAGGGGCTGGAAGATTTCCCGGTTTTCACCCGCAAGGCCACGTCTGACCTGTCGTACCTTGTGTGCGCGCAGGAAATCCTGAAGCGTAGCGACCGGCTGTTTGGCCAGTTCGCCACCCACAACGCCCATACGGTTGCAGCCATTTCCTATCTGGCCATGGGCAAGGCGGGCGGTTTTGAATTCCAGCGCCTGCACGGCATGGGGCGGCTGGTGTATGATGTCGCCTTCCAGGGGCAGGAAGTCTGCCCGCCGGTGCGGGTGTATGCGCCTGTGGGTGGCCACAAGGACCTGCTGGCCTATCTGGTGCGGCGGCTTCTGGAGAATGGTGCCAACAGTTCCTTTGTGAACCGCTTTATGGACAAATCCATTCCGCCTGCCGACGTTGTGCAGGACCCAATCAAAGTGACGCGGGGGCTGAACGAGTTTCGTCACCCCAGTATTCCTCTTCCAAAAAGGATTTTCGGCATGTCTCGTGACAACTCTATGGGGCTCGACCTGACGTCAGCCGCCGTGCTGGATGAACTGACCCAGGCAGTCAAGGACTGTGCAGGTGAAAGCTTCGATGTAGGACCGCTGGTGCCTGGCGTACGCCCGGGCCAGGATGGTGGCCGGCCGGTGACAAATCCGGCAGATAACACCGAAATTATCGGCACTGTGCGTTATGCCACGCCTGATGAGGTTGGCGCTGCCTTTGACGCGGCGCGGAAAAGCCAGCCAGCGTGGGACCGTCTTGGCGGTGCCAAGCGGGCTGTGCTTTTGAACAAGGCGGCTGACATGCTGGAGGCTGACCTGATCCCGCTGATTGCCATTCTGGTGCGTGAAGCCGGGAAAACTTACCCCGATGCCGTGGCGGAAGTGCGTGAAGCCGTAGATTTCTGCCGCTATTATGCGGGTCAGGCTGAGCGCGAGTTCACCGATTACGTCAGCCTGCCTGGCCCGGCGGGTGAGGAAAACACCATTGGCCTGCATGGCCGCGGCGTGTTTGTTTGCATCAGCCCCTGGAACTTCCCGCTGGCGATTTTTGTTGGCCAGGTGGTGGCTGCTCTCGCGGCCGGCAACACGGTTCTGGCCAAATCGGCAGAACAAACGCCGATTATCGCCGACCGGGCGATCCGGACGCTCCATAAGGCGGGTGTGCCGGAAGATGTGGCCATGCTGTTGCCGGGCGACGGCGCCGTGGGTGGCGAACTGGTGCAGCATCCAGCGGTGGGTGGTGTGGCCTTCACGGGCAGCACCCAGACGGCGCACGCCATCAACCACGTGCTGGCCATGAAGCCCGGTCCGATTGTGCCGTTCATCGCCGAAACCGGCGGCCAGAACGTGATGTTTGTCGACAGCACGGCGCTTCTCGAACAAGTCACGGACGATGTGGTGCAATCGGCCTTCAAAAGCGCGGGCCAGCGCTGTTCAGCTCTGCGGGTTCTTTACCTGCAGGAAGACATCGCCGATGCCGCCATCGATATGATCAAGGGTGCGATGGATACGCTGAAGATCGGGTCACCTGCAGACATCGATACGGACGTTGGGCCGGTGATCGACCGCAGGGCGTCTGACAAGTTGGGCGAGCACTGCTACCACATGGCCAGAAGCTGCGATAACCACTATGCGCTGGAGCTGCCAGCCGACTGTAGGAACGGCACCTTCATTGCCCCGCACCTCTTCGAGATTGGCAGCATTACAGAGCTGAGTGAGGAACAATTCGGCCCTATCCTACATATTGTCCGTTACGCCGAAAGCCAGCTTGAAGAAAAGCTTCAGGAAGCCTTTTCAACCGGCTATGGCCTGACACTTGGCATCCATACCCGTATGGAAAGCCGCTGGCGTGAGGTGTTCAAAAAAGCGCCTGTGGGCAACACCTATATCAACCGCAATATGGTTGGTGCGGTTGTTGGCTCCCAGCCGTTCGGCGGGCAGGGCCTCTCGGGCACGGGCTATAAGGCCGGCGGGCCACGCTACCTCTATAAATTTGCGACGGAAAAGACCTTGTCGGTGAATATCATGGCCAGCGGTGGCGACCCTGCCATTCTGATGGTCAGCTAATCACTTACCCCTTTTCGGACCGGGGCCCGCGGCACTCGCCATTCGGTGCAAAACCGCAGTTACTCATCCCCCCTTTGTGTAAGCGATAGGGTCCCGGTTCGAACAGGCTGCCCCCGACGACCTCCCATTCCCCGGGGGCAGCCGCCCATCAAAGCAAGATTAAATAATCCCAAAATTCGCGGGTCGTACGTCTAAATCATGGGTAAGTATAGGGCTAGTACAGGGTGCAGCATAATGTGCTGCTGATCTTTTGTTTTGCTAGATAAAATAACTGATTTTTCCCAATTACAGCGACACATGCTGGGGTCTCCTTCTTATAATTCATTAATCCTATCAGGGAGAAAGTGGCCGGCTGTCGCCAGCTTTGGTGCAAAAGCGAGCAAGCCGGATTTTTTAAAACGGAGGGGTTCCGACCATGAAACTTAAAGCTAAAGCAAACAGGCAGATGGGTGTCCCCAGAACAGCCTTCCTGTCATGCCTTCTGGCCAGTACGGCGCTTAGCGGCGCCAATGCACAGGAGCAATCTGCGGACACGAATGAGAATTTCGCATTTGAGGAAATTACGGTGTTGGGTTCGCGCCGGGCGGATGCGCGTTCTGCCATGGATGCTGCCGTGCCGGTGGACGTCCTGAGCGGCGACGACCTGAACGCACACGGCAGCACGGATATGCTGGACGTGCTGACCTCCAGCATCCCGTCCTTCAATGCCAACCGCGAGCCTATCAGTGACGCGGCAACACTGGTGCGCCCGGTCAACCTGCGGGCCCTGCCATCCGACCACACACTGGTGTTGGTGAACGGCAAGCGTCGTCACCGTGGTGCGGTTGTGGGTGAGTTCGTATCGGGTGTGAACAGAGGCGCACAAGGTGTTGATGTTAATCCACTTTTCGGCGCTGCGCTCAAGCAGGTTGAAGTGCTGCGTGATGGTGCGGCAGCCCAGTATGGGTCTGATGCCATTGCGGGTGTGATGAACTATGCGCTGATCGATGATCCGGAAGTGCGGCGCATCACAGCGCAATATTCGCAGGCCTATGAGGGCGATGGTGAAACCTGGGAAGTCTCCGGCGCGTTTGGTACGCATGTTGGCGACACAGGCTTTGCTACGCTGTCCTTCCAGGTGAAAGATGGCCAGCCTACAAGCCGTGGCGTGCAGGACGGTGAGGGCACCAACAGCGGCGCCACCGCGCTTGCGGATGCGGGCTTCCCGATCCAGGACCCTGTGGTGGTCTGGGGTGCGCCAGAAGTGAAGAACGACTATAAGGTCATCGTCAACTCAGCGATCCCGATGGGAATGTCAGAGCTATATGCTTTCGGTAACTATGCCACGCGTGATGTTGACGGCAGCTTCTTCTACAGGAACCCAACCAACCGGTCCGGTGTTTTTGCGGCTGACGGCAACGTGCTGTTTGCTGATACGACAGGTGCAGGCGGCTGCCCGGTTGGCCCACTGCCGACAGACAGCTTCGCCAACGCCGAAGCCTTCATCAATTCGGCACCCAGCAATTGTTTTGCCTTCCAGTCCCTGTTCCCGGGCGGCTTTACGCCACGCTTTGGCGGCAAGGTTGTTGACTATAGCGCCTCTGCGGGCGTGCGCGGCGACATGCTGGAGACTGGCCGCTATGATATCAGCATCAACCACGGCAAGAACGATGTAGCTTATGAGATCTACAACACGGTGAATGCGTCGCTTGGGCCGAACACGCCAACCGCGTTCGAGCTTGGCAGCCAGATCCAGTCTGAAACCGTCATGAATGCGGATTTCTCTATTCCTGTGGCGGTGGATGCTTTCGCGTCTGACCTCAATATCGCCTTCGGTGCCCAATATCACCGCGAGCAGTTCGAAATTGAAGAAGGTCAGGAAGAATCCTATGTGGCCGGCCCTTATGTGGACCAGGGCTTCTCAGTGGGTTCAAACGGCTTCCAGGGGTTCAGCGACAAGGTTGCTGGCACCTTCAAGCGGAACAGTAAGAGTATCTATCTGGACCTTGAGGCCGATATCACCGACCGCTTCCTGATGAGTGCGGCGGCCCGGTATGAGGATTTCTCCGACTTTGGCGATACGTTCAACGGCAAGATCGCGGCGCGCTACAATGTGACTGATGCCTTCGCCATCCGGGGTGCCTTCAGCACCGGCTTCCGGGCACCAACGCTTGGTCAGTCGAACCTGCAGCGGGCCTCGACGGGTTTTGCTAACGGTCAGCTGATCGAACAGCTGGTGATCGCCAGTACAGACCCGATCGCCGAATTCTTCGGTGGTGGACAGCTGGACCCGGAGAAAGCTGAAAACATCAGCCTTGGCTTCACTGCCCAACTGGGTGCTGTGGATCTGACGGTTGATTTCTTCGATATCACCGTGAAAGACCGCGTGTCGCTGACATCAGCAACCATTGATGACGCCAGCCGGCAGGAGCTGATCGACCTCGGGAATCCTGAAGCGGCAACCATCAGCCAGGTACAGTTCTTCGTGAATGACTTTGATACCAACACCACAGGCGTTGATGTCGTGGCCAACTACCCGATCGATTGGGACAATGGCCGCACCAACATCACCCTGGCGTTCAACTATACGGACACCAAGGTAACAGACCGCGGCGCAACCATCAGCGATGGTCGTGAGCGGGAGATCGAAGATGCGCTGCCAAGCACACGCACAACCCTGACTGTCAGCCACTCGGTTGGCCAGTTCACAGGGCTTGTTCGTGTGAACCATTATGGTGAAGCGTACGAATCTCTCTTTAACGATGCCACGCTGCCGGTTGTAACGCCGGGCATGTTCATCGTGGATGCGCAGGTTACGTGGGATATCAATGAAATGCTCCAGGTGGCTGTAGGTGCGAAGAACCTCTTTGATGCCTACCCGGACGAATGGTCCACAGCGGGCTTTACTGGCCGCGACGGTGGGTTCCTGGGTGCCATTTATCCACTTAATCACCCTGCTGGTCTGGGTGGTGGCAGCCTGTATGCCAAGCTGACCGCCAACTTCTAGACGGTTTCCTCAGCAGGACTTTTGGGGCGTGCTTCGGCGCGCCCCTTTCTTTTGTGGGCTGTTCCCTATGGGGGAAGGCTTGTGGCTGGGGCCATCGGTGTTGGACGGTGCAAGGGAAAGGGTTGTTCTATCGAGTTCAAATGTTTATGACTGAGTACCGACGTGAAAAGGCTGACGCCATCTTGAAAAAGGTGGCTGTTTTCTTTTGTTTTGGCCGGAAGGGCCGAATTTGTCATAATGTTTGAAATCAAATGATTTAGGTGGTTCCCCGATGTTCGCGACGAAAGAAAAAGGCCGGTCTGGTTCCTGGGCGGGGATTTGCCCTCCCGTGTTTTTCCCGGCAGCCATCGTGATCGGGCTTCTGGTTCTGGCGGCTGTTGTCGCGGGAGAGAGTGCGGAAGGTATATTTGGCGCTGTTCAGGACTGGGTGGCACGAACCACAGGCTGGGTATATATGCTGGCGGTCAGCGGCTTCCTGGTGTTCTGCCTGTATCTTGGTTTCAGCCGTCACGGCAATACCCGGCTTGGGCCGAACCATTCTCGGCCTGACTATAGCTTCATTTCCTGGTTCGCCATGCTGTTCTCGGCAGGTATCGGCATTGGGCTTCTGTTCTTCGGGGTGGCCGAGCCGCTGATGCATTACCTGGCACCGCCAGACGCTGACCCCCGGACCATCGAGGCCGCCAAGGAAGCCATGCAGGTGACCTTCTTTCACTGGGGTGTCAATGCCTGGGCGGTCTATGCAGTGGTTGGGCTTTCGCTGGCTTATTTCAGCTTCCGTCACAATCTGCCGCTGACCATCCGGTCGGCGCTCTATCCCTTGATTGGGGAACGTATTCACGGGCCGCTGGGTCACACCATCGATACACTGGCGGTGATCGGCACGCTGTTTGGCGTTGCCACGTCACTGGGGATTGGCGTGTCGCAGGTGAATGCCGGGCTTCATCATCTGTTTGATATCCCACTTAACAGCACAGTGCAGGTGATCCTGATTGCAGCCATCACGGGCTGTGCCACCATTTCCGTGGTCTCTGGCCTTGATGCAGGAATCAAGCGGCTGTCAGAGCTGAATATGATTCTGGCGGGCCTGTTGCTGTTGTTTGTTATCGTAGCCGGTCCGACGCTTCTGTTCTTCAACAGCTTTGTCCAGAACATCGGCCTCTATCTGGGCACCGTGATCGACCGCAGCTTCCGGCTGAATGCCTATTCGGGCGACCATGACTGGATGGCGAGCTGGACCCTGTTCTATTGGGGTTGGTGGATCAGCTGGTCGCCGTTCGTGGGCATCTTCATTGCCCGTATTTCGCGTGGTCGCACGATCCGTGAATTCGTCTTTGGCGTCTTGTTGGTGCCGTCCGTCTTTACGTTCATCTGGATGACGGCTTTCGGCAACGGCGCGCTTTCCTTCGAGCTGTCCGGCGAGGGCAGTATCGCTGAGATGGTGGGCACGAATATGCCGTTAGGACTGTTCGCCTTTCTGGAACACTTGCCGGGTTCAAGCATTGTGTCCTTCATTGCCATTATTCTGATCATCACCTTCTTTGTCACATCGTCGGACTCTGGCTCGCTGGTGATCGATACCATCACGTCAGGCGGGCAATTGAATCCACCGATTTGGACGCGCGTGTTCTGGGCCGTCACGGAAGGTGTTGTGGCCGCAGTTCTGATGGTCACGGGTGGCCTTGGTGCTTTGCAGACAGCCACGATTACCACCGCGCTTCCTTTTACCTTTGTGATTATTCTGGCCTGTATGGGCTTGATGCGCGGCCTCAGGATGGAGGCAGCCAAGGAGATGGGTGCGCGGGTCGCGCCTGATGTGCAGGTGATGGGGCAGGGTGTCTCCTGGAAACAGCGGCTGGATGCGATCCTCAGCTATCCTACTGCCACGGAAATCGAAGCCTTTATGGCGACGCGGGTGAGGCCTGCGCTTGAGAAAGTGGCCAAGGAAATCAGCGAAAGCGACCATGCGGCGAAAGTGGAACTTAGCGCCGGTGGCACTGAAATTCGTATTCTGCACGGCAGCGAGACGGATTTCCTGTATGGCGTTGAGATGCGGCCGCTGTTGCAGCCTGATTTTTCCTATATCGGCAAGGGCGTGGAAAGTAAGCGGTTTTACCGGGCAGAAGTGCATCTGCTGGAAGGCAGTCAGCATTATGATGTTTACGGCTTTTCAGAAGACCAGCTGATCCACGATATCCTCAGCCAGTATGACAAGCATGTTCACTTCCTGAATATCGCCAGGGTTTAGTCAATTGACATGGGCTAGCGCGCATCCATTTGGTTGCGCGCTGCCATCCAGCGGCTAATTTCATCAATCTTGGCGCTCAGTAGCCCGCCGTCTTTTTCAGCATCATAATGCGCGTTGAAAAGGTCACGCAGCTTTTCGCCTGTATCGGATTTCTTGAAACAGATCAGATGGTCGTTGGTGATCAGATACCGGCTGTTCATCTCCAGAAGCTCGCGGTAAGGCTCCAGCTTTTTGTCGGACGACAGCAGATATCGCATATTTGCTTCGTCAATTACCGCCAGGTCGATCCGGCCGAAGGCAAGGCGCCGTAAATTGAGTGCGTCGTTGTGAACGGTGCTGACATCAAGCGTCTGGTCATGGGCCATTTTGTCAAATTCGGCTTCATTGACGTAACCGGACACCGCACCAATGCGCACGCCTGTGAGGTCTTCGAGCTGTTCCCAGCGGATCGGCGTGTCCTTACGCTGGACAAAGCCGACTTTGCTTTGGCCAATCGGGGCAGAGAAATGGCAGATATCCTCGCGGTCCTTGGAATAATAAACCGGGCCGGTGGCTAAGAATCCTTCGTCGGCCAGTGCCGTGGTGAGGCTGCGTTGCCATGCGGCGAATTTCACCTCAAGGGGCAGGCCTGCTCGTGCAAAGACATCGCGGATGAGGGCGATGGAGGCGCCCTGGTCTGGCAGGTCCTTGCCGGCAAAAGGCGGCCAGTCAGTCGCTGTCATGCGCACGGCGTCGGGCAAAGGCACGTCACGGGTCAAGGCGGGCGTGCTGGTCCCCATCAGGAGGGCAAGCGATAGGCTTAGTATCTTGAGCATCCGGCTCTCCGGCTGTTTCCGGTGTGCCCATCATACCCCAATTAGGGCATTGGTTGGATATCTTATTTATGCCTGTTGACCCACAAGAGGGCCAAGCGCGTCCCGGAGGGGTGCCAGGTGGGCGTCAAAGGGGCGCCAGGGCTCAAGCCCTTTGGTGTTGATCGGCTGGCGTACTTGTTCCGAACTTGCAGTGCGAACAGACCGGTCGGTCTTAAAGAACTCGAGGCACGCGTCCTCGAACGGTAGGCCACAATGGTCGAGGATTCGCCGTACCTGGGTTTCAAGGTCAGCCACCACATCTTCATATTGCACCCGCAGTACCTTCCCGGGCAGCACGCTGTCCCAATGGTCCATCAAGGCCACATAGTCACGGTAATAGCGGCCAATTTCGGTCAAGCCATAGGTGAATTCCTGGCCTTCGGCGAACAGTTGCTTGAAACCGGAGAAGCAGCAGGCCATCGGGTCCCGGCGGGCATCAATGATCTTGGCGTTCGGCAGGATTAGCTGAATAAGGCCGATGTGGCGGAAGTTGTTTGGCATTTTGTCGATAAAGAAGGGTGCGTCCCCGCGGTGAATACGCGTGTCCTCGATATATTTTTCCCCAAAGGCCCGAAGTTCATCAGCGCTCATGTGCCAAAGGCTTTTCGGGTAGCCGTCTTCCGCCTGTACACTCTTCTGTGCCCTTAGCTTGTGCGCAAGTGACAGGATGTTTGGCAGTTCCATGGTGCCGTCAACCTGGCTGTGGGAGGCCAGGATCTGCTCCAGGAGCGTCGAGCCTGCGCGCGGCAGGCCCACAATGAAGATGGGGTCAGGCGCCTGGCAGCCGCTACCGCTGTGGTGCTCGAACAGCTCGGCTGTGCATACTGCGGCCTGGGTCTGGAGTTCCTCCTCCATCTGGTCGGCCTTATAGCGGCACTGGTGGCGCTTCAGCGCGTTGCCTTCCTCATAGTGGCCGAAGGACCGGTCATACTCCTCACGGTCTTCGTACGCCTTGCCGAGCGCGAAATGGAGTTGGATGCGGCCATCAAGCGGCAGGGTGCCGGTGCTGGCTTGCTGTTCCATGGCTTTGATTTCAGCGTCCTCGAACCGGTAGGTCTTGAGGTTTGCGAGCCCGTAATAGGCATCTGCATGTGCGGGCTGGGCCTTAAATGCTGCGCGGTAGGCGGCAACAGCTTCATCCTGCTGGCCGATGGTCTTGAGCGCATGGCCTTTGGACGTCAGTGTCGTGGCGTCATTGGGCAGTTTTTCCAGGATGCGGTCGAAGGTTTCAAGTGCGGTGCCATAATCGCCAGCCTGCAGGCTCTCGATGGCATAATGGCTCAGGAATATCGGGTTTTCCGGATCGCTGTCGTGCAGCGCTTTCGCTTCCTTGAGCGCTTGGTCGAACTTCTGCCGTTTCCTGAGGGTAGCAATATAGTCGAGCCGTACTTGCACGTTTGCGGGTTCGAACGTCAGCGCGCTTTCCAATAGGAACTCAGCTTCTTCCAGTGCACCGAACCTGATGCCGATATCCGCCAGCAGGCGCATGCCTTCAACATGCTTGGGATTCCGCTGCAGGAACAAACGGCACAGCTTTTCGGCCTTCAGAAGTTTGTCTTCATAAATGAAATTGGTAACTGCCTGCAGCTCTTTCGGGAGGGCAGACAGGCGGGCTGCCTGTGCTGCGGCCTGATGGGCATCCTGTTGCCGCCCGGCGGCAGCGAGCAACTCGGCTTGCGCCTGCCAACTGGCCACAAGTGCCGGGTTGGCGCGGCACGCAAGTTGATAGGCTGCCAAGGCATTATCATTCCTGCCAAGAGTTCGGTACAGATGGCCTTCTTCCTGAAGCGCGCGGCCAAATTCAGGGCTTGCTTGCTTTAGGGTGTTCAGGGTTGCGAGCGCGGCATCCGTTTGTCCGGCATAGCGTTCGCACACGGCCTTCATATAGAGCGCATCGATATGCCCCGGCGCGGCTTCAAGCACGGCGCTCAGCTTGGTCAAAGCGTCGGTGAATCGGCCGTCATAGATCAATTTCTGCGCTTGCTTGAGCGCTTCTATCTGGGAATTGTCCTGCATGATGGGCCTACTATAGCGGCTTGGGGCGAGGGGGGAAGAGCGAAGGCGCCCCAATGTGGAGCGCCTTCGAATTTCTTTGGGTTTTCAGCCGAATTTAATAGTCGACAGAGAAGCGGACGCCGAATGTACGAGGGCGGTTTGTTGTGATCCGCTCGTGGTCGAACACAAGGTTGTTGTTCAGTTGTGCCCGCTCGTCGGTCAGGTTCTCACCAAACACTTCAACCATCCAGTTGTCCTTGCGTACGCCGAATGCCATGCCCATCAGGAAGTAGCTGTCCTGTTCGGCGCGGTTGATCAGCACGATGTCCGAATAGGACGACGCGGAATAGGCAAGTGAAGGCTGGATGTGGGCTTCAAGGCCGTTGTCCATCAGCCATTCGTAGCGCACGCGCAGGTTACCCTGGAAGCTTGGTGCGTAGGAAAGGTCTTCACCCGGTTGTGCGATGGCCACACTGGCGCCGACCAATTCTTTGACCTCGGTATCGAGGAAAGAGAAGGCTGCGAAGGCAGTCAGCCCCGGTATGGACTGCGAAGCCCACTGCAGGTCACCCTCGATCCCCTTGATCTGCGCGTCAGCCGCGTTATCCGAGAAGAACAGGTTTGTCACAGTGGCGTCGAAGATGGTGGTCTGCAGGTCCTTAATGTCGACAAGGAAGGCGCTACCGTTGAAGCGGAGGCTATTGTCCAGAAGGTCCAGTTTCCAGCCCAGTTCATAGTTGGTCACTTCGTCCGTGCGGACCACGGCTGGTACAGCACCGCCACCTGCGCCCGCTGGGCGGTTAGGCAGGCCAGGGCGGAAGCCTTCAGAATAAGTGAAGTACAGGAGCGTATTCTCGTTCGGTGTCCAGGACACGTTCCCTTTGAATACCCAGCCTTTGGCTTCAGCACCTTTTGGAACCGGTACGCCGTTGATCACCTGGGTGCCGTCGAACTGCGTATCCAGGTTGGTGCCGAAGGCGTTCACATCTTCGCCGCCAAAGTTGAAGAAGGACGAGTTGGCGCTACCCTTCAGGCGAACGTCAACATCGTGCCAACGGGCACCTGCGGTGACAGATAGTGTGTTCGGGATCACGTCGAAGGTGGCTTCACCAAACAGGCCGACCTGTTTGTCCGTGCGTGTGATGTCGTTAAAGAAGATCACACCGACCGGCCGTGGGTTCGGGTCGCTGACGCTGGAGCCTGGCAGTGGGCCGTTCTGTGGCCAGCCAAAGACGCCCGGCGTGAAGCTTTCCGCGAACTGGGAACCGGGGTAGGTGAAGTCGTTGCGTTCAATCAGCGTCTGGTCACTGTAGAAGCCACCGAATGTCGCCCGTACGCGCTTTTCAGCTGGTGTATTGAACCGCAGTTCGTGCGTCCATACCTCTGTTTCGGTTTCAGATCCGACATAAAGGTTTGGTGCCTGACAGGTGCCGGACGGTGCAGCGCCGCCCGGATAGGTCACGGATGCGTCACAGATGTAGTAAGGCAGATACTGGCCCACGAACAGATAGTCGGTATAGTCCACCGTCTGGTCTGTGTCGCGGTTCAGGTAGGCGCCGGCATACACCACTTCAAGCGCGCCAATGCGGCCTTCGATGGTCAGGGCTGTGTTGTCAAAGTCGTCACGGATTTCGTCGGGCGAGAAGCGCTGGACAGACAGTTCATCCGGGTCATCCAGTTCAGGATCAAAGAAGAAGACCCCTTCGCTGTCGATCCGCTGGCGGGTGTGGCCCAGGTTGATTTCCCAGTCCGGCGATGGATAGTAACGCATGCTGACACGTGCGCCGGTATAGGACGCGTCGTTGAAATTGTCTTCCACCAGCGCCAGGTTGCTGGCTTCAAGGAAAGTCACGTCAGACATATCAGCGCCGGCCTGGAAGCCTGGGCTGGTTGTTGTCCCGTTGGGGCGCTGTTCGGCGCCTTTGAAGCGCGCGCTTTCAGCCGCTGTGATGGTGCCGGGTACGTTGTCGATGTAGCCGCCCTGGTTATCCACATAGAATACACCGCGAACCGCGAGCTTGTCGTCAATGATCGGATAGTTGATCATCGCTTCGACCTTCTCGCTCATCTCGCCGCCCTTGGTGAAGGACACACCGCCCGACACTTTGGCCTGAAATTCAAGCGTGTCTGGCTTATTGGTGATCAGGCGGATCGTACCGGCCTGCGAGCTGGCGCCGAAAAGCGTGCCCTGCGAACCCGGCAGAACCTCAATCCGGTTCAGGTCAGCGGCGTAAACGTCAAGGTTACGACCCACCTGAGTTACCGGCTGTTCGTCAAGATACAGGGCAACGTTTGGCGCAAGACCTGCTACGCCAGCGGTGGTCAGGTTCGGCGTTGTGGACGCCAGGCCGCGGATGTAGATGGTTCCCTGGCCGGGGCCGCTACCGCCAGCGGATACGCCAGGCAGTTGAAGCAGATAGTCGGTAAAGACATCCACATCGGTTTGTTCAAGTGCGGTCATGCCCATCGCCTGCACGGCAACAGGAATGTCCTGTGTGCTGGCAGCACGTTTGGTGGCAGTTACCACGACTTCTTCGATCGTACTAAAGTCCACGTCCTCTGCAACGGTGGCAGTGGCAGTGGCCATGATCGGCACAGAGGTCAAAAGGCTTAGCTTCAGGGCCTTCTTGGCAGGTATCACAGAGCGTCTCCCAGTGTTATTTTATGCGCGTACGCGGTGTAGCCTCGGGTCCGGCGCAAGCGCGGATACTCCAATACGATTGGACCAATAACGAGGCTTTTTGTTTGAATACAAATGAATTTATAAGGCGAAGTTAACGCCCTGTCGAATAAACTAATGAAAAAATAGGGGATTAAGTCGCTTGCTTTGCTGGGGTGTTGCAAAAAAGTCGATAGAAAACAAAGTAACGCGACCTCGTTGAAGACAGAGGGTTGACCTTCCGCACGGAATGCTTGTCAGGCTTTCTGATAAAGGGGTGTTCAGGCTTCAGGGCTCACTTCCGTGGGCATGACTATAAGCAGTGTGAACACAGCTTTTTGCACAAGGGCTTATCGCGGAAGAGTTGAGCCCAGGCCGCCGGCTGTTTATTTCGGAGCGCGCTTCAGCGCGCGGGAGCGCAGCTTGCGACGATAGATTGTCATATTGTGATAGGTATCCAGCCGTTTCATCTGGCCGGCCTGTATGGAATGCCAAAGCCGGATAAATCGGTCGGTCACGCCGAACTGAGTATAATATTTGACGGTGGGGTAAAGGCCATTTTCATCCATTTCGCCAGCCGTCATGTGTCTTAGGTCCCCCGCATGTCGGTAACCTTGAACCTTGGTTAGCCAGTTTGCAGCAATGTCGAACAAGCCACCGCCAGGAACGATTTTGGCCATTGTTTTCGCTGCCAGCTTGAAGAAGGAGATCGTTAAGCCTGCTGGGGGCACCAATGGTACCGGATCAAAGGCGTTGACTGTGCGGTAAATGGGGGTTTTGAAGCCGTCATTGAAGGCGTGGTTGCCCACCCGTGGCGCGCCGAACGTATAACAGGCCGCCAGTGTGTCCCGGGCGAAATACCAAGTGGCCATCACGGCCACTGCGCCGCCCAGCGAATGGCCGGTGACATAAAGCGGTAGGCCTTCGGTCTTCCGCAGCAGCTTTTCGATGTCCGTCTGGGCATCGGTGAACGCACGGTGAAAACCCTTGTGAACTTTGCGCCCGCCACCAATTTCTTCTAGCCCCGCGTCCGCGTTATTGATCCAGTCCTGTGGGGATGTAGTGCCGCGGATCACCAGTACGGCAAAGGGTGTCCGGCTGCCGCCGGAGTATTTGGCCACATAGCCTTCGGTATTCTTGAGCACATCCAGTGTCTGGTTATAGAAGGTGCCGACAAGTTCGAACCCCGCGGCTTCAAGAATCTTAGCCAGACGTTTCTCGCCGTCCGTGGTGGGGGACTGGAAATAATCCTGCAGTTCCAGCAGTTTTCTTGCCGCCTGTTTGGCGTTGGTGGATTGCACCAGCTCTTCAGCCAGCCCCATAACGTTGGTAAAGGGTGATTTTTCGAATTTCTCGTAAGCCAGTTCCGACAGAATAGCCATTTGCCAGGCCGTGCGGTCGCTGTAGGCGGCACGTTGCACAGGCGGCTTCAGGTTCAGAAGTTCCGGGCCATCGCGGGTTTCGATTTCGGTGGCGTTGCTCATGGTTTTGCTCCCTTGCCAGCCCTGTTGGCGGCCGAGGCAAATAATAGCATGGGTAGAGTGCTTTCCACCAGCGCTGGCGCCCTGCCTTTAGGTCGAGCGGGGCGTGACTTGACGACAGGAGGGTATTATTATCAATGAAAACGATTATTAAATCAAAAATAATCGATTGGATTGATTTAATTCGCATGGATATGTTGCCTTCAACAGCCGCTATCGGCTCGCAGAATTTTATTAAGGAGATATCCAATGGCGATGATCAACAAATCCATTCCTGAATTCAAAGTAGAAGCTTTCCATGACGGCGAGTTCAAAACCATTACCGATGCTGACGTGAAGGACAAATGGTCCATCTTCCTGTTCTACCCGGCAGACTTCACATTCGTGTGCCCGACAGAACTTGAAGACATGGCTAACCACTATGACGAGCTGCAGCGCCTGGGTGTTGAGGTTTTCGCCGTGTCGACCGACACGCACTTCTGTCACAAGGCATGGCACGACAGCAGCGATGCCATCGGCAAGATCAGGTTTCCGATGCTCGGTGACCCGACCGGTGCAGTGACCCGCGGTTTTGATGTGATGATCGAAGAAGCGGCACAGGCCCTGCGCGGTACTTTCCTGGCTGACCCTGACGGCATCATCAAGGTTGCTGAAATCCACGACCTGGGCATCGGTCGGTCCGCCAAGGACATGGTGCGCAAAGTGAAGGCTGCCCAGTATGTGGCTGCGAATGACGGCGAAGTGTGCCCGGCTGCCTGGGAAGAAGGCCAAAGCACGCTGACCCCAAGCCTTGACCTCGTGGGCAAAATCTAATCCCAGCCAAGCTTGTGGCGCGTCGCAGCCACCCTCGATGCGGCGCGCCAAACTCCCGCGAACCCCCGGTAGAACAGGAAAATGACCGATGCTGACCAATGATATTCTGAATGCCCTCAAGGGCTATACCGTGAACATGCAGAAGGACATCACCTTTGTGCTGCAGGTTGGCGAGCATGGAAAACGTCAGGAGCTCAAGGACTTCCTCTCGTCGATCGCGTCTGTTTCTGACCGCCTGGCGTTTGAGGAACGGGATACAGCCACCCTTCGAAGTCCGATCAGCTTCCTTCTGGAGGTAGATGGAGCTGACAGTGGCGTACGCTTTTCTGGTATTCCAGGCGGGCATGAGTTCAATTCACTGGTGCTGGCGATCCTGCATCTGTCGGGCACGCCGATCAAACTTGACGACACGCTGCGATCAATGATTGCGGGCATCACAGACAAGCTGGATTTCCAGGTGTATGTCAGCCTCAGCTGCCACAACTGCCCGGACGTCGTGCAGTCACTGAACCAGTTCGCGGCTATCAACGACTGCATCAGTTCTGAGATGATTGACGGCGGCCTGTATCCTGAACTGGTGACTGAGAACAATATCCAGGGCGTGCCGACGGTGCTGTTGAACGGCAAACCGTTCGCCACCGGCAAGATCGATACATCTGTGATTGTGAGCAAGCTTCTGGAAGCTTACCCGGGCATCAAGGACACCAAGCCAGGCCCACAGAATGCTTTGCCGCTTCAGGACGTTACCGTTGTGGGCGGTGGCCCCGCGGGTGTAAGCGCTGCCATCTATGCAGCACGCAAGGGTCTGAAGGTCACCATGATTGCCGAACGCTTCGGCGGGCAGGTCAAGGATACCATGGGTATCGAAAACCTGATTTCGGTTTCCAAGACCACCGGGCCCGAGCTTTCTGGCGCCCTGATGGCGCACCTGAATGACTATGACGTGACGCTGAAGGAGCACGTGCGGGTCGCGCAAGTTGATAAAGGCCCGGTCAAGACGCTGACCCTGACGTCCGGTGAGCAGATCCGGACACGGTCTTTGATTGTCGCAACCGGTGCCCAGTGGCGCAAGCTGGGCGTGCCGGGCGAAGACGAGAATGTAGGGCAGGGCGTGGCTTATTGTCCGCACTGTGACGGGCCTTTCTTCAAAGGCAAGGACGTGGCGGTGATTGGTGGCGGCAATTCGGGTATTGAGGCGGCTTTGGACCTGGCGGGTATCGTGAAATCAGTCACGGTATTTGAGTTCCTGCCGGACCTGAAAGCTGACCAGGTGCTGGTGGACCAAGCCATGAAGCGAGATAATATCACCATCGTCAAGAACGCGGCGACCAGGGAAATCTCTGCCTCTGGCGGCAAGGTAACAGGGCTTCAGTATCAGGACCGCGCGTCCGGCGCGACAAAGCAATGGGACGGTGCCGGTGTGTTCATCCAGATTGGTCTTGTGCCCAACAGCGGCTTCCTCAAGGGTGTTATTGACCTGTCGCCTTATGGCGAGGTGATTATCAACGAGAAGGGTGAAACATCCGAAGGCGGGATTTTTGCCTGTGGTGATGTGACAACGGTGCCTTACAAGCAGATTGTCATCGCCATGGGCGAAGGCGCAAAGGCTTCACTTGCTGCTTTTGAATATCTGATGATGGGCCAGAATGAACAGCTGGCGGCATAGTTTTCTATTGGGCTTCAGGTGTGGCCTGGAGCCCAGGCGCTGATTCCGTGCGGGAACTTCGCCATAAATATGGTTAACCAAAGTAAAATTGCAATTTACTAAAATTTAAGGCAAAATCTTGGCTTCGTGGGGCGAATTGGAATAGTAATGGGAATGTTGGGAGATAACATGATGTTCAGTAAAGGCCGCTTGGCCGCTTTGGTTATTGGGGTTGCAGTTGGGTCGACAGGCGCATTCGCCGGTGACACTGCATCCGTTTCTTATGAAGGCACTTGCCTTGCACCGATCGCCGCTTACAAGGATGGCCTGCCAGCCATTGACGGCGCCGCAGAAATGTCCGCTGACCAGCAAATCGTTGCGACAACAGACATGTTCCGCACGGTTCTGGCGGCATTTGCCGAAGTTCAGGCCTGCCATCAGGGTCTGGTAGACAAAGACGGCGCTGACGAGAAGTTCGCTTCCCTTTATGCCGGTACGCGCGAAACCAGCCGTGTGTTCGAAAAGGTTCAGGGCGAATTTGAAGCCAAGATCGAGGAAATGTCTGCCTCTGCACTTTCAGGCGTGGCCCCGGCAGCTGGCGCAGACTCAGAAGCCGATCTGGCCGCGGAAGCACAAACTTTCAACACCATGGAGATCCTGATGGATTCCTACATGGTGCTGGAACGCAGCCAGGAACTTGGCAAGAAGCTTCTGAAAGTATCTGGCTAGTCCCAGCGCTTTCACCGAAATCAGACAAAAGCCCGTCTTCTGGCGGGCTTTTTCATTCAAGCTTAATGGTATTGCTTCCGAAAGGAAGGACGGAATCAGGCAGAGGAAACAGTAGCCGCGTCAGAGTGTCAACGAGTTTCCATTTGCGCGAGGACCGTTAAGGCACGCTCGAAATCAGCCCGCTTGAACCCAATGCCCTTGAGGTTCGCAGCAATCTCGGACGCCGCTTCAGCTTGGCCAAGATCCATATAGGCTTTCATCAGCTCAAAACGCACCACTGGATGGCTCTGTCGCCATCTCTCTCCCAGTTTGTCGACCAGTTGCAACCGGAGCGAACGGGCCAACTCGGTGTTGCCCTGCATTGCGGCGATTTCAGCCTGTGCATTCATATGGATGGACAGCATCTTCCTGCCAAAAATTGATTGGAAAAAACGTTGCGGCAGTGAGTGGATGTCACCCTCAACCTGTACCAATGAGGTCTCGGCGTCCGCCAGGTTTCCCTGATTGGCCTGCGCCAGCGCATGCAGCGTTTCAGCGGTCATAAGCCAGTTTGTTGCGTCGAGCGTTTCCACCGAATTTTTATGTTGTGCATCTAATAGGTCCAAGGCTTTTGATAAAGCGGCCTGGGCCTTTTGCCATTCCCCTTCCACCATCAGGATTTGGCCGCGGATAAGGTCTGCCCGCCCCACCATGACCAGGTATCGATAATTTTCCGGGTCGTTTTCCAACAGTTTCTTGAGGTTGGTCTGGCCTTTATTCAAAAAATCCTTTGCCTCGGGTATGCGCCCGGCATGCAAAAACAACTCGGCCATTTCATTGTGAAAGCGAAAGCGCAGCATCTGGTAAATCAGCTGGTTCGGCGAAAGCTGCTGCCGTTCCAGATAGGTGTCCAGGCATTTTTGTCGGGATGCGATCGACACGGCCAGCGGCTCTGTTATCTCCTGGATCGACGACAGGTGATGGTATCCGCCAGCAACATTTTGGAGCCGATGGTAGCTATCGACATTTCTTGGCAGCAGGCCAACGGCAATTCTGATGGCCAGGCCTTTCTTGATCATCTCGTAAGCTTCGTCTGTACGCTGAAACGGGTGTGCGTAGACCCAAGCAAGATCAATCAAGGCATTGCCAATTTCCATTCTGTCATCGGGATGCCTTTCCGGCTCAAGGCTGTAAAGGCGTTCTGCTGTCGAGATCCGCTCTTCGATCAGGCTTCGGGCTTCTTCATACCGTCCGTCCGTCAGGCGAATGTCACTGAGCAGTTTCAATGTATTGAGGTGGGTTTGCAGCACAGTAGTATCGACAGGATGCTTTTGCATTACTTCAAGGGTTACGGTGCGAAGTTCGGCGATTCGGTCCCCCAGGACCGACGTATCGCCTTTAAAAAGTTGGGACCGGGCCAGCATGGCAAGCCCCCGCACCTTGCGCGCGATTTCTTTCGGGCCCATATCGGGGCTGTTCTGGCCGTCATAGTGATCCAGAATACGCGAAGACATGGCTTCCAGTATGTCCACATGGCCTCGACGCCATAGCTGTCTGCCCAGGTCATCAGCAATGTAGGAAATCAGGCTTTCAGCTTCATCTTGCTGTCTCTGGGCATGCTCCAGCGCTTCCTCTGCGGTCTTTGACGCCAGGTAAGCTTGGGTTGCCAGGGCTGTCGTTAGCATCATGCCAGCTGTAGCCGCCACCATAAATCCCCAAAGCCTTCGCTGCCGGCGTTGGAGGTCGCGCCGTACCAAGGTATCCAGATTGACTCCCAAGATGCCAGCGATGACCTTGAGCAGCGCCATTTTCTTGCCATCGCCCTTTGCACGCGCATCGGCGGCTAGCGGGACACCATAGGCTGTTGTTGTCTCCAAGCTGTGGTCAAGAAGGGCTTTGGGAAAGCACTCGAGATCAGGATCAAACCCTCGTGCCTCAGCATGTGGTTCACCGTCCTTGATGATATAGAAGATATGCTCGTCACCGCGCATCTGGCGGAAGAGTTCAATTTCCTGGTTGACACCATAGGAATGAACAGCGTTTGGAGAGCATACCACAAGAAGTGTCTGGCTTTGTTCTAGGGCCTCCTGGATCTTGGCGTCCAGATGTGCCCCTGCTGCCAATTCTTCGCGGTCCCGGAAGATGCGTGTCAGTTTTGCCGGAACCGTGCCGTTGCCGCCTTCTGTTCCAACCAGATGACGTGGCACACGATAGGCTTCAAGGGCTTTTAGGAGCCAGCGCGCCCATTTGTCATCCTTGTGGCTGTAGGACACAAAGGCTGTGTAAGTCGTATGTTCAGTCAAATTTCCGCTTCAAAAGCGTTGCCGCCTCGACCCCCCAGTCAAAATCAACGGATAATCTTTACGCTCTTGGGATCAATAATCCGGTAAAGCATCGCGGGCCTATGCGCGCCGCGAGAAAATTTCTTACCTGTTTCCTCAATCAGGTTGAGAGACAGAATCCATTTTCTGAAATTCCGTTTATCAAGTTCGCGGCCAATCGCTTGTTCATAAACCGTCTGCAGCTGCGACAGGGTGAATTCGTCCGGCATGAACTGCAGGCCAATGGTGGAATATTCCATTTTGGCAGACAGTCGGCCCTGTGCCACCTGGATGATTTCCTGGTGGTCAAACGCCAGGGACGGCAGTTCATCAATGGGGAACCACTGCGCTTCTTCGGCATCTGTGCCAGCGGCAAGTTCCATGCCTTCCGACGGCGTCAGGGTATAGTATGCGACGCTGATAACGCGCTCCCTTGGATCGCGATCAGGCTTGCCGAACGTGCAAAGCTGTTCAAGATAAACATCGGACAAGCCGGCTTCTTCCTCAAGTTCCCGTTTGGCACATTCGTCCAGACTTTCATCCATACGGACAAAACCGCCGGGCAGGGCCCACGATCCCTTGAACGGATCCATTCCCCGTTTGATCAACAGGAGGTTCAGTTTGGCGTCCCGTACAGTGAAGATGACAATGTCAGTCGTCACCGCCGGATGGGGATATTCATAGGTGTAAGTCATTCTTGTTCGTGTTCCTAAAACACATTAATTTTTATGGGCTTACTCAAAAACTCTGATTCTTGGTTAACAAAAAAACCACGATGTCACTAGTATCAGATTTTCACCCTAGGGATATATATTTTGTCACACGGGCATATATTTTCCCATAGCGTTATGTATTTTGTTTTCACGCGCCGGAGTTTCCACTAAAGGTCTCAGGGCAGCCCGACAGCGATGTTGGGCATTTGCCAAAATTCCATGATGGTACTTGACCCGCCTGCCGATTTGGGTTGGTATCGCAATAACGTAATTTCTTAAGGGTTTAAACGGAGGGGTAGTATGTCGCTAATGCAGCTTGAAACCATTACGGGGCTGTTTCGCGGGAAAGAGTTGAGCGAAGCCGATAAAAAAGAGGCAATTCGGGAAGCTCTGTTCATGACCCTGTCGCGCGCTACCGCTGCTGACAGCAACGTCGCCGGTCTTGAAGTTTCCACTGTCCAGCGCATCCTGAAGGATGCTGTTGGGGAAGAAGTGAGCGAGAAAGATATCCGCGTTGCTGCCAACTCGGCGCTTTATAAGGAAGGGTCGCTTGAAAAAGTGCTTTCCAAGCTCGCTGGCAAGGTTGACGCGGCTGAGCGTTGTTCGATTGTAACGGCGCTCGCTGAGGTTCTGAAGGCTGACGGTAAGGTTAGCCCGTTTGAAGTTGAGTTTTTCAACGGCGTTGTCAAGGCGCTGGGGCTCAGCCACGCAGACGTTGCAGGTCTCGAGTAGGTCAAAAGAATTTGGCGCTTCGGTGCCAGGAGAAAGGCGGGCAGGTGCCCGCCTTTTTTGTGTCCAGCGCTCAGGAGCCTGCCGCCATGACGGCATCTATGCCAGCTTTGGTGATCTCAACAATGTCGTCAACATCACCGCGAGCAAGCGTCAGAGGGGGTGACAGAGCCAGTGAACTCATGGTCGGCAAAGGACGGGTCACCAGACCGCGTCGGTAGCATTCCTCCGAAACTTTGGCGGCCAGCTTCCGGGTGGGGTCCAGGAATGTTTTGCTGTCCGCGTCCGCCATCAGTTGGATTGCGGCTACAAGCCCTGCGCCCCGTATTTCGCCTACATGGGCGTGGCCTTTAAAGGCCTCCCGCAGTTGCTGATGGAAATAGGCGCCTGTGGTAGCTGCATTCTCGACCAGCTGTTCGCGCTTCATGATTTCAAGCACCTTGAGCGCGACGGCAGCTCCCACAGGATGCCCGCTATAGGTATAGCCGTGGGAAAAGCCGCCTAGTTTGCGTGAAGCGGTGCGCATGACATCGTGGATTTCATGGCTGATAAAGGCGGCTGACATGGGGAAAATGCCGGCTGTCAGGCCTTTGGCCGTGGCCATCATGTCGGGCTTGATGCCGTAAAGGCCCGAGCCGAAATTGTGCCCAGTGCGTCCGTACCCGCACACCACCTCGTCGGCGATGATCAAGATATCGTTGCGGCGGCAGATGTCCTGTATGCCTTGCCAGTAGCCTTCAGGTGGTGTCACCACGCCGCCGGCGCCCATGATGGGTTCGCCAATGAAGGAGGCGATGGTATCCGCGCCTTCTTCTTCTATCAGTTGCTCCAGGCGGGACAGCAGGCGGGCAGAGAAGGCGGTTTCGTCTTCACCGTCCTCAGCTTGGCTGTAGAAGTGCGGGAAGTCCGTATGCTTGACGAAGTCAAGCGGCAGGCCAAACGCCTTGTGGAAGCTTTTCAGCCCCGTCAGGCTGGCGGTGGAGATCGACGTGCCGTGATAGGCTTGCCAGCGGGAGATGATCTTGCGTTTTTCTGGTTTGCCCCGCATGGCGTTATATTGCCATGCGATTTTCACCAGCGTGTCGTTAGCGTCAGATCCAGAGCAGCCGAAGAACACATGGCTCAGGCCTTCCGGTGCCATCGCGATCAGTTCATCTGCCAGGGCTTCCTGCATATCGTTGGTGTGGCCCCCGAATGTATGGAAATAATCCAGCTTCAGGGCCGCATCCCGCATGGCGTCGGCAATTTCCGCGCGACCGTGGCCAACGTTGGCACACCAAAGTCCGGCGATACCGTCAATCGCTTTATGGCCGTCGGCGTCGGTTACATGAATACCTTGTGCATCTGCAATTTTGCGGGGACCATCGGCCTCCAGGGCGCAGATTGAGGTTGCGGGGTGAAGAATCTTCTGCTTATGAATCTTTTGCTGGCTTTGCCTGGCAATGTCGTGCATTTTGCTCACCATATATTGAATTTCTTGGCTCCATGGAACCATAGGCGCGCCAGAATGAAATAGGGAACTTCGGGGTTGCGGCCCCATAAATTGCGGAAATCGGGGCAGGGGCCGCATGAACTGCGGAAGATGCAAAGGCCCACCCGATACGGGAGAAAACGCAGCATGAAGCTTGATCGGATCAACCTGAATATTTTGGCCTGCCTGCAGGAAAACGGCCGCATCACCAATCAGGAACTTGCCGATAAGGTTGCCCTGTCCCCAAGCGCGTGCCTCACCCGCACCCGCCGTCTTGAAGAAGAAGGCTATGTCACCAGTTACCGGGCTGATGTGGCGCTGGATAAAATCGGGCCCGTGCTTTCCGCCTTCATGGAAGTCACGCTTGAAAGCCACTTTCCTGACGACTTCAAGAAATTTGATGCCTACATCGCGTCAAAGGAAGAGATCGTGTCCGCCTATATGTTGGGGGCCACGTTCGATTATCTGCTGCGCGTCGTGATCCGCGATATGGCACAGCTCAGGAGCCTGTCGGATGAGATTTTGAGTGCCGAGATTGGCGTGGTGAAGCTCAACACGCTGCCAGTGCTTGAAGAATGCAAAAGCTTCGCGGGCTACCCGGTGCGCCAACTGGTGGCCGACGCACCCTAATGTAGCGGCTATTCTTCACCCACCATCGGGGTAGGGGAATAGATCACATAGATCTTGGTGTACCCTTTGGTATCCCAGGTTCCGCGCCATTCCTTACCGATGGTGACAGCGTCTCCGGCCTTTATTTCGGTGACGGTTCCATCGTCGGATGTCAGCGTCACACCACCTTCCAGAAAATACATGAATTCGTCCACGCCGTAGGGCTCCAGCGTCATGCGAACGGGGCCAGACCGGTACATGCCGCTATCAAACTTCTTGTCGGTCGAGAGAAATGTTTCAACGTCTTCGGTTTGGTAGGGGCCCTCTTCGCCTTCATGCGTCATGACGACGAGGCGCTTGTCCTTGAAAATCTCGCCTGCGATTTCCGCCTTTGACATCTTTTGTGGATGCTTGGTCATATCATCGCCAGCAAATGTTGGCGCGCTAAGGCAGGCTCCTGCCAGAAATGCGATCACAAAACGAGACATTTATTTCCTCCCTCAATGTCTGATGGGGAAATATATATCATCAACGTCGTAAAATGTGATCACAAAATTGCAACTTTGTCCCGACGTCAGTGGATGATCATGGTGTCCGCCATTCTCAGTTCCGCTGGCTTTATGAGCTCCAGCGACGCCACGCGCACGCTGTGCAGTTTGCCGTCCAGGTTCTTTTCCCAGAAATCGAGGAATTTCCTAAGCACCGGGAAGCGGGGTGCGATGTCCAGCTCCTGCCAGACATATTCCTGCAGCAGCCGCTCAAAGTCTGGCCGGTAATAATAGATGTGCGCCGTGGTCAGGCGGTAGTCCTTCATCTGTTTTTCGAAGTCGTTCACGTTACGTCTCCTAAGTTGGGCACCTGTACCCAGTATGAGAAACGAAAGTTGACGGACTATTAATGCAATTCTTTCAATTGCTTACGAAATATTTACCGGTCGATGCTATAGAGAGACCTTCCTTAGCCGAAGCGCATTGGTGATCACCGAGACAGAACTTAGGCTCATGGCCGCTGCTGCAAACATGGGTGAGATCAGGATGCCCAGGAACGGATACAGCACGCCGGCTGCGATCGGCACCCCCGCCGCGTTATAGACAAGCGCAAAGAACAGATTCTGTTTGATGTTTCGCATTGTGGCCACCGCCAGTTTGCGCGCCTTTACAATGCCAAGGAGGTCGCCTTTCACCAGGGTGAAGCCTGCGCTTTCGATCGCCACATCGGCGCCTGTACCCATGGCAATGCCCACATCTGCCTGTGCAAGCGCCGGTGCGTCATTGACGCCGTCCCCGGCCATGGCTACGCGGTGGCCTTTTTCCTGAAGCTCTTTCACCAGGGCCGCCTTATTTTCTGGCAGCACATCGGCACGGATGTCGTCGATACCCAGGCGTGCGGCCACGGCCTTTGCCGTGCGGGCGTTGTCGCCGGTGGCCATGATTACCTTCAGCCCAACCTTATGAAGTGCCTTTAGCGCCTCTGCCGTTGTTTCCTTGACGGGGTCTGCCACGCAGACAAGCCCGGCGGCCTTGCCGTCAACCACAATGAACATCACGGTTTCGCCGTTGTCACGACGACTGTCTGCGTCGGCAGACAGCGCCCCCGCGTTCACGCCCATATCGTCCATCAGCTTGGCGTTCCCGAGTGCCACATCCTTGCCGGCCACTTTGCCGCGCACGCCCTTGCCGGTAATGGCTTCGAAGTCTACCGCGTCTTCCATTGTTGCGTTCCGGGCCTTTGCGGTATTCACAATGGCGTCCGCCAGCGGATGCTCTGACCCGCGTTCAAGGCTTGCCGCCAGCATCAACACGCTGTCCTCGTCAAAGCCGTCAGCGGGTAAAACAGCTGTCAGCTCTGGTTTCCCGACAGTGAGGGTGCCTGTCTTGTCGACAATCAGCATGTCTACTTTGGCAAACCGTTCCAGCGCTTCCGCATTCTTGATCAGCACCCCCGCCATTGCGCCGCGTCCGGTCGCGGTCATGATGGACATGGGCGTGGCAAGGCCCAGCGCACAAGGACAGGCGATGATCAGCACCGCAACGGCCGCAATCAGCGCATAAGAAAAGGCGGGTGAGGGCCCCCAGATGGCCCAACCGATGAAAGCGGCGATGGCAACGGCAATCACCGCAGGCACGAACTTGCCTGCCACCGCATCAGCCAACTTCTGGATTGGGGCCCGGCTTCTTTGGGCGTTCGCCACCATCTCAACGATCTGAGACAGCATGGTATCCTTGCCGACCCGTTCGGCTTTCATGATCAGGCTGCCGTTTCCGTTGATGGTGGCACCAGTGAGGACGTCGCCTTCGGATTTTTCAATGGGTACGGGCTCACCGGAGATCATGGATTCGTCCACAGATGAACGTCCTTCGAGCACACTGCCGTCCACCGGTACCTTTTCGCCGGGGCGGACACGCAACCGGTCGCCCACGGCTACATCTTCAAGCGGGATTTCTTCTTCCGAGCCGTCGTCGCGGATGACACGCGCGGTCTTGGCTGCCATGTCGAGGAGAGCCCGAATTGCGGCACCTGTTCGGTTGCGGGCGCCCAGTTCCATCAGTTGCCCAAGCAGCACCAGGACCACAATCACAGCACCGGCCTCGAAATAGACATGCACCTGACCGTCCTCGCCCCGGAAACCGGCAGGGAAAATACCGGGGGCAAACACCGCCACGGTGCTGAAAGCATAGGCCGCCCCTGTGCCGGTGGCGATCAGAGTGAACATGTTCAGGCTCTTGTTGATGACCGACTGCACGCCGCGTTCAAAGAACGGCCAGCCGCTCCACAGCACCACAGGGGTGCCAAGGAAGAATTCGATCCAGGCAGCCGTGCGCTCACCGATTGCTTCACGAATGGCGCCAAGGCCAAAGAAGGGGGCCATGGCCAATATGAATAGCGGCACCGTGAAAACTGTGCCGATCCAGAAGCGCCGACGGAAATCAATATATTCCGGGTCAGGGCCCGTATCGCCGGTCGGGACACCCATAGGCTCCAGCGCCATGCCGCATTTGGGGCAGCTGCCGGGACCTTCCTGAACGATTTCCGGGTGCATAGGGCAGGTATAGAGCGTGCCTTCAGGCATTGGCTCAGGCTCGGGCGCGCCTTCCATGTATGCTTCGGGGTCTGCGTCGAACTTCTTCTTGCAGTGGCCGCTGCAGAAGAAATAGTCCTCGCCCTCATGGCTGCTCTTGTGTGCTGTCGTGCCCGGGTCGACGGTCATGCCGCAGACGGGGTCATGCGCCGTATGGTTTTCATGTGTCTCGTGGCTATCGTGCGCGTGGCAACTGGTCATGGTTGTGTCCTTGAACTTGCTTTCGCGCCCTATGGTAGGGTTTGAGCAGGGTCCAAGGTCAAGCCATAAAATTTTGCCTGCCTAGTCGGTGTTGGCGATCACATCCTTGGCGATAATCAGCTGCTGGATTTGGCTTGTGCCCTCGTAAATCCGGAACAGGCGTGCGTCGCGGTAAAGCTGTTCGATGCCATAGTCGGCGATATACCCCGCGCCGCCATACATTTGCACGGCGCGGTCTGCCACGCGGCCCACCATCTCGGACGCGAAAAGTTTGGCGCAGGAGGCCTTGCGCTTGGTGTTTTCGCCCCGGTCGCGAGTAGCGGCCGCGTCGCGGATCATGGATTTGGCGGCGTAAATTTCAGTTTCGCTGTCGGCAATCATGGCCTGAATCAGCTGGAAGTCTGCGATGGCGCTGCCGAATTGGGTGCGTTCCTTGGTGTAGCGCACAGCGTCCGCGAGCATCCGCGATGCGAGCCCCGCACACACGGCAGAGATATGCAGGCGGCCCTTGTCCAGGACCTTCATGGCGGTCTTGAAACCCATGTTCTCCACCCCGCCGATGATATTCTCTGCGGGCACGCGGCAATTATCGAAAATAACGTCGGCAACCGGCGCGCCTTGCTGGCCCATTTTCTTCTCGGGTGCACCAACGGTCAGGCCGGGCGTGCCCTTTTCAACCAGAAAGGCCGAGACACCGCGGGCGTCTTTGCTATTTGCGTCCGTGCGCGCCATTACAGTGAACAGGCCAGCGTAGGGCGCGTTGGTGATGAAACGTTTGGTGCCGTTGAGGACGAAATGGTCGCCGTCCCGAACGGCGCTGGTGCGCAGACTTCCGGCATCCGACCCGGCTTCGGGTTCCGTCAGGCAGAAGGAACCCACAAGATCGCCACTCGCGAGCCTTGGCAGGTATTTCTCTTTCTGCTCAGGTGTGCCGTCCAGTACGATGGCCTGACTGCCGATACCCACATTCGTGCCGAACAGGGACCGGAAGGCAGGCGCGGCCTCGCCGATCACCATGGCGACCTCTATTTCCTCGCACATATTCAGCGCCAGCCCGCCATATTCTTCAGGGATCGTGAGCGCGAACAAGCCAAGCTCTTTGATTTCGGCTACAATATCGTCCGGGATGCGGTCAGTGTCAGCCACCTGGCGCTCAAGGGGGATCAGACGCTCGTGTACGAACCGGCGCAGAGTTTCCAGCAGTTGGTCGAGTGTTTCCTGGTCGAGTGCCATTTTTGGTCCTTCCCCTCGTCGAATGCAGTCTTCGATCTATAATTAATACGGCCGATTAAAAAGGCAATGAAGCGCGGACAAAATGAACCGCAATTGACGCTGGTAATTTGAATTGCAGGATTTACTTTAGGTCTTAAATAATTTTTCGATCAGTTTTTGGGCGGAGGGCTACAGATGAAAACGGCTTATATTTGTGACGGTATCAGGACCCCCATCGGGCGTTATGGCGGTGGGCTGTCGTCCGTGCGGGCAGACGACCTGGCGGCTCATCCCATCAAGGCACTGATGGCGCGGAATGAGGGCGTTGACTGGTCCCGCGTGGATGATCTTTATTTCGGCTGCGCCAACCAGGCGGGGGAAGACAACCGCAATGTCGGCCGCATGGCTGCGCTGTTGGCCGGGCTGCCGCAGGATGTGCCCGCTGCCACCGTGAACAGGCTGTGTGGCTCAGGGCTGGAGGCCACGGGGCTTGCTGCCAGGGCCGTGATGGCCGGTGAGGCTGATCTGGCGATCGCGGGCGGCGTGGAAAGCATGTCCCGCGCGCCTTTCGTGATGGCCAAGGCCACCAGCGCGTTTGACCGCAACGCAGAGATTTACGACACCACCATTGGCTGGCGGTTTGTCAACAAGGCCCTGAAGGCCGCATACGGCACCGACAGCATGCCTGAAACCGCAGAAAACCTGGCTGAAGACATGGGGATCAGCCGCGAGGACCAGGACGCCTTCGCCTACCGCTCGCAAATGCGCGCCAAGGCCGCGCAGGAAAGTGGCCGGTTCGAGCGCGAGATTGCCCCGGTTTCTATCCCACAGCGCAAGGGTGATCCGCTGGTTGTGCCGCACGACGAGCACCCGCGCAGCAATACCACCATGGAAGCGCTGGCGGGCCTGCGCGCGCCGTTCCGGGAAGGGGGCACTGTGACGGCAGGCAATGCATCCGGCACCAATGACGGCGCGGCTGCTCTGCTGATTGCCGGTGAAGAGGCGGTGAAAACCTATGGCCTGACACCCATGGTACGGGTGGTCGGCATGTGTAGTGCGGGGGTGCCGCCGCGCACCATGGGCTATGGCCCCGTGCCTGCCACACAGAAATTATTGTCGCGTTTGGGCTTGGCACTCAGTGATATCGACATAATTGAGCTTAACGAAGCGTTCGCCGCCCAATCGCTGGCATGCCTGCGCGGGCTTGGCCTTGCTGACGATGCTGCACACGTGAACCCGAATGGGGGTGCGATTGCGCTGGGCCACCCGCTGGGAATGTCTGGCGCCCGACTTGCGCTGACGCTCGCGCATGAAATGGCGGAGCAAAAGGCGCGTTACGGCCTTGCCACCATGTGTATCGGCGTGGGGCAGGGCATCGCGATGGTGCTGGAACGCACATAAGAATTTGAGGATTTGAAGGGGAAAAGCAATGACGACAGTTTCCAAAGCAATGCATGGCCGCGTGGCGGTGCTGACGGTGGACAATCCGCCGGTGAATGCCCTGTCGCACAGTGTGCGCGAGGGGCTGGCAAACCAGATGACGGCACTTGCCGGGGATGACGGCGTTGATGCCATCGTCATTGCCTGTGCAGGTCGCACCTTCATTGCTGGCGCAGACATTCGCGAATTTGGCGCGCCACCCAAGGAGCCCCACCTGCCTGATGTGGTGAACCAGATTGAAGCCATGGAAAAGCCCGTTGTTGCTGCTATCCATGGCACCGCACTGGGTGGCGGCCTTGAAGTGGCGCTGAGTTGCCATTACCGCGTGGCCGTGGAAAGTGCCAAGATCGGTCTGCCAGAAGTGCACCTGGGCATCCTGCCGGGCGCGGGCGGCACCCAGCGCCTGCCGCGCATCGCGGGCCCCGCAAACGCCATTGATGCGATCCTCAGCGGTCGCCATGTGAAGGCGCGCGAGGCACTGAAGTGGGGCGTGATTGATGAGATAACAGACGGTGACTTGGTTGAGGCCGCGATCGCCACCGCAGAAAAAGCCGTTGGAAAACCGCCACGCCGCACCGGCGAGATTGAAATCGACGGGGACGCCTTCGGGCCTGAGTTTTTTGCTGGCGTCCGCAAGTCTGTCGCCAAGCAAACCCGCGGCTACTTCGCACCAGAACGCTGCATCCAGTGTGTGGAAGCAGCCGTGTCCCTGCCGCTGGCGGAAGGGCTGAAGCGCGAGCGTGAACTGTTCCAGGAATGCGCAAAGAACCCGCAGGCCAAGGCGCTGCAGCATATGTTCTTCGCAGATCGCCAGGTCAGCCGCATTCCGGGCATCACCAAGGAAACCCCGCGCCGCGACATCAAGCGTGTAGGCATCATCGGTGCCGGTACCATGGGTGGTGGTATTGCCATGAATTTCGCCAATGTGGGCATCCCTGTGACGATCCTTGAGGTGCAGCAGGAGGCACTGGACCGTGGCCTGGGCGTTGTGCGCAAGAATTACGAGCGTTCGGCCGCCAAGGGCAAGCTGACTGCAGAGCAGGTTGAAGGCCTGATGGGCCAGTTTACCGGTACGCTCAGCTATGATGATCTGTCGGATTGCGACCTGATCATTGAGGCCGTTTTCGAGACAATGGAAATCAAGAAGAAGGTGTTCGGCGAACTGGACCGTGTGGCCAAGCCTGGCGCGATCCTGGCCAGTAACACCTCCTATCTCGATATCGACGAAATCGCTGCATCCACCAGCCGTCCGGCTGATGTGCTGGGCCTGCACTTCTTCTCGCCAGCCAATGTGATGCGGCTGCTGGAGATCGTTCGGGCTGAGATAACGGCTGACGATGTGCTGGCCACCTGTGTGGATTTGGCGAAGGCTATCCGCAAGGTGGGCGTGGTGGCGGGCGTGTGCCACGGTTTCATTGGCAACCGCATGCTGTCGCCTTATGGCCGCGAGGCGTCGCTGGCGGTAATCGAAGGCGCGAAGCCTGAAGAAGTGGATGCTGCGCTCTATAATTTCGGCATGCCCATGGGGCCGATGACCATGTCCGACATGGCGGGCGTTGATATTGGATACCTGAACCGCCAAGGCATGGGGCGCGAGAATTACGAGACCAAGGCCTATGACTGGGTCGACCGGCTGGTTGAGCAGGGCCGCAAGGGCCTGAAGGTTGGCAAGGGCATCTACAGGTATGCCGAAGGCGACCGCACCCCACAGCCTGATCCTGAGGTCATGAAGGTTATCGAAGAAGAAAGCGCTAAACTGGGTATCGAGCGCAAGCCGATCCCAGCGGAGGATATTGTGGAGCGTTGCATGATGGCGCTGATCAATGAAGGTGCGAAAATCCTGGGCGAAGGCAAGGCTTACCGGGCCAGCGACATCGATGTGGTCTATGTGAACGGCTATGGCTTCCCGCGCTACCGTGGCGGACCAATGCATTATGCCGATACGATCGGCCTGAAGAATGTCTACGCCAAAATTATGGAATTCCAGGAGAAATTCGGCCCGCGCTGGTGGCAGCCTGCACCGCTTCTGAAAGAACTTGCCGAAGCCGGTAAAAGCTTCGCCGATTATGACCGCGAAAACGCGGGTTAAGGGAGAGTATGATGAGCAACGATTATCTGAACGGTCTTTTCAGCCTTGAAGGCCAGGTGGCCCTGGTGGCTGGCGCGTCTTCCGGCATTGGTGCTGAGTTTGCCCAGGCGCTGGCTCGGGCCGGTGCTGACGTGGTGCTGTGCGCCCGCCGGGTTGACCGCATCGAAGAATTGGCCAAGGAGATCGCCAAGGAAACCGGCCGCAAGACGCTTGCCTTGTCGATGGATGTAAAAGACGCGGCGAGTGTCGAAGCTGCTTTCACCGACGCGGCCGAACAGCTTGGCACGCCCACAGTTGTGTGCGCGAACGCAGGTGTTGGGCACATGGTGCCAGCGCTTGAGGAAACCGAAGAGCAGTGGGATCACATGCTGGACACCAACCTCAAGGGCATGTGGCGCGTGGGCAAAACTGCTGCCAAGCATATGATCAGCGCTGGCCTGAAGGGCAGCATTATCAACACCGCGTCCATCCTGGGGCTTGGGGTCTCCAACCAGCATCTGAGCTATGCGACCAGTAAGGCAGGCGTGGTGCAGATGACCCGCGCGATGGCGCTTGAGTGGCAGCGGTACGGCATTCGTGTGAACGCCTTGTGCCCAGGCTTCTTCGTAACCGAGATCAACGAGGAAGGCCTGAATACGGAGCGCGGCCTGCAGATGCTGAAGGCCACGCCGGCCCGGCGTGCGGGCGAGCTTGCGGAACTGGTGCCTCCGATGCTGATGCTGGCTAGCCCCGCTTCAAGCTTCACAACAGGTGTGGCGCTACCGGTTGATGGAGCCCATTCGGTAAAGCTTGTGCCATAACGCAGGCACCATTCTGGAATGCAAAAGCCCGGCCTAGCGCCGGGCTTTTTTTATGGGCAAAAGAAAACGGGGGCGAAAGGCCCCCGTTCCCAAACGATTGAATGTTGGTTTGCCTACCAGCGAGTGGAAAGACCGATACCGAACACGCGCGGTGCGTTCACAAAGCCCGTGTTGTTGTTGAAGTCGATCACGCCCTTGAGGTTCGTTTCATTGGTGATGTTGCGGCCGAAGATGGAAACTTCGTGCTGCAGCTCTTCACCGAAGCGGTAACCCATGCGGGCACCCAGTTCGAACGTGCCGCTGGTGGAGAACTCAGCTGTATCATAGAGCAGCATGTTGGTGTCGCCCTGAAGCGCATAGTCAGCGAAGATGAAGAATTCGCCGTCACCCATCATGCGATGATAGTCAGCCGTGAAGTTCACAGTCCAGTCTGGTGCCTGTGGCAGCGGATTGCCGTCAACAATCGCGAAACCGTCGTCATCGATCGGGTCAAGCGGCGTACACTGGCCGGAACCACAAGTTGGTACGCGCAGGCCGGTATCGTTGATCTGGGTGTTGGCATAACCAAGGCCTGCCGTGATAGTCAGGTTCTCGGATGCCAGCCACTCGATGTCAGTCTCAAAGCCGTAGCCGATTACTTCGTCAACGCTTACGAGTTGCACGCTGTTGGTAGCACCACC
Organism: Kordiimonas lacus; assembly: GCF_001550055.1. Classification (GTDB taxonomy): domain Bacteria; phylum Pseudomonadota; class Alphaproteobacteria; order Sphingomonadales; family Kordiimonadaceae; genus Kordiimonas; species Kordiimonas lacus. Next base: position 44,753 of record NZ_LRUA01000006.1, read on the forward strand.
AACCGCAGTTACCTGCAGGTCGGATACGTCATAGTAGAAGACAGCACCATTCCAGCGCAGGCGGTTCTCAGCGAGAGTCGCCTTGAAGCCTGCCTCGTAGGACATGATGGTTTCTTCCTTGGCGGTGGTTGGTACGCCGAAGAAGGCTACGTCACGGCCCTGAATGGTTGGCGCGCGGAAACCGGAAGCTACGCGGGCATAGATGGATACATCGTCATTCAGCACGTGGTTGACAGCTGCATCCCAGCTTACGCGGTCGCCTTCAAGCTCAACAGTGTCAAGCTGTGCGCCGAATGCGCCAGAATAAGCATCAGCTGTCTTTTCGTCGTCGGTGTAACGCATACCCACGGTGATGGTGGTGTCTGCTGTTACGTCATAGCTGACCTGACCAAAGAGCGCCCAAGTGGTGTTCTGGTGACGAACAGTCGAATCCGGCACGAAAAACGGCGTAGTGCGCACAGTGAAGTCGCTATCGAAGAAGAAGAAGCCAACCTGATAGAAGAGCTGATCGCTTGCTTGCTGGGACAGGCGCAGTTCCTGCGTGATCTGGTCCAGGTCATCGATATGGTCTTGGGTCGTGCTTTGGAACGGAATGAAGCCTGGGCCATCCGGGTTACCGCCGTCGATATCGCCAAGGCTGGAGCCGTTGGTGGTCTCATAAGCAGTGATGGAGGTCAGGGTCATTTCATTGTCGAAGTCTTTGACCATCTTCAGAGATGCACCCCAGCTGTCATATTCCTGTGGGTTGCCATGGTCATCACCGAAGTAAACTTCATCACGGTCAAAGTTGCCGTTGATGTCGTTGCTGCCAGTTGTCAGGATGTTCGCGCGGAACAGCGAGCTTGTGCCCGTCAGGCTACGGAAATGGATATTCCCCAGAGCGCTGAAGGTGTCAGTTGGCTCAAACAAGACCTGTGCACGGCCGGCGAATTCTTCAAAGCCGCCAAGGGCATCGTCTTCGCCAAGGTAAGCATTGTCGATATGGTCATCACGGCGGCTGTAAAGCATGGATACGCGGGCAGACAGTTTGTCACTGATGCCGCCACCCTGTGCGAATTCAAACGAGCCTGTGCCGTACGAGCCGTAGCTTGCAGACAGGTAGCCTTCAGCTTCCTGGGTCGGCTTGCGTGTGTCGAACTTGATGATGCCAGCTGGCGTGTTGCGACCAAACAGAGTGCCTTGTGGGCCACGCAGTACTTCAACGCGCTCCACGTCGAAAAGCGGGAAGCTTTTCAGGATTACGTTTTCCTGAACAACTTCGTCGACAACAACAGATACCGGCTGGGAAGCTGCGAGGTCGAAGTCAGTGTTGCCGAGACCGCGGATGTAGAAGCGTGGCGCTACACGACCGTTGGATGATTCAGCGTTCAGGCCAGGTACGCGGCTTGAGAGCAGGCGAATGTCTTCGCCGCCAGCGGCGAACGTGTTGATCTTGTCGCCGCTCAGCGCGGAGATAGAGATCGGAACGTCTTGGAGGCTCTGTTCCCGCTTTTGGGCGGTCACGACGATTTCTTCGAGCACGAAATCGCTCGATGCGCTCTGGGCATTGGCGCCAACGGAGAGCGCCAGCGCAGAACAGCCCGCGATCAGGCATGCGCTATGGTTGAACCAAGTGTTTTTCATGGTGAATTTCCTCATTCGAAGTACGCAGCTTCTTTTTTATAAGCAACTTTGGGAAACGCGTGATGCCATCGGTGCCGGGCATCTGATTTGGATAATGCGTCCAAAGCCTTAGTTTGCATACGCTGGACCTGATGAGAATGATTTTTCATCAGTCGCTTCACAACAATACTGACCAAGAAGTCAAAGTGTTGCAGATAAGCAACCAAATGGGCGTGGCATTTATGCAAATCGATATAAAAAATGATGCTGAGTACCCTCCCTGTTTTCCTCGTTTGACGGATTACTCATAACTTTGTCGGGATATTCAATATCATATTGTCGACAATTTAACATCACTTTCATCAACTATTCTGTGACAGGCCGGGGATGCGTGACATATTGGTGTGAAAATACAGTGGCGCTTGATTGCGCTTATAGGACTGGATAGGGTGCTGGTATGATTTTCGAGAATAGATTGACAGAAGGCCGCCTGATCAAGCGCTACAAGCGTTTCCTGGCGGACGTGGAGTTGCCGGACGGCAGCGTGGTGGTCGCGCACTGTGCGAACTCGGGCTCAATGCTGGGGTGCAAGGAGCCCGGCAGCCGGGTTTACCTGTCCCCCAACACCAACCCCAAGGCCAAGTTGGACTGGCGCTGGGAAATGGTGGAGGTGGACGGCCATCTGGTGGGTATCAACACCAGCCACCCCAACAAGCTGGCGGAAGAAGCCATCCTGGGTGGTGTGATACCGGAACTTTCGGGCTATGCCAGCCTCAGGCGCGAAGTGAAATACGGCCAGAACAGCCGGATCGATATACTGCTGGAGGAGCCAGAAAAGACAGGTGCAGCAAACCAGTGTTTTGTCGAAGTGAAGAATGTGACATTGCGCGTTGGGAATGATGCCCAGTTCCCCGATGCGGTGACCGCGCGAGGCACAAAGCACCTTCGTGAGCTGATGGATATGGTGGCGGAAGGCCACCGGGCCGTGATGCTATACCTTGTGCAGCGCGGTGATTGCTTGTCTTTTGCGCCTGCGACGGATATTGATCCCACCTATGCGGCGACGCTTAAGGAAGCCATTGAGGCGGGCGTTGAAACTTTGTGTTATGTTTGTGATCTGTCGACTGACGGCATCCGGGTGGACCGCCCGATGTCCCTTGGCTTCTAAGTCAGGACAGTGATCGAAGCGGGAATTTGACAATGAATTATGTAGATGCGGTTGATGTGCCCGAAGCACGCACCGGTGCAATCAAGATCCACGGCCCTGAGGCCTTTGAGGGCATGCGTGCGGCCGGCAAGCTGGCAGCCGAGACGCTGGATTATATAACGCCACACGTGAAAGCGGGCATCACCACGGAAGAGCTGGACCGACTGTGCCACGAATTCATTCTGGACAATAACGCCATTCCGGCGCCGCTGAATTATCGCGGTTTTCCGAAATCAATCTGCACGTCGATCAACCACGTCATCTGCCACGGCATCCCGGGGCCGAAAAAGCTGAAGGAAGGCGACAGCCTGAACATTGACGTAACGGTGATCCTGGACGGCTGGTTCGGTGACACAAGCCGCATGTTCTTCGTGGGCAAGCCGAAACTGCTGCCTCAGCGCCTGTGCCAGGTGACGTTCGAAGCACTTTGGAAGGGCATTGAGGCCGTGAAACCAGGTGCGCGCCTGGGCGATATTGGTCATGCAATTCAGACGCATGTTGAGGCCCACCGCTACAGTGTGGTGCGGGATTTCTGCGGCCACGGTATCGGCCGGGTGTTCCATGACGAGCCCAGCGTGATGCATTTCGGCAAGCCGGGCACGGGCCCTGAGCTGCGCCCTGGCATGTTCTTCACCATTGAACCCATGGTCAATGCTGGCAAGCCCGGATCCAAGATTTTGGCGGATGGTTGGACCGCGGTAACCCGCGACAAAACGCTGTCGATGCAGTTCGAGCACACACTGGCCGTCACAGATGATGGCTATGAAGTCTTCACCAAGTCGCCAAAAGGCTGGTTTTGCCCGCCTTATGATGGCGTGGATTAGACAGGGGCCGGATGGGGGAAACGGACAACAGGGATCACGTCAAGGGCCACAGGGCCAGGCTTCGGGAACGCTTCCTGAGGGGCGGACCTGACGCGCTTGCGGACTATGAGCTTCTTGAGCTGATCCTGTTTCTGGGTATTCCCCGACGCGATGTTAAACCTCTGGCCAAAGACCTGATCGCCCGTTTCGGAAGTTACGCAGCTGTGCTGAGTGCCGATGTGGACAAGCTGCGTACCATGAAGGGGCTGGGGGAGACCGCGATTGCTGCCATTAAAGCTGTGCAGGCTTCCGCGCTTCACCTGACCCGGGCTGAGGCCACAGGCAAGCCTGTGATGAGCAACTGGGCGGCGGTGCAGGGGTACTTGCAGGGTGCCATGGGCAATATCCCGCGTGAACAGTTCCGCCTCATGTTCCTGGACCGCAAGAATGCGTTGATCGCCGATGAGGTCCTGAGCGACGGTACCATCGACCGCACGGCCGTTTATACGCGGGAAGTTGTCCGTCGTGGCCTTGAACTTGAAGCCGGCGCCCTTATACTTGTTCATAACCATCCGTCGGGCGACCCGGCACCCAGCCACGCGGATGTTCAGATGACGAAGGAAATTTCAGACGCCTGCAGGCGCGTTGGCATCAAGGTTCACGACCATATCATTGTCGGGAAAACAGGGCAGGCAAGTTTTAAGGATTTGGGGTTATTGTAGGCACCGGCACGACAAGAATGGCTGGAAAGCCCCCGTTTAAGGAAGTTTGATGTATTGGGAACAAGTACAGTCCACTCGCAAGGAATTAGAGGAAGACCTGCCGGTTTCGGCAAAGGTAGTCCTTATGTCCGCGAACGGCAAGGCGCTGGTAATGCGCAAGTCCAGCGGCCTCTTTGACCTGCCTGGCGGCAAGGTGGAAACCGGAGAAGACCTTTTCAAAGCGCTGAAGCGTGAGGTGAAGGAAGAGGCCGGTCTGAAGGCCAAGACCTTCGAATTTGTTTCCAGTTGGGTCAAGCATCATCCAACGCTTGGCGACCGGCTTGTGCTGGTATTCACGGCCCAGTTGCCGGACAAAGCCAAGGATATTGAAATCACGCTGTCGGACGAGCACAGATGGGCTAAATTCAAAGGTCCCAAGGGCATTGCGAAAATCGCCGATATTCCACCAGGATATGCCAATGCCCTGCATATCTGTTTCCTGCGGGCGGGCAAGATCAAACCGTGATTGAGATCGAGCGTAAATTTCTGGTGCGGCCCGGTATTCTGGACCTCAAGGACGGGAAAGAGATTGCCCAGTGGTACATTATGCGTGGGGAAGGGCGATCCTTGCGCGTGCGCCGCTATGAGGGCGGCTATGTGATGACGGTCAAGATCGGCAAAGGCATTGCCCGTCAGGAGATCGAGCGAAAGCTTTCGAACGCCGAAGCTCTGAGCATGATCGACAATGCGCTTGAGGAACCGGTGCGGAAAACCCGCCACAGCATCAAGTCAGGCAAGCATATATGGTCGGTTGATGTGTTCCAGGGGGCGAACGAGGGCCTATGGCTGGCAGAGATAGAACTGCAGGCGAAGGACGAGTATTTCGAGCGCCCGGCCTGGATCGGCAAGGAAGTTTCGGGCGATGCCTGCTTCCAGAATGCAAACCTGGCCCGAAACCCCATTTCAAAGTGGCGCAGTGACTTTATCGCGGTCCTGAACGGCGATTAGTTGCCGTGGCGCGCTGCGATCTCCTTTAGCCGCGCGTCAATCTCATCCCTGCTGTACCAGCGGCCTGCGGCCATCACACCTGCCTGCTTGGTGATATTCATGATGTCTGCGCGTGGGTCTGCGTCCAGCAGGATCAGATCAGCGCGGGCGCCTGCCTTGATCACACCGAACGTGTCTTTGTCTTTCAGATAGTCCCCAGCGGCTTTGGTGCCGATGTGGAGAATCTGTTCGGCGCTCATGCCACCTGCGACCATCTCTTCAATTTCCCGCCACACGGAAAAGCCAGGCACAGAGAAGGTCTGGGGCGCGTCGCTGCCCATGGCTACATGGGCGCCCGCATCCGCAAAGGCTTTCAAGAGCTTCCGGCGATTTTCCACCACCATGGCACTGCGGCGCACTGACCGGGCGGTCTGTTCCCACCGCGCGAGCATGGCCTTGTCCACATAGGCGGTCTCGGGACGGGCAAGCAGGGCGCTGACCTCATCTTCTGGCAGGGTCGGGTCTTCATCCGCACCTGCATAAAAGGTGTTGAACAGGGCCTGTGTGGGCACGACCCAGGCGCCGGAGGCGAGTGTTTTGTCCACTGCCTTCTGGATATCTTCCGCCGTCAGTGGGCGCTCGTAGCCGCCAAGCCACTGCAGGTAGCCGTCCATGTGGTCGATGGAGATCTGGCCGGCATCCAAACTGTGCTCGATCCCCACGTCGGCGGACACATGGCCGCCGAACGGGTAGCCAAGGGCATTCGCCGTGGCGGCGATGGCATCATATTCTTCAAGGGAAAGGCCACCATGCAGCTTTTGCAGGTCCCAGCCCGCGGCGGCATATTGTTTGGTCTTCTGGATGGCTTCCTCAACCGAGGTGACGCTGCGGCCATTCAGGCTGGGCGCCGCCAGATAAAGTGTTGGGCCAGCAATTTCGCCGAGTTCAATTTTCTGGCGCAGGTCAAACTGCACAGGGTCCCCCAGCATACCGCGCACGGTGGTGACACCGCCCGCCAGATAGAGGAACAGCGTGTCTTCCGTGCGGTCCTTGTCCCAGCCCGAGGCGGGCAGGTGGCCGTGCATTTCTGCGAGGCCCGGGATCAGATATTTACCGGTGCCATCTATGATACGTGGCGCGCCATGCAGGGAAGGGGCTTTGTCAGCAGTCCCAATATGCCTGATGCGCTCGCCGACAATGGTAACGACAACACCCTCTTGGACCGTCGATTGATCCATAGAGATCACTGTGACATTTTCAATTCGAATATTTTCCGCCGATGAATTGGCGGCAAAACCAAGAATGCAGAATATGGCTGTTATGAAACGCATCTAACCCTCCCGATAATGCGGCGCTGATATGCTCAGCGCGCATGGCCTACGTGTCAAGGAAACTTGCGATAAGCCGTGCTTTCTGATAGGTGACGGCAGATTTTGTTTTAGCCCATTGCCCGTGAGGAGCGCGCCCCATGATCCCTCGTTATTCCCGCAAGCAAATGACCGACATTTGGGAAGCGGAAAACCGGTTCCGTATCTGGTTCGAGATCGAAGCCCACGCCTGTGATGCCAACGCCAAGCTTGGCCGTATTCCTGAAGCCGCAGCCAAGGCTGTGTGGGAGCGCGGCAAGTTCGAGGTTGAGCGTATCGACGAGATCGAGCGCGAAGTGAAGCACGACGTGATTGCGTTCCTGACGAACCTTGCGGAGCATGTGGGTGACGAAGCGCGTTTCGTGCACCAGGGCATGACCTCATCCGACGTTCTGGATACCTGCCTCAGTGTTCAGCTGATGCAGGCTGCGGACATCATCATCGATGACCTTGAGAAGCTGCTGGTTGTCCTGAAACGCCGCGCGGAAGAGCACAAATATACCGTTTGCATCGGCCGTAGCCACGGCATCCATGCCGAGCCGGTCACCTTCGGCCTCAAGATGGCGCAGGCCTATGCCGAGTTTGACCGCTGCCTTGAGCGCATGAAAATGGCGCGCAAGGAAGTGGCAACCTGTGCGATCTCGGGTGCGGTGGGCACCTTCGCCAACATTGACCCGTTCGTGGAAGAATATGTGGCTGAAAAAATGGGCCTCGAGATCGAGCCCGTGTCCACGCAGGTGATCCCGCGCGACCGCCACGCCATGTATTTCTCCGTCCTCGGGGTGATCGCAAGCTGTATCGAGCGCCTGGCCGTGGAAGTGCGCCACCTGCAGCGCACCGAAGTTCTGGAAGCCCAGGAGTATTTCTCCAAAGGCCAGAAGGGCTCGTCGGCTATGCCGCACAAGAAAAACCCGATTCTGACCGAAAACCTGACCGGCCAGGCGCGCTACATTCGCGCGATGGCAATCCCGGCCATGGAAAATGTGGCGCTGTGGCACGAGCGGGATATCTCCCACTCAAGCGTTGAGCGCTATATTGGCCCGGACGCGACTGTTGCGCTGGACTTCAGCCTCGCTCGCCTCACCAACGTGATGGACCAGCTGCTGGTGTATCCAGAGAATATGCTGGATAACATGAACAAGATGGGCGGTCTGCCGAACAGCCAGCGCGTGCTTCTTGAGCTGACGCAGGCTGGTGTAAGCCGTGAGGATGCCTACCGTCTGGTGCAGGCGAATGCCATGAAGGTTTGGGACAGCCGCGGCGAACTGCAGCTTCTTGACCTCCTGAAGGCCGATAAGATCGTCACAGCCAAGGTTTCTGAAGCCGAGCTGGATGAGCTCTTCAACATGGATTATCACACCAAGCATGTTGACACGATTTTCAAGCGTGTGTTTGGCGAATAGCCTCTAACGCGCTGAAAGTAATGCGAAAAGGCGCCTCTTTATGGAGGCGCTTTTTTTGTGTTTGGGGAGATTTTAGGCATGGGAAATTGCCGTAAAATCGTTGCCTGCGGGCGCCTTTCATGTCAGCTTTGAGGCGGGAAGAAAATGAGGTGGGGCTATATGTTGTCAATGGCTGACTTGAACGCGACAGGGCTTGAAGGGGTGATCCTGACGCAACTGTCTAAGCCTCAATCACAATTCACCCGGGAACTTTATGACCTTTGGAAGGAGCTCAAGGGCGAACAGGAAATGCCGTCCAAAAGCGATTTCAAGCCGGAGCGGATGAAGGCCTACCTGCCCAATCTCTATATTGTCGACATCATCGACGGCGGTGCCGATTATCGGTTGCGGCTGATTGGGACGGCGCTGACGCAGATGGTGGGGCGCGACATGACGGGCCACCTGATCAGCGCAGTACCGGAAACTCAGTGGCGCGGGCGCATCTACGACACGGTGGTGCGTGAACGGGCGCCGGTTGGGTATTTGTCCCAACTGGGGCGGCCTGGCGGGCCTGCGGTCACCACAGAAAATATCGTCCTTCCGGCACTCGATATGGAGGGCGAGTTTTCGGAACTTGTCTGCGCCTCTGTTCTGGTGAAAGGGCCATGAGCAAGCAACCGGACATAAGCGGGAATTTCCCCTTCGGGGAGGTTGGTCAGCCGACAGAGGAGCTGAGCGAGCCGCGCCTTAAGTCTGCCAAGGAAATCCATGATCTATGGCTGTCGAAGCTGGACGGTCGGGACATGCCGCGGAAGTCCGATATACGACCATCTGAAATGAAATCTTTCCTGACAAATGTGTATATCGTGGATGTGCTGGACAGTGGCAAGGATTTCAGAATTCGTCTGTTCGGCACTGGTGTTTCAGACATGCTCAAGCAGGATTTCACCGGTGTAACCTTGTCAGAAACCCCGCCTGAACTGCATTGGCGCGGCGATGTTTATCGGCTGGCGTATGAGCGCCGGGCGCCGGTTTTCTATCTTTTCGAGCTGATCCCGTTCGGCCGGGAGCATGTGATTACGGAGAATGTGCTGCTGCCGCTCGCGAACGAGCAGGGCGAATTCGCCCACCTCCTGTGCCTGTCGGTTGAAGCCTCGCGCCGCAGAGACCAATAGCGTTACTCGTTCAGGCCCTTCAGGAAAATCCGCAGCGCCATCATGTAAAACTCCTCATTGTCGCCCATGGTGGCGTGGCCTGCGCCTGGGACGATCACTGTTTTGGCGTTCGGGATCATGCCTGCGAACCTGCGGCAGCTTTTCGGGGCAGCTTCGTCATACTCACCGCAGATCATCAGCGTCGGCACCTTGACCGTGGGTAGTTGCGGGCTGATGTCATAATCCTTCAGTGTGCCGGGCGCGAAAAATTCGGTCGGGCCCCACATGGTTTCATACATGACCGGGTTCCAGTTTGGGCCGTCCACGCGGTAGCGGCTGTTGCGGCAGCCTTCCGTGCGGCACATGTGCCGGGCATAGAAGGCGGCTTCCGCGGCGCGGTAATCCGGATGGTTGGTGGTGCCCTCAGCCTCATGCTTGCGAATGGTCGCTGCCGTCTCAGGCGGTAACTGGTCGATCCATTCCTGATTATCTGCGATCCATTGGCGTGTTGAGATTAGCGGGCTCGACAGGATCGCGGCCTTCAGGCCTTCCGGATTCCTGACAGCATATTCAGCCGCCAATGTGCCGCCCCAGCTGTGGCCCGCGATAATCACGTCATCAAGCCCTAGCGCCGCGCGGATATGGTCAATCTCCGCCACAAACCGCTCCACGCGCCAGTTTTCCGGATTGTTCGGGCGTTCGGAATTACCGGTGCCCAGCTGGTCATAAAGGATCACAGGGAATTCGTCCGCCAGCGCCACATAGGGCATGTTGCCCCGGTGGGTGCCGCCGGGGCCGCCGTGCATGACAATGATCGCCGGGCGCTTGCCCAGGTGCTCGCGCCCATTCAAGCGGTACCAGACCTTGCCGCCGTCCACTTGAATATAGCCCGCGATTTCCGGGTCCTGGTGGGCCTGGGCGGGCAGGGTGAGGAGGGACAGGGCGATCAGGGCAGCGAGAGCGAGGCGAAGCATCATGAGGTCCTATTTGAGGGCGTCGGCGTGATGACGCAGATGGTCTTCAATGAAAGTGCTGATGAAGAAATAGCTGTGGTCATAGCCTTCGTGGCGCCTGAGCGTGAGCTTCTGGCCCACCTTTTCACACGCAGCCTCAAACAGCTCCGGCTTCAATTGGCCCTCCAGGAAATTGTCCGCAAGGCCTTGATCAATCAGGATGTTTGCGTCTGTAGCGCCACCGCGTTCCAATAGTGCACAGGCGTCATGCTCTGCCCATGCCGCGCGGTCAGAACCGATATAGCCCGTCAGTGCCTTTTCGCCCCACGGGCAGTTCATCGGCGAGACGATCGGCGCGAAGGCGGAGACAGACCGGAAGGTGTCGCGGTTCTTGAGGAAGATCGTCAGCGCACCATGCCCGCCCATGGAATGGCCGGTAATGCCCTGGCGGCTCATGTCTGTCATGCCGACAGACCCAACGAATTCCGCAAGCTCTTTCGTGATGTAATCATACATGCGAAAGTTCTTGGCCCATGGGTCTTCCGTTGCGTTTACATAAAAGCCTGCGCCCTTGCCGAAATCATAGGCGTCATCATCCGGAACATGATCGCCGCGCGGGCTGGTGTCCGGGCAGATCACCATAAGGCCAAGCTCCGAAGCGGCCCGCTGAAAGCCCGCTTTGACGGTCGCGTTCTCTTCTGTGCATGTCAGGCCGGACAGATACCAGAGGACTGGTACCTGTCCGTGTGCTGCGGCAGGTGGCGTATAGACGCTGAACCGCATGTCGCAGCCCAGAACCTCAGACGTGTGTTGGTAGGTGCCCTGGATGCCGCCAAAGCAGCCCGTTTCGCTGATGATTTCCAAGCTCATCAGAATTCCACCACGGAGCGGATGGATTTGCCTTCATGCATCAGGTCGAAGGCTGTATTGATTTCATCCAGCGGCATCTTGTGGGTGATCAGGTCATCAATGTTGATCTTGCCGTCCATGTACCAGTCGACGATCTTGGGCACGTCTGTGCGGCCACGCGCGCCGCCAAAGGCCGTACCGCGCCACACGCGCCCTGTCACAAGCTGGAACGGACGGGTGGAGATTTCCTGGCCCGCGCCGGCCACACCGATGATGATGCTTTCGCCCCAGCCCTTGTGGCAGCACTCAAGCGCCTGGCGCATGGTGTTGACGTTGCCGATGCACTCGAACGAATAGTCCGCGCCGCCGTTTGTGAGGTCCATGATGGCTTCCATCACGTCACATTCCTTCGGGTTGACGAAGTCTGTCATGCCGAACTGGCGGCCCATGGCTTCGCGCGCCGGGTTGATATCCACGCCGACAATCTTGTTGGCGCCAACCATGCGCGCGCCCTGGATGACATTGAGGCCGATACCGCCAAGGCCGAATACGACGACGTTCGAACCGGGCTCTACCTTCGCGTCGAACGCCACCGCGCCCACACCGGTGGTCACGCCGCAGCCGATGTAGCAGATTTTGTCGAACGGCGCGTCTTCGCGCACTTTCGCGAGCGCGATTTCTGGCAGCACCGTGTGGTTCGAGAAGGTCGAGCAGCCCATATAGTGCAGGATCGGCTTGCCATCGATGGAGAAGCGGCTGGTGCCGTCTGGCATCACGCCCTTGCCCTGTGTTTCGCGAATGCTCTGGCACAGGTTGGTCTTGGGGTGCAGGCAATAATCACACTCGCGGCACTCGGGCGTATAGAGGGGGATCACATGATCGCCCGGCTTCAGGCTTTTCACACCTTCGCCCACCTCGAGGACCACACCTGCGCCTTCGTGGCCCAAAATGGCAGGAAAAGCGCCTTCAGGATCATCGCCAGACAGCGTGAAGGCATCGGTGTGGCACACGCCTGTGGCCTTGATTTCCACCAGAACCTCGCCCGCCTTTGGGCCTTCGAGGTCTACTTCTTCAACAGAAAGCGGTTTCCCGGCACCCCATGCAACAGCGGCACGTGTTTTCATGTCATCCCCCTTACAATTGGAATCGTATTGATAATCGGCATGTACTAAAACCGAAACCGGGATTAGAGTGCAACCGCAATCGAGTATCAACAGGAAATACATTATGACGACCGAAACGGACACTGACGTTCAGGCCGCCCTTCTGATAATCGGCGACGAGATTCTCTCTGGCCGTACCAAGGATGCGAACCTGTCATACTTGGCGGTGTGGTTGAATGAAGTGGGTATCCAGCTTTCGGAAGTGCGCGTTGTGCCGGATATTGAAGAAGAGATCGCGGCTGCGGTGAATGCGCTCAGGTCAAAGTTCGACTATCTGTTTACTACCGGTGGTATTGGCCCAACCCATGACGATATTACCGTCGACAGCGTGGCTGCGGCCTTTGGTGTGCCTGTGGTGGTACACCCCGAAGCCTACCGGCGCATGGCGGAATATTATGGCGAAGAAAACTTCACCGAAGCCCGCAAGCGCATGACCCGCGTGCCCGAAGGCGGCGAGCTGATCGACAACCCTGTGTCCATCGCACCGGGGATTCGTATTGAGAATGTCTTCATCATGGCCGGCGTGCCCAAGATCATGCAGTCGATGCTGGAAGGCATCCGCGCGCACCTGCGTACCGGTCGCAAGGTCTGGGCCCAGTCACTCACGGTGCATGCGGCGGAAAGCAAGATCGCTGAAGGGCTTGGGAAAATTCAGGAAGAACACCCAGGCACCAGTATCGGCAGCTATCCTTTCTATGGCCAGGGCTACGGCGCCAACATTGTGATCCGCAGCGCCGACAAGGACGCCATCGACGCCGCCATGGGTGCGGTGATGAACCTGTGCGACGCCATGGGCTTCGATATGGATCATCCCACCGCAATCGACTGATTGCCTGAAATTTGACCGCTTAAGGCTTGAATACCACTGTTTTGGTACCGTTCAGCAGTACCCGGTGCTCCAGGTGCAGCTTCAGGGCTTCGGCGAGCGTGACACGCTCCACATCGCGGCCGGTGGCCACGAGGTCCGAGGCCTCCATGGCGTGATTCACCCGGGCCACATTCTGTTCAATGATCGGGCCTTCATCCAGGTCCGCCGTCACATAGTGCGCGGTGGCGCCAATCAGCTTCACACCCTTTTCATGCGCCTGCTGGTAGGGGGCTGCGCCCTTGAAAGAAGGCAGGAAGCTGTGGTGGATGTTGATCACCTTGCCTGCCAGGCGTTCGCACGCCTTGTTCGACAGCACCTGCATATAGCGCGCCAGCACAATCAGGTCGATTTGCTCGTCATCGATCAGCTTCAGAAGCTTCTGTTCCTGCTCGGCCTTTGTCTCCGGCGTGACCGGCCAGTGGTGATAGGCGATGTTGTAGGAAGCCGTCAGCTGGTAGGCGTCCTTGTGGTTCGAGACCACGGCGGGCACTTCCATATGCAGTGCGCCGCGTTCCATGCGGTACAGGATGTCCATCAGGCAATGGTCGAATTTTGAGACCATGATCAGCACGCGCTGGGGTTTTGAAGCGTCGTGGATCGCCCAGTCCATGCCGAATTTGTCGGCCACTGGGGCAAATCGCGCCCGCAAGTCATCGCAGCTGACAGGCTCGCTCAGTGGGCGGATGGCCACGCGCATGAAAAACTGGCCGGTGGCCGTGTCTGCATACTGGTTGCTTGACGTGATGTTGCAGCCTGCCGTGGCAATCAGGCCGGAAACTTCGGCAACGATGCCGGGTTCGTCAGGGCAGGACAGGGTAAGGATAAATTTTTCGGTCATGGCAACCTCTGGAACACGTAACATTACTCGTTGAGGCCGCACCAGAGCAGGGCTTCCGGGGCTTGGCAACAGTTTTTATTGAAACATAACGAAATAAGCCGTTGTTTTGGGAAGGATGAATGATTAATAACCGAAGACCAGCCTCGTGTGCCCGCATGGTGGAATTGGTAGACACACAAGACTTAAAATCTTGAGACCGTATGGTCGTACCGGTTCGAGTCCGGTTGCGGGTACCATTTTCTCCTGACCTTCAATTAATTCGTGAGCTTGCATTGACATGCGCGGCCATCCGGTTTGATATGCCCACGATTGAGAAAAATGGGGGGCGGGGTCCGGGACCAACCGCCAGAATTTGAGTGAGCGAGAGCAAGACATGAATGCACGACAGCAGGTTCTTGAGCATATGCCCAAGAACGCAGTGTGCGCGGAAGTGGGCGTCCACCTGGGCGATTATTCGGCGAAGATTATCAATAAAGCCAATCCGAAAAAAATGTATCTGATCGACCCTTGGCAGGTGGTTGAAGACGAAAAATACGCCAAATCTTGGTTCGGAAAAAAGGTGGCGCAGCGGGAAATGGATCAGCGCTTCAAAAGCGTACAGAAGCGGTTTGCCGATAATCCGGCGGTGGAAATCCTGCGCGATTTTTCCAAGGGCGCGGTCACGCACATCCCGGACGGCAGCCTGGATTTCGTCTATCTGGACGGTGATCACAGCTTTGAGGGCGTGTGCCTGGATTTCGACCTATTCTATGACAAGGTCAAGCCCAAGGGGCTGATTTACGGCGATGACTATACGGACCAGTTCTGGTGGGGAACGGGTGTCATCGACGCCCTGCACAAGAACCTGCATGAAAAGGACCTGCGTCTGGTGTTCCTGAACGGCACGCAGTTCTGCTGCCGCAAAATGGGCTGACCTACGAATAGCCTGCAATATTATCCGGGAAGAACGCTGCCGACCTTGGTGGCGTTCTTTATGCGATAAATACGGATATTTCTTGACCGAATATATTTGGATGATATATATCCGTAATCATGAAGATGAGCGAAGGTATAGAATGGGCGATCCACTGCTGCACCCTGTTGGCAGCGCTGCCCGAAGGGACGGCCCTGCCGGTGGGCAGGCTGTCTGAATTTCATGATGTCCCAAAGGACTATCTGGCGAAACACCTGCAAAGCCTGTCGCGAGCGGGCATCGTGCAGACCACACGCGGCCCTGGGGGCGGTTACCGACTGGGGCGCCCGGCTGAGCGGATCACGCTTCTGGATGTTGTCGAAGCCATCGACGGCAAGGACCCATGCTTCCAGTGCACCGAAATCAGGCGGCGGGGCCCGTCGGCGGTCGGGGCTGCAGCCTACAAGAAGCCTTGCGGCATTGCCCGCGCCATGTGGAGCGCCGAAGCGGCCTGGCGACGGGAACTGCAGAAGGTAACCATCGCGGCGCTTGTGGCGCAGGCGGCGGAAGAGGTTGATCCAAAACAAATCGAAAAATCAATAAGTTGGCTCGAGCGTACGACAGGAGGATAACAATGAAGGACATCAAGGACATTCAGGATGGCGGTGCCGGTAATCCGCGCGGCGCAAAGCATGTGGTCGTCGTTGGCGGAGGCATGGCGGGGCTGATCGCGGCCCTTTACGCCGCAAAGGGCGGGGCTAGAGTGACTGTGCTTGAAGGGGCGCGCCAGTTTGGTGGCAGGGCCCAAACCACCAAAGAAGGCGGTTTCTCGGTCAATATGGGCGCGCACGCTCTTTACAAGGGCGGTGCCGCGAAGCGGGCGCTCGATGATCTGGGTCTGTCTGTCACTGGGGGCACGCCGCCCCTAGAAGGCCAAACCGCGACATGGCAGGGCAAGCCCTATCTCTTGCCGGTCAGCCTGATGTCATTCTGGCGGACGGGGTTGTTCTCGCTCATCGACAGGTGGGCGACAACGCGATTCTACGCCAACTTGCCCAAAATGAATTCGGCAGACTATGTGGGCATGACACTTGAGGACACGCTTATGGCGCTTCTGCCTGCGCCAGGTGCCCGCGCCTATATGCATGCCGTGATGCGGCTCAGCACCTATGCCAACGCGCCCAGCCAGATGTGTGGCGGCGCGGCAATCGAACAGCTGAAGATGGCGCTTGGGGGCGTGCTTTATCTGGACGGCGGTTGGCAACAGATGGTGGACACGCTGGTTGACGCCGCCAAGACAAGTGGCGTTGACCTGCAGGCAGGCCAGAAGGTCAGTGATGTCGAGCGCACTGGTGCTGGCTTTACCGTGGTCACGTCCAAGGGGCAGGTTAGTGCGGATGCTGTGGTGCTGGCCCTGGCTCCGAAACAGGCGGCGTCGGTTGCGGCAGGCCTCGCATCCGAGTTAACAGGCTATGCCGAGCAGGCCGTACCGGTCCGGGGGGCGTGCCTGGATGTGTGTCTCTCGAAGGTGCCTGTTGAGGCCACCAGCTTCGCACTGGGGATCGATGACCCTGTCTATCTTTCCGTCCATTCCTGTGTGGCCAAGTTGGCGCCAAAGGGTGGCGGCTTGCTGCATACCGTAAAATACCTGGACCCGTTGAGAGCAGAGAAAGCCAGCGCGCTGGAACAAGAGGTCGAGCGCTATACCGATCAGTTACAGCCGGGCTGGAGGCAGCATGTCGTGTCGCGGTATTTCCGCCCCGGTATGGTGATCGCCAATTCGCTTCCGCTTGCAGAGCATGGCGGCATGGCGGGGCGTCCGGCGGTGGAGACGTCAGTGCCTGGCCTTTGTCTGGCTGGTGACTGGGTTGGGCCGAAGGGCTTTCTGTCTGACGCGTCCGCGGCAAGTGGCCGGGCTGCGGGGCGTCTCGCAGCTGGTGCAGCTGCCCAGCCGCAGCATGCCCAGGCAGCAGAATAGCTGACACCTGACGCACAGCGCTATATGAGGGCGGGGCGGCATTCGTCGCCCGGCCCCTAGCTTCCGACTTCAGCTGTCAAGGCTGCCGATTACCAGCAGTACCCGCAACACCTGCTCGCGTGGAAGTCGAATTTCGTGCGCAGGATTATACTGTTTCAAAACCAGATCCTGACCATCCCATTTGACAAATTGCTTGATGAAACCTGTGTGCTCTGCGGTTTCCACCAGCACGAAACGCCCCCGGCGTGGTGGCTTCGTTGGGTGGACATAGGCCAGGTCCTGATTCTTGTACTTGGGCACCATCGAATCGCCGGTAACAAAAACAGCAAAGGCGTTCTTTACCCCCTGCAGGTCTGCGGGCCGGAACGTCCAGTCTATGGCGCTGTCTTCCATCACAATACTGCCGTCCTTCCCGCCTTGCGCCCGCCCCAGCACAGGTAGGTCCCGCATGGGGCCAAAGGCTTGCACGCGGCCACTGCCTCCAGCGCGTCCGTGTTTGCGCGGCCACTTTCGGGACAGGGAGTCATGCCCCAGTATCGGGGCTTGCCCTTCTTCAAATTGTGCCTTCGTCTCGCCGGTTATGTTGCTCAGGTATCCAGTGGCTGTCGGGTCAGGTATATCGCTTGTGGTCATTATGTTCTCCTTTTGTTCTTATTATGCAGATCAGCCGCGTCAAATAAAGCGCAAAGTTGTAGTGACTAAATTTTAATGATGTTGGGTCCATACTGTCCCTGTTGGCGCTTTTGGTTCCGGGTGTGTGGCCAATTGACGTGCGGGTGAGGGGCGCCTGCAACGATCGCTTTGGATAGGTGGCATGGACGACAATCGGTCGATCGATCTCCATAGATTCGCGGGGCTTTATCAGTCGCTGGCTGGTGCAGTAATGGAGCTGGCACCTGATGACAGGGTCATCTACGCATCGGGCAACCTGGACCGCCTGCTGGGGTGCGGCAGCGGCGGCCTGATGGGCCAATGTTTCACTGCCTACATTCATTCCAAGGATTTTGCGATCTGGCGCCTGGTGCGTCACAAGCTGATGAAGTCCGGCCATGTCGGGCCCGTGCCGCTTCGCATGCTGCGGGCTGACGGCGTGCCGGGCGCGATTGAACTGCACGCTGTACGCACGCCAGGGGCGGAACCCGGTACAATCCAGCTTTCAATCAGCCCCTATTGGGGGCAACTCTCCATCGGCGAGAACAAGCGTGCACCCAGCAGTTCGCCGCGCCAGTTCGACAAGCAGCATTTCGCCAAGCTGGCACAGCGCCTGACAGAATATGCAGCGGGGACAGATCATAGTGTTCCTGAAGCGCTGATGAAGCTGGCGGGCCTTGACGAACAGGCGGGGCAGGGCAAGGCAGAGGTCAGCCTGTGGGCGCTTCACCGCTTGCTGGGCGATGCGGCGGCAGAAGGGGCAGCGGCAGATTTGTCGGAGACCAAGCGTGAAGCGCACAGACCGGAGGGTGTGGCCTGTCCTGACGAACGGCAGCAGGTCTCCAACGCTATGCGCGGTGCCTTCAAGCAGGGTCGGGACGAAGCCAATTATGTGACAGTGGCCGGCGAAGACGGTATTTCCGAATCCGATGCGGTGAAAGCTGCCGTTTATGCCATGAAGCGCGCGGCATCCAAGGAAAATGCCAAGACCATCCAGGCCCTGACAGGCGGGTACGAACGGCGGTTGGAGAAGGTGAAGGCGCAATTGAAGGCTTTCAAGCAGATTGTGTTGCAGGAGCGTTTCGATGTAGCCCTGCAGCCGATTGTCGATATCCACGACGGCACACTGCATCATTTCGAAGCGCTGGCACGGTTCGACCAGAATATATTTGCGGGTTCGCCTTTCGAGTTCATGTGTTTCGCAGAAGATATCGGGGTGATCCACGAATTTGACCTGGCCATGACCATGAAGGTGGTGTCGCTGATCAAGCGTATGCGGCGCATCGGCTATAACGTGGCTGCAGCGGTGAATATTTCCGGCCATTCCATCCAGTCACAGGGCTTCCTGCGCCATTTCTTCAATATTCTGGAAGATTGCGGTGACATCCGTGAAAACCTGATGTTCGAACTAACGGAATCGAGCCAGATCGACGATCTGGAAACCACCAACCGCATCCTCCGCCGTATCCGCGATTTTGGCCATAAGGTCAGCCTAGATGATTTTGGCGCTGGCGCTGCAGGGCTGCAGTATCTGCGTGTCCTTAAGGTAGACTGCGTCAAGATCGACGGCATCTATATTCGCAAAGGCCTCGAGGACGCTGAGAACCGCTCCTTCCTGCGGTCAATGGCTGACCTTTGTAAGGGGCTGGGCATTGAAACGGTGGGTGAATGCGTCGAAAATGAAGAACAGCGTCGCTTCCTTGAGGAAATAGGCGTGAACTATGCGCAGGGTTGGCTATACGGCAAGCCGATGCCGCCTGACGAGGCGCTTCAGTTCCTGCAGGGGTGACCTGCGCCCCGTACCCCTTTCTCCAGACTTGGCACACTCCTTGCTCCTTATCTTGGCGAGCGGCAAAGCGTTTCCAGCGCTGCGTCCCTTCGAGAGATAAAGGATTGGTGTGCTAACTATATGTTTTTACGTCGAAAATATGCAGTAATGAGAGATTTCTCCCGTCAGCTTACGGATCAGCCAACGGCCAAGTTTGCCGCGAGTGTTCCGATGGCGGTGGCATATTTTGCCCGGCCAGCCACCAGTGCAAAACCTGCAGCGGGGGAGATGATCCATGTCGATTAACGGAATTATCAATACTTCGCTGAGCGGCCTGTTCACGAACCAGGCTGCGATCCAGGCAACGTCAAACAACATCGCGAACGTCAACACCGAAGGCTATGCCCGCGTGGTCGTTGAAACGGAAGCCAATATCCTGCAGGGGCAATCTGCCGGGGTCAGTATCTCTGACATCAAGCGCGTTGTTGACAAGTTTCTTGAAAGCGCTCTCCAGACTTCCACTTCCAATCTGTCTGAGGTCACAGTGCAGCGCGAGTTCCATGACCGGCTGCAGGGTATTCTTGGCGACCCGGCGTCAGATAGTTCACTCGCGGCGCGTATGGACCAGATCTATCAGGCAATGGCTGACCTGGCCCTTAACCCGGCCGATGTATTGCGTCGCCAGCAGATGTTGTCCGAGATTGGCAGCTTTACCGACCAGATCAACCTGTATCATGATCAGATCCAGTCCCTGCGCAGCGAAGCCAGTACCCAAATGGCCGAGACGGTTAATGCGATCAATACCACGCTGCAGCGGATCGATGAGCTGAACCCGCTTCTGGTTCGCGCCAGTGCGCTGGGTGAAGAATCGGGAGGCCTGGAAGGGCAGCTGTCGCTTGCGCTGAACGAACTGGCGTCGTTGATTGACATCAAGATTGAACGGACGGCCGCGGGCGGCGTCAAGATCGCTACCGGCGACGGGTACCCGCTTCTGGATACATCGCTGTTCCAGTTGGAATATGATGCGCCGGGTATCGTTGAAGCCGGCACCACGTTCCCGACAATTGACGTATACCGGGTGAATGACGACGGTGAACAGATTTCCTCCACCGTCGACCTGACACCTCACATTCGCTCAGGCAAACTCAAGGGCTTGATGGAAATGCGCGACAACCAGTTGGTGGACCTCAGTGTCACGCTGGGTGAATTGTCTGCGCGTGCCATGGATGAGTTCAATGCCATCCAGAACAAGTATTCGGCTGTGCCAGCCCCTAACAGCATGGAAGGCAAGCAGACCTTTGTCGACGGCGCACATCAGACGGGTTTCACTGGTCAGACCACGTTTGCTGTTGTTGATGGCAATAACCAGCTGGTCAATTCCGTAACTGTCGATTTCAGCGATACTGGGACCTATCCCGATTTTGATGCTGTTGTGACGGCGGTGAATGCGGCCCTGGGTGCGGACGGCACTTTGGCCCTGAACAACGGTGTGATGTCCTTCACAGCGACCAACTCAGCGAACGGTGTTGTTATTGCTGACGATGAGGCGGACCCAAGCGACCGTGCTGGTCGTGGCTTCTCGCATTTCTTTGGTATGAATGACCTCCTGTCCGCAGATCGGGCCGGCATTTATGAAACGGGCCTCGACGGCACGGAAGACCATAACATGGGTGCGGCCGAAACCATCGAATTTGAAGTGCTGGACTCTCTGGGGCGCAGTCTGGCGACAATTTCCGTTGGCACCACAGGCACGACCTTCGACGACATGATCACTGAACTGAATAACGTTGGTGGTCTGGGGGCGTATTTCTCCTTCACGCTCGAAAGCGACGGCCAGCTTACGTACGAGGAAACAGCTTCCTACGACGGCATCAACCTGAAGGTTATCAACGACACCACGGATATCGGCGGCACCGGTGTGACCTTTACCGGCGCCTTTGGTATTGGCGACAAGCACCGGGTTGAAGCGGCACGGGACGTTACCATTAACGAAGACATCACATCAGACCCCAACCGCCTTTCGCTGGCGGTCTTTGATGCGACAGGCGCGGTGGGCGATGTGGTGCTGACAGACGGTGACCAGCGCGGGGCGCTGGCATTCCAAAGCCTGGAGACGTCCCTTGTGGGGTTCGACAGTGCAGGTGAATTGAAGGCGAGCAATGTCACACTCAGCCAGTATGTTGCCCGTTTCCTTGGAAACGCAGGCCTGCAGGCTCGCCGAGTGTCGGACCTGGAAGCAGACAATATCGCGCTGCAACAAGAAGTGCAGGCGCGGAACTCAGCGGTGTCCGGTGTGAATATGGACGAAGAATTGTCAAACCTCATTGTCTACCAGAATGCCTATGGGGCTGCGGCGCGTGTCCTCTCAAGCGTGCAGGATCTCTATGACGACCTGTTGTCGATAGTGTAAGGAGCTTAGTATGGTTCGGGTATCATCATTCGGTCAGCAAACGCTGCTTATCCGTTCTATCATGGAAAACCAGCAGAAGGTTTTCGATGGCCAACGCCAGATTTCCACAGGCAAGAAAACCGATGAGTTTCGGGGTCTTGCTGGACAGGCCAGTACAATCCTGGGCTCGCGCTCCTTCAAAACACGCATTGAGACATACCAGCAGACCATCGACACCATTCGCGGCAAACTGGACGCCAACGACGTCCAGATCGAAGGTATGTTGGGCGCGATGGAAAAGCTCAAGGAAACCATCCAGGTCACGCTTGCGAATGGTCAGGCTGAAGGCTTCAGTGA
Source organism: Kordiimonas lacus (assembly GCF_001550055.1). Classification (GTDB taxonomy): domain Bacteria; phylum Pseudomonadota; class Alphaproteobacteria; order Sphingomonadales; family Kordiimonadaceae; genus Kordiimonas; species Kordiimonas lacus. The sequence continues at coordinate 66,662 of NZ_LRUA01000006.1, forward strand.
GATGCTGGATCAGACGTTCAAGTTTGTCTCGAACGCCCTTAACACCAACTTTGACGGCACGTATCTGTTCTCCGGTGCGAAAACCGGGTCAGAGCCCGTCAATATTACATCGCTGGCGGATCTGGACGCGTTGGCATCCGTGAGTGACGCGTTCGATAACGGTGATGTGGCCTTTGAAGCCCGCATTGCAGACGGTGTAGACATTGAGTTCGGTATCCTTGCCAGTGACTTGGGTGAAGGAGTGTTCCAGGAAATGCTGGACCTGTATCAATTTGATCAGGGCGGCAGCGGTCCGCTTCAGGGCGAGTTGGATGCCACCCAGTTCAGTTTCCTGCAGGGTCAGCTTCAATCCCTTGATACCGCTATCGATAATATGCGGCAGATCCATGTGGCCAACGGCCTCGCGTACGAGCGCCTTGATGTGGTGGACGACCAGCACACAGACACGTCCGTGTTCCTGGAAAAATTCATTGCCGATGTGGAAGATGTGGACATTGCAGAAGCTGTTACCAGGCTGAACAACGACCAGGTAGCGCTTGAGGCGTCCTATCAATCGATCAGCTCCTTGTCCCAACTGACGCTGTTGCGCTTCCTCTGAAAACCATTCCGGTAATCTGCTCCGGTAGTCCCGCTCTGGCCGATTGTCGTTGCATTTGGTCTGTCGCTGGCTAGATTGAGCGTCGGAACAAATGAGGACGACAATGGCTATTTCAAAAGACCAGTTCAAGCAGGGCATGCGCCGCTTGGGGGGCGCGGTCAATATCGTGACCGCGGCAGATGGCGAGGTTTGGGCTGGGCTGACAGCAACAGCTGTCACCTCCTTGTCGGCTGAGCCGCCGCGTCTGCTGGCCTGCATTAACCGGCAGGGTGTTACCTATGACATTGTCTCGAAGGGGCGCACGCTGGGCGTCAACGTGCTGGGCACAGCTCACAAGGCGCTTGCCATGCGGTTCGCTGGTATGGACGGCGAAGGCGAAACAGAGCGTTTCGATGGCGGCAACTGGTTTACGGCCAAGTCTGGTGCGCCGCTGTTGACCGGTGCGCTGGTCTCTTTCGACTGCACAGTCGAAAGCATTCTGGATGCCGGCAGCCATGCTATTGTCATTGGCAACATCGAGGCGGTGAAAGTGGGTGCGGGCGATACGCTGGACCCTTTGTGCTACCTGGATGGCGAATGGGGCACCTTTCAGCCCCTGGTCTGACGCTCTTTCCCTTAAGTGATTTGCAACAAATTTCGAATATCTTGTGCCTGAGCTGATTTTTGCAGGACATTTTCGCAACATGTGCGAAAAAAAATCGCTCACCCGAATCGCTATATCTTGACTCTGCGAATCAATATGATTCGATATATGGTGTTTGAGGCGTGATTTGGACCGATCCGGGAGAGGGCCATTTTCCTAAGATGTTGATTCTTCTCTCTGAATCTATATCCTAAAACGCGCTAGGGGTGTGTTGCACCTTGAAATCATGAGAAGTGCCCGTGTTGTTTTGAGCATTTTACGGGAGCGGAGGCGTCAGGTGGTAAGTAAAGAGCTGCAGGAATTGTTGTTGCTGGCGAAGACCAAGTCTTCGGATGCCCGGTCGCGCCTTGTGGAGAACATTACGGACCTGTTTTTATCCGATGGTGGCCGGCTCAGCGAGCATGAGCGCGCCCTGATGTCGGACATTCTTGGCAAGCTCGTGAGCCAGGTTGAAACAGACATCAGGAAAGAGCTGTCCCAGGCTTTGGCAGCATCGGGGGTTGATTTGCCTGATATCGTCAAAATGCTTGCAAATGACGAGATCGAGATCGCGCGTCCGCTTCTGGAAAAGAGTGCGCTTCTCAAGGATCCAGATCTTATAGAAATTATACGGATGCGGACGGACGAACATCGCATCGCCATCGCCATGCGCGAAGATGTGTCCGAAAGTGTCAGCAATGCGCTGGTTGAATACGGTAGCGAAGACGTGGTTGAGACGCTTCTCAATAACCATGACACGCAGTTGTCGTCCCGCGCGATGGAATATCTTGTGGCTGAGTCCCGCCGGGTGGACCGGTTTCAGGAGCCGCTTTTGCAGCGGTCCGATCTGCCCGGCGACTTGGCTTACCGCATGTATTGGTGGGTGTCAGCTGCGCTCAGGAAGCGCATTCTTGAAGACTATCAGGTTGATCCGATTGTGTTCGAGCAGGCTGTGCGCCGCGCTGCTAATTCCGTCATGGTGGACAAGGGCGGGGAACAAAGCGCCTATGTCCGTGCCCAGCGCCTCGTGCGCCGCATGATGGAAAACGGCGAGCTGACGATCCAGTTCCTGCAGAATGCCCTCAGGCAGCAGCGTGTGGCCGTGTTTGTGGCGGGGCTGGCAGAGCTGGCAGGCATCAATTTCCGTACAGCCTGGCGCATATTTTCAGACAAGGGCGGTGAAAGCTTCGCCATTTTGGCAAAAGCCGTTGGTGTTGAGCGGAACCAGTTTACCAGCATCTACCTTCTGGTGGTGCAGGCCCGCGAGGGTGGCGGTGTGAAATCGCCTGGGGTGCTGAAAGGCATATTGGAGTTGTTTGATGCCACGAGCGAAGAGAATGCCCGTGGGGCGCTGCAAGTGTGGCAGCGCGACAGTGCGTACCAAGAAGCAATAGAAGAATTGGAAAAGGTGGGGTAGTGCCGGCTGATCGGGAGCTCAGCCAGACACAGTAAGCCCGGGGAGGACCTCAATGACTTTGGAAAAGCCGAAAGACAACAATGTTGTCGACCTGGCGGGGCGCCGTGGTGACGGGGCTGACGCGATGGAGCCGGCGTTTGGCGCGAGCATTGGCCGACAGGCAGGTGCAGGGATGCCGGCGAACGAGCAGGTGCTGGGCCTTGTCTCGCGTATCCTTGTAGATGAAAGCCTGCCTTTCTATGTGTGCGCGCTCGACGGCACAGTCATTCACTTCAATGACCATTACCAGAATCTTGATCGGGCCCTTGGCGACGTCACGTTGGCGCCGGGCGAAGGCAAATATGCCGGGCGGTATCAGGTGCCAACCCTGAAGCCTGTGATCGAAGATGTGTTGGCCAGTGAAACAACTGTCCGGGCTGAAGAAATTGTGGCCATCAGTGGCAGGGACCGCGTTTTCCTCGGGCGCCATACGCCTGTGCGGAACGAAAAGGGCGACATTGTTGCCGTTGCCGGGACCTATGAAGATGTGACCGTGCAGGTGCGTGGGATCGAGGAAGCGAACAAGACGCAGGCCCGGTTCCAGGATTTTGCCCGCGCGAGCTCTGACTGGTTCTTTGAATGTGACGCCGATATGCGTATCCGCTCTCTGTCTGAGCGCTTTACCGCCATTGTTGGCCAGCCTGCCTCGCTGTTTATTGGATCGAAATTCGAGCAGTTTGGCCGCCTTGAGGAAAATCTGGAAAAACGCATGGAGGGCCCGCAGGCCATCCGCATGCGTAAACCGTTCCGCGAGCAGCTTTTCGTAATTACCGAGCCATCAGGGGCGGACCTCAAATTCCACCTGTCTGCTGTGCCTGTGTTTGAGCGCCAGAGCGGCGACTTCCGCGGTTACCGTGGGGTCGGCATGGATGTGACAGCGCGCTACAAGCAGGCCGCTGAGGCGGATGATATCCGCCGCAATCTGGAAGCCCTGCTGCAGGAATTGACGCGCAAGAATATGGCGCTCGATGAAGCGACAGAGCAGGCCACCAGCGCCCTTCGCGCCAAAAATGAGTTCCTTGCGGCCATGAGCCATGAGCTCCGTACACCGCTGAATGCCATCATTGGCTTCGCCGAAGCGTTCGAGGGTGAAACCTTCGGTGCGCTTGAGCGTGCCTATGTGGATTATGCGTCTGACATCAGGAAGTCCGGCCAGCACCTTCTGGGCCTGATAAACGATATTCTTGACGTTGCCGTGATTGAAAGCGGTGGGTTGTCCCTCAATATCGATGAGCAGGAGCTGGATCAGCTGCTGACAAAAGCCGTGCATATGAACATTGATGCCGCCCGCAACAAAGGGCTGAATGTTGACGGGCTGGACAAAACCACCGGCTTGTGTGTGAAAGTCGATGACCGCCGCACCACGCAGATTCTGGTGAACCTGTTGTCGAACGCCATCAAGTTCACGCCTGAAGGCGGTGCCATCGGGATTGACGTTACCTCAGATGAGGCGGCCCAGCAGGTTGCCATCACCGTTTGGGATACAGGCATCGGGATTTCCGACGATCATGCTGAAAATGTATTCGAAAAATTCCACCAGGTGACAGAGCATATTTATAGCCGGAGCCAGGAAGGCACGGGCCTGGGCCTGCACATCAGTCGCGAGCTTGCGCGCAAGATGAACGGCAATATTACGCTTGAAAGCAAGGTGGGCGAGGGCAGTCGCTTTACGGTGACACTGCCACTGTCGGACGGCGACAACACAGACGCTGGCTATATCTAAGAGATAAAAACCCTGATAAGGGACGGGAGATGGGGCGCAGGCGGATAACCGCCGCGCCCCATTTTTATTTTATTCGCCCCGGATGAAGGTGCGAATGTCCTTCACCAGTTGCTCGATGGACGGCTGGTGCACATACATCATGTGGCCGGCCTCATAATAAGTGAACCACACCCGGCTGGTGTCGATGCCATTGGCGTTGAAGGTGTTCTCCGACGCGAAGAAGGGGGTTGCCAGGTCATAGTAGCCATTGGCTACCATGGTGCGCAGGTCCTTGTTTTCGCGCATAGCCGTGCCCACGAAAGGGGCAACGTTCGGGTAGCCTTCGCTGTAACCACGCTTGCGGGGCTCTGCCCAGTGGCGGCCCGGCTTGCCGGACAGCACCTCATAGCGGCGCTCAATATCCACGCCCAGGTCATTCTGCATATACTGGTAGATGCCAGCGGTATAGGCAGCATCGATGCCGTAGCCTGAAGGGTCATTATCGAACCGTTCGCCGGTGCCTTCATAGTCTTCGCCAACGAAGCGGCTGTCCAGGCGACCAACGGTTTTACCCTCATTGCGCAGCAGTTCTTTCATGAACCGCATGTTGTTGACGCGCAGGTTGGCATTTTTGACATATTGCTCGCTCAGACCCGTGTAGGCAGCCAGTTTGGCGGCGACAGCGTTGAACTCGCTCTCGTCCAGGCGGTTGCCTTGCAGCAGGGCACTGGCATAGTCGCCCAGCGTGAAGGCACGAACTTCGTCAATAAATCCTTCAAGTGTGCGGCCCGCCTTGTCCACCTTGCCGTGATACCAGGCGGTGGCGGCCATTGTCGGCAGGTAGGAAATATAGGGCGTGTCGTTACCAGGCTGATAGCGCGCTGTCTGGAAATCCAGGATGGAGGAGATGAACACAACACCGTTGATCGCAATATCGGACCAGCCGCCCTGAAGCTCATGCAGAAGCGCCGCCGCACGCGTGGTGCCATAGCTTTCGCCCGACAAATACTTGGGCGAATTCCAGCGCTTGTGCTTCACCAGCCAAAGGCGGATGAACTCAGCGATAGACTGGGCATCATTTTCAATGCCCCAGAAATCCTTGCCGTCACCTTTGCCGATGGCGCGGCTATAGCCTGTGCCGACGGGGTCAATGAAGACCATATCGGCCATGTCCAAAATCGACAGTGGGTTGTCTTCCAGCCGGTAAGGCGCGGCGCCATCATCTTCGGCGTCGGACGGCAGGACCACCCGCTTGGGCCCGTAAACGCCCAGGTGCAGCCATAGGCTGGCAGAGCCCGGACCACCGTTGAAGATGAAGAACACAGGGCGCTCGGCGTTTGATTTCAAATCTGTCCGCAGATAAGTGGTGGAAAAGATCGAGGCTGTGGCTTCGCCCTTATCGTTCTTCAGATGCGTTTCACCGGCAATGGCCTTGTATTTGACCTTCTCGCCGCCGAAAGTACCCGCCTTTTCAACTTCATAGACTTTTGGTGCTTCGACAGGTGCTGCGGTCTCGCCCTTCGTCTCGGCCGCGACCGCAGGCAGCGTCATGGACGCCGCAAGCAGCATGCCGACGCATGATTTTGCTAGCTTGAACATGGATATCCCCTGATTGTTGACTTTGGGGCTCTCTTAGCCCTTTGGTTTAGCCCTGTCGCGAGCTTCGCGATGAGCTGAGCCCTTTAGTAGGCGAACTGTTCGGTGAAGATGCGCTCGGCCAGCGTGTGCTCGCTGTCGAACAGCAGCGTCAGCGACACGTCGCGGGCCTCTTCGATCAACACATGGCGCACATCCCGCACTTCATGCATGTCCGCAACAGCGGAAACTGGCCGTTTTTGCGGCTGGTTGATGGTAAGCGCCACCGTCACATGATGCGGCAACAGGGCGCCGCCCCAACGGCGGGGGCGGAAGGCAGAAAGCGGTGTCAGCGCAAGAAGGTCGGCGCCCAATGGGATGATCGGGCCATGGGCAGACAGGTTATAGGCTGTGCTGCCGGCAGGGGTTGCCACCAAGACGCCGTCGCCGACCAGTTCCGGCAGCCGCACCTTACCGTCAATCGCCACGCGGATGTTGGCAGCCTGGCGGGTTTCCCGCAGGAGCGACACTTCATTGATGGCCAGATGTTCGACAACCTCACCATCACAGCGGGTGGCGCGCATACGCAGAGGATGCAGGGTGAAGCTGTCTGCCTTGCCGATACGTTCAATCAGGTCATCATCGTTGAATTCATTCATCAGGAAGCCAACGGTGCCCTTGTTCATGCCGAAAATTGGCACATTGCGGCCCATATAGGCATGCAGGGTCTGCAGCATGAATCCGTCGCCACCAAGCGCAATAATGACGTCTGCATCACTGGTGCTGACTGCCTTATAACGGTTCCGTAATAACTGCGCGGCTTTGCTCGCTTCGCCAAACTCGCTGGCAATGATGGCTATCTTCATATGCTTGTTCCCTCTTGGGTGCGAGTATAGGGAAAAATTGGCTGAGAGCGAGCGGGAATTTTTCCGCAGGAGGTCTCGGTCGGCTGATCAGCCGCCGGTCTGGCTCATGTGGCGACCAACGGTGCCGACCATACGGTCATTCTGCATGGCAAAATCGTGGCCTTTGGGCTTTTCCAGCATGGCTTTCCCAAGAGCGGCTTCAAGCTCGGCTTCCGGGTCGTCAGACCTAAGGGCTGCGCGCAGGTCCACATGGTCATCCTGGCCAAGGCACATATAGATGCGGCCCGTGCAGGTTACGCGCACGCGGTTGCAGCCGTCGCAGAAGTTGCCGGTCAGCGGTGTAATAAGCCCCAGGCGGTTGGCGTGGCCCTTTACAGAGAAATACCTGGCCGGGCCGCCTGTGCGGTGGCCGCTCGGCGTGAGCGTCCAGCGGTCCTGGAGGGTGGGCAAAAGCGCGGTCAGCGGCAGATACCGGTCTTCACGGGCATCGTCGATTTCACCCAAGGGCATGGTCTCAATCAGCGTAAGATCAAGGCCTTCAGCCAGACACCAGGCCATCAGGTCCGGGATTTCACCGTCGTTCATGCCCTTGAGCGCCACCGTGTTGATCTTGACCTCAAGGCCTGCGGCCTTGGCGGCACGGATGCCTTCAAGGACCTGCGCCAGCTTGTTGCGGCGGGAGATTTCCTCGAACAGGTCTGGCTTCAGTGTATCCAGCGACACATTGATGCGCCTTACGCCCGCCTTATAGAGGTCAGCCGCCATATGTGGCAGTTGCGTGCCGTTGGTGGTGAGGGTCACCTCATCCAACAGGCCGCGATCTACATCATCCCCAAGCCGTTCAATCAGCGACAGGATGCCTTTCCTGACCAGGGGTTCGCCGCCTGTCAGGCGGATGCGGCGCACACCGCGGTCCATGAAGGCCTTTGACAGGTCGTAAAGCTCCTCAAGCGTCAGCACGTCGGCTTTGGGCAGGAACACCATGTCTTCCGCCATGCAGTAGCGGCACCGGAGGTCACAGCGGTCCGTGACGGACAGGCGCAGATAGTTGATCTGCCGCCCGAAAGTGTCGGTCAGTGCTTTGGTCTGTGGCATATGGTCATGGCTATCAGGCATAGCTGCAATGTCGTGCGCAAGACGCCAGTCGTCAAGTCATTAGCGCGTGATAATGGCGTCAGAATGTGGTGTGGGGTCAGCTATCTTCGTCGAAGAAGGAACCCAGGGCCTCGTCATACGCTTCATCCAGGCGCTTGAATACTGTGGCATTGGCTTTGAACGCATGCCCTTCGGCCTTCAGGTCCACCATATTCTGCAACAGGTCTGAATAACCGGGACCGGACGGGCTTGTGGAAGGGGACGTAAGGGCTGCGGTGTTCTGGCTTTGACCAGCATCGTCGTCCAGGCTGAAGGATGAAGCCTCACTTGTTTTCTTCAGGATCTCAGCCGCCAAGTCGGTGGCGCGGCTTTCCGACTGCAGCAGGCCTTGTGTCGCGATGTTGAGCGCCTTGATCATGAAATCGTGATATCCCTCTAAAGTCCGCGGTCACTATACACCTGAGGCGGTGAATTGGCAGTAAAGATTTAGATACAATTGTCGATATCCCGTGCGGTGCTATGTTGTGGTGTGAACGATGAACGGAGGCTTTTGTGGAACTTGATCTAGTTATCGATGTGGTGTGCCCCTGGTGTTATGTGGGTAAACGCCAACTGGACAAGGCGCTGGAGATGCGCCCGGGCAGCCTGTCCGTGGTGCGCTACAGGCCATATCAGCTCGCGCCCGACACACCGATAGAAGGCGTGGACCGCAAAAGCTATTACCGGAAGAAATTCGGCGATGGGCCACAACTTGAGGCCATGCGGGAGCACCTTAAGGTACAGGCAGCGGGCCTTGGGATCGCATTCGATTTCGACAGTGACTGCACCATCGCCAACAGCCTGGATGCGCACCGCCTGATCCGCTGGGCCATGACGCCCGGCAAGCAGGCGGAAGTGGCGGACGGCATCATGAAAGCCTATTTCGAAGACTGCGCCTTCATTGGCGATCATGCCCTGCTGACAGAGATCGCCGGGCAGGCGGGCATGGACACTACGCTGGTGGCTGAACTGCTGGCCTCCAACCAGGACACAGACCTCATTCGCACGGAAGTGCAACACGCGCAGGAAGCCGGTATTCGCGGCGTACCCATGTATATCTTTGGCGGCAAATATGCGGTTTCGGGTGCGCAGGGACCGGAAGCGCTCGTGCAGGTGATTGATAAGGTAACAGCCGAGGCAACCGCGTAAAAAAACAGGCGCCCTTCTGGGAAAAGGACGCCTGCTACTCATAACAATTGATACTCGGAACAAAAGGCCAGGGAAAGCCAAGGAATAATCAGGGTAGAAGGGTCAGGACATTTGAAGTTCCCTGAGGGAGCGGGCCCCACTGAACGGAGAGGAAATCAGCAGGGCCCACGAGGGAGACCGTTAGAAGCGGGCGATCAGGCCTGCTTTGGTTGTCCAGGCGTTTTTGTCGTCGCCGTAGGTCGTATAGTCGGCGCCGACACGAAGGCTGAGGCTTTCGCCAAGCGCCCGCTCATAGCCGCCACCAAAGCGCCAGCCGTTGTCGTTGAAGGCATCACCGTCTGCGCTGGTTGGGTCGAACCGGGTGCGAACATAACCAGCTTTACCGTAAATCAGGTTCGCGCCGTCAGAACCAAATGCCTGACCAAGCGTCAGGGACGCGCTCCATTCATATTCGCTTTTCATGCCAGTGGCGTTGTTGTTATAGCCAGTGTCGCCGAAGGTGCCTTCAAGGCCATAGACCATGTTGTTGTCCATCTGACGGCGGAAGCCGATCACACCACCATAATAGAGGCTGCGGTCGCGCTTGACGTCGCCAGCCAGTTTGGTCCAGTCAACGCCTGCCTCAATACCGGCATAGGCACCATCAAATTTGCGCTCACCGTCGGCGGCGCTTGCGCCTGCAGCCAGAAGCGTTGAAGCCGTTACCACACCCATAATTGTTTTCGAGAATTTCATGACTGTCCTCCGTGTCGTTTTCTCAAAGTGCCAGGCCATTCTTATGTGCCCGGCTGATGATGAGAATTTGGAGGGGCTTTGGGGCGCGTCTATGGGCGATCCGTGGCGGATTTATGAAACATTGTGACGCAATGCGGCGCTCAGCTTAACATCTGTTCAGAAAAGGGGGCAAAAGCTGGTTTTGCCCCCTAAATCGAGTTTTTCAGGCGCTGGCTGGTTTGGCGCGCGACAATACGGCCCAGCCGATGAGGGCAGACAGAAGACTCGCTGCCAGCACCCCAATCCGTACGTCGGCCTGAAGCGCGATAGAGCTGTAGGCCAGACTGCCGATAAAGAGGCTCATGGTGAAACCAATACCTGCCAGGTGCCCTGCGCCCCAGACGTGGGCCATGGTTAACTTCCCGGGCAGCTTGGCGCGGAAGATATAGATGGCAACCAGGGCGCCTGCGATCACGCCAAGCGGCTTGCCCAGGGCAAGACCCGCAAGAATGCCCGCACTAACCGGGGCCATGAGCGAGTCAAACGACAGGCCTGCAAGGGAAACACCCGCGTTGGCAAACGCAAACAGCGGCAGAACCATCAGGGCCACCGGTGCGTGCAGGTTATGCTCCAGGTCTTCGAGCGGTGAATGGCCCTCATCATCCTTCGTGGCGGGAATAGCCAGCCCCACTGCAACGCCAGCGAGGGTGGCGTGAACGCCCGACTTCAGCACAGCAATCCAGACGAGCGCGCCAATGAACAAATAGGCGGAGGTGTTGCGAACGCCGGCGCGGTTCAGCACAAAGAGCCCCACACAGCCTGCCTGCGCCAATGTAAGCGAGATGACCGAAAGATCAGCAGTATAGAAGGCTGCGATAATCACCACGGCACCCAGATCATCAAGGATCGCGAGTGTCAGCAGGAACAGCTTCAGCTCCGCGGGAATGCGACTGCCCATCATGGCAAGGATGCCGATGGCAAACGCAATATCCGTGGCGGTCGGGATCGCCCAGCCACTCATGGCTTGGGCCTCACCACCAGTGGCAAACCAAAAGAGGAGGGCAGGAACAACCATGCCGCCGACAGCAGCCATTCCGGGCAGGGCAAGGCTTTTGAGGCTCGACAGTTCGCCCGTCACCACTTCTCGCTTGATTTCAAGCCCCACCAGAAGGAAGAAGATGGCCATGAGGCCTTCGTTGATCCACAAAAGGATGGGTTTGGACAGGCCATACTCGCCAAGGGCAATGGTGCCTTTGGTTTTCAGAAGCGCATCATAGATTGGCGCCAGGCTCGAATTGTCCAAAATGATGGCGAATGCAGCCGCTGCGATCAGCAGGAGCCCCCCGAGTGCGTCGGGTGACATGGATAATTTCATTACGATCTCCCTGATATCCCACCACCATATTGGAGGTAGGGCATGGAGATGCAATATTAAATCGACCGATTTGGTCCGATTTCAGCGGAGGCCGAAAATGGCAAATCCTAAATCAGGAAAAGGTAAGCAACGAAACCGCTCACAGCAATCAGGTTGAGCGCAGCGCCCCATCCTGAGAATTCGCTATATTGGCTATTTTTCATCATTCTATCCTCTAGCTATCCTTTGTGTTGGCTGCAGGTTTTCCTGTCTTTCCAACATATGTCTGTCGTGTCCCTGGCGGTAGATCGGCCTTTGCCAACCCGGTGTCGCCTAATCTGCAACGTCATCTTTTATGGCTTATCAGGTGCCCGATGATCTTTCTGTGCTGCGGATCACAGCGAGATATAAGCGGTCCCGCGCCAATAACAATCTATAAAAATGTTAGGGCAGCTATGCGTTTGACGCTAAGCGATTGAGGTAATGAGTGAAATTGCGGTGCACAAAATATGCCGAGGCGCCCGGATGCGGAACATTCGGCCGATTTGGTCGCTCTATCCCGTTAAATTAGAAAGAGATAGGTCACAAAGGCGCTGACGCCCAAAAGGTTCAGACCGGCAATCAAGCCAGAAAGGGCAGGGGTGGGCTTCATGGCACGTCCCCGGAATTGTCCTGTTGGCCTGAACAACGGGAGGAGGTGTATCTCAGGCGGCTGCCTTTTGCCGCCGGTTAAGACTTATAACACCCATAGGGTACCAGCTGCCGATTAACGATTTCTGATCAAACGAGGTTAATAAACGATAATATATAGTTCCTGACCCCAACAGGGTGTCGAGGTCAGGCTATTTGTGGCTCTGCGGTCAGAATTTGAAAACAATCCCCAAGCTGCTCTCAAGCATGTCGTTGGTTCCGTCCAGACCTGAGAAGGTGACGGTGGTGCGCAGGCTCAATCTTTCAGACAGCGCGCGTTCATACCCAAGCCCCAGCTTCAGGCCGTCAAGACGTCGATAGAGCGACTCACCAGATGGGGTAGGCACGAGGTTGCCGTTGCCGTCGTCGATGAGCTCAAGCAGATCGACGCGTTGCCGAACCTGGCTCCAGCCAACCTGACCGAACAGCAGATTTCGGCGGTTCCGACCAAAGGCGTATCCAGCTGTGCTCATGACAGACCAGTGATGTCGGTTGGATCTAGGGAAGATTGCATACCGGGTATCTGGAGTGCCAGGGAAGCCGAACGTGCCCTCAAGGCCAAGAACAAGGCCATCGTCTGACTGATGTCTGTAGCCGCCAAAAAGGCCGAATTGAAAATCCAGGTCGCTGCTGTCATGCTCTGTGTGCATGCCGAGGCCGGCTTCCACGCCCAGATAGGGACCATGAAAGTATTTTGTGTCTATGGTAGAGGATTGAGGGGCGTCGGCCAGTGCCACTCCTGATACTGCTGTCGTCAGCACCATCACCCCCACAGTGAATAGCTTTTTCATTGTCGTGTCCTTCAATTGTCGGTTGAATTAATTCAACGACTTATTAGGAGCAGTTCAATTGAGGCGACTTTGTGCCGATTTGTGGGAGTTTGTGTAGCAACTAAACTAAGATTGGTTGGTTGCAACAGCAGCCAGACGTTTCGCCACGGCATTCACAGCCTTCAGGCGTGCGCCGATCTTTTCCATCCGTGCATAGTAGGTCAATTTGTGGTCTGGCCGCAGCTTGGCTGACGCGCCGGTGCCGGAAATGAATTCCACCAGTCCGGCCGGGTTGGCGAACTGGTCGTTGCGGAAGCTGATGGTCATGCCCTTCGGCCCGGCATCCAGCTTGTCGATGCCTGCGCGCTTGCAAGACCCTTTGATGATCATGATGGCCGCCAGCTGTTTCACGGCCCCGGGCAGCGGCCCGAAACGGTCAATCAGCTCAGCACAGAAGGCGTCTACGTCCTCGCGGGTTTCAAGGTCTGCCAGGCGGCGATAGAGCGCCATGCGCTGGGTCAGATCCGGCACATATTTTTCCGGGATCATAACGGTGGCACCCAGATTTAGCTGTGGCGACCAGTCTGTTTCCTCGAATTCGTCATCGCCTGCGCCCGCGCGTGCCTCCGCCACGGCTTCCTCAAGCATCTTCTGATAGAGTTCCACACCCACTTCCTTGACGTGGCCGGATTGCTCGTCGCCCAATAGGTTGCCGGCGCCACGAATATCCATGTCGTGGCTGGCGATGGTGAAGCCAGCCCCAAGCGTATCCAGCGCCTGCAGCACCTGAAGCCGCTTGTCGGCATTTTCGCTCAGCATCCGGTTCGCTGGCGTGGTCAGGTAAGCATAAGCCCGGGTTTTCGACCGGCCCACCCGGCCGCGAAGCTGGTAAAGCTGCGCCAGGCCAAAGCGGTCCGCCCGGTGCACCACCATGGTATTGGCGTTCGAGATGTCGATGCCGCTTTCAACGATGGTGGTCGACAGCAGCACATCATATCTGCCTTCATAGAAAGCGGTCATGACATCTTCGATGGTCTTGGGCGTCATCTGGCCGTGGCCGATGATGAATTTCACCTCTGGCACATGTTCCTTGAGGAAAGTGGCGGCTTCTTCAAGGTCGGCGATGCGCGGCACGACATAGAAGCTCTGTCCGCCGCGATAGTGCTCGCGCAACAGCGCTTCGCGCACCACGACAGGGTCGAACGGCAGCACGAAGGTGCGCACCGCCAGCCGGTCCACCGGCGGAGTGGCGATGATCGAAAGGTCGCGAATGCCCGACATGGCCATCTGCAGTGTGCGCGGGATCGGGGTGGCTGTCAGCGTCAGCACATGCACGTCTGCTTTCAGCTCCTTCAGCTTTTCCTTGTGGGCAACACCGAAATGCTGCTCCTCGTCCACAATCACCATGCCCAGGTTCTTGAACTCGATGCCTTTGGCCAGCAGCGCATGGGTGCCGATCACAATATCGCACGTGCCCTTGCGCATTTCTTCTTTGGTAGCCTTCTGGTCCTTGGCGGAAACCAGGCGCGACAGCTGGCCGATGCGCACAGGCAGGCCTTTGAAGCGCTCTGTGAAGTTCAGATAGTGCTGGCGCGAGAGCAGCGTGGTGGGCGCAACAATCGCAACCTGAAGCCCGGCCATGGTTGCCAGAAAGGCCGCGCGCAGGGCCACCTCTGTCTTGCCGAAGCCGACGTCGCCACACACCAGCCGGTCCATTGGGCGGCCGGATGACAGGTCCGCCGCCACTTGTTCGATCGCGCGCAGCTGGTCCTCGGTTTCCGTGAAGGGGAAGTGGGCGGCGAATTCGTCATAGAGGCCTTCGGGCGTTGTCACCCGGGTGCCTTCCTTCAGCTCACGCTCAGCGGCCAGTTTAATCAGCTGGCCGGCCATCTCACGGATGCGTGCCTTGGCCTTTGCTTTCCGTGCCTGCCATGCCACGCCGCCGAGTTTGTCCAGCTGGCCGCCGGCGTCCTCGCCGCCAAAGCGCGACAATACTTCAATATTCTCAACGGGCACATAAAGCTTGTCACCGCCCAGGTAGGTCAGCAGCAAGCAGTCGTGCGCCGCGCCCGTAACAGTAACGGTCTCCAGCCCGACGAATTTACCGATGCCGTGGCTGGCATGCACCACAAGGTCACCGGGCGATAGCGCGCTGGCTTCCTTGAGGAAATTATCTGCCTTCTTGCTCCGCCGCGCCTTCCGCACCAGCCGGTCGCCCAAGACATCCTGTTCAGAAATGACAGCCAGGTCTTTGGTCTCGAAACCCCGCTCAAGCGGCAGTACGGTGACGGCAATCAGCGTCTTGTTTTCGCGCCGGATGTCCTCCCAGCTGTCCGCTAACCCCACGGGCATCAGGCCGTGATCTTCCAGAACACCCTTCAGGCGGTCGGCGGCGCCGGCGGAATAGCTAGCGAACACTACGCGCTTCTCTGAGGCGCGTAGCGCCTTCACATGGTCGCGCACAGCATCATAGACATTCAGGTCGCGGTTGTTGCGTTCGGGGCCAAAGTCGCGGCCCTGACGCGCCTCAAAGCTCACCACATTCAGGGCAGGGGGCTCCTCAAACGGCGTCAGGCGGATGGCATTAAGCTCGTCCAGCCGGTCCTGCCATTCGGCTTCGCTGAGATACAGCTGCGCGCTGGGCACGGGCTTGTAAGGAGGCGCAGTGATGCTCTTCTCATTTTTCGCGATGGCCCAGGCCTCCCGGCGGGCCTCGAAATAGTCGTCCACTGCCTTGAAACGCTCGCCTGCCGCGTCATCCACCTGATGGTCGAAGGTAAAGAGCGGCGCGTCCAGATAATCGAACAGGGTCGACATCTTGTCGTGGAAGAAGGACAGCCAGTGTTCGGCGCCCTGATACTTGCGGCCTTCACTGATGGCTTCATACAGCAGGTCGTCGCCTTTGGCCGGGCCGAAGGTGTTCACATAGTTCCGACGGAAGCGCTCAATGCCTTCTTTCGACAGCGAAAATTCGGACGCTGGCTTCAGGTGCAGGCGCGGCGCCTTGCCTATTGTGCGCTGATCCAGCGGGTCGAACCGGCGGATGGTGTCCAGCTCATCGCCAAAGAAATCCAGCCTCAGCGGGCTGTCTTCACCGGGCGGAAAAATATCAATCAGGCCGCCACGTACTGCAAACTCGCCCGGCTCCATGACCTGACCGGACCGGGTGTAGCCATTTGACGCCAGAAAGTCTGTCAGCGCCACGAGGTCAACCTCATCGCCCGGTTCGGCGTGGAAGGTGGCGTCCCGCACGGCTTCTGGCGCGGGTACACGCTGCAGGGCTGCGTTAACGGTGGTCAGCACCAGCAGGGGCTTTGTCTGCTTGCCAGCCGTCAGGCGTGACAGGGTTGCCATACGGCGCGCGACAATATCGCTTTGCGGGCTGACACGGTCATAGGGCAGGCAGTCCCATGCCGGGAACAGCAATAGTTCCATCTCTGGCGCGAAGAATTTCACCGCCGCCGCCATCGCTGCCAGCCGCCCGTCGTCGGACGCCACATAAAGGACCGGCCGCTTGGCATGCCGACCCGCCAGATCAGCGAGCAGCATGGCGTCATAGCCGCCGGGCACGCCCGAGGCAATCAGCGGCATCTCCGCGTCTATCAGCTGGTCCAGTGGCATGGTGCTAAAATGTCCGGTTTACTTGGCCTTGAGGGTCATGAAGTCCAGCTTCTGCAGCCGGTCCATCATTTCGCCCTGGAATTTTTCAGGCACATCGATGCCTTTGGTGACCCAGCCGAGAATCTCGTGGTCCTGCTCTTCGAACAGGATTTCAAACCATTCGCAGTCAGCATTGCTGAAGCTGTCCTTGTTGGCCTCGACAAAGTTGCCGAAAATCAGGTCCAGTTCCTTGATGCCGCGGTGCCAGGCCCGAAACAACAGACGGCGCCTGCGGTCTTCAAGGTTGATGTCCTTGTGCGGGTTGTAGCCTTGGTCGCTCATACTGGTCACCTTCCACTGGAAACTGGAAAAACACATCACCACCTGCAGATTTTGATCTGTCTGTTTGATGGGCGGCACACCATAGGCTAAGGTCCGCTTTGGTTAAAGGGAAACTTTCATGATTTTCGGGGGAAAACCGCCCTATGCGGCCTGAAGCGCTGTTTGATTATTTCGCGGATATCGAGCGCCTGCCGGGCATCGGCAAGCGTAACAAGCAGGCAATTGAGCGCCTCGCGGGTACGCGCACGCGCGACCTTCTCATGCATCTGCCCACGGGGCTGGTGGACCGGCGCTATCGCCCGAAAGTCAGGGATGCCGCGCCTGGCAGCATCGCGACGCTTGAAGTGGTGGTGGATGAACACCTGCCGCCGCACAACAAGCGCGCGCCCTACAAGGTGCGCTGCCATGACGACACAGCCGAGCTGACGCTGGTGTTTTTCCATGCCCGTGCGGACTATCTCAGGAAGCAGCTGCCGGAAGGCGAGACGCGCATTATCAGCGGAAAACTTGAGCATTTCCAAGGGGATGCGCAGATCACCCACCCGGATTATATGGTCTCCCCCGATAGCGCAGACGAGCTTCCGCTTCTTGAAACCGTCTATCCGCTGACGGCCGGGCTGTCGGGCAAGGTGCTCAGGAAGGCCATCCATGCGGCGCTGGAAACCGTGCCGCCGCTACCCGAATGGCAGCTGAAGGATATCGTCACGCGCGAAGGATGGCCTGATTTTCTAAGCGCAATCAAACATTTACATAGCCCTTCCGGACCCGAAACATTAGCTCCGAAAAGCCCGGAGCGGCGGCGGCTGGCGGCGGACGAGCTGCTGGCGACCCAGCTGGCGCTGGCGATTGTGCGCGACCGCACACAGAAGAAACGCGGCAGGGCACTCAAGGGCAATGGGCACATTAGGGGCACACTCATAGGGAATCTTTCCTACAGCCTCACAGGCGATCAGGAAAAGGCACTCCAGGAGATCATCGCGGACCTTGAAAGTGGCCGCGCCATGCTGCGGTTGATGCAGGGCGATGTCGGCAGCGGCAAGACGGTCGTGGCCTTACTCGTGATGGCGGCGGCGGTGGAGGCGGGCGTGCAGGCGGCGCTGCTGGCCCCTACGGAAATTCTGGCGAACCAGCATCTGGAAACCATCGCGCCGCTCGCGGAAAAAGCGGGCCTTCGCGTTGAGAAGCTCACGGGCCGGAACAAGGGCAAGCACCGCAAGGAAATCCTGGCGCGCCTCGCCGCGGGCGAGATTGATATCCTTGTCGGCACCCACGCCATCATTCAGGACGACGTCCAGTTCAGGGACCTCGGCCTTGCGATCATTGATGAGCAGCACAGGTTCGGCGTGCAACAGCGCCTGGCGCTCGCGGGCAAGGCCACGGCCGGCATTGACGTGCTGGGCATGACTGCAACCCCCATTCCGCGCACGCTGACGCTCACGGCATACGGCGACATGGACGTCAGCCGCATTCAGGAAAAGCCACCCGGGCGGCAGCCGGTGGACACCCGCGTGGTGTCGCTGGACCGGCTGGGCGAGGTGGCGCAGGGCATTGGCCGCGCGGTACAGGCAGGCCAGCGCGCCTACTGGGTTTGCCCGCTGGTGGAAGAAAGCGAAAAGCTGGACCTGGCGGCCGCCGAGGACCGCTACCGCGATTTCCAGCATATGCTGGGACCGCGCGTGGGGCTGGTGCACGGCAAGATGAAGGGCGCGGACAAGGACGCGGTGATGGAAAAGTTCCAGACCGGCGAGATCAGCGTGCTGGTGTCCACCACCGTGATCGAAGTGGGCGTGAATGTACCGGAAGCCACGATCATGGTGATCGAACACGCCGAACGCTTCGGCCTGGCGCAACTGCACCAGCTGCGCGGACGCGTGGGGCGCGGCGCGGGCAAGTCCACCTGCATCCTGTTGCGCGGTAACGAGATTGGCGAAGTGGCGCGCGCGCGCCTCAAGACCATGCGCGAAAGCGAGGACGGCTTCCTGATCGCGGAAGAAGACCTGAAGCTTCGGGGCGGCGGCGAAATATTGGGCACACGCCAAAGCGGCCTGCCGGAATTCAAGATGGTTGATTTCCTGGAGCACGCAGACCTGATCGAGCTAGCGCGCGACGACGCCCGGCTGATCGTCAACAAGGACCCAGAGCTGAAGTCAGAGCGCGGGCAGGCGCTGAGGCACCTGCTGTATCTGTTCGAGCGCGACGAGGGTGTGCGCCTGATGCAGTCGGGGTAAATTCAATTGTCATTCGCTGACTTGATCAGCGAATCCCTGCATGGATGTGGACTCGCCGGTCGAGCCGGCGAGTGACGATGGTGTATGTTGCACTGTGCCCATTTGACTATCCCCCATCCACGCTATTTTACCCTTTAAACAAGGTATTAAGGGACATATCCGTATGGCGTGGGAAAAAGAGTTAGCCGAGAAGAAGAAGCGCGAGGCGCTGGCCGAAAAGATGGGCGGCGAGGACAAGCTGGCGCGCCAACATGCGCGGGGCAAGCTGGACGTGCGCGCCCGCCTTGCAAAAATGGCCGACCCCGGCTCCTTCCGCGAGATCGGCAAGCTGGCGGGCAAGGCCAGCTATGACCAGAATGGCGACCTGGTGGACGCGTCGCCATCGAACTTCCTGTTCGGTCGGGCAGACGTGGACCGCCGCCCTGTGGTGCTGACCGGCGATGATTTCACCGTGCGGGGCGGGGCCGCAGACGCTGCCATCTGGCGCAAGGCGGTGCTGGCGGAACAGATGGCGCACGAATACAAGCTGCCGCTCATCAGGTTGATCGACGGCACGGGCGGTGGTGGCAGCGTCAAGATGCTGGAGGACATGGGCCTGACGTATGTCCCTTACCTGCCGGGGTGGGACCATGTTGTGAAAAACCTTGAGACGGTGCCCGTTGTGGCGCTGGCGCTTGGCTCTGTGGCGGGGCTTGGCGCCGCACGCGTGGTGGCGTCCCACTATAGCGTTATGGTCAAGGGCATGAGCCACATGTTCACCGCCGGGCCCGCCGTGGTGGCGGCGATTGGCGAAAATCTTGATAAGGAAGCGCTGGGCGGCGCGGACATTCATGCGCGCAACGGCGCGGTGGATGAGCTGGTGGAGAGCGAAGAGGCCGCGTTCGAGGCCGCGAAACGGTTCCTGAGCTACCTGCCATCCGCAGCGGGGCTGCCAGCACCAAGGGGCGATACCAGCGATGGCGTGGAACGCCGCGACGAAAAGCTGCTGGACGCCGTGCCGGAAGACCGCCGCAAGGCCTATAGCATGCGCAAAATCCTCGACAGCGTCATGGACCGGGGCAGCGTGTTTGAGATTGGCAGGCGCTGGGGCCAGTCGGCCATCACGGCGCTGGCGCGGCTTGATGGCTGGCCCGTCGCAGTGATTGCCTCAGACCCTAGCTTCATGGGCGGCAGTTGGACCGCCGACGCGGCCCGCAAGATCGAACGGTTCGTAAAGCTCGCCAACACTTTCCGCCTGCCGGTGGTTCACTTCGTTGATAACCCGGGTTTCATGATCGGGCTTGACGCCGAGAAGGCCGCCACCATCCGTTATGGGGTTGAGGCACTCAATGGCATTTACCGTTCAACCGTGCCGTGGGCCAGCGTGATTGTCAGGAAGGCGTACGGCGTGGCGGGCGCGGCCATGAGCGACCATACCAAATTCCAGTACCGCTTCGCCTGGCCGTCAGGCGACTGGGGCAGCCTGCCGCTCGAGGGCGGGATCGAGGTGGCCTATAAGGCGGAACTGGAGAAGGCCGAAGACCCACAGGCCGCACTGGCGGAGATCAAAGCACGGCTTGATAAGGTGCGCAGCCCCTTCCGCACCGCCGAAGCCTTCATGGTCGAAGACGTCATCGACCCCCGCGAAACAAGGCCGCTCCTGTGCGAATTCGCAAACCTCGCCCAAGGCAAGATGGCTTTGGAATAACCCGCAGCTCTTGCAATGAAGGCATGTTTAGGGCATGACCGGCAACCTTGTTGCTGCCGGGAAGAAAACCATGACCACGCTTACCATCCGTCCAGTCGAGGACGCTGACCTGCCGTTTATCCGGTCCCTGTCGCCGACGCTGGCGGCGAAGGCAGGGCTGAGCTGGCATTCGGATGCGGTGGTGCAGAAATTCCAGGACGACTATATCGACGCCATGATGGCGGCAACGGACGTGCGGAACGCCACCTATGTTGCCGTTCGCGGCGATGAGCCGCTTGGCTTTGTACATGTGCGTGAACGCGAGGATGAAGTCTCTGGCGAAATGGTCGCCACCGTACCGCTACTTGCGGTGAAGGATGGTGCGCAGGGTCTTGGTGTGGGGCAGGCGCTGATGGCCGCGGCGGAAGACTGGACCCGCGCGAACGGTTTTCGCCTGTTGCATCTCGAGGTGTTCTGGAACAATGCACAAGGCCGCCATTTTTATGAAAAGCAGGGCTATCTGACGGAGACGATTAACCTGATCAAGCCGTTGGGGTAGGGCGAAACAAGGCCGCTCCTGTGCGAATTCGCCAATCTCGCCCAAGGCAAGTTGGCGGTGGAGGGGTAGATTAGGTATTAGCGTTGAGCCACCGTTGGGCCTCAGAGAGGATTTCCTGTTTGATGACTTCAGGAGGCCCAGGATCATAGGGGACTGGATGTTGCAGCGCTGCACGGGCGTGGCACATTTCATGTTCCAGATAGACAAACTCTCTCATGCCTAATTCCTCGCTGAAGTTGGAAGCTGGGCCTTTTTGTGGGCTGCCCAGCGAGAAATGGTGGCAAAGAAATTGGCAACCTACTTCTGGGTCAACTTCTTGATCTGCGATTTGTTGAATGATAACGCGGGCAGCCGTGAATGCGGCGTCATGCGGCGAGAACTCTTGAACCTGTAATTCTTTGACCGCCTGCTTAAAAAGCTCGTGGGCTTGGGCAGGCAAGGTTTCGGGCGTGTCGTCTAATGCATCAAGGCCTTGCGAGTAATGACCATTGATGAGCATGTGGTTTGCCCATGCAATTAACTCGCTATTGTTTAGGATGCCCACCGCTTCCAGTGCTGCGGCTTCCCCAATGGTGGATATCTTGAGCTGAAAGCCTTGTCTCTGAATTAGAAAAGGGGGCATTACCCAATCGCTTTCTCATACACGCGGTAGGTCTTGTAAATCTCGCAGCCGATCTCTTCGAGAATGCTGATCATCCCTTCGTTGTCCTCAAGAATCCAGCCAAGTTCGCCGAAATAGGCGCCGCGGTCCATCACGTTCTTTTGCGATACCTGGATCATCCACATGGCCATGGCGGCCCCGAGGGGGCCTTTCTGGAATTTCTTCCTGACACCCATCAGCGGCACGCGGCAGCGGTCTTCCTTGCCGTTCATCATGCGCCAGGCCACCTTGGCCCAGCCGAACGGCAGCAGCTTGCCGTCAAGGTCACGGATCTTGTGGTTCACGTCCGGGATGGTCAGCATGAAGGCGACGGGCTCGCCGTCATATTCGCAGATCATGGTGCGGTAAGGCTTCACCACCGGCTTCAGCGCCTTGGCGCCATGCTCCACCTCATGCTTGGTGAAGGGCACATAGCCCCAGTTTTCGGACCATGCCTCGTTATAGATATCCAGAACTGTGGCGACCTCTTCGTCGAAACGCTTCATGTCGACCTCGCGCATGGTGGTACGCTTGTTCTTTTCCGCCATCTTGACGATACGTTTGGCGCGCTCAGGCACCGGCATGTTCAGGTCCAGCCGGAAGGCATGCATGTCTTTGGCCTTGTCGAAGCCCTGGCCCTTCAGCCAGCCGTCATATTCGGGTCGGCCGTGGGGCATCATGAAGACAGGCGGCGTGTCGAAGCCCTTGATCAGCGTGCCAACCTCTTCAGCGGTATTGAGGGACCACGGCCCCTGCATGCGTTTCATGCCGCGGGCCTTGAGCCAACCTTCGGCGGTGCTCAACAGCTTGTCGGCCACGTCCTTCGTCGTGGCTTCAAAAAAGCCGAAGTGCCCCAGGTTCGGGCCCCATTTTTCCTGCGCCAGTTCATCGATCTGGGCGGTGATACGGCCGACGGGCTTTCCGCCTTCGTACGCTACCCAGTGGGCGACTTCGGCATGCTCATAATAGGGGTTCTTGTCGCGGCGGATGGCGTCCATCCGCTCCATCATCAGGGGCTGGATCCAGTTGGGGTCATTCGCATACACCTGCCGGGTGGCGTTGACGAAGTCCTTCAGGCCCTTCACATCAGTGATTTCTTTGATGATGATGTCGCTCACGCGCTGCTCCCCGGGTAAATTCTTTGTTTAGTGACTTAAGGCAGCAAGGCCGTCAAAGCAAGCGGGTGCCGTTCGGCACGGGCTTCGAGGGCGTTATCAGCACGGTGCGGCCACTGTCTTCCATGGTTGCCAGCGTCAGCACCTCTGACTTCACGCCCGCGACGCGCTTTGATGGGAAGTTGGTGACAGCCAGCACCTGCATGCCCACAAGGTCTTCCTTGGTGTGTTCTTCGGTGATCTGGGCGGACGTTGTCTTGACGCCGAAGTCCGGGCCGAAGTCTACCTCCAGCACATAGGCGGGGTTGCGCGCCTTTTCATTATCGCGCGCGCTCAGGATCGTGCCGGCGCGGATATCTACCTTGAGGAAGTCGTCAAATGAGATTTCGTCAGCCATGTCAGGGTGCCAGTTTCTTCAGGGGTTTCAGTTTGCCGATGCGGCCCAGTGCGTTGGCGTCCTCGTGATTGAGGCCATAGCGCACCAATATCATCACGGAGATCAGCAGCCCGGCGACGGCGCCGAGGATGCCCACCGGCACCGGCCAGTGATTGCTGGCGGGAATGAGCGACAGCATGATGCCGCTGGTGACAAGCGAGACGATCAGCGGGCGGAGGGCGTGGCGGTCATAGGGCCACAGCCGGAAAATGAAAAAGGTTTCAATCAGCCCCGCGATGGCCGTGACATTGAGGCCGGCGGCCGCCGCAACGGCAGCGCCCGTGACACCATAAAGCGGGATCAGCCAGTTGCCCAGAAGCAGCAGGGTAATAAGCCCCAGCACGCCATTGATGGCCGGCAGCGACCGGTGTCCCAGCATTTCAATGATGGCGCTCGAAGGGCCGGTCGCGGCCTCAAGCACGCGGCCCGCGCACAGGATGGACATGGCCGCCGCCGCCGTCTGGAACTGGGGCTGCATGGTGGCCAGGATATCGTTGCGCGCCAGCACGAGCGCCGCGCCGAACGGCAGCGCCAGCGTGACAGACAGGCGGGTGGCATAGGCGAACATGTCCTGCAGCGCCACATGGTCGCCGTGGCCGTCCTTTTCCGCAGCCAGCGGCGCCATGACATACTCAAATGTCATGCGCACAGCCTGCAGGGCGCTGGCGATCTTGCGGGCAACAGCATAATAGCCGCCTGCCGCCGCACCTGCCGCACCGGGTAGCAGATAGTTCAGGAACATCACCGGGAATTCGCTGAACAGTTTCTTGATCAGGTTCGCAGGCATGACGGTGAAGCCATATTGGCGCATGGCCCTGGGCATCGGGCCTGTCATCGGGGCGCGCAGAACCTTGCCGAAATCATAGTGTTTGGCGACAAGGCGAAGGGCGAGGGCCGCTGAAAGCACCACGCTGACAAGGTGGGCAATGAAAAGCCCGTAGGTCATATAGTCCATCGCCGCAAAGCCGATGGCGGCCACCAGGCGCAGGCCCTGTTCGTAGAACACGCGGACGCGGATTTCCGGGCCGAATTTCCGGCGGGCGCGGATGGCGGCGGTGCCCACTTCAACCATGGTCCAGAACGGCAGCACCCAGACATAGATGCGGATCACACTGATCAGGTGGTCGGCATCATCTTCGGCGGCGCTGATGACGCCTGCCAGGTTTGGCGCGAAATAGCAGGTCAGGCCAGCAATGGTGATGGCGATCAGGAAACTGAATTTTATGGCGTATCCGACGGCCAGTTCCGGATCATTGCCATTGGCTTTGGGGACAAAGCGCTGCAGCGCTGTGGTCATGGCGGCGTCCGAAACGGCGGTAGAAACCTTCACATAGGACCACAAGACCGCAAACAGGCCAAAGGTCGCCGCACCATAGTACCAGGTGAAGGCGATAACGGAGATGGCTTCAATCAGCGCACCCATGCGGCCAAGGAAGGCAAAGCCCGCACCGCCAGCGACCCGCGCGCGGTGCTCGTTTCGCTCAGGACGTTCCGGCCGCTCTGGCTTTTCCGGGCGGGAAGGGGGCTTGGTCTTGTCCATGTCACTCACCGGCTATGGGCTTTTCTTGGAGTACCTTGCGTTTCTTGGGTAAGCTTCCTTCTTCCGAATTGAAAATTACGGCATAGCCGACCACCAGGAACAGGAAGAAGGGCGCCCAGGCGGCAAGGAATGGCGGCGCCACGCCAAATTCGCCCATGGCCAGCATGAAATTGTCAGCGACAAAGAAGCTGAAACCAAGCGCCATGCCGAAGACGACCCGCAGCACCAGATTGCCCGCCCGGTGCACACCGAAGGCCGCCACAGCCGCCAGAAGCGGCATCAGAAGGGATGAGGCCGGGCCCGCCACCTTCTGCAGGAAGCTGGCCATCAGCCGGTCTGTGGGCAGGCCGTCTTTCTTCAGTTCCTGCATCGATTGCCAAAGCTTGGGGAAGGACACATGGTCAGGCTTCACCGTCAGCGCCTGGAAGCGTTCAGGCCGGGTCTCCAGCTCCCAGGGCTGGCTGGGCTGGATGGTCATCTCGTGGGTGCCTGCATCGAAACGGCGCACCTCGTGAAGGGTCCAACGACCATCCTGGTACCAGGCGAAGTCGGCGTGGACCATGGCCTGAAGCTTGCCGCGCTCATCGCGTTCAAACAGGGACACCTTATCCAGTACCACCTTGTTGCGGATCTGGCTGACAGCTTCCACCAGGACGATGGTCTTGTTTTCCTTGATCCACACACGACCAGTTGGGCCGGCGCTCGGCGGCAGGTCGACCGCATAGTCATTGTCCTGCCAATACTCGAGGTCGGCGTTCGCATTCACCACGACGGTTTCATTGAACAGGAAATGGCTGGCAGCGATGATGAAGGAGGCGATCCCGAGCGGCAGCAGGATACGGTGCGCCGAAAGCCCGCTGGCTTTCATCACCACCACTTCTGAATGCTGGTTGAGGGTCGCGAGTGTCAACAGTGTGGCGAGAAGGGCGGTGAAGGGGACGAACTGGCTGATCAGTTGCGGGGCCCGCATGCTGATATAGGACGCCAGCGAGACCCAGTTGGCACCTTCGGCTGCCATGATGTCATCGGCGGTGGCCAGCAGGTCCAGCATCTGCAACACGGCCGTAAGGCCAATCAGGATGCCGAAGAAGCGGCCAAGGTGCATCTTCACCATATAGCGCGCCAGCGTGCGCGAGGGCACAAACAGGCGGCGGAGTGTACGGGAGGTAAACATCAGTCGCTAACCCCCATGACTTTCTTCGACAGGCGCTTGATCGGCCCGCTGATGAAGGCCCAGCTCTTGTCGATCCAGGCGAGCGGTTCACCGCCGACCTTGTGGGCCGCGATGTGGAACAGGGTGAAGCTGAGAAGACCGAAAGCCACGAACAGCAACCATATCGTGCCGTATGGTGAGGCGCCGCTTTGGACAGCGGTCTCCATGGCTTCCATAAATTCGTTATAGAGAATGAGGAGCGTCAGCCCCACGACGATACCGGTGCCCTTACCCGTCCGTTTGTTGGTCAGCCCCAGCGGTATCGCCAGGAATGGCAGGATCAGGAAGGTGATGGAATGCATTACGCGCCAGTGGAAATTACCATTGAAGGCTGCGCGTTCCTTGGCGTCCAGAACCGGATTGTCCTTCTCCACCCAGAGTTCAGGCAGGGTCATCTCCAGCTCTTCGCCGCCGCGTTCACGGAAGGCCTCCTTGGCGGGCAGTTTCACCGTCAGGTCCTGTTGGTCAAATTTGAGGACACGGGGCTTGTTCTGGCCTTCATTAAGGTCAATCAGCACGCCATTGAAAAGCCGTAGCAGGATGGTGTTTTCATCGTCAGTGGCGAAGAAGCCACCACGTTCCGCGCTGACGGCCAGGCTGCGCCCGTCGCTGCGGCGTTCCATGAAGATGCCCAGAAGTTCGGCGCCCTGATCGCGGGACTCTTCAATCATCAGGGTGATGTTGTCGCCGATATCGACAAATTCGCCGACCCGGATGCTGGCGCCCAGCGCCCCGCTCCTGAGATCGAAGACGAGACTGCGGTAGGCGTAGCGGCCATAGGGCTGCACCCAACCAACCAGGATGGTGTTTACCAACACGAGCACCAGCGATAGCGCCAGCACAGGCCGCACCAGGCGGTTCAGGCCGATACCCGACGACGTGATCGCGTCATATTCACTGGAAAGTGAAATTTTCCGGAAGGCAAGCAGGGTCCCCAGCATCAGGCCGATCGGCAGCGCCAGGCCCATATAATGCGGCACCTGGTTGGCCAGCATCTGGAACACCACTTCCACCGGGCCACCCTGGTTCACGACAAAGTCAAAAAGCCGTAGCATCCGTTCAAGAATCAGCAACAATGCTGCGATGCCAAGGGTCGTGAATAACGGTCCCAATATCTGCGTGAGAATATATCGGTCGATGCGAGTAAACATGCTTTGGCGCTACACCCCTATGAGCCTTGTTGCAAGAGCCTTTTCTCCTTTGAGCGGGGAAAGAAGGCAAAAGCTTGTTGAGTTATACCCAATTTGTCGTCATATGGGACATATTTTCGCCACCATCGACCGCCATTTGCAAACTAAGGCGGGGGCACCTGGAGAAGTTTATGTTGATAAAATCGACGAGTGTTTTGAGTAAGGTGGCGGTTGTGGGCCTGATGATGGGCTTTTGGGGAGTATCAGCCCATGCCGATGTCGACGATGATGCGGTGCTGGTAGACCATGATATGGGCCTGTGTGCAGCCCCGGAGGGCGGTAAGTCTTTCGTGCGGGTATCGGTCGAGGGCCTGAAGGACCTCGAAGGCAACATCCGCGTGCAGGTTTATGGCCCCACTGAGGAAGACTTCCTTGAGAAGGGCAAGAAGCTGGTGCGGATTGACGTGAAAACGGAATCTGACGGCCAGGAGATCTGCGTGCCGATGCCAGGCCTGGGCGATTTTACCCTGGTGGTGATGCACGACCGGAATGCCAACGGCAAGGCGGACTTCTTCACGGAAGGGTTCGGATTTTCCAATAACCCCAAGCTGGGCCTTGGCAAGCCGGATGTCGAAGACGTGGTCTTCACCGCGACAGAAGGCGTTACGGATATGCCGGTGAACCTGAAATATATTTTCGGTGCCGACGAGGAACAGAAAAAGAAGCGTCGCCAACTGCGTCGGCGCTAGGTTCTAGTGCGGCGTTAGGCCGCAACAATCCTCATGGCATTTGCGCCTACAGCATTTGCGTCTTGAGCCTTTTCAAGGTATGAAGGCGGCGAATGATTGATGAAAGCGTCCGAACCCTAGCGTTTAGACGGTTTGTGTTACAAGAGTTTGACACCATGCAATTGGAAAAAAGCAGTATCCAGTCAGGCGCGACTGTGCCTCTGATCGCCATTATTTCCAATCCGCTCAGCACCACAAACGCTGCGCGGATCGAGGCTATTCGCCGGGTTGTGGACGACAGCGCGAACGTGGTGCATTTCGAGCTCAATGGCATTGAAAGCATTGATGAGGCCCTGGCCCTGTTTGCGCGTGCCAATCCTGCGATGCTGATTGTAAATGGTGGCGACGGCACGATTGGTGCTGTGTTGGCCTCAATCCTGGACCGTAGCCCGTTTGACGTGATTCCGCCGATTGCCTTCCTGCCCGGCGGCAAGACCAACATGACGGCGGCGGATCTCGGCTTCAAGGGACGCCCTGAAAAGGTACTCAAGCGCCTGATTCAGATCGCGAAAGAAGGCGGCATCGCTGACCGGCTTGTCAGCATGAACCTGATCGAACTTGATCTGGGCGACGGCAAGCCGCCGCGCGTCGGTACCTTCTTTGGCACAGCCGGGATTGTGAAGGGTATTCACTGGTGCCGTGATCACGCCTATAATACGGGTATGCCCAACGGGGTCGCCCATGTGGGGGCGATCTCCAAATTGCTGGCATCGGCCTTCGGCCTGAGCCGGGACAAACGCCTGATGGTATCTGATCCGATGACGGTAACCATCAAGGGTGGTGGTCGTTTCCATGGCGAATTCGCGGCTGTCATGGCCACGACGCTGGACCGCTTGCTTCTCGGGCTTCGGCCATATGGCAAGGAAGGCCGGGGTGGCCTGAAGTTTTCGGCGGTCGAAGCTGGCGGCGGCAATGTGTTCCGCGCCATGAAAGGCCTGATCACGGGTGGCTTCGGCAAAAAGACAATTAACGGCGTCCATACCCGCCGGGCTGATGAAATTCGCGTCGATGGTATTGAACCTGTAACACTTGATGGCGAAATATATTATCCAGTGCCGGGAAAAGAAATTATACTGCGTGGCAATAGGGCATTAACATTTGTGTCGCTAAAATAGGGACCACAATGACTAGTAAAGCTGACCAAGAACTGACTACTTTTATCCTCGACGAATGGAAGCGTCCGGTGCCGGATGCTGTCAAGCAGGCCGCACAGGCGGTTGCTGACAAGTTCGGCGATTGTGTTTCGGGTATCCTGTTCTATGGGTCTTGCCTGCGCACCGGCGACATCGAAGAAAAAGTTCTCGATTTCTACGTGATTGTGGACAGCTACAAGGAAGCGTACCAGAAGCGCTGGCTTGCGATTGCCAACCAGATTTGCCCGCCGAACGTCTTTTATCACGAGATGGACATCGCCGGCATGACCGTGCGTTGCAAATATGCTGTGCTGTCACGTTCCGATTTCGCTTTCCGGGTTCGCCCTGAATGCCTGAACGTGTCTGTATGGGCGCGCTTCTGCCAGCCTTGCATTCTGTTGCTGCCGAAGGACGACATGACCCGTCAGTCGATCGCTGGCGACGTGGCGCAGGCAATGAAAACCATGATCAGCAACCTTCTGGAGCTGATCCCGGGTGCCACCAATTCGCGTGACCTGTGGGTTGAAGCCTTCGAGCAGACCTATTCAGCTGAGCTGCGCTCAGAGCGCCGGGGCAAAGGCCTTGAGATTTACCTGCTGGACCAAGACCGCTATGACGCGCTGACGGCGCTTGCGGAAGAGGCCATGGGCATTGTGCCGGGCCCAATCCCACCGATCAAACAGCCACCCCGCACGGAACGCTTTGTGCCGCGGCTCAAGTGGTTCGCGCGCCGCTGCAACGGCAAGTTCGTCAGTTTCATGCGGCTGGTGAAAGCTGCCATGACATTCGACGGCGGCATCGATTATCTGGCCTGGAAGATCAAGCGCCACTCAGGCGTCGAGATCACGGTCACAGACCGCATGCGCAGGCATCCGATCCTGTCGGGCATTTCTCTGTTCTGGGGCCTCAAGCGCAAGGGCGCGTTCAAATAGCATTCTTTGAAATAGACAAAGAAAAAGGCGGCCAGTGAGCCGCCTTTGTTTTACCGGTTTGCTGTTCTGGCCTTAGGCCTTCAGCTCAAGCCCGACCTTGTCAGCCGTTGTCTTGAAGCGCTTGATGATCTCGTCGATCTGTTCGGTCGTGTGCTGGGCACAGACGCTGACGCGCATCAGGAACATACCGGCTGGCGTGGCTGGCGGTGCCGCCATATTCACATACACGCCTTCCATGATCAGCTGTTCCCAGAATTTGGTGCCGATCATCACATCCGGAAAATGCACGGCGATGATAGGGCTTTCAGCTTTCTCGGTACACAGGTCGAAGCCCGCATCCTTGAGGCCTGCGTGCAGGCGCTTGGCGTTTTCCCACAGGTGCGCCCGGCGGTTGGAGCCGCGCTTGATCGCCTCAATTGATTTGATCGCTGATGCCACCACACTTGGTGGCGGGCTGGCGGTAAAGATGTAGGGCCGGCTGACGTACCGAAGCACATCGAATTTCGGGTGGTTGGAAACAGCAAAACCGCCCACTGTGCCCACGGACTTGGAGAAAGTGCCGACATAAAAGTCCACCAGGTGTTCAACGCCCTCCTGTTCGGCGATGCCGCGGCCATTTTCGCCGCAGAAGCCCATCGAGTGCGCTTCGTCCACCAGCGTCATGCAGCCATATTTCTTTGCAACTTCAAGGAGTTCCTTCACTGGTGCCGCATCACCCAGCATGGAATAGATGCCTTCGATGACAACCAGCTTGCCTGCGTCTTCCGGCAGGCGTTTGAGGCGGCGTTCCATGTTGTCCACGTCATTATGCTTGAAGCGTACGATGGTGGCGTTGCCCATGGAGCAGCCATCATAGATGGAGGCGTGGCTATCAGCATCGATGATGACGAAATCGTCCTTGCCGCCGAGGGCCGAGATCATCCCCAGATTGGCTTGATAGCCGGTGGAGAAGACCATGCAGTGTTCCATGCCGTAGAAGTCGGCGATGGTTTCTTCAAGCTTCTTATGGCTCAGGTATGTGCCGTTCAGGGACCGGCTGCCTGTTGTTCCGGTACCGAAATCATCGAGGGCCTGCTTGGCGGCTTCGATGGCTTCCTCGTTGAAGGTCATGCCCATATAGTTGTTGGTGCCGGCAAGAATGGTGCGGCGGCCGCCGATCATGGCTTCGGTTTCCGAGATGATTTCTTCCATCACGACGGTGAAAGGGTCGGCCTTCTCGAACGGAAGGGACGCACGCAGTGCGGCAATTGAATCAAACTTATCCAGCAGGTCCACGGTATATCAGCCTTTTTTCAGGATTTTCTCTACGGCATCGGCAACGTGGGCGATGGTTTCCAGCTCAGGCAACAGGTTGAGTGGCAAAACAATGTCGAACTCGTCCTCAATGTCGGCCACAAGATCCATAACCGTCAGGGAATCAAGTTCAAGGTCAGACGCGAACGTAACATCCGGCGCGAGATCGATGCCCTTTTTATTGAGCGGTTCGATCAATTCGTAAATCTTTTCAATGGTTTCCGCTTTAGCCATCGTGTCTGCCTATCTAAAATAATTTTTGCGGGATTGCATAGCGTCCTTATATCGGGACGCGCGCCATCATAAAAGCCCGTTTTTTCGATACCAGTCGATCGTGCTCTTTAGGCCTGCTTTAAGGTCATATTGCGGCGCCCAGTTGGTCAGATGAGGGCGACGGGCGTTCCGAACGGTCCAGTCCTTGTGGCACAGGTATCGTGCGGTGGACATGGTCAGCATCACTGGACGTCGGATAATCGTGGCGATCAGGCCGTTGATGAAGCCGATCAGCCCCAGAATGGGGAAGGGGATCGGCAATATGAAGGGCGGCTTGTCGTGTTTGCCGCCAAGGGCCTCAGCGACATCCGCAAGCGTGTAGCCGCCTGACTTGCCGTCATCGAGTTCCAGTACCGCGCTTTTATTCTTACCGTCGGACAG
This sequence comes from Kordiimonas lacus, assembly GCF_001550055.1. Lineage (GTDB taxonomy): Bacteria > Pseudomonadota > Alphaproteobacteria > Sphingomonadales > Kordiimonadaceae > Kordiimonas > Kordiimonas lacus. The sequence continues at coordinate 98,561 of NZ_LRUA01000006.1, forward strand.
GGCGACCAGCGCCGACGCCATGTCGCGGCCATGGATCATGGCAAAACGGTTGTGGCGGCTGCCGGGGGCCGGGAGAAGGCGGTATTTGAGCGCCTTGAACAGCTTCAGGATTTCCTTGTCGCCTGGGCCATAGATGGCCGGTGGGCGAACAATGGTCCAGGTGAAGGGCCAGTTGCGGGCTGTCAACACCAGTTCAGACGCGCGCTTGCTGGCACCATAATGGGACAGCATCGGCTCCCGCGCGGCCATGGAAGACACATGAACCACGTGGCCAACGCCGGCCTTGGCGGCGATTTCCATCAGGCGCTTGGTGCCGCCTACGTTCACGTCGAAAAAGATATCGCGGTTGAGCGCCTTGGTCAGGCCGGCGATATGGACCAGCACGTCTGTGCCGTCGCACAGGGCCTTGAGCGCCGTGTCGTCATCAAGATCACCGGAAACCCAGGTTACACCGTCGCGGGCGGCCTGATGGCGGCGGGTCAGCGCTTTCACCTTGTAGCCTGCCTCGAGATAGCAATCGACCGCATGGCCACCAAGAAACCCGGTGGCACCTGTGAGTGCGACTGTTTTCTGGTCACCCTTTGAGGCGGACGTCTTGGCCATATCTAGCTTGCGATGGCTTGAAGGTTGCCGGAGAGATATTCGTTGCGGGCTTTCACGCGGCTCAGCTTGCCCGACGATGTCCGGGGCAGGGAGCGCGGCGGCACCAGTTCGATCATGCAGTTGATGCCGGTCGAGGACTGGATGTGTTTTTTAAGGGCCGCTACGAACTTGATCCGATCATCGGTTTCCAGAATGCGACACTGCGCGAGAATGAGCGGCACTTCCTCGGCATTTTCGCCGGGAATGGAAATCGCCGCCACATCGCCGGTTTTCACGCCCGGAAGCTGCTCGGCGGCCCATTCGATGTCCTGTGGCCAATGGTTGCGGCCGTTGACAATGATCATATCCTTCGCGCGACCAACGATATAGATACAGCCGTCCTTCAGGTAGCCCATGTCACCGGTATCAAGCCAGCCATCGGGGCTAAGGACCGCGCGGGTCGTCTCAGGGTCATTGAAATATTCGCGCATCACGGAAACACCGCGCAGGAACACGCGGCCAACTGTGTGGTCCGGTACCACATTGCCGTCTTCGTCGCGCATTTCAACGTCATATTCCGGCAGTGGCTTGCCGCAGTTGACCACCTCGCGCATCCGCGGTGTTTCGCCCGAGCCGTTCACCAGCACATGTTTGTCGCCGGTCAGCTTGCTTTCTTCGATCAGGTCAACCTCGATGCCTTTGCCAACGGTGCCGAAGCTGACGCCCAGCGTACATTCGGCAAGGCCGTAGCTTGGCAGGAAGGCTTCCATCTTGAAGCCGATATCCTTGAAGGTCTCATAGAAGGCGCGCATCACTTCGGGGCGGATCATTTCCGCGCCACAACCGGCCACGCGTACGCTGGAGAGGTCAAGACCTTCCATGGCGCTGGAGCGCAGGGCCGCCCGGCGTGAACAGATATCGAAGCCAAAAGTTGGGCTGTAGGTGATGGTGCCTTTGTTGGCACTGAGTACACGCAGCCACGAAAGCGGGCGGCGGGCAAATTCTTCTGTCGGAATGAAATCAACCGACACCTGTGTTGTCAGCGTGGTCAGCAGTGTGCCCACGAGGCCCATGTCGTGATAGAAGGGCAGCCACGAGCAGCAGCGGTCGTCTTCGCCAATATGCACACCGTGATAGCCCATGCCGTGCGTGTTCGACAGCAGCGACCGGTGGGTTACCGACACGCCATGCGGAAAGCGCGTGGAGCCAGAGCTGTATTGCAGGTAAGCCAGATCATCAGGTGAGGGCAGGCGCACATCGCCTTCGCCTTCGGCATTCAGGTATTCCTGATAGGAGCCTGAGAAACGGAGTTCCAGGCCCTCGGTGGCTTCTGCCACGATCTCGTCCATGAAGCTTGGTGCCATCAGGCCATTGGCCTGGCAGCTGTTCATCTGCAGCTGCAACTGCGAGACATAGCCGTCCTTGCCGCCGAAGGATGTCGGGAGGGGCAGGGGAACCGGCAGCACGCTGGCATACTGGCAGCCAACAAAGAAACAGACAAAATCGGCGCTGGTTTCCGCGATCAGGGCGATCCGGTCGCCTTTCTCGAAACCCATGCCGACAAGTTTGCGGCCGATAACTTCGGCACGGTCGCGAACGTCTCGCCATGGAAGGGATTCAACAAGATCACCGCGGGCGTTGAAAAAATTCGGGCCACGAAGCCCTTTGGCCGCGTACTCGATTGCATCAACAAGCGTGTCAAAATCCGAATAGCGCCGTGGAAGCGTTGGATCTTGTGTTGGTGTCACATCAGTCATTACGTCGGCTTCAACCATATTTGCCCCAAGATTTTACCTTGGCCGGACCTAACAAAACAAAACACAAAGCCTTCGGCGCGCCGAAACTTTATATAAATTACATATTTAGCACATAAATGCCTAGGCCAAAAAAGCGCTTGATTTTGACCTGCCATTACCTGTTCACTCAGAAACAGTCGTGTGCGTGAATATTACGGCTGAATTACAGTCTGTAACCAGACGGCGCAAGAGAATTCTGGCCCCATGTACACACGCACCGCCCGAATAGAAGAGGATTGAGGCTAAAAAATGACACTGCTGTCATCCAGTTTCAGCAACGATCTGCTCCTGAAGGTGCGGGAGCAGACACCAGGCACAAACACCACACTTCATCTGGATAATTGCGGTTCCGCGCTGATGCCGGCGCCCGTTATCGACGCGATTGAGGCGCACTTGGCGCAGGAAATTTACCACGGCGGCTATGTTGCTCAAGAGCAACAGTCTCAGGCCCTTGAAGGGGCGTATGAGGCCATCGCGGGCCTTCTGGGTGCCAATCGGAGCGAAATGGCGCTCACAGGCAGCGCGGTAGAGGCCTGGGCCAAGGCCTTCTATAGCGTACCCTTTGAGCGGGGTGACAATATCGTCACCGCCTTCAATGAATATTGCAGCAACTTTGTTTCCTTCCTGCAGCTCAGGGACCGCTTTGGCCTTGAAATTCGCGTGGCGCGGGCTGACGCTGAGGGCAAGCTGGACGTTGATCACCTTGAAAGTCTGGTCGACAGCCGCACCAGGCTGATTGCCATTGCCATGGTGCCGTCATCGAGTGGGCAAGTGAACCCGGTGGCGGATGTTGGCCGCGTCGCCCGCGATCGCGATGTGCTTTATTTGCTGGATGCCTGCCAGGCGGTGGGGCAGATGCGCGTGGATGTGGGAGAGATTGGTTGCCACATGTTGACGGGCACTTCGCGCAAGTTTCTGCGCGGGCCGCGCGGTGTTGGGTTCCTGTATGTGCAGGCAGACACGCTCAAGCGGCTCGATCCGGCTTTCCTGTCGAACCAGGCGGCGGTATGGGTATCAGAAGACAGCTATGACCTGCGGGCCGATGCCGGCGTGTTCGAGGACTGGGAGCGGTCCGTCGTCAACCAGTTGGGTTTCGGCGCGGCAGTGAAATACCTGCAGCAGCTTGGACCAGATATCTGTTTTGAGCGCACGCAGGCCATGGCCGCCTACTTGCGCGAAGGCCTTTACGGCATAAAGGGTGTGGTCGGCACCTGTCCGCCAGATGCTACAGCCGCCATTGTTACCTTCAACAAGACGGGTTTGCAGGCAGTAGACGTGAAAAAGCGGCTGGCAGCAGACGGCATCAACGTGCAGGTAGCGAATGTAATCCACACCCGTCTTGATCTGGGCGCGCGAGGAATTGAGACCACAGTGCGGGTATCACCACATTATTATAACACGCGCGAAGAAGTTGACCGGTTCCTGAATGCCGTGGAGGCCTTGTGACCTCGGATAAGCCAGATAAAAGTGGCAAGCCTGATAAGGCGAAAGGCCGCAGGCAAGGCCCGCGCAAAGTCAGCGCAGGCTACCTGGAGCGCGCGGCCCTTCATTATCTGGGGCGTTTTTCCACCACTGAAGCCAATCTGCGTGCTGTGCTTGAACGCAAGATCCGTCGCCGGAATGAAGAAAACGCGCCACCAACCGACGAACAGCTTGGTTGGGTGGATACGGTGGTCGCCAAATGCGTCAGCTACGGCTACGTGGACGATGCGACCTATGCTCGCAGCCGAGTCGACACCCTGATCCGAAAAGGCAAGCCTACCCGCATGATCGCGCAGGACCTGCGTTACAAAGGCGTGCCAACGGAAATCGCCGACGCCACGATGCGGGCCATCAGTGAAGATAATGAGCGTGACCCAGACCGGCAAGCGGCCGCAGCCTATGTGCGCAGGCGGCGGTTTGGCGCTTTCCGGCGTGCGGACCGGGATGTGGAAGGCAAGCTGGACAAAGAAAAGGCCGCCATGATGCGGGCCGGATTTTCTTATGGGCTGGTGGCCGAAATGCTGTCGCTCAGCGAAGACGAAATTCTCGACCTGCTGCCTTGACGGGCCTAATCCGGCACCGCGCCAAACTGGGCCAATGCTTCTGGGGTGTCGAGGTCAATCAGGATGCCGTGGTCATCCACCGGCACTTCGCACACCAAGTTCTCATGATCATGGATCATCTGCCGACCACCTTTGTCACCCTCAATTGTCAGTAGGGCTTCAACCATGTCCCGATGCCACAGCACAGGGTTGCCCCGCTTGCCGTTGAAAGTGGGGATAAACATCTTGAATTCAGACAAGCGGTTTCCGGCTTCGGCCAGCGCTTTGATGGTCTCCGGTTTAACAAACGGCATATCGCCCAGGCAGACACAGACGAATTCTGCAGTTTCAGGAAGGTGCGCCAGTCCCCGTTTCAGGCTGCCGGCCATGCCATCCTTGAAAGCACTATTATGTGCCCGGGTGTAATTGAGGCCTGAAAGAGCTTCGGCCACGGCCTCGCCTTCATGGCCGGTAACTAGAATGGGCGGGTTGAACCCTGTCTGGCTGACAGCAGCAAGGGTTTGGCGCACCACCGTGTGGCCGTTCATGCGCGACAACAGTTTGTTCTGGGCGCCAGAGCGGCTGGATCTTCCTGCCGCCAGCACGATTGGCTGGACGTTCGGCTGCGCCTGCCGGTGTAGTGGTGCGCGGGGCTCCGGCCTGAAAGGTGTTTCCTTCAGAAGGCCACCAACGCCCATATCCGCAATGTCGTCACGGGTGACAGGAAGGCGGGCGGCGAATCGTTCCAGAACCCAATCAAGGCCGTTCAGAGCAGGAGACCGCGCACAGCCCGGCAGGCCAATAACGGTAATGCCCTCAAGTTGGCCCAGCATCAACAGATTGCCCGGGTCAACAGGCATGCCAAGCGATGTGATGCTGCCGCCTGCGGCCTCAAGGGCCGCGGGGATCACATCTCGCCGGTCGCTGATGGCGGAAAGGCCCAAGACCAGCAGCAGGTCGGGCTTTCTGTCGGCGGCGGCCTGCAGCGCTTCAACAAGTGCCGGAACCGTATGGTCACACCCTTCATAGGCGGTAATAGCGCCCTCAAGCGCCGCAAGCCGGTTTTCTGTCAGCCGGTAGGCTTTGTCTGACAGGGCCTGTCCGGTTACGACCATATGAGCCGTGAAAGGCTGGAAGCGCGCAACGGTAAGCACGCTCTTCAGTTGGGTGGCCTTGTCCAAACTGGCTTTTTTCACGCCATAGGGAATGATTTTGGCGGTAGCCACCAACTGCCCCGCTGCGACTGGGCTAAGGTGAGGCAGGGTGGACACGGCAATCGCCTCATCGGCCCGGTTGACGGTGTTGAGGGCCTCCGGTGCCAGCAGAAGCCCAGCCGCCTCAGTGTGCAGGTTACAACGACCACGCGTGGAAATTCCGAGCCTGAGGCCGGAACCAGCCACTTGGCGGGCAATGCTTTCCGCGGCTTCATCTTCACCGACGTCGTCGGAGTCCAGGCGGAACGCGTATACCTGATCCACCCCAGCGCCGGTCAGCGCTTCGATGTGCGCTGGCGTCAATGTCAGGCCTTTCGGCAGCTTTCTGTTTCCAGCCCGCACACTGTGGGCTAGGGACCAGCCTTTGGCGTCAAGTGTATCAATTTCCCGAAATTCCATCAGCTACACCTGCGTACAAGTGTGACTTCCGCCAAAATGGCAATTGCAATTTCAGCCGGTGTCTTTGCACCGATATTCAATCCCACTGGCCCTCTGATCCGCTGCAGGTCTTCGCCGCTGAAACCTTTTTCTATCAGGCGCTCCAGCCTGGCCGCATGGGTTTTCTTGCTGCCCAGGCTGCCAATGTAGAAAGCGGGGCTTTCAAGCGCAGGAATGAGGGCGGCGTCATCAATTTTGGGGTCATGGGTCAATGTGACCACGCCCGTGTGGGCATCTGGCGGAATGCGGGTGAACAATTCATCCGGCCAGTCCTCCACCAGGCGGGATTCGCCAAAAGATCGGCTTTCTGTAAAAGCCGCCCTCGGGTCCACCACCGTGACGTCATAGCCTGCCTGGATCGCCATGGGTGCCAGATGCTGCGCAATATGCACCGCGCCAACAATCACCAGCCGGTGCTTGGGGTGAAGCGGCAGCATCAGCTGGGTGTCATCAAACGCAAGGTCGCCAGGTGTTTCTGTTTCGTCAAAGGCGAGCGCCCCGGTATGCAGGTCAATGGAAATACGCCCGGATTGTCGGTCTGTGATCGCCGCCAGAACGGACTGGCAATCCGCGCCAATATCACCGGAAAGGGCGACAATCAGAATGTCGATCTGACCGCCGCAGGCAAGGCCCACGTCCCAGGCTTGTTCGCTGGAAACGGTGAAACTGAGAATTTTGCTGCCGCCGGTTTGCGTCATCTGATTGGCTTCAGCAATCACGGTCCCTTCAACGCAGCCGCCGGAGACTGACCCTTCGAACCGGCCGTCACCTGCGATGGCCATCAGGCTGCCAACACCGCGCGGCGCCGAACCCCAGGTCTTGGTAACTACGGCGAGTGCCGTTTTTAGCCCGGCTTTGTGCCAGCCAGAGAGGGATTCAAATATTTTTTCCATGATTGTTTTGCCGCTCTCGCCCACTTGATCGTCATATTAACGGTAGTCAGCATGGTGGGCTTGTGCAAGATCAACCTTTGGCCAGTCCGCCATGCGTGGTCATAGGGTTTGGCTTGATTTGGGCTTCTGCGCGCAGTAAAAGCAAGCCCTGTAACTTTTGCCTGTAAAAATGGCTGAACAGTAAAAAAGGGATAAATTATGGCGTCGCTTTTCGCGAACCCAGCGGGTAGGAACTTCCTGGGTAACTCAGCCGAATGGTACAAGTTTACCATTCTGGCGTTTCTGATCATCAACCCAATTTTGTATTTCACAGTAGGCCCTTACATTGCCGGCTGGGTTTTGGTTCTCGAGTTTATCTTTACGCTGGCGATGGCGCTGAAGTGCTATCCCCTGCAGCCGGGCGGTTTGCTGGCAATCGAAGCCGTCGCTATCGGAATGACATCGCCGGGAACAATCTGGCATGAAGTGCAGGTGAACCTTGAAGTCGTGATGCTTCTGGTATTCATGGTTGCGGGCATTTACTTCATGAAGAGCATGCTGTTGTTCGTTTTCACCAAGATTTTGGTGAAGGTACGCAACAAGATTCTTTTGTCGCTCATCTTCAGCTTAATGGCGGCCTTCCTGTCGGCCTTCCTGGATGCTCTGACGGTGACGGCGGTTGTTATTGCCATTTCTGTTGGTTTCTACTCGATCTACCACAAGGTCGCGTCGGGCAAGGAATTCCACCACGACCACGACCACTTGCATGACGGTGAACTGGACAAACTTACGCATGAGGATCTTGAAGGTTTTCGCGCTTTCCTGCGTAGCCTGATGATGCACGCTGCTGTTGGTACGGCGCTTGGTGGTGTGATGACACTGGTTGGCGAACCACAGAATATTCTGATTGCATCCCAGGCTAACTGGGAGTTCCAGGAATTCTTCTTCCGGATGCTGCCTGTAACATTGCCCGTTCTTATTGCAGGCCTGCTGACTTGTATAGCTCTCGAAATGACGGGCATTCTGGGTTACGGCGCAAAGCTCCCAGCAAAGGTCCTAAACGTTATCGCCGATTATGATGCTTACACTTCCGAGCGTCGGACTACGCGTGACAAAGCGTCCTTGGTCGTTCAGGGTATTGTTGGTGTTTGGCTTGTGGTCGCACTGCTGTTGCACCTGGCACCGGTGGGCATCATCGGCCTGTCGGTTATTGTGCTGGCATCAGCCTTCACCGGCATCACCGAAGAACATCAGATTGGTCATGCGTTTGAAGAGGCACTGCCATTCACGTCGCTTCTTGTTGTCTTCTTCGCTATCGTGGGTGTTATTGCGGACAATAACCTTTTCAAGCCGGTAACGGACTTTGTCCTCAGCCTCGATGGCCATAGCCAGATCACCACGCTCTATATGGCGAACGGTGCACTGTCTGCGATTTCGGATAACGTGTTCGTAGCGACAGTGTATGTTAGTGAAATGGGTAAAGCCCTGGTTGATGGCGTGATCGACCGTGACACCTACGATCTGATGGCGGTGGCAATCAACACAGGTACCAACATCCCGTCTGTTGCAACGCCAAACGGGCAGGCTGCGTTCCTGTTCCTGCTGACATCTGCGCTGGCACCGCTTATTCGCCTGTCCTACATGACAATGGTGAAAATGGCGCTGCCATACACCATCGTGATGTCCATTGTTGGCTATGTCGCGGTCGCGAATTTCCTCGAGCCAATGACGGAAAGGTTGTATGAAGGCCACTATATCGAGCATCACACAGACCTGCCTGGGCAGGCCCCCAAGGAGGGCGGCCACTAAAAAATTGCCTGCTAAACAATAAGTTGCTTTGCGGCGCCTGCGACAAAAGTGTTGCGGGCGCCGTTTTTTATGACTAGCATTGCCTGATATTGCTAATCTTTAGTGCCTGTGCAGGGTATTCCTAAGGGGGGAATGGTATGGACGGCCGTAGTACGATCTGTTCTGAGGAACGGCCCGATGAAGTGAGCCAGCTTGTGACTGGCAGGGTCAAGTGGTTTGACGCCGTGAAGGGGTATGGTTTTATCGTACCTGATGACGAAGACGGCGATGTGCTATTGCATTTTTCTGTTTTACGAGATGTCGGACGCCGCTCGGTGCCCGAAGGAACGACTGTTGTTTGTCAGGCCGTTGTGCGTGACAAAGGACGTCAGGCGACTGAAGTTCAGTCGTTGGACCTGTCCACGGCGGTCGCACCTGAGGACCTGGGTCGGTCATCTTTCTCGCATCCTGGTATGGACATCGATGTATCTCCGGATTTTGAAGATGTCGTGGTGAAATGGTTCAACCGCACCAAGGGGTATGGCTTTGTCTCCCGCGGTGAGGGCACCCAGGATATCTTCGTGCATATTGAAACGCTTCGTCGGGCGGGTCTTACCGACCTTGAGCCCAGCCAGGAAGTGCGGGTTCGTATCGGTACCGGTGAACGGGGACCGCTTGTGGCACAAATCGCGCTTCCGGGGGATGCGTGAGGCATCCGTCGGCTATGAAGCGTTCTAAAACGAATATGCGACAAGGATGGGCGATCGGCGCTTTTTTCTTGTCGCTTTTTCTTATTGTGCTGGGCGCAAGCACCCATGCAGCAGCTGATATGGGCTCTGTAAGGGTGGACAGCGAAAATGGCTCTCACCAATTTTCCGTGGAGCTGGCCCTGACACCGCCCGCGCAGGCGCGCGGCCTGATGTTCCGGGCAAAGCTCGATCCCGACAAAGGCATGCTGTTCATTTTTCCGGAAGCCGATATGCGCTCCTTCTGGATGAAGAATACACTGATTCCGCTGGATATCATCTTCATCCGCGAGAATGGCACCATCATCAATATTGTCGAGAATGCTGAGCCTCGAACCCTGACACCACGCGAGTCTCTGGCGCCTGCCGTGGCAGTGCTGGAGATTGCTGGCGGGCGTGCCCGTGCGCTTGGTATCAAGCCAGGCGATACGGTGCGGCATGATTTCCTGGGCAACATGGGGTCCCGTTGATGGGGCTGGGGCCACGGCGTGCGACACCGGACATGGTCGCGGCGGCCAACCCGCCTGCCGGGTTCGAACCTATCCTGTCCAACAGTCCGTTTGGCTGGGAAAACGGGCCGATTTTCGAGAAGACAGACGATAGTGGCAAGGTGCGTGGGTTTCGCGTCGCCGACCGCCACATCAATGCGGGCGGTGCCTGCCACGGCGGCATGATAATGACGTTTGCAGATATCCTGCTGGCAACGGCTGTCTTTGTTGTCGCTGAGCCGCCGTTCGTGACCGTTCGCCTGACCACCGATTTTATCGGCCCGGCGTTCAAGGGTGAATGGCTAGAGGGGCGGGCTTGCGTCACTGGTATTGATGACGGCCTTGTTGCTGTGACGGGCGAGATGCATGCGGGCGACCGAGCGGTGGCAAGCGTGAGCGGGCTGTTCAAGACAATCCGCCCACGCGAAGGGCGCTAAAGCACAATCACCAGGTCGGTGATCTTGTCGATCCCGACCAGGAAAATGCTGTCGCCTTCGCCCAGTTCCAGCATCAGGCCTGTGACACCATTTTGTGTGGCAAGGTGGGCTGAACCAACGATTTCTGCGATGCTGTCAAACCGGTCGCTATAGCCCTCAAGCATCAGCGTGTCCTCGCCCAGGCCGAAGTCCAGCACTGTGTCGGCACCACTGCCTTCCTTGAAATAGAAAGCATCATCACCCGTGCCACCAGACAGGAAATCGTCGCCCGTTCCGCCATAAAGAACATCGTGGCCACCATTGCCGCCCAGACTGTCGTCGCCCGCACCACCAAAGAGCGTGTCATTGTCGGCACCGCCAGAAACCTCGTCATCACCGCCGGACGCGAAGACCACATCATTGCCTTCACCGGCGTCAATCACGTCATTGATGCCGGTGTCGGCCCCATCATTCTTGCCGCCATAAATGACGTCATGGCCGTCACCGCCGAAGATGATGTCATCACCTTGGCCGCCGCCAATGACATCATCGCCGCGCGCACCATACACCTTGTCGTTGCCTGTACCGCTATAGAGGACGTTCCTGGCGGTGGAGCCATAATCATACGGCTTGCCGCTGTCGTCGGTTTCGCCGTCCAGCAAGGGATTGCCGCCGTGGATTGTGTCATCGCCGGCGCCGCCGAAGATGGAATCCTCACCGTCCAGACGCTGTTCATAGGCCACAAAAACCAAATCGCGAATATCGCTGCTGCTCAGTTGACCACCAATGATCAGGTCGTTCCCGGCGCCGCCCCCGATGATGTCATCGCCGGCACCGCCAATCACTGTGTCGCTGCCTGTGTCACCGGCCCCCGCCCAACTGATGTCATTACCGTCTCCCAGGGTCAGGCTGTCGTCGCCGTCGCCGCCAATCACCGTGTCGTTCCCGGACCGGGCGGCTATCACGTTCGCGGCGGCGTCGCCAATCATCCTGTTGGCACCGCTGTCGCCACCATAAGGGTTGATGACAGTGAAACTACGGTCAGTAAGTGCAAGTGTCGCCCGGTTGTAGGCGGCATCATTGAGGGACAGGCGCTCAACGGTAAAATTGCCGGCAGGGAAAGTCCCATTGAAGGCGAAAGTGGCGGTGCCACCTGTGTTGTCGTCATTGAGAACCGCTGGGGCGTTCAGTTGGTAGAGGCCGCCTTTGTCGCTCCTGAGGGTCAGGGAGGCGCTGGTAACGCCTGTGTCGTCGAGGCCATTATCGGTGGCTTCAAACGCAAGCACCAGGCTGCCACCATCTGCACCGACGGTCACAGCTTGGGCAAGGGAGAAGCTTGAGACCGCCGGGGCTGACGAATCCTCAAGGGCCGCGCGCGCCGCCACGTTGATGATGGTCTCAAATCCCATTTCCTGCAGTTTCTCCGTGCCCAGCAGGTGGGTGTTGCCCTGATCGTCGGAAATCCTGAGGCGGGTCAATATATAGTCGCCTGCCGGGGCTTCGGTGTTGAAGGTAGACAGGCCGATTTCTCCGCCGGGAATGTCGCCGAACAGGCCCCATTCGCCGCCTGCGACTGCAGGGGAGCCCTCGCCAATATCAAACTCAAATTCTATCAGGTTCAGGCCGGACGACGGGTCCGCTACATTCAGCGTGAAGCTGATCTCAACGGAATCGTCATCCCCCGTGGAAAAGGGATTGTCTGACGCGATGGTGAAACTGCGGCTTGGCAGGTCCAGGCTGGTGATTTCCGGCGCTGACCGATCTTCGTCTGGCACATCCAGTGTCACAAATCGGGTCTCTGCCAGGCTTGAGACCGCGTCCGCCCCAAATATGTGCGACGCTGGCAGGTCAGGGTTGGCGTCCGTATCGAATGTCACCGTCACTTGTGCCAGCGCCCATTCCCCGCTGGGGTCATATTCATCCAGTTCAATGGTCAGCAGCTGCAGGTTGTCACCGTCTGATTTCTCGGCTGAGGCTGAAGCGGTGCGCCCGGTTGGGGATACCAGCAGCACCGAAACGTCTGTGATGGCTGCCAGCATAGTGTCCACCAGGTCGACACTGACAGAAACGCTGGGTGCGTCGGCTTCACCGCCGCCAGGCACCGGTGTGCCGATTGCCACTGAATTGATGATTGCTTCACCGCTTTCAGGCAAAGCGCCAGGGTCCCGGCCAGCTGCTTGTGCGCCGCCTTCGCCTTTTGTGGCTCCACGCCACGATCCTTTGGTTTTGGTTGCCATGATTCCCCCAATCATATGCGACAGCCAATATCTTGGCCATCATCCACATACCATAATATGTGAAATTATGGCGGGAAAATGTTTTCTTATAGTTGCATTGAGGCGTGAGGAAGGACCGTCACTGGTTTTTGCGCGCGGGGCATGGTAGGGGAAGCGCCGTTTGTTTTACCACCGAATGCCAGGCAAATGCCGGGAAGGAATCCAATGACTGTCGAAAAAATCTATGCCGGATTTCTGGGTGAATGGCAGCTTGATGTTGCTGAATCGCATTATGGCCAGGGTGAAGCGCCCGTCTCGGGAGGCTATGCGATCAGTGAAAGCCAGGAAGGTTTGGTGTTCGTTATCAGTTGGCAGGACAGCGACGGAAAAGATCATTCCTTCAGCTTTTCCGGCATTCCCGACGGGGAGGCCCGGCCCTTTGCCGGTGATGACCTGATCGACTCCATGTCGGTTTCTGTGCCTCACCCCAATGAGTTGACCAGCAAGGCCTTCTTTAAGGGCAGGGAGCTGATGACAGCCAGGCGCGTGCTTGTGGAAGACGGTGCGGTGATGGAGATCACCCAGTCGGTGGTATTGCCGGATGGATCGCAGCCCGCAAACGTCGCGCGCTACAGGCGCAAACTGCATTCCTGAGGGCGCGGGAAAATATTTGGATTTTTTTTGAATTTTCCGCTTGCATTCAAAATCGCCAAACATTAGAAAGCGCGGGCGTCGGGGAGTGGCGCAGCCTGGTAGCGCACCTGTTTTGGGTACAGGGGGTCGCTAGTTCGAATCTAGTCTCCCCGACCATTTCTCTCCTTATCAGGAGGAGAGTAAGAGAGAGGCCTCTGCCGGTATCGGCGAGGCCTCTTTTTTCTTGGCATCAGGTGGCCGGGATAGCATATTTCGGTGTTCCCTTTCCCCACGCTTTGGGATAGGGTGCGCAGCCGTCAGCCACGGTAGGCTGGCACATGATTTGTTTGCCGTCCAAATGGGCGGTGTTGGTGAACCAATGGGGCTCTATGATGAAGGCACGCATTTACCAACCTGCTAAGAATGCCATGCAGTCTGGCACGGCGAATACGCACCAGTGGATTCTGGAGTTCGAGCCTGAGCTCGCGCGCAAGATCGATCCGCTTATGGGCTGGACCAGCTCTGCGGATATGCGCAGCCAGATCAGAATGAAGTTCGAAAGCCTTGAAGCCGCGCAAGCTTACGCTGAGCGCAACGGCGTTCCTTACGAGGTGAAGCCGGTTCACAAGAAGAAGCGCCACATTCAGGCCTACGCCGACAACTTCAAATAAGTTTCCAAGATAGCGGTCCCGTAGCTCAACTGGATAGAGCAGTTGACTTCTAATCAACAGGTTCGGGGTTCGAGTCCTCGCGGGATCGCCAGTCTTGCCCATTGTCAGTCTTGCCCGAAGCCCTCGCGTTTGCGGGGGCTTTTTATTGGTCACCGTCCCTGAGGGTGGCGAGGTAAGCGATCAGGTCTGCCCGGTCAATCGGCCCGCGCAGGGTCTTGAAGGCGCGGTGGGTGCCTTGTTTGAACTCTTTTTTTGCGAGCAGGAAGCGGTCCAGGCGTTCCGGCGTCCAGGCGCCCTCTACCTTGACAAGATTTCCAGCATAATCAAATCCGTCCGCACTGGCGATGGGGCGCCCCATAACGCCAAAGAGATTGGGTCCGATTTCGTGTGGGGCATCGGCCTCATGGGAATGGCAGGCCTTGCATGTGCGGAAAAGCCGCTTGCCGATCGTTGCGTTGCCGCTGTCTGCACCCGTTAGGGGCCTGTCTACATCCGCGGACAGGTTGGCGTTAGCTGATGCATCAATCAGCCAGTCCAGCAGGTCTGCGCGCTCATGTGGGCTCATCAGGCCCGAATAGGGCATATCATTGTCAGGCACTGCAAGGTGTGGTTTGGCGATGAATGCATTCAGCGATTTCCGGGTCCAGGCACCGCCTTCAGCCAACAGGGCAGGGCTATACTGAAAGTCGGGCGCCCCGGCGATACCCCGGTCCATCAAGCCATGCAGGTTTGGCCCGAAGCGATGCTCGCCGTCTTTGCTGATGGTGTGGCATCGAACGCAGGTCTGGAACAGTTGCTGGCCGCGCGTCACGTCAGGGGAGGCCGCTGATACGTTGCTCGTGAAGGGCGAGGCCAACACAAAAAACGCCAGAATGCACCACAGACTATACCTCGAGATCACCATTATTGGTCCATATCCTATTGCTTCAACGTACCCTTAAAGGATGCGGGCTATCTTCGCTGTGATGCGACTTGAAGGGCAAGTTGAAAATTAGGATAGCGGTTTTCCCCTGGGGGTGGCGTCAACTCTATACCAACAGGCCAGAGGCGGAGTTGGGCGGAAGACAAGCGGAAATGCGCAGGTGCCGGCAATAGGTTCAATTGAGCGCAACACTGTTTTTGTCTGGGGCATGGTGGTATAACTGGCCCCCTTCCCAGGGGCGAAGAGCGGAGTGAATTGAGTGACCGATATTGCAAATGACCTGACGACGACAGCCTCGGTGGATGAGGGCGAAGAGTTCGAGGGAACGATCGAGTCCGTCGGCGACGAGGATTGGATTGCTGTCACGCTGACTGCGGGAGTGACGTACGGTTTCAACCTGCGGGGCCTTTTGTCAAACAACGGGACGCTTGAGGACCCTTTTATCAAGGGAATCTACGATTCTAACGGCAATTCGCTCGGGCTTGAGGATGACGACAGTGGTGACGGTCGGGAAAGCCTGCTGGTGTACACGCCAGAGGCAAGTGGCACGTACTATATCTCCGTAGGCAGTTGGGACGGACCGTTTGACGGCTATGACCCTTCCGGCACCTATACCTTCAGCTATGGCGTGTATGAAGGGTCTGTTTCCACGCCTTTTTCCGAAGCTTTCGCTGACCAAGTAGAGGCAAGTGGAGTCACCGAAGTTGATGCGCTTCTGTCACTGTGGCGCTACAAGAACCTTGAAGGCGGCGAGCCGACTGAAGTTACATACAGCTACCCCACCTCTGGCAGCCTTTATTCCCAGGACCCGGATTTCGGTTATGGCCCGGAATCGCCGGATGCAGAGCCCTGGGCGGGGATCAGCTATCTGACAAATGCGGAAAAAGCCTTGTTTGATGATGCGCTTGCCCAAATTTCCGGCTTTGCCAATATTGTCTTCACCGAAGTGCCGGATAATGCTGAAAGCGCTGGCGTGATCCGCCCCGCCTGGACTGACCTGGCGGACGAAGATGCTGCAGCCTGGGCCTACCTGCCATTCTCTTCCTCTCAGGCGGGAGACATCTGGTTCCTGACCCAAAATCAGGATACAGGCGGCAGCGGTTCCTATTTCCATACCGTGCTGCTGCATGAGCTAGGCCACGCAGTCGGCCTGAAGCACACGTTCGATACCGATGGGTCGGGCGCTGTGATGCCAGCTGAATATGACGGCCTTGAATATACCGTGATGTCCTATAACTCGTCGGTCGACACGGACATCTTTTCGCTGGATTTCTACCCGACGACTTACATGTACTATGACATATTGGCGTTGCAGCACCTGTATGGCGCGGTTGAGAGCAATAACGGCAACACCACCTACACCTTCGAGCATGGTACCCAATATTATGAAACCATCTGGGATACTGGTGGCATCGATACCTATGATGCATCCAGCCAGATCAAGGCACTCCACTTGGACTTGACACCGGGGTCATGGAGTAGCGTTGGGACCACGGTTCGGATGTTCGGCGGCGCCGACACCAAAAACAAGATCGATACAGTTTTCACGCCCCCGGAAATTACCATCGAGCGTGCACTTGGTGGAGCGGGTGACGATACCCTGACGGGGAACGATGCCGACAATCTGCTGGCCGGGAACGCAGGGAATGACAAGCTGACAGGCGGCTTGGGCAACGACACGCTTCGTGGCAATGACGGTGATGATACGCTGATGGGCGGCCTTGGCGCAGATGCCCTTTGGGCAGGCGCGGGGGATACTGGCGCGGACCGGATGTCTGGCGGTGGCGGCAACGACACCATCGGCGGTGGGGCGGGCAATGACCTGCTTGATGGCGGGACAGGTGCGGATGTGGTGTTCGGCGGTGCCGGGGATGATACGATCGCGGGCGGCGGCTGGACAAACGGCTCTGCCGATACCAGCGAGACATCGAAGGCCCAGTTGTGGGCAGGCAGCGGCAATGACTTTGTCTTTGGCGCGGCGGGCAATGATGAGCTCGGCGGCGGCGATGATGACGACAATATCTCGGGCTTTGGCGGCGACGATGTGATCTATGCCGGGAAAACCGGCGCCGACACGCTTGATGGCGGTGATGGCGATGATGTCATCTTCGGCGGTTCTGAAAACGATGTGGTCACCGGTGGCAGCGGCAACGACGAAATCTATGGCGGTGGCGGCAATGATATGGTTACCGGTGGCAGCGGCGGTGACACGCTTTATGGTGGCGCTGGCGATGATACGCTCACAGGCGGTGGCGGTGACGACACCCTGCGTGGCGGTGACGGTGCTGATGTCTTCATCTTTTCCGGTAGCGGCGGCGATGATCAGATCGACGGCTTCACCACAGGCGAGGACATTCTGGACTTTGGCGATACCACCACAGACTTTACTGACCTCGCCAGTGTTCAGGCAGCGGCAACCGACACCGCAGATGGCCTGCTGATTGATCTGGGCGGCGGCGATAGCCTGCTGTTAAGCGGCCTCGCGGTCTCTGACCTATCAGCAATTGATATTCTATACAGCTAGCAGACATGTATGAATGGCCTGAAGGCGCTGCCCCGTGGCGGCGCCTTTCATTTTGGGCTGGGTTTCGCCTTGGCCTTACGCTAGCCTCAGCCGAAAAGCAGCAACCGGGACCCAGTTCATGCCGTTCATCGATCTTCTCAGCAATGCCGACCTTTTGGCGCTCAGCATCTATTTGCTGGCCTTTGTGCTTTATGGCCTGGTGGCAGACCACAGCCCCCTTCAGCGCTATTCCATTTCGGCTGCCATGGACCGGCAGCGCCGCAACTGGATGCACGAGGCCCGGCGGCGTGAACTGCGGATGCTGGACAGCAATGTGCTGCAGATACTGATGAACGGTATCAGCATCTTCGCGTCCACCAATATCTTCGTCATTGGCGGCCTGATCGCCGGTATTGCCTATAACGAACAACTGAGCGATGCCTTTTCCCGCGTGCCGTTCGCGGTGCAGATTTCACCGGCTTTGTGGTCGCTCAAGCTTGCGCTGCTGTTGGCCGTGTTTGTTTATGCTTTCTTCAAGTTCGCCTGGGCGATCCGGCTGGCGAACTATTGCGCCATCATGGTGGGGGCGCTGGCATCCCACAATGACGCTGAGAGTGCGGACGCAGAAGCCCGCACCGAGGCGGCGGCAAAGCTGGCGTCGCTGTGTGCCTTTCATTTCAATCGTGGGCTGCGCGCCAATTTCTTCGGCCTTGCGGCGCTTGGCTGGTTCTTCAGCCCGATGCTGTTCATCGCCGGGACGATCTTTATCGTGCTGATCCTGGTGCGCCGGGAGTTTCTCTCGGGTGCGCTCAAGGCCGTCCGGGCGCTCAAATAAAAAAAGCCGGAGCGAACCCCGGCTTTCTCTCATTATTTCAAAGGCTTATTTGCCCATGCGGTCGAGGATTGCCTCAGCCTCGTCCATCAGTCGGTTCATGCGGCCGATGAGGATTTCATAAGGCGTTTTAGATGCCAGGTCGATCTTCGACGCCTTCAGAAGCTCATACGGATATTCCGACCCGCCGGCTTCCAGCACCTTGATATAGTCCTCGGTGGCTGTCTTGTCGCCAGCCAGCATACGTTCCGCGAACGCTGTGCCGCCCGAGATGGAGGTGGCATACTGATAGACATAGAAGTTGCGGTAGAAGTGCGGGATATAGGCCCATTCGATGGCGTAGGCTTCATCGATGGTCATCACACCCTCATCGTGGCCGTGGTATTTTTTCAGCAGATCCAGATACACAGCCGTCATCTTGGACCCTGAAAGGGCCTCGCCAGCTTCCTGCATCTCATGGATCTTCAACTCAAATTCCGCGAACATGGTCTGGCGGAAGAATGTGCCCCGGATGCCCTCAAGCGCCCGGTCGATATAGTAAAGCCGCTCAGCGTCCGGCAGGTCCTTCGCCAGCATATATTCCTGCAGCAGCACTTCGTTGGTTGTTGAGGCCAGTTCTGCCGTGAAGGTGGTATAGCTGAAGTTCTCGAATGGCTGATTTTCACGGCTCAGCAAGGTATGGACTGCGTGGCCCCACTCGTGGCTGAAGGTGGAAACATCTTCGAACCCGCCGTTGAAGTTCAGAAGCACATAAGGGTGCACATCGTAGGCGGAGCCGAACATATAAGCGCCAGGCCGCTTGCCGGGTTGCGGCAATACATGCATCCAGTCGTCCGCAAACCCTGCCTTCAGGTGGTTCAGATACTTCTCGCCGAACGGCTGCAACGACACCAGCGTCATTTCCTTGGCGTCATCAACGGTGAAGGTGCGGTCCAGTGCCGTTACTTCCGGGTAGATGTCGTAATAATTCAGGTCCTCGAGGCCCAGAAGCCGCTGCCGAAGCTTCAGGTAACGGTGCATGCTTGGGAGGTTGTCGTTCGCGGTATCCACCAGTGTGCGGTAAACGTCTGTCGGGATATTGCTGCCGGAAACGGCGGCGGCCAGGGCATTTTCATAGCCGCGCGATTTGGCGCCAAACACATGGCCTTTCACATGGGTGGCCAGCGTTGCGCCCAGCATGGCTTCATACTGTTTCCAGGTGCCCCAGAAGGCATCGAACACCGCCTTGCGGTCATCGCGGTTCTGCACAGCCCGGTATTTGGTGTAGGCCGACTGGTTCAGAAGTTTCACTTCCTCGCCGTTCGAGAGGGTAATCGATGGCCACGGGATGCTGGCATTGGCCATCAGACCATAGATCTGGCCAGGACCCGACAGTACATCCCCCGCATTTGCCAATACTTTTTCGGCTTCCTTGCTGAGCGTATAGTCTTTCTGCCTCAGTGTGTCCCTGAGGTTGAAGGCATGCTTTTCAAGGCCGGGCTCGGCGGCAATGAAGCTTTCCACCTTTTCAGGCCCGACCTCCAAAAGCTCCGGCGCGATAAAGGATGTTGCCTGGCTCAGTTCGGCGAAAAGCGACTGGGCAAGGGTGCGGCGTTCCTGCGTTTCGGATACGCGCAGGTCTTCATCTGCCGACAGGGTCGCATAGACCAGAAGGCGCAGGGCCGATTTCTGCAGTGCAGAAATTTTGTCTGCGGCCTCAAGAAGGGTGGCTGCGCTTTCCCCGAGTCGGCCACGATATGCGTCCAGCTCCTTCATATCCGCAAGGACTTGCTGGCGTTCGGCTTCCCATGTCGCAGGGCTGGCATAAAGGTCAGTCAGGTCCCACATGGTGGCCTGCGCGTCGTCCGCCGAATGGGCGGGCATCACAGCAGGTGTTGTGGCCATAAGGGCTGTCGATGTAAGCAGGGCGGCCAGAGGCAGCCGCAGTTTTCTTGTGATTTTCATTGTTTCCTCCCACAAATAAGAAGCCGATAGATTGGCGCTGGAATGCTGGGCTGGCAAGACAACCAAAGTTGATTTCGTGGCTTTCAGAACACTCTGCTGTCACGGCATGGCGAGAATACAACAGTTTCAGTGTCACCATTATTTGATTGGAAGAGAAGAACCTGTTTCAATATGTTTTTGAATTCAAACAGTTAGTGTTGGGGTTAGAATGAAATTCAGAATGCTTGCGCTGGTCTTCGGGCTTATGGGCCCACAGGTCGCAGCTGCCGACCTTGCCGTTGAAATCAGGGACAGCGGCGGCCAGCCTGTGCCAAATGCAGTTGTTTCGTTCGCGCCAAAATTCACGCTGACACAACCGGTGCCGGCGTCAGCCAGCGCCGAGATGCGTCAGGAAGGCACGATGTTTTCGCCGTTTGTCTTGCCGGTTCAGGTTGGTACAACGGTTTCATTCCCCAACTTTGATGAGTTCCGCCACCAGGTTTATTCCTTTTCCAAGCCCAAAAGGTTCGAGCTTCGGCTGTATGGCCAGGATGAAAGCAAGACCATTCATTTTGAAAACTCGGGCGTTGTTGCCCTTGGGTGCAATATCCACGACAATATGCTGGCCTATATCTATGTGAGCGAGCACCCAATCGTGGCCAAAACCGGGGAGGATGGTAAAGTCCTGGTGCAATCACTGGAACCGGGCGAATATGATATTCATATCTGGCACCCGGACCTTGCTTCAGGCGCAGACCCGATACTCAAAAGTGTTTCAGTGTCTGCAGACGGGCGCACTGTATCTGGCCAGATTAACCTGCGGTCCATTCGGAGTATTCAGCAGCCGCCAGCAGAGGATGACTATAACTGATGCTTGCGTTTCGTTTCAGGACCAAACTGACAGTCGTCTATCTCGCGCTATTCCTGGCGGTGATGGGTATTATCTTGCTGGCGTTCTACCGGTCCGTAACCACCAACGTGGAAGACCAGACGCGCGACCAGCTCGCAGCTTCCGCCCGGGTCTTTGAACGCATCGTCAACTACCGGGTCAGGACGTTGGGCGAAAGCGTGACTGCGCTGGCGCAGGACTATGGCTTCCGCGAAGCGCTTGGGACAGATGATAAACCCACAGTGATCTCTGCGTTGCAGAACCAGGCCCGTCGGCTTGAAGCGGACATGGCGGTGATCACCGATATTGACGGCAATCCAATTGCTGCACTCCTGGATGGTGAAGCCACAACGGCTATGCCGATGATCAGCGATGACCTGAAGCAGATGGCCGAACGGAACGGTGTGGCCTCGCGTATGGTGTCGGTCGACGGCCGCATTTTCGAGCTTGTTCTTACGGCTGTCCGCGCGCCAGTTCCCATTGCCTGGGTTGCGTTCGGTGTCGAACTGGACAAGGCTACGGCGCAGGACATCAAAGGGCTGTCGCCCATCGAACTTGAAATCGGCTTCCTCTACCGCGCAGAAGGGCAGCAGTATCAGGTGGCTTCGGCAACATCCCATGCGGATGCTTTGTCAGACTTCCTGAAGACCAGCCAGCCCACAGACGAGGCCTTTCGGGCAACATTCATGAACCAGGAGCATATGTTCCGCCATTTGTCGCTGGTTTCCGGCGATGACGGCAATGAAATCTCCGCGCTGCTCTATTACTCCATGGATACGGCGCTGGCGCCATATGATCCCTTGGTGATCACCATGGTTACCGTACTTGTGCTGAGCCTGCTGCTTTTGATCGCCGGTAGTGTGGTTGTGGCGCGCGGCGTCACCAAGCCGCTGACGAATTTGGCGTCGGCTGCCAGGCAAATCGCCGAAGGCCGGTATGAAGAGGTTGAAACCGAAAGCAGGGGCGATGAGGTTGCGGACCTGACATCCAGCTTCAATCAGATGATCTCGGCCGTCAAAGAACGCGAGAAGCAAATCACGTTCCAGGCATACCATGACCCCGAAACCGGGCTTCGGAACCGGTTGATGTTTGACAAGATGATCCAGCAGGAGATTGATCAGTCTGACTCGTTCGTGCTTGTGATCGCGGAAGTCCAGCAATTGCCTGAACTCAGGACCGTTCTGAACCACCAGAATATCAATGACCTGATCAAAGGCGTTGCCCGGCGGATTGAGAAAGTGGCCGATACCGAAGTGGCTCGCGTGTCCACCGAAGCATTCGGCTTCCTGGTGCGCGACGCCGAAGATGCCGAAACTCGCGCATCCCTCGTGCTTAACAGCTTCATGACGCCCTTTGATGTGGCAGATATCGTCATTGATGCCAGTGTGAAGCTGGGCCTGGTGAAGTTCCCGGGTGACGGTGAAGATGGTGCGACGCTCCTGCGGCACGGTCAGGCGGCACTCGATAAGGGGCGCGGCGCCCCTCGCGGCGTTGCCTGGTATGACCCGGATCGCGACAGTTCCCAGAAAGCGCGCCTGTCTATGATGAGCGAGCTGCGCGGCGGCCTCAAGAATGGCGAGGTAAAATTCGCCTATCAACCGAAACTGGACCTTGAAAGCGGCAAAATCACTGCCGTGGAAGCCCTGATCCGCTGGATCAGTCCAAGCCGTGGGTTTGTGCCGCCGGATGATTTCATCCCGATGGCAGAGCGTACGGGCGATATCCGCCACGTGACCGACTGGGCGCTGAGGCAGGCAATCATGCAGGCGGCTGACTGGCGGGCGAGGGGACTTAACCTTGCCGTGGCGGTCAATCTGTCCACCAATGATCTGATGAACCAGAATCTGCCGGCGCAAATCCTCGCCCTGCTCAGGGAACATGATCTGCCGGCTGAATTCCTGAAGCTTGAAGTGACAGAAAGCGCTGTGATGCATGACATGGCCCGCGCGCTGGATGTTCTAAACATGCTGAGCGCCATGGGGCTTGCGCTGTCGATTGACGATTACGGCACAGGCTATTCGTCGCTCAGCTACATCAAGAAGCTGCCGGTGGGTGAGATCAAGATCGACAAATCGTTTGTGCTCAATCTGGCGAAAAGCGACGAAGACAATATCCTTGTCCGGTCAACCATTGAGCTTGGCCATAACCTGGGCCTCTCGGTTACCGCGGAAGGGGTTGAGGACGAGGATTCCATTGGGCGGCTGCGTGAATATGGCTGTGACGTTGTTCAGGGCTATCATATCGCCCGGCCACTACCACCAGCTGAGCTGGAAGAGTTCCTGAAAGAGAGTGAGTATGGACCGGCCTAAAGCCACCCCTTTGGTGGCTCTCTCTGTTGCCCTTGCTCTCTGCGCTGCGACAGCTGTTGAAGCTGAAGGTTTGCCAGCTGTCGACTTTGAAGTGCTGGCAGATGCCCGGCTTTCTGTTGTCTCAGGCGAACAAAGCTGGTTCGATGACTGGCTTGGCAAGCTGCGGTACGGTGGCGACCGTGGGGGCGAAGGGCAAGGCCGTTTCAGGCTTGCTGAACTGTCGCTGATGGCCCGGTCAGACATTACCTGGGACCTGCAGGCCTTTGTGCATGCTAAGTTTGACCCAGAGCAGGATAAGCCTGCTGATCTGGTGGAAGCTTTCCTGCATTATAAGCCCGTCCCCACCTCCAGCGTGCAGTATGAAGCGCGGGCAGGGCTTCTGTTCCCGCATATCTCCCGCGAGAATATCGGGGCGGCGTGGACCAGTCCTTTCACCATCACTCCTTCAGCTATCAATAGCTGGGTGGGGGAGGAAATCCGTGCCCTTGCGCTCGAGGGCAAGGCAACGCTGCGACTGGAAAACCAGAAGCTGTCGCTGACAGCCGCCGTCTTTGGTTTCAACGATCCGGCGGGTTCATTGCTTGCGATCCGGGGCTGGGCATTGGGCGACTATAAAACCGGCGCCTTCAGTCAGGTGCCACTGGCACCAGTTCCTTCAATCCAGCCGGGTGGGTTCCTTGAAGACCAGCCTTTGTGGGTTCACCCGGTCCGCGAGCTGGATGGCCGCCCGGGCTTTTATGCGTCGCTTGATTGGGATTATGCCAAACGCGTCAAGCTGGGCGCATTCTATTACGACAATCGCGGTGACCCGGAAACTTTCAAGCATAATCAGTATGCCTGGGATACCCGCTTCTGGAATTTTTACGCAGAGGTGGAGGCTCCAGCTGGTATCAAAATCATGTCTCAATTCATGACTGGCAATACCATGATGGGAACGCTCTATGACGGAATGCGCATGGTAGATGCGGATTTTACGGCAGGCTATGTGATGGCGACCAGAAAGCTGGGCCCGCACCGCATCAGCCTGCGTCGGGACTGGTTCGATGTGGATGACAACACGTTCGTTAGCCAAGACAACAACAATGAGGTTGGCACCGCGTGGACGCTGGCGTTCAATGCAAAGGTTGGAAAGAAAGCCAATTTGATCGCAGAATTCCTGCATGTGGACAGCAACCGTCCCGCGCGGGAGGGTATTTGGCGCGACGCAGAGCAGGACCAGACACAGCTGCAGGTCAGCTACCGGCAGCGCTTCTAGGCTGCGGATGCCTTTTGGCGGCTGGCACAGACCGCAATCACTAGCAAGTTCAGCATCAAGCCCCACAGCCCGGCATGGATGCCGCCCAAGTGGCTATAGTCCGTCCCTACAAGGTAAGACAGCTTCAGCACAAGCGTAACGGTCACCCCGGCCAGCAGGCCCCACAGCACGCCTCCTGTGGTCACCCGCGCTGTGCGTACGCCCAGGATAAAGGCCGGGGCCGTCTGGATCAGGAACTCAAACTTGAAAATCAGAAGCGCCCAGATGGTTTGCGGCAGCACGATTGCAAGCACAGCCATGACCATCATCAGCGCCCAGGACAGATAGCGGCTGACACGGTACAGGCGCTTGCCGCCGTCTTCCTCCAGATCGCTGCTGATCATATCCTTGGTGACGATCGACCCCAGCGTCAGCATGGCGGAATCGATGGTGGACATGATGGCCGCGATGGCAGCACCCAGATACAGGATCAAGAGCCACGCCAGTGACGGGTAGGCGCCGGTGATATGCTCAACAGCATAGATGATGACATTTTCGCTTTGCTCGCGGCTCAGGTCGGGTCGCCATTCCGCGACGCTCATACCCACCAGGATCATCGGCAGTGTTGTCAGGATAGGCATGACCAGAAGCGGCGCGTAGGACCGCTTCAGCGTACGGGCATCCTTCGCAATATAAATACGCTGGATGGCTTGGGGGTAAACAGCACCACCAATTGCCACGAGCACCACGATGCTGAGGAAGCTGGCTGTCTGGATGTCGTCCGTGAAGTATGTGGTAAGTTTGCCTGCCAGCACAGTTGGGTTGGTAACGCTTTCTGGCCCGTTCAGGCTGACGACTGCGAAAAACAGCATGAGGCAGCCAAGGAACAGCAGGCTGCCCTGTATGACGTCTGTCCAGACAACGCCCCTCAGGCCGCCCAGACTTTCATAGAAGGCCATCACAAGCGCCAGCACCAGAATACCAACAGGGAAGGAAATCGCCCCGCCACTGGCGGTCTCCAGCAAGAGCCCCACAGCCTTGAAGTTGCCCAGCGCATAGGTGATGAGCGTCAGGATCGCGATCACGTTGACGGCGATCAGGAGCGGTTTGCTGCCAAAGCGCCATTTGATGAAATCGCCAATGGAAACAAAGGATTGCTTCTTAGAAAGTCGGTTCAGGGCAGGGGCGTATGTATAGTAAACCAGCACGATGGCCATCACGGCCACGACGATGCTGAGCCCAATGAAGCCATTCCTGTAGGCGTTGCCGGGCACGGCAGACAGGGTATTGCCGCTATACTGTGTGGCATAAAGCGTGAAGAACACGCTGACAGCGCCCATGGAGCTGCCGGCCAGATAATAATCCTTGAGGCTGGTTTCCCGGCTCGCGCGGTTGGCGCGCCAGCCGATGACAAGAAGTGATGCCAGATAAAGAAAGGTGGCGATCAGGCCGCCAGGGCCCAGGATTGCTTCTGTGCCCTGCATGGTGCGCCTTAGAGCCCCAGATGGGTCATGTAGGCGCTCAGGCCAGCTTCCAGGTCGGCGATCAGGTCGTCTGTGTCTTCAAGGCCGATATGCAGGCGGATTACGGGGCCATCTGAAGCCCATGTGGTGGCGGACCGCGCGCTCGATGGGTCACTCGGCAGGATCAGGCTTTCATAGCCGCCCCAGCTGAAGCCCATCTTGAAGTATTTGCGGCCGTCAACAATGTGCGCCGTGTCTTCATAGGCGCCTGCTTTCAGGACGATGGAAAAGAGCCCGGTGGAGCCGCCAAAGTCGCGTTCCCAGATCTCGTGACCGGGGCAATCCTCAAAGGCAGGGTGCAGCACCCGTTCGACCGCCGGGTGATCCTTCAGCCAGGCCGCAACCTTGAGGGCATTTTCTTCATGCTGCTTGAGGCGCACGCCAAGCGTCCGGAGGCCGCGCAATACCAGAAAGGCGTCGTCGGCGGATACGGTCTGGCCCAGCTGATAGGCTGTGCGGCGCAGCTTCTGGAAGGCGCGCTCGCCTGCAGTCGCCGTGCCCATCATCACGTCCGAATGGCCGCCCAGATATTTGGTCGCGGCATTGACGGAGATATCAGCGCCCATGGAAATCGGGTTCAGAAACAAGGGGGTCGCCCAAGTGTTATCGGTGATGACAAAGAGGTCATGCTTCTTGGCCACATCGATGATCGCCGGCAGGTCCTGCACTTCAAAGGTCAGGGATCCCGGGCTTTCGGTGAAGATCAGCTTGGTGTTGTCCTTGATCAGCGCTTCAACGCCGCCCGCGATCAGCGGGTCATAATAGCTGGTCTCCACGCCCATCACCTTCAGGAGGCCGTTGGCAAAAGACCGGGTCGGGTCGTAGGCGCTGTCGGTAATCAGGATGTGATCGCCCGCGCGCACAAGCGACAGGATCGCAGTAGTGATGGCCGCAACCCCAGATGGGAACAGCATCGTTCCGGACCCGTTTTCAAGTTCCGTGACGGCATCTTCGAGCGACCACTGGGTTGGGGTGCCCTTGCGGCCGTAAAACAGATGCCTGGCTGCCGGGTCCGCAACGCGCTCGCGATATTCGGCGTAAGTGTCAAACAGGCAGGTGGACGCCCGGTAGACAGGCGGGTTGACAATGCCGTGGGTCCATTCCTTGCGGCGACCGGTAACGGTGAGCGTGGTGTCGGATTTCTTTTTAGTTGTCATGGCTTTGCGCGGGTCCTGTCTCAACGGGTAGGGCAGGGTCTGCGCCCCACTCGGTCCAGGAACCGTCATAAACGGAGACGTCGCGTTTGCCAAGGGTCAGGAGCGCGAGTTTCAGCACGCAGGCCGTGACGCCGGAGCCGCAGGAGGTAACAACAGGCTGGTCGAGGTCCACGCCCGCCGCTTCGAAGGTCGCACGGATTTCATCCTCCGGCTTGAGCGTATGATCAGGGGCATAGAGCGAGGAAAAGGGCACATTAAGGGCATAGGGAATGTGCCCTGACCTAAGTCCCTTGCGGGGCTCCGGCTCTGTGCCTTCAAACCGGGCTTTTGACCGTGCATCAATCACCTGTTCTTTTTTCGATTTCAGGTTCATGTAGAGGTCATCCTGACAGCGCAGGCGGTCAGGCTTCAGGGCGGCCTTGAAATCACCAGGCGCGCGCTCTGTCGGTGCGTCTGTCACGGGCTTGCCTTCGGCTTGCCATTTCTGCAGCCCGCCATCCAGCACATAGACATTCTCATGACCCATGACACGGAAATTCCACCAGACGCGCGCGGCGGAGCGCACGTTGCTGTTGTCATAGACAACGATGGTGTTGCTGTTGGAGACGCCAAGCTTCCTGACGGCGCCTTCAAATTCATCGGCGCGCATCATCATGTGGGGCAGGTGGGCCGCCACTTTGGTGTTGGCATCAATATCGAAGAAAATCGCGCCCGGGATGTGGGCTGCGTCATATTCTGCGCACGCATTCCTTTTGTCGGCAGGCATATGCCAGGAGGCGTCGACAGGTAGGATCGTGGCATCACTGCCAAGTTTCTCAGCAAGCCAATCTGTGGTTACCAGTGGAAACGGATTCATGAAATGGCCTTTTCCTTATACTCAAACCAAAATCGGCAGCGCCCGGCTCATGGGTCAAACGCTGCCAGCGCGTAGCGTAAGCGCTTGAGGGTTGTGATACAATCAAGCAATTGGCAGGTCAGCTATGACTTTAGTGCATGGGTGGCGGCCGCTGCAGGATCCGAAATCAGAGGGACAAGGGCTCTGGCTTGCCCGCTGCGTCGACCGCCACCATGACAAATTCGCTTCTGGCGCACAAGCGCCTGTCCCCGGCTATCAGGTCTTCCGCTGTCATGGAAACCTCGACCACCAGCGACGAGCGTCCGGTATATTTCACCCGACCTTTGAGGTCGATAATCTCCCCGCCTTGCGCGGGTGCGATAAAATCGGTGCGCTGGCTTGAGGCCATGACGAAAACCCGCCGACTGTGGCGGCTGGCGGTGATAAAAGCGGTTTTGCCCATCATGGCAAGGGCATTGCCGCCAAACAGCGTGCCATAATGGTTGGTCTGGTCCGGGAACACCATTTCGACCCGGTTGCACAGAATGTCTTCGTCGACCGGTTGGGTCTCATCCGTCGGGGCTGGGGGCAGGGGCGGCTGGTCCTTGTCAGGCGACACCATGGTGAAATGACCGCGCGTACACAGCTGCCGGTCACCGGTCAGCAGATGCTCGGCATACATGTCTACCTGCACGGTGGCGGAGCGCCGCCCGGCCTTGACGATGTTAGCCTGCAGGTCAATCAGGTGGCCCCGTGACGCGGGGGCCGTGAAATCAATGCGGTCACAGGAGGCGGTCACGAAAGGGCGCCGCCCGAAGCGCGTGGCCGCAACAAAGGCTAGCTTGTCCATGTGCGACAGGGCCGTGCCGCCAAACAAGGTGCCGTGATGGTTGGTGTCACCGGGGAAAACGATATCGATCAAATGGGTGGTGGCAGTCATGGGCGTGTCCTTGTGTGAAAACCAGGCCACCTGATGGTGGCCCGGCTGTTGGCTGGTTGGTCAGGCGCTGCGGGCGTCGCGGGCCGCGGCCACCATATTCTCAAGCGCTGGGGTGACCTCTGCCCAGGAACGGGTCTTGAGGCCGCAATCCGGGTTGACCCAGATCTGGTCGGGCGCCAGCCGCTCGGTCGCTTTTCTCAAGAGGGCCGTCATCTCTGCCTTGTCGGGCGTGCGCGGTGAATGGATGTCATAAACGCCGGGGCCGATCTCGTTGGGGTAGGCGAACTCTTCGAATGCCGCCAGCAGCTCCATGTCCGACCGCGAGGTCTCGATCGAGATGACATCAGCGTCGAGCGAGGCCACGTCCGCGATGATGTCGTTGAACTCGCTGTAGCACATATGGGTGTGGATCTGCGTTGTGTCAGCAACACTTGAAGACGCTAGGCGGAAACAGTTCACGGCCCATTCCAGATAGCCCGCGTGGTCCGCTTTCCTGAGCGGCAGGCCTTCCCTGAGCGCCGGCTCGTCGATCTGGATCAACCGGATGCCAGCAGCCTCCAGGTCTGTCACCTCATCCCGGATCGCCAGTGCGATCTGTTCGCAGGTTTCCGACCGCGGCTGGTCGTCGCGCACGAAGGACCATTGCAGGATGGTCACAGGTCCCGTCAGCATGCCTTTCATCGGCTTCTGGGTCAGGCTTTGGGCATAGGCCGACCATTTGACCGTCATGGGTTCGGGGCGCGACACGTCACCATAGATAATCGGCGGTTTGACATAGCGTGAGCCATAGCTTTGCACCCAGCCGGATTTGGTGAAGGCAAAGCCCGCCAGCTGTTCGCCGAAATATTCGACCATGTCGTTGCGCTCAAACTCGCCATGCACCAGCACGTCCAGGCCCAGGGCTTCCTGGCGCCTGACCGCTTCCCGGGTCTCTGCCTCAAGGAAGGCGTCGTAGGCTTTGGCGGTCAGATCGCCGCGCTTGAAGGCCGCGCGGGCCTGGCGGACTTCTTTGGTTTGGGGGAAGGACCCGATGGTGGTGGTTGGGTACAGCGGCAGGTCCAGCGCTGCCCGCTGCGCGGCGCGCCGTGTCTCATACTTGCTGGCGCGGCGGAAGTCTGACGGCAGCGTATTCTGCATCCGGTCATCCACCAGCGGGTTGTGGATGCGGGCAGAGGTGCGTCGGCTCTCGGCCGCTGCGGCGCTGTCGTCGAAGGCGGAGGCGACATGGTCGCGGCCATGGTTTGCTGCGCGCGTGAGCAGGCTGACTTCTTCAAGCTTCTGGGTTGCGAAGGCCAGCCAGCTCTTGAGTTCCGGGTCCAGCTTGGTCTCATTTTCCAGGTCCACCGGGCTGTGGATCAGCGAACAGGAGGGCGCAACCTGCAGCGCCCGGCCATCGAAAGCCGCGGCCTTCGCAAGCACCGCGAGTGCCTTATCAAGGTCGGTCCGCCAGATGTTGCGGCCATCCACCAGCCCGAGCGACAAGAGCTTGTCTTTACTGATAACCGACAGGCAGGCCGGAAGCTGGTCGGGCGCACGGACAAGATCGATGTGCAGACCATGGACGGGCAGGCGGGACGCCAGTGCCGTGTTGTCACCCAGCCCTTCGAAGTAGGTTGCCAGCAGAATTTTGAGCCCGCACTTGCCGAGGCGCGCGTAGGCTTGTTCGAACGCCTGACGCTGTTTGTCTGTTTCCGCGAGCGCAAGGACTGGTTCGTCAATCTGTACCCAGTCCGCGCCGGCGTCGACAAGCGATTGCAGCAGGTCGGCATAGACAGGGAGGATACGGTCCAGCAGATCGAGTGGGTCACCAAGGGCCGCGTCCTTGCTTTTGCCGAGCGTCAGGTAGGTGACGGGGCCGATAATCACCGGGCGGGTGTGGATGCCCTGTGCCAGTGCTTCCTTGTATTCGTCCACCAGCCGGGTGGACGACAGGCTGAAGCGCTGGTCTGCGGTGAATTCCGGCACGATATAATGATAATTGGTGTCGAACCATTTGGTCATTTCCATCGCGGGCGCACTCTTGCTGCCGCGCGCCATGGCGAAATAGGTGTCCAGGCTGACGTGGCCGCCTGTGTGCCCAAACCGCGCGGGCACAGCGCCCAATGTGGCTGTCATGTCCAGTATCTGGTCATAAAAGGAGAAATCACCACAGGGGATGACATCAACGCCCTTTGACTGCTGGAGCTGCCAGTGGTGCGCACGCAGCGTTTTGCCGGTGCTAATCAGGTCTTTTGGGGAAATTTCCTGGCGCCAGTAGGCTTCCAGGGCTTTCTTGAGGTCGCGCGCCGCGCCGATGCGCGGGAAACCGAGATTGGCCGATTGTATCATGGCTAACCTTCCTTCTTGAATTTGAATGTGAAAACGGGCTGCGCGCAGGCAGGCTGCGAACAGGAAAGCTGGGGACAAAACGCGAAAGCACAGGCGGCACAAAGCGGCCCGGCATGCGGCTTACATGTCAGGGATCAGGGAAGCGAACTGAGCTTCACATTCGGCGGGAAAATTGGGTCTTGGTCATCTGTCGTCTCCACCGTCTCACCCCGGACGGACATTGGGTTGCATTTCACCGATGGTAGGTCTCCTGGCTCGCGGGCTTGGGCTGGTCGCCTTCCCGGACAATTGTCCAGTGGCATGATGACCGGCCTTCACCGCTTACAGTTGCGGGGGCAGCTTCGGACTGACGCGCCACCTGGCGCACCGAATTCCCTGTTATCCCCTTGCGGGGACCATCGATGAGAAAGTATATATAAAGAAATCTTTATATTGTCAACCATGTGTATGCCGGGCTGGCGCGGTTTGGATTACGCGCACAAAAAAAGGCGCGGAACTCTGCGCCTTTTAATGTGTACCCGTATTCCTAAGGGGGGAAGGATGGGCGGGTACGGCTTGGAAAACTCAGGTACTCGAAACTAATTCACGACATGGCGGGAGGCGAAGTCTCCGCCGCTACTGGCCTCAAACAGGCGGCTCAGAAGCGGGTGATCGAACTCTTCCGTCTGGTCGCATTCCACCAGATTGTCTTCCGCCACATAGGTGGTGTGGGTCTCGCCGTCCACGAGGACGTGATACCAGGGGCGGTCTTTCGGGGGATGCGAGCTAGCCATGATGTCATACCATTCAGGAGACTGGCTATACACAGCATCCACATCGAAAATGAGACCGCGGTAGCCGAACCTCCGGTGGATGACCACCGTACCCGGCGCAAAGCGTGCTCTGCAGATTTTTTGTGCCATTGTTCTTCTCCTACTCAGTCGGTCGTCCAGGACCCTTTCGCTGTGTTTGCCTGAACTCGACAAGGCCACTTCTTGGCCCGTTAATTCCAACTATAAAGGGCCTAAATTAATAAAAGCTGAACTAATCGTTCAAAATTGTTAAGAAATTGGTAATTATATTTCAAAGGTTAACGCGTGCGATCTCAATTCCTTAACGCGGCTGGGCGGCGTTAAAGGACACAAAGGGGTTAAAACCTTTGACAATCGGCGCCCTCAAAAGCATAGAGAAGCGCATGTAGCAGGGGATAATTCACCCTCGACTGTTTTGGCCTTATTATATGGGTCGGCCTTAAGGGATACATGGGATGACGAAAGAGATTTATCAAGGGCTCGAACAGCTGGGCGCCAAGTCGGACGCACCACAGACGCCCGAGGAAGCGGTGCTTGAATATGTGAAGAACCCGCGCCCGAAGTCTGATTACTGCGTGCGCTTCACGTGCCCTGAGTTCACGTCACTTTGCCCCGTGACCGGCCAACCCGATTTCGCCCACCTGGTGCTGGATTATGTGCCGGGCGACAGCCTGGTTGAAAGCAAGAGCCTGAAGCTGTTCCTGCAGTCTTTCCGCAACCACGCCGCCTTTCATGAAGACTGCACGGTGGGCATCGCCGAGCGGCTGGTGGAGGAAATGAAACCCAAGTGGCTACGGTTCGGTGGTTACTGGTACCCGCGCGGCGGCATCCCGATTGACGTATTCTACCAGACCGGCGAAGCCCCAAAGGGCGTGTGGATCCCGGAACAGGACGTCCCCACCTACCGCGGCCGGGGTTGATATGTATTATCTGGTCGCCGCCCTCATTGCAGCTGGGGTTCTGTTCCTCTTGAAGGGGCTTGTTACTGCGGTGCGCTCGGGCGAGCTCAAGAAAATTGGCGGCGGCGGTGTGAAGGCCCGAAAGGATGACCCGAGTGGCTTCTGGGCTGCCATTGCTTTTGAAGCGCTTTATCTTCTCGCTGGTGTCTGGCTGGTTCTGTATTTGATTGCGCCGGAGATGTTTTCGATCTCTGCCGACTAGGAGTAATTCCATGCATCTTTGTTTTCTTTCCAGCCGGGTAACGATGCCCGGGTCCCCCGTCCGCCGTGTTGACGCGTTCGAGCATGACCAGATGATGGAAAACCTGACCGCCGCCTTCGAGGCGCGCGGCGGCCGCGTGACCGACGTGTCGTGGGACGACAAGGATGTCGATTGGTCCACGTTCGACGCCGTGATGATTGGCACCACCTGGGATTATTGGGACCGGCTGGATGAGTTCCTCGAGACACTCGAGAAGATCGAGACACAGACCCGGCTCTATAACGCGTCCGCATTGGTGCGCTGGAACATCGACAAGCGCTACTTGCGCGACCTTGAAGGTAAGGGCGCGGCACTGATTCCGACCATCTGGGCCGATAAGGCGACGCCTGAGGTGATTGCCGAGGCGTTCGAGACGTTCGGCGCCGAGAAGCTCGTGGCCAAGCGCCAGGTAGGCGCAGGTGCCGACGGCCAGCATATGCTGAAGCGCGGTGATGCGGTGCCAGAGATGCCGCACCCGATGATGATCCAGCCTTTCATGGACGCGATTGTGGATGAGGGGGAGCTCAGCTTCATCTTCATCGGTGGCAAGCTGTCGCACACGCTGCTGAAAACCGCAGCCAAGGGCGATTACCGTATCCAGAGCGCCTATGGCGGGCAGGAGACGCCCGTTGACCCCGCGCCCGAGGACGTGGCGCAGGCGGCCAAGGTGCTGGCCGCAGCGCCCGTCAAACCCCTCTATGCCCGGGTGGACATGATCCGCGGCGAGGACGGCAGCCTGTGCCTGATGGAGATGGAACTGATCGAGCCGTTCCTATACCCGCTGCAGGGGCCGGAGCTGGGCGCCCGCATTTATGAGGCTCTCAAAGGGTAGGGCTTGGCAAGTGTATCTGCCTCCCCATATCTGTTATAGAGAGATTTGGGGAGGACAGCGATGACAGACCAGCAACAACCGGAAGACGACACTCAGGAAAACGGCACTTCGCCGGGCAGGCGCAAGCGTGACCCCAAGTTCATTGCCGTGGGCCTGGCGATTGGCGTGGGCGTGGGGGTTGCCATCAGCAACATCGCCGTCGGCATCGCGCTTGGCCTTGTCTGGGGCGTGGTGATGAGCCGCAGGAACAGCGACGACTAGTTACGGAATATCGATGAACTTGTGGGTTTGCAGGCTCAGGCGCCACTGTGGGTGGGCCTTGCAGTAGTCTACGGCCTTGGCGGTATTCTCTGCCTGCACGTCACAGTCCATCGGCTGCAGGAAGAAATGCTCGAAATCCAGGCCTTCAAACTGCGCCGGGTCACCGCCTTCTTGGGGGTACACAAGCTTCAGCTCCTGGCCGCCTTTTACAATCATCTCTGACCCGATCTTGGGGCTGATGCACAGCCAGTCGATGCCCTCGGGCGGCTCGACCGTGCCGTTGCTTTCAACCGCAATCTCAAACCCTGCGTCATGAAACGCCTCAACGGCGGCACCGTCCAGCTGCAAGAGGGGCTCACCGCCCGTGCAGACAACCAGCGGCTTGCCGCTTTTGCCAAGCCACAGGGACTTTACGGCAGAGGCGAGGTCTGCCGCGGTCTTGAACTTGCCGCCGCCTTCACCGTCCGTGCCAACGAAGTCCGTGTCGCAGAACTGGCAGATGGCCTTGGCGCGGTCGCGCTCAAGCCCGGTCCAGAGATTGCAGCCGGCAAAGCGGCAGAACACGGCCGGGCGGCCGGCTTGCGCGCCTTCGCCCTGCAGTGTGTAGAACATCTCTTTGACCGTATAGACCATGTGTTTCCGTCCGTTATCTCGTCACCCTGAACTTGTTTCAGGGTCCATGTTTGCCGAAAGCTTTGTTCCTGGATGCTGAAACAAGTTCAGCATGACGGCAAGTAATTAGTCCTGGTACCGGGTTGGGTCGGCAAGGCCGGCCTCTTTGAAGCCTTTCTTGCGCAACAGGCAGCTGTCGCAGTGACCGCACGCCTTGCCCGCGGTGTCCGGGTCATAGCAGCTGATCGTCAGGCCGTAATCAACGCCAAGCTTTGTGCCCGCAGCTGCGATCTCGGCTTTTGTCATATCCAGAAGCGGCGTCCGGATACGGATGCGTTCGGCGTCTGTCACACCCACTTTGGTGCCCAGGTTTGCTGTTTCCTCATAGGATTTGATGAATTCGGGACGGCAGTCCGGGTAGCCTGAATAGTCCAGTGCATTCACGCCAATGAAGATATCCTTGGCGCCCACAACTTCAGCGTAGGCAAGGGCAAACGACAGGAAGATGGTGTTGCGCGCAGGCACGTAGGTCACCGGGATATCATGGCTCATGTCATCGTCGGACCGGTCCTTGGGCACGTCGATGTCAGCCGTCAGGGCGCTGCCGCCAAAGAGCGTCAAGTCGATCACGGCGGTCTTGTGTTCGGTGACACCAAGGTGGTCTGCAATTCTGTCGGCAGCTTCCAGCTCAACGCTGTGGCGCTGGCCATAGCGGAACGACAGGGCATAAACCTCAAAACCCTGCTCTTGGGCGATCGCGACACAAGTCGCGCTGTCGAGCCCGCCGGAGAGGAGTACCACTGCTTTTTTTCTATCGCTCATATTTCACTCTTATAAATCAAAACCGCCCGGCGTATAGCACCGGGCGGCTCGTTTGATAAGAAAAAACCTCGGGAACGGCTTAGTCGACAGGTTCGGCCTTGAAGACACCTTCGTCCAGCTCGCCTTCCCATTTGGCCACGGCTGTACCGACCGAGAGGTCACCTGTCACGTTCACAACGGTCCGCAGCATGTCGAGCGGACGGTCAAACGGGAACACAAAACCCACGATCAGGAAGGTTTGTGCGTCCTCAATGCCAATCACGCTGAGGACTGTTGCCAGCAGGAACAGGGACGCCGACGGCACAGCCGCTGTGCCGATGGATACCAGCGTCGCAGCAAAGGCGATTAGCAGATACTGCTCAAGCCCCAGCGGTACGCCCAGCACCTGCGCGGCAAAGACGGCCAGGATGCCCACATAAATGCCGGAGCCATCCATATTGATGGTGGCACCGAGCGGCAATACAGAAGACGCAACCGTTTTGCTGACGCCCAGGTTTTCCTCGGCCACCGTCATGGTGACGGGTAGGGTGCCTGACGATGACGAGGTCGAGAAGGCCACGAGCTGGGCGCCCGTGATGTCCCGGAAGAAGCGGCTGGGCGGCAGTTTCAGCAGGAATTTCATGATGGAGCCGTGGGTGATCAGTACGTGGATTGCGCATGCTGCAATCACGGAACCGGCCAGCGGCACAACAGTGAACAGCTGTTGGACACCGCCTTCACCGACAACTTCTGAAATCAGGGCGAAAACACCAAATGGTGCAACTTCCATAACGACGTGTGTTACTTTCAGCATGGCCTCAGAGCCCGCATCAGCGAATTTTGCCAGCTGCTTGGCCTTGTCGCCTGCCATCAAAATGCCGGCCCCAAGGATCAGTGCAAAGAAGATGATAGCAAGCATGTCACCGTCAGCAAGGGCTGCAAGCGGGTTGGTCGGAATAATGCTCAGAAGGCGTTCAGCCAGTGGCTTGGCGGGCGGCAGTTCTTTTGCCACAGCGCCAGAAATGTCAACGCCGATACCGGGCTGGACAATGGCAGCCACCGTTAGGCCAATGGTAATGGCAACCAGGGTTGTGCCGACATAAAGCGCCAACGTCTTGATGCCCAATGAGCCAAGGCGTTTAGGGTCGCCCATGGCGATAACACCGGATACCAGCGTGATAAACACCAGCGGTACAACGATCATCCTGATCAGATTGATGAAGATATCGCCCATCCAGGAAATCTTCGCCGCGTGCTCGCCAGCGAGTGCGCCAAAGATAATCCCCAGCACCAGCATTGCCATGATGCGCTTCCACAGCGTGATTTTAAACCAAGCGGAAAACATGTGTCCCTCTCCCCAGAACATTGTTGGCTGTGTGGTCCGCAGCCATTTGATATTTGGGCCTAGGGTTAAGCGAAACGGCTTGAATGGCAAGGATATTCCGAAAAAACATTCCCACATTCCAGGCGCCTGCCGTCTCTTTTTTATGGCGGGCTCCGCGCGGTGGTAGCGCCTTAAAATTGTAGGCGTTTATGGACTATTCATCTTCGCGTGATAAAGTGGCGGTCGAGGTTAACTGAGGAAACAGGGGCGGTAGTGGGAAAATTCCCAACATTCGGCTTGAAATCCGTATTGCTTGCGGGCGTTGTTGCGCTTTCGAGCACATCTGCACAGGCGTGCATCAAAACGGCTGAGCTGAAGGCGGACCAGATGCGGTTTCTTGAACTGCAGCTGAAGGTCGCCGCGCTTCGGTGTCGATTTGAAAACCCTCAATTTGCATCGCTTTATAACCGGTTTGTGGTGGCGCACAAAGGGGCCATCAAGGCCAGCCGCTGGCCTGTTGAGGCATATCTTGCGCGCCAGACCCGGATGGATATGGACACGTATGTCACCAAAACAGCCAACCGAATCTCGTTTGAAAGTATGGACGCGGGCTATTTCTGTGAGAATGCGGCGGCGGTCGCCGATATGGCGGCAAGCCATGCCGATCCCCTGATGGTGATTGACCTGTTGCCGGTGCGCTATCAGACGCCGCGCCCTGTTTGCGCCGACAGGACCGCCCCCACCACAGCAACGGTTGCCACGCCAGACAGGACCGGGGCAATCGATCGCTAGGATCACCTGATCCTTCCAAAAGAAAAGGCCGCCTGGACAGGCGGCCTTCTTTGTTTCTGCGTGGAGGCGCCGACTAGCGCTTCAGCAGGATTTCCGAACGGCGGTTCTGCGGCTCGCGCACACCATCATCGGTGGCAACAAGCGGCGAGCTTTCGCCTTTTGCAGCCATCATGATGTTGCCGGCGTCGATGCCTTCAGCGATCAATGCAGCCTTCACGGCAGCGGCCCGACGCTCGGACAGGCGCATGTTGTATTCTTCGGAACCGGCACGGTCAGCGTGGCCAGTTGCCATGATGCGGACAGCTTTGTGTTCCTTGAATGCCTTGGCTGCGGCCTTGATGATTTTCGCGGCGTCCGGCGTGATGTCCGACTTGTCGAAATCGAAGAACACCATGAACGGGCCGGGCAGTGCCACTGGCTTTGGCTCAGGTTTCTTTTCTTCTACAACCTGCGGCGTCACAACAGGGGCCGGTGCTGGTGTCGGCTCAGCGCGAACAACAGGCTCTGGTGCCTGGCGTACCGGCTCTGCCTGCATGGGCTCGGATGACGCACCAAAGCGCCAGCTCAGGCGTACGAACACTTCATTGTTGACCACTTTATAGCTGGAGGTGCGCGCTTCGGTCACGAAGTCGCGGCTGTGGGTACGGAAGTGGCGGAAGCCCATGCCGAACTCAAGGCCGCCGTCGATCGGCTTAACGATCTGTGCCATGACCTGGTTGGCAAACTGCCAACGGCTGTCGTCCAGAACCAGTGCCTGGCCTGAGCGCTCGCGCTTCACTTCGACGTCAGCAAAGCCAAGGCCTGCACCAACAAGAGCTTTCCAGCCACTGAATTCAGCGAATTCGTACCAGGCGTTCGCCATGATGGCGTCCGATTTCTGAACACCGCCAGCCAGATTGTGGCCCTGATCCAGGTCGAGGCCGCCCGTGCCGGCAACTTCCATGGAGTGATAGCGGTTCTTGCGAATGGCATATTCGCCTTCAAGGCGCCATTTGCCAAAAGTGCGACCAGCATAAAGGCCGCCCATCGTGCCGAGGTTCTTCTTGTCTGAAAGCGACAGGCCGGTCAGGTCATTTTCAAGCGACCCGCGGTCGGCCCGTGTGGCGCCCAGCTCAAAACCGGCATAGAAGTTATCGTCGGCCATTACGGCAGTGGCGCTGGTGCTCAGCAAAAGCGACGCGATGAGAACACGCATAATCTAATTCCCCTTTTAAAGATCAATATGATCGATCTGTACGTTTAACCGGGGAATAAGCTCGAATTTGGGCAGAAACAAGCTGTTTTCATGCCTTTTTTCACCCAGAGCGGGAAACGTGGGCCGCCTGTTGTATTTAGGTCGCAACGGTAAAGGGCTGTATTACGCCCTTAGGTAAGCAATCTCGCGGGAAAAGGCGGGTTGTTTCGGGCGCATAATGTTGCAAGTTCCATGTAATTTCAGGCGGCTGACCGAGGCGCAATCCTTGTGGCCGGTCGGCTGTGCCACAGGGCAGGGTTGCCTACCTCGCGGCGGCCACGGGCAGCGCCATAGTGACGGCGGGCCAGCTTTTGAACGGCCTGAGCTTGTGTTACATCCAGATCGCAGTCTTGCATCAGGGCCCGAAACTGTTTGGGATTGGCGAGATGCAGTGTCTCCCGTACGTCGGTCAGGGTTCTTGATGACAGGACGGCAAGTGTACTCTCGAGGAACGCAAGGCAGCCACGGTCAGCCATCCCCAACATCAGGTCTGGGGTGAGCTTGCCCGCTTGGCGCAGATCGATCACATGGGCATGTATCTGGCCGGGTGCCGCATGACGAATTCGGCGCC
The DNA here is from genome assembly GCF_001550055.1 of Kordiimonas lacus. Taxonomy (GTDB): domain Bacteria; phylum Pseudomonadota; class Alphaproteobacteria; order Sphingomonadales; family Kordiimonadaceae; genus Kordiimonas; species Kordiimonas lacus. The sequence continues at coordinate 138,258 of NZ_LRUA01000006.1, forward strand.
AAATTGTCTCATGCTGGCTGTTGATGGCAGCTGATTTCGATATCTGTGCCTCGATGCCATAGGTGTCGCAGAGTTGCCTTTGAAAGTCGTCGCTTACCTGCTGAAGAATATGGGTGACAACCGAAAGCGCCAGGTTTGGGCGTCCTACGACGGCTTCGATGACCCGCCTGTTGTTGCCAAAATGATCCAGAAGGAGAGAGGCCAGGCTAGTGTCGATCGCGACGCTGGGGTTGCAGATCACCGTAAGGGCCGCATTGTCGTTGGCGTGGCAGATCAACTGGCGGCAGGCCTTTATGCCGAGGTCGGACCGAACCGCGAGAGCAAGATGGGCATTGTCGCTGAGGAGGGGGATCAATTCAGCCATCAGTGCGTCCGACAGAGCAGGCGTCACGCGCAGGAAAGGCACTGCAATCTCATCCACATCGCAGGCGATTTTCACAGCAATCGATTTTGGCAGCTTCTTATATTTTCGAAGTTCAAAGGCGAGGGTCTCCCGTACCTCCAGGCAAAGATCGGACACCAGGGCTTCAGCGACGCGCTGGGCCGCAAGGTATTTGTCCTTGTTGCGTAGTTCCGGGGCAAGCTGCTCGCCAGCCTTGCGGGCAAGGGCGATACGCTCTTCAACAGCCAGGCTGCTGATGCAGTCGCTGGCTGTTAGGTTCTTCTGTGTGTCTCGTTTTTCGGACATGACATCCACCTGCATTCTACCTGCGTATCACCTGAGCCCCGTTGGATCCTGACCACCATATCAGGATAAACCTATACGCGAAGCTATAAAAAAATTAGGCGGGGAGGTTGTGCTGTGCCGCGTCAACGATAGGTAATTCTTAAGATATAGGTATTAGCTTGGTCGGTGCGCAATTGGGGCGTGGAGGGAAAGGACTGCCATGAAGGCATTTCTTTACGGAATATTTGCCCTGTTTGTTTTGGGCGCTGTTCAGCTCTGGCCCTCAAAGGACGGGATGTGGCTCGTCCAACTATCGCCCCTCCGCAGCGACGCTCAGGCGGTTTCCCAGCTCTTTGGGATGCCGGTAGACCTTGTTGATGTCGTCGATAAAAACTCGTTTCTGATCAAACCACATGAAGGTGTGTCGCCAGGACTTTTGATCCGACACGGCGCGATTCTAGTAATAGAGGCGCCCCTTTCGTTCGGGTGCGTGCCCATCAACCAAACTGCTGCGTGGCAGGCAAAGGTAAGACCATAATGGATATCATCGACAATATTCGGGCAACTTTTTCGCGGTTCCTGACATATGCGCTGGCAGCGCATGTGCTCTTGGTCGTGGTTGCGGCCCTATCTCTGGGACAGGATGTTCTGGTACCAACGATTTTGGCTGCGCTGCTTGCCGCTGTGCCGATCGTGATTTACTGGCGGTTGGGCGCTTCACAGTTGCAGAGGGAACTTGCGGGTACATCGATGGTGCTGTTTGCCGCGCTGCTGGTTTATGTCTTCCGCGGACACCCCTGGCAGATCGACATACATATGTATTTCTTCGCGGTTCTTGCGCTGCTCACGGGCTTTTGTGACTTCCGGGTGATCATCGTGAGCGCGGCCGTCGTGGCGGTCCATCACCTTCTTTTCAATTTCCTGGTGCCAACCTGGGTGTTCCCCGAAGGCGCAAACTTCTGGCGCGTGGTGTTGCACGCCGTTGTCGTGGTGGTTGAGGTTGTCTGCCTGATTTGGCTGAGCCAGAAACTTGTCTCGTCCTTCCGTCAGGCCAGCCAGGCGCAGGGGAAGGCCGAAGATGCGGCAAAAGATGCGCTTGTGGCAGCCGAGGACGCCGAGAAGATGCGTGCCGAAGCCGAAGCAGCGCTTGAGCAGCTCAAAAGGAATGAAGCTGAAAAAGAGGCAATGCAGCAGCAGGCTGCAGAAGAACGTCAGGTAGCTCTCGAACGGGCCGCCGCAGAGCGGCTGGAGGCTGCCAATGATTTCGAAAGCTCGGTCAATACGCTGATTGCGGAACTGTCCGCGTCAATCGAAGACCTCGGGGGCAACGCCCATTCGCTGCAGGAAGCCGTTTCGATTGCCGACGACAGGGTTGGCAGTGTCAGCGATAGTTCAAGCCGCGTGAATTCCAATGTGAGCACAGTTGCTGCCAGCACGGAGGAGATGTCAGCCACGGCGCAGGAAATCTCCCGTCAGGTCGTTCAGACAACCAAGGTTGCGACAGAGGCCGCGGACCAGTCTGAGGTCAGCGAACAGGCCATCAAGGAATTGATGCAGCGGTCAAACGAGATTCGCAACGTGATCGTGATGATCAGTGATATTGCCGAGCAGACCAACCTGCTGGCCCTGAACGCAACCATTGAGGCCGCGCGGGCAGGGGAGGCCGGCAAGGGCTTCGCCGTTGTTGCCAGCGAAGTGAAAAGCCTTGCAAACCAGTCGGCCAAGGCGACCGAGGAAATCGAAGGCCTGGTTGAACGGATCATCAAGGCAACAACGGCCGCTGAGGACGCCAACAAGAACATCGTAAGCATCATCAACAGCGTTCGGGACAATACCAACGGCATAGCGGCGGCAGTTGAAGAACAGTCAGCCTCCACCCAGGAAACAGCGCGGGCAGCGCAGGTGGCGGCGGAGGAAACCGCGGGTGTCGATGAGGCCGCCGCCGAGCTTCTGGCGATCGTTTCAACCGTATCGAAAACGTCACAGCATTCAGCCTCGCTGGCGGAAGTTCTGGGCGGCAAGATCCAGGAGGTTCGCGACCGGGCCAACGCCTTTGTGATGCAACTGTCGAAAAGCTGAGGCAGCCAGGACAACCCCAGAAAAGAAAAAGCCCGGAAGCAAAACTTCCGGGCTTTTAAAATTGGCTCCCCAGGGCGGATTCGAACCACCGGCCAAGCGGTTAACAGCCGCTTGCTCTACCACTGAGCTACTGGGGATCATGGTAGAAGTTCGGGGCGTCAGGAGTGTGTCTCCGTGGCCGCGAATGGGTGCCTTTATACTCATATTTTCCAGCGTGCCAAGCACAAATTTACATTTTTCTTGTGGTCATGTGAAAATACCTTGAAACGCTGGGGTTTAAACGGCTTCATGGGGCCAAAGCGTGAGAGGGGACCGATGACCGAAGAAGAAAACAGCTGGTTCTGGCAGGACTATTGGCAGCAGGGGCAGCTGGCCTGCTGTCTGGCCGATGACCTGCGCGCGGGCTATGACGGCGTGCTGGCGGATGCCTGGGTTGATTTCTTCGAGTCTCTGGCTGGCGGTACGTCCATCCTGGACATATGTACAGGTAATGGCGGGGCGGCGCTGTTGGCTGCGAAGGCTGGTCACAATTCGGGGCGCGCATTTGATATTCTGGGTGCTGACCTGGCCGCGATTGAGCCGATGGCCTATGTGCAGGCAGCCCCGGAGTTGATGCGGGCCATCCGGTTTGAAGGCGGCGTGGATGCGGCCGCGCTACCCTATGAGGATGCGCAGTTTGACGCAGTGATCAGCCAGTTCGGTATTGAATATGCCGGGCTGTTGCGCGCCGGACCTGAAGCCGCCCGGGTGCTGAAAAGTGGTGGCCGGTTGCGCTTCGTTATCCATGCCGCGCAGGGCATCGCCGAAGCCGGCGCACGGGAGGAGCTGGCGCTGGTGCCCACCCTTGGGTCTGCCCACCTTCATGATGCGCTCAGGCAGGCGCTCATCGCGGTTGATTCCCTGACGCACGGCCACGGCACCAGGCCTGCGGCGGACGCGGCTGTCGAGTATTTTGTCGGCGAAATGGAATCCCTCGACGCGCGGCTGAAGGATCACCCGAACCAGGCAACGATCCTGACGCTCGGGCGGCGGCTCCTTGGCCTTTTCGAATCCATGGAAACGGTACCGGTGCCGGATATTCTGAAGAAGGTCGACGCGTCGGAACGGTCCGTGGAAGCGCATCTGTTGCGGCTCGAATCCCTGGCTGCGGCCGCAGCCAATGAAGGTGACATCATCGCCGCCATAGACGCCCTTGAAACCGCAGGCATGGGCGCCGGGTTTCACGCGCTGATGGACGGCGCTGACATGCTGGCCTGGGTGATTGAAGGCCAGAAGGCCTAGCCGGGCAACGAAAAAGGGCCTGGCTGAATGTCAGCCAAGCCCTTTGCTATTTCTAGCTAAATTCTGGAGGCGCGAACCGGAATCGAACCGGTGTACACGGATTTGCAATCCGCTGCGTCACCACTCCGCCATCGCGCCTCTCGTGGTGGTCCGGAACGTATAGTCAGACGTATCAGATGGGTCAATAGCTTTTTAGCGTCTGGTTTTCCTTGTCGGCCTGCCGGTAACAAATTTTTGCAGGCAATGTTTTTTTAAGGCATTGTCGCTAAACAGGAATGAGGCAGAGGCGGCAACAGGCGGGAATGAGGCGTGGACCATAAAATCCTTATCATTGATGACCTTGAGATCATGCGGACGATGCTGTCGGGCATCGCCAAGGAATTTGGCGAGGTCGTGACGGCCGCGACAGGCAAGGACGGCCTGATCGCGGCGCTTGAACACAAGCCGACGCTGATCCTTTTGGATGTTGTCCTGCCGGATATTGACGGCTTCAAGGTATGCGAAGCGCTGAAGAAGGATTACCGCACCCAGCATATCCCTGTAGTGCTGGTGACCGGCATGGAAAAGGACGAGGACGCCGAATCCAGGGGCCTGACCATCGGCGCGGCGGATTATATCCTGAAGCCGATCAAGGTGCCGGTGGTGCGCGCCCGGATACAAACCCAACTGACGCTGGCCGAGAAATCCAAAGCGCTTGAAGAGGCCAACAAGGAACTGACGCATCTGGCCATGACAGATGCACTGACCGGCTGCTTCAACCGCCGTTACTTCATGAATGCCGCCGATATGGAGCTGAGTCGCATGAAGCGCCACGGCTACCCTGTTGTGGTGGCCATGATTGATGTCGACCATTTCAAGCGCATCAATGACCAATATGGCCATGAAGTGGGTGACGAGGTGCTTTCCGTGGTAGCCAAATGCTGTGACGAGACGGTGCGCTATGAGGACACACTCGGGCGTTTGGGCGGAGAGGAGTTCGCAGTGCTTCTGCCTGTGGCCGACGCTGAAGGCGCTTACGGGGTGCTGGAGCGCCTGCGCCAGACGGTTTCCGACCTGACCTTTCCGAATGTCCCGGACCTGAGGGTGACCGTCAGCATCGGCATTGCGGAACTCACGGGCGAGGATATGTCAATCGACGCTGGGATCAAGCGCGCGGACGAGGCCATGTACAAGGCCAAGAAGGCCGGTCGCAACAAGGTTGAAATCGCCTGAACTGTAAATGCGTTCCCGTTGGCGTGGCGCCATCCTTCTGTCGCAAAAAGCGGTCAGATCGCCGCAGGGCATGGTGCCGTGCGCGCGTACTATGATAAATCGTGCCATATAAACGCCGAATTTATGGGTTTTTTGCGTGAAAACGCGTTGCTTCATGACGCCTTGCTATTTATAAAGCGGCGAGATCGTCACTGTAGATATTAATATAGAGGTTCAAACCGTGACCCAAGCAGCAGTCGCCCGCAGCCACATGATCGATTGTCAGCTTCGCCCCAATGAGGTGAATGACGAGCGTATTATTTCTGCCATCGAAGGCGTTGCGCGTGAGCTTTTCGTTCCGAAAGCCAAGCGTTCCATCGCCTATGTGGACGAAGACCTGGATATCGGCGAAGGCCGCTTCCTGATGGAGCCCATGATTTTCGCGCGTCTCGTGACCGCCGCAGAAATCGGCCCCAAGGACCTGGTGCTGGATATCGGTTGTGCGACCGGCTATTCCGCGGCTGTGATCGCCAACCTCGCCGACGCTGTCGTCGCGCTTGAGGAAAACGAGAAATTCGCCACGGCAGCAGAAAAGAAACTGTCTGACCAGGGTGTGATGAACGTGGCCGTCATGAACGGCAAGCACCGCGACGGTGTGGCCAAGCAAGGCCCGTTTGATGTGATTATCATTGAAGGCATGGTTGAAGACGTCCCTGAAGCGCTGGTGCAGCAGCTTAAGGACGGTGGCCGCCTTGTATGCGTGAAGCTTGAAGGTGGCGTGGGGCGGGCCCATATCGTGAAGATGGAAGATGGTGTCGCATCCGTGCGCAACCTGTTTGACGCGAATGTGCCGCTTCTGCCAGGCTTTGAAGTAGAAAAAGGTTTTGTATTCTAGGGCTTGATTGGATTTAGGTTTTTTCCAATCACGCTAGAGTTGATATCAAAAAGGTGATAAAAACCGAATACCCCTAAGGGTCAGACAGAAAAATATACAGGAAAAAATGAACCTGGAACTCTGCGGCCCGTCAAATAAACAGCGAGGAAACAAGGAGAATAAAATGAAAAAGGGGATTGTATCACTGCTTGCGGTGACAACTGTGCTCATGGGAACTGGGGCTGTGTCGGCAGAATCGCTTGAGGAAGCGCTGGCGGCAGCTTACGAGAGCAACCCACAATTGATGGCCCAGCGTGCCGCGCTTCGTGCGACGGACGAGGGCGTGTCCCAGGCCAATTCAGGTTTTTTGCCCAACCTTTCTGGCACTTATACCTATTCGGAACGTAAGGGTACTCAGGGGTCTGGCAGCGTAGTAGACACAATTGACACGCAATCGGACACATACCAACTGAGCCTATCTCAGAACCTGTTCAACGGCTTCCAGGATCGGCATGCATTGCGTGGCGCCAAAAACTCAGTAATGGCTGGTCGCGCTCAATTGCAATCCGTTGAGCAGCAAGTGCTTCTTGATGCTGTGACCGCCTATATGAACGTGCTGCGTGACGAAGCCGTTGTGGACTTGAACAAGAATAACGTCCAAGTACTGGAGCGCCAGCTTCAGGCCAGCCAGGACCGGTTCCGAGTGGGTGAAGTAACCCGCACTGATGTCGCACAATCAGAAGCACGTCTCGAAGGAGCGAAATCAAGCCTGCTTACAGCAGAAGCAACACTCGCTGCCAGCCGGGCGCAGTATCGCCGCGTCGTTGGTCATACGCCTGCAGGGCTTGACACGCCGACTGGCCAGCCGGCTCTTCCTGCGTCGCTGGATGAGGCAATCGAAATCGCTATGGAAATGAGCCCCGGTGTGATTGCTGCCCGCTATAATGAAAAAGCGGCGAATGAAAGCGTTAAACAGGCACGCGGTGCCTTGTTGCCGTCTGTTGATGCTTTCGCTCGTTGGGACAAGAGTACGACCGACGGAAATGCTGCCTTTACGCTTTCTCAGAGTGATGAAACGCGCATTGGTGTACAGGTGTCGGTCCCGATCTTCCAGGGTGGTGCTCGTTATTCATCCGTCCGACGAGCAAAGCAAACGCGCAGCCAGCGTCTGATGGATATCCGTCAGGCTGAGCGTGTGGCACAGGAAAATGTGTTTGTGGCATGGGACCAGTACCGCGCGGCCGTTGGCCAGATCAAGTCGACCGAAGCGCAGGTTCGTGCCAGCGAGATCGCGCTTGAGGGCGTGCGTCAGGAAGCCTATGTGGGTTCGCGCACAACCCTTGATGTGCTGAACGCCGAACAGGAACTGCTGAACGCCCGGGTGGCGCTTGTTCGTGCCCAGCGTGACGAAGCCGTAACGGCCTACAGCCTGGTGTCTGCGGTTGGCAAACTGACCGCCAAAGACCTGCGCCTTGGCGTCGCTGCCTATAACCCAGAGCGCTACTATGACAAAGTCGACACCAAATTCATCGGTACCGACATCGAATAGAGCGACTGGCACATAAAAAAGATTGAAGGGGTCCTTGGGCCCCTTTTTTATTGCCTACCGGTTCTTTTCACCCCCATACCGGGTCGGGGTCGTTGCACTTAACCGCTTTTGTGCGCTTAAGAATTATTGACACGGGACTCGCTTAACGGTACCTCTGGTTTAGGGAGTGTTAACAGTGGCTGGTCAATGAGCGATAACGCATCTGAAGACGAACCGACTATGGAAGAGATCCTGGCGTCTATACGCCGGATCATTTCTGACGAGTCGGAGGAAGAGGCAGCGGAACCTGAAGTCGAGGAAGACTTCGAGGAAGCCCCTACGCCTGAGCCCGAGCCGGAGCCAGAACCCGAGCCAGAGCCCGAGCCTGCTTTCGAGCCGGAACCTGAGCCGGAACCTGAGCCGGAACCTGAGCCTCTCCCCGAACCTGAGCCCGAGCCTGAGCCCGTTTACGAGCCCGAGCCTGCGCCTGTTCCGGAGCCGGAACCAATTCCAGAGCCTGAAGAGGAAGATGTCTTTGAGCTGACTGAGCTTGCGAGCGAAGGTGAGGTTGAGGCAATCGTTTCGCCACCGGTAGAAACCAGGACGGCTGAGAGCTTCGCGCACCTGACCCAGATGATGGTGGCTGGCTATGAAGGCGCTGACAACACACTGGAATCGCTCGTGCGTGCCATGCTCAAGCCTATGCTGCAGGGCTGGCTGGATGAAAACCTGCCCAGCATCGTGCAGGACGCGGTGGAGCGCGAAGTGGCGCGGATCGCCCGCCGCAAATAGGCATAATCACCAGAGATTGACATCAGGGCGCCTGAAGGCGCCCTTTTTTGTGGCCTTGATGCGGAGAAGGGACCCTAGTCGGGGACGACTTCTGTGTCCCTGCGCAGCACAATCGTGGGTGTGGCGCTGATCCTCGGTGGGAAATCCTTGACCTTGAAATCCTCATTGCCTGGTGTGTAGATCACCTTGTTGCTGATCTGATAGGCATCATTGAAGGACCGCACCCGCGGGTTCAGCCACAGGCTTTCTCTATTCAGGTCAACGGCATAGCGAAAGGGCAGCAGCATGCTGGCGCCGATGATGCCTTCCCGGTCGTCTGTTTTTTCCGGCGCATGAGGGCCGATGAAGATCGGGATGTTCTTGAACAGCAATCGCCCGAATTTGATGATGCCGTAATAGATCACGCCCTGATTGTTCGCCAGCATCTCCTCCCGCTCACCGGGATCGGTGGCGCGGTTGAAATGCCCGGTATCCCACAGCACAATGCCGCCCGGATAGCCGGTGTCCAGCAGGAGCTTCTTCGACGACGGGTGAGGCTCCCATGGCAGACGGGACCGGTGCAGCAGGTAGGGCGTATCGCCGTCCATATAGAGCTTGTGACGATACTTGAAGCGATCACCAATGGTGCTGCCGGGCTGGATGATTGCCATGGTCTGCTTGGACGGGATGACCTCAATAATATAGGCCTTGAAAAAGTCTCGGCCCAGGATGCCCTCGATCTTGAAGCTGAGGTCAGAAGAAATCTCATCCCGGTTATCGATATAAAGGGTGTTGTGGCTGGTGAAGCGAAAATCACCGGCGGTGAATTCAACGGACGAAAGACGGTAACCGGTCGTGGCAGTTCGGAACGCCGGGAAATTGATGTCTATGGATTTGCCGGCCCTCAGGGTGCTTTCCGGCAGGCCCGGGTTCTTGAACAGAACGCTGGTGCTGGCGCCCGTGTCCAGCAGCATGGTCACGGGTGTTCCGTTGACGTCCAGCGTGACATGCACCCGGTTGTTTATGATATCGATAGGCAGGCGGGCCAGGACACCGATGTCTTCGGCAAGAATGGCCTCTTCCGGGAGGTCGGCATCAGCAGGCGTGTCCTGCGCAGAGGCCGGCATCGGCGGCGCCACCATGGCAAAGCAAAGGAGCAGGCCGCCAAATGCAATGCCAGACCGGAAAGTCCCCCTTAATGCCTTGTAAAACCCAATCATTTCTACAGCCTACCGGAATACTTATGCGAATTAAAGATCAACCAAAGCTATAGCGCCTATTGCTGTGACGCCCGGCCGTCGCAATTTTGGAACAGATGGCGCTGAAAAGAGCAAAAAACATATGATTTGGGCCGATTGAGGGTTTCGTTTTTTCCCGTTTTTGTGCATTGTGCGGCGCTGTTTTAAGGAATGAAAACGGATGGTGTGCGCGCCGCGTGCATACGTCCCGAAAAATAACGGATTTTTTGAGATGTTGGATAAGACCTATTCCCCGGCGGATATTGAAGGCAAATGGTACGAACATTGGGAAACGTCTGGCGCATTCAAGTGCGGCCAGCGCGCTGATGCCGAGCCCTATGTCATCGTCATGCCTCCGCCGAATGTGACAGGTAGCCTCCACATGGGCCATGCGCTGGATAACAGCTTGCAGGATGTGCTGATCCGTTTTGAACGCCTGCGCGGCAAGGATGTGCTGTGGCAGCCAGGAACCGACCATGCGGGCATCGCGACCCAGATGGTTGTCGAGCGCCAGATGGACGCTGAAGGCGGGCCAACGCGCCAGGAAATCGGCCGCGAGGCGTTCCTTGAGCGCGTGTGGAAATGGAAAGCGGAATCCGGCGGCACCATCACGGGCCAACTCAGGCGCCTGGGCGCGTCGTGTGATTGGTCGCGCGAGGCCTTCACCATGGACGAGCCGCGCTCAAAGGCCGTGATCCAGAAATTTGTCCAGCTCTATAAGGAAGGGCTTCTCTACAAGTCCCAGCGCCTTGTGAACTGGGACCCGAAACTGAAGACCGCCATTTCCGACCTTGAGGTGGAGCAGAAGGAAGTTGACGGCAACTTCTGGCATTTCCATTACCCGATCGACGGCGAAGAAGGCCGCTTTATCGAGATTGCGACCACGCGGCCCGAGACCATGTTGGGCGATACGGCTGTGGCCGTCCACCCCGAGGACGAGCGCTACAAGGATCTGATCGGCAAGTTCGTCAAGCTGCCGCTGGTGGGTCGCCTGATCCGCATCGTGGGCGATGAGCACGCAGACCCGGAGCAGGGCACCGGTGCCCTGAAGGTCACGCCTGCGCATGACTTCAATGACTTTGAAATCGGCAAGCGCCATGACCTGGAGATGATCAACATCTTCGACGAGAACGCCTGCATCAATGAAAACGCGCCTGAAAAATACCGCGGCATGGACCGGTTCACAGCCCGCAAAGCCATCGTGGCCGACATGGAAGCCGCCGGTTTCCTGGTGAAGGTTGAGCCGCACCGCCACATGGTGCCGTATGGCGACCGTGGCGGCGTAGTGATCGAGCCGTGGTTGACGGACCAGTGGTATGTGGACGCGGAGACCATGGCGAAACCGGCCATCGAGGCGGTTGAGAGTGGCAAGACCAAATTCATCCCGAAGAACTGGGAAAAGACATACTATGAGTGGATGCGCAATATCCAGCCATGGTGTGTGTCGCGCCAACTGTGGTGGGGTCACCGTATCCCGGCCTGGTATGCGCCGGACGGGTCTGTCTTCGTTGAGGAAACCGAAGAAGCCGCCTATGAGGCCGCCCGCGCCAAGCTGGGCGCTGACGTGACGCTGACGCAGGACACAGACGTTCTGGACACATGGTTCTCATCCGCCATGTGGCCCTACAGCACACTGGGCTGGACCGGCCCAGAGGACGCTGATCTGGACACAGTGAAGAAATATTACCCGAACACCACGCTCATTACCGGCTTTGATATCATCTTCTTCTGGGTTGCCCGGATGATGATGTCCGGCATTCATTTCATGGGCGAGGTGCCGTTCAAGGATGTCTACATCCACGCGCTGGTGCGCGATGAGAAGGGCGCCAAGATGTCCAAGTCCAAGGGAAATGTGATTGACCCCTTGGAGTTCGTTGAGAAATACGGCGCCGATGCGCTTCGTTTCACCCTGATCGCCATGGAAGCCCAGGGCCGCGACATCAAGATGAGTGAAAAGCGGGTTGAAGGCTACCGGAACTTCGGCACCAAGCTTTGGAACGCCGCGCGTTTCTGCGAAATGAACGGCATTGCGGGCTCGGATAGCGTCGAGGCGCCTGAGGCGACGCTGGCAGTCAATAAATGGATTATTGGCGAGGTGACCAAGGCGGCTGAAGGCGTGACCAAAGCGCTTGAGGCCTTCCGCTTCAACGACAGCGCCGACGCCATCTATCACTTCACCTGGGGCACTTTCTGCGACTGGTATGTGGAGCTGATCAAGCCGGTCTTCTGGGGCGAGGACGAAGCGGCGAAAGAAGAGACCCGCAAGGTTGCCGGTTGGGTGCTGGACCAGATTCTGGTGCTTCTGCATCCCTTCATGCCGTTCATCACCGAAGAGCTGTGGCACGCCACCCGCGATGACCGCGCCTATGATTTGATCCAGGCGGCGTGGCCAACAGTGACAGCCGCGAACGAAGCCGCGGGCGAGGAAGTCAACTGGGCCATCAAGTTCATCTCGGAGGTCCGCTCGACCCGGTCAGAGATGAACGTACCGGCAGGCGCCAAGGCAACCGCGCTGGTGGTTGGTGCGTCTGACGCCACCAAGGCCCGGCTGGAGAGCTTCCAGGACATGATCTGCCGTCTGGCGCGCCTTGAGAAGGCCGAAGCGGTTGATGCGGCCGAAAGCAAGGGGGCTGCCCAGCTTGTGGTGGACGAAGCAACCGTTTACCTGCCACTCGCGGACCTCATGGACCTGGACGCTGAGAAAGCCCGGCTTGATAAGAACCTTGAGAAGCTCTCGAGAGAGGCGGGCTCGCTCAAGGGCCGCTTGGGTAATCAGGGCTTTGTGGCCAAAGCGCCGGAGCATGTAGTGGCGGAAGCCAAGGAACAGCTCGCAGACCTCGAAGGCCAGATCGAAAAGGTCAAGGCCGCGCTCACGCGCCTGGGCTGAACCAGCTCAATATAACAAATTCGGAAGGGGCCCTCTGAGGCCCCTTTTTCTTGGCCTGCCCCCGAAGCCTTCCTTCCATTGTGTTTCCGGCAATTTTGTGTATAAGGGCAGCGGGGCTAAGGGAAAATTCGGGAAGCTTATGCGGCAACTGCTTGCATCATTTATACTGTCTGGCGCGCTTCTGGGCGCGGCATCTCCTGCGCTTGCGGAAGATGTGAAGCTGGTGATGGCCGGCGCGGCTATCCCCAAGGTTTTTGAGCCCGGCAAGGGCGGCCCCTATAACGCCTTCTATGATGATGTGGTCGCCAAGGCGCCGGTTCAGCTCGATATGGTGATGTTGCCGGTGAAACGCCTGGCACGCTCTTTCTTCGAAAAGCAAGTCGACTGCATGTATATGGCTACCGACGACAAGACCTTCTATATCCAGAACGGCGTGCCGCTTGAGACACTGACGGTGGCAAAGCCCTTCAATCGTCTGTTCATGCGCGCTTACAGCAGGCCGGGTGGTACACCGCCGGGCAATTGGGCGGCGTTCGACGGTAAACTGATTGCGGGGGACGAGGGCATCCACGTAAGCACTATTGCCCAGCGCACGCTGCCGTTTGCCAAACGCATGCTCTATACCAAGTCGGTGGATGAGGCGTTTGAGCTTTTGGCCGCAGGCCGCGTGGATGTGGCGATCGCCTATTCGATTGACGCGCGCCAGTATTTCACCCGTGCGCAGAAGCCAGCTTTCCCGGCAGACAAGAGCTTTTCCTTGCTGACATTGGGGGAGGGGGTCACCTGCTGGCCGTCTTTAGAGGCCAGCAAGCTGGTAGAGTATCTGGATGCGGTGGTCGAACGACTTCATACCGATGGTACGCTTTTAAGCCGCTATGGCTTTGAGCTGCACGACTGACGCACAGCTCACCGTTTTTTGTGATCACAATTCCCGTGCAAGGCCGAGCAGATAGAGCTGATCGGCGGCAATTGTGGCGCCTGCCACAGCCGTAATCTGGCCTGGCCCTTCATAATGCGGGGCCACTTCCACCTGGTCTGCGCCCTTGATGTTGAGGCCCGCAAGCCCCTGCAGGACGTGCCGCGCGTACGCCGTGTTCGGACCACCCGAAACCGGCGTGCCGGTTGCTGGCGCATAAGCCGGGTCGAGGAAGTCGATATCGAAGGTCACATAGGCCGGATGGTCGCCAACCCGGTCGCGAATGGCCTTGGCCACGTCGGCTGCGGGTGTGCGTAGGCAGTGGTCCGCATCCAAAATCAGGATGCCATGGGTTTCCGGGTTCGGTGTGCGCAGGCCCACCTGCACACTGCGAGCGGGGTCAATAATGCCTTCCTTGATGGCATGATAGAACATGGTGCCGTGGTTGAGGTCTTCGTCCACCCAGGTGTCGGAATGCGCATCAAAGTGAATGAGCGCCATGGGGCCATACTTCTCGGCATGCGCCCGCAACAGCGGCAGGCTGACAAAATGATCGCCGCCGATCGACAGGAGGCTGGCGCCCGTGTCCAGCACCTGCTTTGCCTTGGCTTCCACAGCCGGGCACAGCCGGTCAGGGTAGGCGGTGAAGCCGGTGACATCGCCCAGGTCCTTGACCACATGGCGGTCGCGTACGTCATGATCCCACGGGAATACGCCCCATTCGAACTCGCCTACAGCCAGGGAAAGCTCGCGCACCGCGCGCGGACCAAATCGGGCGCCTGGTCGGCCCGTCGTACCCAGGTCATAGGGAATGCCGATAACGGCAATATCCACACCTTGGGGGCCATCGGCATAGCCGACACGCATAAAGCTTTGTTCACCTGAGTAGGCATCGTTCCAGGACGTCAATTTGGTCTCCTAAGATAAATATCGCAGCAGCATAAAATGTGATCACATTTTTGTCCAGAGGGAAAGCATCTGCGCCTCGAAAGCATGATCAGACATTTGGGTGTGCTGCAATTGAATTTGGTGGCCATGCAATAAAATTACAAAAAATGATCAAAAAACTATGCATTAGTTATCGACACGGTGGGGGCGCATCGCTAAAGTCGCGCACAGATTTGAAGACCAAATCGGGCATTGCCCGAAACCAGTGGAGAGCCTGATGGCCCAGTATCGTTCCCGCACATCAACCCACGGCCGCAACATGGCAGGTGCCCGCGCACTCTGGCGCGCGACCGGCATGAAGGATGAGGATTTCCAGAAGCCGATTGTAGCCGTGGTCAACAGCTTCACGCAGTTTGTGCCGGGCCATGTGCATCTGAAGGACCTGGGCCAGATGGTGGCGCGCGAGATCGAGGCGTCGGGCGGTGTGGCGAAGGAATTCAACACCATCGCCGTCGATGACGGCATCGCCATGGGCCACGACGGCATGCTCTATAGCCTGCCAAGCCGGGAGATCATCGCCGACAGCGTTGAATATATGGCCAACGCCCACTGCGCCGATGCGCTTGTGTGCATCTCCAACTGCGACAAGATCACGCCGGGCATGCTGATGGCAGCGCTGCGGCTCAACATCCCAGCTGTGTTTGTGTCCGGCGGCCCGATGGAAGCGGGCGAGGCGGACTATGACGGGGAAACCCACAAACTGGACCTGGTGGATGCCATGGTCCAGGCAGCTGACCCCAATGTGTCGGACGAGCAGGTTGCCGCGGTCGAACGTTCCGCCTGCCCGACATGTGGCTCCTGTTCAGGTATGTTCACGGCGAACAGCATGAACTGCCTGACAGAAGCCCTGGGGCTCAGCCTGCCGGGGAACGGCACGACACTGGCGACCCATTCTGACCGCAAGGAACTGTTCCTGACGGCGGCCCGGCTGATTGTGGACATTTCCAAGCGCTATTATGGTGGCGGGGATGAAAGCGTGTTGCCGCGCAATGTTGCCAACTTTGGTGCGTTTGAAAACGCCATGGCGCTGGATATCGCCATGGGCGGCTCAACCAACACGGTGCTGCATATCCTGGCCGCCGCGCAGGAAGCCGAGCTTGATTTCACCATGGAAGACATTGACCGGCTGTCAAGGAAAGTGCCGAACCTCTGTAAGGTCGCGCCGGCCACTGACAAATATCACATTCAGGATGTGCACCGCGCTGGAGGCATCTTCAGCATCCTGGGCGAACTGGGCCGCGCGGGCCTGATCAACACCGATTGCACCACGGTGCACACAGCCACCATGGGCGAAGCGCTGGCGCGCTATGACGTGCGCGTGTCGAACGACGGGGACCTGCACCATTTCTTCAAGGCTGCCCCCGGCGGTGTGCCCACACAGGTCGCCTTCAGCCAATCCAAGCGCTATGACGCGCTGGACCTGGACCGCGAGAATGGCTGCATCCGCGCGAAAGAGCACGCCTACAGCCAGGATGGTGGGCTTGCCGTGCTGTACGGCAACATTGCCGAAGAGGGCTGTATCGTGAAAACAGCGGGCGTTGATGAAAGCATTCTGAAGTTCACGGGGCGTGCCCGCATTTGCGAAAGCCAGGACGCATCGGTGGAAGCCATCCTCGCCGGCGAAGTGGTCAAGGGGGACGTGGTGGTTATCCGCTACGAGGGCCCGCGTGGCGGCCCGGGCATGCAGGAAATGCTCTATCCAACCAGTTACCTGAAGTCCATGGGGCTGGGTAAAGACTGTGCGCTTCTGACGGACGGGCGTTTTTCGGGCGGCACGTCGGGCCTGTCGATCGGCCACGCAAGCCCTGAGGCCGCGGAAGGCGGCGCCATCGGTCTGGTGGAAGAGGGCGATACGATCGAGATCGATATCCCCAGCCGGTCCATCAATGTGATGGTGTCGAACGAGGAATTGGCCTCCCGCCGCAAAGCCATGGAGGCTAAAGGCGCGGCCGCCTGGAAGCCAGTGGCTCCACGGACGCGGAAAGTATCAAAAGCACTGAAGGCCTATGCAGCCATGGCGACATCTGCTAGCAAAGGCGCCGTTCGGGACGTATCTGCTTTTGAATAGGACTTTTTATGACATTTCGTCAGGCGCGGGCTACTGATCACGCCCGTCTTTTCGATATCTGGCACGCGGCTGTCGTGGCCACGCATCATTTCCTGAGCGAGGCCGACCTGGCCGAAATCGCCGGGGTGGTGAAAGACCAATATCTGCCGAACGCCGACTTCTCTGTATTTGCAGATGCCTCTGATCGGCCGCTTGGCTTCATGGGCTGCACCGACAATAACATTGATGCGCTTTTCATTGACCCTGCGGCCCACGGGCAAGGCATCGGCAAACAGTTTATCGCCAAGATGAAGGAACTGTTCGACACCGTCACTGTACAGGTGAATGAACAGCAGCCACAGGCCCATGCTTTCTATAAGGCATGCGGCTTTGTGGATGTCCGCCGCGATCCGCTTGATGATGCCGGGCGCCCGTTCCCGATCATTCATATGGCATGGCGTAAAGCTTCCTAACCTTCATTGGTTCAGAAAAAAGCTGTTTGCCGTTGCGGGCGCGCAGGCTAGTCTGCGTCCAAGCTAGATATTTGTTGGGGGATTATGATGAAACAGATACCGATTTTGGCCATTGTGAAGCAGTCGCTGGCGATGCCATTTTCCAGGCCTCTTGAAATTTTTAAGGCCTTGGGCCTTTTTGCTGCAGCCTTCCTGTTTATGTCGCTATTGATTGCGGTCGCCATGATTGTGTCGGGCGACCCTGCCTTGTTCCAGGAGCTGGGGCAAGGCGGCGGTGAGCCGACAGAGGCGACCATTGAAGGCATGGCAGAACTGATGCTTGGGTTGGCCCCTGCGTTATTGCTTGGGCTCGCAGTGATGCTGATGGTGGCCGCTCACGTCTTCAATTTTTGGGTTCGGGCGGGTGCTTTTGGCGTTGAGAATGCCAAGTTTGAAACTTTTGGCAAAGCCCTGTCAGCGGCAGGGATCAACGCCCTGAAATTCTTCGCCCTCTCCCTGCTGTTGGGGGTTGCCAGCTTCGTTGCCTTTTTCGTTCTGCAGGCCCTTGGGCTGTCGGTTGGTTTTGCCAAGCAAATGGAACTGGCCATGTCCAACGATATTGCCGCGGCGACCAAGGCCGGGCTGATGAACCAGATCGTCATGACTGTGGTAACTTGCGGTATATATTCCTGGGTATCGGCCAACCTGACCCAAACTGCGGTCGGTGAGGATAGGGAAGGTCTTCAGCATCCTCACGTCATGGACTTCGGGATTGTCCTGTTCCTCCTGTATGTAATTGTGCTTGTTCCGCAGGTACTTTTAAGCCTGACGGGGAACCCACTGCTGATGACCGTCGTCTATTGGCCGATGCTTCTTTTCATAACGCTGGCGATCGGCGTGGCCCACGGCATTCGCTACCGCATCTGCATGGCGGAAAACGAACAGAAGGTGTTCGAATAGGCCTTCGTTCCTGACGAAAAGGTCAACGAAAACCGGGGTTTTCCCCGGTTTTTTTATGCAGCAAGGCTTGACCGGTGCGCCCTCCTGCGCCATATCCGCATCCTGATTGCTTTTGAGAGGGCCCTGACATTGACACAACCAAGCCTCGACGGCGCGCTGCGCCAATTCATGTATGGCAAACTGCACCGTGTGACGGTGACAGGGGCCGACCTGGACTATATTGGTTCTATCACAGTGGACCCTGTGCTTCTGCGCGCATCCGGCATTCTGCCACACACACAGGTGGATGTGGTGAATATCACTAACGGGGAACGTATCCAGACATATGTGATCGAAGGCACGGAAGGCTCTGGCGTGATTTGCCTGAACGGTGCGGCAGCGCACCAGTTCTCTAAAGGCGATCTGGCCATCATCATGGGCTATGAGGCGGTACCGGCGAACCAGCTGCCGGGTCGGATTTCCCGCGCCGTGCATGTGGACGCCAAAAACCAGATCGTGGACATGGACGAATATGTCACGCCGGGGCTTGATGGCCTGGGTAGTCCGGCTGCCAATCGCGAATTCGAAAAATACGAGACCGTAGACGCTTAAGAAGCGGCTGATCTGCTAGTCGAGGGCCACGTCCAGATCCACCCAGATGGGGGTATGGTCGCTGGCCTTTTCCTTGCCCCGCGGGGCCCGGTCAACCTGGCAGTCACGCAGGATATCGGCGGCCTGTGGTGACAGCAGCAGGTGGTCGATCCGGATGCCGTGGTCTTTCTGCCAGGCGCCGCGCTGATAATCCCAGAAGGTATAGGCCTCGCCCTTCGGCTTGACCTGCCTGAGCGCATCCAGATACCCCAGGTGCCACAGGCTTTTCAGGCGCGCCCGGCTTTCGGGCTGCGTCAGCGCATCATCCACCCAGGCGGCGGGGTTGTGACAGTCTTCATCAAACGGGATGACGTTATAGTCACCGGCCAGCACGATCGGCATCTCTTTTTCAAGCAGACGCTCGGCGTGGGCAATCAACCGGTCCATCCACTGGAGCTTATATTCGAACTTCGGGCCCGGTTGCGGGTTGCCGTTCGGCAAGTAAATAGAGGCCACGCGCACACCCTTGATTGTGGCTTCAATATAGCGTGCCTGTTCGTCTTCCGTTTCCTCGCCACCATCAAGGGCGGGAAGGCCGCGCCGGATATCCTCAATCGGGTGCTTCGAGATCAGCGCCACGCCGTTGAAGCTTTTCTGGCCGTGCGTTTCAACATGCCAGCCCTTTTCTTCAATCTCCAGGCGCGGGAAATTATCGTCCACGCTCTTGATCTCCTGCAGGCAGGCGACATCAGGCGAAAATTCATCCAGCCACTCAAGAAGCCGGGGCAGGCGCGCCTTGACGCCATTGATGTTGAAGCTGGCAATTTTCATCTGATATCCCTCGGCAATGCTAGTTTTTGTTTTCGGAACATAATTCTTCCACCTCACGAATGGTCATATCTTCCGTGATCAATCCTTCGGAGAAGCAGGATGGGGTGGCTTGATAGTGATAGACACCAATAGCGCCAACGATACAGGCAGCAAAGCAGATATCAATGACCGGGTTGATCTTTTTAGGGTCTTCCTGAGGCTTCACCCGATCGATAAAATTATTCGCGAGAAGCACAGGTAATGAGAAGAGGGCAAGTCCTGAGACAAACAACAGAAGCGATGGCCAGACACCGTTTGCGATCTCTGACGCGATCATGATCCCTACCATGACGACCATAGCTGGCCAAATCCGCGAGGGTGCGGGCCACTGTTTTCTTTGAAGCAGGATCAGGACGGCAATTGGAGCCAGAATTGTGGCAAACAGATACAGCACTCTCGCGCCTTAGACTGAGAAAGAAGAGCCGCAGCCACAGGAAGCGGTTGCGTTCGGGTTTTTCACCTGGAAGGAGGCGCCGACCAGGTCTTCGACAAAATCGACCTCAGCGCCGGAGATATAGAGGAGCGACATGGGGTCGACCAGCATGGTCACACCGTCGCGTTCAACAACGATATCGTCGTCTTTCTGCTGTTCATCGAAGTCAAAGCCATACTGGAATCCGCTGCAGCCGCCGCCAGAGATGGTCAGGCGCAGTTTCAGGTTTGGATTGCCCTGCTGTTCGATCAGCGCTTTAACGCGCGCTGCGGCTTTTTCACTGAGCCCAACGGGGGGCTGATTATCGGTCATGCTTGTTCGCCATGGTTTTCTTGATCAGTCATGCCCCATATGTAGGGACCATAGGCCCAATGGTCAATTCACGAGCGCGATATAATTGAGGTATATTCAGGCGGTCGGCTCGTTTGGCTGATCGCCGGTCATTTCCTCAAGGGGGAAAACCAGCTCCAGCTTGCGCGTCTTGCTGAAGTCGAAAGCCAGCATCAGCGTGTCCAGCACATCGGCGTCGCCATTGTGCGAGAAGGGCAGCACCAGCGCCGTGAAGGGGATGCTTGCGCTTTCCGCGGGCTGGAAGTTGCCTTTGAAATAGATCGGGCCATTTGCCTTGGACGCGCGGTTGAGCATGTCATGAATGATCTGCTTCACAGCGGCATCAGGCGGTGACACCAGCCGGTCATGTGTGCCCTGAAGTTTCAGGACTTCCGAAACCGTGGCGCCGGTGAGCCTGTCGTCATAATCATTGGAGCCGGCTATGGAGACAATGGCCAGCTGCGGCAGAAATTTCGGGAACTTCTGCGGGCGGAACTCACGCTTGTCTGGATATTTTCGGTTGTGTTGGATCTCACGCCAATGGTTGAGCAAGTCCTGCTGAAACCTGGCTTCTAACGCGGGTTGGTCGTTACCAATGCTGTCAGCGTTTTCGATCATCCTGATATAATAATTAAAAAAGCATTAACACACAAGGCATGAGTTAACTATTCGTTAATACTTTTGCAAATGCAGCAATCCGGGGCGGTCGGCGAGGGGCATTCCGGGGCAATCCTTAGCCAAAAAAAATGAAAGAGTTGCCCTTCGTCAGGGGCGGGGATAATGTGCCCAAAACCACCAACCTATTCGGGCTGCCTGTGCCTCAGGCAACCTGAGCCCAAGGAGAAAGACATGTACGATAGTTTGCCACGCTATGAAGACACACTGGCCCCTTATGCGTGCCGTCCTTCAGAAAGCCGTGGTCGTGTCTTTAAGGAACCGGAAACGCCGAATCGCAGCTGTTACCAGCGCGACCGCGACCGGGTGATCCATTCCTCGAGCTTCCGCAGGCTCAAGCACAAGACGCAGGTCTTTGTTTATCACGAAGGTGACCATTTCCGCACGCGCCTGACCCACTCGCTTGAAGTGGCGCAGATCGCGCGGTCTGTATGCCGGTCGATGCACCTGAATGAAGATTTGGGTGAGGCGCTGGCGCTGGCGCATGATCTTGGCCATCCGCCTTTTGGTCACGTGGGCGAGACCGTTCTGAATGAATGCATGAAGGATTACGATGGGTTCGACCATAACGCCCAGGCGCTTCGCCTTCTGACGCGCCTTGAGCACCGCTATGCGTCCTTTGAAGGCCTGAACCTGACGTGGGAAACGCTCGAAGGCCTCGCAAAACACAATGGCCCGCTTGTGGATGCGGCGATTGATCACAAAAAGCCACCAGCCCAGCTGTCGTTCGGCTTCCGGGATTACCTGCCGGAAAATGACTTGGAGCTGCACACTTATGCGTCCGCCGAAGCACAGATTGCGGCGCTGGCGGATGATATCGCTTATTCATCCCACGATCTGGATGACGGCCTACGCGCGGGCCTGTTTGAGTTCGACGAGTTGAAGAAAATTCCTGTAGTAGCGCAGGTGCTGGATGAGGTGAAGTGGACCTATCCGAACGCGTCCAAGGATGTGATGATCCACGAGCTTGTCCGACGAATGATCAACCGGATGGTGGCGGATATGATGGTGGAAAGCGGGCGGCGCATCGAAAGGCTTGCGCCCACGTCCCCTGACGATATCCGCAATGCAGGCCAGCCCACGATTGCCTTTGGCAAGGATATGGGCGAGGCGGTGAAGGAGCTGAAGTCCTTCCTGTTTGAGCGCATGTATCGCCACTATCTGGTTAACCGTATGGCCAGTAAGGCAAAAAGGGTGGTATCGGACCTGTTCGATCTGTATATCACCGAACCAGAATGTTTGCCGACTGAATGGAACGAGCGTGCGCAGGGCGCCGGAACGCCGGAAACGGCCCGGGTGGTTGCCGACTTTATCGCCGGCATGACCGACCGCTTCGCCTTCCGCGAGCACGCCAAACTGTTTGATTTGAACCGAGTATCACTATGAATGTTTTTACCGAGTTTCGGGCCGCGATTGATGCGGTCCTGAGTGACCTTGCCGCAAAGGGCGAGCTGCCGTCCGATATGGACACCTCCAACGTGGCGGTGGAGCCGCCGCGCGATGCAAGCCACGGCGATATTGCGACCAACGCGGCGCTTGTGCTGTCCAAGCAGGCGGGCAAGAACCCGCGCGAGATTGCAGGGCTGCTGGCCCCGGCGCTTGAAGCGCTTGATGCGGTTGAAAGCGTGGACGTTGCAGGGCCCGGCTTTATCAACCTGCGTATTGCCAAAAGCTTCTGGCAAGCTCAGGTGAAAACCATCCTGACAGAAGGCGTGGGTTACGGCGCCAGCACCATGGGCGGTAATGACAAGGTGAATGTCGAATATGTGTCTGCGAACCCGACAGGGCCGATGCATGTTGGCCACGTGCGCGGCGCCGTGTTTGGCGATGCGCTGGCGAACCTGCTGATCAAGGCGGGCTATGACGTCACCAAGGAATATTACATCAACGATGCGGGCAGCCAGATCGATACCCTGGCGCGTTCAGCGCACCTCCGCTACCAGGAAGCGCACGGCCGCGACATTGGCGAAATCCCTGAAGGGCTTTACCCAGGCGACTATCTGATTCCTGTGGGCGAAATGCTCAAGGAAAAATATGGCGACCAGTATCTGGACGCGGACGAGGGCGAATGGCTCGCGCAGTTCAAGGTTGATGCTTCGGGCGCCATGATGGAGCTGATCCGTGAAGACCTGGCGGCACTGGGTGTTGAGCACGAAGAATTTTTCTCTGAGCGGTCTTTGCATGAAAGCGGCCGTATCCCGGAAGCCATCGCGGTTTTGAAAGAGCGCGGCCATATCTATCGGGGCGTGCTGGAGCCACCGAAGGGCAAGAAGCCCGAGGACTGGGAAGAGCGCGAGCAGACTTTGTTCCGTGCGACTGATTTCGGCGATGATGTCGACCGGCCGCTGCAGAAATCCACGGGTGAGTACACGTATTTTGCTGCAGACATCGCCTATCACCACGACAAATATGTCCGTGGTTACAAGCAGATGATCGATATCCTCGGTGCCGACCACGGCGGTTATGTGAAGCGGATGCAGGCTGCAGTGAAGGCGCTGTCGGAAGACGGCACACTTGACGTGCGGCTGTGCCAGATGGTGAAGCTGTACCGTGACGGCGAGCCCTTCAAGATGTCCAAGCGGTCGGGCAACTTCATCACCCTCCGTGAGGTGGTGGACGAAGTAGGCCGTGATGTGACACGTTTCATCATGCTGACGCGCAAGAACGACGCCCACCTTGATTTCGATTTCAAGAAGGTGATGGAGCAATCGAAGGATAACCCGGTCTTTTACGTGCAATATGCCCACGCGCGGGTGTGTTCGGTACTGGCCAAGGCACAGGATGCTTTCCCGGGCCTCGATGCGACTGACGCAAGCCTTGCTGATGCGGACCTCAGCCTCCTGGCGGACGAGAATGAGATTGCCATGATCAAGCAGTGCGCGGCCTGGCCGCGCATGGTGGAAAGTGCAGCCGAAGCGCACGAACCGCACCGGATTGCGTTTTTCCTGTATGATCTGGCCTCCGAATTCCATACATTCTGGAATAAGGGGAATGACAATCATGACTTGCGCTTTATCATAGACGGCGATGAGCCGCTGACAAAAGCGCGGATGGCGCTGGTGCGCGCGGTGGCGTTGGTGATTGCCAGCGGCCTGGGCGTGTTGGGCGTAACGCCAATGGAGGAAATGCGGTAAATGAGCGAGAACGAACAGCAGGGAGCCGACAAGGATATCCCACCATGGCTTCAACCCGTCCCTGAGGAAGAGGAAGCAGCAGGCTTTTTCGAAGGCAGGAAAACGCTGGTGATCACGGCTGCAGCCGCGCTCAGCGTGGTTGTGCTGTTCGTGCTTGTGCTTCTTTATCTTTACGACAGCGCGCCTGACGGCCCGCCGCGTCATGTGGTGGCCGAAGCGACGCCGATCAAAACCAAGCCAACGGATCCGGGCGGCATGGACGTGCCAAACCAGGACAAGCAGGTGTTTGACCAGGGCGCTGCTGGCGGAAGCCTGACGCTTGCGGACCAGCCGGAAGAGCCCCTGAAGGAACTGCCTGCAGATCCGGAACCCGAAGTGGTGGATGACAGCCACGCTGAAGACGAGGCCCGGATCGCCGCCGAAGCTCAGGCGCGGGAGCAGGCTGAGGCTGAAGCGGCCAAACAGGTCGCTGCGCAAGCTGCCAAGCCTGAAGCCGAAGCTGAAAAGCCGGCTGCAGAGCCTGCAGTACCAGCGGGCGCCTTCAAGGTTCAGCTGGGGGCGTATGGGTCTGAAGAGTCCGCAGCCACAGCCTGGCGCACCATTCGCGGCAAGCACCGTGACGTGCTTGATGGCCTGTCACCGGTTTACGAATCTGTTCGCACGGGCGACCGCACGCTATACCGCCTTCGGGTTGGACCACTTGAAAGCCGCGCCGCGGCGGACGAGGTTTGCCTGGGGCTTCGGGCCCAGCAGCAGGCCTGTATCGTCGTTAATCCGTAAAAGAGTAATTTGATGATCCCAGCAATTTTCGGCTGTTCCGGCCCGGCCCTTACAGCCGAAGAGCGGGCCTTTTTCGCTAAGGTGAAACCCGCCGGGTTCATTATCTTCAAGCGCAATGTGGAAGACCCGGACCAGCTCTCAACCCTGATCAAGGAATTGAAGCTGTCCGTCGGGCGCCACAAGGTACCGATTTTGGTGGACCAGGAAGGCGGCCGCGTGCAACGCCTCACGGAGCCTTATTGGCGCAAGTATCCTGCCATGGCCACCTTCGGCGAAATGTCGAAGAAGGACCCCACCCTTGCAGCCAGCGCCCTGCGCCTGAATGTGCGGCTGATCGCCGATGACCTTCGGCGTGTGGGCATCAATGTGGATTGCCTGCCGGTGCTCGATGTGATGAACGACTGGGCAGACCCCATCGTGGGCGACCGGGCTTTTTCAAACGACCCGTCACTGGTGACTGCCATGGGGCGCATTGTCGTGGACGCCTTGATGGAAGGTGGCGTGCTGCCTGTGATCAAGCATCTGCCGGGCCACGGACGGGCCACAGCGGACAGCCATCTGGAGCTGCCGGTGGTGGACGCCACGGTGGCGGAGATGGTCGACAGCGATTTTGCGCCGTTCAAGGCCATGGCCGACGCGCCGTTCGGCATGACCGCCCACATTAAATACACAGACATTGACCCAAAACAGTGCGCCACGCTTTCCCGTGTGGTGATTGGCCGCATCATTCGCATGAAGATGGGGTTCACAGGCCTTCTGATGTCAGATGATCTGGCGATGAAGGCGCTGACCGGGGAGTTTGAGGACCGTACCCGCGGGGCATTCTCGGCGGGCTGCGACCTGGTGCTGCACTGTAACGGCAATATGGACGAGATGCAGTCCATCGCATCAGCCTGTCATGTCGCCTCAGGAAAGCTTGAGAAACGCCTGGCGACCCTTATATCCGAAGCTGACCGAGCGCCGCGCGCAGACCGGGAAGACTTGTGCCGTCGCTATGACGCGCTGATGGAAAAATTTTAGAAAAGATCTGAGGCACCCATGGATTTCCTGGCCGGAAGCATACAGCTCTTAACCGTTATGGCCCTGCCTTTTCTGCTTGCAGTAACCCTGCATGAGGCCGGTCACGCGCTTGCGGCTTACCGCTTGGGGGACCCCACAGCCAAGCTGGAAGGGCGTCTGTCACTCAACCCGGCTGTCCATATCGACCCAGTCGGTACGATTGTGATCCCGCTTGTGGCCATCCTGGCGAATTTCCCGTTCCTGATCGGCTATGCCAAGCCGGTTATGATTCAGCCGCGGTATTTCAAGAACATGAGGCGTGACATGGTTATTGTTGCGCTGGCAGGACCTTTGGGGAACCTTTTGGTGGCAATTTTCTTTGCCATTGTGCTCAAGGTCGCGATCTCGTCCGGCGCCAGCCCGGAGGGGTGGCTCTTCCAGACTGCGGTCTGGGGCGTGCGCCTGAACTGCCTGTTTATGGTGTTCAACCTGCTGCCTATTCCGCCGCTTGACGGTGCTGGCGTGGTGGAGCAATTCCTGCCGCACGACGTCGCGCAAAGTTATCGGTCAATTGCGCCCTTTGGATTTTTCATCCTTATGGGCATAATACTGGTCGCACAGGAAGTGATTACGGTACCAACCATGCTCGCAGCGGAGGGAGTGCTGACCCTGGTTGGCTTGGCATAAAATGGAATTTGAAGAAGACACAATCGGGCCAACCCCAAACCGCCAGGCAGACCCGGCGGATCCGAACCAACTTGTCCTGCATATGGACGGGTTCGAGGGGCCGCTTGATGTGCTTTTGACGCTGGCGCGCGCCCAGAAGGTGGACCTGACGCAAATCTCCATCCTGGAACTGGTTGAACAGTTCCTGACCTTCGTAACAGCGGCCAAGCGCCTGAAGCTTGAGCTGGCGGCGGACTATCTGGTGATGGCCGCGTGGCTGGCTTACCTCAAGTCCCGCCTGCTCCTGCCGAAGGAAGACGACGACGAAGAGCCGTCTGCCGAGGAACTGGCCTTCCGCCTGCAGCTTCGCCTGCAACGGCTTGAGGCCATGCGCGAGGCCGGCGCCCGCCTGATGGCGCGGGACCGCATGGGCCGCGATGTGTTCCGCCGCGGGCGCCCCGAAGGGCTGAAGCTTCTTAAAAAGGGCTCCTATGACGTGACGCTCTATGAGCTGTTGCGTGCTTACGCTGACAATCGCCAGCGCCATTCGATCACGGAAATCCGCATCGAACGCCGGCCGATC
This sequence comes from Kordiimonas lacus, assembly GCF_001550055.1. GTDB lineage: Bacteria > Pseudomonadota > Alphaproteobacteria > Sphingomonadales > Kordiimonadaceae > Kordiimonas > Kordiimonas lacus. The sequence continues at coordinate 165,137 of NZ_LRUA01000006.1, forward strand.
TATTCGCTGGAGGATGCCATTGAGCGTCTCTCGGGCCTGATTGGCGATACCTTCACCTGGGCAACGCTCTCGACCTTCCTGCCGACCGACCTGAAGGACGACAGGCTCAGGCGTTCGGCACTCGCCAGCATGTTTGCGGCAACGCTCGAACTTGCCAAGGCGGGCAGGGCGGACCTCAGGCAAATGGAAACTTTCGGCCCGATCTACTTGCGCCAACGCCACGACGAAGAAGGCGGCGCGCCGGTGGAAAAGCAGGCAAACGATAATTCAGAATAAGCCAATAAAGATCAGAACAAGAACGATAAGACATTTGAAGATGCAAGAGACGGAAACAAAACAAGTCGCTACAGACCCGGAAGTGATCGTGCAGCACCGCCGTATGGTGGAGGCCGTGCTGTTCGCCAGTGAAAACCCCTTGTCGGTGGATGATATCGCCGAACGCCTGCCGGACGGTGTGGATGTGGAAGCCCATATCGAGGGACTGACCGAAACCTATGCAACGTCCGGGGTGAATTTGGTGCGCCTTGCAGGCAAATTCCTGTTCCGCACGGCGGAGGACCTGTCGTTCCTGCTGAGGCGCGAGGTAGACGAACCGCGCAAGCTGTCGCGCGCCGCCGTCGAGACCATGGCCATCATCGCCTATCACCAACCGGTGACCCGGGCGGAGATTGAGGAAATTCGCGGTGTATCCATCTCCAAGGGGACGCTGGATGTGCTGATGGAAGCAGGCTGGGTGCGCATGATGGGGCGCAAGCGCACGCCGGGACGCCCGGTAACCTATGGCACCACAGAAGACTTCCTGGTGCATTTCGGCATTGAGACCATCAAGGACCTGCCGGGCGTTCAGGAACTGAAAGCCGCCGGGCTTCTGGACAGTGTTGATATGGCGCTTGAAAAAATGGGCGGCATGCCGGACCCATCGAAATCGCTTGAAGAAGCCGAGGGCCAGATTGACCTGGAAGAAGCCATCGCCGCCAAGGAACGCGCGACGCTGGCTGGGGCTGACGCGTCAGGCATGCCGGAGGATGGCGATACAGACGCTGGTGACGCAGACGGTATGGATGACGGCGACGCCAACATGGACGCTGACACAGAAAACAATATGGCGTGAATTGCCTTGTGTGCATCAAGACACGCCATTACATAGAGACAAGGCCGGACTGAACCGGCAAAAGGGAGTTACAACATATGTTTCCGGGATGGTTACAAATTGCGCTTGTGGTGCTGCTGATCGTGCTTCTGTTCGGGCGCGGCAAAATCTCAGGCCTGATGGGCGATGTTGCCAAAGGCATCACCAGCTTCCGCAAGGGCCTGAAGGACGGCATTGATGAGCCGGAAGAAGAGCCAAAAGCTGTTGAGGACAAGAAGACCATCGACGGCGAAGTGGTTAAAAGCGAAGAGAAAGACAAGGCATAAGCTGCCCTGTCTTCACCCCTGAGACCCTAGGGGCAGGAGCCCGTTTCCATGTTTGATATCGGTGCAACGGAACTTTTCCTTGTGGCGGTCGTCGCGCTTGTTGTCGTGGGGCCGAAGGAGCTGCCGCGTCTTTTGAAAACGGTTGGCGGGCTGGTGCGCCGCATGCGCGAATTGGCGGCTGAATTCAAGGACGGGGTCGAACAGTTGGCCACCGAGGCCGAGCAACAGACAGACCCTTTCGCAGACCTGCGCAAGAAAGAAGGCCTACGCCCCGGCATGAGCGCGGAAGAGGTGACAAACCACATCATGCGCAACCGCGAGCGCGAGGCCCGGGAAAAGGCGGAAGCCAAGAAAGCTTCAGGCGCCGCGAAAGCCGATACGCCCAAGCCTGACGCCGGCAAGGATGGCGCGGGCAAGGATGACGCGTCATGATGGGGCCAGAGGAACTGCAGGGCGAAACCGCCAAGCCAGACATCATCGATGAAGACGAAGTGGACGCCAGCAAGGCGCCGCTGCTGGATCATCTGAATGAATTGCGCTCACGCCTGATCAAGGTACTGCTGGGCATGGCTGTTGCCTTTGGTGTTGGCCTTTATTTCGCGGACGAGCTTTTTAACATCCTTGCCAAGCCTTATATGGATGCCACGCAGGCGACAGGCGAAGAACGGCGGATGATCTTCACGTCGCTGACGGAAGGCTTCTTTGTGGACCTCAAGGTGGCGCTGTATGCCGCCTTCATCTGTACCTTCCCACTGCTGGCGTCCCAGATATGGAAATTTGTGGCGCCGGGGCTTTACCGTAACGAACGCCGGGCGTTCCTGCCGTTCCTCTTGGCCACACCCATCCTGTTCGCGCTGGGCGCGAGCCTGGCTTATTTCATGGTGATCCCCTGGGCCTGGCAGTTCCTGCTGAGCTTCGAACAGGCGGCCGGTTCTGGCGCCATCGAGATCGCGGCCGAGGCGAAGGTCAGCGAATATCTGTCGCTGGTGATGCAGATGATCTTCGGCTTTGGTGTGGCATTCCTGCTGCCCGTGGCGCTGACCCTGATGGGCCGCGCGGGCATTGTGACGGCAGACGGCCTGCGGGCAAAACGCCGCTATATGATTGTGGCCACCTTCCTGGTGGCAGCCTTCCTGACGCCGCCGGACCCGGTGAGCCAGATCGCCCTTGGCATTCCCATGTTGCTCCTGTATGAGCTGTCCATCATCCTGATCGGTGCTTTTGAGAAGAAGCGCGCAGAGGCCGAAGAGGCCGATGAAGACGAAATTTGACCCGATTTTAACTGACCTGATTTGAAACTGAGACGAGCGCAATGTTTGATCTGAAATTTATTCGCGAGAACCCTGAAGCTTTCGACAAGGCCCTTGCCCGCCGCGGTGAGGAAGCCAAAGCCGAGGAGATCATCGCGCTCGACAGTTCCCGCCGCGCGGTCCAGACCGAAGCGCAGGCCGCCCAGGCCCGCCGCAACGAGGCCTCGAAGCTGATCGGCAAGGCCAAGGCACAGGGCAGTGAAGCAGAAGCCCAGGCGCTGATGGACGAAGTTAGTGGCCTGAAGACGCGCCTCTCTGAGATGGAAGAGGAAGACCGCACGCTGGGCGAAAAGCTCAACACGCTGCTGATGAGCCTGCCGAACATGGTCTATGACGATGTGCCGGACGGTGACAGCGAAGACGACAACACCGAGGTTCGCACCTGGGGCAAGCCCGCGCGCTTTGATTTTGATCCCAAAGAGCATTTTGAGCTAGGCGAAGCGCTGGGCATGATGGATTTCGAGCGCGCGGCCAAAATGTCCGGCTCGCGTTTCGTGGTGCTCAAGGATCAGCTGGCGCGGCTTGAGCGCGCGCTGGGCCAGTTCATGCTGGACCTGCACACCACTGAGCATGGCTACACAGAAATGCTGACGCCCGCGATGGTGCGCGACACAGCGCTTCTGGGTACCGGCCAGCTGCCGAAATTTGGCGAGGACGCCTTCAAGACGACAACGGATCACTGGCTGATCCCGACGTCTGAAGTGACGCTCACGAACTTCCATTCCGATGAAATCCTGGACGAGGAAGAGCTGCCGTACCGCTTTACCGCCCACAGCCAGTGTTTCCGCGCCGAAGCGGGCTCTGCGGGGCGCGATACGCGCGGCATGATCCGCCAGCACCAGTTCGAGAAGGTGGAGATGGTATCCATCACCGCGCCGGACCAGTCTGACGAGGAACTGGAACGCATGACCGCCTGCGCCGAAGAAGTGCTGAAGCGCCTGCACCTGCCTTACCGCGTGGTGAAGCTGTGCACCGGCGATATCGGCTTCGGTGCACGCCGCACCTATGACATCGAGGTATGGCTGCCAGGGCAGGATAAATACCGCGAGATTTCCAGCTGTTCCACTTGTGGTGACTTCCAGGCCCGCCGCATGAAAATGCGCTGCCGCCCCAAGGGCGAGAAGAAGACCCAGTTCGTGCATACCCTGAACGGGTCTGGCCTTGCGGTTGGTCGTACGCTGATTGCAGTGATGGAAAACTATCAGCAGGCCAATGGCTCGATCCGCGTGCCCGAAGTGCTGAAGCCTTACATGCGCGGCATTGACGTGATTGGTGGCTAAGTCATGACAGCTATCTCAACAGCCCGCATCCTGGTCTCGAACGATGACGGCATCCACGCACCAGGGATTGAGATTCTGGAGCGCATCGCCCGCCAGTTCACGGACGACGTGTGGGTGGTGGCACCTGAGGAAGAGCAGTCTGGCGCCGGGCATTCCCTGACGCTGTCGCGCGTTTTGCGTATCCGCAAGCTTGAGGATAAGCGCTGGGCCGTGGCTGGCACGCCAACAGACTGTGTGGCCATGGCGCTCAACAAGATTATGGGCGACGAGAAGCCAACGCTTATCCTTTCCGGCATCAACCGGGGCGGAAACCTGGCTGAAGATGTGACCTATTCGGGTACGGTTTCCGTGGCCATGGAAGGCACACTGGCGGGTATTCCGTCGATTGCGCTGAGCCAGTGCATCCGCCCGGACCAGCGCACCAAATGGGAAACCGCAGAGCAGTATGCCCCAAAGGTGATCAAAAGCCTGATCGAGATGGGCTGGCCGCAGGATGTGCTGATGAATGTAAATTTCCCGGCATTTGAACCTGATGAGATTCAGGGCGTTCGCGTGACAGAGCAGGGTGCGCGACAGATCATGGGCAACCATATCGAGGAACGCACAGACCCGCGTGGTTTCAAATACTATTGGTTTGGGCTGGGCCGCGAAGTCGGCCAGCCGGGCCACGAGACGGATCTCAAGTCAGTGCGGGAAAAATGGATTTCGGTGACACCGCTGCATCTCAATATGACTCATGATGAAACGCGTCGGTCCATGGCAGAGGCCATCACCCAGACATTCTGATGCCAGCATGATGCCTTTCTGCCGTGCTTCCGCCTTAATGATCAGGGAAATATTGCCCCAGTTCACACTTGTGGGTATCTTGAATTCATGATCATGGGAGGACAGAATAGACGGCATGCAATGCGCCTTAGCGCCTTGATCCTGCTTGCCTTCTCGGTTTCTGCCTGTTCCACCATCGATAAACGAATCATCCGACCTGTGTTCGGCTCGCTGACGTCACCCAAAACCAAGAATGCACCTTTTCCTGTGCCATTGCCGCGCACCAAGCCTTCTGTGCCGAACCGCAGCTACGCGTCTGCCAGCAAGCCAGCGCCAGCGGTCACCAGCCGCAGTACTGTCCAGTCCAGCGGCGCAACGCATGTGGTCAGGAAAGGCGATACGCTTTATGCCATCTCGCGTCGTTATGGCGTACCAGTACGCGACCTGATTTCCCTGAATAGGTTCCGCTCGCCTTACACGCTGGAGATCGGGCAGAAGGTCAAGGTGCCGACGGCCCAGGTCTATGTGGTGAAAAAGGGCGATACGGGCTACAGCATTTCCCGGCGGTTTGGCGTCAATGTGTCTGCACTGATGCGCGAAAACGGTATCAAGGCGCCCTACAGGCTTGAAATCGGCCAAAGGCTGAAGCTGCCGGGTGGGGCCAGCAGTGCACCGGTTCAGACGGCCTCAGCCTCAAGCCCCACGGTTGTCAGGCCCGCTCAAACCACCCGCCGTACGGTGGCACGGCCAACACCGCCACCCCGGACATCCAGCGGATTCGACTGGCCGGTGCAGGGCAGGCTGGCGTCGCGCTTCGGCCCCAAACAGGATGGCCTGCATAATGACGGCATCAATATCCTGGCGCGACAGGGTACGCCTGTGAAGGCCGCAGAAGCCGGGGTCGTGGTATATGCCTCGAACGCGCTAGAGGGATACGGGCATCTTCTGTTGGTGAAGCATTCGGATGGCTGGATCACGGCCTATGCCCATAACGAGCGCCTTCTGGTGCGCGAAGGGCAGACCGTCAGCAAGGGGCAGATCATCGCCCGCGTCGGCAACACGGGCGGGGTGACCGAACCGCAGTTGCATTTTGAAATTCGTAAGGGCCGTCGGGCCTTGGACCCGCTTCGGTACCTGAGCCGCGCACAGGCGGATGCCGCCATGACAGGCCGCTAGAAGCTAACCTTAGCGCCCAACTCACCCGCCAGATTCGTTACAAACTGCCAGGCTGTCCGGCCAGACCGGTTACCGCGGGTCTTGGACCATTCAAGGGCCGCGTGCCGCCAATCATCCGCGGGTGTCAGGCCAAAAGCCTTGAGGTAGCCCTCAATCATCGCCAGATACTCGTCCTGGTCAGCCGGGTGGAAGCCCAGCCACAGGCCGAAGCGGTCAGAAAGCGCAATGGTTTCGTCCATGGCCTCGTTGGGGTGGATGCCAGTGGCGCTTTCCTGATCCGCCATCTGGCGCGGCAACAGGTGCCGGCGGTTTGATGTGGCGTAAAAGATCACATTCTCCGGGCGGCCTTCAAGCCCGCCCTCAAGCACGGATTTCAGGGCTTTGAAGTCCTGGTCCGGCCGATTGAAGGACAGGTCGTCACAAAAGACGATAAACAGGCGATCGGCTTGCCTGAGCTTGCCAAGAAGCGCGGGCAGGGCACTGATGTCTTCGCGGTGGATTTCCACCAGCGCCGGGGCCGAAGCGCCTTTTTCTTCAACAATGGTGCGGTGGATGGCCTTGATGAGCGTGCTTTTGCCCATGCCGCGCGCGCCCCACAACAGCGCATTGTTTGCGGAAAAGCCGTTCGCGAAGCGCTTGGTATTCTCAAGCAGTGTGTTCTTGGCGCGGTCAATGCCCATCAACAGGTCAATCGCAGGTGCCGCGACACGGTCGACAGCTCGCAGGTTTTTGCTGTCGGCGTCATAGACAAAGGCGTTGGCGGTATCGTCCGTCAATGCAGGTGATGCCTTTCCTCTACCGCTTACCGCGTCGGCAAGGCGGTTGATCGCATCAATCAGCGCTTGATCCTGGTTTGGCACTTGCAACCCTTTCCTGTCATGCCCATCTAGGGGTGGATAATTCGATTATGCCCGCTCGACAGCGCTCATAACATGCCGGGTAACACTAGGCGACTGTTGCATTTGAAAGCAATAAAGCTATAGTCCCGGCCAATGATATTGCAAGGTGGCGCGTCTGCCGCCCTTTTAATGAGGTTTGTCACATGTTTTCTTCTCCTGCTTACGCTCAAGCGGCTGAATCTGCACAGATGTCTGATCCAACTGGTGGTTTCGGTCTGATCATCATCATGGTTGCGGTTTTCTGGTTCCTGATCATCCGCCCCCAGAACAAAAAGATGAAAGAACACCGTGAAATGGTGAGCAATGTGGCGCGCGGCGACAGCGTTGTGACCGCAGGCGGCCTGATCGGTAAGGTGACCAAGGTTAAAGCTGACGATAACGAAGTCGAAGTGGAACTGGCTGACGGTGTCCGCGTTCGCGTTGTCAAAAGCACCCTGTCTGATGTGCGAGCCAAATCAGAGCCTGCCAAGCCTGCTGAGAAAAAAGCGGCTGAGAAAAAAGCAGCGAAAAAAGAAGAAAAATAAGGATCGTGCCCGGTGTTGCCGGGCCCAATCTTTTTAAGGCAAGAACAACAATAAGGATCGGCGCATGCTGACGTTTCCGCGCTGGAAAATAATCATGATCATGGGAGTGGTGCTTCTGGGCATCCTGACCTCCCTCCCTAACTTTCTGACAGAGAAGCAGCGCGAAGAACTGCCTGGCTTCCTGCCTTCCGACACGCTGAATCTGGGCCTTGACCTCAGGGGCGGGGTTCGCATTCTTTGGGGTGCGGAAACCGACGATGTGGTGAATTCCCGCCTGAACAATATTGCTGATCAGGTGCGCGATATTCGCCGGTCTGAGCAGGGCCTCAACTTCCGGAATATCCGGATTGAAGGCCAAAGCGTGACGGCAGAGGTTACCCGCGATGACATGGTTGAAACCGCGCGTGAAAAACTGCGTGAGCTGACTACGGTGACCGTAGGCGCCGCTAACCCACTCATGGGCGGCGGCATCAAGGAACTGGAGCTTGCGCAGGACGGCAACAAATTCACGCTGACACTGACAGAGCAGGGCATCGAAGTTCAGAAGCGCGAGGCCGTTGCCCGTGCCATGGAAGTGATCCGCAAGCGGGTAGACCCGGACGGCACCAAGGAAGTGACCATTCAGCCTGAAGGCAATGACCGCATCATTCTGGAAGTGCCGGGCGCTGACGATCCTGAACAAATCAAGATTCTTGTTGGCCAGACAGCCAAGCTGACCTTCCATGACGTGAACACGAATGTGAGTGCGGAAGACATTCAGCGCGGCCGTGTGGGATACCGGGAAAAGATTCTGCCTTCGAAAGATGGCTACTCCATGGTGATCAAGGAGCGGGTCATCCTTTCGGGTGAAGACCTGATTGACGCGCGGGTTGAATATGACAAGAACGGTAAGCCAGCCGTTGGCTTTACCTTCAATACATCTGGCGCCAAACGCTTCGGTACCCACACCCAGAACAATATCGGGCGGCCGTTTGCCATCGTGCTGGATAACGAGATTATCAGCGCGCCGAATATCATCACGCCGATCCTGGGCGGGCAGGGTCAGATAACCAACGTTGGTGCGGTTGCCGATGCGCAGGAGCTGGCTACGCTCCTCAAGGCCGGTGCGCTTCCCATCCCGCTGCAGGTGATGTCCGAACGCTCTGTGGGTCCGGACCTGGGTCAGGAAAACATTGATGCTGGCGAGATCGCAGCTGTTATCGGTTTCATTGGTGTGATTATCTATATGATCCTCAGCTATGGCCGGTTTGGCATTGCCGCGAGCATCTCGCTGATCACCAACCTTGTGCTGATCATGGGGGCGCTCAGCTTCCTGCAGGCGACGCTGACCCTGCCGGGCATCGCGGGCATCGTGCTGACAATCGGTATGGCGGTGGACGCCAACGTGCTGGTTTTTGAACGTATTCGCGAAGAACAGAACAATGGCCGCAAGCCGTTCCCTGCAATGGAACATGGCTATGGCGAGGCCTTCTCGACCATTATGGACGCCAACATCACCACATTCATTGCGGCAGCAGTGCTCTATATGCTGGGTTCCGGCCCTGTGCAGGGCTTTGCTGTAACGCTGGCGATCGGTATTCTGACGTCCATGTTCACGGCCGTGGTACTGTCCCGCTTTATCCTTGCAACCTGGCTGAAGCGGGTCCGTCCTGCCAAGCTGCCACTTTAAGGGGAGGGGATTATGTTTTTACGTCTCGTTCCAGACAATACGAAGATCAACTTCATGGCCGCGCGCAAGATCGCGATGGCCCTGTCGGTTCTTCTTATCATTGGCTCGATCGTACTGTTCGCGGTGAAAAGCCTGAATTACGGCATCGACTTCAAGGGTGGCATCTCGGTTGAGGTGCAGATGGAAGGCGAAAAAGCCATTCCTATTGAGGCCGTGAAAAATGCGGTTGAAGCCATGGGCTACACCAGCCCTTCTGTCCGCCGGTACGGCGAGGATTGGGAAGCCATGATCCGCATCGAGCGCCAGGAAGGCGATGCCAAGGCCCAAAGTGCTGTGATCCAGAAAGTGCGGGAAGAACTGCCGAACGCGGTTCCCGGCATCAAATTCATGGACGGTAACTTCATTGGTGCCACGGTTTCAGGCGAACTGAAGCGCGACGGGGCGCTGGCTGTGACCATCGCGGTTCTGGCGGTGCTGGTTTACATCTGGTTCCGCTTCGAATGGCAGTTCGGCCTGGGCGCTGTGGTAGCACTGGTGCACGACGTTCTCTTGACGGTCGGCTTCTTTGCCATCACCCAGCTTGAGTTCAACCTGTCGATCATTGCGGCCATCCTGACCATCGTGGGCTACAGCCTAAACGATACCGTGGTGGTGTATGACCGGGTGCGTGAAAATATCCGCAAATACAGCAAGACACCAATGGAAGAGCTTCTGAACCTGTCCCTGAACCAGACGCTGGCACGGACCTTGATGACCTCTGTCACCACCCTGGTGGCGCTGTTTTCCCTGTTCTTCTTTGGCGGCGAGGCCATTCGCGGCTTTACGGCGGCGATGATCTGGGGCGTGGTTGTGGGTACCTACAGCTCGGTCTTTGTGGCATCACCGCTTCTGTTGATGTTCAAGATCAAGCGGGATGCACTGCTTGCGGGTGACGACAATGACCCAACGGTGGACAAGAGCCGCCCTGGCCAGTTTGATCAGATGTAAGTCTGATGGCTGACAAGATCAAACAAGGTGGCTTTATCATGGAGCAGCAGGCCGATGACGACCTGCTGCTCATTGAAGCCTATGGTGATGGCGGTTTCCGCCTGATGGACCGCCGCGTTGAAGGCGGTGTGTTGGTACAGCCCACTGGGTTCTATCCTATGGACGCCAAAACGCTGGATGATTTGAAACCGGAACATTTCAGCAAGATCATGAATGAGGGTGATCGCCCGGAAATCGTCCTTGTCGGAACCGGCGTAAAGATGCAGCTTCTGCCCAAGGCTATCCGGCAGTTCCTCGAAGACGCCAATATCGGCTTTGATATCATGGACACAGGCGCCGCGGCCCGGACCTATAATGTCCTGCTGATGGAACAGCGCCGGGTCGCCTGCCTGTTGCTGCCTGTCGACTGACACGCTGAGCCCAGGAAACTAAAGGCCCCTGCGGTGAACGGTTCGTCGCAAGCCTGTCTCTCGGTTCACCGCAACACCGGGCGGCCCGCCGCATCAACCCCACAATTCATCGCTTCCGCCTTCCACTGACACCAAGACCTGCGCATCCTTGATTTCACAAGAACGGGAAGTTCGGGTATAGGCCCGAGAAAATCGCGACAGTCGAGGATAGAGTTTTTTCTGGCGTCAGTGTACTCGCCGGGGGATACTCAGAAGAAGAATGGAGATTTCCCATGTGGATGACACCAAAACAAAAGCGCCGTGCAGCTGCAGCCCTAGGCATCGCCGCGTCAAGCCTGGTGATTGCCGGAGCCAGCCATGCCATGATTGCCATGGCGGGTGGTGACGAGCAAACCGAGCAGGCAGAAAAAGCCGAAAAGAACAAGCGGACGATCCGCGTTGTTCGCAGCGGCGACAGTAAAGTCGAGGTGCATAAAAAGGGGCACCGGACCGTTCTGGCAACAAGTGACCGCAAAGCGTTCGAGAAAGAGCAGCAGGAAGCGCTTGAGAAGGCGCGCGCTGCCCTCAATGAGGTGACCGAGCGGCTGATGAAGGCCAAGAGCAAGAGTGAGGTGCAAGCCCTGAAGGCCGCACAAAAGGGCCTTGAGGCTGCAATCATCTCGCTGGAAGAGCGCCGGATGCGCCATGTGATTGTCGCACCTAGCCGGATTGAAATTGCCAGGATCGAATCTGAAGCCCTGGCCGAAGCTCTCACGGACCTCAGTGAAAGCGAAGCCGAGCTGTCGGAAATGCGGGTTGAGCTCAAGGACGAAATCGCTGAAGCCCGCCGCGAGATCGAGGAAGCGCTTGGGGACTTGGAGCTTGAGCTGGATATCGACGGCGATATCCGTACCCTGCGGATAGAATCGCTCAAATCTGCGCAACTGTCGCTCGAGGAGATGGAAAAGCACCACCTTGAGGCCTTGAAGCAGGCGGAAGCAGATATCAAGCGGGAACGCGAGCGGATTGAACAGCGCCTGCGTGAGCGTGAGGCAGAAGCCAACAAGAAAGACGGTTAAGCCACATCCGCGAGGGAAGAATGGACGAGGGCGGCCTCATGGCTGCTCTCAGGCATTTGATCAAACTATGCCTAAAGTTTACTTGTCGTTTGTGTAATAATGTAGCATTATCCTGACACAGTTGGGAAATGGAACCACACATGAAACGCACCCTTATTGCTGTTGCATCTTTCGCCCTAATCGGTAGCGCTACTGCGCTTGCCGGTGAGCGCATGGTTGGCTTTGACAGCCTGGGTACCATGATGCTGGAGCACGAAGCCGAGGAAGTTCGTGAAGTTTCCTACCGCTCGCCAGAGCTGGCGCGCTGTGAACAGAAGGAAGAGGAAATTCGGGCGCGGCTCAATGACCTGAACCTGAATTTTGCCCAGTCCTTCTCCGAGTCTTTCTCTCAGTCCTTTGCCAAAAGCGACGCCGTGGATATGCAGGCGTTTGAAAGCCGCATTGAAGCCATGACTGACCGGCTGTCTGAGCTGAAGATGCAGAAACTTGTTCAGATGGGTGCTCTGCAGCAATCGCTGTCGGAACATCGGGCAGAGCTGGACAAGTACCGTAAGGCCTTCAAGGATGACGCGCTTTATGCCAAAGTGTTGAGCGCGCTGGAGCAGGCCGAACAGGCCATGGCGTCTGAATAGACCCCAATAGGGCCTGACTGTTACCGAACCGGGCCCAGCCCGGTTTTTTGTTGCCTCCCTCCCGGTTGCCGTCAGCTGTTACGCGAACCTTACGCAATAGTATTTCGCCAGATAAGAAAAACCATTCCGATCATTGCGTGCAGCCGTTGCGCTTGGCCCAAAATTCCCTTAGAGCTAAGCGTTCACAGGGCGCTTTGGCGCGTCCGGTTTTCGACAATATCCAAGGTAAAAAGGTCATGAGCAATCAAGAGTTTTACCGCATCAGGCGGTTGCCCCCTTATCTATTCGCTGAAGTGAATCAGATGAAGGCGGCGGCACGAGCGCGCGGTGAAGACATCATTGATCTTGGCATGGGCAACCCCGATTTGCCGACCCCGCAGCATATTGTCGACAAGATGAAAGAAACCGTGGATAAGCACACCACGCACGGCTATTCCGTATCGCGCGGTATTCCGGGCCTGAGGCGTGCCCACGCGGCCTACTATAAGCGCCGCTTCGGGGTGGATATCGACCCGGAGACGGAAAATGTGGTGACGCTTGGGTCCAAGGAAGGGCTGGCGAACCTGGCGTCCGCCATCACCACGCCGGGTGATGTGATCCTGGTGCCGAACCCCAGTTTCCCGATACACCCTTATGGTTTCATGATCGCGGGTGCGGCTGTCCGTCACCTGCCCATGGGGCCGGGGCGCGACTTCCTGACGGAACTGAAGTATGCCGTTCAGCACAGCGTGCCCACGCCGACTGCCGTGATCCTGTGTTATCCGGGTAACCCGACGGCCGAAGTGGTCGACCTTGCCTTCTATGAAGAAGTGGTCGATTTCTGCAAGGCGCATGGCATCTGGATTCTGTCGGATCTGGCTTATTGTGAGATTTATTTCGACAACAACCCGCCGCCTTCCATTCTGCAGGTGCCGGGGGCGAAAGACATCGCCATTGAATTCACCAGTATGTCAAAAACCTATTCCATGGCTGGGTGGCGCGTGGGCTTTGGCGCGGGCAACAAAGACCTTGTGAGCGCGCTGACACGGGTGAAAAGCTATCTGGACTATGGCGCCTTCACGCCCATCCAGGTGGCGGCAGTGGCGGCCCTCAATGGCCCGCAGGACTGCATTGACCTGCACCGCGAAACTTACAAGAAACGCCGGGATGTTTTGGTTGAAGGCCTCGCGGCTGCAGGATGGGACATCCCAAGCCCCAAGGCATCCATGTTTGCCTGGGCGCCGATCCCCGAAGACTTCCGCGAAATGGGGTCCATGGCCTTCTCGAAACTGTTGCTGGAGCACGCCAAAGTCGCTGTGGCGCCGGGCATTGGCTTTGGCGAATACGGCGAAGGCTTCGTGCGTATCGGCCTGGTGGAAAACGAACAGCGAATCCGGCAGGCGATCCGCAATATCAAGAAACTCATGGCGAACAGGGACGAGATTATCGCGTCTTGGAACGCCGAACAGAATAAAGCGTAACTGGAGATCAGTATGAGTAAGCAGGACGACCGGAAGATCATCCTGGGCATCGCGGGCCTTGGCACCGTTGGGGCTGGGGTAGTGAAGATCATTGAGAAACACAAGGCTCTCATTGCCGCCCGCGCCGGATGCCCAGTGGAAATCAAGGCCGTCAGCGCCCGTGACCGCAGCCGCGACCGCGGTGTGGACCTCAGCGCCTATGATTGGGTTGATAACGCTGTTGATCTGGCTGAAGAGGGCAGCGGCGTCAATCTTGTGGTGGAACTGATCGGTGGGTCCGACGGCCCGGCGCTGGCGCTGGCGCGGAAGGCGCTTGGCCGCGGTATCGGGTTCGTGACCGCCAACAAAGCGCTGATTGCCACCCACGGCAAGGAGCTGGCCGTGCTGGCGGAAGAAACCGGCGCACCGCTGAAGTTCGAAGCGGCTGTCGCGGGCGGTATCCCGATCATCAAGGCACTTCGTGAAGGGCTTGCCGGCAACGCCATCGAAAGCGTACGCGGTATTTTGAACGGCACCTGCAACTATATCCTGACGCGGATGGAGCATGAAGGCCTCGCCTTTGATGACGTGCTCAAGGACGCCCAGCAACTGGGGTATGCGGAAGCGGACCCCACTTTTGACATCGACGGCATCGACACCGCCCACAAGACGGCCATTCTGGCGACGCTGGCGTTCGGCACCGAGCCCGATATTGAAAACCTGCCCACCGAAGGCATCCGCAACATCGCGCCTGTGGATATTGAGTATGCCAAAGAGCTGGGCTACCGCATCAAGCTTCTGGGCGTGACCCAACAGACCGCCGAAGGCATCGAGACGCGCGTACATCCGGCCATGGTGCCGACCCGCGCGGCCATCGCCAATGTGATGGGCCCGACGAACGCTGTGGTCGTGAACGGCGACGCCGTTGGTCAGACGGTTTATGAAGGCGCGGGCGCGGGCGAGGGGCCAACGGCTTCTGCCGTCATGGGTGATATTCTTGATGTAGCGCGCGGCGCGGAAGGTCCACGCCTTGGCGTGCCGGCCACCAGCCTGAAGCCGTCAAACCCTGTGCCAGTGGTGAAGCACCGCGGCACCTATTACATTCGCCTGCGTGTGAATGATCAGCCGGGCGTGATGGCCGACATCACCAAGGTCCTGGCGGAAGAGAATGTTTCCATCGAAAGCATGCTGCAGCGCGGAAGTGCAAGTGATGGTGGCGTTTATATCGTGCTTACGACCCACGAAACAGTTGAAGCTTCTGTTGCGGCAACACTTGACCGTTTCACTACGCTTCAATGTGTGCTAGAGACCCCCACAATGCTGAGAATCGAAGCCTGAAAAGGGAGCAAGTCTAATGGGGTCTCAGGAACTGAATCGCCAACTCGTCCTTGAAGTTGTCCGCGTCACCGAAGCTGGCGCAATCGCGGCAGCCAAGTGGAACGGCCGGGGCGATGAAAAGTCCGCTGATGCAGCCGCTGTTGAAGCGATGCGCAAAGCATTCAATAAAATGATGATCGAAGGCACCGTCGTGATCGGCGAAGGCGAACGCGACGAAGCGCCTATGCTGTATATCGGGGAAAAAGTCGGCGCCGGCGGGCCAAAAGTGGATATCGCCCTTGATCCGCTCGAAGGCACGACCATTTGCGCCAAAGCCATGCCAAACGCGCTGGCTGTGCTGGCCATTTCCGCTGAAGGCGGCCTCCTGAACGCACCTGACGTCTATATGGACAAGATCGCCGTTGGCGGCGGCCTGCCAGACGGTGTGATCGATCTGGACAAAACGCCGACTGAAAACGTCAAGGCGGTGGCCGATGCCAAAGGCAAGGCCGTTGAAGACATGATGGTGTGTGTGCTGGATCGTCCACGCCACGCTGAAATCATCAAGGAACTGCGTGCGCTGGGTTGTGGCGTTGCCCTGATCGGCGACGGCGACATCGCGGGCGTAATCGCGACGACGGATCCGAAAACCGGTATCGACCTCTATATGGGGTCTGGCGGCGCACCTGAGGGTGTTCTGGCGTCCGCCGCACTGCGCTGCATTGGTGGCCAGATGCAGGGCCGTCTGTTGTTCCGCAATGATGACGAACGTGGCCGTGCCCGCAAATGGGGCATTGAAGACCTGAACAAGAAATACACCATGGAAGAGATGGCGTCTGGCGATGTGATTTTTGCCGCGACGGGTGTGACAGACGGCTCCATGCTGAACGGCGTGCATATCACGTCCCGCGGCATTGAGACTGACACCATCACCATGCGGTCCAAAACCAAGACCATTCGCCGTGTACAGGCGATCCATGGCCCGGACGGTAGCCAATAAGGTTATTGAGTTGACCGACATCCAAGAGACAACAGGAGCGGCGGAACCCTTTTTGGGTGTCCGCCGTTCTGCGCTTGAGCAGGCATGGGAGCTTAGGCCCTATGTGCCGCGCATTGCCGAAGCCATCGCTGACCGCCTGGGCGTGCCCGCCATTGTGGGGCAGTTGATCGCCGCCCGCGGCATCGGCCTTGAAGAAGCAGAAGCATTTTACACGCCTTCGCTGAAGGAAAGCCTGCCGGACCCCAGCACGATCCTGGATATGGACAAGGCCGTCTCACGCCTTGCAAGGGCGCTGCAGAACGGCGAAAAGCTGGCGATTTTCGGCGATTATGACGTGGACGGCGCAACGTCTTCAGCCGTGCTGTACCGCTACCTGACGGCGCTGGGTGCCCATGTGGAAATCTATATTCCCGACCGGATGGTCGAGGGCTATGGCCCCAATGCGTCGGCACTTCTGGGGCTCAGGGACAAGGGTGTGGACCTTGTAATCACGGTGGATTGCGGCACGCTGTCGTATGAGCCGCTGAGGGCCGCGAAGGACGCCGGGTTGGATGTGATTGTGGTGGACCACCACAAGGCCGAAACAACGCTGCCAGAAGCGGTAGCCGTGGTGAACCCGAACCGGCTTGATGACGATAGTGGCCTTGGCCAGGTGGCGGCTGTAGGCGTCTGTTTCCTGGTGGCAATTGCGCTTAACCGCGCCCTTCGGGAAGCGGGCTATTTCACCGGCGGCAAGCGTGAACCCAACCTGATCAGCCTTCTGGATATCGTGGCGCTGGGCACAGTGTGCGACGTGGTGCCACTGACGGGCGTCAACCGGGCCTTTGTGGCCCAGGGCCTGAAAGTGATGGCACAGCGCCACAATGTGGGCATTACGGCGCTCTGTGACGTCGGGCGGGTGTCTGAGGCACCAACCACCTACCATGCAGGTTTCATTCTGGGGCCGCGCGTCAATGCCGGTGGCCGGGTAGGGGAAAGCTATCTGGGGGCCCAGCTTCTGACCACGGACGACATGATGTCCGCGCGCCAGATCGCGGAGAAACTGGACCGCTATAATGAAGAGCGCCGCGCCATTGAGGCCGAGGTGCTGGAAGCCGCCATGAACCAGGTGGAAAGCGCCACAGGCGTTGGCGGGCAGGCAGATACGGTGGTGGTGGCTGCGGGCGACGGTTGGCACGCAGGCGTGATCGGCATCGTTGCCTCGCGCCTCAAGGATAAATACGGCCTGCCCACCTTTGTGATCGGCATCGAGAATGGCGAAGCCAAGGGTTCGGGCCGGTCGATCAGCGGCGTGGACATGGGCGCAGCGGTGATCGAAGCCGTACAGAAGGGCCTTCTTCTTAAAGGTGGCGGGCACGCCATGGCGGCAGGCCTGACGGCGGCGCCTGACAAATTGGAGGAGCTGACAGCCTTCCTGCGTGACCATATGCGCAAGGATGTCGAAAAGGCCACCCAGAACCGGGCTTTGAAGATTGACGGCATGGTGGCGCTTTCCGGCGTGACGGCAGACCTGATTGACCAGATCGACCAGGTGGGTCCTTTCGGGGCCGGCAACGCAAGCCCGCGGTTTGCCATCCCGGAGCTGGACCTATTGAAGGCAGATCTGGTGGGCCAGAATCACTTGCGCTGTATTTTCAAGTCCCGCGACGGGAAATCCATCAAGGCCATGGCTTTTCGCCAGTGGGATGAGCCCATGGGAGCACTGCTACGCACCGGCATCGGGCGGCGTTTCCATATCGCAGGAAAGCTCAAGAAAGACACCTGGGCAGGGGGCGGAAAAGTGGAAATCACGCTCGACGACGTTGCGCTGATTGGGCTGCCGTAAGAAAAATACAAAAAGATGTTGACCGGGGCACCGGGGGTAGGTATCTAGGCCCCCGTCGCAGCGAGTTCTGCAGCGTGGTCCCTTCGTCTAGTGGCCTAGGACGCCGCCCTTTCACGGCGGAAACACGGGTTCGAGTCCCGTAGGGATCACCATACTCGCCGCAACGGGTTGATATACCTAGCTTTGCGAAAGTTAGGCAGTTTTTTGAAAAAGAAATTTGCCCACTTTTCTAGGAAATTTGCCCATTTTCTAATTTATGGTCCCTTCGTCTAGTGGCCTAGGACGCTGCCCTTTCACGGCAGAAACACGGGTTCGAGTCCCGTAGGGATCACCAAAAAAAGCCCCGCTTCGAGCGGGTTTTTTTTATGCACTATGATTCTATGCTTTTCTTAAGATGGTTTGCTAGCTGAGCAATCTCGGGAAAGATCAGAAAGGAAGCGTGGACGGCCTCTTCTGAAACAGGGTTAAGGCTGGTTGGATGACCGACATCGTTTCGAGTGGTCCGCAGTTGATGGGTGAAGGCGGCCCAATAAGCCTCGTATTTCTCCTTAGTCTCTCTAGGAAACTCACTTTTCTTTCCATCAAAGAAAGTCTTAAGGCCATTAAGGACTTTAGAGATCAACCAGTTGTTTAAGTTGTTAGGAAGATTGTCCTCGGGGCCAAACGTAGCGACGACAGCATCACGCAGATCAATTGCGATTGCTTCGGAGGCTGCTCCCAACATAACTGCAGCAGCTTTGTGTTGTGCCGAGACGAAACAATGTAGTGCCTCATCTAAATACGAGGTGGAGATCTCAGGTAATGAAGCAATGGAATTCAGGTGCGCCATGTACCCTATCGGATTACTTGGGTCGCGTCGTCCAATTTCAATAGCACGCTTTCCAATTGCGGTGATGTGGAAAAAGGGCCTAGAAGCATTCGATAGATTGTGTCCCCAGGCCAGGTATCCAGTACGAAATAGATTATGGAATTCGGCGAGGTATTCCTGCTCGAGAGCTAGTGGCATACGACCCTCGAAGGCTTCGCCGATCATAGAAAATACCGTGTTTTCCTGAATAGAGTGGGTTTCGCCATCACGAGGCGCTATGTCTTCAAGAATACTAAGAAGCTTCTGGCGTATTTCGGTCAAAAGAAAATCCTTAAATCAAATCTTCAAGATCAACTTGAAGGGCTTGTGCTATTTTGGGTAACGCTGCAAGGTCCATTTCTTCCAATGATGCGATTTGTTGCACAGATAGTCCGGTGAGCATTGCAACATTCTCGACAGATAGGTTTCTTAGCTCTCTGAAAACCCTGATGGGGTTTTCACCATCCAATAGCCGATCCGCGTATTCTTGTGGAATAAATTCCAATCGAGCTTCAGTTTGCTTTTGCATCTAATGGTTCTCCAAATTCTCGCTATTCTAGCAGCTTAACCGAAATAATCGTTCGATAAAATCGAAGTGGGCAAGTTATTGAAATCATTAGTTTCCGCGTTTACATGATGAAAGCGCGGCGTCGAGCATCAAAAAGCCACTCCTTTTTACGAATTAAATAGTGCTAAATACCTGAAACACATGAAGGAATCTTTGCCCACTTTCTTCCTAAGTCCTTGATATCTTTGAAGAGCATTTGGTAGTTAATAATGGGCAAGTCATTGATTTATAAGTATTTCAATTTTCCACGGCGGAAACACGGGTTCGAGTCCCGTAGGGATCACCATATCTTCAAAAAGCCCTGCCTTTCCGGCGGGGCTTTTTTGTTGTCGCAAAGCCGTCTTAATTAAATCAAAATCTTTTGCTATGTATGATGTGCACCAGGAACGAAGGGGTGGCGATGACAATTGGTTTCAGAGTAACAGCAGCAATCATTCTTGCCAGCATTTGGGCCGCTCATGTCGCGGCGAAGGAAAGCCAGCCATCCGATCCGCTCTTGCGGGTTCTCAGCTTCAATATCAACGCCCTGCCGTCTGCCATCCATGGGGACGGGTCTGAAAAGTATGCCCGGATTGCGGAGATATTGCGCCAACGTCGGCAAGAGGGCACCCACCCGCAGATTGTGTTGTTGCAGGAAGCCTTTGACGGCGATGC
Organism: Kordiimonas lacus; assembly: GCF_001550055.1. Lineage (GTDB taxonomy): Bacteria > Pseudomonadota > Alphaproteobacteria > Sphingomonadales > Kordiimonadaceae > Kordiimonas > Kordiimonas lacus. The sequence goes on from NZ_LRUA01000006.1 coordinate 184,913, forward strand.
CCGGGTCATTGCTGACACCACGGGTTATGCCTATGCGGTCATGGGGCCGGGACGCAAAGATACCTCCAGGATGGGTGAGACGCACTGGTCGCCAAAGACCCGGAAAGCCTACACCAGTTTCGATGATCCGCAGAAACTAACGGGCAGTGGCCTGGTGATCCTTTCTGATTTCCCAATTCTGGAAGCTCAGCACAAGGCATTTGATTCAGACATGTGCGCGGGCATCGATTGTTTGTCGAACAAGGCCATTCTGCTGGCACGCCTGGCGGTGCCGGGCATGGACCGTCCGCTTGATGTGATCAACTCACACTTCAATTCCCTGAATTCCACCAAGGCGCCCCGGCGCTGGACTGAGAAGGCGCATCGCCGCCAGTCGGATACCCTTGAATGGTTCCTGGGTAAGGTCGGGCAGGGCAACCCACTTCTTCTGGCTGGCGACTTCAATACCAGGGCGCAGGACCGCTACCGCTATTTCCGCGATGCTGTTCAGGTGCAGGACGTGGCAGAGCAATGCCTGTCCCTGTCTGAACGCTGTGAACTTGAGGTGGGGACAAGCCAGTCAGCCGTTCTCTATGACACCAACGACAAGCAGTTTTCGAATGACAGTACCTGTCACCGGTTGACCCCAGTGCGCATCAGCCGGAATTTTACAGAACAGATTGACGGTCAGCCGCTGTCGGATCATCTTGGCTATGAAGTGGCGTACCGCGTTGAGCGGGTCGGTCACGATGATGGACCTTCAACGGAAGCTTTATGGCGCACGACCGACACTGCCGATATGGACTGATTGCCTGCCTGTTGATGTGTGCCTCCGGCGCTGTATTTGCGCAGGATGGTCGCCTGACCAGCCCGGGTAAACCTGTCTATGTGGAATCCAGCGAAATCGAAGAGGACCGCAAGCGCGATGACTGGAGCGGCCAGCTGGGCCTCGGCTATTCGCTGGCGCCGGATTTCCTTGGCGCGGACCACCATGGGCTGGAACCTGCGGTTCTGTTTCGCGCTAGCTGGCGCGACAAAATATTCATTGAAAACAATAAAATAGGAAGTGTTCTTCACACATCACGTTTCCTGAAGGCCGGTGTGATCGGGCGCTGGAACCTGGGCCGCAAGGATGACCTGACATTGCGGCAGGCAACGGGCGCGGAAGAAGTGAATGATGCCTTTGAGGTGGGTCTGTTCGCGGCAGGGTCGCTCTATAAATTCTTTCTGACTGCCGAGCTGTACCAGGGACTAAGCAGTGTACATAAGGGCGTGAACATGGAGCTCGAAGGCGGTTATACGTTTGAGTTGAATTCACGGCTGAAGTTGACACCCATCCTGGGCGCTCACTGGGCATCGAAAGATTTCATGCAGGCTTTCTTTGGCGTCGAGGACGGCAGCGGGGATTTCGCGCCTTACCGCACAGGCGCTGGCATTTATGAGCTATATGGCGAAGCGTCGGCTGAATTGCGGCTGGACAGGAACTGGTTGCTGAAGTCCAGTATGCGTTTGACACAATTGAAAAATGGCGCCGCCAGAAGCCCTATTGTCAGAAGTGATATCGGGAGCCGCTATCAGGTAACCGGCTATGTGGGGCTGGTGTGGCTGTTTTAAGGGGGGACACATGCGTACCTTGGCAAATTTGGTGATGGGGGTGGCGATGGCCCTTGCTGGCTGCGTGACGGCCCTGGCAGCGCCGCCTGACGGTTTCGTGGACCTGGAGGCGTATATCCCCGGCATTGTGGTTGAGGCCCGCTATGCGGGGAACCACAATTTTGTCGGCCAGCCGATTGACGGCTATGAGGCACCGAAGGTGTTTCTGAGTGTTGAGGCCGCAAATGCGCTGAAGACTGCACAGCACAGGTTGGCGGCACAGGGTATGACGCTGAAAGTGTTTGATGGTTATAGGCCGCAGAGGGCTGTGGACCATTTCATGCGCTGGGTTTCAGACGCCAACGATACAAAGAATAAGGCGGCCTATTACCCGGACGTCGCCAAGCACCGCCTGGTTCGGGAAGGGTATATCGCTGAAAAGTCCGGCCACAGCCGCGGCAGCACGCTTGACCTCACAATCGCGCACATCATGCCTGATGGCAGTGTTCAGGAGCTGGATATGGGCAGCCCCTGGGACTTCTTTGGGCCCATATCCCATCCATCCTCAAAGGCTGTCAGTGATGATGCGCGCGCCAACCGGATGCTGTTGCGGATGTCCATGCTGGCGGCAGGCTTCAAGCCCTATGAGGCCGAGTGGTGGCATTTCACGCTGACGCGAGAGCCGTACCCCAATACCTACTTCGATTTTCCTGTGGAGTAACGCCATGACACCAGATGACACCTTGATGCGGCAGATGCGGCTTCTGGAGGAAGCACTTGCCGATGCAGAAGTGCGGGCATCACGTGATGCGATGGCCTCCCTGCTGTCCGACGGGTTTCGAGAGTTTGGTGCGTCAGGCCGGGTTTTCGGCAAAGAAGAGATCTTGGAGTTGCTGGCCAAAGAACCTGGTGGCGACAGCTATCTGGTTGAGGAGCTGAACGTGACAAGGCTTGGCCCGGAAACCGCGCTGGTGACTTACCGTATACCGCCACGCATGGTGGCGGGGTCTGAGCGGGCTGCCTCGCTCAGAAGCAGTATCTGGCGTATGGAAGAAGGCGTGTGGCAGCTGCTGTTCCACCAGGGCACAAGGCAGCCGGTAGCCTAAACGGTTTTGGCCAGCTGCCGCATATAGGCCTTGCCCGGCATGACAAGGTTTTCCGCCTCGTCGCGGGTGTAGCGTTCCAGCAGCTCAGTTTGCGTCATATAGCCGGCACCGTCGCGGATATCCGCTTCAATCGCGGCCTTCAGGCCAAACGGGTTGCGGGTCTCAATGGCCTTCATGATCTCAACGTGCCGGTCCGTGACATAATGCTTTTCAAGGTTCGCCAGCGCCAAGCGGTGCAGCGGCCCCAGTTGCAGCCAGACGCGCTCAATCATCGGCATGGTCACGGGATGAGGGTGGGCCAGGTAAAGCGCGCGGTGGAACGCCTGGTTGCCAAGGATGATGCCCTGGGCATCAGGCCCTTCGAACGCCTGGTTCTGTTCTTCGTTGAGTTCACGCAACAGCTCCAGCCGCTCGTCTGTCACATAGGGCAGGGCGCGTTCCGCTGCGTGCACTTCCAGCATGATCCTGAGTTCCAGCAGTTCCGCCAGCTTGGCAGGGGTCAGGTCGGGCACCATGATGCGGCGGTTGGACTTCAGCTCGAGCGCCCCTTCGCTCGTGAGGCGCCTGAGCGCTTCGCGGACCGGCATGGCCGATACATCCAGCATTTGGGCGATGCCGCGGATTGTCAGGGCGCGGCCAGGCTGCACCTGGCCGGACATGACTGCGAACCGAAGGGCGCGATACACCCATTCCTGGGCAGTTTCATTGTCTACCCGGTCCAGCCAGTCGAAATTGAAGTCATTTTTGCTCATAGGCTCCTTCTTACGCAAGAATGGCAAAGCCAATCAAGGAAATAAGCGCGCCCACGACCGCATAGGGAAGTTGCGTTAGCGCGTGCTGGATGGAAGTGGTGCCGCAGCTTTGAGCTGTCAGGACGGTGGCGTCAGCATAAAGGCACGCGTGGCTGCCGAATGTGCTGGCAGACAATGTTGCCCCGATCACCAGCGGGATACTCGCGCCCGTGGACAAGGCCAGGTCTGCAATGACGGGCAGGGCAATGACAAACATGCCCCAGCTGGAGCCTGTCGCAAAGGCGATCAGGCCCATCACCCCAAACACGATGAAGGGTAGGGTGGTTGCCGTCATGAAGGGCGTGGTCAGCTCAAGGATATAACTCGTCAGGCCCAGCTGCTCATTGACATCCTTCAACATGTAAGCCGCAAAAATGATCGCCAGAGCCTCAACCATGATCTTGAAGCCGTCAATGATGGTGTTGAACGTATCGTGATGGTCCAGAATGCGCAGGCCGATCACTGCCAAGGTCATCAGCGCCAGCGTGGCATATACGGCTGGCAGGAAATCCATGTCGTAATAGATGGTGAAACCGACAAGGCCCACAAGCGGCAAAACAAACAGCCACAAGTTCCGTTTGACGCCTTCTTTTTCGACGATGGTTTCGTTCGCGGCCTGTACATGTTCCGCGCCGGGGGGAATGGACTGGCCATATTCTCGCGCCCGGTATTCGGCTTTCTTCATCGGCCCCAGAAGGGGAAATTTGCCTGCCGCCACCAGCGGAATGATGAAAATTGCGATCCAGGGGTACAGCATGTAGGGAATGCCGGAGATATAGGTCCACAGGCCCTGGCCTTCAGCCGCAAGGCCGTTTTCTTCCAGCAGTTTGGCGAAAAAGACCCCCCAGGTGCTGAGCGGGATAATCACGCTGACAGGCGCTGCGGTGCTGTCGATCACATAGGCTAGCATCTCGCGGCTGACGCGGTATTGGTCTGTGATTTTACGCATCGCCGCGCCGGCGGTGATGCTGTTCAGATAGTCATCAACAAACAGGGAAATGCCAAGGGCCCAGGTTGCCATCAGCGCACTGAAGCGGCTTTTGACCCTTTTGGTGACGAATTGGACGAAGGCGGCGAGCGCTCCTGTTCGGATCAACAGCCCGATCAGGCTGCCCATGGCGCCACACACCAGAATAACCCAGATGAGGTCCTCGTCTGAGAGCACGCGCATGGTGGTTTCGGCAGTGACGATGACGAAATCACCACCATCAAGCATGACGATGCCAACGACAGCGCCTATGATCAGCGCCTCAATGGGCCGCCTGATGGTGACCGCAAGCACAAGAACCACAAGTGTGGGGATCAGCGTGAGTATGCCCTGGTGGCTCAGTTCCGCCGCTGTTTCCATTTAATCGTCTCTCCCAAAAAAATAGGGCGCAGCCTGTTGGCTACGCCCAAATCGGATTTGCTTAAAGCTGCACCCAGGTGGTTTTGAGGTTGGTGTATTTATCGAGCGCATGCAACGATTTATCACGCCCAAAACCACTTTGTTTATAGCCGCCAAACGGGATCGACAGATCACCGGTCGGGTCCCAGCAATTGACCCAGATGGTACCGGCCTGAAGCGCGCGTGCCATGCGGTGGGCGCGGCTGATATCCTTGCTCCACAGGGCGGCGGCAAGGCCATAGATAGTGTTGTTGGCAATCTCGATCGCTTCTTCTTCGCCGTCGAATTCGATCACGGCCAGAACGGGGCCGAAAATCTCCTCGCGGGCGATGGTCATCTCTGGCGTCACGCCGTCAAAGATTGTCGGCTGAACGAAATAGCCGCCGGTCTCGGTGCGTGCGGCAGCACCACCCGCCACCAGTTTGCCGCCGTCCTTGCCGGCTGTCTCGATATATCCCAGCACGCGGCGGTACTGGCTGTCGTCCACAATAGCACCCAGGTTGGTCGCAGGATTAAGTGGATCGCCCGGTACCCAGCTTTTGGCGGCTTCAAGCACTTTGTCCATGAACTTGTCTTTGATCTTCCTGTCCACCAGCAGGCGGGAACCTGCGGTGCAGACCTCCCCCTGGTTGAAGAAGATGGCGCCGGCTGCTGCCTGTGCGGCGGCGTCCAGGTCAGGGCAGTCGTCCATGATGATGTGCGGGCTTTTGCCGCCGCACTCAAGCGCAATGCGCTTCAGGTTCGACTGGCCCGAATATTCCATGAAATATTTGCCAACCTGTGTTGAGCCAGTGAAGGCCAGCCCGTCCACATCCATATGAAGCCCAAGTGCCTTGCCCGCCGTGTGGCCAAGGCCGGTCACCACGTTGAAGACGCCCGCAGGGATACCTGCTTCTTCTGCCAGATCCGCGATCCGAAGTGCCGTCAGGGGTGATTGCTCGGCCGGCTTCAGGACAACCGAGTTGCCGGTCGCGAGGGCAGGGCCCAGTTTCCAACAGGCCATCAGAAGCGGGAAGTTCCAGGGAACAACCGCGGCCACAACGCCGATGGGCTCCCGCGTGATCATGGCGAGCGCGCCAGGGTCGGTGGGGGCGATTTCGTCCAGCACCTTGTTGGCGGCTTCACCGTACCAGCGGATGGAGTTGACCGACGCCGGAATATCGATCGATGTGGCGTCAGAGATGGGCTTGCCCATATCAAGGGTTTCCAGCACCGCCAGCTCGTCGGCGTGCTTTTCCATCAGCTCCGCCCAGCGGATCATCACTTTGCCGCGCTCGGTGGGGTGCAGGTCTGCCCAGATGCCGCTTTTGAACGCGCGGCGGGCCGCAGCAACAGCCTTGTCCACGTCCGCCACATCGCAGGATGCGACCTTCGCCAGAACCTCGCCGGTTGCCGGGTTGATGGTCTCAAATGTCTCGCCAGAGGCCGCGTCTGTGCGCTTGCCGTCGATATAGGCCTGGGTGTGGATCCTGGCGTCCTTGGCCTTGGCCTGCCAGTATCCGAGTGTTTTATCCGTCATGGCAAACTCCTTACATTACGCCGATTTCTTTGGCTGTCAGGTCCAGCGCAAGGCGGGCCTTGGCAACCAGTTCGTCAATTTCATCGTGGGTGATCACCAGTGGCGGACACAGGATCATCGAGTTGCCCACATGGCGCATCACAAGGCCGTTGCCAAAACAGTGTTCACGGCATTTGAAGCCGACATCCAGCTCATCTGGGAACAGCTCTTTGGTTGCCTTGTCCTTGACGATCTCAATCCCGCCCAGAAGGCCGACAGTACGCACCTGCCCAACCAGCGGGTGGTCCGCAAGTGTCTCAAGCTGCGTGCGGAAATAATCGATCCGTGCCTTGGCTGCATCCGTGCCCACCAGGCCTTCACGCTCCATGATTTCAATATTCTTGAGCGCCACGGCGCAGGCCACAGGGTGGCCGGAATAGGTGAAACCATGCACCATCTCGTCGTCGCTTTTGGCAATCTCGCGGGCGATGTCGCCGCCCATGGCCACAGCGGAAATCGGCTGATAGCCGGACGACAGGCCTTTGGCCATGGTGATGATGTCAGGCTGGATGCCATAGTAGGTGGAACCGAACCATTCACCTGTGCGGCCCCAGCCGGTGATAACTTCGTCACACCAAAGAAGGATGCCGTATTTGCGGCATAGCGCTTCAATACGCGGCCAATAGCCTTCCGGCGGCGGCATCATGCCGCCAGCGCCCATCACGGGCTCACCCACGAAGGCAGCGACATTCTCCGGGCCGATCTCAAGGATCTTGTCCTCAACCGCCTGGACGCACTGGTCGCAGAACTCTTCCTCGCTCAAGTCACCACCGAACTTATAGTGGTGCGGCGTCGGGCCCACATGGTGGATGCCTTCAATCGGCAGGTCGAACTGCGGGTGCATGCCGGTGAGGCCCGAAAGCGAAGCTGCAACGGTCGTGGAGCCATGATAGGCCCGTTCGCGTGCGATGAATTGCTTGCGGTTCGGCTGGCCCTTCAGGTTCCAATAGTATTTTACCAGCTTGTAGGCGCTGTCGACGGCTTCGGAACCGGAGCAGGCAAACAGTACCTGATTGACGTCACCCGGGGTTTTCTCCGCAATCTTGGCCGCAAGCTCGGTGGCGTACGGGTTCGACGTCATGAAGAAGAGGTTATAGTAGCTGAGGCCCCGCATGGCTTCGGCGGCTGCCTGAACCATTTCTTCATTGCCGTAGCCGATCTGGGCGCACCAGAGGCCAGCCATGCCGTCCAGGATTTTCTGGCCTTCGCTGTCCTCGAGATACACGCCCTTGGCGCCGGTGATCATGCGTACACCGCGTTCACGCAGGCCTGGGTGGCTGGTGAAGGGATGCAGGTGATGTTCTGCGTCCTGGCTCTGCCAGAATTTGGTACGATTGCTTAACTCAGTCATAACTTACACCGTCAGTAGGAGGTACTTCGTTTCCCAAGGGCTCAGAACTGACGAATAGCTGTCATATTCCATTTCCTTGGCATCGAGATAGGTTTCCACGAAGGCTTCGCCGAAGATTTCGCGAATTGCCTTGCTTCTGCGCATATTTTTCATGCCTTCAAGGAAGTGCCGTGGCAGCGCCTTGCCGCGCGCTTCATAGGCAGAGCCCTTGAATTCCGCCAGCGGCTCCAGGCCTTCTTTCATGCCCAGATAGCCGCAAGCCAGCGACGTTGCGATGGCGAAATAGGGGTTGGCGTCAGAGCCCGCGATGCGGTTCTCAACCCGGCGGCCTTCCTTCGGCCCACCCGGTACGCGGAGGCCCACAGAGCGGTTTTCCCGGCTCCAGTGGGTGTTGGTCGGCGCCGACCAGGCCATGGAGAAACGGCGGTAACTGTTCACAAACGGCGCAAACAGCGGCATCGTTTCGTGCAGGTATTTCTGCAAACCGGCGATATGGCTCAGGAACAGATCTGAATGGCTGCCGTCTTCATTGGCGAAGATGTTCTTGCCTGTCTTGATATCCACCACCGACTGGTGGATGTGCATGGCGCTGCCATAGCTGTCAGGGTAGGGGCTCGCCATGAAGGTACAGAACATATTGTGACGAATGGCGATTGCCCGAAGGATGCGTTTGAACAGGAACGACTGGTCAGCAACCTGAAGCGCTGGGCCATGGGTCACGTTAAACTCGAACTGGGCCGGGCCGGCTTCGTGGATCAGTTCGTCCACATCAATGCGCTGGGCCTCGCACGCGTCATAGACATCGTCGAAATAGGCGGCATATTCGTCCAGGCTGTCGATCGAATATGGGGCCGAACCAACGTCACGGCGGCCAGAGGCGCCAACTGGAGAAATCGGTAGAGATTCAACGTCTTCCTGGCGATCGATAAGGTAAAACTCGAACTCTGGCGCAACGATTGGCTGCCAGCCTTCGTCCTCATAAAGCTTGAGGATGCGTTTCAGGAGCTGACGTGGTGAAAAAACACATGGGTCGCCGTTTTCAAGTTCGGCATCGCAGATGACTGCGGCCGTTGGTTCCGGTTGCCAGGGCGTCGTGCACAGCGTGTCCAGGTCCGGCGTCAGGATGACGTCGCGCTCTGTTTCCGACAGATGATCATTCAGGGCATAGTCCCCTGTGATGGTCATGCCGAACACACTTTCCGGCAGCTTCAGGCCGCGGGACTTGATGCCTTCGATAAATTTGGTGCGCGGCATGGATTTACCGCGGGCAATACCCGCGTTGTCCGCCACCATACATTCGATGTCGTCGATGTTTTCAGATTTCAGCCAGTTATCCAGCTCTTCGATGCGCTTTGCATCATACATAGATCACCTATGCAGGGCCCATTGCTGGGCCGTGTCCTTCTCTATAAGGTTCTCTTGGTCTTATGCCCGCGAACGGCGTCGCCGAACGCGTTAAAGATCTTGGTGGAAGGCTGATCATCCCAGGCCTTCCATTCCGGGTGCCACTGGACTGCCAGGGCAAATTCTTTAGCGCCGTCCACTGAGACGGCTTCAATGGTTTCGTCGTCGGCCAGCGCCTCAATGCTCAGGCCGGGCGCAAGGTCCCGGATGGCCTGGCCGTGCACCGTGTTGACCATGAAGCGGCTTTCGCCAGTCACGCTTGCCAGCAACCCACCTTCCGTGGTGCTGACAGCGTGGGCATGGCCGTACTGGACATCAATCGGGGCGTTCTTGTCTTCCCGGTGGTCCATCCGGCCTTCAATCTCGTGAACACGCGGATAAAGCGTGCCGCCCATGGCCACATTCAGTTCCTGCAGGCCGCGGCAGATGCCCAGCATGGGCACGCCAGCGTCCAGCACGGCTTTCACGAGCGCCAGTGTGTTCTTGTCGCGGCGCGGGTCTTCATGTTCGCCCTCGGGCGCAGGCTCCTCGCCATAATGATGGCGCTGGATGTTGCTGTAGCCGCCGGTGAACAGAATGCCGTCAGCGATGGCGAAAATATCCGCCGCGGCAATCGGGTTCTCAAGCGCCGGGATCAGTACCGGTGTCACGTCCGCACAGCGCACCAGTGCCTGGACATATTTATCCCCAACCTGATGGTAGATATGCGGCCCTTGCTGGTTGGTATCGCATACGATGGCAACAATCGGCTTCATGCTGCGTCTCCGGACTCGGTTACAAGATCATCTTCTGCTGGCGTCGATTCGTGCCATTTGAAGAGGTTCATTTCGATGAAGAAGAAGGCCAGGATCCACCAAAGTGAGTCTAAGAAGCCAACAAGATCACCCAGCCAGCCCCAATAGACACAGCACGCGATCAGGGTAAGGTACAGTACCGCTTTCAAAGCGCCGTTCCATTTGTAGAGTTTCTCCGTTAGCTCACCGCGCAGTTGCAAGAAAATGTCTATCCACAGCACGAGAACGATCAAGAGCCATGTAGAGGCATTCACAACATCGAGAACAGCCAGTTCTTCGAGGAAGTAAAGATTGTTGCCGTCGGTTAGCGCGTTGTAACCCTCATGGTAGAAAAGTGAGCTTGAATCGATGCTGCCGCAGTTCTGTGCCGTAAGATCGGCAAATTCATACAGGTCCAGCGCAAGCGAGGATACGCTGCCCACTGCCGCACAGGCAGTGCCTTCTGCATATGGTATGAAGTTCATGACTTCATTCATATGACTGATATAGCCAAGAAGAGCCTGGGTGATCAGGACGTAGCAAACGCCAGCAATCAGGTTCAGGGTCCATTTGACTGGACCTTTGAGCTTCTCATCTGGGATGATGTAGGTCTCAAGCTCGAAGGTCAGCAACAATACTAGCCAGGCGAAACTGTCAGTCGACTGGGAAAAGGCATCGATAAGCATGCCAAAACCCACGCCATCTGGAAAGCGCACTGTCGCAGCGATATATTCTTCCCGCACGAAATAGACGAGGTTGCCGAAAATGAGCGTATAGATGGTGTATTTGAAAACCTGAAACAGGGTTTCCGGTTTCATACCCAACACTCGTCGCTCTGCGGTCATCAATAAATTCCCCACTTCCCACCTAAGCCTTTTCTATATTCCAAGTTTGTCCCGCATCGAGTACCACCAGCAGCCAAGGGTGCTCAAGGGTACACTAAGAAGCTGTCCACCGGGGAAGCTTCTTGCCGGCATGCTTTCAAACACATCGAACGCCGTCGCGTCGCCATGCAGCGCGTGCGCCACAAGCCGCCCCATCATGTGGGAGCTGGTCACGCCGTGGCCACTGTAACCATGGGCGAAATAAGTGCCCGTGCCAAGCCGCCCGACATGCGGCAGGCGCGACCATGTCAGCGCGATGTTGCCTTGCCAGCCGAACTCAACCTTCAGGTCCTTCGTGGCCGGGAACAGGCGTTCCATGTTGGGGCGCAAGGCTTTTTCAACGTCTGCCACATCTTCGCCGCCATACACGGTGCCGCCGCCGAACAGCAGGCGTTTGTCTGCAGTCAGGCGGAAATAATCGAGCACATAGTTGGCGTCCTCGACGCACATGTCTGTGGGTAGAATGTCGTTGGCCATTTTATCGGAAAGCGGCTCGGTCACAATGATCTGCGTGCTGGCAGGCAGGATTTTGGGGTAGAGCTGTTTCACGGTTTTTCCGAGATAAGCATTACCTGCCAGAACAACATATCGGCTTTTGACCGAGCCGCCTTCCGTGTGCACAACGGGGGTTTCTGCCTGATGGTCCACTTCAGTGACACGTGTCTGTTCGAAAATGCGGGCGCCCAGACTTTCGGCAGCCTTGGCTTCGCCCTGCACCAGATTGAGCGGATGAATGTGGCCGCCTTTATGGTCAATCCAGCCACCGACATATTTGTCTGTGCCCACATGGTCACGGATCGCGTGGCTGTTCAGGATTTCAATGCCGTTCCTGCCGCGGCCGGCCCACATGTCCTTGACGTCGCTCATGCCGCGCAACTGCTTGTTGGTGCAGGCGGCAAGGACAGAGCCATATTTGAGGTCACACTGAATGCCGTAGCGGCTGACAAGCTCGCGGATCACATTGCCGCCTTCAAGAGCGAGGGATGCGAGCGCGCTGGCGCCTTCCGGCCCCACGGTTTTTTCGATATACTCGATTTCGCGGCTGAAACCGTTGATGATCTGGCCACCGTTGCGGCCCGAAGCGCCCCAGCCAATCTTGGCGCCTTCGAGAATCACCACATCATAGCCAAGCTCAGCCAGCGTTAGGCCTGTGACTACGCCGGTGAAGCCGCCGCCCACGATGCAAACATCGGCTTCGATGTCGCCTGTCAGGGCAGGGCGATCCTGCGTGTCGTTAGCTGTTGCGGCATAATAAGAGCCGGTATGATTGGTTTGTTGCTGCACGAATACACCTGTAAGCAAAAATGGGTAACGCGGCCCTTTGGCCGATAACTTGGCAATAAAGTGATCACATTTTTTAAAATGGGTCAAGTGAACTTTTATGATGCTATATAAACAGCAGAATAAAGGGATTTTTGGCCCCTTTGACGAGGCTTGTGCTTCGGCGTAGAAGCAAAAATGTCCTGCCTGTGTTGACACTAATCATATTTTGTGATCACATTGTCTCGTGCCTAGAGGGCTGTCGCTGCTGGTGGCGTGAACAATGTGTTCTAAGTAAACTGTTCAAGCTGTCGGTCAGCGACACTTCCTTTAGGTATTAATAGTGGGGATATTTTGTGATGAAACTGAGTGATCGTGCCTTACTGAAGGACAAGGGCTATATTGACGGTACCTGGGTGGATGCCGAGAGCGGTGAAACGTTCGAGGTAAAGAACCCGGCGACCGGCGACGTCATTGCCACGCTTCCTAATATGGGGGCGGATGAGACCCGTACAGCGATTGAGGCTGCAGAGGCTGCTTTTGCCGATTGGCGTGGCCGGGTTGCGGCAGAGCGGTCCCGTGTTCTGAAGAAATGGTATCAGTTGATCATGGATGCGCAGGAAGACCTGGCGCAGATCCTGACGGCTGAGATGGGCAAGTCGCTGGCGGAAGCGCGCGGCGAAATCGCATACGGCGCCAGTTTCATTGAATGGTTCGCGGAAGAAGGCAAGCGCCTCTACGGCGATGTGATTCCCCAGCATCAGGCTGATAAGCGCATCATTGTGTTGAAACAGCCGATCGGTGTTGTGGCGGCCATCACGCCCTGGAACTTCCCGAATGCCATGATTACCAGAAAGGTGGCGCCTGCACTTGCAGTAGGCTGCCCCGTGGTGGTGAAGCCAGCGGCAGAGACGCCGCTGTCGGCGCTTGCGCTGGCGGAGCTGGCGGAACGCGCCGGCCTGCCCAAAGGCCTGTTGAATATTGTTGTAGGCAAGAAATCCCGCGACATCGGTGGTGAAATGTGCGCCAACGAGACGGTGCGCAAGCTGACCTTCACCGGTTCGACCGAGGTTGGTCGCGTGCTGATGCGCCAATGTGCGGACGATATCAAGAAAGTATCGCTGGAGCTGGGCGGCAATGCCCCGTTCATCGTGTTTGACGACGCGGATATCGATGCGGCGGTTGAAGGTGCCATGGCGTCCAAATACCGCAACTCCGGCCAGACATGTGTGTGTGCCAACCGGCTGTATGTTCAGGCTGGCGTCTATGATGAATTCGTTGAAAAGCTGTCTGTTAAGGTTGCCGCCATGAAAGTGGGCAACGGCACGGAAGAAGGTGTGGCACAGGGGCCGCTGATCAATGAGGCGGCAATCGAGAAAGTTGAAGAACACATCACAGATGCGCTCGATAAAGGAGCGGCGCTGGTGGCTGGCGGCAAGCGCCACGAGCTTGGCGGCAGCTTCTTTGAGCCGACCATCCTGCGCGATGTAACGCGTGAGATGAAAGTGGCGCGCGAAGAAACCTTTGGCCCGGTGGCGCCTGTCTTCAAGTTTGAAGACGAAGCTGATGTGGTTGCTCAGGCCAATGACACGGAATTTGGTCTGGCGTCCTACTTCTACGCCCGGGACCTGTCACGCGTTTGGCGCGTGGCCGAGGCACTGGAATACGGGATGGTTGGTATCAATACCGGCATCCTGTCCACCGAGGTGGCGCCCTTTGGCGGTGTCAAGCAATCCGGCCTGGGGCGTGAAGGATCGCGCTACGGGATCGAAGATTATGTTGAAGTGAAATATCTCTGTATGGCGGGGATCTAAAGTGAGTAGTTCAAGTATGCCAGTTGGTGAGGAAATTAAGTCCTTTTTGAAGGACAACCCGGATATTGAAGTGGTGGAAGTGCTGATCGCCGATATGAACGGCATCTTCCGCGGCAAACAGATGCCTGTGTCCGGCCTCAAGAAGCTGGCGAAAGCCGGTGTGCCTTTCCCAATCACAACCACCTTCCTGACAACGAACGGCTCGAATGCTGAAGCCATTCTGGATGACTATGGCAGTGACCCGGACAGGATTTGCATGCCGGTTCCAGGCACGCTGAAGCGCGTGCCCTGGGCCTCGCGTCCGACGGCCCAGATTCTGGTGACCATGCAAGACAGTGACGGTGCACCTTTCTTTATGGACCCCCGCAGTGTGCTGCAGCGCGTGCTGGACCGCTATGCCGAAAAACGCCTGCGCCCCGTGATTGCGCTTGAGTATGAATTCTTCCTGTTTGAAGCAGGCTCAGTGCCGCCGGTGCCGGTGTCGCCACCAAACGGCATGTCCGCCGCAAGCGGCGCCAACTGCTACAATATGGACGTCTATTATGATTTCGAAGGCCTGATGCAGGAAATCGAGGAAAGCTGCCGTGCGCAGGGCCTCGATGTCATCGGCCTGGTGTGCGAATACGGCAACGGCCAGTTCGAGGTGAACCTGCAGCACACGTCCGACGTGGAAAGGGCGTGTGATGATGCGCTTCTGCTGAAGCGTGCGGTCAAGGCTGTGGCGCTGAAGCACGGCCTGCTTGCCAGTTTCATGGCCAAGCCCACCTATGATGAAGTTGGCAATGGCCTGCATGCCCATGTCAGCGTGCTTGACGCTGACGGCAACAATATCTTCGCGGGTGAGGGCGGTGAAACCAAGCTGAAGCGTGCGGTGGGTGGCCTGCTGGAGACCATGCCTGAAGCCACCGCATTCTTTGCGCCCAATGCCAACAGTTACCGCCGGTTTGACCCAGAGTGGTTCGCGCCCGTGGTGCCGAACTGGGGCGAAAACAACCGCCGCCTGAGCGTGCGCTTGCCGCTTTCGGACGATGCCAATCGCCGGTTCGAACACCGTGTGTGCGGCGCGGACGTATGCCCACATCTGGTGGTGGCTGCGATCCTCGCCGGCGCCTTCCATGGCCTTGAGGAAAAAACCGATCCGGGCGAGCCGCTGGGGGAGTTTGACCTGGTGGATTTCGACGGTGTCCTGCCGTCCCGTTGGCTCATTGCACTTGACGTGCTTGAGAAGGGCAAGGTGATGCCAGAGTATCTTGGCAGGGATTTCGTGGATCTTTACCTGCGCATCCGCCGGTCCGAGGAGGAAGAGTTCCACCGTCAGATCAGCGTCGCAGACTATGAACAGTATTTGAGAATTATCTAGAGGACTTATGCGTATTCGCGATTCTATCCATAGCGACCAACTGCCGCCATCCTATTATACGGCGACCTGCAATGACCTGAAGCCCTTCAGCCGGCTTGAGGGCAACATGAAGGTCAATGTGTGCGTGGTCGGCGGTGGTTTCACTGGTGTGGCCGCAGCACTCCATCTGGCCGAACGAGGCTATGAGGTGGCGCTGGTGGAACAGAACCACATTGGCTGGGGTGCCTCGGGCCGGAACGGTGGGCAGGTGATTGGCGGCTATGGCCCCGAACTGTCGAACCTGTCGAAAATCGAGAAGGTTTTCGGCAAGGATAACGCCCGTGCAGCCTGGAACATGGGTGTCGAATGTGTCGACATCATCAAGGGCTGGGTAGAGAAATACGACATCGATTGTGACCTGAAGTGGGGCTATTTCGACGCTGCGATGAAAGAGCGCGACATGGACGAACTGAAGGAAGCCATGGATACGCTGGTCAGCTTCGGTTACGAGCCCGAGCAGAAAGTGATCGAACGCGACCAGGTGAAGGACATCGTGGGGTCGGACCGCTATATCGGCGGTGTGACGAACATGGGTTGGGGGCACTGCCATACGCTCAATCTGGTGCGCGGCGAGGCCCGGGCGGCAGAAAACCTGGGTGTGAAGGTTTTTGAAAATGCGCGCGTGTCCAAAATGGATTACCAGGGCGACCAAGTGCTGATCGACATGGACACCTGCCGCATCACGGCTGATATCGTGGTGCTGGGCGGCAATGCCTATCTGGGGCGGCTGGTGCCAAAGCTGGCGTCTCGTGTGCTGCCCGCAGGCAGCTATATTGTCGCCACCGAGCCCCTGACCGACGAACAGGTGGCCAGTGTGCTGCCGTCTGATTATGCCGTATGCGACCAGCGCTGGGCGCTCGATTATTTCCGCCTGTCGGCTGATAAACGGCTGCTGTTTGGCGGCCTTGCGACATATTCGGGCCGGCACCCCCGTGACATCGAGGCCGCCGTTAAGCCCAACATGCTCAAGGTGTTTCCGCAGCTTGAAGGCGTCAAGGTGGACTATAGCTGGGGCGGTTATATGGGCATTGGCCTGAACCGCATTCCGCAAGTGGGCCGAATTAAGCCAAACGTCTATTTTGCCCAGGCATATTCGGGCCACGGTGTGGCAGCAACGCATATGTCGGCAAAATTGATCGCCGAAGCGATCGCAGGACAGTTCGAACGCTTTGATATCATGGCAAAAATCAAGCATCCTCCATTTCCAGGGGGGCAGTTATTCGCACAGCCCCTGCAGGCCATTGGTATGGCCTATTATCGAATGAAGGACGCGCTAGGGTAGGATCATGGCTTCAAATACCGGCACCATTGGCATGAAACCGACAGGCGCTGCCCCACGAGAGATGGGGCAGGCGGATGTGGCTAAGTTCCTGCGCCGGGGATATCAGGCCTTGATGCGCCGCGATTTCACTGAGGCGGGTAACTGCTGCAGTCTGGTGCTGAAGTATCACCCAAAGCTTGTCGAAGCCCATTTTCTGGTGGGGCTGGTGGGCATTGAAAGCGGCGACTGGACAACCGCCCGCCGCGCTTTCAAGAATGTCGTGTCTTTGGATGACAAGCATGCCGCAGGCTGGGCCCAGTTCGCGCGCTGTTGCGCCAAGATGGGCCAGTTCACCATGGCTGAGAAGGCCGTCATCAACGCAGAAGAGAATGATCCGACCGATCCCCTGGTTCTGGATGTGATCGGCAATGTGCATAGCCTTCTGGGTGACCAGAAGACCGCGTTGGTGTGGTTTGACAAGGCCAAGGCGGCAGGCAAATCTGCTTTCTTTGACCTGAGCCGCGCCAAGGCGCTGACGTTCCTGGGGCGCCTGGATGAAGCGGGCGCAGCCTTGAAGGCCGTTTTGGCGGAAAAGCCGGATGACGGCATGGCGCACTGGATGCTGTCGCGCCTTGGTAAGGCTGAAGACGAAAATCATATCGCCGAGATGCAGAAGATCGCGGACCGCATGCCATCGGGCCACCCAAGCCACGCGTTCCTGAATTATGCCATCGGCAAGGAATATGAAGACCTTGAGGCCTGGGATGACGCCTATACGGCCTACGAGGCAGGCGCCCGCGCCCGCCGCGCCGCCGTACCGCATGACGAGCAGGCGGAGGCCGAGTTGTTCGAAGCGCTTGAGCAATCTTTTGACAAAGCCTGGCTTGATGGTATCGGCGAGGGCGCTTCAAGTGACGCTCCGATCTTCATCGTAGGCCAGCCCCGCACGGGCACCACGCTGGTGGAGCGTATCATCACCGCCCACAGTGACGTGGAATCAGCTGGTGAGCTGCAGCAGTTCACCATGGCTATCAAGCGCCAGCTTGAGATGAGCTCGCCAAAGCCGATGACGGCGGACATCATCAAGGAAGCCCCCAAGCTGGACGTCAAGGCGCTGGGTGAACTGTATCTTGAAACGACAAAGTCGGTGCAGCCTGACGCAAAGCATTTCATCGACAAGATGCCGGTGAACTATATGTATCTGCCGCTGATCGCAAGCGCGCTACCGAACGCCAAGATCATTCATATCGTGCGTGACCCGATGGACAGCTGTTTCGCAAGCTACAAGCAGCTGTTCGCCGAGGCATACTATCATTCCTATGACCAGCAGGAGATGGCGCTCCATCATGTGCGTTACCGCAGCCTGATGGGCCGCTGGCGTGCGCTATTGGGCGACCGCATTCTGGATGTGGCCTATGAGGACGTGGTGCAGGACCTGGAGCCCAATGCCCGCCGCATCATCGATTTCCTTGGCCTTGACTGGCAGGACGCATGCGTGGAATTCCACAAGCAGGACGCGGCGGTCACGACCGCAAGCGCCGCGCAGGTGCGTGAGAAAGCCCACACCCGGTCGGTTGGGCGCTGGAAGAAGTTTGAGAAGAATTTGAGCCCTATGATGCAGGTGCTCAAGGACGCCGGGCTTGAGGTGGAGCCCTAGTACAACTGGGTGACTGAACGGCAACGCCGCCGCTTCCGCACCTTTGGTTAAACATGAGAGCAGCAGGTTTGGAGACGGAACATGTTGCTTAAAACACCCCGACAGATGTCGGGCCATTCCTTAGGGGAGGAGCAGAAAATGAAAACTGTCCATAGAACCCGCAATCGAGCCCTGGCCACAGGTGCGTCACTTGGCGCCATCCTATTTGCCAGCGGAACTGCGTTTGCGCAAGACACCGACAGCGGCGGTCTGTCGCTTGAGGAAATTGTGGTAACGGCGCAGAAACGGGCCCAGTCCACGCAGGACGTTCCTGTTTCCATCACGGCCTTTGATGCGGCCTTCACCAAACGGGTGAACCTGGATGACGTGAAAGACCTGGTAAAATTCGCACCGGGCTTTTCCGGCGACAGTAAAGACAGCTTCATCGACTATATCAACATTCGCGGTATCTCCACGAATGACTTTGGTGTCGGCGGTGACCCTTCTGTCGGCTTCTTCAAGAATGGCCTCTATCAGGGCCGCAACGGGGTTGTTGTAACCTCCATGTTCGATATGGCACGCGCCGAAGTGCTGCGCGGTCCACAGGGTTTCCTGTTTGGCCGTAACGCCATCAGTGGTGCCGTGAGCCTGCATACGCAGAAGCCGAACTTCGATGAAAACGACGGCTATGTGGAAGTTGGCCTTGGCGAGCGCGGCATCTTTGAAGCCGAAGGCGCGATCAACCTGCCGATGTCCGATAATTTCGCCCTTCGCCTCGCGGCCTACCACAGCGAGGAAAACGGATATGTGGACAACACATTCGCACCAAATGACGACAAGCTGGTGTCGCACGACAAGTCCGCCTTCCGGGCGACAGCTGCTGTTCGCGGCGAGAGCTGGGATGCCACTTTCATGGCGGAATATGAAGACCGCGACCAGTCCGGCTCCATTTACCGCCTGATCCGTGACGATGTTCCGGAAAATGATGGCTTCTCGATCGTCCAGCATCTGAAGAACGTGCTGGGTGAAGAGAATGTCCTGCCGGGCGGTAACAAACGTGATGTGGGCGCCGACCAGAAGCTGGGTAACTATGACCGCGGTGAGATCCTGTCACTGAGCGCGGAATTCAACGTGGATCTGGATTTTGCCACGCTGACGTCCCTGACGGGCTACAAAGACCACGACTATGAGTATGCGGAAGACTTCGACGGCATGCCGATCGGCTTCAACGACTATGGTCAGGTCCAGAGCGGCGACTATTTCGAGCAGGAGCTGCGCCTGGTCTCCAATGGTGACGGGCCGCTGAGCTGGTACGCTGGTGTGTCATACTACAAGGAAAACATTGACGCCCACTTCGACCAGCGTGGTGACGAAGAAGTCATGTGTCAGGTTTACTACTACTATAGCTGTGCGGAAGTGTTTGCTTACTATGAGTATGGCGAATTCACGCCGAATGCTGTTGGGCTCCTTGAATCGAACGATGTGTACGGCAAGTTCGAAGGCTGGGGCGCCTATGTTGACCTGACCTACGCTGTGAACGACAAGTTCGAAGTTGGCATGGGCCTCAGGTACAGCAAGGACACCAAGGAATTCGGCAACTGGATTCTGCCGGTCGAAAGTGACCTCGGTCCTTTCTGGGCGTTTGGTGTTACCACCGACGGTTTCGTGACCGGCAAGAGCTCCTGGGATGATTTCACCCCGCGCTTTGTCGCCCGCTATCGTCCGAATGACGACTGGATGATCTATGCCAGCGCCACGCGCGGCTTCAAATCAGGCGGCTTCGGTAGTTTCGCAGTAGAAGCGGATGATGACGACATCACTGATGATCTGGTGGCCGAAAACGCAACCCTCAACCAGTTCGAGCCAGAGACTGTCTGGTCCTACGAATTGGGTGTGAAGGGTGACATGCTCGACCGCCGTATCCGTATGGACATGGCCGTGTATCACTACATCTACAAAGACCTGCAGCTGAACTATTTCGACAAGGGCACGCGGGTAACCAACGTGGGTAAAGTGAAAGCAACCGGTATTGAAGGTACGGTTCAGGCGATCCTTAGCGAAAACTTCGACCTGTTTGTCTCATCATCCTACAACGACAATGAGATCAGCGATGTTGATCCGGTTGTTGCTGAAGGTGTTGACGGCAACACGCTGCCGGGTACGCCGAAGTTTACCTTCTCTGGCCTCCTGGCCTACCACCGGGCAATTGGTGATAGCGGTGAAGTCAACGCGTCCATCGACTGGCGGACGCAGACCAAAACCTATGGCGGTCTCGATAACATCGATATCTACGCCCAAGAGGGTTGGTCTGATTTCTCGGCCCGTGTTGGGTATGAAAGCTACAATGGCTGGTCTGTTGTCGCATACGTCGAGAACATCTTTAACCGCATGTATTATGACGGCACAGCCGAAGGCGGGGACTTCTTCCCTGGCCACGGTTTCGGTATCAGCCGTCCACGGACGATTGGCGCCAAGTTTACCTACCGCTTTGGCGGCTAGGGCTTACGCCTAACTGATTGTAACTAAAAGATTATCATTTTTCTGGAGGGGCCTGCGGGCCTCTCCATTCAGATGAGGTGTGTCATGAATGACCAAAGTAAACGAGTGAATGACGACTTGGCCGCCTATTGGATGCCATTTACGCCAAACAAGGATTTCAAGGCCAACCCGCGCATGCTCGAAAGCGCTGACGGGCTTTATTATAAAACAAGCGACGGGCGCGAGGTGATCGATGGGTCGTCCGGCCTGTGGTGCTGTGCGCTGGGGCATAATCACCCGAAGGTGGTTGAAGCCATCAGGGAACAGGCCGGCGTGCTGGATTATTCCACAGCCTTTGCCTTCGGGCATAAGGGCGCGTTCGAGCTTGCCAACATGCTGAAGGCCACAATGCCAGGCAGCCTGGACCATTTCTTCTTCACCAACTCGGGTTCCGAATCCGTTGATACGGCGCTCAAGATCGCGCTTGGGTACCACCGGCTCAGGGGCGAAGGCCAGCGCACGCGCCTGATTGGCCGCGTGGGCGGTTATCACGGTGTTGGCTTCGGCGGTATCTCGGTTGGCGGCATGGTGAACAACCGGAAATTTTTCGGCTCCCTGCTGCCGGGCGTTGATCACCTGCCGTTCCCCTATGACCCAAACACCATGTCCATGAGCCGGGGGCAACCGGAAGGCGGCGCCCATCTGGCGGACGAGCTGGAAAACATCATCGGCCTGCATGACCCGAGCACCATTGCAGCGGTCATCGTTGAGCCGGCTGCCGGGTCGTGCGGTGTCTATATTCCGCCGAAGGGCTATCTGGAGCGCCTGCGGGAGATCACCAAGAAGCACGGCATCCTGCTGATCTTCGATGAGGTGATCACGGCTTTCGGGCGCCTCGGATATGCGTCAGCTGCTGAACGCTTCGGCATCGAACCGGACTTGATCACCACAGCCAAGGCCATCAACAATGGTGCTGTCCCAATGGGTGCCGTGGCGGTGCAGAAGGAAATCTACGACACCTTCATGGACGAAACCAAAGCGGGTGTGGAGCTGTTCCACGGCTATACCTATTCCGCGCACCCGCTGGCGGTCGCGGCGGCCATCGCAACCCAGAAGGCGTACGTGGAAGAGGGCGTTTATGAAAATGTCCGGGCGCTCGAGGGCTATTTCGAGGACATGGTCCATGATCTGGCTGAGGCCGAAACGGTCACAGATGCCCGGAATCTGGGCTTCATGAGCGCGCTGACGTTCGCCCATAAGGACAGCACGCCGATGAAGCGAGCGGGCGAGATATTCCAACGGTCATACGAGAATGGCCTGAAGGTGCGGATGAGTGGTGACCACATTGCGATCGCGCCGCCCCTGAATATATCCAAATCAGATATTGACAAGATTGGTGAAATCATGCGGAAAACCATCAACGAGGTTGGTTAGTATCGCGAGATTTCATGGTCAGAAAACATGTCAAAAGGGTAATGCCTGCCACGCGCATTGGACGCATTGTGGTGGGCATTCTTCTTATTTTGGGGGGCTTCCTAGGGTTCTTGCCGGTCCTGGGCTTCTGGATGGCACCTCTTGGGCTTCTGGTTCTGTCTGTTGATTTCCCGGTCGTCCGCCGGTTCCGGCGCAAGTATGAGGTCAAAATTGGCCGCTGGTGGGATGCGCGAAAAGCCAACTATAAGAAATCAAAAAAACATAATGGCGAGGATGCCCCAAAATGACTTATGCAATCAGCTATGATGATATCTTAAGTGCCGCAGAACAGATCAGGGGCGTGGCGGTCCGGACGCCGCTGATCGAAAGCCCGACGCTGAATGCGCGCGTGAGTGGCCGGGTGCTGATCAAGCCTGAAAACCTGCAGCGTGTTGGCGCTTTCAAATTCAGGGGCGCCTATAACCGCCTGTCGCGTTTGACGGACGAGGAAAAAGCCCGCGGTGTCGTGGCTTTCTCTTCTGGCAACCACGCCCAGGGCATCGCCCATGCCGCTGAACTGCTGGGTATCAAGGCCACCATCGTGATGCCGAAGGACGCGCCTGAACTGAAGTTGGCCAACACTCGGGGCTATGGTGCGGACGTGGTTCTGTATGACCGCTATAATGAAAACCGCGAAGAGGTTGCGGCCCGCGTTGTGGGCGACAGCGGTGCCACGGTGGTGCCGCCCTATAACGACCCCTTCATTATGGCGGGGCAGGGCACGGTGGGCCTTGAAATCGCCGAGGACCTTGAGGCCATGGGCATCACGCCTGACCAGGCGGTGATCAACTGTGGCGGTGGCGGCCTGTGCTCGGGCGCCTACATGGCGCTCTATAAGCATTTCCCGGGCCTGGACGGCTATGTGGTGGAACCTGAAGCCTTTGACGATGTGACCCGGTCGCTCATCAGCGGCACCATTGAGCAGGTGGATTTCGGTGCGCGGTCTGTTTGCGATGCGCTTTTAACCCCCAGCGCCGGGGACCTGACGTTCCCCATCATGAGGGATCTGGGACTCAAGGGCGTGACCGTCAGCGACGATGAGGCGCTGGACGCTGTGGCCTATGCGGCGATCAGCATGAAGCTGGTGGGTGAACCTGGCGGCGTGGCTTCCCTGGCGACGCTTCTGGCGGGTAAAGTGGCCTGCCAGGGTAAGACAACAGTGATCGTGATCAGCGGCGGCAACATCGAGCCGGCGCAGTTGCAGGCGTGTCTCGAAAGAACTGTGTCATAAGGTCGCGGATAGGGCTTGGCCTCGGGCGCTGGTTGCGCTATAGAGCGGTCGAGATGGTTTAAAGGCACGCTGCAGTGCCAGTCTATTGGAGCTAAAGTGATGGATATCAAAGAACAGGAACGGACGTTCGAAGGTTTCATGAAAGCGACTGTACGCGGTACTGCTGCTGTTGTTCTGGTTATGGCGCTTCTGGCGGCTTTCGTTGCCTAAGGCCTGACGCCAATACCCAATAAAAAAGCGGCCCTGGTGGCCGCTTTTTTTTATGCTTGAAATATAACGCTCCGGTGCCTTAGTGGCGCGGGATCGCCTTCAATTCATAAAGGCCTTTGTCCAGCTGGCCAAACAGTTCCCCCACATCCGGGTGGTTCACTGGTTCGTCTGAATCGTCCGCTACCAAATTCTGCTGGGATACGTAAGCTTCATAGCTTGAATCCTCATTTTCAGCGAACAGGTGGTAGAAGGGCTGTTCCTTGGCCGGGCGGATTTCTGCCGGGATGGATTCCCACCATTCCTCGGAATTGGAAAATTCTGCGTCCACGTCAAAAACCACGCCGCGGAATGGGAAAAAGCGGTGCCGAACCACTTGGCCAATCGTGAACAGAGGGTTTTTCGTTACTTTTGGATCATACTGCATTTTAGCTTCCGACTCCTTTACTGATGCGTCAGATAGGCATCTCAGGCACCTTTGTCAACAAAGCTTGCAATTTATCGCACGCAAGCGTCACTCTAGCGCACATAAGTTGGCAAAAGCTTACCAAGCCCTAAGAAATTTAGGTTTTTTAACAGGGGCACCGCTGACGCGACATAAGGGAGATATCATGTTTCGTAACACTGTTTCATCTGTAGCACTTTTGCTGGCACTGGCTGCCTGCGAACCCGCGAAGGACACCAAGACCGCAAAGGAAGGCCAGGCCACCGAGCAGGTCCAGGACGTTAATGCCCAGATCACCGCTTTCTTTGACGAGGCGATGAAAGCACGGCTTGCACTGAACCCATTGATGGCAGAGCGCCTGGGTGATCGCAGCAACAATGACAAATGGCCGGAGCTGACGGATGCTGCCGCCGACGAACAGCTGCAGCTGATCAAGGATCAACTGGCAACATTGAAGACCTTCAATTTCGATAGCCTGAATGAGAAGAACCAACTGAGCTACCGCATTTTCGAGATTACGGCTGAGCGCACCATCGCCAACGATCGCTGGCGGGATTACGGCTATCCGGTCAACCAGATGTTTGGGTGGCAGACGGGCATCCCGAGCCACCTGATGACCGTTCACCGGGTCACCAGTGTGGATGATGCCAAGGCCTATATTAAGCGCCTCAACGGCGTGGAGGCGCTGATGGGCCAATTGGTTGCGTCGCTTGAGAAGCGCGCAGGCATGGGCATCCAGGCACCCAAGTTCGTCTATCCATACGTGATCGAGGCGTCTGAAAACCTCCTGAAGGGCGCGCCATTTGATGATAGTGGTGAAGACAGCGTGCTGCTTGCCGACTTCCGCAAGAAGGTAGCTGGGCTGGAGCTGCCAGAAGCTGAGGCGGATGCCCTGGTGGCTGAAGCGTCGGCGGCACTTCTGGCTGGGGTGAAGCCGGGTTATGAGGCACTGATTGCCGAGCTCAAGAAGCTGGAAGCCACAGCGACCACGGACGACGGCGCCTGGAAGTTCCCTGACGGGGACGCCTTCTATGCCCAAGCCCTGAAAAACATGACGACCACCGACATGACAGCGGATGAGGTCCACAATGTGGGTCTTGAGAATGTGGAACGCATTCACACCGCCATGCGGGAGATCATGGACAAAGTCGGCTTTGAGGGCACGCTGCAGGAGTTCTTCGAGTTTACCCGGTCAGGCCCGCAGTTCTATTATCCGAACACGGAGGAGGGCAAAGAGGAGTACCTCCAGCAGGCCCGTGACCTCATTGACGGCATGCGCGCCAAGGTACCCGAGTATTTTACCCTGACGCCAAAAGCGCCCATGGAAGTGCGTGCGGTGGAAAAGTTCCGGGAAGATTCCGCTGGCAAGGCCTTCTATAACCGCGCGGCGCCAGACGGCTCCCGTCCTGGTATCTTCTATGCCAACCTGCGCGATATGAGCTTCATGCCGATCTATCAGCTGGAAGCACTGGCGTACCATGAGGGCATTCCTGGCCACCATTTCCAGATTTCCATCAGTCAGGAACTCGAGGGTGTGCCGCTGTTCCAGCGTGTTGCGCGCTTCACCGCCTTCACTGAAGGTTGGGGCCTCTATACCGAAGAGCTGGGCAAGGACATGGGCTTTTACGAAGACCCTTATTCAGACTTCGGTCGCCTTGCGATGGAACTATGGCGGGCGTGCCGTTTGGTGGTGGATACTGGCATCCATTCCAAGAAATGGACGCGTGAACAGGCAATTGACTATCTTTCGGAAAACACACCGAACCCAAAGGGCGATGTTGTGGCTGCAATCGAGCGCTATATCGTGATGCCGGGGCAGGCAACGGCCTATATGGTCGGCAAGCTGAAGATCATGGAGCTTCGCCAGAAGGCCATGGACGAGTTGGGCGAAAAATTCTCCTATGCCGGTTTCCACCAGGTGGTGCTTGAAAACGGTGCTGTGCCGCTTTCCATCCTTGAGGAAAACGTGGATTCCTGGATCAAGTCCTTGAAATCCTGAGGATAGTTCCCATATTGTTTCTATCTCTGGCGGCGGTGCTACGTAGGTGGCGCCGCCGTTTGTCTGAAAGCCATACTTTTAATTGTAAGGCTGCTGTCAAAAAACTGCCTTCAAGTGGCGGTATACAGGAGAGCATAATAGTAAGAACAGAAAGCGAGTGAGTATATGGAAGATAGAATGAACCATACCATCAACAATGAAGGCCTGCACAGGCTGGTCGCACATGAATTGAAGCGGATGCATCCCACGTCCCGCAAGGAAGCGTACGACACAATGATTGGCCGTATGGGGGTTTATGACCGCCAGGGCGAAGTGATTGAAGAAGGCGTTCGCGCCTATTTCGACGGCGCGGCAAGCGCCATTTAACGGGTTGATCGCGTTTCGCGATCCCTGATTCCCGGGCCCCACCTTTTCGCAGGGCCCAAGACTTTACAGAAAATCAGCTGGAAAGAGCCCGGAGTTTATTCTTCGGGCTGCAACAGCTTGTGCAGGTGCACCACCACATATTTGGTCATGGCATCGTCAACGTTTGCTTGGCTTACGCTGCGCCAGGCCGCTTCAGCCTCAGTGTAGCTTGGGTAAATGCCAACGATGTCGACCTTGTTCAGGTCAGCGAATTCCAGTTTCTGTGGGTCAGTCACTTGTCCGCCGAAGACAAGGTGAAGAAGTTGTTCAGCCATGAGTTACCATCCTGTTGCGTTTGGCCTGCTGCCTTTGGCCTGATCCGATTGTTCAGGCAACGACCCTGCCGGTCTCGTTGCGAATTTTTTCTGCAGTCTGCAATGTAAAAAACATTGATTGTGTGCGCGGCGTTTATTTAGCAAACTCGCAGCAAAACACCACCTTTTTCTAGGAGTGCCACCGTGACGGCTCAAAACCCAACGTCTTTTCTTATTTCGATCATCGGCCGTGACCAGACAGGTGTCGTGTCCGCTGTAACTGGCTATCTCTTTGAAATTGGGGCAAATTTAGCTGACAGCTCGTTCGCGGTACTGGGCGAGGCGTTCGAGTTTTCCTGTAT
The DNA here is from genome assembly GCF_001550055.1 of Kordiimonas lacus. Taxonomy (GTDB): domain Bacteria; phylum Pseudomonadota; class Alphaproteobacteria; order Sphingomonadales; family Kordiimonadaceae; genus Kordiimonas; species Kordiimonas lacus. Next base: position 211,963 of record NZ_LRUA01000006.1, read on the forward strand.
TGCCACGTTTGAAGCTGACACCAGTCGGGAAGACCTGGAGAAAGGCTTGGCAGAGCTCGCGTTGCTCAATGGGGCCAGAATCACTGTCTCAAGCTTCCATTATGATCTGGAACGTGGCGCCGATGGCGAAATCACGCACCTGGTGGAAATCAAGGGCGGTGACCGACCAGGGCTTGTGGCGCGGATCAGCGAAGTGCTGGTGGACTATGACGCAAACATCGTGCGTATGAGCAGCCGACGTGTGCCGCTGGATGATGGGGCGTTTGATTACCGCACGCGGTTTGCGGTGAATGTGCCAGCGGGCAGGGAGGCCGCGCTTGAGGCCGCGCTTTATAATACGGCGGGGAGCCTCCGCCTCGAGTGTAGCCTCGAGGCGGCGCACTAGGTTTATTCCGAGCTTGCGCCCTGAACGGCTTGTGGCGCGGTGTTTTGTGCTTTCAGCCAGCTGATCAGACCGTCCATGCCGTCGTCCTTGACCTTTGACGAGAATACATCGCGGTTGGTGATCATCAGGTTGATGCCTTCAAACTCCAGATTCACGATCTGGAACTTGCCGTCTTTCTTGCGAACTCGCCAGTCTGCCAGGATAGGCTCGCCTTCGTCGCGCTCAACTTCCGTGCTTACAAACAGGTGTCCATGTTTGCCAGGTGCTGCCTTGGTGCCGGTTACAGCAAGGGTCTTGAAACCGATCTGAGCCATGCGCTTGTCAAATTCGGAAACAATATAGTCTCCCATGGCTTTCATGTAGGCGTCGCGCTGCTCGCTCGTAGCGGTGCGGTAGTGGCGCCCCAGCATGCCGCGGGCCAACAGTTCAATGTCTGTTGCTTCCTCAAAAATGGCGCGGAAGGCGTTATAACGCTCCACCTCTGTCATTTTTGAATCGCTCCAGACAGCAATGGTTTCGTCGGAAATCCGCTGGATGAAGTCGATCGCACCGCGGGCATCGTCAACGGCCTGGTCGCCTTGAGCTTTCGCAGGCACAACGATCATCAGCAGCAGGGATAAAGTTGCTAGTAGGCGTTTCATTCAAATGTGTCCTCACATGTCGGCCGCGGATGGTCCGATATATTTTATTCCGCGCCGGTTGTCGCGTCCCGCAGATAGGCCATCAGGTCCTTGCGGTCTTGTTCTTTTCGCAGGCCGGCAAACTGCATTTTGTTGCCAGGCAGGAATGTTTTGGGGCTGGTGAGCCAGGCGTCCAGTTTTTCTTCTGTCCAGACAAAACCGGCCTCCGTCAGTGCTTTCGAATAACGGGTGAAGCTTTCTGACGTTCCGGCGGTCCGGCCAAACAGATTATCCAGATTGGGGCCCAGTTTGGCCCGGTCGGAAGCTGTCAGGTTATGGCAAGCCTTGCAGCGGTTGAAGAGGCGTTTGCCTTTGGTGGCATCGCCGCCGTCAGAGATTGCCGTCGACGTAGGGTCATCGTCTGCAATGGTGGCAGGGGCGACAAAAGGCGATAGCGCAGCAACAAGCGCAAGAGTGGCAAAAGTCTTTTTCATAACACAAGCTCCCAATAGCGTTGTGGCGGGGTAACCCCCGCCACATATTCCAGTTCCTTACTTAATAGCACATGAATGAAGATCAAGTCTCCTGTGGCAGTTTGCCGCTTTCATTTGCTCCGGGAACATAAGGTTTGATCTTGCCAGCTTTAAGGCGCCCCCAATAATCGTTCAGCAGTGCTTTAACTTCCTTACGCAGCAGGAACACGCCAATCAGGTTCGGGAACCCGAGGGCCAGCAGGGCCGCGTCGGCAAAGTCCATCACAGCGGTCAGCTGCATCGCAGAACCGACAACGATGGCCAGCAGGTAACACATTTTATAGATGTTGGTTGCTTGCTTGTGGCCGCCTTTGGTCAGGTAATCTAGAGCCCGCTCACCATAATAATAATAGGTGATGGTGGTGGAGAAGGCGAACATCGGCACAGCAATCGTTAGTACATAACGGAAGCCATCGAAGAAGCTGTCAAACGCCATGGATGTCAGGGCGATGCCGTCAAAATCACCAGCCTGCAGGTAAGCGCCTGTCAGGATGATCACCAGCGCCGTCATGGTACAGATCACAACCGTATCAACGAACGGCTCAATCAGCGCCACGAGGCCTTCAGCCACAGGCTCATTGGTCTTGGCGGCAGCGTGCGCGATGGACGCTGTACCAAGGCCTGCCTCGTTCGAGAAGGTCGCACGCCTCAGGCCCATGATCAGCACGCCAAGGATACCGCCAACAACACCTTCACCAGTGAAGGCGCCTTTGAAGATCAGGCCGAAAGCAGCCGGTACATCAGTGATATTTGCTCCGATGATCGCCAGCGCCGCGATGACATAGACGGCCGCCATGATAGGCACCAGGAATTCAGTCACGTGCGTGATGCCGCGGATACCACCAACAATCACGAAGGACAGCAGGCCAGCATAGATCAGGCCGAAGATCCAGGCTTTGCCGGCGAAGAAGCTGTCTGCGCCGCCCGTCAATTCAGCCGCAATGGCAGCCAGCTGGAATGTCGCCTGGTTGGCCTGGAACATGTTGCCTGCGCCAAACGCGCCCAGGATACAGATCAGGGCGAAGATGACGGACAGGGTTTTGCCCAGGTTCGGCATACCGAGGCCAGCAAGGCCTTTGGACAGATATTTCATCGGGCCGCCGGAAACCACGCCATGTTCGTCAATGTCGCGGTACTTGTGGCCAAGCGTTACTTCGCAGAACTTACTGGTCATCCCAAAGAGACCAACCAGGATCATCCAGAAAGTGGCACCAGGGCCGCCAACGGAGATCGCGATTGCGACACCCGCAATGTTTCCAAGGCCAACAGTTGCGGATAGGGCCGCTGTCAGCGCCTGGAAGTGGGTCACCTCACCAGGGTCATCTGGGTTGTCATAAGTGCCTTTTACGATCCGAAAGGCCTGCGTGAATCCGCGTAAGTTGATGAAACCCATATAGATGGTGAAAAACAGCGCAAAAGAAAAAAGCCATAATACAATGACAGGCAGTCCAGGAGCACCGTCAACCAGCCAATCCATAGGAATTGGATAGAAAATGATTTCAGAGAATTTCGTTGTGAAAGGTGAAACGGCGTCGTTCACCATCATGGAGAAATCATCCAGGAATTGTTGGAAGGATGATTGTTCTGCAGCATGCACTGTCCCACTTAGTGCAAAGACTGCGGCCAAGGCTCCCAGTAATCGTTTATACATAACTCAAAGCTTCCCCTGTTGACGGGCGCATTATTATTTTCTTGCCCAGACAAAATATTCTTGGGACGGTAGGCCCGTCCGGTTAAAATTGTTGCGCATGCTAGCCGCTAAACGGCGCAGGCTCAAGGAAACTATAGTCAAAATCGGGAGAGGGCTGTGGTTTTCACAAATTCAGGCGGACACGCCCTTTTAACTGGCGCTTAACTTGTTTACCGTAGCGTTCATATGAAATTACATGAGTGGGGATAAGGCCTTGTCAGACAGTACCAAGCTTTCCAGCGCCGATGTCGCGAAACTGCTGCAGGATCCGAACGTCGATAACCGGGCAGCGGCGGCCGCCAAGGTAGCGTCAACTTTTGGTGATGCGGCGCTCACGGAAGGGGAACGCAAGATCGCGGAAGACATTTTCCGGGTCATGCTCAAGGACGCTTCAGTCCGGGTTCGGCACGCGCTGGCTGAAAGCCTGAAGGAAAACCCTGACGTTCCGCGCGATGTTGCGACGTCGCTTGCGAAGGACGTGGACGAGGTCGCGCTGCCGGTCGTTGAATTCTCAAGTGTCCTGACAGATCAGGACCTGATTGAAATCGTTCGCACCAAAGGGGTTTCGGTCCAGAAAGCTGTAGCGGGCCGCAAGGATGTTTCTGAAGATGTGGCGGATGCGCTGGCTGACTCTGGCAATGAAGAAGTTGTCGCGACGCTTGTCGGCAATGAAGCGGCAAGGATCGCAGAGAAGACCTACGACAAGGTTCTTGAGAAATTCAGCGATAGCGACGCGGTCAAAACACCGATGGCGCTGCGCGGCGAACTGCCAATCGGTGTCGCCGAACGTCTTGTGACCATGGTGTCCGAGAAGATCCGCGACCATATCATGACCCACCATGAGGTTTCGCCTGCTATGGCGGCAGACCTTCTGCTGGAAAGCCGTGAGAAGGCTACAGTATCGCTTCTGGAAGGTGGTCAGAAATCCGCCACTGTGCAGGAACTGGTTGACCAGCTGGCTGAAAATGGCCGCCTGACACCCACACTGATGCTAAGGGCGCTCTGCATGGGCGACACGACCTTCTTCGAAGTGGCACTGGCCAAGAAGGTGGGTATTCCGGTCAGTAACGCATACAAGCTTGTTCACGACAAAGGCGAGCTAGGCATGAAGCGTCTGTTTGAAGTGGCCAAGATGCCGCCGCAGTTCCTGCCCATGGCACGGGCTGCGCTCGAGGTTGCCGACGAAATGCTGGAGACCGGCGGTGATGACCGGGAGATGTATCGCCAACTGATGATCGAGCGGGTGCTGACCGCAGTTGAAAATGACGTGGATACCGAAAACCTGGATTATCTGATCGGCAAGCTGCAGGCAGTAGAGGGAAGCGAATCGAACGAATCTGATTCGAAATGATTCGTTTTTCAGATTGAATGTTGATGAAGGGACGCCGCGTAGCGTCCCTTTTCTTTTGTCAGGATGCCATGAAAGCTGGCAGCCAGAGCGCAATTTCTGGCCATATCAGCAGCATGATCAACCCCAGAAGCTGCAGCAGAACGAAGGGCACGATGCCCCGATAGATGTCTGTAAGCTTTACGGAGGCCGGCGCGGCACCCTTCATATAGAAAAGGGCAAAGCCGAAGGGCGGTGTCAGGAAGCTGGTCTGCAGATTGACTGCCATCAGAACGGCGAACCACGGCAGCACATGGCTTGGGTCCGACAGGTGATCGCCGAAATCCAGTTGCGAGATGACGGGCGCGAACACAGGCAGGATGATCAGGGTGATTTCGATCCAGTCGAAAAAGAACCCCAGCACAAAGACGGTTACCATCAGGATCCCAAGGATCAGCCACGGACCGGCGCCTGAGGTTTCCATCAGGTGCAGGATCAGGTCGTGCCCACCCAGAAGTGCGAAGACGAACGAGAAAGCTGTGGCCCCGACAAACAGGCCAAACAGCATGGTGGATGTCAGGGCTGATTGTTCGACAACGTTCTTGAGCGTCGCGAAGCTAAGTTTTCTGTTCGCAGCAGCCAGGATCAGGGCACCCGCAGCTCCCACGCCGCTGGCTTCCGTTGGTGTGGCGATGCCGCCAAAGATGGACCCAAGCACAGCAACAATCAGCAGAATGGGTGGCACAAAGCTTTTGACGATGCGGCCAACTGTCAGTTGGCCTTTTGCGGCTTCGGCGCCAAGCGGCGGCGCCAGCGCCGGGTTCAGGCTGGTGCGAACCAGGATGTATCCCATATACAAAACTGCGAGCACAAGGCTGGGCCCGATGGCCGCCATGAAAAGCCCACCCGCGGAGGTGGACAACAGATCGGCCATCACCACCAGCATGATAGAGGGTGGCAGCAGAATGCCCAATGTGCCGGACGCCGCGATGGTGCCGGACGCCAGTGCTTTGTCGTACCCACGGTCAATCATCACCGGCAAGGCCAGAAGGGTCATCATCACCACGCTGGCGCCGATGATACCGGTGGTGGCTGCCAAGATCACGCCCAGGAGCGTGACAGACAGCGCCAGGCCGCCGGGGATGCGGCGGGTCATCAATTGCAGGGTGTAAAGCAGCGAGCGTGCCACACCGCTTTTCTCCAGCATGGTCCCCATGAAGATGAACATGGGAATGGCCACCAACACCTGCTTGTTCACCACGCCGCCAAAAATGCGGCCGATGATCAGGAAGAAGCTGTTCTCATTCTCAAGACCCAGCGCCACGGCCAGCAGCCAGAAGGCCAGACCAACACCGCCTAGTACAAACGCGACCGGATAGCCGGAGAACAGCAACGGTGTCAGCACCAGGAACATCAGGAACGGCAGATATTCGATCAGCATATCCATCAGCTTTCTCCCGTCTGTGGTTCAGTTTGGGAGAAAGGCGTGCGTTCTGCCTGCTCAGGCCTGCCGAAAAGGAAGACAACGGCCTGCAGCAGTCGCGAAATGGCGGCAATACCAAGAACGGCAAAGCCGATGACGATCGCCGACTTGATGATCCAGCGGTCGGGCAGCCCGGTGGGTGAGGCAGAGGCTTCGTTATAGGCCCAGCTGTAGCTGACATAGTCATAGCCGAACCACAGCACGGCGCTGACATACGGCAGCAGGAACAGGATACAGCCGACCAGCTCAATCCAGGCGCGGGTACGGGCACTCAGGCGTTCGCTTACCAGCTCAATGCGTACATGGGCGTTTTTTGTGTAGGCCCAGCCAAGGCACAGCAGGAACAGAAAGCCGTGCAGGTGCCATTCAAGTTCCTGCAGTTTGGTGGAGCCGATCACGAACCAGCGCCTGAGGATCACATCTGTCATGATCACCAGCACAAGGGCAATGATAGCCCAGGCAGCAAGGCGGCCAATGGCGCTGCTGATGCGCTCCAGCTTTGCTGCGAAGGATAAGAGGCGTTCCATAACCCTCATTCCTTCAGGTAGCCGCGGTCGGACCAGGCTTTGTATTTCTTGCGGAAGGTCTGGAGGCTCTCCCAGACGCGGGCGAACTCGGGATCGTTGCTCGCCATCCTGGCAGCGACCTTGTTCCAGGCGGCTTCGAGCTCAGCCAGAATTTCCGGCGACCATGTGTGGATCTGCACACCTGCGGCTTCAAGAGCGGCCATGGCGTCTGCCTGCAAGGCCTCGCCTTCGGATATGCCGTAGCGGATGTTCGACGAACATGTGGCCTCGATGTGGGATTTCTGAAGGTCTGACAGGCTGTTCCAGGCATCCAGGTTGATCATCAGCTCAAAGAAAGTGGATTGCTGGTGCCAGCCGGGGAAATAATAGTGTTTTGCTACCTGATAGAAGCCCATGCGGTAGTCGACAGCCGGCATGGCATACTCGGTTGCGTCGATGGTGCCCAGCTCCAGCGCCTGATAGATCTCACCGCCCGCAATCAGCTGTGGGGAGGCGCCGATTTCCTCCATCACCTTGGCGCCTAGGCCAAAGAAGCGAATCTTGAGGCCTTTGAAGTCTTCAATGCTCTTGATTTCCTTCTTGAACCAGCCGGACGCCTCAGGCGGGGTCATGCCGCACAGAATGCTGTGGATGTTATGCTTGTGGTAAACCTCTTCAAACAGCTCACGCCCGCCGCCATAATCAATCCATGCCAGATATTCCGGCGCTGACGGCCCGAACGGTACGGCGGAAAACAGCTGCAACGCACTGTCTTTTCCCGCCCAGTAGCCGGGGGTGGACCAGCCGGCTTCAATGGCGCCATAGCTGATGGCGTCAAACGTCTCGAAGGGTGGGGCAATCACGCCGGGTTCGTAGAATTTCAGTGTGATGTTACCGCCAGAGATGGCGTTCACTTCACGCTCCAGCCGTTTGCCCATGGTGCCCAACTGGATGAGTGTGCTGGGGTAGGTGCTGGTCATGCGCCATTCGATCTTCTCGGGCGCTTGAACCGGGCTTTGGTCTTTGGCTTCTTCAGTACCGCAGCCTGAAAGAAGGCTGCAGGTGGCAAGTGCCGCAATGATGTGCGCGCGCATAGGCTCCCCTCCCGTACTCGCTTTAATTATAATGGCTTAGCCGAATTTCTTGAGCGATTGTCCTAGCAAAATATACAGCTTGCCCATATCGGATGAAATCAATGTGACAGACATGGCGCTGCCGCGGTCCCCCAGCATCGCCCGTTCCATCATACCCTCGAAATCGCGGCAATAGCGGGTAACCGCCTCGCGGAATTCCGGGTCTGTCTTGAACTTGTCGGCGATGGTCTTGCGGGTGCTGCGGTCTGCAATCTTGAGCGACCGGCGCATGAATACTGACCGGTCCCCCGCGAGATAGGCTTCCCACACATCATCCGGCAGGTCCGTGGAAATGGCCTTGTTGATGTCGATGGAGGTCGACTGCAGGCTTTCCATCAACAGCGTGGATGTGCGGGCGAAGTCATTCTTGGTGGCGCTGGCGATGCGCTGCTCAATCTGGGCCGTATGGTCCATGAACTGGTTCGCCTGTTTGGCGATCTTGTCGGCTTCTGTGCCGATGCGCATGGCCAGAAGCGCGCTTTCCTTCTCTGCCTGCTCGGCCGTGTCGGTATACTCCTCCAACACGCGGGCGAGGGTGGCCTGCATTTCTTCGCGCAGGTAGGTGATGCGCTCTGCTGCCTTGTTGGAGATTTCCTCCATGCTGGCGGCCAGTTCGTCGCGCGTTTCGTCGACGGAGGATTTCATTTCCGTCTGCGCCCGCTCGGTCTGGTCCATCAGGGACTGACTGGCGGCATCAAGGCGCGCTGCGGCTTCCATCGAGCTGAGCGCAAAGCGGTCGACTTCCTTGCTCATGGTGTCAGAAGCCTGATTGAGGTTCTTCACCACGCCTTCGGTTTCGTCCTTGATGCGCGCCCGTTCGCCGGAGAAGGCTTCCGCGGCGCTTCCCAGTGCATCGCTGGATTCCTTGAGTTCCGTCCGCAGGTCGGTGTTGCGCTCCTTCAGTGTGTCCGAAGCTGCCGTCAGGTCGTCGGCTGTCTGGGTGCCCGTTTCGCGCATATGCTCAACAATGGACACCAGATTGCCTGACTTGCCCTCCAGGGCTTCGCCGACCTGTTCGGCTGCTTCCTGAAGCTCGCGCCCGTGCGACGTGAAGCGTTCGGCGGCTTCGATCACGCGTTCAGCAGCGTCGTTCGAGGCATTGTTGAGCGCATCCCGCTGGGCAGAAAGATCTTCCTCCAGCCGTGCCAGCTTCATGCGGGTATCATTCAATACTTCTGCGATTTGCTGGCTTTGAGCGCCCATCTGTTCGCTGACGCCTGCAAGCTCTTCACTGGTGGCGCCAGCTTTTTCTGTCAGTTCGTCAGCCTTCGCCCCTATCTGGTCTGCGGAAGCCCCGAGTTGGGTGCCTGCGGTCTCGCCAGCCTTGGCCAGTTCTTCAAGCTGTTCCTCAACGCCCGCACGCAGCTGGCGGATATGCTGCAAGGTTCGTGCAGCAACTTCTTCTGCTTGGGCTGCAGCAGTATCGCTGTGGCTGGTGATGGACGCCATGGTCTCATCCAGCGCCCGACGCGCGCGCTCAAGCCCGTCATCAAGCACCCGGTCCACCTGTCGGGCGTGCTCCAGCACGGCCTTGCCGGTTTCTTCGGTGGTCGCCAGCGTCTGCTCGTTCACCGACTTGCTTGTGGAAAGCGCGGCCTCACAGTGGTCTTCGAGCGATTTACCGGCTTCATCCAGCATGGCTTTGGCTTGGCTGACGGCTTCGGTCATCTTCTCGGACATGGTCTGGGCACGCTCGGACACAATGGTCGAGACTTCTTCGGTGTGCGCCAACGCATCGGTGGCAGCTGTACGGACTTCACCGACGTGGGACCGCAAGGCTTCTTCGATTTTGGCGGATTCGGCCGCAGCCAGCTGTGCCAGTTCATTGAGCACATTCGCCTGAGTGGTCATATGTTCGGAAAGCTCTGCGGACCGGCCTTCAAGGCCTTCCACATCGTGGCGGAAGCGGTCCATGCCGGACAGTACATTGTCTGTGACAGTCTGCAGGCGCAGCTCCACGTCCATCGACATTTCCTGAACTTCGTTTGCCTTTTTCGACATCTGGCTGCTGGCGCTGTCGAGCCGGGCTTCCATATTGTCTGTAGCGCCGTGAAGGGCCGTGAGGCTCTCGTCGATCTTTTCCTTGGCGGAAAGCGCCGTGCCGGCCGCGTTTTCGCCCGCGCCGGAAAGGTCTGCTGCCATAGCTTTGACAATGGCTTCCAGGTTGTTGAAGCGGCCTTCGATTTCTTTTGTCAGGTCTGACATGCTGCCGCGCTCGCGCTCCAGGATTTCCCGGATGCTGGTGGTGCGGGCTTCTGTGTCTGCCGTGGCTGAAAACAGGTTGCTGATCTGCTCCTGGAAACGGTTCTCCAGGTTATCAATCCGGTCAGACGCCAGGTCTGCGACGGCTTCGATGTTGGTCAGTTCTTTTTTGAGCGAGCGGTTCAGCTGCGACAGGCGCTGTTCTGCCAGTTCCACAGGCGCCACGGCCTTGTGGAGGCTTTGCGCCATGGCCAGTCTACGCTCAAGCAAGGGGTCTGTGCGCTGGAAGGCCAGGGCAATCAGCCAGAAAATGGCTATGGGCGTTGTCAGGCCGCCGATGATTGCGGCAGCAGCCTCGGGTGCCATCGCAGCAATGTTGACGCCTGCGTTGGTCAGGTAATAGCCACCAGCACCCAGCCATCCCAGCGATGAGACACTGGCCAGCATGAAAGGCATCAGGCGCCGCGTGTTGCGGGCCCGGATGGCTTTTTTCGCATTCTCGCTATTGGCTTCAGGCAGCGCGTCGTTGCCCTCGACCGACTTTTGCTCAGACGTTTCTGGGAAGTCCATTTCCGCTTTTGACATGCCGCCCCCGGCGTTACCGCCACCCATATGAAATAGTTTTCTCTATTGTTACAGTTTATGAATAACACCAGAACGTCAACACGTGCCAGCTTGTTCCTTATCGGAAAAGAAGAATTTTAACGAAGATTATGGCAATATGACGGTTCGTGATCGTTTTCATGAAAGGGAAGGGGTTTTATGAACGATCTGTTGGAACAGACACCTGCCACCAAGGCCAAGCCCAGTGGTGCACAGAAACGCTATCTTGAAAGAGGGCTTTCCGAGCCTGGTGGCAAGCTGCCACTGTTTGACCGGGACGGCCAGCGTATCAAGGACGCGACAATAAAGTCTTGCCTGTCGAAAGGCTGGTGCGAGCCCTGGTACAGGAACCCGATCAAGCCTGATTGGCTGGTTTGCAAGCTGACCCGCGAAGGACGCGCGGCCCTTGGCAAGGATGCTGGTTAATGGCCGAATCCGATTGGGACGAGTCCGTCGTTTTGGACCGCGAACACCTCAAGGGGTACACTGGGGGTGACGCTTATCTGGCGCGTGATGTCCTGAAAATCTTCCTCGATAACGCGCCGCTTTACCTTGATGCCCTCTCATCCGCTGAGGGGGACGGCTGGCGATCATCAGCCCACAAGCTGAAGGGGGCGGCCCGGGGGATCGGGGCGTGGCGGCTCGCGCGCGCTGCGGAACGGGCAGAGATGCTGGGGGAACCTGCGGCGAATGACCCGCGCCGTGGGCCGATTCTTGATACCCTGAAGGAGCGCCTCGCGGAGCTTGAGGGTGTGATCAACGCTGGTTAAACTGGTGAAATGAAAGCGAAAAGATTGACCGGGCGTCAAAACTAACGGTAAAAAAGTTTATCAACCTGTGTGGGGCAGGATAATTAAGGCACATGTATGAGCGATTATGATTTTGACCGGGTAAATGTATTGTTGGCGGAAGATAGCCCGTTCATCCGCTCCTTGCTGGTAAATTCCCTGAAGGTCCTTGGCGTTGGTAACGTGTTTGCTGTCGAACATGGGGGCGACGCAATCCATTTCCTGCAGCGCGTGAAGAATGAGCCCATGAAAGTGGGGGTGCAGCAAATCGACATTGTCATCTCAAATTGGGACATGCATCCGATCGATGGCATGATGTTCCTGCGCTGGGTGCGCCGCCATAAGGATAGCCCTGACCGCTTCGTGCCGTTTGTGATGATCACCAGCTATTCGGAACCCGAGCGCGTGCTTCAGGCCCGCGAAATGGGTGTTACCGACATGCTGGCGAAACCCTTCACCATCAAGAATATTGGTGAAAAGCTGATTTCCATTATCGAGCGGCCTCGCCAGTTTGTGCATACCAAGGATTTCTTCGGCCCGGACAGACGCCGCCAGAAGCTTGAATATGGTGGTACTGAACGCCGTGTCCTGACGGACAAGAGCGAAGGTGTGGAGGTGATCCGTGGATAAGAAGAAGGTCATCGTCCGCTTCTACCGGTTCAAGAACCGCCTGAAGGAAAAGACTGCGGGGCTTGCGCCAGGCAAGGTTTCCATTTCGCCCGAAGCGCTTGAGGCCGCGGAAGCCGCGCTTGAAAAGATGGCTGAAGACTATCCGGATTGGGTGTCGGGCCTGATTGTGAAGCTGCAGGAACAGCATGGCCGGTGTGTTGACAGCCCGGAAAAACGCCGTGAAAGCCTGGAGGCGATCAACCACATTGCCCATGACATGAAGGGGCAGGGCGGCACATTTGGCTATCCGCTGATCACAACAATCGCGGATTCGTTGTATGGCTTTTCCTATTCCCGGGACGAGATCACTGATAATCAGGTCGAGCTGATCAAGGCGCACCTGGATGCCATGCGTGCCGTGATCCGCGGGCGTGTCAGCGGCAGTGGTGGCGAGATTGGTGAAAAACTGATCGAAGGCCTCAATCAGGCGATCACCAAATACGACAAATAGGCCAGTGAGCGAGATTGAAAAAAAGGGACCGAATTTCGGTCCCTTTTTCGTATGCGTGTTGGGTGCCTAGTCGGCGGCGCGTTTCCGTAGATTGAGCGCCTTGTCCATGATGTGGAAGACCACATTCTGTTCCATGGTGCCGCTTACCAGGTGGGCCCAAGGGCCAATCGCGAACAAGGCAACATCCTCGCCACCATGGGTTTCGCTGCGGGTCGGGACAAGAGCCTGGGGCTTGAACATCGGATCTGCGATGTCTTCTTCCGTCAGGTGTTTCCGTTCCCCTTTCACGGCACCGGGCCCGTTCTGGTAGGCCAGTGTGGTGTATGGCTTGCCGTCTTCAGCCAGCGTAGGCTCGGTTTCATATGGGCCAGTTACCAGGCCGAAGATGGGATTGCCGCGCTTGGGGTAGCCGGCCATCGTGAACACGTGGCTGTGGTCAGCGGTCACAAGGATCAGTGTTTCATCCAGGTCGACCATTTCCATGGCTTTTCTGACGGCCTTCGAAAGAGCAACCGTGTCAAAAAGAGCAGCCTTGGCGCTGCCGCCGTGGTGACCGTGGTCGATCCGGCCAGCTTCCACCATCAGATAGTAGCCACCGTCACTTTTCTGCAGCATCTTGATGGCAACTTCGGTCATTTCGGCGAGGTCTGGTTGCTCGTCACCGCGCTGGGCCTCAAACTGCATGTGGGATTTATCGAAAAGGCCCAACAGGCGTGATGTGTTGGCTATATCTATTTGCGCCAGCCTTTGCTCGTTTTCGACATAGGCAGCTCTGCTATCGCTTGCCAACCATTCCTTGGTGAGGTCACGACCATCCTTGCGGCGGCCTTCTCCTGTACCATCGGGCAGGAAATTGCTTCGCCCGCCGCCCAATGCCACTTCAAGGCCGTTCCCGCCTATCGGGTCGAGCATTTGTTGTGCGATGTCCCGACAGCCGTTCGTGACAGCTTCTTCCGGCAGCTCACCGTCGTTTTCCCATTGACGGCTTGGGCTGTGGGCATAGACAGCAGCAGGTGTCGCGTGGGTCAGCCGTGCGGTACTGACAATGCCAGTTGCCATGCCGGCTTGCTCGGCATAATAGGCCAGCGGTGTCAGGGCTGTGTCCATGGCGCCCGCACACTGGGCGTTGGGCTGGGTTGGCGCGGTGTTGATCGCACCGATACGGGTTTTGACACCAGTATTGAGCGCCGAAGCCGTGCCAGCAGAATCCGGCACCTGGGCATCCACGTTGTAGGTTTTGACAAGAGCCGTGTATGGGAAGCGTTCGAAGCTCAGATAGTTCTCCTCGCCGGACTTGCCCTGTAATTGGCCTTCCAGAATGCGGCCTGCGGTCAGGGTTGAGATACCCATGCCGTCGCCCACGAACAGAATGACATTCTTGGCCTGTTTGGTATTTACCGGTCGTACCGCTCGTTCGGTGACCGCTTTGGCGCCCGCATCAAACCAGCTTTCCGTGGTGCCAGTGTCCTGGGCAACAGCGGAAGCCGCGAAAAGTGAGGTGGCCAGTGCGGTTGTCGCAATCGCCACGGATCTCAATTGTATGTTTTTCATATATTCCTTCCCGGAACTTGAATTGATATGTGGGCGCACATCGCCATTGTTGTAGCAAACTCAGCCATAGCTATAAAAGGCTAATTTAGACATATTGTGACAGCGCAGTGCGGCAACACTCATATTGGCATGTGAAAGATATAAACTTCGGTCGTACGGTTTATCGACAGGTCGCAATTTCTCCTCCTTTCATCGTGTCGGTATCGCAACCGAGCCGGTTTCAGGCATTCTTCATTTACCGGCGCAGCGCAAAGACGCCAGAGACAAAGGCCGGGCATTGAAACACGAGCGACACGCAATCCTGAAAGCGAGGAGAAGACTATGACGACCAGTTTTTTGAAAAAGAGTGCAATTGGTGCAGCGGCATTGTCTGTAATGTTGTTGAGCGGTGCTGCGCAGGCAGGCCATGAAGAAGGCTTGAATACCTGGGCCGAGACTGCGGGCAGCAGCATTGATAAAGTAATGAAATATCCTGCCTTTGCGGCGCGCAAGGGCGACCAGGGCTATGCCAGCTTCCGGGTGACGGTGAACAGGGCAGGGGATGTCATTGCGTCAGACCTGCTGCAGCGCACTGACAGCGCATTGCTGAATTCAGCTGCGAAGCGCGTCGTCGCAAAAGCTGATTTCCCGGCACTTCCCGCTGAGTTTGACGGTGAGAAACTTACGTTTTCTCTGCAGCTGAATTATGCGCTTGCGGGATCAGCGATGGAGCAGCGCAATCTGATGCGGGAAGGCCGCGTGACTGGCAGCGAGGTGGCGAGCAATCGCGGGCCGGTGACAGCGAGCATCTCTTTTGAAGATGCCAGCGCTGACTAGAACAAGGCGGAACCGCAGAAAAGGAAAGGGCCCTGATGGGCCCTTTTTCATGTTCAGCCTAGTTTTGGCGCCTAACGGCGCAGTTCGCGCATGGCCCGGTCGATACCGCTGACCGTCAGCGGGAACATACGGTCTTCCATCAGCGTCTTCATGATCTGGATGGATTGCGAATAGGTCCAGTGTGTTTCCGGAATCGGGTTCAGCCAAATTGCACGCTGGTAAACCTGCGTGACCCGGTTCATCCACACCTCGCCGGACTCCTCATTCCAGTGCTCCACCGATCCGCCTGGATAGGTAATCTCATAAGGGCTCATGGACGCATCACCGACGAAGATGACCTTATAGTCGTGCGGGTAGGTGTGCAGCACATCAAGCGTGGACTGGAAGTCGTTGAAGCGGCGGCTGTTTTCTTTCCATACCTTTTCATAGAGGCAGTTATGGAAATAGAAGAACTCCATATGCTTGAATTCTGATTTGGCGGCAGAGAACAGCTCTTCACATACCTTGACGTGTGGGTCCATTGACCCGCCCACATCAAAAAACAGCAACACCTTCACAGCGTTATGGCGTTCCGGCACCATCTTGATGTCGAGGTATCCTTTGTGGGCCGTGGACCGGATGGTGTCATCAAGGTCCAGCTCGCTGGCCTCGCCCTCACGGGCAAACTGGCGAAGCTTCCTCAGGGCTACCTTGATATTACGGGTGCCCAGTTCAACGCTGTCGTCCAGGTTCTTGTATTCGCGTTTGTCCCAAACCTTGATGGCGCGCCCGTGCCGGCCCTTGTCCTGGCCGATGCGCACGCCTTCGGGGTTATAGCCATAGGCGCCGAAGGGGCTTTTTCCGGCTGTACCGATCCATTTGTTGCCGCCCTGGTGGCGCTCCTGTTGTTCTTCGAGGCGCTTCTTCAGCGTTTCCATGATCTCGTCCCAACTGCCGAGAGACTTGATCTCCTCCATTTCTTCCTTGGACAGGTAAAGCTCAGCCAGTTTTTCCAGCCATTCTTCCGGTATTTCGACTGTTTCATCGCCAATAAACTCGATGCCTTCGAATGTCTTCCCGAAGATACGGTCGAATTTATCCAGATTCTTCTCGTCTTTCACGAACGCAGACCGGGCCAGATAATAGAAGTCTTCCACGCTGAAGCCGGCGCAGCCTGCCTTCATGGCTTCAAGAAGGGTCAGATACTCCTTGATACTGACGGGTACGCCACCGTTCTTCAGGTCGTAAAAGAAACTGTTAAACATGGTCTTTAAGCACCCTGGCGCCGGTTCATGAAGGCAAGCCGCTCAAACAGATGGACGTCCTGCTCATTTTTGAGAAGCGCGCCATGCAGCGGCGGGATGATGGTTTTCGGGTCTTTGGACTTAAGCACGTCCAGTGGCAGGTCTTCGGCCATCAAGAGCTTCAGCCAGTCAAGCAGTTCGCTTGTGGACGGCTTTTTCTTGAGGCCAGGCACCTCGCGAAGTTCAAAGAAGACATTCAGCGCTTCCTTGACCAGGCTTTGCTGGATGTCGGGATAGTGGACCGCAATGATGTCCTTCATCGTTTCTGGGTCAGGGAACTTGATGAAATGGAAGAAACAGCGGCGCAGGAAGGCGTCCGGCAGTTCCTTTTCATTGTTGGATGTGATGATCACGATTGGCCGGTTCTTGGCTTTCACCGTTTCGCCGGTCTCGTAAACATGAAACTCCATGCGGTCGAGTTCCAGCAGCAGGTCGTTCGGGAATTCAATGTCAGCCTTGTCGATTTCGTCAATCAAAAGTACCGGTGTTTCGTCGCTCGTGAAGGCTTCCCAAAGCTTGCCCTTTTTGATGTAGTTGCTGATGTCTTTGACTTTTTCATCGCCTAGCTGACTGTCGCGCAGACGGGAAACAGCATCATATTCGTAAAGGCCTTGCTGGGCCTTTGTGGTGGATTTGATGTGCCATTCAATCAATCGGCATCCGAATGCATCCGCGACTTCATTGGCCAGGACTGTTTTCCCGGTTCCGGGCTCACCTTTGATAAGGAGAGGGCGCCTGAGCGTCGCCGCAGCATTGACTGCAACTTTCAGGTCATCGGTGGCGACATAATTTTCGGTGCCAGCAAACTTCATCGTGTCAAACTCCTGAAACGAACAAATGGAATTGCTACTTACGTAGCGCATATGTCTGTGATGTCCAGCCCTACAGTGGCGTGGTGGGGATATCGATATATTGCTTGGTGGACAAACGCAAAAACCCTGTTCCGCACCCATCGGGGCAGATACAGGTTGGGGTATCATTATCAGCTTAGGCTTGAGCTACGTTACCGCATTAACCGTTTAATTTAGGTTAACTCAAGCCTAGGCTTTATCGTCTACTGCCAGTCCAGCGACATGCCGATAATAGGACAGAAACTCCAGAATAGATTCTGGTGGGAACTGTTTGATTACTTCACCGGACTCGGTGTCGATATTCTTGTAAACAAACCGTCCTGTTTCGTCGTCTTTATCGATACGCAATCGCGTATTCGGAGCCTGCTCTTCTTCCGGTAGGAAGCTTTGCAGGGCCTCAGCCGCCCGCTCCAGCGGTGTGGCATTGGCGTTTTGAGCCTTCTTCTCAATATGAGACAGAGGTTCAGCTCCTGACGTTTGCCCGCTTTGGGCTTTGATGCCTGTCAAGCGGTCGACGTCATTCGAGGCTGGCTTAGCAGTTTTCGCGCCACGGAGGTCTACGACCTGTGCGCTGCTGCTTATTTTTCCAATCTCAGTCATCGGTCCACTCCTGAAACAATGGTTAAACTCATTGTTTCGTTAACGTTCATGCTCTTGCCTGGGCGAAGGGCGGGCTGCCTTGGGTGCCGGACGGCAGCCCGCCAATCAGCTCAATTAACGGAAGAGCCCAAGTACGGTCGAAGGCGCCTGATTGGCGATCGACAGTGCTTGCAGGCCAAGCTGCTGCTTCACTTGCAGTGCTTGCAAGCTAGCAGACTCTTTGGCCAGATCCGCGTCAACGAGGTTACCGATACCAACTTCGATGGTGTCAGACAGCTTGCCTACGAACTCTTTCTGCAGGTCAAGACGTTTCGCGCCAGCACCAAGTGCGGACAGCGAGCTGTTCACGTTAGTGATGGAAGCCTCAATTGCAGTCACAGCCGCGGAAGCGTTCGCTGCAGTGTCAATGGAAGTTGTCGTTGCAACTGTAACGTTCGCACTACCGAGAGACAGGTCTTGCGCGGCAATCGTGATGGTGTTGGAGCCATCATCGTTTGTGATCGCCACGATTGCAGAACCGCCGGATTCAACAACGTTGGTGCCGTTGAACTCTGCGTTCGAGACAATCGACGTGATCTGATCACGAAGCTCTTCGAATTCGTCGTTCAGGGCAGTACGGCTTGCAGTGTCAAGGCCAGAGTCTTTTGCAGACACTGCCTTCTCTTTCATTTCAATAAGAAGGTCAGATACCGCTTCACCAGCTGCAACAGCAACGTCGATAGTTGAAAGCGCGCGGTCCAGGGAGGACTTCACAGCGTTCAAGCCGGAAACGTCGCCGCGCAGTTTTTGCGCGATCGAGAATACAGCTGCGTTGTCTTTTGCAGAAGCTACTTTCAGGCCTGTATTAATACGGCCTTGCACCGTATTCAGGTTGCTGCTTGTAGAGTTCAGGTTTTGCAGGGCAGCAAACGCGCCTGCATTAGTATTTACCGAAAAAGCCATTTTGCTTCTCCTTTTTGGAGTTATTTAACGGGCATTTTGCCCTAAGGACTTTTTGTCCTGGAAATAACAGTGCAATAATGGTGCCAAGATATACATCGTGGCATTTTCTTTTAAGGTGCTGATATATATAGAAAAAGAGATGTAGTTCTGGATTCTGAAACAAACGGAAAGGTGGGCAATTTTTGCCCATTATGCGATTTAGAGCAGTTTTTGCCTATTGAGGTGGGAAAAAAATGCCGGGGCGGCCCGTAGGCCGACCCGGATATGGTTTTAGACTTTAACCTTGGAAAAGGCTTACAGCAGCCTGAGGCGCCTGGTTGGCAATAGACAGGGCTTGGAGGCCCAGCTGTTGCTTCACCTGAAGCGCCTGCAGGGTTGCGGAGGCTTTCGCCATATCGGCGTCCACAAGGTTACCGATACCGATCTGGATTGTATCCGAAAGCTTGTTGGCAAAGGCTTGTTGCAGCTCAAGCCGTTTGGCGCCTGCGCCAAGAGCTGACAAGGACGAGTTTACTGCAGTGATTGATGCATCGATGGCCGACACAGTAGCGGCTGCATTCGTTACGGTGTCAATGGTTGTCGTGCTGGCAACGGATACGTTTGCGCTACCAAGCGACAGGTCCTGTGCTGCAATCGTGATGGTGGAAGAACCATCATCATTTGTGATTGCAACGATATCACTGCCTCCAGAAGCCACAACATTGGTGCCGTTGAACTCGGCATTTGAAACGATTGAGGTGATCTGGTCACGCAGTTCTTCAAACTCGTCGTTCAAAGCAGTCCGGCTGGACGTATCCAGCCCCGAATCTTTCGCGGCGACTGCCTTTTCTTTCATTTCAATCAGAAGATCGGAAACCGCCTCTCCTGCTGCAACCGCAACATCAATCGTGGACATGGCGCGGTCCAGCGAGGACTTAACAGCATTCAAGCCCGACACATCAGCCCGGAGGCTTTGTGCGATAGCAAAAACTGCTGCGTTGTCTTTCGATGAAGCCACTTTAAGCCCCGTGTTAATTTGCGTTTGCACTTTTCCTAACGCCCGGTCTGTAATGTTCAGGTTCTGAAGCGCTGACAGCGCGGACGCATTGGTATTAACGGAAAAAGCCATTTCTGTTCTCCTTTCTGAGAGTAATCAACTGAGCCTTTTGCTCTTGGTTTCGTTAAGCGCAAGCAGCGTGCCAGATTAAGTCTCTGAAAGGTAAGGGTATTTTTATGGGTTGGGTTGGGCGTAAACTGCCTTGCGGCAGAAATTGCAGGCAAAGAATGCCCTATAGCACCATGAAAGAGCGCATAAAAAAAGGGGCCCGAGGGCCCCTTAAAAGTCATGGTTTCTTTGAACCACTTACCGGAAGAGTCCGAGAACTGTCGATGGTGCCTGGTTGGCGATGGACAGGGCCTGAAGACCCAGCTGCTGTTTAACCTGCAGGGACTGCAGTTGAGCGCTTGTCTTGGCCAGGTCGGCGTCAACGAGGTTACCGATACCAACTTCGATGGTATCAGACAGCTTGCCAACGAAAGACTGCTGCAGTTCAAGGCGTTTGGCACCTGCACCAAGAGCAGACAGTGAGCTGTTCACATTGGTGATGGAGGCTTCAATGGCAGCCACAGCTGCAGAAGCATTCGCGGACGTGTCAATTGTAGTCGTCGTTGCAACTGTCACGTTCGAGCTGCCCAGCGACAGGTCTTGTGCTGCAATAGTGATGGTGTTGGAACCATCGTCGTTAGTGATGGCTACGATTGCTGCGCCACCTGACTCTACTGCATTTGTACCGTTGAACTCAGCGTTCGATACGATCGACGTGATCTGATCACGAAGCTCTTCGAATTCATCGTTCAAGGCAGTACGGCTTGCAGTGTCAAGGCCAGAGTCTTTTGCAGACACTGCCTTCTCTTTCATTTCAATGAGAAGGTCGGAAACCGCTTCGCCTGCAGCCACAGCAACATCAATCGTGGACATGGCGCGGTCCAGCGAGGACTTAACAGCGTTCAGACCAGATACGTCGCCACGCAGTTTTTGCGCGATCGAGAATACGGCCGCGTTGTCTTTGGCAGACGAAACCTTCAAACCCGTGTTAATCTGGGTCTGGGTCTTGTTAAGCATGTTAGTGGTGGAGTTGAGGTTTTGCAGAGCAGCAAATGCACCAGCATTGGTGTTTACAGAAAATGACATACTGTTTCTCCATTCTGAGATGTCGTTTGAGCCTTTTGCTCATGAAAGCCTTTTGCTTTCGGAAATCACCATTGCATGGGGTGTGCCAATTTTTCCCATTGGGCGGAAAAAAATTCCCTATTCGTTGAAAATAAAGGGGTTTTTCGTGCCGATGGGTGGTGGTGGTCGCCATCGACGGCATTAAGAAAATAAGGTAATATTTGCCGGGTGGGAAAAAAGGATCAGGTTTGGTGGGAAAATGTTGCCGGTTTACG
The DNA here is from genome assembly GCF_001550055.1 of Kordiimonas lacus. Taxonomy (GTDB): domain Bacteria; phylum Pseudomonadota; class Alphaproteobacteria; order Sphingomonadales; family Kordiimonadaceae; genus Kordiimonas; species Kordiimonas lacus. The sequence continues at coordinate 232,820 of NZ_LRUA01000006.1, forward strand.
GCAGATCTTGCCTACAGAAGTGAATTAATTGGCTTCTGGTCCTGCGGTGATGGCTCGGGCTGCTCGTCCTGGGCGCGCTGCTGCAGTTTTGCCTGGTCGGCAAGGCCTTCCATGATCGTGCGGTTGATATTGATCAGGTCGTCGATGGATTCCTCGCCGCGCATCACGGCGGATGAATGTTTGGAAACCCATATGGAAAGGGAGATGATCCCAGCGCGCAACTGGGGAGGGAGGCCATTGCCTTCAGTGCCGCAGTCCGAGGACAGGACCGACCACATGCGCCGGTTCCAGTCCAGTGCCTCGACCATCTGTTTGTCCCGTGTTGCCCTTTCCTTGGCCTTCATCAGGGCATTGGTGACTTCTGCGAACAGCCGGTATTCCACCTGGCTTGCGTTTTCCGCAGAATGCTGAGCTTTCTGGTAAGCTTGGTATGACATTTACTTTCCCGTTTGTTACCTATTCTCAACTTCCCCCAAGTCTCGTCTTCTCAAAAGTAACCAGCTTTTTGCAGTTCATCAGTGCTCGATAATAATTCTTGTCCATTACGTCCCGGCTGATGGAAACACATAGTTCAACCGCTTCGGGTGTACTGATGGCATTCATGAATTCCGTCATGCGGACAACAAACTCTTCATAGTATTTGTCGACCTGTCCCTGATCCATGTACATAAGCATGATCGGAAAATAGATGCGCCTTGCTGGTGTCGTAATGTCCTCTTCCTGCAAAATGTCCTTTTCTCGTAAGATCGAGGCCTTGTTGTGGACAATCAATGTTGTCCGCCTGTCGGCATTTGCAATTACCGCGCCATTAATCACCAGTTTCTCATCAGGCTTTAAAGAAAGCTTTAACGCCATATGGTCCTCTCCCCGAAAGTTCCGCTGATTTCAGCTTGCCTATCAATATGTGAGACATGGGTTCACTTTTGCCATATTGCCTCTATGCCATGGTATAATAAGAAATTTTTTTTTGATAGTCCGTTAATTTGCTTGGCATTTGCATTGCATAATTGATGTCAGGGTGCAAACTTCTCCTGTGCCGGGATGTTACCTTTGCAGCTTCAGAGTGACTGTTGCTGCGCGCCCGGCCCGAAATCAAAGGTTCGGGAGAATTTATGTGCGTCATGATAATCTGAATATGGGGCTAAGGCTGTAAACATGGGAAATGTTAAACCGAAGAAAATCACCAAGGCGCGCGCCAACAAGGAGTTTGAGCTCGGTCGTAAAGCTGCAAAGGCCGGTGACTGGCATTCTGTAGCGAAGCATCTATTGGTTGCTTGGGAGGTATACTCTGACGACTTGCCCTTGTTGACAGTCCTTTCGCATGCGCTGGTGCAGCTTGGTGCCCGTTCGCAAGCGATCGAGCTGCTTGAAAAAACCTTGCAACGTCACAAGGCGACACCAGATATCTGTGCGATCATGCTTCAGATGGCGCTTGAAATGACCATGTATGATGTTGCGGTCAAGATCGGTCGCATCCTGATCGAAATCGACCCTCAGACTCCGGGGCACTATATTAACTTGGCATCTGCTTTGTCAGGCGCGGAAGAATATGACGCCGGTATTTCCATGCTTCAGGCCGTAATCCCGATGTTCCCGGAGGTGTCGGGGCTTTGGAACGTTTTGGGCAGCCTGGTGCAGCAGCGGGACGGCAGGGAAGCATCCAAGGCCTTCTTCCATGAATCAATCCGGTTGGACCCGAAAAACTTCAAAGCCTACAGCAACCTTGCTGGCGCAGAGGAAGACCAGGCCAAGCGTCATGAGATTATCACTGAAGCCATCAAGCTTGAACCCAAAAACCCTGAACCGCACCTGATCAATGCCTTCTGCCTGATGCACATGGGGCGACTGAAAGAAGCCTTCAAGGAATATGAATTCCGTATGGACCCTTCACGTAAACTGGGTCAAAGCCTGTCCTATACCCACAAGGTCCCTCGCTGGGACGGTAGTTCGCTTGCCGGCAAAACACTTATGGTAACGGGAGAACAGGGTATTGGGGACGAGGTGGCCTTTGCGCCGCTTCTTCACCGTGTCTATGCGGAGGCAAAACAGCTGTACATCGGCTGCGAACCCCGGCTGGTCTCCATTTTCCAACGTGAATTCCCAAATGCGGTTGTCGCGCGGCATGCCACGAAAAGCCAATATGGCTATATCTATCGCTCCTTCCCGGACATTGAATATGCGATGCGCGATGATGGTCTGGAAATTGACTGGGCTGTTCCGATTGCGAGTTTGCCCGGATATTTCTGGGAAGGTCCCGAGGATATCGAAGAATTCCCCAATGGCTATTTAAGCGCAGACCGGGCGTTGGCGGCGGAATTTGCCAAAAAGATTGCGGGCGCAGGCGAAGGTCTGAAGGTCGGAATTGTCTGGCGTAGCGGCAATATCACCGGGATTCGGAAGAGAAGCTATCTGAGTTTGGAACAGCTGCTGCCCATTCTGGCTACGAAAGGGGTTACGTTTTTCAGCCTCCAGTATACGAACGTCGGGGAAGAGCTTGAGGCGTTTGAAGAAGAGCATGGCATCAAGATCCATACTTTCGATGGCGTTGACATGAAAAACGATATCGAAGCCAACCTCGCCATCATGGCCAACCTTGATCTTGTCTTGGGGGCACCGACATCGCCCCTAAGCTTTGCTGCAAGCTTGGGTGCCCGAACATGGTGGATGTGTGAAATGGAACCGTGGTGGCGCTTTGGCTTCGATGGCGGTCGTCCCAAATTTTTGCCACAGGGTAAATACTTCACCCAAGGGGAGGAACGTGGCAACTGGGACAAGCCTGTTGACGATGTTCGTGCGGCCCTTGCTGACCTGCTGGACGCTGGATAATGGCAGGCTGGCGCAACACATCTCCTTATTTCATCGCGGAAGTGTCCAGCAACCACGCCCGGGACCTGAAGCGTTGTATCGCCTTTATCAACAAGGCGGCAGAAATCGGCTGTGATGCTGTCAAATTTCAACTGTTCCGGATTGATGACCTGTTTGCGCCGGAGGTTCTTGAGAAGAGTGAAGAACACTCTCGGCGGCGGGCCTGGGAATTGCCAACAGCCTTTCTTCCCGATTTGAAAGCAGCTTGTGATGCTGTGGACATTGCCTTCTCCTGTACGCCCTTCTATCTCGAGGCCGTGGCGGAATTGGAGCCGCATGTAGATTTCTACAAGATCGCTTCCTATGAATTGCTTTGGGATGACCTGATCAGGGCGTGCGCCAGGACTGGTAAGCCACTGGTGCTGTCAACCGGTATGGCAACGCTTGATGAGGTAACTCATGCGGCTGATGTATTCCGCCAGGCTGGTGGGACTGACCTTACGTTGTTGCACTGCGTGTCAGGCTATCCAGTTGAAGCGAAAAACTGTAACCTAGCGGCCATCGAAACAATTCGGGAAGCCACCCGCGTGGCCGTTGGCTGGTCAGACCATAGTCGTGATCCGGGGGTGGTGCATCGGGCCATCGACAAATTCGGGGCGAGCATGATCGAGTTCCACCTGGACCTTGAAGGGCAGGGTGCAGAGTATGAAGCAGGCCATTGCTGGCTTCCTGACGAGATGGCTAAAGTGATTGCAGATTGCCGTCGACTGGCGACCGCAGATGGCTGCGGCGACAAGGCACCAACTCCTGCGGAGATTGACGACAGACCGTGGCGTGCGGACCCATCAGACGGTCTCCGTCCGACACTGGACGTGAGGCGAGAATGGCGGGACGGGTAGTCGCAGTCATTGGTGCGCGGCTGAACTCAAGCCGCCTGCCACGGAAACATTTGCTTCATTTGGCTTCTGAGCCATTGATTGCACATGTGGTGGACCGACTGAGACAAGTGCCGGAAATCGATCAGGTTGTATTGGCAACAACAGCTGACGATTATAACCACGACCTTGTCACGTGGGCCGCAGACTATGGTGTTGCCTGTCACGCATTTGATGGCGACGTTAACGACCTGATGGGGCGGGTGAATGAAGTAGTGGTCCAAGAGGATGCTGACATCATTCTGTATGTTTGTGGCGATTGCCCGCTTATTGATATGGACACTGTGGCGGCCCTGTTGCGTGCGCTCAAGGATGCACCTGATGCGGAAGTGTCCAAGCTTACATTGCCTAATGGGTCGCAGGGAACCATTCATGTGGGCTTCGATATAGTCAGGCGCAGCTTCTGGAACCGGATGTACGCTGCTTCCAGCACCGCGGACGAGCGTGAACATGTGGGGGCTGCCTGGCATCATTCCAAAAAAGTTGAGCCCGCCGCTATAGCCTATGCGAACGACGCGGAGGTTTTTTCCAGTATCAGGCACCGAATTTCCGTTGATACCGCCCAGGATTATTACTTCATGCGAAGGGTCTATGAAGATTGGTACGCGTGCCACGACCAGGGTACGCCTGTAGCGCTGGAATGGGTTGTTGATCGACTGACGGCTGAGCCGGAACTCAGGGCGATTAATGCAGACGTTCACCAAAGAGGCGTCAGCGAGGACATTAAAGAAATCGCCCTCTTGAGTGAAGTTGGGCCGGAGATTGGATTGGGGCATCTTTCCCGTATCTGCGTTGCAGCATTTGCATTGCAGGCCACGATGGGAGCCCGTGTGAGGCTTTTTATCAGGGGACAAGTCGTACCGTTCGAAAGCCTCAATTTGCTGCCCCACACGTGGGTTGACGGCTTTCAGTCGGTCTCGGATGAAGTCCTTGGCCACGATGCCGTTATTGTTGACCTCAAGGAGATCGATCAGGACGCTTCGACCTTGATGGCAAGGTGTGAAGGGAATGTATATCGGGTTGGGATTGATCGGGCACTGCACGCCGACCAACTGTTTGACTTCCTGTGGGTGCCTTCGGTTTATCTGCCGGAAGAAGCAGTGACACGACTTGGTGCCAAGTTGCAGTATGGCCTGGATTGCATGTTATTGAGGCAGCCCTTTCTTGGGAACAGGGGTCAAGCCAGCGAAGGTACAGCCAAACGTGTCGTCATACTGACTGGTGGTTCTGATCCTGCGGGTTTGGCCCAGGTACTTCCAGAAAAACTGCTCGCTGCGCTGCATGGACACGTTCAAATTACCTGGGTACAGGGGCCGTATGCAGCAACACCTAACGTGGGATCGGGAACGCAGGCATCGCCGCGATGGACCACTGCCGTTTCGCCGCCAGACTTGCACCAGTTTGTTGTTGGCTTTGATGCGGCGCTTTGTGTCTTCGGGGTTTCCTTTTATGAATGCCTTAATGCCCATGTGCCCACTATTGTATTTGACCCACTAAAGGCTGCGACGGCAGAAGAATGGCAGGTTTTGAAAAAACAGATGCCTGACTTCGTCATGCAAACGGTGGATGATGCTGTGTCACAGCTCGCCTCTATGATGCAGCAAGCGGCACCAGTTGAAATTCCTGCTGCAGCAGACCGTTTGCAAGGTGCTCAGGGCCGTTTTGCGCGGCTCGTGCAGGAAAAATTGCAGGCACATTCAAGAGGAGCGCTTCACAATGCATCATGAATGGCAATCCAGCGATTATGGCCGCCACGAGGGTCCGGAGGTCGTCCGGAAAGACGGCTCAACGGTGATTGACTGTAATGTTTGTGGTTTCAAGCATGTTGTACCCTTGCCGTCAAAGGCGGAATTGATGCGGTTTTACAAAGAAGAATTCTATCAGGTGGGCAAGCCGGACTATTTGTCCCTCAACAAAGAAGATCAGGCCTGGCGCGCGATTGAATATAAGGATCGGTTTCAAGCTGTCGCGGGTTTCCTGCCAGATGACCTTCCGCGAAGTGTCCTTGATATTGGGTGTGGGCCGGGCGATTTCCTGGAAGTCGGGCGTAAGTTGGGCTGGGACTGCCTGGGCGTTGAACCCTCCCCTGACGCTGCAGCCTTCACGCGGTCGCGCGGCGTTGAAGTTGTAAACGCCATGTTTGACAAGCAATTGGCCGCAACCCTGGATAAGGTTTCATTCATTCATATGAGTGAGGTGCTTGAGCATATTCCAGACCCAAAAGACCTGCTTGAACTGGCTTTTGACCTGTTGCTGCCCGGTGGCCTGCTTTGCCTGTCAGTGCCCAATGATTTTAACCCCTTGCAACGAGCATTCTGTTCTGAAACCGGGGCTGAAAAATGGTGGGTGGTTCCGAGCCATCATCTGAATTATTTTGATTTCGATAGCCTTGAGGGACTGCTCCAGCGCGTAGGCCTGACCGTCAAAGAGCGGGGTACAAACTTCCCGATGGAGCTGTTCCTGTTGATGGGGCAAGATTATACTACTGACGGTGTTTTGGGGCGAAACCTGCATAATAAGCGGAAGCATCTGGACGAGATGCTTGCAAAGCATGAACCCGAAGCGCGCGTAAATTTGTACAAAAGCCTGGCAGGGGTAGGCTTTGGGCGCCTTGCCATTGTATTTGCGCAGAAGTCATAATCAAAACCCACGAGCGGTTTGGTATATTGAATGGGTTGAAAGGGGTAAGGTATGGGGTCCAGGTATCTGGTTTTATCCGGTGGATATGACACCAAGAATGTTGGTGACTATGCCATGCTTCAGCTCTTTTCCAGTCTCGCCAGGAAAAAGGGGCTGGACGTGAAGCTTCTGTCTCGTCACAAGCTTGATGTCCTGAGAGACCGGTATGGCGCGGACGAAATTCTGGAGAATTTCGAATTCGGAAACAAAGAGCAGAGCAGGGGGCGCTTTTTCCGCGGCTTCAACGTTGGTGACGCCAGCAGTCACCTGACGGCCCTTACGGACGCAATACGGCAATCCAGTGGGCTGGTTATTGGCGGAGGGCGACTGCTGGTTGACTATGTAGACGGTGTTATGCGCGGGCCGCTTGCCTATTGGTCGACATTGGTCACCTTGGCCAAATTTCTGGGTGTTCCGGTTCATATCTATGCCATGACATTCATTCGCCTCAAGACTGAACGGGGCGCTACATCGGTTCGGTTCATGGTTGATAGCTGTACATCTGTTGGGGTTCGTGACCAGGCATCACTTGACTACCTACGCGAGATTGGATGCCAGAACCCAAATATCTATGTATTGGCCGACCCTGCGTTTGCCCTTGAATGGGGGCAGTCGCCGTTGAAGGGCAACAAGGTTGCGGTATCCGTCCGTCATATTCATGCCGATTATGCCGGGCTGGCTTATGAGCAGTATCTGGAAAAGATGGTTTGGGTTTGCGAGGCGATACGTGATCAGGGCTATGAGCCTTTTGGTATCCCTCATGCCTATTATGGAATTGACGCCCCTTACTGCGATGACCGGACGATTCTGAAAGACATTGCCTCTCGAACGCCCTTCGAGTTTGTGGAGGAGGAATGGCTTGATATTGACAGTTACAACAAGTTCTACATGGAAACCTGTGGCCTGATCGGTATTCGCCGACATTCCATGTTGTTCGCAGCGGCCTCTGGCGTACCCGTGCTGGGTATCAGTGAAAACGAAAACGCAGGCAATGCATGCAAAGACATCGATGCCGACCAGCCTCTGGCTCTTTCCGCCGGGCGGTCCGAAATCCAGTCGCGCATCGAGGACTTTTTCAAGCGCAGGAATGCAATCCAGGCGCAACAAAAGCGTGCATTTGATCGGGTCAAGTCCGGGCTTTATGAAGGGTATGAGGAATGCCAAATTTGGCCAGAAGGCTGTTAGGCGTCTTTATCATACAGGGTCAGGATCATACAGGGTCAGGATTTTCCCGTCTTCGACACCCTTCTCACGAAGGCTGCTGGCGATTTCCTGTTCGCTGGCACGTGACGAAATCAGGATCGGCGTATCTTGGTGGGATTTCCAGTAGGTGTCGGGCGAAATCACGGTCACTCCATGAACGCATTTCCCCCATTTCTGGCTATCGTTATCAACTATCGCCTCAATAGCGGTCTGTTCCGCAATTTCAGTGTAGTAAAACAGTTGGGACGTATGCAGCCCGCCGGCCCAAATCACAATGCTTTGCTCTGGATCTTTCCGTGCTAGCGCCTTGTCAAGCCGCGCCTGCCATTGGTTTCTTTCCCAAACCTCGAAATCGGCCAGCACTTTCTGTGACCATTTGAAATCGTTAAGAAGAGGCTTCTTCTTTCTGTCAGATTTTTGAGCGAGCAAGCGCTGAACCGGATATTGATCCGTTTCATAGTCGTCTTCGATTTCGGTGATCAGGCTGAAACCGGAAATCTGCAAAAGATTGGTCAGCGACGCATGTGAGAAATAGTTGATGTGTTCAAAGGTGAAATACCCCTCAATCAAATGCTCGGGGTCTGTCAGAAGTGGGACCTCCACCAAAATGATGCCATCATCATTCAGCATCGATGCTGCTTTCCTGAGGGCTTCTACAGGGTCATAAATATGTTCCAGCACATGCGTAAGGATGAACAGGTCGTAGGTTTCGCCAGTATCTGGAACATAGCTCTCGAAATCCCCGGGACGGGCTTCCACTCTCCATTGTTTCCTGCCGATATCGATGGCGGATGCTGAGGGATCACACCCGAAAACCTGCCACCCACCAGCCTTGAACCGGCTGAGGGTGTATCCGTCAGAGCACCCTACTTGGAACGCTTTGCCTGGGACTGTTTTTTTTCCAGCGACATACTTCAACTGATCTTCGACGATGAAGGTCTTGCGTTCGGAAGGGGCGCCATCCCGGCCGGCATTCGTGTAATTCGAATAGTTCTGGTAGTACGTCAGCATTGTGTCATGAGGTACTGCCGGGTCCTGAAGAACAAGTCCACAGCCCTCACACGCCCTGTAGGCCATACGCTGACGACCAACGCCAAGCACATCCATCGTTCGGTCAAGAAACACCGGTCCTTGGGTTGAGCCGCAGATGAAACAGGACCGCCGGATGGTGTTTTCAGTGGGTAATTTGTTCTTGGTCATTCGGTAACATAAGCAAAGTTTTTCAATGACGTAAATAGCTTAGTCGATTATAGCTGGACGAACATTATGTTTGGTTACGCTGCGATGGGGGCGCCTTAACTGCGCTCAAGCGGCTAAAAATGGCATGCAAAATGCTTAATAAAAATTCACGATAACCAAACATGAGGATTCTACGGCTTTGTGCCGTAGGACAAATTGAATGCTGAAAGAGAAAGACTGATGCATATGGGGCTGGAAGAAACGGCGACTGCACTGCGGGCGCTATCGCTGCGCGCTATACATTCGGCGCGCTCGGGCCATCCTGGAGGCAGCCTGTCTGTCGCAGATATTTTGACGGCCCTGTATTTTGAGATCATGCGGGTCAAGCCTGATGAACCGGATTGGATTGACCGTGATCGACTGATCCTGTCGAAAGGGCATGCATGCCCGGCCCTTTATGCCGCTTTGGCTATGAAAGGGTACTTTTCGGAAGAGCATGTCCTTGGCTTGCGCCACATTGATAGCGACATGGAAGGTCACCCAGACTTCAGAATAGCCGGCATTGATGCACCCTCTGGGTCCCTCGGCATGGGGCTGAGCCAGGGACTGGGCATGGCTATGGGCGGTAGGTACCAGAATAAAGATTTCCGCACCCATGTTATTCTGGGCGATGGCGATTTGCAGGAAGGCAATACCTGGGAAGCCATCATGGCGGCAGGGCATCATAAAATGGATAGCCTGGTTGCAATCTATGACGCCAACAAGCTGCAGGGTGACGCGCCGGTCAAGGTGCAGCTCGACCTGGGTGACGTAGCCGCAAAAGTGGCGCAGTTCGGGTGGCACACCATTGATGTTGATGGGCACGACATCAGCGCCCTGAAAGCAGCATTTGATGAGGCCAAGGCAACAAAAGGCAAGCCGACCTTCATGGTGGCGGATACAATCAAGGGTAAAGGTGTTTCCTTTATGGAGGGTGAACTTTTCTGGCATGGTAGCGTGACGATGTCAGACCAGCAGCTGGAAGATGCGTTGAAGGAGCTGGGCAATGACTGATCAATCCATTCTTTCATACTGGGGCCCGGGCGAAGAGGTATCTGTGCGCGATGCCTTTGGGCGTATTTTGGTCCATATGGCCGAAACTCGCGCAGACTGGGTATTCTTGGACGCCGATGTCGCTGGGGGTACTGGCGCAAAACCACTCATTCAGGCCAGGCCAGACAGAGTCATGCAGTTCGGGATTGCCGAACAGAATATGATGGCTGCTGCGGCGGGTGTAGCCGATACGGGCCTGATCCCTGTTGTGTCAACGTTTGCGGCCTTTGGCTGCATGCGGGCGCACGAACAGTTCCGTACAGCGATCGCCTATGCAGGACGAAATGTGAAGCTTTGCTGCTCTCACCACGGCCTAGATGTGGGCCCGGACGGTGCGACCGCTCAAATGCTTGAAGATCTGGCTACCATGCGCGCCATCCCGGACGTCACGGTGATCAGCCCGGCGGATGCGAATGAATTCATGAAAGCATTTGCCGCTATATTGGATCATGAAGGTCCTGTGTACATGCGGATAGGTCGTAGTCCTACCCGAGTGGTTTATGACGAAGATCATGACTTCACCATCGGCAAGGCTCATCGGATACGGGACGGCAAGGATGTGACTGTGTTTGCCACAGGAGTGATGGTTCCGCGTGCCCTTGATGCCGCGGTAGCCCTTGAGGCTGACGGTATTTCCGTACGGGTGGTTAATATGTCCACCATCAAGCCAATTGACCGCGATGAAGTTGTGGCAGCAGCAGCTGAAACCGGTGGCATTGTCTCTGCGGAAGACCACAATGTTCTTGGGGGAATGGGAAGTGCGATTGCGGAATGCCTTGCGGAGCACCACCCGGCCAAAATGCGGTTCGTCGGTGTAAAGGACAGGTTCGGAAAGTCGGGTGAACATACAAACCTTCCGGCCATGTTCGGGATTGATGCTGGTGCCGTTGCACAGGCATGCCGTGACATCCTGAAAAGCCAATAACGGAGAAAGTCAAATGCCAAAGGTTGCATTTGTAACAGGGGCTAGTCGTGGCATTGGACGCGGAATTGCAGAACGCTTCATGGCGGACGGCTACCGGGTCGCGGTTGGATACCGCGTGAATGATGCGGAAGCACACGCGGTTTGTGATGGCCATGATCACGCAATGCCAGTTCAGCTCGATGTTGCCTCTCGTGGTGACGTTAAAGCTGCGCTGGACAAAGTTGAAGCGGCTTTGGGCAAAGTCGATATCCTGGTAAATAATGCAGGCATTGCGCAGGAAAAGCCTTTCTTCGAGATCACTGACGATGACTGGAGCCAGATGTTGGCAACCAATCTGCAATCGAACTTCATTCTATCTCAGGAGGTGCTGCCGCATATGATAGATGGCGGTTGGGGCCGGATCATCAATATCTCGTCCATCGGCGGTCAATGGGGCGGCCTGAATCAGGTGCACTATGCAGCCGCAAAAGCCGCGCAGATCAACTTTACCCGGTCGCTTGCGAAGCTCTTTTCAGAAAAGGGTGTCACATCCAACGCAATTGCGGTGGGGCTTGCAGAAACCGATATGTCCAAGGCTGAACTGAACCGTGCGGATGGCCAGCAAAAGGTTGCTGGGATCCCTGTCGGTCGATTGGCCGATGTGAGGGAAATTGCGGCGACAGTGAGTTTCCTGGCTACAGATGAGGCCGCATACATCACGGGCCAGACCATCAACCTGAATGGTGGAATGTATTTTGACTAAAAGGCTTTTGGTTTTGGGCGGTGGTCGACAGGCTGTTCGCGGGCTTGAGCAACTGAAAAGCATGGGGCTGGAGTTGGTCGTATGCGATATGGACCCGTCAGCACCCGGCTTCAGCGTGGCAGATCATCGGATACAGGCCAGCGTATACCATCTGGATGATTGCCTGCCTGCGGTAAAGCGGTTTCATGCCAAATTACCGCTGGATGGCGTGATGTGCCTGGCTTGTGATGTGCCCCATATCGTAGCCCGTATCGCAGAAGTTCTGGGCACGCCCCATATTCCGGTTTCAGCGGCCGACCTGACCGTAGACAAGCTGGCGATGAAAGCTCGCTTTGAGGAATATGGCGTAAAGGTTCCTCCGTATGCGCGAGTTGCCAACCCTGAAGCGCTTGAAAATTTAGCCGAGGAATGGGGCCACGTTGTTGTAAAGCCGGTTGACAGCCGCGGGTCAAAAGGGGTCAGCCTGCTGGAGCGTGGTGGTGATGGTGTTTGGGCTTTCGAGCACGCACTGTCAGCATCGCCTTCCGGCCGTGTTATGGCAGAAAAATTTCTCGAGGGTCCCCAGGTTAGTAGCGAAAGTGTCATTATTGCAGGTCAGGCAATTACTCCAGCCCTGTCTGACCGCAACTATGAGTTTCTGGAAAAGTATGCACCTTTTCTCGTTGAGAACGGTGGCGACATGCCATCCAAAGCGAAACAGGGTGAAAAAGATGCAATCTGGACCCTTATTGGCGACGCTGCGCGTAGCCTTGGCATTGAGAATGGTGTGTTGAAGGGAGACATCGTTCTTCATGGCGGTGAGCCTTATATCATCGAGGTGGCGGCAAGGCTGTCGGGCGGCTATTTCTGTACCCACCAGATTCCCTTTTCAACAGATGTCTACCTTGTTGAGGCATGCGCACGACTAGCTTTGGGAATGCAGCTTGATCCTGCTGACTACCAGGCGAAAGCCGACAGACATGTTTGTTCCCGGTGGTTAATTCCCGGGGCAGGCCAGGTCGTTTCACTGGGGTCGCGCGACAAGATACTCTCCCTCGAAGGTGTTCTGGCTTTCGAATGCTGGGTGGAGCAAGGCGATATGGTGGCTGAAGCCGAAAATGCAGCTGCGTCGGTCGCAATGGTTCAAGCTACTGGCGTAAGCCGGGAAGAGGCAATAAGCTGTGCAAATCAAGCATTTACCGTTTTCGGACTTGTAACCAAGCGCTGATTGGGCGATTGAAAAGGGTATGACCAGATCGTCACTTTATATGGTGTTTCACCTGAACCTGGCCTTTTCCTCGATCGATGAGGGCGAGCACCCAACCGTTGTTGACCGCTGCTACCGGCCGCTGCTTGATCTCGCTGAAGCGGGCATCCCGATCGGGTTGGAAGCAACTGGCTACACTCTTCGGGCCATCAAAAAGGTCGCACCTGAATGGATTGATTGCGCCAGGCACCTGATTTCTGAAGGAAAGGTGGAGCTGATCGGCAGTGGCTTTTGCCAGATCATTGCACCACTGGTTCCGCCGGAGCTTACTCGCAGAAACCTGGAATACGGACTGCGCGACTATGATGCCTTGCTGGGCGCGAAACCAGAAGTAGCATTGGTGAATGAACAGGCCTATTCAAAGGGCATTTTGCCGCTTTATCAGGCCGCTGGTTATAAAGCAGTGATGATGGATTGGGCCGAGCCAGCAAGCCATAACCCCAATTGGTCGCGAGCATTGGCTGACCGCCCCCAGATGCTTGAAGGAGCGGCCGGGGTCAGGTTGCCTGTGTTATGGTCCGATGCAATCGCATTCCAGAAATTCCAACGCTATATCCACGGCGAATTGTCTGTGGAGGAATATTTCGAGTTTCTCTCGGACCTGATAGTAAAGGGCGCCAAGGCGATCCCGATATATACCAGTGATGCGGAGATTTTTGATTATCGGCCGGGCCGGTTTCACAGCGAAGCCAGTCTTGGTGGGGCAGAGTTTGAATGCATCAGTATTCTGTTGGAAAGCATCAAGGCGAACGAGGACGTAGAGCTGGTTCTGCCATCTGAAGCCTTGAGGCACCTTGAGCCTGAAACTGCGCCCATTCGTTTGGAAACCAGCCAGGTGCCGGTGCCAGTAAAAAAACAGCGAAAGTACAACTTGACGCGCTGGGGTGTAACGGGCCGTGATGACACCCGCCTGAACACGCTTTGTTGGCGTAAATTTATGGACCTGAACGCTGGAGGAAGTGACGCTGACTGGGAAGCACTGCTTCAACTTTGGGCCAGCGATTTCCGAACGCACATTACCGACAAGCGTTGGCAATCTCTTCTTGAGGGGCTTCCAGTAGAAAGCGAGCAGGCTTCCTATGCCGAAGCGAATATGGAAGCAGAAGTACCGGAAGCGATCTCGATCCGACAGTCAGGCAGGTTCACCGCAATAGAGGCGGAGGGGGTTCATCTGGTACTCAACAGTTATCGTGGATTGGCGATCCAGTCTTTCGGGTTTGGTCCAGCAGATTTGTCGCTTTCGGGTAAACTGGACAAGTCGAGTGTACTGGGCACGCTCGAGCATGGCTTCTTCGAAGACATTGCTTATGGCGCTGATTTTTACAGCGGCCATCTCGTGCACGAACCAAGGCATGCCCACAAGATTACGGATCTCGGCCGTGTGAAGCATGATGTCTTTTGGCAGGAAGCGTCGAACGCTGTTGTCATTCAGGGCTTTTTGGATACAGGTGCAGGCAAGCTGACCAAGGAAATCATTTTTTGCCCTTCGGAACAGTCGCTGACCATTCGTTATGATCTGTCTGATTTGACCATTGAACGCGGCGTATCAAGGTTGGGCTTTGTCACCCTAAACCCGGACTATTTTTCCGAGCCAGACCTGTTTTATGCCTGTCATAACGGTGGCGAGGACCTTGAATATTTTCCGCTGAGTTGCAGTGCAGGAGTACAGGAGATTAATCATGGTAAGGCTGTTTCGCGGCTCGTCTCCGCTTCTACAGCACTTGGTATGTCAGGAGGGTGCCTGTTTCTGGGCGATGACAGGACCTACGTCAGGCTTGATATGGACCGGGCAGACTGTGCAGGGCTCGGCATGATAGAAAGCAGGACCATCAGGGGGCGGAATTTCATCCGTGGCTGCATTAGCATTGATGAGCTTGATGAAACCAGCCGAATGGTTCCAAGCGGGCTGGCGGACAGGATGTCGCCGCTTCGACACCACATTCGGATTACTTTGGGAAAAACCCGTAATTTATTATAGCATAAAAAGAATTCTTCCCGTGTACCACAATGGATGGTAGGCATATGAGGCACAGGTACAAGGAGACAGCCAATGGTGACATCGACCTTTAGCGGGGAAAAATGTGATCTCGAAGGGCGGTCAATTCTCATCACTGGCGGTACTGGTTCGTTCGGCAGGACCTTGCTGAACGAACTTCTGGCTGCTCATAATCCGCGGCGGATCATTGTGTTTGCCAGGGGTGAATTTAATCATTTTCAGCTACAATATTCACTGACACCAGAAGAGCAGAAAAAAGTCCGCTTCTTCATTGGTGATGTCCGTGATCGTGAACGTTTGATCATGGCGATGCGCGATGTAGATGTGGTGATCCATGCCGCAGCGCAGAAACAGGTGCCTTTGGCAGAGTATAACCCGTTTGAATGCATAAAAACCAATGTCATTGGTGCTGAAAACGTGGTGCAGGCGTCGATCCGGGCTGGTGTGAAGCAGGTAATCGCCTTGTCGACAGATAAGGCGGTAAACCCGATAAATCTGTATGGGGCTAGTAAGCTTGCCTCTGACAAGATATTTGTTGCGGCCAATTCCCTGGCATCCGGTACAGGCACCCGATTTGCTGTGGTGCGTTACGGGAACGTACTTGGCTCGAAGGGCAGCGTGATTCCATTCTTCCGGGATCTGGTCAAAAAGGGGGCATCGGAACTGCCGGTTACCGATGTGCGGATGACACGCTTCTGGATTACTCTTGAAGAAGCCGTTGCTTTCACCCTGTCTTGCTTGCCCATCATGGTTGGCGGCGAGATCTTTGTGCCAAAGATTCCGTCCATGAAGATTACGGATCTTGTCGAAGCCCTTGCGCCAGGCATGCCGCAGAAGATTGTGGGCATCCGCCCAGGCGAAAAATTGCACGAGATTATGATCACCGAACACAATGCCCGGAACACCGTTGATATGGGCGACCGATACGTTATTGAACCAGAGTGGAGTTTCTGGTCGCGGCCCATGCTTTCCGAGCAAGGTTATCCTGTCATGTCTGAAGGATTTGAATATGTCAGTGACAAAAACGACAGTTGGATGACCGTTGAGGAGCTGAAAGCAGTTCTAGAGACCATTCCAGAAGGTGGGCAATAGTAGGTGGACTTCAATGTCGGAATCCTTTCTCGCTTATGGCAGGCATCAGATAGACGACGATGATATCGCCGCAGTCGTGGATGTGCTCAAGAATGGCGCCCTGACCTGTGGCCCAAAGGTTGATGCTTTTGAGGCTGCCTTTGCTGCCAAGGTGGGCGCTAGGGAAGCGGTTGTCTGTTCAAATGGCACCACGGCTCTCCATCTTGCGATGATGGGCCTGGATATCGGTCCAGGCGACGTGGTCATCGTGCCAACGGTAACTTTCCTGTCCACGGCCAATGGTGCTCGCATGGCGGGCGCAGATGTTGTGTTTGCTGACGTTTGCCCCGATACGGGCTTGTTGACTGCCGACACCCTCGAAGAAGCCTTCGCGCGTGCCGGCCAGCCGGTCAAGGCTGTGTTGCCGGTGCATCTGAATGGCCAGTGTGTGGATATCGAGGCTATCGAACGGGTGAGCCGTGCACATGGTGCCGCTGTGGTGACAGATTGCTGTCATGCACTGGGCGCTACATACAAGGGCGCCCTGGTAGGCGCCCCAGGGGATGGCCAGTTTGAGGATATGGCCTGTTTCTCATTGCACCCTGTGAAGTCCATCGCGATGGGTGAAGGTGGTGTGGTGACAATGTCTGATCCAGATCTGGCCGGACGGCTGAGAATTCTACGCAGTCAGGGCATGGTTCGTGATCCGGCCTCATGGCAGCAGGTAGAATCCGGTTTTTCTGAAGGGTCGGGGGCGCCCAACCCCTGGTACTATGAAATGCAGGAACTGGGCTATAATTACCGGGCGACAGACTTGCAGTGCGCACTGGGGCTAAGTCAACTGGCTAAACTTGATGGTTTTGTTGCACGGCGCCGTGAACTTGCCGAGCTTTATGACCGTCAATTCGAAGCCCAATTGAACAGCCTTGTGCCGGTTTCCAGAACGCACACGGCCGAGTCTGCCTGGCATCTGTATCCTGTTCTTATTGATTTCAGGAGTCAGGGCAGGGATCGAGCTGCGGTGATGGCAGACTTGGCTGAGCTGGGGGTCGGAACGCAGGTGCACTATATTCCCGTTTCATCGCAGCCTTATTATGAAAAGCTATATGGAAAGCAGCGCTTTAGTGGTGCTGAGCGCTATTATGAGCGTGTCCTGAGCTTGCCAATTTTTCCGGCGATGTCGGATGACGATGTTGTGCGTGTGGTTGCGTGCCTGGGGAAGGTTCTGCGCTAGTGGCAACTGGTTCAGGCGACCAGTAATAGAAGATCACGACAAGATGGACCTGCAGAGGCCCGGGCTTCAGGCTGAAGCCCGGGAACAACGCTGGCAATTACGTCATGAATGAGTGCCATCATTAGCCCTGGAAGAGGGAAAGGATGGACTGTGGTGATTGGTTGGCGATCGAGAGTGCCTGGATACCCAGCTGTTGCTTCACTTGCAGGGCTTGCAGGTTCGCACTTTCTTTGGCCATGTCCGCGTCAACCAGGTTGCCGATGCCGACTTCGATAACGTCAGCTAGTTTGCCGGCGAAGCTGCGGTTTTGCTCAAGTGCCGTTGAGCCTGCACCAAGTTGTGTCAGTACGGAGTTCAGGTTATTGATCGCGTCACCCAGGTCAACAACAGCAGCAGCAGCAGCCGTTTGCGTTGCGATGCTCTGGGCCGCAGAAATTGGGATGTTGGCACTGCCAAGTGTCAGATCCTGGTGATCCACAGTCAGCGTTTGTGTTGCGTCAGCATTCGTGATGGCCACAATTGCATCGGTTCCACCATCAATCAGGTTGGAGCCATTGAATTCGGCGTTATTCACGATGGTCGTGATTTGGTCGCGCAGGGCGGAAAAGTCTTCTGCCAGGGCTGTCCGGCTGGTGCTGTCGAGGCCCTGGTCGGCGGCTGCTACGGCTTTTTCCTTCATTTCCAGGAGGAGGTCGGAAATAGCTTCTGATGCAGCTAGGGCAATATCTACAGTAGAGATACCACGGTCCAGCGACTGTTTAACAGCGTTCAGGCCTTTCAGGTCACCGCGCAACTTTTGCGCGATTGAGAAGACAGCTGCGTTGTCTTTTGCAGACGAAATCTTGAGGCCAGTGTTAATGTGGGTCTGGGTAGTTTCCAGATCCTTGCTGGTGGCGTTCAGATTGCGAAGCGCGTCAAGTGCGCTAGCGTTAACATTAATTGAAAAGGTCATTTAACCTCTCCTTTTCATGACGTTTTTACCCAACCGATCTCTCGGCTTTCCCCTTTCTTTGCAACAGGCGTGCCAATTTTTAATTTCATGTAACACACTGAAATATAAATACTTTTACTAATTTCGTATTGCGGGCTCGTCTTAGGGGCAAAAATCGACCTGCGGGAATCTGCAGGGCTGCAGCATGGGGGCAAGAAGTTTCTGCCGGGTGGATCTGGGTGAAAGAGGAGATTGGGCAGATTTCGCCGGTCTCAGCGACGGCCGATAAGCCCCGCAAGAGCATCATCGCCAGAAGCGGTTGAGGATTTCTTCTTACGGCCTTTACCCCTGGACGTTGTACCGGATGACGCACCCGATGACAGACCTGCCAGGGGAACGAAGGTAATAGGACGAAGTGGTTCGCCGGTTGATTGGAGCGACTGTAGATGAGGCTGGCGTATGGCAGTCCGCAGCAATTCACTAAGAAAGGCTGTTGGGACTGCGAGACGTGTCAGAGAATGGGGGAGGGCTACCTTAGCAAGCTGAGCGCCTGAGTTTGGAATGGGATGTGCGGTGTTGACCTGCATGTCGCAGCCTCCGAGGTCAGATGACCTGGTTGAGGCTTAGCGAAGTCGGTTTGGCCGGGCCCGTCGCGCGCATGGATGCATTGCGGCCATATCCAAGAACAGGGCTGTTCTTTTTGGATACTTCTTCGCCAACGCTACGGATCAGTCCTTCAGTAACCGATTTCAGCCGCAGCACCACGCGTGCGTGGTCGCGGATTGTCTCCCTGAGTCCGTCGGTCAGTTGACGCAGGTATTTGCGGTCCCGAGAATCCTTTTCACCCAACTGATACTCGTTCACCTTCAGCTTGCCGATGGTTTCCTTGTATTCAGCCATCAGACGGCTTTTTTCCCCATGTAGGCGCTTTGCCTCCTGGGGGCGGCGATCTTGAAGCAGTTCGGTTTCTTGGCGGATCAGGTCCTGCAGCAGGATGGTCAGCTTGGCCAGGCGCGCACTGTGTCCCGAAAGAGTAGGGCGATCGTCCGCTTTATCTGTTGGCAGCTTTGGGTTGTCGAGCGGCATATTATACCTCCTGCAACTTCAGCAATTCACGGTAAACCTGATCGGCGATACCAACACCGCCTTGTTTGGCGATTGCTTTACTGGTTTCGGTAACGAACATGGACCGGTACATGCCCTCGGCATGGCCGCCGCCCATCGGGCCGTCTGTTGGTACGGTCTCGAACATCGGGCCGAGCATCTGGGCGATGAACACGGCTTCGAATTGTTCTGCAGCATCCCGCGCAGCGCGCTTGGTGTCGTCAGACATGCCAGCATTTTTCAGGCCGGCCTTGGCTGCACCAATTTGTGCGTCGATGGCTTGCGCTTGTGCGGTATCTATCGAGACGACTTGCATTACATCACCTGAATTTCAGCTTGCATGGCACCTGCGGCCTTGATGGCCTGCAGGATGGAAATCATGTCGCGTGGGCCAACGCCAAGGGCGTTGAGGCCGTCTACAAGGTCCTGGAGCGTCACGGCATTCTCAAGAATGGTCAGCTTTTCGGTGCCGGTTTCCTCAACCGTTACAGAGCTACGTGGCACGACCTGGGTCTGCCCACCCTGGGCGAAAGCACCTGGCTGGGAAACTTGTGGCTGCTCGGAAACGCTGATTGTCAGGTTGCCTTGTGCGATGGCAACGGAATTGATGCGTACTTCAGCGCCCATAACAATGATGCCGGTGCGTTCGTCGATGATGACGCGGGCCTTCTGATCCGGCTTCACGGGAAGCTGTTCAATTTCGGTCAGGATGTCCACAAGCGCCAGCTCGTAACCGATCGGACGGTCGATTTGAATGGTTGCAGGGTCAAGTGCGCGTGCCATGCTGTTTTTCAGATGACGGTTGATCGCGCGGGTTACCCGTTGAGCGGTTGTGAAATCGGGGTTGTGCAGCGACAGCTTGACGGACGTCATGTCGCTGAGTTCAAAGGGGATTTCGCGTTCAACGATACCGCCGTTCGCGATGCGGCCGTTCGTTGGTACGCCCTGAACCACAGAAGCCGCTTCGCCTTGGGCGCTGAAACCTGCGACGGCGATGGCACCCTGTGCAACTGCATAGACTTCACCGTCCGCGCCCATAAGCGGGGTTGCCAGCAGGGTGCCGCCTTTGAGGTCTTCTGCGTCGCCCATGGAGCTGACATTGACATCAATGCGGTTACCTTGACGGGAAAATGCTGGCAGGTTGGCTGTGACCATAACGGCGGCAACATTTTCCGGGCGCATGGTTTCGCCTTTGGCGTTGACGCCCAGGCGTTCCAGCATCGCAGTCAGGCTTTGTTCGGTGTATGGGGTGTTCCGCAGCGTGTCACCAGTGCCGTTCAGGCCAACAACGAGGCCATAGCCGATCAATTGGTTTTCACGAATGCCTTCGATGGACACAATGTCTTTGATCCGCGACGAAGCGTGTGCGGCCGGTAGCGCCCCCAGGAAGAGGAAGGCAACCATCAGTGTCAGACTGGTCCGAACTTTCGATTTGCAAAACATGCTTTGGCACCCTTACTGATTCATGTGCGGTCATATTTGCCGCTTATTCCTAACTTGCTTTAACTAATGCTAATATCATGCCAATTGATTTGGTGATGTAACTATCTGAAATATATAGTTTTTAAATATGCAGGAATATTGATTTGGAATTATCTGCCGGTTGGGTGTAGCAATGCTTGCTCATCTGCTGCTCAAGGAATAAATTAGAAGCATGAAGATCTCTGGTTCCGGTTCAGTTCAATCTAAGACGGTCAAAAAGACCTCGCGCAAAGGTGCGAGCAGTGGCTCTGCGTTTGCCAGCGAACTGTCGGAAACGAAGGGTGCGTCAGCAACGAGCGGGCCTTCAGGTGCCGGAAGTGCGGGGCCGATAGCGTCCCTTGATGCGGTGATCGCGCTTCAGGGCGTGCCGGACGCAACCGAACGGCGCTCCAAGGGGCTCAAGCGCGCGGAAGAGATGCTTGATCTCCTTGAAGAGGTCCGTAAAGGAATCCTGCTTGGGGCCATTCCGGCACCGCAGCTGCGGAGTCTTGCTGATATGGCAAGGAATCAGCGCGGCAAGACCGATGACGCAAAACTCGACGATATCCTTTCAGATATCGAACTGCGGGCTGAAGTCGAGCTTGCGAAACTAGGCGTTTAAAATCAAAGCCTTAGTAATTCTCTCCTGATTATCACGAATTCGTTGGGCCGCCCGTTTTTATTACAGCTTGTGCTGTGGGGCGGAAATCATTATATAACCCCCCGATGTAGTGCTCTCGGCCTTCGGGGGAATTTGAGGCGAAGGTCCAGATTTGGTTTGTTAGGGAGTGACAATGACCGAGACGATGACAGCGAAAAAGATCCAGCTGCCAGAAGGATACACACCGTCGCCAGACGAAGAGTTCATGAACCCGCTTCAGCTGGAATATTTCCGTCGTAAGCTGAACGACTGGAAGCAGGACATTCTGAGAGAGTCTGCGGAGACCCTTCATAATCTTCAGGAAGACAATCTTCGCGAGCCTGACATCGCCGACCGTGCGTCGTCTGAGACCGACTGGTCGGTTGAACTCAGGACCCGCGACCGTCAGCGCAAGCTTGTGTCCAAGATTGACTCTGCTCTGCGCCGGATCGAAGAGGGCGAGTATGGTTACTGTGAAGTGACCGGCGAGCCGATCAGCCTGCGCCGCCTGGACGCCCGTCCGATCGCGACTATGACGATTGAGGCCCAGGAAGCACATGAGCGCGCCGAGAAGGTTCACCGCGACGACTAAGTAGCGGCTAGACCTGAGCGATTGAATAAGGGAGCTTTCAGGCTCCCTTTTTTGTTGCCTTTTTTGAAGGCAGGCAAAAAAAGGGCCGGTAGCCACTGGGGCTGCCGGCCACTGCACTGTTATGCAGAATTAAGTTGGCTTTATTTCGGTAAGTAGTCCTAGTTCTGCGTTAGACGCCTCCTTGGTTGATAGACTTAGAATGGGAAGATGATGTCATACAGTTGGGTCCCATAACGTGGCTGTTGGACATCGGTTAGTTGGCCTTTGCCCCCGTAGCTAATGCGGGCTTCGGCGATTTGGGTGTGCGAAATGGTGTTCGAACTGGAGATATCCTCAGGACGCACAATCCCGGCGAGAAGTAGTTCGCGCTTCTCGAAATTCACTCGTACCTCCTGGCGGCCTTGGATCACCAGGTTGCCGTTCGGCAGGACTTCGGTAACGATGGCGGCAACCGTGAGGCTGATGGCCTCAGACCGGTTCACGCTGCCATTGCCTTCGTAGGATGTAGTAGAGTCAGCGTTGACCATAGAGCCTGCGGAGAAATTACTCCTGCCAGCCTCATGAGAACCGCCTTCGCGGTCATTATCAGCGTTACCATAGAGCAGATTTGGAATAGCTTGCTCAAGCCCCAGGAAGTTCGACAGGCCAGCGTCTTCCGCGGTCGAGCGGGAGCGCGAGGTCGAGTTGCCGATCTGGGCGCTGTCGGAAATATCGATATTCACCGTCAGGATGTCACCAATGTTGCCGGCGCGCTGATCCTTGAAGAAGGCGCGGGCACCGGTCCGCCAAAGCGAGTTCGGCTGGTATTTGTCCGGTGTATTGTTTGGCATGGGCAGGCTGATGGAGCGCTGCGCCACTGGGGCCTTGATATCCTTGATCGGGGTCATGTCTGGCGCTTTGCCGATGTTTGAGATCCGATCTGCCGCACCGCACGCCGCGAGCGACGCGAGGGCTGCCGTGAGGGCAATTTTGCGTATGGCGTTCTTAATCATGACTAGTCTCCGACGTTAGAGGGCGGCAAGCGCGAGGCTGTTGCTCATGACCTTCACCAGGCCAGGGCTGATAACCTGAGCTTCTACGCTTTGTTTGGATTTGATGTTCATGACCCGGATCATGTCGCCGTCGCCTCCATCCTGGAGGGCACGGCCACTGGCGCTGAGGGTCAGGGCACCGCTTTGGATTGTCATTGTCACCAGGCTGCCTTTCTCGACAACCACCGGCGCCATGATGTCATTTACGCGCAGCGGCTGGCCCGGCTGGAGCGGGCGACGCACGGTCTGGCCAACAAGGCTTTGCTGATCAAGGACAGAGTTGCGGTTCAGGCGCTTGGACGGATACTGGCTCCAGGTGACGTCTTTTGCCGTGATCACTTCACCGGGTGCAATCAGCCGGGTCAGCATCGGTACCATGCGCACTTCCTGCAGGGTGCCGTTGACCTTCAGCTTCTTCGGCACCGAGCCGCCGGTAGGGATCAGCAGCGTGGCGCTGAAACGGTCCATGCGGTCGGTCATGGTGAAGCGTTCGAACTCAATGTCGGCAAGACTTGCCGTGGTCGGCAGGTACAGGCCGCGGTTGCTGCCATACACGGTGACTTCCACATCATGTTGCAGGCCTTGCTGGTTGGCTGCATCCAGTACCAGGTCAGACAGATCGCTGAGTGAGAAAGCAATCCCATCCCGGTGGATCAAGACCGTACGCAGATAGTTGGGGCGTTCCCAGTCCAGCTCGAAATCCTGTGCGATCCGGTCAAGGTCGTAGGAGTTCAGCTTTTCAGCTTCGCCAGGTGCTGGTGCCTGCATGACAATTTCTGCGGCCTTGTCGCCTACGTCATCAAACAGGTCCCCCAGGCGGATGACAGTGTCATCAACCGTTGGCGCGGCCTTCAGTTCCGCCGCCTCGGTGGGGGCTGCTGTCATCAGCATGGTGCTGAAGGCCAGGGCTGTGATGAATTTCGTGCTACAGTTCCGCATCAGTGCCTCCTATTAGCGCAGGTTATTGGCAGCCTGGAGCATCTCGTCCGCGGTCTGGATAACCTTGGAGTTCAGCTCATAGGCGCGCTGCGCCGAAATCATGGACGTAATCTCACCCACGGCATTCACGTTGGACTGTTCAAGGAAGCCCTGGAACACGGTGCCGTAGCCTGGCTGGCCTGGTGAGCTTGGAACAGCTGCGCCGGATGCCTGGCTTTCAAGGTAGAGGTTTCCGCCAATGGCCTCGAGGCCCACTTCGTTGGGGAAGATCGCCAGTTCAAGCGTGCCGACCACTGCTGGGTTGGTCTGACCGTCCTGCTTGACCATCACTTCGCCTTGCTCGTTGATGGTGACATCAATCGAATCCTGCGGGATGTTGATGGCGGGCTGAACCGCGAAGCCTTCCGGGGTCACCAATTGGCCGTTCTGGTCAATCTGGAACGAACCGGCGCGGGTGTAGGCATCCTGACCATCCGGAAGCTGGATGTGGAAGAAGCCGCGGCCGTTGATCGCGATGTCGAACATGTTGCCGGTATTCTGCAGACTGCCTTGGTCTGTGATCCGGTATACGCCTGCGGTCCGCACGCCCACACCTACCTGGATGCCGCTTGGGACAACCGTGCCGGCGTCGGACGAGTTGGCGCCAACCCGTTCAATGTTCTGGTACAGAAGGTCTTGAAACTCGGCGCGGCCGCGTTTGAAGCCCGTGGTGTTCATGTTGGCGATGTTGTTCGAGATAACGTCGATATTCAACTGCTGGGCCAACATGCCTGTTGCTGCTGTGCTAAGTGCTTTCATCGTTCTATCCTTTCCTCACAAATGCTGGCTATTTCACTTGAGCCAAGCGACTGAGGGAATCTTTCCTCATCTCTTCGATGCCGCTTGATTGTTTGGATGCCGCCTCGTAGGCGCGCATCACGTCAATCATTTCGACCATGGATTCGATGGGGTTCACATTTGACCCTTCATACGCCTTTTGGCGGATGGTGAATTCGGTCATGTTTTCCGGTGGCTGGGGCGCCTGGTCAGTCTCATAAAGAGAATTGCCGCGGCGTTTCATGTTTTGCTCGTTGGCAAAAGACACGATGCCAATCCTGCCCCGTTCGCCATTGTTCGTGGATATCGAACCGTCAGTTGCGATGGAAATATCGATGTCGTCTTCATCAAACTGGATCGGCTGGCCATTGTCGTCCAGAACCTTCTCGCCAGACAGCAAGGTAAGGTTGCGGTCGGCATCAAGGGTCATACGTCCATTGCGGGTGTAGACGGTTTGTCCGTCGCTACCTTCAATCGACAGGTAGGCCCGGCCGTTGATAAAGATATCAAGAGGGTTGCTCGTTGGGATCATTGTCCCGGCTTCCAGGTTCCGGACAACGCCATGGTCCATAACCGTGGCGATCTTGCCGCCGACAGTGCCGGCCGCGCCTGGAACGTCAATCAAATGTTGACGGAAGACAGATCTTTCTTTGTTGAAGGCTGCTGTCGACATATTTGCGATATTATGTGCAACAACATCCATGCGCCTTTTTAGCGCGCTTCTATGAGCCAACCCGACTAACAGTGCGGTATCCATAACTTTTCTCCTGCATTCGCAGTTTGCTGCTTTGCGCAGTTATCGTTTGCCAGGATAAAAGCATGAACCGTGCCAGATTATTTTCTGCTTAAGTATCAGATGTTTAGTCGTTTTCACAGGGTTGGTGCGGGGGCTTGAATGCATGTTTTGCCCACCGAAGTTGCCCAGGCGGGAAAGAAAAGCCTGCCGAGTGGTGCCACTATTTTCCCGCTTTTCCGCGTGATTTCTTTACGACTGTTTCATGGCTTGTTAACTATGTATAAATAAAGATAAAGTTGAAATGATAATGAATGGGCTCGCCCCATATCAGGCACTCAAGAGGTATTGATCGCTTATGTCCGACGAAATGGAAGAAGCGCTGGGAGAAGCCGAGCTTGTCGAAGGGCTTGAGCGGAAGAAAATCAGCGGCAAAAAGCTTGTCATCATTATTGTTGGTCTGTTTGTAGCGGCTTTGACGGCTGTGGGCGCCGTGACCTTGTTTGGCGGCGGTGATGAAGTGGATCCAGCTGACGAAGCGCTGGAGCAGATGGCAGAGGATGCCGCCACTCAACGGGACAACGCTCAGCTTGAGGAAGATCAGCCAAACGAAAAGCTGAAGCTATTGTTCGTTGAGCTGCCTGAGCAGCTTTATAATCTGAATACAGGTGGACAGGGCACCAGTTTCCTGCGTGTGCGCATCGCCCTTGAAATTGATCGTGAGAGCTACAAAGCGGATATCAACGCCAAGATGCCGCGTATTCTTGATGAGTTTAACGCCTACATGCGCGAGCTGCGTCCAGAGGATCTTGCTGGCGCAGCAGGTATTTTCCGTCTGAAAGAAGAACTGTTGATGCGGATCAACCAGGCTGTAGCGCCGACCCGCGTCAAGGACGTTTTGTTCCAGGAATTCCTGGTTCAGGGCAGCTGATCCTGGCAGGGGGGCACCCGTGTGGGTGAAAGAGTAAGGTAGAAAATGGCCGACGACGAAGAAATTGACGACGAAGCAGTTGCAGCCGAATGGGCGGCGATGGCTGGTGGTGATGATGACGATGAAAACGCGGCTGACCAGGATGAGATGGCTGCCGAATGGGAAGCCATGGCCGCCGGTGGAGACGACGAAGATGACGATGGCTCAGGCCCGTCACCCGGGCGCGTACTTGATCAGGACGAAATCGATAGCCTGCTTGGCTTTGACGGAGACGGCGATTCCGGTGAGATGACGGGCATCCACGCGCTGATCAATAGCGCGCTGGTGTCCTATGAGCGTCTGCCGATGCTGGATATCATCTTCGACCGTATGGTGCGAATGATGTCCACAAGCCTCAGGAACTTCACGTCCGACAATATCGAAGTGTCGCTGGACAATATTACCTCCGTCCGTTTCGGGGACTATCTGAACTCGATCCCGCTGCCGGCAATGTTGGCGGTTTTCCGGGCCGAGGAATGGGATAACTATGGCCTCATGACCATTGACAGCAGCCTGATCTATTCGATCGTGGATGTGCTGTTGGGCGGTCGGCGCGGTACAGCCGCCATGCGGATTGAGGGACGCCCCTATACCACAATTGAACAAACGCTCGTGGAGCGTATGATCTCGGTGGTTCTGAAGGATATGTGTGGCGCGTTCGAACCGCTGAGCCCAGTGAACTTCACGTTCGACCGGTTGGAGACCAATCCACGCTTCGCAACGATCGCGCGACCACCAAACGCAGCGATCCTGATCAAGCTTCGAGTTGATATGGAAGACCGCGGCGGTCGCCTTGAGGTATTGTTCCCATACGCCACGCTTGAACCTGTGCGGGAACTCTTGCTTCAGCGGTTCATGGGTGAGAAGTTCGGTCGTGACAGCATCTGGGAAACCCACCTGGCAACCGAGCTGTGGCGTGCTGACGTGGACCTGCAGGCGATTATGGACGAAACCACCATGTCGCTCAGGGATGTGATGAATTTCGAAGTTGGCCAGACTATTCTTTTTAACAAGAGCCCGAATGATGAAGTTGTGCTAAAATGTGGCGAAGTTCCTATGGTAAGCGGCGCGATCGGTCGGGCCGGGCAGCATGTTGCCGTGCAGATACGGCAGACAGCAGAGCGCCTGCACGTTGAAGACGACCCCAATTCCGGAAGTTATTGATGCAAATCCTACCTGAAATGATTGTCGATGGTGTTTTGGCGATCCTGCTTATTGCAGTGATTGTTGTGTGCACCATTGTATATCGGCGCCTGTCTACCATTCGGGAAGGGCAGGAACAGCTCAGGCAGTTGGTTGATAGCTTGAACAACGCAGTGGTGGACGCCCAGCGTAGTGTCGGCAACATTCGCCAGGCCGCACTTGATGCCGATGAAAAGCTGAGCGCTGAAATCAAGCGCGCCAAAAGCATGGCTGAAGAATTGAGCATGATTACGGAGGCTGGCAACAATCTTGCAGATAGAATTGAGCAAGGCCTGACAGGTGATAAACCTTCAGCGCCAACTAAAGCTGCCGCTGATCCGGCTGAGCCGAAGGCAAACAAGAAACAGCAGCAGGAAATTTTGGCCGCCCTGCGTGAAGCACGTTGACGTGGCCTGTGTGTGAGTGAGAGGCAGTAAAATGAGTGGCGCGATATACAGTCGGGTTCGTCTATTCCCATTGCTTATACTGTTTGCCCTTGCGGCTCTCGGGCTGCGGGGTGTCAGCCTTTACGCGGGTTATGACCTGATGGTTGCTGTTGCTCAGGACGAAAATCAGGCACAGGAAGATACGGCACAGGCTGAAGGTGACAATGCTGGGGCCGACGACCCGGCAACCACCACTGCCGCTGCCGCTCCGCCACCCATCATCGGGCTGCCTAGTACCCAAGAAATGGAATTGATCACCCAGTTACGCCAGCGCCGTCAAGATCTCGAAGCGCGCGAACAACAGCTTGATCTGCAGGAACAGCTGCTGGCGAGCACCGAAAAGCGGATCAATGACAAGATTGTTCAATTGCAAGAGCTTGAAGTCCAGATCAAGAAACACCTGCGCCTCTTCGAAGAGGTGGAGGAAAAGCAGCTGGATGCGATCGTTGAAGTATACGAAAAAATGAAGCCCAAGGATGCGGCGCCCCGGTTTGAAGCCTTGGCGTTGCAGACCCAGGTCGACCTTGTGACCCGGATGAAGCCGGCAAAGGTTGCAGCCCTGATGGAGAACATGTCGCCTCAGAAGGCTTCGATTTTAACGACAGAACTTGCTACGCAAGTTCAACCGCCGAATTTTGACGAGGTTCGAGGCGGCGGGCGCTAAAAGGGGACTGGCGGCATATGGGAGTAGCCGCCTATCTTGAGTTTTCGTGGGGCAGGAGTAGCGGAATGGGAAAACAGGCAACTGTTGTGAGTTTGGAAGATCGGGCAGCATCGCTACGGCAGGACCGTGGCGACAACATCGCTATTGACGAAATTACCCATGTGGTTGGCAGCCTGGTTCGCGGCACCACCCATGATGATGATATGGACAGTGTATCAACCGAGCTGCGCGAACTTCTCAACTATATCAACGCCGCCAAAAGCGAACTGGTAGAAATGCAGCCCAAGTCGCTCTCGAACAGAGATATCCCAGACGCGGGCGAACAGTTGGATGCTATTGTCAAATCCACGGAAGATGCCGCGGAAGCCATCATGGATGCTGCTGACGCGGTAGGCCAAATCGCGGACGAGTTGGACGATGAGGTTGGTGGCCGATTGGCGCAGATTTCGACGGATTTGTTTCAAGCGTCAAGCTTCCAAGACCTCACAGGCCAGCGCATCACTAAAGTGACACGGACCTTGGCGCATCTTGAGGAACGGCTCAACGCGCTCGCGGATGCTATCGGCGATGACTATGTCGCGCCAGACCCTGAAGAAGAAATTGCCCGCAATGAAGAAGGTGTTGTGGAGGACGAGACGGATCTGCTTCATGGCCCGCAGTTGGAGGGTGAGGGTAACAGCCAAGCTGAAATCGATGCGATTTTGGCAAGCTTCGACTGACCTGGGGCAAAGCTAGAGACCATATGTTCAGTGAGGAGCAAGATAGCAAGCGGATATTCGGAGCAGACAACACAATGGGGTTGTTTGTTGCGCTTTATCTCATCTTGTTGGCCTTTTTTATCATCCTGACAGCATTGTCGACCCATGCTGCGTCCCGTGGTTCGTTGGCCATGGAAAGCGTGAACCAAACCTTCACCCGCAGCGGCGAAGCAAAAATCGAAGATATCGACCCGCGCGCGGCGACTTCCGCCGCGGAAGACCCTGTCCTTAAGGCCATTCAACAACGTTTCTTTTCAGAGCTCGAAATTCCGGGACGCTTTTCTGAAGCAGGTGGTGGTGCCTTTGAAATTCAGTTTCCTGAAAGCTATCTGTTTGAACCCGGTTCTATCAATATCAGGCGTGATATGGCGCCTTTCGTGGATCAGCTCGTTGAGGCGCTTGGGGATGTAAGCAGTGGGGGGCGGCAGGAAGTCGCTTTCATGTTTGGAACTGGCCGTGGTGCTGTTGCCAGAGAAATGACCCGCAGCCAGGAAGTCGCTGTCCGCCGTGCCGGAGCGCTGGCGCGGTATCTGCAGACATCCGGCCTTGAGCGAGACGTGTTCACCACCGGCTTTGTGGGTATCCCGGAAGGCGAGATTTTGGCAGTTTTTACCCGCACGCTGGACCGAAATACCCGTAACAAGCTGGGCGAGGGGGGAGGGCGCCATGGCAACTAGGCCTCATTCCGCACGCAATGCTGCAAAGCATGTCCCAGGGAATGCCTGGATGCTGACGTTTGCTGATTTGCTGTCCCTGTTGCTGACGTTCTTTGTGCTTGTTTTTTCCATGAACACGATCCGGTTCGAGGATTGGAAAGCGGTCGTGCGGACGATGAGTGACGAGTTCAACCCCAACAGGCCGACGATCAGTCCGACCGAACATAAAGAGCCGCCCTCAGTGCTTCAGTCCAAGCCAAAAGGTTTGAGCCTGGCCTATCTCGAGGCCGTCGTGTCCCAGCGTTTCAGCCAAATTCCGTTGTTTGAGAATGGTGAGGTATGGCGAACCGAAGGCAAGGTAATTATATCGGTCCCGGCCAGTTTGCTTTTTGAACGCAAGGATGCAATCCCCAACGCTGAAGGGTTCAGGGCCCTTCGGGACCTGGCAGGGGTGCTTATCCAGCTCCGAAACAAGATACAGGTAGCTGGCCACACGGACCAAACACCGGTTTCGAACCAGTTGTATCGATCGAATTGGGAGCTGTCTTTGACACGGGCCCGGGTTGTTGCCGGAATTTTGTCTGATGCGGGGTATCGCGAACCGATGGCGGTCCTGGGGTATGCCGATACGCGGTACAATCAATTACCCGGTAGCCTTACGCAGCAGAGGCGGTATGATCTGGCTGAACGTATTGATATAATCATCGTTGATGAACGACGGGATAGAGGATTATATGACCTTTTCTAAGTGGCGATATCTTTCTGGGGTTGCCGCGATTGCAGTTGTGATCGCTGTCCTGCCTGCGCCACCCGTTTTGGCCCTGCAGGCCGTCCCTGTGCAGGGGGCTCAGCAAGCGACCTTCGCGCGTCTGGCTTTTGCCATTCCAGAGAATGTTGCCTACACCGTTGACCACCAAGGCACACAGGTTACCGTTACAGCAGAGAGCAGTATCAGTTTTGACCTGAGCAACATCAACGCCAGTCAGTTGCGACAGGTCCGCAATCCTCGGGTCGCTGGTTCTGGTGGCCAGACAGTTGTGACCTTCAGCGTGCCCTCGGACGCCAATGTTCGTCATTTTCGCTCCGGCCAGTATCTGGTGGTGGATGTCTATTCGGAAAACATCGTAGAAGACGGTCCGCAAAGCCAGTCACAGGTTCCGGTGCCTGCCGAAAGTCAACCTGGATCACAGGCGGCGCAGCAATCCAACGGTCAGGCACCCGCCCCTCAGCCAGATGAAACTGCAGCTGATGGCGGCGCAGCGCAGCAACCGTCGGACGATGCTGCAGAGCAGGGCGGGACAGCTGGTGTGGATGCAGTAACACCGGGTACCGATACGACAGGTGCCGCACCGCAGCTTGGTTCAGATGATGGCGTGACGCGGGATATTACCGGCCCAACCGAAGATGACGTTAGTACACCGAATACTGATCCTGTCCCAAGCACCAATACAAATGTTACGGACGTGGCGCCGGAAAGCCAGGCAACAACCACACCGCCGACACAGGGTGTAACAGTTACAGGTGTTGAGCCCGAAGGCGAACCTGTGCCTGTTTCAGTTTCTGCGATTGAGAATGGTGTAAAGCTGCGGTTCCAAGCGCCTGAGGGGGTCGCGGTCGCGGCGTTCGAACGCGGTGGTTTTCTCTGGCTAGTGTTTGACCGCCAGTTGGGTGTTCAGATGAGTAACCTGAGCGCCAATGCCTCTCTTATTGGGCCGCGCATCCGCAATATTGAAGTCGTACCGCATCGTGATGCCCTGGTGATGCGTCTCAATATACGCACAGATCAGAGTACCGTTGTGGAAAAGGATCGCAATGATTGGCTGGTTTCCCTCAAGGATACGCCAGCGAAACCACGTTTCCCATTGGTGCCTGAGCGCCGCACTGAAGGTGCTCAAGGGCAGCAAATTCACATTCCAGCGACAGACCTTGGGCGCAAGATCGAGGTTGAAGATCCCGCTGTTGGTGATCTGCTCGTCGTCGTGCCTACACTTCTTGAAGGCCGCGGCTTACCTCAGCAATATAGCTATGCGTCATCTCAAGTGCTTGAAACCTCCCAGGGCATTGTTGTGGTGCCGCTGTCTGACTTTGTTACCATTGAGCGATACGCTGAAGGCGTAACGATCCGGTCCGCGGGCAATAATATCCTGTCGGCATCGAAGCTTTCGCGTGGTACAGGCATTGGTGACCAGGTTGGAGGCAACTTCAACCGGCTGATTGATTTCCGGGCCTGGCGGATTGGTAATGACTGGGAATATCGGAAGAATAAAAGCCGATTGCTCTATGAACTTTCCCTGCGCCCTGCCAATGACCGCAACGAGGTGCGTTGGAAACTGGCGCGTTACTTCCTGGCCCATGGGCGTGGTGAAGAGGCATTGGGCATCATGGATCGGATGCTTGATGAAGATCCTCTGCTGACTGAAAATAGCGAATTTCTGGCCGTGCGTGGCGTGGCGAACTTCAAGGCTGGGCGGCTGGACGAAGCTGCGGCGGACCTTTCCGCACGGGGGCTTGAAGCAGAGCAGGACGCGGAACTTTGGCGTTCCCTTGTGGCGGAAGCACGCGGCAATTATGAACAGGCACTTGAACATTATCGCCGCGGTAAGGATGTCATGGGCACCTATGATGACTATGACCGCGCTGAAATACAGCTTGCGGTGATCAGATCCTCCTTGGCCCTTGGCAACATTGAGCAAGCCCAGCGCGAGTTGGACCTGTTGAATGGCCTGTCGCTCACGAGTGAGCAGATTTCTGAATCCGTCTTCCAGAGTGCGCGCATCGCCGAGCGGCAAGGCCAGCTTGATATTGCGTTAACGCAGTATGAAGACCTTTCAGATGTGCCCCAACGCTGGATTGCGGCCCGAGCCCGATATGCGCGGATCAAATACAGCTTGCGTATGAACGACATCACGCCGCAGCAGGGCATCGATCAGTTGGAACGCTTGCGCTATGCATGGCGCGGTAACCGGTTTGAGATTCAATTGCTCGATGACTTGTCCGAACTGTATTTCGAGACCCAACAATACCGCTTGGGGCTGGAGACGTTGCGGCAAGGCATCTCCTACTTCCCTGAGCTTGCAGCAGAGCGCCAGATGATCAGTCGCTCAAGCGCCGTGTTCCGGAAACTGTTCCTGGACGGTGACGCAGACACTATGACACCGATCTCGGCAATCAGTCTTTACTATGATTTTCGTGACCTGACACCGCTTGGGAACGATGGGGACCTGATGATCAGACGGCTCGCCTCCCGGCTTGTGTCAGTTGACTTGCTCGATCGAGCGGCAGAGCTTCTCGAGTATCAGGTTCGCGTGCGCACCGAAGGGGCGGCAAGGGCCGCGATTGCTGCCAGATTGGCACAGATCTATATTCTTGATGAAAAGCCCGAGCAGGCCCTTCAGATCCTGCGTGGTACGCGCGAGCCTCGGTTGCCGCAGGATATTGAGGCAACACGCCGACACGTAGAGGCGCGGGCCTTGATAGAACTCGAGCGCTATGAAGAAGCTGAAGTGGTGCTGGATGGTGATCGCGGCGCTAACGCCGAATATCTTCGCGCGGATATCTATTGGGGCGCCAAAAACTGGCCGAGGCTGGCATCAACTGTACGTCGTATCCTAGGGGATGGCTGGCGCCGCAAGGAACCTCTCAATGACAAACAGCGCCTGAATCTGATTCGCCTGACCATTGCATTGACCTTCACGGAAGACCGCGCCGGGCTGATTGAGACGCGCCGCAGGTACGGGCTGCAGATGCGGGATGGAGATTTTGCCAACGCGTTCGAATTGCTGACCAATGACCAGGAACTGTCGGGCGGAGAACTTGGTGCCATTGCGAAACAGATCGCCAGTGTCGAAAAACTTCAAACCTTCATGCGGGAATACAGAAACGATTTTTCTGGCCGCTAGGCTGAGGTTTGAGCAAGTAACGGGCCGCTCGCAAGGCTGTGAGGGTCGGTCTTGCTAGTCATTGGATATCCCACGACAAGTGGTCTGTTAAATGAGGCGGGCTTGAGGGAAGGTGAGGATTGCTGCTGGGTTGACCGATTTCACCAAAGCGTGAATTTCATATTATTTTCCTTTGTCGCGTCATTCGGCGAATATAGAACCACGCAGGCAGGCACCGGTGTCCGCCTTAACGATGTTATGAAGACTGAAAAGGGAAGTTTAAGATGAAACTCAACCGTTTTGCGAAATCTGCAGTGATTACCACAAGTGCAGCGGCATTTGCGTTGGCGGCCGCCTCTGGCGTTGCCACAGCTGACGACAAGAAAGCCAAGAAAGAAAAGTGCTACGGTGTGGTTGCCAAGGGCATGAACGATTGCCAGACCTCTGCGCACAGCTGCGCAGGTCAGGCCAAGATGGATAACCATCCAGAAGAGTGGATCTATGTGCCTGCTGGCATGTGTGACCGCATTGCAGGTGGATCCAAAGAACCTAAGCGCTCCTAACAAGGATAACCGATGGCGGTGATCAGTAACTGCGTGGGGATAGAATGACATTTCCAGCATATATCGCTGCTAAAGGGGCTCAAAAACCGGTTGGCGTTGGCTTGAAATCACAACACTATGATGACGTGTTGACTTCAAAGCCAGCGCTTGCCTTTTTTGAGGTGCATGCTGAAAATTATATGATGCCGGGCGGTGCTCACCACCGTTACCTCGAAGAAATCAGAGAAACCTACCCGCTCTCCATCCACGGTGTTGGCATGTCACTTGGGTCAGCAGAGGGCCTAAACAGAAAACATCTGCAGCGGTTCAGTGAGGTGGTCAACCGCTACAGGCCTTGGCTGGTATCCGAGCATCTGGCTTGGTCGCGGGCCGGTGATACATACCTGAATGACCTGTTACCCGTGCCGATGACACAGGAAAGCCTCCGTGTTGTTACGCGCAATGTCAAAGCCATGCAGGATGCTATTGGTCGCAAAATCCTGATCGAGAACCCTTCCAGCTACCTAACATTTGCAGATGATGAGATGCCGGAAGTCGATTTCCTGGTGGCACTTGCCGAAGCGACCGGCTGTGGCGTGCTGCTTGACGTGAACAATGTCTATGTATCGGGCAAAAATATCGGTTGGGACGTTCGGGCTTATCTAGATAGCATTCCGGCGGATCTTGTTGGGGAAATCCACTTGGCCGGACACCTGACGCGGGATGTGGAGGGCCAAACCCTTCGCATCGATGACCACGGTAGCCGTGTCTCCGACAGCGTTTGGACGCTTTATGAGCGGGTTATTGCCCGGATAGGGCCGCGGCCAACCCTTATTGAATGGGATTCAAATATCCCAACGCTTGATGTGCTTGTTGTCGAGGCAGAGAAGGCACAGAAGCTGATGTCAGAGATGGTCGAGCCCGGTCAGGCTGCCACCCGTGGGTGACCTTGGCGACATACAGCGGTCTATGGCGCGCACCATCTTGGGGCAGGAGGCAGATGACAGCCTGCTTGGCGCGATCAAGGATGATCATCTGGGACCGGCAGCGCGGTTGCGCATCCACCAGAATAATTTCAGAGAGAGCCTGAGCGAAGCACTGTTGGGGATTTTCCCGTTATGTCAGGCTTTGGTGGGTGAATTGTTCCTGCGGCAGGCGCTGCGCCACTTTGTGCTTGAATACCCTCCTGTTGACGCGGCGCTTTATGCCTATGGTCGGGATGTGGCAAATTTCTTCGGGATATACTCGGCAGCCAAATCTGTGCCTTACCTCGCTGATGTGGCACGGCTTGAGTGGTATACCCACGAACTGGCAAATGCGGAGGAAGCAGCGGTTTATGAGGATATCACAGCTGCGCAGGCAGCGCATGAAGCAGGAATGGGTTTCGCCTTGCATGACAATGCGCGCGTGCTTGATAGCAATTTCCCCATTTATGACCTCTGGCAGGCATTGTCAGGCCAAATAACACCCGACGACCTGAACATTGAAGACGATGGGCAAACCATCCTGCTGGTGTTGCACGGGGGGCAGGTGTTCTACCAATTGCTGGATGCAGAAACAGCAGGCACGCTGGCAAAATTGAGCGGTGACCAAAAGGATATAACGATCGGGTCGGCGATGCTCGAAGAATTGATCGACAGGGGGGCGATCAAACCAAAATAACGATAATAAAGAAGAGAAGGTAAAACATTGAAGAATCTTTCGGAGCAATACCATGCGCTGTTTGCCCGGCTTGGCCGCGCCTTCCTGTTGCAGGATTATATGTTGCTCTTCGTTCGGGCCTGGGCTGCAAAGATATTCTACCTCTCAGGCAGATCGAAGGCTGGAGACTCGTACCTGACACCATCAGATTTAACAGTGATGTTGTTCGCGGATGAATATGACCTGCCACTGATTGATCCTGAAATGGCGGCACAGCTTGCACTCTATGCAGAGACATTCCTGCCGATAATGTTGCTGGTGGGCTTAGGCGCCCGCTTTGGTGCGCTTGGCCTTATCGGAATGACGCTGGTAATACAGTTTTTGGTCTATCCCGGATATTTCCCTGAACACGCAACATGGATCGCGGCGCTGTTGCCGGTTGTCATGTTAGGGGCAGGGCGGATTTCTCTGGACCATTTGTTGGTCTCCCGGTCTGGAAAATAGGCTTATCACGAAATCTTGAAAAGATGGGCGGGCTAACAGGCAGTTTTTTGTGTTTTTTTCCGTCGATTTGCTTTTTATTTAGAATGGAAATCGGCTAAGACAGACCGAAGTTGCCTCTCTTTATTGTGTTTTAAGGACATGTCATGGATGAAATCGACCGTAAGATTCTGAATTTGCTGCAAAAAGACGCTACGTTAAGCACGGCTGAAATTGCCGAGGCAGTTGGTTTGTCCACGACACCTTGTTGGCGCCGGATCCAGATTTTGGAACAAGAAGGCTATATCACCCGCCGGGTAGCGCTTGTTGACCGTAACAAGATCAATGTCCCACTGGACGTTTTCGTCGCGATCCGGACCAACGAACATAACTTTGACTGGCTTGATGAATTTGCCCGCCTTGTTTGCGAGTTCCCGGAAGTGGTGGAACTGTACCGCATGAGCGGCGAGATCGATTATCTGATGCGCGTGGTAGTGCCGGACATGGCTGCATACGACACCTTCTATAAGAAACTGATCAAGCGCGTACAGCTCACGGACGTCAGTTCATCCTTCGCCATGGAGCGGATCAAATATACCACGGCACTGCCGCTGGATTATGCCATTGAAAGTGGCCGTAGTCGCCGTAAGCGGGGTTAGTTGTGGATGTAAGGTCGGCGGCTTCCGCGCCCAAGCAGGAAATAAGGCTCGAGGACTATAAGGCTCCGGTCTTCACAATCGACAAGATCGACCTGACCTTTCGTCTTCATGACGATCATGCTGAGGTCGAGGCCCGCTCGCTGTTCAAGATGCACGGTGATGCAGGAGGCGCCCTCCAGCTTGACGGCGGGCCCTTTATGGACCTTCTAGCACTTGAAATAGACGGACAGCCGGTCCCTGCCGATCAATTTGTCAAATCTGCAGACTTCCTGCAGATACGGGCCGTACCGAAGACGTTTGAGCTGGGTATCATCACAAAGGTTTATCCTAAACAAAACACTCGCCTTGAAGGTCTGTACTTTTCTGGTGGAAACTTTTGCACACAATGTGAGGCAGAAGGCTTTCGCCATATCACCTATTTTCCGGACCGCCCTGATGTGCTGACCCGGTACATGGTTCGCGTCGAAGCCGACAAGGAGAGCTGTCCGGTTCTGCTCTCAAACGGTAACCCGAAGGAAAGCGGTGACCTTGAAAACGGGCGGCATTTCGCCGTTTGGGATGATCCGCACCTGAAACCCTCGTACCTGTTTGCCTTGGTAGCAGGGGACCTGGCATGCCAGAGCGACAGTTTCCGTACCGCCTCCGGCCGTCACGTAGAGCTGAATATCTTTGTTGCCGAGAGGGACCTGGACAAATGCGACTATGCGATGCAGTCGCTCAAGCGAGCGATGGTCTGGGACGAAGAGGAATACGGGCTTGAATATGATCTTGATGTCTACAACATCGTGGCTGTGTCGGATTTCAACATGGGGGCCATGGAAAACAAAGGCCTGAATGTCTTTAACACCAAGTATGTGCTGGCTAGCCCAGAAACGGCGACCGATGCTGACTTTGACCACGTTGAAGGCGTGATTGGACACGAATATTTCCATAACTGGACCGGCAACCGCGTTACCTGCCGGGATTGGTTCCAGCTGAGCCTCAAGGAAGGCCTCACCGTTTTCAGGGATCAGGAATTCTCCAGTGACATGACCTCTCGGGCGGTGAAACGCCTGGATGATGTGCGTGTCCTTAGAATGCTGCAGTATCCAGAGGATGCAGGACCGTTGGCGCACCCGGTTCGCCCAGAAAAATACATAGAAATCAATAACTTCTATACCACTACTGTCTACAATAAAGGCGCAGAGGTCATTCGTATGATGCATTGCATCATCGGACCAGAGGCCTTCCGCAAGGGTATGGACCTATATTTCGAACGCCATGATGGTCAGGCGGCGACGTGTGAAGATTTTGCGACTGCGATGGAAGATGCCAGCGGCGTTGATTTGAAGCAGTTTCGCCTGTGGTATTCACAGGCAGGCACGCCGAAAGTGGTCGTGCGGCGCGAAAGGGACGGAGAAGACCTAATCCTGACGTTTGAGCAGTCATGTGGAGCTAGCCCAGGTCAAGCGCTCAAACTGCCGTACCATATGCCTGTCCGGGTGGGTCTGATTGGTCCTAACGGCGGTGACGTCAAGGGTGAAATTGAGGGAGACGGCGTCTGGAGCTCTTCCGAATGTGTTCTGCATCTCAGGAATGCACGGCAGTCCTTCCGTTTCAGGAATGTTCCTGAAGGTACCGTGCCGAGCATCCTTCGCGGGTTTAGTGCGCCTGTGGTCCTTGATCATGATCTCAGCGATGATGAACTGGCTTTCCTTGCTGTGCAGGATAGCGATGCCTTCGTTCGATGGGAAGCTTCGCAGGACCTATTCAGTCGACATCTGGTGAAACAAGTCGAGACGAATGGCGTGGGGCACCTGCCTGAGTTGTTGCAGCAGGTCTTTGTAGGGCACCTGGAAGACAAGGATACTGACCCGGCTTTGATTGCGGAGCTTCTGGCTTTGCCGAGTGAGATCGCCCTGGGGCAGAAACTGGATGTATTGATGCCAGAGCGGGTGCACGTTGCTCGCGAGGCCTTGGCCAAGGCGCTTGCTGGTGCGTCGTCGGAAAAGATCATCGCGCTTTATCACAGTCTGACAGCCGGGCACGGTTACACGCTGGATCAATCGGCAAAAGCTGCGCG
Organism: Kordiimonas lacus; assembly: GCF_001550055.1. Classification (GTDB taxonomy): domain Bacteria; phylum Pseudomonadota; class Alphaproteobacteria; order Sphingomonadales; family Kordiimonadaceae; genus Kordiimonas; species Kordiimonas lacus. Next base: position 272,112 of record NZ_LRUA01000006.1, read on the forward strand.
CAGATTGCGGAATATGCTTCTGACCTATATTGCGTTGCTGCCTGATGGAGAGGCCATCATACAGGCACATTATGCCCAAGCCGATAACATGACAGACTGCATGGCAGCTCTGACCTTGATTGCGCACAGCGATTTTGCATTCAGAGACCAGACCTTGGCTGATTTCTATAGCAAGTGGCAGAAGAATGACCTTGTGATTGACAAGTGGTTTGCCGTTCAAGCCCAAAGCAAAAGGCCGGATACTGTAGCCAGGGTTCGGGCGCTGACCGAGCATGAAGCATTCACCTTCAACAACCCAAATCGGCTGCGATCGTTGATATCGACCTACTCAATGCTCAATCAGGTGCGCTTCCATGAGAAAAGTGGTGAAGGCTATCGGTTTCTTGGAGAAATGATCGCCAAAGTTGATGAAATCAATCCGCAGACAGCTGCGCGCCTTGTGGCGCCGCTGGGCCGCTGGGGGCGTGTCGAAGAGCCGCGCCGAGGTTTTATGAAGGATGCTCTGACATCTGTTCTCAAGGCCCCAAACCTGAGCGACGATGTTAGGGAGTTGGTAGAAAAGTCACTTGCATAAGAGAGTGGTGATTCGCGTAAAAAATGAAATTTCCCGATGGGGAATGGCTAATGCGTCAGCTATATTAAGGAATGATAAACCTTTTCGCACTTTTTGGGCGAAATAATTAGTCTTTGATTTTTATATGTAATTGTCGGCCATCGTATTCTTCAGAATTGGAATCCAGCTGTCGGGGCCTCGGTGCTCAGACAATGTGCTAGTGATCGAAATAGCTGCAATCTATAATGATCAAAGCCAATCACCAGAGAGAGAGTATAATGAATAAGAGTCCTGATCCAATTGATGTACATGTTGGGCAACGCGTCCGTGCGCGTCGCAAAATGTTGGGTTTGTCACAAACTCAATTGGGGAACGAATTGGGTGTAACCTTCCAGCAAGTGCAGAAGTATGAGCGCGGCACCAACCGCATCGGTTCCAGTCGTCTTTTTAGAATGTCTACAACCCTTGATGTACCTGTGGCCTACTTCTTTGAAGGAGCGGAAACCAAACTACCAGGGTACAATGCGGCCATCGAAGGCATGGACGAAGATGCGTTCGAGCGCCAGGAAACGCAAGAGCTTGTCGAAGCCTATTACCGTATCGCTGATCCGCGTATTCGCAAGAAAGTGCTCGGCCTCGCCCGTCTGCTGGCTAGCGGCGTGGATGAGTACGGTATGTAACTAACTCTCTGCTCGAGACTCTTAATCAAAAAGCGCGGTAATTGGGGGCCGCGCTTTTTTTATTGTGATGGGATATAAGCTACCAGGGCTGCGCCCTTAGGCCTTCTTTTTGTGCTTCCTGCGTTCCCGCCGAGCAAGATAGATCAGCCCCGGTGCCAAAAGCAGGGCGCCAAGCGGTTCTGGCACGGAAACCACCCGGATTACCGCCGTATCCAAGCTGGTGAGGATGAAATCACCAGGCAGGAACAAGCGTCCGCCGGAAATCAGGTTCACGAATTCGCCGCTACCGAGCAAGCTACCGTCGTAGCGCACACGCAGTGTCACCTGGTAATTACCCGTGGCGTCAAAGCTTGTGCCATCGCCTGTTTGAATGAGCAAATTGGCGCCTGTTCCAAGCTCCTGGCCATTAAGTAGCCATACCAATTCGAACTCTGATGTATCGGTCAGATTACAGAGAGCCTCTGCTTCAAATGTGGAGGCGCAACCATCCAACTGGAAGTCCTCACCAAGAAGTACGGTGTCATATGTGCCAGCCTCTGCGGCCAGTTTTGGCTCAGGTGTCGGCTCAGGTGTCGGCTCGGGCGTTGGCTCAGGTTCTGGTTCCGGCTCCGGGGTTGGCTCAGGTTCTGGCTCCGGCTCTGGCGTTGGTTCTGGCGTCGGCTCGGGCTCGGGCTCCGGTTCTGGCGTCGGCTCCGGGGTTGGCTCGGGCGTTGGCTCGGGAGTTGGCTCTGGTGTTGGTTCGGGCGTTGGCTCCGGGGTCGGTTCTGGTATTGGTTCCGGCGTCGTTGGGCCGCCAATATCAGGAGTGCCATCATCTGGCTGTGGCGTTGGCGTTTCCGGTGTATCGTTCGGGTCTTCCGACGGGGTAGGCTCAGGTGCCGGGTCAGGCTCAGAGGCCGGCTCTGGCGTGCTCTCCGTGTTGGACGTTGATGGCTGTGGCGTGACCGCAGCTGCTTCCTGTGAAGGCAGGCCAGCAGATGCGTCGGCAAATGCCGCGCCGGGATCAATGATAGGCGTGTCTATCTCCAGGACGCTTTCGACCGTGATATTCTGGCCGGCAGCAGGCGCAATCCGCTCGATGAACTCGGCGACTTCTTCCGCCAGTTCTTCCTCAATCTCGTCGGAAGGTTCTGGATAGATGATAACGGCGGTAATATATGTGTCCTGGCCACCGAGCTGGCGGAAATTGATCTTGAGCGTGCCATCAACCACTTCAACACGGGTAACAAGCATATGACCCGTTGCTGAACCACCGCCTCCAACGCCTTCGAACTGCATGAAGGGCTGCGTGGCATCAAGTGAAAGGCCTGAAAGACTGCTGATGCTGGCCAAGCTGACAGGACCACCGCCCAGCGTCAGATCATCGCCGAAGGACGTCTGAACCAGACGGCCGCTAGCACTGGCTTGCACTGTATAGTCCTGAGTATCGAACTGGGAATTATCGCTGGTTGTTGCGTTGGCACCAGTGCCATCTGTCGGTGCCGAAAGCCGGTCCGGCCCATTGGTGCCCAGCTTCATGACCGGGACCAGGTCGTCAGTTGCCCGGGTGTCCACCATGTTGACCTTGCCGCCGTTACGCTTGACGTCTACGCCAAAAGGATAAAGCGGGGACTGGCCGTTAGGGCGGGGCGCTGTAAGGATAACAACGCGGTAGCGGCCGTTGGGAACGTTATTGGCGACAAACTGTTCCACATTGCGAACACCGTTCGACAGAATGGAAGGTCCCGTGTTAGCTGCTTCATCGCTCATCTGGTCGCCGATAAGCATCTTGCTTTCGGAGCTGACCCGTACAAACTTTTCATACGGTGTACTGCCCGAAGGCCCGAGATCCCAGCCCATGGCGCCTTCTGTCAATTTGAAGTTTTCATCCAGCACAAAGGGCGCCATGAAGGCGGTCCAGTGGGTGCGGGCACCAGCCTCAATAATCAGGTTTGCGGCATCTGAAATGGTTGCGAGATCATAATCACCTGCCGCTTCTTCGATTTTCGTCAGCAGCGCGTCCATCCGTGCTTTGAGGGCATCTGAATCGCCCATCGCCTGGTTCAGGTAGGACTGAACCACCTGAAAGCCCCATTCATCAACGGCAAGGGCGCCTTCAACTGCTTCATCCAATGTAACAGTCGGGAAGGTTTCGATCCGCGCTTCTACGGGAGACCGGATCAGGTCAGCGCTTCTGGTGCCAGTAAGGTAGAAGTCTGCAGCCTGGTCGTCCGTATCACGAACAGGTGCTGTGTCAGGGGTACCGGAAACGACACTTCTCAGTGCCGGGCGGACAACCTTCAGCCGCCTGATACCTGGGATTTCCACCGGCGGCGGCGTTGTCATCACATATGTTGCAGGGGGAGGTAGCAGCCGGTCGCCGATTACCGGCGGCAACGTGTCATCAAGAATGCTCAATTCTTCTTCCTGCTGCCAGGCACCATATAATAGTGTGCCCGTTGCGACCGCTGTACCGGTCAGCAGGGTCGAGACAATCAGCGACTTATTGCTTTTCAGCATCCATGGTTCCTCAACAACAAAAGTCTTTTGTTCAAATTTAACTTAATACACCATAATCACGTTTAACAAACGCATTTTGGTGGTATTCCTTGCTTTCTTCATTGGTTGCGGGCTAATCACTGGCCCATAACAGCACTCAATTGACCTCCAATTTATACTATGGATCATAAAAACATGTTAACTGGTCACCCCTTTGACGATCTTCGAGCTATTGCAGGCCAACTGCCAGAGCCCGATAATTGCGCTGCCAAGAAGGTCCGTGAAGCCCTTGAAAACAAGCCGCTGGATAGCGCCAGTGGTCTGGCGGGCTTAGCGAGTTGGATGGCGAGGTGGCAGGGAACAGCTGAGCCGACGATTGCTGAAAGCCACATCTGTGTGTTGGCTTCAAGCTACGAAGGGCATGATCCGTCGGCAGTGACCGGCTATATTGACGCGACCTCAAAGGGCGCTGCCGCGGTCAACCTGTTATGTGTCGACAAAGGCATAGGTCTGCGCGCCATCCAAATGGCGCCTGAAATGCCGCATTCAAATCAAACGGAATGGCCAGAACCCGATTGCATGGCGGCGGTCGCATTTGGCATGGAAGCAACTGCGGCTGGCGGCCATATACTGGGATTGACCGATATGGCGCCCGGAAATGCGGCGCGCGCGCTGGCGATTGTGATGGCGATCAAAGGCATAACAACGGACGATCCATTGCTTGAACTGGCTGACAGTGAAGTTGCGGCCGGGGCAAGGGCCCTGCTGGAAGATGGTATCGGCGCTGCGGACGATCCGCTTGAAATCATGCGGCGGATCGGTGGGCGTGAGATTGCGGCTGCAATTGGAGCACTGGTCGCTGCCAGAAGCCGTCGGTTGGCTGTACTGTCAGACGGCTGGGCGGCAATTGCAGCGACAGCAGTTCTTGAAGCAGTTACAGAAGGCGCGACAGAGCATGCTGTCCCTGCATCTGCAGATGATGCATTGCAGGAGGCGGTATGGGCCCGTCTTGGCAAGAAGCCAATCCTAGGCGTGCCTGTAGGTGGTGGGCCGGGATGCGGTATTGCAATGGCAGTGTCAGTCCTTGGTGCGGCTTCTGCAATGCTTGGCCTGCGGGATCAGCCTAAATAGCCTTATCTATGCCACAGAAGCAGCGTGAAACGGCACCCCAGGCTTGGCCGGGAAGTTATTGAATAGGAACAATAACTTGCATTTTCGTTTGTATTGCCTAGGCTTCGCACGAGGTGGGGAATTGTAAAGCGGCAGGGCGTATCAAAGATGGTTCGGATCTTTCGGCACTATGTATCGCCAATAAAGCTTGGCCTGGCGGCTATCGATTTTCTATTGATTTTAGGTGCGTCTATTGGCGCAGAATGGCTTCGTTATTGGTCGCTGGATCTTACCGGAGCCATGGACCTGGGGCTGGTGGGCTGGGCCGCAAAGGGCCTGCTGCCAACAGTAAGCCTTCCGGTTCTTATCGGTGTGGGAGTTTACCAATCTGAATCCCTCACAGATTTCCGCGTATTTTGGGTTCGATTGGCGGTAGGATTGCTGATTGGCGCTCTGGTTGCTGCGGCAGTTCTTTTTCTTGTGCCTACATTGCCTCTATGGCGTTCAATCATGGTGTTGGCCATTGTGTTGTCGAGCACCTTTCTGATGATCGCTCGCGGCATCTTCATGGCCTTTGGTAGCCCAGACTTTCTGGGAAGGCGCGTCTTAATACTGGGGGCGGGTAAAACGGCCCAGGATTTGATGCAATATACTGAAAGGGCGCGTGAAGCCGGCATCAACATCGTTCGTACAGTTGCGCTCCCCAATGAGCAGATATTGGTGCAAAATGCGGTGAAGCTGGAAGACATTTCCATGCTTGATGAATTCGCTAAAGACAATCATATCGAAATGATAATCGTGACGCAGGACGGTGCAAGTGCTGAACTTCCCTTGGAAGCGCTTATTGCCTGTAAGTTGGCAGGCATTGAAGTGAAAGATAGGCTTACGTGTTACGAACAAATTCGCGGCTATGTTGATGTCAGTTCAGTGAGCGCGGAGTGGATCATTTTTTCCGATGGATTCCAGGGCGCAACGGCGCTTGAAAGTGCCGGCAAAAGGATACTGGACCTGACAGTTAGTCTGCTCTTTGGGCTTCTTGTGAGCCCTTTGTTGATTGCTGCCGCTATTGCGATCAAGCTAACTAGCCGAGGGCCTGTTTTCTATCTGCAGGAAAGAGCCGGGTTGAATGGTAAGACCTTCCGGTTGGTGAAGCTGCGCAGTATGCGCGTTGATGCCGAAACACAAAGTGGGCCGCAGTGGGCAGAAGAAAAAGATCCGCGGATCACGCCAATTGGTGCTTTTCTGAGGCAATCCAGGTTGGATGAAATGCCGCAACTGTGGAATGTCTTCAAAGGTGATATGAGCTTTGTTGGCCCCCGTCCGGAAAGACCTTTTTTCGTGGACCAGCTTGAACAACAGATACCGTTTTTTAGGGAAAGGCACTGTGTCAAGCCCGGTATGACGGGCTGGGCGCAAATTCGCTACCCGTATGGGGCTTCAGTTGAGGATGCAAAGCGCAAACTTGAATACGACCTTTATTATATCAAAAACTATTCTTTGTTTCTGGACTTGTTGATTATCATCCAGACCGTAAGGGTAGTTCTTTTTCCAGCTGGGGTAAGGTAAGAGGTATGCAGCCAGGCAGCACAGTTTCAGTCCAACTTAAGGCAGCTGGGAAACGGTTGAGGGAAGGGGTTGCGGCCTTCGCCTTAATGGCGATTGCCGGGACAAGTGGTGTTGTGGCCCAATCTGGCAAGGAAGATGTCCGGGTCCTTATCGATTCAGGAGATTTTGAGGCCGCAATCCGACGCATTGAGCAGATCCAACAGGGCGGTCAGGCCGATAGCGAGCTCTATATCCTACTCTCTCGCGCTTATATCCAGACTGGTGCCGGGATTGCAGCCGAGGCAGCAATCGAACGTGCACGCCGCCTTGGGGCAGACTATGCCCAAACGGCTGTGTTGTTTGCCAAAACGAAGCTGCTGCAGGGCAAGTTTTCCGACGCTATTGGTGCATTGCGCGGTGTCAACATTCCATCAGTTCAACGTGCAGACTCATATGTTGTGCTAGGGGATGCAAACTTTGCGCTCAGAAAGTATGACGAAGCGCACAAAAACTATGAATTGGCACGTGCGGCTGATGATAGTAATTTCCAGGCCTATCTAGGGCTCTCGCGCCTGGGTCTTCAAAACGGGCGTCTGGACCAGGCGGCAGATTATGCGCAGAAAGCTGCCGTGCTAGCACCGGACAATACCATGGTCCGCTATACTGAGGGGCTGATTGCCCGGTATCAAGGCAACATAGCTGCGGCGGAAGAGTATTTTCTCGAAGCGCAGAAACTATTTCCCGGCAATATTCTGGCCAACATAGAATTGGCGGCGATGCGTATCGACCAAGGCAGGATTGAGGACGCGCAGACGTATCTGGACGCTATATATGCTGCAGCGCCCAAGCATCCAATGGCGCTATATCTATCGGGCACAATCCTCGCTCGCCAAGGCCGATATGAAGAAGCGAATACACTTTTGAATTCGGCACGGGTTGTTACCGAAAATTACTTGCCGGCGATCTATATTCGAGGTCTTGTAGCCTACGAGCTGGGCAACCTAAGCCAGGCAGAAGAGCTGCTGCAAAAGGTTGTCAGTGCTCGGCCTGCTAGCTTACCTGCTCGGTTGACACTGGCATCGGCCTACCTGAAACAAGAACAACCCCAGGCGGCGCTCAACACACTGAGGCCCGCATTGGAAGCCAGGCCTGATGATCCAAATATTCTGGCAATTGCGGCTGCAGCCACCATGCGTTTGGGCGACATTGAGAATGGAAAAATTCTCTACGAGGCCTTGGCCGCTAAAACGGGTGGGGAGGCCGGGCTTAACGATATCGATCTGATTGCCAAGTTGGCGCTGGCAAAGTTCGTTGCTGGCCAGACGGGGGATGCCTTGTCGACGCTGGCTCAGGCGGTTCAGAACCAGCAGGCGAACCTGCGCAGCCTGGCCATTCTTGCGGGGATGCAAATTCGCGAGGATGATCTTGATGCCGCTGAGAAGACGATTGCGAGCATGTTGGCCTTCGCACCGGATCGTGGCCTTGGGTATAACCTTAAAGGGTCGCTTGAATTCAAGCGTGGTCAGTATGCAGCGGCTGCGCGGTCTTTTGAGGCTGCCTATTCCCGAAATCCTGAATATTACACGGCGCTCAGGAACAAGGCGCTGTCGCAAATTCAACTTGGTCAGTTTGGCAATGCAGAAAAGGACCTGAAACGGCTCCTTGAAGTTACTCCCAATGACGCCAGGGCTAAAGCGATGCTGGGACGTACGCTGCTGCGGCAAAACAAGCCCGCAGAGGCTGTGGAATATTTTAGCGCCGCTGTCAGGGCGATCCCTAATTCTGTGGATGTATGGGCTGATTATTCGGAAGCTCTTGGTGGTGCCGGCAAGACTGCAGATGCGATCTCTCAGGCCAAGGATACAGCGGTCATGGCTGCAGACCGGCCAGACTTGCTGCGCCGCATGGGAGAGCTTTTGCTGCAACTGGGTGAGGCTCGGCTGGCGATACGGCCCTTGTCACGATATGTTGCCTATTATCCCGAAAGTGGCGAAGCTCATTTGCTGCAAGGCCGGGCGATGCTTGCAATAAAGCTTTATACAGGATCGAAAACCGCATTCCGACGAGCCTCGCAGGCTAGAGAGAGCAAGCCAGACGAAGGGGTGTTGGACTGGTATATATTTGCCGCGGACGCGCTTTCAGAACGATTTGACGAGGCGATGGCGCGCCGGAGTGGCCTGAAGCCGGGCAAGAGGCCCGCAGATGTTTCCGCCGGCGTTGTTGGAGATTTGTTATTGCGGTCAGGGCGGCCAGAGGAGGCTGTCGAGGCCTATAGAGCAGCCATGACGACCGCGAATAGTAGTGATCTCTATCTGGGCCTCGCCCGTAGCTATGAGCAATTGGGCGACAAGGCTGCAGCGATTGCAACTTTGGAAGGTTTCATAAGCAAAACGCCCGTTAGCAGGGATGCGCGGCTCATGTTGGGTGGGTTATATGTCAGCCAGGGCCGAACTGGCGCAGCCATCAAGCAATATGAATCCATTCTGCGCAATGGTGTAGCCGATGCTCATGTCGCTGCGGTTCTTGCTCTGGCCTATATGGAAGACGGTAACAGCAAAAGCGTCCCATTGATTGAGCGAGCATACCTTATCCGACCGGAAGACCCCTTCATCCTGGATGCCTATGGTTGGATTCTTCTGCAGGCGACCCGCGATACATCCAAATCGATACCTGCGCTTGAGCAGGCGACGCGGAGGGCGCCCGCAGAGGCTCTGTATCGTTACCATTTGGGTATGGCCTACCTTGCAAGGGGTCGCCGAAACGATGCTGAAGCCGCTTTCGAGGGTGCACTGCAGCTTGACCCCGACTTCAGTCAGGCCGCGGATGCCAGGCGTCAGCTTGAACTTTTGCGTTAAACATTGGAACTTGGTTGTAAGAAATTGAAAATAATTACTTTTTCAAGTTTGTTCCCCAATGCGGAACAGCCAAGTTTTGGTGTGTTTGTCGAGAACCGCCTAAGGCATCTTCTGCGGGACACAGATATCGAAGCTCAGGTGATTGCTCCGGTTCCCTGGTTTCCTTTCCGTCATCGCATGTTCGGACGCTATGGTGCTGTCGCCTGTGTGCCGGCCCATGAAAAGCGTCACGGTGTCAATGTGTTTCACCCACGGTTTCTGGTCCTACCCAAGATAGGGATGAGACTGACGCCTCGGTTTCTCGCACGTGCTGCTGCGAAGCAGTTAAGGGCGCTTCAGCAAACAGGGTTCGATCCAGACCTGATTGACGCCCATTATCTATATCCGGACGGTGTCGCTGCGGCCATGCTGGGCCGCGAGTTTGGTAAGCCTGTGGTCATGACGGCGCGGGGCAGTGACGTCACGGAGATTGGCAGAAGTCAGCCTTTTCGAACCAGGATATTAAGAGCCGCTAGCCAATGCAGCCATATCATCACTGTCAGCAACAGTTTGAAGGAAGAATTGACTGAGATTGGTGTTACCACCCCCATGACAACGCTGCGAAACGGTGTCGATGCAGAACGCTTTAATATTCTTCCAGGTACTCCTAACAAACCCAGGGGGCGTGACGACTTTCATATTGTTTTCGCTGGCTGGCTGATCCGTCGCAAGCGCGCAGACCTGGTGATCAAGGTGGCGGATCTATTACCTGGAGCGCGAGTTACCTTGGTGGGAGATGGCCCCGAACGTCCTGCACTTGAGGCGTTGGTGCAGTCGTTGGGATTGGACGACCGTGTCACATTCCTCGGGCAACAGGCACCGGAAAGGATGCCGGAGCATCTTGGTGGCGCTGATGTCCTGATGTTACCGTCTGAGCGCGAAGGCTGGGCAAATGTATTGCTTGAAGCTATGGCCTGCGGTACGCCGGTTGTCTCGAATGCGGTCGCGGGGGCGCTTGACCTGGTCACCGTACCGGAAGCTGGGCGGTTGGTTTGCGGTCAGAGCGCAGAAGCATACGCTGATGCAGTCATGGACCTTATCGCAAATCATCCAGGGCGCGACGCGGTTCGGCGCTATGCCCAACAGTTTGGCTGGCGAGAAATCTCCATGGGACAAAAGGCGATTTTTGAGGCGGTGGTAGAAGAATTTTCAGGAAGGTAGTCTTTCGGTGGGTAAGGGTAACAGCATTCTGGTAACTGGTGGAGCTGGCTATATTGGCGGTCAAACCGTTCTGGCGCTTCTTGATCAGGGTTTTGAGGTATGTGTGCTTGATGATTTATCGACAGGCCATCGCAATGACTTTCTCGCGCGAACGCATTTCTATGAAGGGCGGGTGCATGACCAAGCACTGGTGAAAAACGTGTTGGTGCGGCATGGCATTCGTAGCGTTCTACATTTTGCAGGTTCAATTAAAGTTGATGAATCTGTCTCCAACCCTTTGAAATACTATGAGAATAACACAGAAGGTAGTCGGGCCCTGATTGAGGCCTGTATGGCCGGGGGCGTGGAAAATTTCATCTTTTCATCGACAGCTGCTGTATACGGAACAACACCGGGCCGCCCGGTATCGGAAAAGGATACGACGTTTCCACTCAATCCATATGGTTGGTCCAAACTATTCACGGAGCGGTTGCTGGAAGACGTCGCGGCGACAGGGGCACTTAAATATGGGATTTTCCGCTACTTCAACGTGGCGGGGGCCGACCCAGATATGCGGCACGGCCAATATCAGGAAAAGCCCGTGCATTTGATTGGGCGAGCCATTGATGCTCTTTTGGGCGGGGCGCCGCCGCTGACGGTCTTCGGCAAAGCATTGGCTACGCCCGACGGCACGGGAGTGAGAGACTATATCCATGTAACCGATGTCGCTGATGCCCATGTCGCCCTGTTGGCCTACCTGGAAGAAGGCGGTGAAAGCCGGCGACTGAACCTGGGCTATGGCAAGGGGTATAGCGTGCTTGAGGTTGTCACGGCGTTGAGCGAGATAGCCGGACGGGACGTGCCTTGTGAATTTGGGGCCGCGCGCGCTGGTGAAGCACCTTGTGTCGTCGCAAACGTCGCGGCCTTGCGAGGGGTGCTGAATTGGCAGCCAAAGCATGATACGCTGGGTCAAATATTAAGGCACTCTCTTGATTGGCAAGAAGCGCTGGCAGCCAAAAGGTAAGGGTAAGGCTCTGGAAACGCTATATTTTATAGGATTTTGCTTCTTTGCTGCTTGGCTTGTCTATTGGATGGTCAAGAATGATGACTATGACGACTTTGCCGGCGATGAAGACAATAGCAAGTTCAATGTGAGTCAAAATAAAGAGGAAAGAGACCGCTAAACCATTAGATATCGCTGGTTTCTTACAACCTAAGTCTTTAATAAAGCGCTTGATTTATTTGGAATCTGCTTGGCATATTGCCCAGATAGTGCTGAATGCACGGTAAATGATATGAATTGAGGAAAGAAGGGCTTGTGACAGCGGCATTGAAATTGTGGGCTAGGCTTTTTGTGCTGATAGCTGGAGCCAGCCTGTTAAGTGGTTGTTATTTCTTCAATTGGCCAGACAGGCTACCTCCTGCACCCTTCGTGCCGCCCGATGAAGGGCCGGGGCCGAACTATGTGATCGGGCCAGGCGACGGACTGAGTGTCCATGTTTGGCGAAGCCCAGAGCTTTCTGTGATTGTAACCGTTCGCCCGGATGGACGCCTGACCATGCCGCTCGTGGAAGATCTGCCTGCGACGGGCAAGACACCAAGCCAGTTGGCGAGGGATATTGAAGAGCAGCTTGGCGTATACATCACTCAGCCGATCGTGACCGTTGTTGTTCAGAACTTCTTCGGTCCTTTCTCGCAGCAAGTGCGCGTGGTGGGCGAGGCGGCAAGCCCGCAGGCTATTCCCTACCGCGCCAACATGACGCTTCTGGACGTCATGATCCAGGTTGGCGGTCTGACGGAATTTGCGGCGGGCGACCGCGCAACGCTTGTTCGTTTCGAGAATGGCGAGCAAAAGGAATATGGGCTTAAGATTGAATCGTTGCTCAAGGACGGTGAAATTGACGCAAACGTCAAGATTTTGCCGGGTGACGTACTGATTATCCCTGAGAGCATTCTGTAGTATACTGTTGGCTGCAGGACATAAATTGTTGGTATCGGAGTAAGGCGAATGGCTGTTCAGCAGTCCAGTTTACATGATATATATCAACAGGTTAAAGCCATTGCATACGGTATTTGGCGGAAGCGTTGGTATATGCTTGGAACGACCTGGTTGGTCAGCCTGTTGGGCTGGGCGCTAGTAGCCACGATGCCTTACAAGTATGAAGCGTCAGCTCAGATATTCGTTGATACTGAGACTATTTTGCCAACTATCGCGCGGGAGATGGGCATCAACGTTGACTTGATGCGCAAGGTGGAGATTGTCCGCAGGACTGTTGTAACCCGCGCCAATCTGGAAAAGATCATCCGGCGCTCGGATTATCTCGATCAGTTGGCTCGCACGGATAAAGACCTTGATGCACTAGTCGGCCAGTTGACACGCGATATTCGCATCTTCTCGCTTGATGAAGGCATGTTCCGCATTCATTATTCGATCGATGATGACAGGCTTAGTGACCGTCAGCGGGCAGAGGTGGCGAAACGAGTAGTCGCGAACCTTTTGGCGTTCTTCCTCGAACGGAATACCGAAGACGGACGCCAGAAATCCGATAGCGCAATCGAATTTATCGACCAGAAAATTCAGGAATACGCCCAGAAGCTATCGGATGCGGAAACCTCAGTCGCCAAGTTCCAACAGGATAATATTGAGTATCTAGGGTCTGCGGGCAGCTTTATTCAGCGACTGGACAGCGCCAAAGCAGACCTTCGCAAAACCACAAGCCTGATTGCCGAAGCGCAGGTAACGCACGACACCCTTGAGCAACAAATCAAGAACGTTCCTGCAACAATTCGGGAAGCCCGCTCTAGCAGGAGTGGCTCCAGAGGCGGGGACCAGGATCCTCTTCAGGAACGCATTGCCGACCTTGAGAAGAAGCTGGATCAGCTAAGGGTTCTTGGCCTCAAAGACCGCCACCCAGACGTTGTCAATGTGACGCGTCAGATTGATGCACTCAAAAGAGAGTTGCAGGACAAGCAGGATGCCCTGGCTGCGGAACTGCAGGGGTCGGCAGATGCTGGCCGTAATTCAAACCTGACAACGGAAACACCGAACCGCCTGTATGAGCAACTGATGCTGCAGATCATCCAAACCAGGACAGAGCTGCAGACGCTCAAGCAGCGCGAAAGCGACCAACGCAGGACGGTTGCTGAGATGGAAGAGAAGGCAAAGCGGGTACCGGAAATCGAAGCGCAGGAAAGTAAGCTGAAGCGCGACTATATTTCTTTGCGTCAGCAGTATAACGAGTTTGTACAGCAGAAGCAGGATCTGGATCTTCGTGCTGATGTCGAGGCAACTGATGAAGCCATGTCACTCCGTGTTGTTGAAGAACCCATCACACCGCAAAGTCCAAGCGGACCGCCGCGCCTGATATTCTTTGCCGGCGTTTTTGTTGGATCGCTGATTGCGGGCATCGGTGTGGCACTGGTGCTGTCCCAGTTGCGCCCGGTTGTGATTACTGTTGATCAGTTACGGGCACATTTCGACCTGCCCATTTTGGGCAATGTGACCAAATCCATGTCCGAGGACGAAAACCGTCGCCGTAGTATCGATCTGCTGTCCTTCGCGGGCGGGGTTATGCTGTTGATGATAATCTTTGTATCCCTGCTTGCGTTCGATATTTTCGGCGCGCCGACGGTAGGATAAGGGTGAGTGTTGCGTAATGGATCTTATTGAGCGGGCAGCGCAAAAAGAAAAGAAAAAGAAAGAGGGCAGTGGTTCTCTGGTAGAACGTGCTGCTGAACGTGCTGCTTCAAAGCCATCCAAGGCGCAGGGGATTGGTATTGGTAGCCCCAATAAGCCAGAGCAGCAGTCTGATCCGTCATCACTAAACCCTGCAGCACAGCAGGAAGAGAAGCCCAAGCAGTTTCGCGGCATTGGCCAGCCAGGAAGCTCACGCTCGGAAGCTAAAGATTCTGCCCCTGAACCGAAGAAGGGTGTGGGGGGTATTGGGTCGCCAGAAGCGCGGCGCAGCACAGCAGATCGTCTGGCTGATAAAATTGGTGACAGGCCGCTTCCGGTGCAGCCACCGAGCCCGGCAGAACCGCCTAGGTCCGGCGAGCTGGACATTCCACCCCCACCCAAGCCAGAACAAGTGGGTAAGGCCCGCAGGGCAGGGTCTAGTAAGCGCAAGGACCAGGAAATTGACCTGATGGCGCTTAGAGAAGCCGGCTATATTACGCCAGACATGCCGCCAAACCTGATGTCTGAAGAGTTCAGGATCATCAAACGCTCGATCCTGTTGAATGCGTTCGGTAAGGAACGTCGGGTTAACAACGGCAATGTGGTACTGGTTACCAGCTCAAATCCTGGTGAGGGCAAGTCTTTTTGCGCGATTAATCTGGCGCTGTCAGTAGCAACTGAGCAGGATACGACAGTGCTTTTGATTGACGCCGACTTCTCAAAGCCCGAGGTCCTGAACCGCCTGGGGGTCAGTGGTGGCCGGGGCTTGATGGACGTGGTTGCCGACGACGAAATTGAAATTGGTGACTGCCTGATCAGGACCAATATCCCGAACCTTGTTCTTTTGCCTGCCGGTCGCCAACATAATCTTACGACCGAGCTCCTTGCCAGTGAACGGATGGAAAAGATCGTGAGTGAGATTGGTTCGCGCTATCCAGACCGACTGGTCATTTTTGACTCGCCGCCCGTGCTCGCCAGCTCTGCTGCTTCTGTACTGGCGCTCTATATGGGCCAGACAATCTTTGTCATTGAGGCAGAGAAAACGACAGAGCCGCAGATCAAGGAAAGCTTGAGCATGATCAGTGCCTGCGAGCATATCAATCTGCTCCTTAACAAGACCCGTTACAGCGGTAGCAACAAGAAATTTGCATCATATTACGGTTACGGCGGGCGATAGGGGAAACGCTAGGTGGGGGCTGTCTCCAGCAACATCCAATCAGTCAGGCGCTTGTCGCTGGGTGCCTTGGCGCTTGGCCTGGGGGGCGAGCTGCAGGCAGCCTATGCGCAGCATGTCTGGTTTGACCCGAGGGTAGAATCCAAACTGGCCTATTCCGACAATTCGCTCCTGACAGAAGCGAACAGGCAATCTGACCTGGTGCTAAATTTTGCGCCTGGCCTGAACACCAGGATTGAAGGCCGTAAACTGCGTGGTGCGCTGGACTATTCGTACGATTACCTGCGCTTCATGTCTGATGGGTCCACCGAAGGCCGCCACAATCTTTTTGGCACCTTTGATATGGATGTTTGGGAAGATCATCTGACTGTCAATAGCCGGGCCAGTCTGCGACAGGTATTCTTGGACCGCGGCGGTAGCCTGTCGAAAAGTATTGCGAATAAAAGTAGTAACCGGCGATTGGTGCAGAGTTACACGGGCAGTGCAATCCTCAAAGGGACGATCAGGAACTATGCAGACTGGCGGGTCAGCTACCGATATGGGCTGACGCTGAGTCCGGCTGACAACCTTGATGATGAAACCATTACGTCCAATTTTTCGGATACGCAGACCCATGAAATAAGAGCGTCCTTGGGCTCAGGTCAACGGTTCAACAATCTGGAATGGCGGCTCTTTGCGACCAGTCAACGCAGTCAACGGAGCTTGGAAGTTAATGACTTTACGTCAGAAACTGCTGGCGGTGAACTCAATCTGAAATTCAGCCGGCATTTTGCGCTTCTTGGCTCGCTTGGCTACGCCAGCAACGGTCTGCAGTCATCGGCGCTTGCCGCTGATGGCATTTCGTGGGAGACGGGATTTCGCCTGACGCCCGGCAGTAAGCTTGACCTGACCATGAAATGGGGCAAGGAGGGCAACCGTACCAAATGGTATGGGCGGTTGCAGCATTTCTTCTCGGTCCGGCTGGATTTGGCAGCAACCTATACCGACACAATTACGTCGAACGCGATTGTCCTGAATGACAATCTGCAGTCTCTGCAGTTTGACCCGTCAAGGGGCATTATTGACTCACAAGGCTTACCAGTTGACGAGACAGACCCCAGCTTTTCGTTATCGGATGTTGATTTCCGTCGCCGGAACGTCAATGCGGTACTAACCTGGCGACACAAGCGTTCGCAGCTTTATGTGAACGGGAATATGGAGTGGCGCACCTTTGACGATAGTTCCGGGACTGCCGCTTCTTGGGGGCTTTCCACCGGGTTCAAGCGAAGTATAAATAAAAACACTGATTTATCTGGAACAATAAGCTATCGTCGCAGTAGATTTGAGGACGGAGTTCGGGTAGATAATTACATTGTGGGGAGCTTGGATTGGTCAAAGCGTCTGTCTAAGTATTTTACTCTTGCAGTAAATGCTAGCCACAGTCAGCGACAGTCGAACGAGCAAGGCTCGGATTTGATGGAAAATGCTTTGACCCTGTATCTAAGAGGGACGTTTTAAGGCGGTATGTACGAAAGTTTTTATAATTTGCAGGGACGGCCGTTTCAGCTGACGCCGGATCCTCGATTTTATTTCAGTTCGCGCACGCACAAGAAGGCGATGGCTTACCTTACCTATGGTTTGAACCAGGGGGAGGGTTTTATCATCGTTACCGGCGATATCGGTACTGGTAAAACGACCTTGGTGCGTCACCTGTTTGAAACGCTTGATCGCAACGAGTTCATCGCTGCGATGATCGTGAGTACCCAGCTTAGTGCGGAAGATCTACTGCGTAGCGTGGTTGCAGCTTTCGGGCTGGATGCCCAGGCGGAAGACAAGGGGCAGCTTTTGGCGCGCCTTGAAAAATACCTGAGGGAACAGTTCCAAATGGGCCGTCGTGCCCTTCTTGTTGTGGATGAAGCGCAAAACTTGTCGAATGCGGCGCTTGAAGAGATGCGCATGCTGTCCAACTTCCAGGAAGGCGACAAGGCATTGTTGCAAAGCTTCCTTGTGGGCCAGCCAGAGTTTCGCGAACGGATTTTTGCTGCCCCAGAGCTGGAGCAGTTGCGCCAACGTGTGATCGCGACCCACCATCTTGAGCCGATGGAAGAAGAGGAGCTCGCGGGCTATATCGAGCACCGCCTGCGCCTTGTGGGATGGGACAATGACCCTTGCTTCACAGCTGACGCTGTTGAAGCGATTTACCAGCATAGCGCTGGTGTGCCGCGTCGCCTGAATACCCTTTGTTCGCGGATACTCCTGTATGGTGCGCTTGAGGAAATTCATACGGTTGACGCTGAAACCGTTGATGCAGTGATTGCGGATATGGCCAGCGATACGCGCCAGGTAACACCGACCTCCTCGGCGATCCAGCGGCCGATGGCGGCGCCCGTTAACTTGCAAAATGATCCGTCGTTACCTCTTGAGAAGTCCAGTGGTGGTAGCTCTGGTAAATCTTCGTCTGCCAAGTCTAAGGATAAGGACAGCGGCAATGACAAAGAAAAAGATGAGATGCAGAACCGCATCAACCAGCTTGAGAATATGATGAAGTCGCAGGACGAAACCCTCAAGCAATTGACCAATTTGATGGCTCAGCTTGCCGGTGGCGGTGCAAAGGATGACAAGTAGGGACGCATCAATCCTTACGTCGATTGAGCCTGTCGCGACCGGCACCAACTTTGGCGACCGATCTGCCTTCTCCGTGGACGTTGAAGAATGGTTTCAGGTGGGTGCGTTTGAAAACACACTTCACCGGGAAGACTGGCCCAGTCTTGAAAGCCGTGTTGAACGCCAAACGCACAAGGTGCTGGAGCTTCTGGACAGGCACCGGGTCAAGGGTACCTTCTTTTGTCTAGGCTGGGTGGTTGAGCGGCATCCGCTGTTGATCAAAGCCATTCACGACGCTGGGCACGAGGTTGCCTGCCACGGCAGGGATCACAAGCGCCTTTTTACCATGACCCGAGGTCAATTTCTTCAGGATGTGGCCGGCGCCAAGGCGCAGCTGGAAGACGCGACAGGTGTGGCGGTTAAAGGCTACCGAGCCCCCAGCTTTTCCCTGAGGCCAGATACCTGGTGGGCTTATGAATGCCTTGAGGAGCTCGGGTTTCACTATAGTTCTAGCATTTATCCCATTCAGCATGACCATTATGGGATGCCGGAAGCGCCGCGGCGACCCTTCTGGCCCATTGGGGCCGGGCGAATACTCGAGGTGCCGATGAGCGTCTACCGTCTGGGTCGGGCGTGGCCGGCTTCGGGTGGCGGATATTTTCGCCTTTTACCATACATGTTAGGGAAGGGGCTGTTCAGCTTGAGCGTCCGACAATCGGGTTTGCCGGGTGTTTTCTATATGCATCCGTGGGAAATGGACCCGGGCCAGCCTTATGTCGAGAATGCTCCATGGCTCTCCCGCTTCAGGCATTATACTAATCAGGCCCGAATGGCCAAAAAAGTTGGCCGCTTGTGCGATAGCCGAAAATGGGCCCGCATGGACGAAATATATGGCGGTATGTTTGCCCAAGCTGGCCAGGCAGGTAATCCATGACAGTGCGCGTGCGGCATCTTGATGCAGCTTCTTGCGCTGCCTGGGATGCTTTTGTGGCGCAGCACCCTGATGGGACCTTCTGTCACCGTGCCGGTTGGAAAAAGGTCATTGAAGCTGGAGCAGGGCATGAAAGCCCATTCCTTGTTGCTGAACAGGATGGATCGCTTGTTGGGGTGTTGCCGCTAACGCTCAGGCGCAGTTTGTTGTTTGGAAAACAAGCCAGCTCCACAATGTTTGGCGTGTATGGTGGCCCACTCGCAGGGAGCGATGAAGCCTATGACGCGCTTGATGAAGCAGCTTGGAACCTTGCTCGTGATGCCGGCTGCGACACGCTGGAATACCGCACTATTCGGCCACGCCATCAGGCCACAGAGGGATGGCAAACTGTGCCGGGGAAAGCCGCAACCTTCATTCGCGATCTGGCGTCGGGAGATGAGCAGGATATCTTGTTGCAGATCCCGCGAAAGCAGCGCGCCGTTGTTAGGAAATCACTTAAACAAAATATCGTAAATGATTGGAATGCGGGCATAGATGAATTTTACCAGTTTTATGCCTATTCAGTGCATGGACTGGGGACGCCGGTATTTCCTAAGCGGCTTTTTACTGCCTTCAAAGCGGTCTTCGAGGATGACGTTCTGGTCCAGGTTATCCGTGATGCTGGTGGTAAAGGCGTGGCCAGCCTGATGAGCTTTCGCACGCGTGACACAGTGCTGCCTTTCTATGCAGGGGGCAGTGCGCAGGCCCGTAAGTTGGCCGCGCACGACTTTATGTATTTTGAGCTGATGAAACGAGCTCAGGCAGATGGGCTCTCAAAGTTTGACTTCGGTCGGAGCAAGATCGGTACCGGTCCCTTTAACTTCAAAAAGAACTGGGGGTTCGAGCCCACGCCACTGGAATATGAATACAGGCTGGCGCCGGGCGCCAACGTGTCAGATATGTCGCCGCAAAACCGAAAGTTCAGCCTGGTAATCGAGGCGTGGAAGCGGCTGCCGCTGGGTGTCGCAAATCTGATTGGCCCGCCGATCGCGAAGCATCTGGGATAGGGGGCAGGGATGGCACGAATACTTTTTCTGGCGCACCGCATTCCCTATCCGCCCAACAAGGGCGACAAGATCAGGTCATGGCACTTTCTGGACCATTTGCTGAAGAACCATGAGGTTTATCTGGGATTCTATGTCGATCAGCCTAAAGATCTGACGCATATTCCGTTTCTGCAGTCAAAGGTGAAAAGCCTGTGTTACCGTTGCGTTAGCCGCTTTTCGCAGATCGCAGGAATTCTGACTGGCATTCTGCGAGGCCGCTCCATGACGCTTTCGGCATATCCGAAGAATAAGCTGAAAGCTTATGTCGATGACCTGTTCGCACGAGATGAAATTGATCTGATCTTTCTGTTCTCTGCTGCCGTCGCGCCGTTGGTTGCCGACCGGCCGGCCCATATCCCCGTTGTCGCTGACCTCGTCGATGTGGACAGTGAGAAATGGGCGGCTTATGCCCAGAAGAGTTCCTGGCACCTTCGCTGGCTCTATGGACGGGAAGCTCGGTTATTGCTTCAATTCGAAACCGCGATTGCTGACACAGCTGCAGCAACGGTTTTTGTCAGCGACGCAGAAGCAGAACTATTCAGGGAGAAACTGGGGGGCGACAGCAAAGCACGCGCCAGCCACATCAACAACGGGGTGGACCTCAAGGCCTTTGATCCATCGCGGTTCAGTGCGCTAACCGTTTCCCCAAGAACGGTCATATTTACCGGTGCGATGGATTATCAACCGAACATCGAAGCCGCTGTCTGGTTCGTGTCTCATGTCTGGCCGATTGTGCGCCGCACCGTGCCGGACGCTGAGTTTGTGATTGCCGGTGCTCCGGTACACAGCCGGGTGAGGGCTCTTGCCGATAAGCCGCACGTCACAGTGTTGGGCTTTGTTGACGATATGGCAGAAACGATTGCCGGGGCGGGACTTGTTGTTGCGCCGCTGCTGACTGCCCGTGGCATTCAGAACAAGGTGATTGAAGGCATGGCCATGAGTAAGGCTGTGGTGGCAACCTCGGCTGCGAAGGAAGGCATTGATGCAGAACCAGGCAAGCATCTTGTCGTTGCCGACGGCGCCGGAGACTTTGCAGCTGCAGTTGTCGCCCAGTTGCAGAACCCAGCCGCAGCGGCCAAGCTCGGCCAGGCCGCGCGCCAACATATGGTTGAACATTATAGCTGGCCGAAAAGCTTGAGGCGCCTGGATGCGCTGATTGACCGGGTTATGCCCGAGGAGACGCAGTGATGCCGGTATCGAGCCGTTTGAATCTGAGCCTCCTTGGGGCAGGCCTGCTATTGCTGGTGCTGGCGTGGTTCGACACCTTGCGGCATATGGCAACTCTGGTGTGGACTGTGGATACCTTCAGCCATGGAATCTGGGTACCTGTTGTCAGCGTCTGGTTGATTTGGCGGGACCGCGCCCAGTTGGCAAATATACCAATCAGATTCTGGTGGCCGGGTTCGGTTGGACTGGCCTTTGTGTCTTGCCTCTGGCTCCTGGGAGGGGCAGCGGAAGCCAAGATTGTTCAGCATGTGGCGTTCATCGGCGCTATTCAGTTCCTTGTGGTGGCCTGTCTTGGGCGTGCCATTTACCGTGCCCTGTTGTTTCCGCTGTTGTTCCTGTTTGCCTTTGTGCCGTTTGGGGGGCAGTTGGTAGGGCCACTGCAGGTCTTCACCGCAAAGATAACCATCTGGGCACTGGATGTTACAGGTGTGGCGCACCAGTCGGATGGGGTATTGATCCGACTATCATCAGGGCTTTTCGAAGTGGCAGCCGCGTGCGCTGGGGTGAAGTTCCTGTTTTCAAGCTTGGTGACGGGCATTCTGTTGTGTCGGCTGGCGTTTCGCAGTTGGCGTCGGCGTGTGGTTATGCTAGTGGCGTCTGTGATTGTTCCAATATTTGCCAATGTGGCGCGGGTATATGGGACGCTCCTGATTTCAGAGGCGACAGACATCTCTTTTGCAAAGGACGTCGACCACATCGTTTATGGTTGGGGGTTCCTGAGCTTTGTCCTGATTATCCTCATAGCAGCGGCATATAAATTCTCAGACATTGACGATACACAGGCGGAAGAGGATCAAAGGCCTGTGTATGCGGTAGGTGAGCATAGCTCACAGAGACCAGCGTTTTTTGCAGTGATAGTCAGCCTGCTATTGGTGCTTTTCAGTGCCTGGTGGTTGCCTGCAGGCCCAGAAAAAGCGTTTACCTGTAACTTGGCTCGCTACAAGATTCCCCAATGTGATGGATGCGGTATTCGCGCACTTTCACCCGACGTTCAGGCAGGTTGGTTGGATGCGCCCTCGGCAGACCACTCCAGAGCCTGGATGTACCGCCTTGAAGCAGATACCGTTTTTGGTGTCACGGCACTGTACGCCCCGGACAGGGTAGGCCACCGTTTGGCGGCCTCAACCTCCATGGCGCCTGCGCCAACGTGGTCTCGGCTGAGTGGGCAGGATATAGAGGTCCAATCTGTGGGCGCTGCCGCATTCCAGGAAACAGTGATTTTCAGTAATGGCCGGAAGAGGCTGGTTTGGCAGACATTCTATGTAGACGGCCAGTTCTTCAGTTCACCGATCGGGGCGAAACTCGTGCTCGCTATTCTTCGCCTTAAGGGGCAGAACGCCGTTGGGCAAATGCTTGTGGCAGCGGCAGAATTTCCGTCGACAGGGGAATACCCCAGGGCTATTCTAACCAAGTTTTTTGAAACCTTCAGTCCTTCAACTCTTGTGTTCGATCTGGGCGCAACCGGCCAGGAAAAGAATGTATGTGTGGCATAACCGGAATTATCACGACTGCCCGGACCCGCATTGATCAGGCTGTATTGCGCCGGATGACGGAAAGTATCACGCACCGTGGGCCGGACGATGACGGATACTTCTGGGGCAATCAGGTTGCCTTTGGTCACTGCCGTCTGTCGATTATTGACGCAGCAGGCGGCCACCAACCGATGCTTAGTGCCGACGAAGGCGTTGTACTGACCTACAATGGTGAAATCTATAACTTCCAGTTTCTTCGCCGCGAACTGGAGGGATTGGGCCATACGTTCAAGACGGAATGCGACACGGAAGTCTTGCTGGAAGCCTACCTGGAATGGGGGCAAGATTGTGTCAGTCGCCTGCGGGGCATGTTTGCCTTTGCCATTTGGGATAACCGCAAGGGTGAACTGTTTCTGGCCCGTGACCGGCTTGGCATCAAGCCGCTTTATTATGCCAGCCTACCCGATGGGACATTCCTGTTCGCGTCAGAAATGAAGGCACTGATGAAGCACCCGGGCCTTCAACGCCGTTTGCGGTTGGATGCAGTGGAAGATTATCTGGCGCTCGGTTATGTGCCTGACCCAAAGTCGATCCTGACTGGCGTGGAAAAGCTTCCACCCGCCCATTGCCTGACCCTATCGAAAGACACCGGCCGGTTTGACCTCTACCGTTACTGGCAGCTTGATATGGCAACGCCTTCAGTGGTTGATGAGGACACGGACGAGCTGCTGGAACGCCTTGAGGAAGCTGTGAAACTGCGGATGATCGCCGATGTGCCTTTGGGGGCTTTCCTCTCCGGCGGTGTGGATTCGAGTATGGTCGTTGGCCTGATGAGCCGCAATAGCGACAAGCCTGTGGAAACCTGTTCTGTCGGATCAGATGTACCGGAGTTCGATGAAAGTGGATATGCGCAGAATGTGGCCGATCATTTTGGTGCTCACCATAGAATGCGGCTGATCTCTGCCCATGACGCCAGCTTGATCGATGTCATGCCGGATGTTTTTGACGAACCATTTGCCGATATGTCTGCTCTGCCGACCTACCGAGTGTGTGCTCTGGCGCGGGAAACAGTGAAGGTTGCGCTATCTGGTGACGGTGGAGATGAACTTTTCGGCGGTTATCGACGCTACCGCCTTCACATGATGGAAGAGCAGTTCCGTAACGCCATTCCTCATATGGTTCGGCGCGCAGTCTTTGGGCCTTTGTCCAAGGTGTATCCCAAGATGGATTGGGCGCCTCAGTTCTTGCGTGCGAAATCGACTCTTGAAGGGCTGGCACGAAATTCTGCACAAGCGTATTTCCAGTCGGTGGCCAAGACACCGGACCGGGACCGATTGCGCTTGCAGTCAGACCGGATGAAAAAGCAGCTGCAAGGCTATCACCCGCAAGAGCGTTTTGAAGAACTGGCAGGGCATATTCCGGGCGCACATCCGCTTTCGGTGGTGCAATATATTGATATCAACACCTATCTGCCTGGCGATATTCTGACCAAGGTAGACAGGGCAAGTATGGCTCACTCCCTGGAGGTAAGGGTACCACTGCTGGACCATAAATTCTTTGAATGGGGCGTAAGGCTTGGTCCTGAAAGCCGAATTGTCGATGGTGATGGCAAGGCCGCCTTCAAGAAGGCCGCACGCGGCTTTATTCCTGATCAGATTATCGACAGGCCCAAAAAGGGCTTCAATATTCCTGCGGGCCAGTGGATGCGCGAGGAATTGGCGCCAATTCTTGAAAGCCTATGTGAAAGCGAAATTCTGCTGGATTCAGGCCTTATTTCCAGAACTGGCCTCAGGGAGATGGTGGCAGAGCATCTAGCCTCGAAGCGAGACCATCATGCCTCGCTGTGGTGCGTCCTGATGCTGGACCGCAGTTTGGCCAAGCTGGACGCCAGTCCAGCCTGATCCTGCCAGGCGTCAATTGTAATTATCGAGCGAGTAGCCAGCAGAGCGTACCGTGCGGATATAATCCGGGGCGTCCTCTAGGTTGATGGCCTTGCGCAAGCGTCGAATGTGAACGTCAACCGTACGGGGCTCAACATACACATCATGGCCCCAGACACTGTCCAGCAGTTGTTCGCGGCTGAAGACCCGACGCGGGTTTTCCATAAAGTGCCGCAGAAGGCGATACTCAGTGGGCCCAAGCTGGATTGGCTTGCCACCACGTGTCACACGGTGCGAGACGCTATCAAGCTTGATATCCTCAAACGCCAGCTCGTGTCCGGCAAGGGCTGGGCGAAGGCGGCGCAGTACCGCCTGAATGCGGGCGATCAACTCTTTGGGTGAGAAAGGCTTGCAGATATAATCATCCGCGCCTGTCTCAAGCCCGCGGATACGGTCAGGTTCATCTGCGCGCGCCGTTAGCATGATGATTGGAATATTCTGGGTCTCAGCGTTCCGTCGAAGTTGACGGCAGATTTCGAGCCCTGAAAGGTTCGACAGCATCCAGTCCAGAAGGATCAGGTCAGGTGCTTCTTCGCTGGCGCGGTAAAGGCCGTCTTCACCATCGGCAACGGCATCGACTTTATAGTCAGCGCGCTCAAGATTATAGCGCACCAGCTCAGTGATGTTTTCGTCATCTTCGATCAGTAGAATACGTGTTTTCACAGGAATTTCCTTAGATTGCCCTGTTTATTGTTCACCTGTCATCAGCTCGGTGCTGGTCAGGTCATGTTTCGGTCGACGTGCCTCCTCAAGCATTACGCCCCGTAGGGTGTAAAAGACTTGCTCGGCGACATTTGTGGCCTGGTCACCAATGCGCTCAAGATTCTTGGCAATCATCAGGAAGTGCGTCAGGACACCTACCTTTTCGGGGGTCTCCATCATGCGGGCCAGAATGTGCCGGTATGCTGCATTGTGCAGGTTATCCAGTGCCTCATCCCGTTCCCAAACCTCCATCGCCAGGTCTGCGTCGCGGTGAACGTATGCGTCCATCACGTCCTGAACCATCTTCCGGGCGTCACGGGCCATTTGGTCGAGGATCGGAGGCAATGCCACTGGCCCCATTTCAGATATGGCCAGTGTCCGCTTGGCGATGTTTTTCGCATAATCGCCCATCCGTTCGATCAGGCCGGTCATTTTAAGGCTTGAAACCACTTCGCGAAGGTCATCAGCGACGGGCGCACGGCGGGCGAACACCACGATTGCTGCCTTCTCGGCGTCGATTTCAAGTTTGTCCAGCAGCTTGTCGGAGGCGCGAACCGCCGCAGCTTTTACGGCATCAAACTCGTTCAATGCTTCCATGGCGCCAACAAGTTGATCTTCAGCCAGACCACCCATGCGGCTGACGATCGCACGCAGGTCTCTCAGTTCATCGTCATAGGCTTTGACAGTATGATCCGTCATCTCAACACTCCTTAGCCGAAGCGGCCGGTAATATAGTCGCGCGTCCGCTCTTGCTTCGGCGCCGTGAAGATTTCTGTGGTATCGCCATGTTCAACCAGGTCCCCCATATGGAAGAAGGCTGTTTTCTGCGATACGCGTGCGGCCTGCTGCATGCTGTGGGTTACAATCGCAATCGCGTAACGGCCTTTTAGTTCATCAATCAGGGCCTCAACCTTGGCCGTTGCAATCGGATCAAGCGCAGAGCAGGGTTCATCCATCAGAATGACTTCCGGGTTCACGGCAATGGCACGTGCAATGCACAGGCGCTGCTGCTGGCCACCGGAAAGTGCGGTGCCGGGACTTTCAAGCCGGTCTTTCACTTCATTCCAGAGGCCTGCTTTTTCAAGTGCCGTAGAGACGATCTCGTCCAGATCGGTACGTGTCTGTGCTAACCCGTGAATGCGCGGGCCATAGGCGACATTGTCGTAAATGGACTTGGGGAAGGGGTTTGGTTTCTGGAAGACCATGCCCACTCGTGCACGCAACTGAACCACATCGATTCTGGAAGCATAGATGTCTTCACCATCAAGCGTGATCCTGCCTTCGACCCGACAGCTGGCCACCGTGTCGTTCATTCGGTTCAGACAGCGCAGGAAGGTGGACTTGCCACACCCCGAAGGCCCGATAAGTGCCGTCACCTCATCCTGGTGGAGGTCCAGCGTAATTCCTTTGACAGCGTGGTTTGTGCCGTAAAATACGTTCACATTCTCCGCCAGCATTTTTGGTTTGCGTGTTTCTGTCATGGTTTCCAACTCTGAGGCCATTTTATACATTTTACCAATGCTGCTCGAATTTTTGGCGTAGCCAGATGGCCAGGCCGTTCATTGCAATCAGGAACGTCAGCAGCACCAAAATGGCTGCAGAAGTTTTCTCGACGAATGCGCGCTCTGGGCTGTCAGCCCAGAGGAAAATCTGCACCGGCAAAGCTGTGGCCGCATCCGTCACACCACCCGGAATATCAACAATAAAAGCCACCATACCAATCATCAGAAGCGGTGCAGTTTCACCCAGCGCTTGTGCCATGCCGATGATGGTACCCGTGAGGATGCCAGGCATCGCAAGCGGCACGACATGGTGGAAAACCACCTGCATCGGTGAAGCCCCGAGGCCGCGTGCCGCGTCCCGGATTGATGGTGGAACCGCCTTGATCGAAGCACGGGAAGCAATGATGATGGTTGGCAGTGTCATTAAAGCCAGGGTCAGCCCCCCGACAAGAGGCGCAGAGCGTGGCAGGTGCATGACACCAAGGAATACAGCCAGGCCCAGAAGGCCGAAAACAATGGAGGGTACGGCCGCCAGGTTGTTGATGTTGACTTCGATCAGGTCGGTCAAGCGGTTCTTGGGTGCGAATTCCTCAAGATAGATTGCCGTCAGAACGCCAATCGGGAAAGCAATCGCCAGTGTCACCAGAAGGGTGAGGGCAGAGCCGACGGTTGCGCCCCAGATACCAGCCAGTTCTGGGTCGCGGGAGTCACCACTTGTCAGGAAGGTCGTGTGGAAATTCAGCGAAACGCGGCCTTCTTCCTTCAGCTTCTGGTACCATCCCAGTTCCTTGTCCTTCACCTTGCGGTTTGCCTCTGGCTCTGAGGCGTCGATACGACCTTTGCGTAGCTGGTCGACGTCATCAGACGCAAGCAAGCGCACCCGCTCTGTGGTGCCCACCAGGCTTGGGTTTGCAAGAACCATATCCCGGATCTGGGCCCGTGCACCGGTGCTGACCATCCGCAGCAGCTCGCGGCGATCGCGGCGGCTCTTCACGTCGGGGAAGTGGCCCTGGAGGCTGGCGTCGATAATACGCAGCATGTTGGCACGGCGTACATTCTCTTCAAAGTCGGCCTTTGACATCTCGCGCGGGTTACCAAGGATGCTTTCCTCGAACGGGATATCCAGTTCGATACTGGTTTGTACGAAACCGTAAAGACCGTCGCCTGCGATTCTGCCAATCAGTGTCACCAGGAACATGGCCGCCAGGATCACGGCAGTAAAGCCAAGGCCTTTGAACCATTTTTCCTTGCGATAGCGCCGCTTGATACGGGCATTCATTTCAGGTGAATGCCAGTCGGTAGGTTTGATTTCTTTTGCGTTATCCGACATGTGACATCCTTAATCGTAAACTTCGCGATATTTTCTGACGATCTTCAGCGCGATAACGTTGAGCACCATCGTGGACACAAACAAGGCAAGACCCAACGCAAAGGCCGACAGGGTCTTGGCGCTATCGAATTCCTGGTCGCCGGTCAGAAGGGCCACGATTTGCACCGTCACAGTCGTTACGGCCTCAAACGGGTTTGCTGTCAGGTTTGGCTGCATGCCGGCTGCCATCACAACGATCATGGTTTCGCCAACCGCGCGGCTGATTGCTAGCAGGAAGGCGCCCACGATACCAGGCAGGGCCGCAGGCAAAACCACTTGCTTGATTGTTTCGGACGGCGTGGCGCCAAGTGCCAATGACCCATCTTTGAGCGATTTGGGTACAGCGGTAATCGCGTCGTCAGACAGGGACGAAACGAATGGAATGATCATGATGCCCATCACAATGCCGGCTGCGAGCGCGCTTTCACTTGCGATATCGAGGCCCAGCGTGATCCCCATGTCGCGGAACAACGGTGCGACTGTCAAGGCTGCAAAGAAGCCGTATACAACGGTGGGCACACCCGCGAGGACCTCAAGCATCGGCTTGGCGATCTTGCGCATGCGCTGACTGGCGTATTGGGTGAGGTAAATCGCTGCCAACAGACCAATTGGCCCGGCAACAAGCATTGCAATAAAACTGATCAGAAGGGTGCCTGCGAAAAGCGGCACGGCGCCGAAGGCTCCTGCGGAGGCAACTTGGTCAGCGCGCAGTGCGGTTTGTGGGCTCCAGTGCAACCCAAAGACAAATTCAGCGATCGACACTTCCTGGAAGAAGCGCAGGCTTTCAAAGAGAAGCGAGGCCACAATGCCGAGCGTGGTCGCAATGGCGATGACCGAGCTCATGCCCAGCGTGATCAGGACAACACGCTCAAACTTGTTGCGGGCGCGAAAGTCCGGCTTGGTGCGGTTTACTGCCACGTACAAACCAACGAGGCCGAGAGAGATCGACAGTACGAAGGCTGCCCAGATACCCTTCAGATAGATGGCCTGAAACTTCGCTGCGGCTGCCAGAATGTCTGGATCCGTTTCCGGAGAATTCGGATTTTCCACCGCCAACCGGATTCGGTTTAGAACCAAGGTGGCCTGATCGCCATTCTGTTCAAAAACCCGGTCAGGGACGCCGGAAAGGATAAGGCCTTCGATGATGCTGTTGCCGAAAATGACCCATATGCCGAAGGCGAAAAGCCCGGGCAGTAGGACACATGTGGCAGCGAAATAGCCATAGTGGCGTGGCAGGGAGTGCAGTTTTGCAGGGTCACCGCCCGCGCCGGCCAGCGCTTTTTGGCGGGCAAAGACGAAGGAACCCAACGCCAGCATCACCAGAAAAAGAAAAATTGCGGAGCTCGTCATATCAGGGCGGCCTTACGCAGGTTTGTTGAACGTATCGAGATTTGAAAAAGGGGCAACAGCTCAGTGTCGCTTGTTGCCCCTCTACACAGTATTTTACACCTGTTAGTCAAGCTCAAGGTTGGTCAGGTCGCTTGCTGCCTGCTCAAACTTTGCTCGGTCTTCGTCAGGCAGTGGGATCAGGCCGCGATCTGCCAGGTAACCAAAATCGCCAGCTGCTTTGTCGCTGGTGAATTCTGCGAGATACTCACGGATCCCAGGGACAACGTCCACGTGCGCCTTTTTAACATAGAAGTAAAGCGAACGCGAAATCGGGTATGAGCCGTCTGCAATGGCTTCAAAAGTCGGCTCCTGGGAAGCCTCGCCCACCTTCTTTGCGACAGGGAAGGCCTGGATTACGTCGCCGTTCTGATCAAGGAAGCTGAACCCGAAGATGCCAACAGCGTCGTCGTTGGTCTGGAGCTTCTGAACGATCAGATTATCGTTCTCACCGGCTTCAATGTAGGCGCCGTCTTCGCGAATGCCGCGACACAGAGCTTTATAGAGCTTCTTGTCGGCAGACTTCAGGGCTTTCATGCCAGCGAAAGTCTTGCAGCCGCCTTCGATGCCCAACTCGTTGAAGGCGTCACGCGTACCGGACGTTGGTGGAGGGCCGAGAACCACGATTGGCTTGTTTGGCAGGGCGGGGTTTACTTCATGCCAGTTTTTATATGGGTTCGGGACCATGTTCCCTGCACCACCTTCAGTGCCTTCAGCAGGAACCTGCGCTGCGAGGGCGAGATACAGGTCGCGCAGGCTGACTTCCATTGGGGCAGCGTTCTTGGACGCGGCCAGCACAATGCCGTCATAACCGATTTTGACTTCGACAATGTCGGTCACACCGTTTTTAGCGCACAGCTCAACTTCGCTCGCTTTTATGCGGCGGGAAGCGTTGGTGATGTCGGGGTGGTTGGTGCCGATGCCAGAGCAGAAAAGCTTCAGCCCGCCACCGGAACCAGTCGATTCTACGATCGGCGTCTTGAAATTTGTCGAGCGGCCGAATTCTTCAGCGACAGCAGTCGCGAAAGGGAAAACGGTCGAGGAACCAACAATCCGGATCTGATCCCGGGACTGTGCTTCCGCGCTGGTGGTGCTGAAAGTGGCAGCGGTGATCAAGGCGGCTGCAGCAGCGAATTTTTTCATCGTAGTTCTCCTTGCCACAACACCCGTGGCTAATTTCCTATCAGGCCGGTTCATATATTTTGAAAGCCTATGCTTTCTGCCGGCACCGCGACTGTTACAGCTTAAATGTTACAGGCAGATGACAGTTCTATTCGGATGGCTTTTGGGCGATCGGAAGTCGGAAGGAAAACTCTGTCCCTTTACCAACCTCACTCTTGATGTCGAGGCTGGTATCGTGCCGTAAAAGAATGTGTTTTACGATTGCAAGGCCAAGGCCGGTCCCTCCCATTTTGCGGGAGCGGGCCGTGTCAACGCGGTAGAATCTCTCGGTTAGGCGGGCGAGATGCTCTTGCGGGATACCTGGGCCCTCATCGCGAATTTTGACATGGATTCGCTTGTTATCGAGCGTCGGTGTGGCGCTGATATGCAGTGTGCTGTCCGGATCGCAATATTTCGATGCGTTCGACAGCAGGTTGATAAAGACCTGGGTCAACTGATCGCCGTCTCCGCGGATATACGCCAAGTTATCTGAAATGTTACACTCCATCCTGATGTTCCTGGCAGCCGCTGCAGGTTGGATTGCGCTAACCGTATTGACGATCAGTTTCTTGAGGTCGACTTCCATTTCTGGTGCGACATACCGGGTCATTTCGATTCTCGAGAGCGATAACAGGTCATCAATCAGGCGGACCATACGTTCGGCTTCAGTCTGCATGATGCCCAGAAAACGGCCATGGGCATCCTTGTCGTCTGCTGCTGGGCCAATCAGGGTCTCAATGAAGCCAAGGATCGAAGTGAGGGGAGTCCGCAACTCGTGGCTTGCATTTGCGACAAAGTCGGCCCGCATCTGTTCAGCCCTGATCAGGCTTGTAACCTCATAGAAAAATAAAACAGCTTCCGGCTGCTGTTCGTCAGACTTTCGGTGCGGAATGGCTGCAACTGTTACGTCAAAAATGCGGTCTTTGCTGTTGGTATAACGGACCACCTGGAAGTCGCTGCCTGGCCCTGACAAGACTTTTTCGAGTGCAGTAATGAACTCGACCTGGCGCAGGTAGAAGGTTGCATCGTTCCCGACTATGTCTTCGCCCAACAGGTCTTTGGCAGCCAGGTTGGCTACCACAATTCGGTGATCCGAATCTATCAGCATGAAAGGCGAGGGTAGCTGGTCCAGGGCTTTCGCCCGTATGGAGACTGACGTTGGCCGTTTTGCCCGCTTGCGTTTCTGAATGGCCGCCCGACGCGCTTCCAGTTCCTCAAACCGTCGCCTTACCGACAGCTGCACCAGACATGAAGCTGAAACGCCAGAAACGATGACCGCCCCCAGAAATGAGAGTTGGCCGAATGACCACATGAGCGCCAATGTAAAAACAATAGCAACAATGATCGTGCGTTCATTAAGCAACGCTATATATGGTTTCGACTGCAGGGCCATCAATCAGCATCCTAAATATGTATTCATGTGTCGCATACGGTGACGCATAAATATGAAAAGTCAGCTTTCCCTTAAATGACACAGTTTGCACTTTTGTGAATGTTTTATTACGGCAATTGAATTGAGCTTAAATATCGCAATTCTCTTGGCGCGGGGCATTTTCGCCTAGACCGGTGTCTGTAAAGCCTGTTAAACTCAGTTTAATAAATTTTTTGCATAATTTTCCATGCCTGTAAGTCTGGAGAAGTAGTCAGAGTGTCAAATATTCAGAACAAGGACGGCGATTTCCTAGCGCGCCGTCGCCAGTTGCTTAAGTTGGGCGCTGCCGGCGTCCCTATGGTTTTGACGCTGAAAGCCTCGGCTACGCAGCCTGTCCATTCCGCGCTGGATTGTGCATTCGTTATTCCTGATGAAGTTACAATTCTTGTCGACTATGACGGCAAGGCCTGGATGGGCGATGACAGCATCCGGGAGAAGCATGGCAAATACAAAACCCAGGATATCGAGCGCTTCAAAAGCAACGCTGACTATATGTTCCCGGATTCAACGGTACCGGAACGCTTCCGCCCGGATGAATGCGATACAGGTCAGAACGATGCCAACGGCAATGACTGTGGTTGGGGCAATGATATTGACGACCCTGTCGGCGATAACAATGACCAGGATAGTTGTCCGGCTGACCCGCCGCGTGAAACGCCGTGGTTTGAGGAAGAGGGCGAAGACGGTGAGCCAGGCAACCGCCCCAATGACTATAGCGGCAATGGCAACGACTGGCGCCATGGTGGTGGCGGCAATGGCAACGGGAATGGTAACGGTAACGGTAACGGTAACGGCGGTTGGACCGATTGTTACAAGGTCTATAAGATCAGCCGTAACACCACCATCACGCCAGCCGATTATCTGAGCGGCAACGGCAACTGGAACCTGAATGGGGCCAACGGCCTTTACCTGCTGTTGGCGGGCAAGTATCTGGATACGTATGGGAATGACGGTGGTTTCCCGGGTATTTCGTGCCTGTTGTCGATCCTGAACTATCTGGAAATGCAGTAGACGGCTACAGTGTCTGCTGGCCCCAACAACGACGACTGGGTTTGGGTCGCAAACCCTGATCATTATATCCTGCACGAAATAGGGGACTCGACATTCGCCTTTAGCCGGGTGTCGGGCACCACTCATATGCTCAATCTGGTATCTCGTGCGATGCTGGACTATCTCGCAGAACACCCCAAAACGCTTACCCAAATCATAGCGGGCTTCGCTGCCTATCTTGAGGTGCCCCCCGAAGAATGCCCCAGCGGTGTTGTGCGCCGATTGTTCGGCGAACTGGATGAGGTTGGCCTTGTAGAACGGGTAGAGCCATGAATAGGCGCGCGTTATCCGATTATCCGCGGTCAGATGTTATTCATGCGTTGCGGTCTGGCACCTTGGCACTTGATTTGGGGCCTTTTCTGACACGGATTAAGCTTTCAGACCGGCGGTCAATTGATTTCTTCCGGGATATGTATGCAGCCTGCCCTGTATCCATCGACAAAGCTGTGTTGTGTGATTTTTCCTTGTGCCTGCGCCCGCCAAACAAATTCCGGAAATACTTCAGGCGCCAGATTGTGCCAGATCCGGGCTTTCAGTTCCCAGCTGTACCGTTGCCGCTGGAAATGTCTCCTCTCGCTTTTGAAATGGGCCTGAACCTCAGTGTGGCGCTGCAATGTTTTCGCTTTGCCATTTTCCATGCGGGCGTTGTGGCAGATGGTGACAATGCCTTGATCATTGCCGCCAAATCCGGGGGAGGAAAAAGCACTCTGACAGCCGCCTTGATGGAAGAAGACTGGCGTCTGTTGTCCGATGAATTCGCGATCCTTGACCTGGATGCAGCCACACTAAAGGCGTATCCACGCCCGGTGTCGCTGAAGAATGCGTCGATTGATGTGGTCCGGGGCTTTGCTGGTAGCGGGCAGGTCAGTGATACACTCCATGATACCCCGAAGGGTGCCATTGCTTATCGCCGGCCGCGCCCAAGCGATATCGAGACAATGCAAAGGGCGGCTAAACCCCGCCTTATCCTGTTCCCGCGCTTTACAGACGGGGCCCAAGCCGAGAGCCGTGAAATTGACCTAGCTGACGCTGCTATGCAGTTGATTGCCAGTTCGCCAAACTATCAGGTGATCGGTGAACGTGCCTTTTCAGGCTTGATGACAATGCTTGAGGGCATGAAAGCCTATGAGATTGAATATGGCAGCACAGAAGACAGCCTCGCGCTGGTTCGCGAGCTTTGGAAGGCGCACGTGCCATGATCCAACGCGCGCCGGACATAAAAGATTTCCTGCGAATTGCGACGGGGCAGGCACCGCTCCCTGACCAGCCCCAAGCCCTAGCGGCGTTCACCTTGTGGGCTCAGCAAAGCCATATATTGGGGCAGGTTGCAGCTGTGGTAGACGCGCCGGTCGGAACGAAGCTGGCAGAAATTCTCGAAAATGCCCGCCTCCGCAGTAGCTATGACCAGCGGATGCTGACTTTTGAGACCAACCGCATCAAGCGCGCGCTGATGGGTGCCGATATTCAGCCCATACTGCTCAAAGGCAGCGCCTATGTGGCGGAGCACCTGTTGGCGAGTATAGGGCGCCGGGTGAGTGATATCGATATTCTGGTACCTGAAGCCCAGTTGGGTGAAACTGAAAGGCTGCTTGGGCAGGCCGGATGGCGGGCGGAAGAGAGCACATCCGGGGCTTATGATCAGCAATATTATCGCCGCTGGATGCACGAGCTGCCACCACTGCGGCATGTTACGCGACGAACGCTTATTGATGTGCATCACCGGCTGCTACCGCGCACCTCACGCATTCGGCCTGACCATCTGAAGATGATGGCTGCCGCACGTCAGATTGAAGGCAGTGATCTCATGGTTTTCTCGCCGACCGACCGGTTTATCCATTCGGCGATCCATATCTTTGGGGACGGCGCGTTTGAAACGCCGGCCAGGAGTTTCATTGAACTCTATTATCTCTATCAGGACCTGAGCGATGATGAGCGGCAAGGTCTTTTGGCCCGTGCTACGGATGTGGGTGCGCAGAAGCCGACGGCAGAGGCCCTGTGGATGTTAGATGAATATTTTGACATCAAGGCTGGGGGCGCGCGCGCTTCCTTGGTGCTGAAATCCTGCCTTCGTTCCGTGACTGCCGGGCAAGGGAGTGGCCAGTTTCTTGCCAACAGCGTCCTATATGTCAGAAGCCATTATATGCGAATGCCGCTGCCGCTCTTGCTGGGGCATCTGTGGAAGAAGCTGCTCAGGCGGGTGTGATCAGGGTCTTCAGTTCTGCCAGGCTGTCAATCACTCGGTCTGGGGCCAGCTCATGTACCGGTGTCTGCGAATAGCCGAAGCTGACAGCAATAGCAGGTACACCGGCCGCCCTGGCAGCTTCAATATCCGGGCGGCTGTCACCAACCATTACGATCGGGCCTTCGCCGGGCATCTGGCTTGCGGTTTCCAGAATATGGCGCGGGTCTGGCTTCTTGAAGTCGAAGCTGTCGCCACCACTGACGGCGGAAAATAAATCCCGCAGGCCAAGATTGGCCAGAATGGGCTCGGTCAAAAGGAATGGCTTGTTGGTGCAGATTGCCAAGTCAACGCCGGCAGCACGGAAGTGCTGCAACATATCCAGGGCACCGTCAAAAAGCCGTGTGTGGGCGGTACTATTCTTGCCGTAATAGTCAAGGAACACAGGGCGTAATTCTTCTGGGGTATATTCGTCCCCATCGCCTGTTGCTTCAAGGCCCAGCTTGATCAGTGTCAGTGCGCCATAGCCAACCATGTGGCGTACCTGGTCAAGCGTCACTGTTTTCCGTCCAATATGCTCCAATACATGATTGGTGGCGGCGTGCAGATCAGGGGCACTGTCAATCAGGGTGCCGTCTAGGTCAAAGACGATCTTCTGGGCAGGGAACAGGGACATGAACAAAAACTCTCATCAAAGTGTCAGGCAAGGGCCGGTAAAAGACGCTATATTGTGTAAAGAAAGACAGCCTGTTGCGAAAGGCAAGAATTCGTCTGAGGTATTTGGGCGAAAAGACTGTTACATAAGAAACTGTGGAAATGGCTGAAAAAGGCCGTTATGGCTTGCTTTCCGAAGGGTCGCTCTATTATATGTGGGGCTTAGGAAATTGCCGAAAATGGCAAGATATTGAAATAATCCTGCACGAGTGCGTGCTGCGAAGTTGAGGAAAAGTGATGAGTGAGTGGCGTCCAGACAGTTGGAGAAACCGGCCGATCGTACAGGTGCCGGACTATCCTGATGGAGAAGTGCTGAAACGGGTAGAAGAGGAGCTGTCCTCCTATCCGCCACTCGTCTTTGCGGGCGAGGCACGCCATCTGAAATCCCAGCTTGCCGATGTGGCGGAAGGTAAGGCCTTTCTGCTGCAGGGTGGTGACTGTGCCGAAAGCTTCGCTGAATTCCACCCAAACAACATCCGTGACACCTTCCGTGTACTGCTGCAAATGGCGGTGGTGCTGACCTTTGCTGCCAGCTGCCCGGTTGTGAAAGTGGGGCGCCTTGCGGGCCAGTTCGCAAAGCCGCGTTCCAGCAACATGGAAACCAAGGATGGCGTGGAGCTACCAAGCTACCGCGGTGACATTATCAACGGCCCAGCGTTTGATGCGGACTCCCGCATTCCGGACCCGAACCGCATGCTGCGCGCTTACAGCCAGTCTGCCGCGACGCTGAACCTGCTGCGGGCGTTTGCGCAGGGCGGCTATGCCAACCTGATGTCTGTTCACCGCTGGAACCTGGACTTTGTTTCCAAATCGGCTGCTGGTGACAAATATAAAGAACTGGCGGACCGCATTGGTGAAGCGCTCAACTTCATGGAAGCCTGCGGCATCAACCCGAACGACGTGCGCCAGCTTCAGGGTACTGATTTCTACACCAGCCACGAAGCGCTTCTGCTGGGCTACGAGCAGGCCCTGACGCGCGTGGACAGCACTACGGGCGATTGGTACGACACCTCGGCCCACATGCTGTGGGTCGGCGACCGGACCCGCCAGCTGGACGGCGCACACCTTGAGTTCCTGAGCGGCATCGGAAACCCGATTGCGGCCAAGGTTGGCCCCACCACGGAAGTGGATGGCTTGCTGAAGCTCATCGACACGCTGAACCCGAATAACGAAGCCGGTCGCCTGACACTGATTACCCGCTTTGGTGCGGACAAGGTGGAAGAGCACCTGCCGAAACTGCTGCGCGCCGTAAAAGCCGAAGGCAAGAAGGTTGTCTGGTCCTGCGATCCGATGCACGGCAATACCAAGGCCTCCAACGGTGGTCTCAAGACCCGCCCGTTCGACCGGGTGCTGAAGGAAGTGCGCCAGGTATTCGCCTGTCACCGCGCCGAAGGCACATATGCCGGCGGTATCCACCTGGAGCTGACGGGCCAGAATGTGACGGAATGCATTGGTGGCGCTGTGGCGATCACCGAAGACAGCCTGTCGTCGCGCTACAACACGCACTGCGATCCACGTCTGAACGCCAGCCAGTCAATCGAGATGGCGTTCCTGCTGGCAGAAGCCCTGAAGGAAGAGCGCGAAGCGTTGGCGAAAACAGCGGCCGCGTAAAAGGGCACACTGGTAGTGCCCCTATGACTAAAAGGGGCACAAAAGGGCACACCCGTAGGGCCCAAAACATAGAATTTGAAACCGGCGTCGCAGAAATGCGGCGCCGTTTGTTTTTGAAAGCTCAGTTCCGGCCCGAGAAGGCAAGCCGAACGGCAAGCCCTGTGAAAACACCGGCGAGCAGATATTGCGGCCAGCGACCGAAGCTGCCGCCCTTTGAAAGACGCTGACGCAGCGTACCACTCGCGATAATGACGACGCCGTTCACCAGAAGCCCGATGACATTCAGAATGGTTACCAGAACCATCGTCTGCATCACCACCGACCCGGCTTCCGGTTTCAGGAACTGCGGGAAGAGGGCGAGCATAAACAGAGCCATTTTCGGGTTCAGGAGGTTGGTGATCAGCCCCTCACTGAAAATCCGGCGTTTGCGCTTGCGCGGCGCTGCAACCGCGGCGCTGTTGTCTGGCTTCGACCGAAGCGTTTGCCATGCCAGATAGAGGAGGTAAGCGGCACCGGCGAACCGGACGATATCAAATGCGGCGGGCACCAGCAGGAAAAGCTGGGCAAGGCCAAAGGCAACCATCAGGGCGTGACAGTAACACCCGGCGGCGATTCCCGCGTAGGTCAGCAAGCCTGCAAGCTTGCCCTGACTGACGCTTCGGGACGCGATCAGGAGCATGTCCGGGCCTGGCGTTGCGGTGAGCGCGAGGCTGGCGGCGGAAAACAGAAGAAGTGTGGAAAGGTCCGGCATAAATAATTCCTTTAAAATCAAGCCGGGTGTGCAAGATACCAGATACCGGAACGGCGGCAAGCACGTTTGATCAAACACGTGATTTTCTTTGACTTGTCCCGGCCCGCCAAGAAGGGTAAAAGCGCGTCATGACTGATACTTTATCCATATATCTGGTGCAGATGAATCCGACGGTGGGCGCGATTGCGGCCAACACCGACCTGATCAAAGCTGCTTACGGGCGCGGCTCTAACGCGGGCGCGGACCTGGTACTGACACCTGAGCTGTCGGTTGCCGGCTACCCGCTTGAGGATCTGGTGCTGAAACCCTTCTTTGTGCGAACCGCCATGCGTGCGGTGGACGAGCTGGCGGCGCTGACTGCGGGCGACGGCAAACCGGGCCTGATTATCGGCAGCCCCTGGTTCGACGGCGAAGTATTGCATAACGCGGTCCTGCTGCTGGAAGACGGCGAAATTTCAGCCATTCGCTACAAGCATGACCTGCCAAACTATGGCGTGTTTGACGAAAAGCGGGTGTTCAAGCCGGGCGCACCGTCCGTGCCCATGGAATTCCGCGGTTTCCTTCTTGGCGTGATGATCTGCGAGGATATGTGGTACCCGACCATTGCCAAGAACCTGAAGGATCATGGCGCTGACATTTTGCTGGTGCCGACCTGCAGCCCGTTTGAGCTGGACAAACACCCGGAACGCCAGGTCCACGCCCGTAACCGGGTGGATGAAACCGGCCTGCCGCTGGTGTTTTGTAACGAGATGTCCGGGCAGGACGAGCTGGTGTTTGAGGGCGGCAGCTTTGTAATGAACGCTGACGGCAGCGTGCCGGTGCAGATGGAATTCTGGGCTGAGGCCGAGCTGCGCACCGAATGGACGCGCGCCGGCAAGGGCCTTGAGTGCACGACCAGCTATCAGGCACCCACGCCAGACCATTACACCAGCATGTATCAGGCGATGGTGCTGGGGCTGAAGGACTATGTTCACAAGAACCGCTTCCCCGGCGTTATCCTGGGGCTGTCGGGCGGGATCGACAGCGCGCTTTCTGCCGCTGTGGCGGTAGACGCGCTGGGGCCGGACAAGGTTCACTGTGTGATGATGCCGTCGCGCTACACGTCTGGCGAAAGCCTGGGCGACGCGGAAGACTGCGCCAAGGCCCTTGGGGTCCAGTATGATGTGATTGCCATCAAGCCGGGCGTTGAGGCGTTTGACGAGATGCTTGCTGACGTGTTCAAGGGCACGAAAGCCGATACGACAGAAGAAAACATCCAGTCGCGGCTGCGTGGCTTGGTGTTGATGTCGCTCTCTAACAAGTTTGGCAAGATGGTGCTGACGACCGGCAACAAGAGCGAGATGAGTGTTGGCTATGCAACGCTCTACGGTGACATGTGCGGTGGCTATAGCGTGCTGAAGGACGTCTATAAGCTGGACGTGTTTGCACTGTCGCGCTGGCGCAATGAAAATGTGCCCGTGGGTGCGCTTGGGCCATCGGGCGAGGTGATCCCGGAAAATATCATCACCAAGCCGCCAACCGCAGAGCTTCGCGAAGACCAGAAGGACGAAGACAGCCTGCCGCCATACGAGGCGCTGGATGATATGCTCCGCTGTCTGGTAGACGAAGAAATGTCCGTGGACGAGATCATCGAACGCGGCCACAGCGCATCAGAGGTTGCACGAATTGAGCACCTGCTGTACATCGCCGAATACAAAAGGCGCCAGTCGCCGCCGGGCGTGAAGATTACGCGCAAGAATTTTGGCCGGGATCGCCGCTACCCCATCACCAATGGGTTCAGAAGCGCCCGCAGGACTGAATAACTTATACATCAAGGCCGTCAGGCCAATAAGGTTGGATAAAGACAATGACTGTTAAGGTTCGTTTTGCCCCGTCACCCACGGGCAAGCTTCATGTGGGGAATATCCGTGCTGCACTCGTGAACTGGCTGTTCGCGCGCCAGCAGGGTGGCACCTTCGTGCTGCGCATCGACGATACGGACCGCGAGCGGTCAACGCTGGAAAACGAAGAAGCCATCAAGGCAGACCTGACGTGGCTTGGCCTGGAGTGGGATGAAACCTTCAAGCAGAGCGAGCGCTTTGACCGCTATAATGAAGTGGTTGAAAAGCTGAAGGCCGAAGGCCGGCTTTATCCATGCTATGAGACAGCCGAAGAGCTGGACATGAAGCGCAAGATCCAGATGGGCCGCGGCAAGCCACCTGTCTATGACCGGTCTGCACTGAACCTCACGGACGAAGACAAAGCCAGGTTCGAGGCCGAAGGCCGCCAGCCGCACTGGCGCTTCAAGCTGAACACGCCTGCGCGCGTTGAATGGACTGACATGATCCGGGGCGATGTATCGATCGACCTTGAGGCGCTGTCTGATCCGATCCTGATCCGCGAAGACGGCTCGTTCCTCTATACGCTGCCATCCGTGGTGGATGACGTGGATTACGGCATCACCCACATCGTGCGCGGCGAAGACCACACAACCAATTCTGCCGTTCAGGTGCAGATATTTGAAGCTGTGGGCGGCAAAGCGCCAGAGATGGCCCACTTTGCTTTGCTGACTGGCAAAAGCGGCGAAGGCCTTTCCAAGCGCCACGGCGCCATGTCCATCGAGGAATACCGCGATGAGGCAGGCATTGAGCCAATGGCGATTGTGAGCCTGCTGGCCCGCGTTGGCACATCTGAGCCGATCGAGCCTTTCGTGGACGCCCAGCCACTGATCGCCGGTTTCGATTTCGGCAAGTTTGGCCGCTCGACCGCCAAGCTGGACCCTGCAGAGCTTGATGTGCTGAATGCCAAGATCCTGCACGCAACACCTTATGCTGCCGTTGCGGACCGTCTGGACGGTGTTTCGGAAGAGATGTGGCTGGCGCTGCAGCCAAACATCAACAAGCTGGCTGATGTGGCAGAACTGAAAAAGATCATCGACGGCCCGGTGACGCCAAAAATCGAAGACGCAAACCATATTGCCAAAACGCTTGAGCTGCTGCCTGCAGGCGAGCTGACGGGCGACAGCTGGCAGGC
The DNA here is from genome assembly GCF_001550055.1 of Kordiimonas lacus. Lineage (GTDB taxonomy): Bacteria > Pseudomonadota > Alphaproteobacteria > Sphingomonadales > Kordiimonadaceae > Kordiimonas > Kordiimonas lacus. The sequence continues at coordinate 313,469 of NZ_LRUA01000006.1, forward strand.
CTGGACGGGTGCGATCAAGGAAGCCACGGGCGCCAAGGGCCGTGCGCTCTTCATGCCGCTTCGTCAGGCGCTGACAGGGCAAGACCACGGCCCGGACATGGGTATGCTGCTGCCGCTGATCGGCCGCGACAAGGTTGTGGCGCGTCTGTCTGGCGAAAGCGCATAAGGGGGCTTCCATGACCGAGATTCGGGTCTACAACACGCTGGCGCGCGAGAAACAGGTCTTTAGGCCCATCGATCCGCAAAACGTTCGCATGTATGTGTGTGGGCCGACGGTCTATGACTATGCCCATATCGGCAACGCCCGCCCTGTTGTGGTGTTTGACATGCTGTTCCGGTTGCTCAAACACGTCTACGGCCAAGATCATGTGACCTATGCCCGCAATATCACCGATATTGAGGACAAGATCATGGAGCGTGCGATAGCGGAAGGTGTCAGCATCAAAGCCATCACCAGCCGCTATACCAAAATCTATCAGGAAGACATGGCCACCCTTGGCGCGCAGGACCCAACGATCCAGCCCAAGGCGACTGAGCATTTGCCTGAAATGATCAAGATGATGCGCACGCTGATCGAACAGGGCCACGCCTATGAGGCGGAAGGCCATGTGATGTTCAATGTGCCGTCCATGGATAATTATGGTGCGCTGTCGCGCCATAGCCGCGATGAGCTGGTGGCAGGCGCCCGTGTTGAAGTGGCGCCCTACAAGCGCGATCCGGCGGATTTCGTGCTCTGGAAGCCATCAACGGATGATCAGGTTGGCTGGAACAGCCCCTGGGGCCGCGGCCGTCCGGGCTGGCACCTTGAATGCTCCTGCATGATCGAGAAGCATCTGGGCGACACCATCGATATCCATGGTGGTGGGCAGGACCTGATCTTCCCGCACCATGAAAATGAGATCGCGCAGAGCGAATGCTCGCACGGCAAGCAGTTCGTGAACTATTGGATGCACAACGGCTACCTGACGGTGGACGGCGAGAAGATGTCCAAGTCCTTGGGCAACTTCCATACAGTGCATGACCTGATAGCGGAGCACCCAGGTGAGGCGCTGCGGCTCAGTTTGCTGACGGCGCACTATCGCCAGCCGGTTGATTTCTCGCTGGATAGCACGCGCGAGCAGAAGCGCAGGCTGGACCGTTGGTACCGCATCACGGACGGTGTGGAAGCGGCCTCAGAAGTGCCGGCCAGCGTGATTGATGCACTGGCGGATGACCTGAATACACCAAAGGCAATTGCGGCCCTTGATGCGCTGGCAGCACCTGAAACAGCGGCTGAGCTGAAAGCCGGCGCGCAGTTCATGGGCTTGCTAATGCAAGAGGCAAGCGACTGGTTCCAGAGCTTCTCGGATGAACAGAGCGCCTGGATTGACGCCAACACGGCAAAGTATAACGCTGCCCGAGCCGCCAAGGATTTTGCCACCGCTGATGCCCTCCGCGATGAAGCGACGGCCCTTGGCCTTGTGATTGAAGTCGGACCAGACGGCGTGAAATGGCGTCAGGCCGACTGATGACGCACGATCGCCAACAACCCGCCATAATCCTGGTGCGACCGCAGCTGGGCGAGAATATCGGTAAGGCAGCCCGCGCCATGCTCAATTTCGGCCTAACGGAAATGCGCCTTGTTGCCCCGCGGGATGGCTGGCCCAACCCGGCGGCAGGACCGGCCGCCGCGGGCGCCGATATCATTCTGGATGCAGCCAAGGTCTATGACACGGTTGAAGAGGCCGTGGCCGACTGCAACCATGTCTATGCCGCCACCGTGCGGGACCGCGATATGCCCAAGCCGGTGGTCACCCCGCGCGAGATGGCAGCCCAGATGCATGCCCAGATCAAGGACGGTGCCAAGTCGGCCATTCTGTTCGGGCCTGAGCGCTCGGGCCTGACCAATGACGATGTGGTGCTGGCGGACACGGTGCTGACTGTACCGGTGAACCCGGAATTCGGCAGCCTCAACCTGGCGCAGGCGGTTGTTCTGGCAGCTTATGAGTTTCACACATTTGCCGACCAGACCCCGGCCTATCAATCCGCCCATGAAGACCCGTTGGCCAGCAAGGATGAACTTCTGGGCCTGATGGAGCATATGGAACGGGAGCTTGAGAAAAAGGGCTATTTCCGGTCAGAAGGGCGCCGGAACCCGCTGCGCCGGACGCTCCGCAATTTGGTGCAGAATGCCGCCTTTTCGCGCCAGGAAGTCCACACCATGCGCGGCATTATCAAATCTCTCGCGCGCCCTGCAAGGGACGACGCCTAAGCCGTTCATCTGTCATACAGCGTTTCCTTTGCTATAATAGTGTGGCACAGAAGGTGCTGAGATTAACAAGGAGGGCCTATGTCTGGGATTGGTGCAACACTTGCCATTATGATGATGCTGTTTCAGGGCATTGACGAAACAGGCACGGCTGTCGCGCGGCCGCTGGGCGAGGTGCACCTCAATGAGGGAAACGGCAGCTACTATCAAGTCTTCGAGTTTTACGGCAAGCCGCCCCACACATGGCGCCACGCCAAACGTATGGTGCGTGGTTACCTCTATGAAGGCAGGGAAGGGCAGCTGGCGACGGTCAAGGACGTGGAAACCCACTATTTCCTGCTTCTGAATTTCCCGATGATCCGCACCAGCCCCATGTGGCTTGGCCTGAGCGCGACCTGCAACGAGACTGCCGACCTGTTGTGGGTGGACGGCAGCAACCTCGCAGATCAATCTTTCCGCGGTTTTGGCGAAGGCGCGCTCAGGGACATCAGCCGGACCTGCCGTGCCCGCAAGGATAGCGGTATGGAAATTCCGATTTTCTACGAGCCCGACGCCTTTGGCGTGCGCTGGCAGATGGGTAGGGGCAATCAGAACCTGACCTATATGATGGTTGAATTTCCGGTGCCCGCAGAGGAAGAAGCCGCAGAGGAAGAAGCTGCAGAAGAAGGCGGGCAGGACTAGCCTGCCTTAGCCCTGCAGCAGTTTGGCCGCCATGGGCGCAAAATAGCTTAGAACCCCGTTTGCGCCCGCGCGCTTGAATGCCAGAAGCGATTCCATCATCACAGCATCCTGATCCAGCCAGCCATTCTGTGCGGCGGCCATCAGCATCGCATATTCGCCAGACACCTGATAGGCGTAGGTGGGCACACCGAATGTGTCTTTCACATCACGCACGATGTCCAGGTACGGCATGCCAGGCTTGACCATCACGCTGTCGGCGCCTTCCAGAATGTCCTGCTCAATTTCGCGCAAGGCCTCGGCACGGTTGGCCGGGTCCATCTGGTAGGTTTTCTTGTCACCCTTCAGCGCACCCTTGCTACCAACCGCATCGCGGAACGGGCCATAGAAGGCGGAGGCGTATTTGGCGCTGTAGGCCATGATCTGCACATGTTGGAACCCTGCCTTGTCCAATTCACCGCGAATGGCCCCAACGCGGCCGTCCATCATGTCGGATGGGGCGATAATGTCGGCGCCGGCCTCAGCCTGCACCACCGCCTGCTGCACCAAGACGCCAACGGTTTCATCATTCAGGATCACGCCATCTTCAACCAGGCCGTCCTGGCCGTGGCTGGTGTAGGGGTCCAGCGCCACATCGGCCATCAGGCCAATCTCCGGCACGGCGTCCTTGATGGCGCGCATGGCTGTGTTGATCAGATTGTCCGGGTTCAGCGCCTCGTCGCCGCGTTCGTCGCGCTTGTCGGATGGTGTGTTGGGGAACAGGGCAATGCAGGGAATGCCCAGGCTTGCCGCTTCCTTTGCCGCCTTCACCGCTTCATCGACCGATAGCCGGTTAACGCCCGGCATGGAGGCCACAGGCTCGACAACGCCTTTGCCTTCGCGCACAAAAATCGGCCAGATCAGATCATTGGCGGACAGGTGGTTTTCGCGCACCATGCGGCGGGACCAGTCTGTAGCGCGCGGGCGGCGCAGGCGCGTGGCGGGGAAACGAGCTGTCATATAGGTATCCTTACTGAAATTTTCGCGCATCTTAGGCACGCAAAAGCAAGTTTGTCACTGCTTGCTGAAAATTTGGAGCAATATGCCGCACCAAACGGCTTTCGATCACGAAAATAGTTCAAATTTTAGCATTAATAATCCGTTAGTACTTGTGGAGCAGATTGTTTTTAGTCAAGATTCACTAAAAATCTTCTCTAAAAGTCAGGCAGATACCATGAGCGGTTACGATTTTAACGATCCAAAGTTCCTATTTCTCGATATCCTGAGCCTTGTCGAACGGCTTCACCGACGACTTCTCGATGTATTGAAGAACCATATGGAGCATATCGGCTGCAATGACCTGAACCCGGTTCAGGCACTGCTGCTGCACAATATCGGCGAGAATGAAATGACCGCCGGCGAGCTTAAAACCCGCGGTTATTATCAGGGTTCCAACGTTTCCTATAACCTCAAGAAGCTGGTTGAGATGGGCTATCTGCGCCACGAGCGGTCTGATTATGACCGGCGCGCGGTCCGTATCTCGCTGACGGACAAGGGCTATGAAATCCGGAATTTGATCGACGATCTCTACAAACAGCACCTGGATGAGCTGCTGCAGGACGATCTAATCAACCATGATGAGCTGAAAAATTTGCGTAAAAACTTGCGCAACCTTGAACGCTACTGGTCTGACAAGCTACACTTCGGACTCTAGAGAGTCGCAGAGGGCAGAAAAAGACTGGCCTTGCAATTGGGCCAGTCTATTTTTATATGCAGGTGCGACATTTTCGACTCTGGACGAAAAGCGCAGCATTGCGCTATGAAGAGCGCGCCGATACACTTCGGACAGCTGTAAGCGAATGGACTGCCTGATGGACTATAAAAAGATTTTTGCCGACGCAATCGAAGCCGTACGCCAGGAAGGGCGCTACCGCGTCTTTGCTGATATCTCGCGCGAGCGCGGCAATTTCCCACGGGCCGTACGGCACGATGCGGGCGATAACGCCCGTGCTATCACTGTCTGGTGTTCGAATGACTATCTGGGCATGGGCCAGCATGAAACCGTGATCGGCGCCATGCACAAGGCGCTGGACGAGACCGGCGCGGGCGCTGGCGGCACGCGTAACATTGCAGGCACCAACCATTATCATGTGCTTCTTGAGGAAGAGCTGGCTGACCTGCACGGCAAGGAAGCCGCGCTTCTGTTTACCAGTGGCTATATTTCGAATGAGGCGACGCTCTCGACCGTAGCCAAACTGCTGCCGGGTTGCATCGTTTATTCCGATGCCATGAACCATGCATCCATGATTCAGGGCATTCGCAACAGTGGCGCGAAGAAACATATCTTCCGCCATAACGACCTCGAGCATCTTGAAGAGCTTCTGGCAGCAAGCGATCCGGCTGCGCCAAAGCTGATCGCTTTTGAATCCGTCTATTCCATGGACGGCGATATTGCACCGATCGGCAAGATTTGTGACCTGGCGGACAAATACGGCGCGATGACCTATCTGGACGAAGTGCACGCTGTTGGCCTGTACGGCAAACGCGGCGGCGGTGTCTCTGAGCGCGACGGCGTGGCCGACCGGGTGACCATCATTGAAGGGACGCTTGGCAAGGCGTTTGGCGTTATGGGCGGCTATATCACTGCGTCGAAAGCGCTCGTGGATGTTGTCCGCAGCTATGCGTCCGGCTTTATCTTTACAACGGCGCTGAGCCCTGTGCTGGCAGCCGGCGCGCTTGCAAGCATTCGTCACTTGAAGGCAAGCAACGCAGAGCGCGAGCAGCACCAGGAAAGGGCTGCCAAGCTGAAGGTGCTGCTGAAGGCAGCCAACCTGCCGGTTATGGACAGCGAAAGCCACATCGTACCGGTCTTCATTGGCGATCCGGTGCTGTGTAAGGATGTGTCTGATCTGTTGCTGAACGAATATGGTATCTATGTTCAGCCGATCAATTACCCGACGGTTCCGCGGGGAACCGAACGCCTGCGCTTCACGCCGGGTCCACTTCATGACGACAATGTCATGAATGCCTTGGTCTCGGCCTTGAGCGAAGTTTGGCAGCGCCTGCACCTCAAGCGCGAGGTAGGCTGAGAGGGAAAGCCCGATGGCTTCACCTGATAACGTCATCATCGAATTTATTCGCGTCGGTAATTCCGTGCGGGTCAGTGCTGTCTGCACGCGCACCGGACGGGAAGTCCAGATCGTGGGAGACCCGCGTGCCAGCAAGCAGGAGCTTGAAGCTGTTGCGATCCGGAAGCTTCGGTATGTGATGGAGCGGGACGCGAAAGCGGGCGGGGCACCAAAAAAGGGGCTGACCATCTAGGCCGCCCCTTGGAGACAATCATTCCGAATTAGTTCAGCGTTTCTTGCCGAGCCCGATTTTCTTGGCGAATTCGGATCGTTTTGCAGCATAATTCGGCGCAACCATCGGATAATCCACCGGCAGGCCCCATTTGGCGCGATAGTCTTCCGGTGTCATGCCGAAACGGGTTCTGAGATAACGCTTGAGCATCTTCAGTTTCTTCCCATCTTCAAGGCAGATGATATAGTCCTTGGTATAGGATTTATTCACCGGTACGGCGGGCTTCTGGTTGGCGCTGCCGAAAGGGCTTTGTTGTTGGCCAAGTCCGCTCAGGGTGGAGTGGACAGTCTTGATGACATCCGGCAGTTGGTCAGAATCAAGGGTATTGTTGCTGACATAGGCCGCAACAATGTCTGCCACCAGACCCAACATGATTTCGCCTGAATCGGAGGAGGCGTCAAAGTCTGACATTAAATTAATGCTCCAATTTCTTAATTTTTCGAGTTTTTATTGCCGCATTTCGTTGGTGATTACAACATCAAATGGTTGTTCTTTCACAATTTATTTGTTAATAAATAGTTAATAGATGCATTCCCAAGTAATACGTCAGCTAATTTGTTGAATAAGTGGTTTTCATACATGCCGCTTTTTGCGCGCTTGGGTTCTGGCCTTTTCTATGATAATCAAGCCGCGAATTCCCGCCGCAGTCCTTGGCTGCGAGACCTTTGACCGATGAGGCGTAGAATGGCATCCGAGACAATTGCAATTGCTTGCGATCATGCAGGTTTTGACCTGAAAGAAACCCTGAAAAACGAACTGTCAGACCGTGGCTATGACGTGCTGGATCTGGGCACTAACGGTCTTGAGTCTGTTGACTACCCAGATTTTGGTATTGCCATGGGTGAAGCGATTGCCAGCGGCAAGGCCAAGCGCGGTGTGCTGGTGTGTGGTTCGGGGATCGGAATATCGATCGCGGCCAACCGGAACCCTGCCGTTCGTGCGGCTCTGTGCACCGATAGCCTGATGGCAAAGCTGTCCCGCCAGCATAATGACGCCAACGTATTGTCGCTGGGCGCGCGCCTGATTGGCATTGAAACGGCACTGGATTGTCTCAACGCATTTCTGAACACTGATTTTGAAGGCGGTCGCCACCAAAGGCGGGTCGACAAAATGGGTGCTTAAAGCTAAACCCAACATACTTATTTTTCTATATTCGTAAGGGCCCACCAACGATGACTAGTTTTACCCAACCTGGTTTCTTTTCTTCCCATCTGTCCGAAACTGACCCAGAGCTGCTGAATTCAGTGACAGGCGAACTTGAGCGCCAGCAAGGCCAGATCGAACTGATCGCATCCGAAAACATTGTCAGTCGCGCTGTGCTTGAAGCTCAGGGCTCTGTGCTGACCAACAAATATGCCGAAGGCTATCCTGGGCGCCGTTACTACCAAGGCTGTCACCATGTGGACGTGGCCGAAAACCTGGCAATCGAGCGTGCGAAGCAGCTGTTTGGGGCAGAGTTCGTCAACGTGCAGCCGCACTCTGGCGCGCAGGCCAACGGTGCTGTGATGCTTGCGCTGGCAAAGCCGGGCGACACCATCATGGGTATGAGCCTGGATGCCGGTGGTCACCTGACCCACGGTGCAGCCCCTGCGCTTTCCGGGAAATGGTTCAACGCAGTCCAGTATGGCGTACGGCGTGAAGACGCCCAGATCGACTATGATCAGGTTGCCGAAATGGCGCTTGAGCACAAGCCGACCATCATCATCGCTGGCGGTTCTGCGTACCCCCGTGTGATCGACTTCAAGCGCTTCCGTGAAATCGCTGACAGCGTAAACGCGCTTCTGTTCGTTGATATGGCACACTTCGCAGGCCTCGTAGCTGGTGGCGCGCACCCGAACCCGCTTGAGTATGCTGATATTGTCACAACCACGACGCACAAAACCCTGCGTGGCCCACGTGGCGGTATGATCCTGACCAACCGTGAGGATGTGGCGAAGAAGATCAACTCTGCGGTATTCCCAGGCCTTCAGGGCGGCCCGCTGATGCATGTGATTGCCGCGAAGGCGGTTGCGTTCGGTGAAGCACTGCGCCCGGAATTCAAGGAATATGCGGCACAGGTTGTCAAAAACGCCAAGGTTCTGGCTGACAAGCTCAAGGCCAACGGTTTTGATATCGTCTCTGGCGGCACCGACACCCACGTTGTGCTGGTGGACCTGCGCCCGAAAGGCTTGACCGGCAAGGCAGCAGACGAAGCGCTTGAGCGCGCCCACATGACCTGTAACAAGAACGGTGTGCCGTTCGATCCGGAAAAGCCGTTTATCACGTCCGGTATTCGCCTGGGGACGCCAGCCGGCACGACCCGTGGCTTCGGCGAAGAGGAATTCGGCCAGATTGCGGACATGATCACCGAGGTCCTGGACGGCCTGGCGGCCAACCCTGAAAACAATGATGCAGCAGAGGCCGCAGCACGCGACAAGGTCGCTGCCCTTTGTGCACGCTTCCCAATCTATAGTGAATTGGGATAAGCTTGATCACAAGATGGTGTGGGTGCATTATCCCCACACCATCAGTGACCAAGAAAAGAATTCAGGGGAGTAGGGGGCGTTATGCGTTGTCCGTTTTGTCAAAACGAAGACACTCAGGTTAAGGACAGCCGTCCGACCGACGACAAGTCGGCGATCCGGCGTCGGCGGTTTTGCCCGGCATGCGGGGCACGGTTCACCACATTTGAGCGTGTGCAGTTGCGCGAGCTGACTGTGATCAAGAAAACCGGGCGGCGCGTACCCTTTGAACGGGCCAAATTGGAGCGGTCGCTTGATATTTCCCTGCGCAAACGGCCGGTTGACCCGGACCGGGTGGAGCGCATGATCAACGGTATCGTGCGTCGGCTTGAATCCATGGGTGAAAATGAGATTGATTCGGGTGAGATTGGCCGTTTAGTCATGGAAGGGCTCGAAAGCCTCGATCAGGTAGCCTATGTGCGCTACGCATCCGTGTACCGTAACTTCCGCGAGGCTTCCGACTTTGAGAAGTTCCTGGGCAAGATGTCCGGCACGGAAGACGAGGTCTTTTCCGAAGAACCCTGACAGGGAGGCTTGAGTGGCCTCAACATCGTTAGATGAAACCTATATGAAGGCTGCGCTTGGGCTTGCCCGGCGCGGCCTTGGTACTGTTGCGCCCAATCCTGCTGTTGGCTGCATTCTGGTGAAAGACGGCATCATCATTGGCCGCGGCTGGACCCAGCCGGGCGGGCGGCCACACGCAGAAACCATGGCGCTGGGGCAGGCCGGCGCCGCCGCGAAGGGGGCCACTGCCTATGTCACGCTTGAGCCTTGCGCCCATGTTGGCAAAACCGGCCCCTGTGCCGAAGCCCTTGTGAACGCAGGCATCAGCCGCTGCGTGATGGCGGTTTCGGACCCGGATTGGCGCGTGGCGGGCAAAGGGCTGGCCATTCTGGCGAATGCGGGCGTGGAGACCAGAAACGGCGTATGCGAAATGGAAGCTGCGCAGCTTAACCGGGGCTTTTTCCTGCGCGTGAGCCGCGAGCGCCCGTTATTCACCGTCAAGATCGCCAGCACGCTGGATGGCCGTATCGCCCTTGAAAATGGTGACAGCAAATGGATCACTGGCAGTGAGGCCCGGCGCTTTGGTCATATGCTCAGGGCACAGCATGACGGCATCCTTGTGGGCAGCGGTACGGTACTGGCGGACGACCCTATGCTTGACTGCCGGCTTGCGGGGCTGGAAGGCCGATCGCCCGCACCCATTATTCTGGACGGTACACTGCAGTTGAAGCCTTCCCATAAACTGGCACAACGTGCTGCCACGCGGGGCACTGTGGTTTTCCACCAGGTGCGCGACGCTGCCAAGGAAGCGGCGCTCCAAAAACTGGGCGTTGAAACCGTCGCGGTTGACGATACCCGCGATCTTGCCGCCGTTTCGGCCATTCTCGCAGAACGCGGATTTACCCGGGTGCTTGTCGAAGGCGGCGGGCAGGTGCATGCGTCTTTCCTGAAGGCTGGTTTTGCAGACAGGATCGCGCATTTCAGCGCCGCAAAAGCCATTGGTGCTGACGGCCGACCGGCAATCGGCGACCTTGGCCTTGCCAGCCTTGGGGATGCGCCCCATTTCAATCTTGAGACAATTCGGCAACTGGGGCCGGATATACTTGCATCATACGTCAAGGCGGAGTAACTCAGGCGCATGTTTACCGGAATTGTTACAGATGTGGGGCGCATTCGCGCCGTGGAAGGCGACGTTGACAAGCGGGTCACGCTTGAGACCGCCTTTGATATGGCGTCCGTTGATATCGGTGCCTCCATTGCCTGTTCAGGCGTTTGCCTGACAGTAGTGGACAAAGACACAGGCTGGTTTGCGGTTGATGTGTCTGCCGAAACGCTGAAGGTGACCAACCTGAACGGTTGGGCCGAGGGCACGGAAGTCAACTTGGAGCGCTCCCTGAAGCTTGGGGACGAACTTGGCGGTCATATCGTGACAGGCCATGTGGACTGCACTGGCGAAATTGTGCGCTTTGATGAGCTTGGCGAGTCTGTCGTTATGGATATCGCAATCCCAAGCGCGCACGGAGCGTTCGTGGCCCAGAAGGGCAGCGTTACCATCGATGGGGCCTCCCTGACGGTGAATTCGGTTGCCGACGAAGGCGATGTCACGCGCTTCTCCATTAACCTGATCCCGCACACGCAGGCGGTCACCAGCTTCCGCAACAGCAAGCAGGGCGACACCGTGAATGTGGAATTCGATATTCTGGCGCGGTACGTAGCGCGCCTTCAAAGCAGAGGATAGGCCTGTGTCAGAGAGTTTCCTGTCACCAATCGAAGACGTCATTGAGGACGCGCGCAACGGGCGCATGTATATCCTGGTGGATGACGAAGACCGTGAAAACGAAGGTGACCTGATCATCCCGGCGCAAATGGCAACGCCTGACGCCATCAACTTCATGGCCAAGCACGGCCGTGGCCTGATTTGCCTGCCGCTGACGCGGGAGCGGGTTGAAGCGCTGAAGTTGCCGCAGATGAGCAACAACAATCAGGCGCGCAACCAGACGGCCTTCACCGTGTCAATCGAAGCCAAGCAGGGTGTGACAACCGGCATTTCCGCGGCTGACCGGGCGCACACGATTTCCGTGGCGATCGACGGTTCAAAAGGCGCGGACGATCTGGCCACACCGGGCCATGTGTTTCCGCTGATGGCACAGGACGGTGGCGTGCTGATGCGGGCTGGGCATACCGAAGCCTCTGTTGATATTTCCCGCCTCGCGGGCCTCAACCCGTCCGCCGTGATCTGTGAGATCATGAAGGACGACGGCACCATGGCGCGCCTGCCAGACCTGATCCCGTTTGCTAAAGAGCACGGCCTGAAAGTGGCGACCATCCGGGACCTGATTGCCTACCGGCTGAAGAATGATGTGCTGGTTGAGCGCGCGTCCGAAAGCGATTTCGTGCGCCAGAGCGGCAAGAAATGGCGTGTGGTTGTTTACCGCTCTACCGCTGACCGCCGCGAAACCGTGGCGCTGGTGCTGGGCGACATCGACAGCAGCGTGCCGACGCCAGTGCGGATGCACGCGCTGAACCCCTTCGAAGACCTGCTGGGCATGGACCATCCGCGCAGTGGCCAGCTTGAGCGCGCCATGACCGCGATTGAGGGCGAAGGCCACGGCGTTGTGGTGCTGTTCCCGGGGCAGATCGCGATCCGCCCGTCGGAGCTGCTGGAAGGCGTGCCGGCGGAAGACGACGGCAAGGAGCGTGCGCTGAAGGACATCGGGCTTGGCTCGCAGATCCTCCTCGATATCGGCGTGCGCCACATGATTCTCTATTCCAACAGCCCGAACCACTATGTTGCGCTTGATGGGTATGGTCTCGATATCGTAGAACAACGGAAAATTCCGGACGCCGGTTAGGCGCCGCACTGATTTATCGCCACACGTCCAACAAGGGCTGGCGCGTTCCAAGGAAAAAAGATGGCAAAGCCTCATATTCTTATTGTCGAAGCAAAATTCTATGCAGACCTGGCCGACGAGCTGGCGGCAGGCGCCATTGAGGCGATCGAAGCCGCAGACTGCACGTGGGACCGGTACGACGTGCCCGGTGCGCTTGAGATCCCGGCGGCGATCAAGTTTGCGCATGCGGGCCAAAAGGCGCATTTCGACGGCTATGTGGCGCTTGGCTGCGTGATCCGCGGTGAGACGACCCACTATGACTATGTGTGCGGCGAAAGCGCGCGTGGCCTGATGGACCTGGCACTCAATGAAAACCTGGCCATCGGCAACGGCATTCTGACCGTCGAGGACTGGGACCAGGCATGGGCGCGCGCGAAACGCGACCAGAAGAATAAAGGGGCAGGGGCGGCACAGGCTGCACTTGCCATGATCGGACTGAAGCAGAGTTTTGGAGTAGAATAATGTCCGCAGGATCAAAAACACCGAAGGTTGGCGGCCCCAGGAGCGCAGCGCGCCTTGCAGCCGTTCAGGCGCTCTACCAGCTGGACATGTCCGACGAACCAAAAGCCAAGATGGTGGTTGAGGAATATGTCAATCACCGCCTGGGCCAGGAAATCGAAGGCGACCAGTATGTTGCCGCTGACGCCAACCTGTTCAGCGACGTGGTGCTGGGCGCCTGGGAACGCCGCGAGGAAATTGACGGCACGCTGACAAGCTGTCTGTCATCGGACTGGCCGCTTGACCGCCTGGAGAAGCTGATCCACGCCATTTTCCGCGCGGGCGGTTATGAGCTGGTAGCGCGCCCGGATGTGCCGACTGCCGTGATCATCAATGAGTATGTCGATGTGGCGCACGGTTTTTACGAGCGCACGGAAGCGTCGTTCGTCAATGGCGTCCTCGACAGGTTTGCCAAGGCCGTGCGCACCTAGCACGTGCCCCGGCAGAAAGCAGAGAAGCTTATGGCCGGAGAATTTGACCTGATTGCCAGATATTTTCGTCCGCTGGCCGGGCCCGAGGGGCTTGGCCTTGCGGATGATGCTGCCTGCCTCACCGTACCAGACGGTCATGAACTGGTCGTGACCAAGGACCTGATCGTGGAAGGTGTGCATTTCGTTGGTGATGAGCCAGCCGCGGACATCGCCTGGAAGGCACTGGCCGTCAACCTGTCAGACCTGGCAGCCAAAGGCGCGAACCCCACACACTATTTTGTCGGTCTCAGCCTGCCAAAGGGCGCACCTGAAGCCTGGATTGCCGATTTTGCTGCTGGCCTGAAAGCGTGCCAGGAGCCATTCGGCATTCAGCTTGCGGGAGGCGACACCACTGCCAGCACAGGCGGCGTGACCCTCAGTATCACAGCCATGGGCACCGTGCCCTCCGGAGGTATGATTAGACGCGGCGGCGCGCAGGTCGGTGACGATGTCTATGTGTCCGGTACGCTTGGCGATGCCGCGCTGGGCGTGAAGATGGTTCAGGGACGGCTGGACGCTTCAGAAGGCCTCGTGCGCCGGTATCGGAAACCCACACCTCGCGTTGCTCTGGGCCAGGCCCTTAGGGGCGTGGCATCAGCCTGCGCCGATGTCTCTGACGGACTGTTGGCCGACCTTGGGCATATCTGCGCGGCATCAGCTGTTGGCGCCCGTGTAGATCAGTCCAGCCTGCCGCTTTCGGAAGCCGTTGCCGCACTGGTGGGGCAGGACAGTGAGCTGTGGCCGTCTGTCTATGCGGGTGGGGATGACTATGAACTGGTCTTTACCGCTTCAGCTTCAAACGCAGGCGCGCTGGAACGCATTGCTGTGGACTGTGGTGTCCAGCTCACGCGCATCGGTGTGGTGGAACAGGGCGGCGGATGCCATCTTGTTGATTCATCAGGTAATTTGGTGCAGTCTGGCCAGCAGGGTTACCAACATTTTTGAAATTGAACCGAGGTGTTAGTCAATGTCACAGGATGACGTATCAATTCATGGAAACTCCGGTTCAGGCAAATTGCTCCTGATCCTCGGGCTTTTGGGTGGCATCGCGATCGGCGGCGGGCTTGGATTTTATTATTTCAAGAACATGGCGCCGGCGACCGAAGGGCAGGAACAAGAACGCAAAAAACCATCGGGACCTTTGCTGACGGTTGGCTTTGAACGCATCGCGGTACCAATCTATCTCAGGAATGAGAACAGCTCCCGCTTTGTGGGCAACTATTTTGTCGATCTGGCGGTGCAGGTTTACGGCGACGACAACCAGATTTTGGTGAAGCGTTCCCAACCGCAACTGCAACACGCCTTTATCGCAGCGATCAGCCAGAACGACCTGATGCAGGAAGACTCGCCGCTGCAGCTGGACCATGACAAGGTCGCGGCGGTCCTGAAGAAGAAGGCCGCAGAGGTTGTCGGCCCCAATGTGGTGGAAAATATCTCGATCCTCAATACCATGCGGCTGTCGCGCTAGCTGGCGGTAAAGCTTGGATTACGCAAGGCGCTGCATGTTTGCGGCGCCTTCTCTTTTTTAAGATGGTTGAAAGTCTTGAAAATGCTTCCTAAGGTGAAAACCGACCAACCTGTTGTCAGGAGTTTTAGGGGTTTGTCTACTAGAATGAATGAGCAGGGCGGACGTGTGGGGAGTATCTCTGCCCGATAAGCTCAAACTACTTGGGTTTGGTTCAAGGGAGGGAGTTTCCCATGGAAGTATTGTACGCCGCGATTGCATGCGGCGTTGCTGCCGTTCTGTACGGCATTGTAACGCGTCAGTCTATTTTGTCCGCCAGTGCGGGCTCCGAGAAAATGCAGGAAATTGCTACTGCGATCCAGGAAGGAGCGCAGGCCTACCTTAATCGTCAGTATCGTACCATTGCCATTGTGGGTGTGGTTGTTGCTGTGATTCTTTTTGTTACACTGGGGCAACTTGCTGCCCTTGGCTTTGTCATCGGCGCCGTTCTGTCGGGCGTTGCGGGCTATATTGGTATGCTGATTTCCGTCAAGGCCAACGTTCGCACAACTGAAGCTGCCAGCACCAGCCTGCAAGCAGGCCTGACCATCGCATTCCGGTCCGGCGCGGTGACAGGTATGCTGGTTGCCGGACTCGCACTTCTTGCCGTGGCTGGTTACTATACAGTTCTGACCGGGCCAATGGGGATTGACCCAACGGACCGTGCAGTGATTGACGCCCTGGTGGCACTCGGGTTTGGTGCATCGCTTATCTCCATCTTCGCCCGTTTGGGCGGCGGTATCTTCACCAAGGGCGCCGACGTTGGCGCTGACCTCGTTGGTAAGGTGGAAGCCGGTATCCCGGAAGACGATCCACGCAACCCGGCGGTGATTGCCGATAACGTGGGCGACAACGTTGGTGACTGTGCCGGCATGGCGGCAGACCTGTTTGAAACCTATGTTGTGACCATTGGTGCGACCATGGTGCTTTCCGCGCTGTTCATCAGTTCAGGTGCTGCAGATATCATGCAACTTCCATTGATCATCGGTGGCGGCTGTATCCTGACCTCGATCATCGGCACCTATTTTGTCAAGCTGGGCAAAAGCCAGTCGATCATGGGGGCACTATACAAAGGCTTTATCGTGACGGCGGTTCTGTCTGCCGGTGTAATGTGGTTTGCCATGGACTGGGCACTGGGCGGCGAGATGGAACGGGTTTTCCAGACGGCCTCCAGCAGCTTCACCGGGCGTGACCTCTATTACTGCGGCCTGATCGGGCTGATCGTGACCGGATTGATTATCTGGATCACTGAATATTATACCGGTACTGACTATCGCCCGGTTCGGTCGATTGCCAAGTCATCTGAAACAGGCCACGGCACGAACGTGATTCAGGGGCTAGCGATTTCCCTTGAGTCTACCGCACTGCCGACGCTGGTCATCTGTGCAGGCATTATTGTTGCCTACCAGCTTGCCGGTATCCTTGGTCTTGGCTTCGCGGCAACCGCGATGCTGGCGCTTGCAGGCATGGTTGTGGCGCTAGATGCCTACGGCCCTGTTACAGACAACGCTGGCGGTATCGCGGAAATGGCTGGCCTCGACGAGACGGTTCGGAGCCGCACTGACGCGCTTGATGCTGTGGGCAACACCACCAAAGCTGTTACCAAGGGCTATGCTATCGGTTCCGCGGGCCTGGCTGCACTGGTGCTGTTTGGTGCCTATACGGCGGACCTCAACACCTACTTCTCGGATGTTACGGTCGATTTCGGCCTGTCTAACCCGTATGTGGTTGTTGGGCTGTTCCTTGGGGCCATGCTGCCGTACCTCTTTGGTGCGATGGGCATGACAGCTGTGGGCCGCGCAGGCGGTGCAGTGGTTGAGGAAGTGCGCGAGCAGTTCCGCAATAACCCTGGCATTATGGAAGGGACATCCAAGCCGGATTATGCCCGGTCGGTTGACTTGCTGACCAAAGCAGCGATCAAGGAGATGATCATCCCAAGCCTGCTGCCTGTGGCGGCGCCGGTGATTACCTACTATCTGATCAATGCCATTGCAGGTCAGGCGGCCGCATTTGCGGCACTTGGCGCTCTTCTTCTGGGCGTGATCGTTGGCGGCCTCTTTGTCGCACTTTCCATGACCGCCGGCGGCGGCGCATGGGACAATGCGAAGAAATATATCGAGGACGGCAACCATGGCGGCAAGGGCTCTGAAGCTCACAAGGCTGCCGTGACAGGCGATACTGTTGGTGATCCGTACAAGGACACTGCAGGCCCGGCTGTGAACCCGATGATCAAGATCACCAACATCGTGGCGCTTCTGCTGCTGGCGATGCTGGCGCACTAGACACCGGTTTGATCCGAAAACAGAAAGCCCCGGCACTGCCGGGGCTTTTTCTTTGTCTGCTTCTGTTCGGGCCGGGTTAGCCGTTCGGGCCGCGACCGCCACCCTGGCTGCCAACAGGGGCGGAGCCACCTGCGAACCGGCCAACGCCGCCAAAGATCTGCTGGAAGAAGCCTTCCTTGCGGCCTTTGGTTGGGGTTTCATCATCAACCGGGTCAACCTTGCGCATGTCGGACAGGTCGTAGTTGACCACGTCGGTCACCACACCAGTGTCGCTGAAGGCTACAGCCATCACGCGGTGTTCCTGGGCATCGGGCCAGAAAACCGGGCGGATGCGAACAGTCGTGGAGATATAATACCAGGTGTTGTCGTCAAACGTGGCACGAACCGTTGGCGTGCCAAGTGTTGATTCAACCGACTGGCGGTTGTCCACGCCGGGCTGGATAGCAGCAGCAAGTTCCTTGTCGAAAACATAGCCGCGGATCATGCGTGAGTTACCGCATGCCGACAAAGCCACACCGGCCATAAGACACAGAGCCAGTGGTTTCGCCTGTTTCGCAAGAGAGGTCATTTTCATCTACTATCCTTATTTCCGATACTGTTCGGATAAAACTTCCAGTGCTTTAATAACGGCCACCGTTGCGCGGCGCAAGGCTCCGTGTTAGAGCACGCCATAAATTTTGCAAAAGAGATGCGTTGTCCCCTTTTTCCCAAAGATTGGGGCGACATCAAGGAGGCGCCATGCTTGCGCGACTTTTTTCACTGTTCCAGAACAAAGACCAGGCCTATGCGGTGTATGGAAAACTGGTTGGCCAGGCCCGGAACCCCGTGTTTTATCAGGACTTTGGTGTGGCTGACGATATTGACGGCCGGTTTGATATGATCCTGCTGCATCTCTTCATCGTGGACCGCCGTTTTGAAAAAGAAGGCAAGGTTGCGGAAAAAGTCCGCAGACAGATCCAGGAAGCGTTGATTTCTGACATGGACCGGTCTCTCAGGGAGATGGGCGTCGGGGACATGTCCGTGGGCAAGGAAGTCAAAAAGATGGGCGCTGCCTGGTTTGGCCGGGTGAAAGCATATAGTGCTGCGGTCAAGGCAGATGCGCCGAAGCCTGACCTGGCGGCTGCAATTGCAAAGAATATCTATAAGGGCGCAGAGACACCCTTCGCGGGTCAGATGGCGGACTATGCCCTTGAAGCCCTTCAGAAATTAGCAAGCTATACATTCGAAGAAATGGTAGCATCAGAGTTCGAGTTCCCGGATATCAAGGTGGAGGCCAAATAGATGACTGACCAACTATCACTGGACTTCACTGTCAAGATTACCGAGCTGGAGCGCACGCCAAAGGAATTCAAGCTGGTTGCGACCGAAGCGCAATGCAAGGACCTGGCAGAGCGCTTTGACCTTGTTGCAGTCGCGGAGCTTTCGGGCACCCTGTCTGTGTGGGATGCGGGCGCCGACAGCGGTATCCATATCAAGGGATCGATCGCGGCCAAGCTGACACAGCGCTGCATTGCATCCCTGAAGCCGGTTGAAGAATCGTTTGAAACGGATTTTGAGCTGATGCTTGTGAACCCGGAAATGGCGGACCGGATGGATGACGAAGGCGTCTACCTGGACCCGGAGGCACCAGACTATGACGCACTTGAAGGCGATGTGGTGCCACTGGGGGAAGTGCTGGCACAGACCCTGTCGATTTCCATGAACCCCTATCCGCGGGCCGAGGGCGTCGAGCTTGAAACAAAGAAAATGACAGGCGTTAGCATTAACGAACCTGAGCTTGAACGTCCCAATCCGTTTGCTGTTCTTGCAAAATCACGCGACGAATCTTGAAGTGCAAGGTAAAATCGCTATGGTCGTTGCAAATGACAAATGCTGAAAGCGCATTGAGGGATGCGCCTGAGGCTCTATAATAACCCGCGGGACCAACGCGTTAGACTGGATACGTATACGTGGCAAAAAATATAACGATCGCCGTCGATGCCATGGGGGGCGACCATGCACCTGACATGGTCATAGAAGGCATTGCTCAGGCCCGGACGTTCTTTCCTGGCACTCAGTTTCTGGTATTTGGCGATGAAGCGCGCATCAAACCGCTTCTGGACAAACAGCCGGACCTGACGGCAGCCAGTACGCTTGTGCACACAAGCGATGTCGTTACATCAGACATGAAGCCATCCCAGGCACTCAGGAAAGGGCGTCAGTCGTCGATGGGGCTTGCAATCCAGGCGGTGAAGGACGGCACGGCAGATGTCGCCATTTCCGCTGGTAACACGGGGGCCTTGATGGCGCTGGCCAAGTTCCTGCTCAGGACCATGCCCGGTATTGACCGGCCGGCGCTTATTTCACCGCTGCCGACCTTGCGCGGCGAAAGCGTGATGCTTGATCTGGGCGCGAATGTGGAATGCGACAGCAACAACCTTGTTCAGTTCGGCATCATGGGCGCCGCCTATGTGCGGACAGTGCTCGGCCTTTCCAATCCGACCGTTGCGCTTTTGAACGTGGGTGTTGAGGACCTCAAGGGCAAGGACAGCATCAAGGCTGCCGCTGATGTCCTCAGGGCCTCCAAGCACCTGCCGCTTGATTTCGTTGGCTTTGTCGAAGGCAACCATATTGCCACAGGTGAAGTGGATGTGGTGGTCACAGACGGCTTTACCGGCAACGTGGCCCTTAAAACGGCTGAAGGCACGGCGCGTCTGGTTACAGATCTTCTGGGGCGGGCCTTCCGCTCAAGCATGTCCACCAAGCTTGGCTATCTGCTGGCCCGGCACGGCCTGCGGTCGCTCCGGGACCATATGGACCCCAACAACCATAATGGCGGTGTGTTCCTTGGCCTGAACGGCCTTGTGATGAAAAGCCATGGTGGTGCGAATGCGCACGGATTTGCCTCTGCTGTCACATCAGCCATCGATATGGCCCAGAATGACCTGATTCGCCTGATTAGCGAAGATTTGCAGCGCATCGTCGATGACGAGGCTGCAGCTGGGGCGGCATAATTTCCTGTGAATAGGGCGGTAAACCCCGTTTTCTGGCCCAAAATATAAGGGCGGGGATATAAACCCTTCTAAATATTGACTAAAAGCCGACAGGCGCGTTGACTCGCTTCCGCGCTTCGATTAGCTTTTTTAGTAACAGGTAATTTGCCTATTCACCAGCAGGGGGCAGAAATGAGCGACAACACACTTACTCGTGCGGATCTGACTGAAGCAGTTTACGAAGAGGTCGGGCTGTCGAGGAACGAGTCTGCTGACCTGGTTGAAGCGGTTCTCGGCGAGATTTCTGATTGCTTGGTGGCTGGTGAAAATGTGAAAATTTCCTCGTTTGGCAGTTTCCTTGTGCGCCAGAAAAACGGTCGCATGGGACGTAATCCTAAAACGGGCGAAGAAGTGCCGATCGATCCTCGGCGCGTTCTTGTTTTCCGGCCTAGCCAGGTCATGAAAGACCGTATCAACGCCTGAGGTCAGTCTCGGACCCTAAACCAGGTCTAAAGGAGTCGGTTGTGAGTGAAACTGCGTCAGGTCTTGATCGCCCGAGGGGCGGGAAGGGCCGCGAAGCGTTCCGTACCATATCCGAAGTGGCAGATGAACTGGATCTGCCACAACATGTCCTGCGTTTCTGGGAAAGCAAGTTCACTCAGGTCAAGCCGCTCAAGCGGGGTGGCAATCGTCGCTACTACCGGCCTGATGACGTCACGCTCCTGAAGGCGATCAAGAAATTGCTGCATTCTGACGGCTATACCATTCGCGGCGTTCAAAAGCTTTTCAAGGCTCAGGGGCTGAAAGCAACCATCTTTGAAGCGCTTGAAATGGTGGATGACGGTGCAGTCGAGGCAGCACCCGAAGCGGCGGCTGAAGTCACAGAGGTTGCTTCCGATGTTCAGGCTCCCGCAGCCGATGGTGCGCAAGATAGCGCGGCACTGCGCGATGTGCTGGACCGCCTGAAAGCCCTCAGGGCCCGTCTTTCCTGATATAACTTTAGCGTTTCGGCGTGATTTTGTAGGCGCAGCGTTTGCCACCTGACAGAAGGTGCTCTGTGCGCTCCACCTCGGCTTCGTCCGCCAGCAGCTCCTTAAACAGGCTCAGTTCCTTGCCGCACAGGCCGCTACAGGCTTTTGCTGCCTCGCAAATAGGGCAGTGGTTCTCCAGGAGGAACAGCGCACCGTCTTTCTCAACCGCTTCCGCCATATAGCCTTCGTTTGCCCGCTCGCTCGCCAGTGCCTTCAGGCGGTCCTGCAGGGTCGCCTTTCCTGCAAAGCTCGCCTCATATCGGCTTTTTTGCTTGAGGGTTCGGTGGTCTACCAGGCGTTCCAGGCCTTCCGGCCCAAAGAGGTCTTTCATGCTGTCGATGAGGTCCAGCGACAGGTCCCGGTGCGCGTCAGGGAAATAGACATCTGCTTTTTCCGTCAGCTCCCACATTTTTGCCGGTCGCCCACGGCCTTGCGGTTTGGCACAGCACACAACGGCGCCTTCATCCCGCAGCTGATACAGATGCTGGCGGATCGCCATGGGCGTCAATTCCAGCTTTTCAGCCAGGTCATCAGCGCGGCAAGCGCCAACGCGCTTCAGCTCTGTCAGGATGATTTCACGGGTCGTCTGCATGGTTTCTCCTTGGTTGGACATTTATTAAAGAAAAAACTTGAATAAATCAAGAGAGGCTTCTATATCGGATTTACTAAAGATAAAACTTTAGAAAAGGAGGCTGCCATGGGTGGCGATTTAGCATGGGTAGAATACGGTCGCATCAGGGCCGAGTTACGACAGCAAGGAGAGACGACATGGAAAAGCCAGAAGCCGGTGCCGGTAAAGATTGGAAAAATCTGGGCCAGCTTGCAGGGCTCAAAGAAACGGGCCGCCATGTCCTGAAGTTTGACGGCAAACAGATCGCGCTTCTGAACACAGAGGCCGGTCTGTTCGCCATCAACAACAGGTGCCCGCACGAAGGCTATCCGCTGATTGAGGGTACTCTGAACGACAGCTGCACGCTTGCCTGCAACTGGCACGGTTGGGCGTTTGACCTCAAGAGCGGCGAAGCGCTTCAGGGCAGGGACGCGGTGCGGACCTACCCGGTAGAACGCCGGGGTGACGATATCTGGATCGACCTGACGCCGGTTCCAAATACCGTGCGGGCAGCCAAAGCCTATGATGAGCTTGATGAAGCCATGGCGGAGCATGACTATGAGCGTATCGCAAGGTCGCTGTGCCGCCTGGATCAAGCCAGTGTACCCTATGAAGAGGTCGCGAAACGGGTGATCAGTTGGTCGCTGCCGCGTTTTGAGCGTGGTTTTGGCCATGCCCACGCGGGTCTTGCTGATTGGATCGACCTTGCTGGCGATGATGATGACCTGCGGTTGGTTGCCTTCCTTGAAACCTTCGGGAATTTTTCCTGGGATGCGCTCTTCAGTCAGCCCCTGGAGCAGCTGCCTGCAAAGGCTGCGCCTTGGGACGCTACGGCCTTTCTTAAGGAGCTGGAGGCCATGAACAGCCTGGCGGTCCTTGGCCGTGTCCGGGGCGCCTTTGAGGCGGGCCTCCGCTTCAGGGACATCAAGCCTGCCTACCTGGATTTTATCTTCAGCCACTATGCAGGCTTTGGCCATCCGGCCATTTATGTCGCAGCGCTTGAGCGGCTGAGTGCCAGCCTGGGGGCGGAGGTTGAGGAAACCCTGGCGCTTCAGTTGGCGCACTATCTGTGTGTCGCAGCGCGGGAAGACCTGATCCCCGAATTCCGTGGCTTTGCGGACTATCTGCGTGTTGACGCGGGCACGACAGCAGCGCCGCGCGCGACCGAATTTGTTGGCACGTCGGTGCGGAATGCCATGGCATTGACTGCAGCATCGCTGAGGGACCCTGAAGGACTGTATGATGCGCTGCTGGGGGCGGCGGCCCTTAATATGCTGGGGTTCGACCTTGAGCTTCAGCATGCGGTGAAGCAGCCGATTGCCCGCAATATTGGCTGGCTGGATTTCACTCATGCCATCACCTTCGCCGAAGCCGTGCACACGCACGCGTCCGAAAACGCGGGCTACTGGCAGTCAGGGCTGATGCAGATGGCTTGTTTCGTCGGGCGCAACAGCAGCTTTGTCGGTGAGGCTGACCTTGATAAGTGGCGGGTAACTGACAAGCCGGCGTTTCTGGCGCAGCAGAAGGCGGCGCTCTTTAACATGGATGTGGGCGAATATATCTACGGCGTTCACCGGCTGAAGATGGTGTGTGCCGTCGAGCGGCTGGACCGTTTCGTCAGCGAGGCGACATCCGAATTGGTGTTCGCGGCCCTCAACCGCTATCTGCACACACGCCTGCGCCAGCGCCACCCGGCAAGGGCGGCCTATCAGGCCCGGCAAAGCGTTTTGCGGGAGGGGTAATTTTTCCAAAAAACCGTGTTGCGCTGCCCGCATGCCAAAGCTATAGTCCGCGCCACCAGAATGCTGGTATCATCAGCATCCTTTGTCGGGGAGTAGCGCAGTCTGGTAGCGCACTACACTGGGGGTGTAGGGGTCGCAGGTTCAAATCCTGTCTCTCCGACCAAATGAACGGGTCAGCGGTTATCGCTGGCCCGTTTTCTTTTGCCCCCTTTCTTTTGAATGTTTCTTTCCTTGCGATTTTGTTGCACTGCGGTAATGTGCAACCCGTTCATGTTGCGCAGCAGCAAGGAAGGCACTTTGGAACTCATTCTGACGCATCTCCTGCCTCTTATTGGCGCTGGCCTTGTCGCCGGTTTTCTGGCCGGCTTGCTGGGTATTGGCGGCGGAATCGTCACTATTCCTGTGCTGGTTCTGGTGTACCGGAAAGTTGGCATGCCCGAAGCCTGGCTGATGCATATTGCCATCGCCTCCTCGTTGACCGCTATCATCGCAACCAATACATCCAGCGTGTTTGCGCACCACCGGAAGCAGGGGGTCGATTGGTCGATCGTCAAGGGCTGGTGGTTTGTTGTGGCTCTTGGCGCCGTGCTTGGAAGTTTCTTCGCCAAGGGGCTCAAGACAGCTGAACTGGTATATTTTTTCGCGACGCTTGCAAGCCTGGTGGCCATCAAGATGATGTTGCCCTTTGACCGCTGGAAGCTTGGCAGCGAGCTGCCAAGCAGCAAGGCCCGCTTTGTGGCCCCCGGACTGATCGGCTTTTTCTCTGCCATTATGGGCATCGGGGGCGGCAGTTTTTCAGTTCCCTACATGACGCTCTATTCCGTTCCAATCCACAAAGCTGTTGGCACCGCATCCCTTATCGGGCTTGTTGTCAGCGTTTCAGCCGGTATTGGCTATCTGATTGGCGGTTGGGGAATTACAGGGCTGCCTTCAGGGATGGCGGGCTTCATTCACTTGCCGTCGGCCTTTACGGTTGCGATCGCGGCTGTTCTGATGGCCCCGGTTGGTGCTAAAGTAGCCCACATGCTGCCCAGAACTGTGCTCAGTATCGTATTTGGTATCTTCTTGGTCGTTGCGACCATCAAGCTCGTGAGTGGCATATAAGCCGCCACCGGAATTTGAGGGACAGGTTACATGTCTAATGAGGACTTAAAACTCGCTGCTATGTTCGAGCCCGCCACGGATGACGCCTGGCGGCAGCTTGTAGACAGGGCGCTGGGCGGGCGCGACTTTGATAAGGCCATGACGGCTGAAACCTATGACGGTATTCGCCTGCAGGGACTGTATTCGCAGGCGAATGCAGACCTTTCTGGCCGCCCCCAAGCCCGCGACGGCATGTGGGGGACGATTGTCCCGCACTGGAACCCGGATGTGGCGGCAACCAATGCGGCCATCCTTGAAGACCTTGGGCGCGGCGCGACGGGGCTTGCCTTAAGGCTGCAGGCCGGCCGTTTCCCGGGTATTCCGGCGGAAAAGCTTTCAGAGGCGCTCGACGGCGTTTATCTGAACATGGCTTCCTTCACCCTGGTGCCGGGCGAAGAGTTTTCGACGGCAGCACAGACAATGTTGTCCCTTCTTGAGGCGAGCGGCCATAAGGCGTCGGATTTCCACGGGAAACTGGGGGTCGACCCTTTGGGAACTTTGGCGCAGACCGGCCGGCTGGGCACATCCCTTGCGGGCGCGATGGCTCAGGGCTCTGAAATTGCCGGTGCTGTAGCCCGCGTATATCCGAATGTTTCAACGTTCATGGCCGACAGCGGCCCTTACCATATGGCGGGCGCCACGGAAGCTCAGGAACTGGGCATCATGATGGCCACAGGCGTTGCCTATTTGCGCGCCATGGTCGGTGGCGGCATGGATGTGGCCACGGCTGCCTCCCAGATCGCCTTCTCGATGGCGGCGGATGCTGATGTCAGCCTGACCATTGCCAAGTTCCGCGCATCCCGGCTGATGTGGGCTGCTGTGCTCAAGGAATGCGGGCTCGAGGACGCGCCCAAGATGGCGCTCAGTGGTGTCAGTTCGTTGCGGATGATGAGCGTGAAGGACCCATGGGTGAATATCCTGCGGGCCACGGCGGCTTGCTTTGGGGCAGGCATTGGCGGTGCAGATGATATCTGTATCCTGCCGCATGACAGCATGGTGGGCATGTCCAGCAGCTTTGCCCGGCGCATTGCCCGCAATGTGCAGATTATCCTGCAGGAAGAAAGCGGCCTGTCGCGCGTGCAGGACCCGGCAGCAGGGTCTTATGCTTTTGAAACCATCACTTCGGAATTGGCCTCTAAGGCGTGGGAATATTTCCAGAAAATCGAATCGGTTGGTGGCATCGAAAAAGCGCTGGCTGCGCGCGCCATCCAGGAGGATCTGGCAAATGCCTGGGCCGTGCGGCGCCAGAACCTGGCCAAGCGCAAGGATGCGATCACCGGCGTTTCCGAGTTCCCGGACATTGATGAAAAGCCCATCACCAATACAGGGCCAATGCCGCCGGAACCAACCGAGCTGGCCCCAGCAGGCGTGACAATTGAACCTCTGGCCTTCCACCGCCTGCCGGAGGATTTCGAGAAGCTTCGCGGGTTCAGTGATGCCTGTCTTGAAAAAGACGGAACACGCCCGTTGATCTATCTGGCGAATATGGGCAGCCCGGCGGACTATTCGGCGCGCACCACTTTCGCCAAGAATTTCTTCGAAGCCGGCGGCATCAAGTCCGTGTCCGGTATGGGCGGTACAGACGTTGCCGCTATTGTCGATGAATTCAAGGCGTCAGGCGCTAAACTGGCGGTGCTGTGCTCCAGTGACGATCAATATGGCGGTCTGGGGCAGGATGTGGCTGCCTGCCTCAAGAAAGCTGGCGCCTATGTCTATCTGGCGGGCCGCCCGCTGAACGCTGATGACCTGAAAAAGGCTGGCGTGGACGAGTTTATCTATATGGGCTGCGACTTACTTGAAGTGCTGGCGCAGGCCCATGTTACCGCGGGAGCAAGCGCATGACCCGGATTCCTGATTTCAGCAATATCGCCTTCAGTGCCCCGGCTACGTCGCCTGAGGCCTCCTCTGATCCCTGGCTGTCACCCGAAGGCATCCCGGTGAAACCGGTTTACGGCGAAGAAGACCTGCAGGGCCTTGATTTCCTTGATACACGGCCGGGGATGGCGCCCTTCCTGCGCGGTCCATACCCAACCATGTATGTGCAGCGGCCCTGGACCATCCGGCAATATGCGGGCTTCTCGACGGCTGAAGACAGCAACGCCTTCTATCGCCGCAACCTGGCTGCTGGCCAAAAGGGCCTCTCGGTCGCGTTCGACCTGGCGACCCACCGCGGGTATGACAGCGACCATCCGCGCGTCGTGGGCGATGTGGGCATGGCTGGTGTGGCGATCGACAGCATTTATGATATGCGGACGCTCTTTAGCGGCATTCCGCTGGACCAGATGTCGGTGTCCATGACCATGAACGGCGCAGTTCTGCCGATCCTCGCGCTCTATATCGTGGCAGCGGAAGAGCAGGGCGTAAGCCCGGAGAAGCTTTCCGGCACTATCCAGAATGACATCCTGAAGGAATTCATGGTGCGGAATACCTATATCTTCCCGCCAACGCCTTCGATGCGGATCATTTCGGATATCTTCGCCTACACGTCTGAGAATATGCCCAAGTTCAACTCCATCTCCATTTCCGGCTATCACATGCAGGAAGCAGGCGCGACGGCAGACCTTGAGCTTGCCTATACGCTGGCGGACGGGGTGGAATATATTCGTGCTGGTGTCGCCACCGGGCTGGATGTGGACGCGTTCGCGCCGCGCCTCAGCTTCTTCTGGGCCATCGGCATGAACTATTTCATGGAAGTGGCCAAAATGCGCGCAGCCCGCATGCTGTGGGCCAAGCTTGTGAAGGGTTTCAACCCGAAGAACGCCAAATCGCTGTCGCTCCGGACCCATTGCCAGACCTCTGGTTGGTCGCTGACGGCGCAGGATGTGTTCAATAACGTCTCCCGAACGTGCGTGGAAGCCATGGCGGCAGCCCACGGCCATACCCAAAGCCTGCACACCAATGCGCTGGATGAGGCGCTGGCGCTGCCGACAGACTTTTCGGCGCGGATCGCGCGCAACACCCAGCTGTTCATTCAGCAGGAAACCGGCACCAACCGCCTTATCGACCCCTGGGGCGGCAGCTATTATGTCGAGCGTCTGACCGCAGACCTGGCGGCCAAAGCCTGGGCCCATATCCAGGAAGTGGAAGCTGAGGGCGGTATGGCCAAGGCGATTGAGGCCGGGATACCGAAGCTGCGCATTGAGGATGCCGCCGCCCGCACGCAGGCGCGGATCGACAGCGGCCGCCAGACCGTGGTGGGTGTCAACAAATACCGGCTGGATGAGGTCGAGGAAGTTGATGTCCTGAAGGTGGACAACAGCGCCGTACG
Source organism: Kordiimonas lacus (assembly GCF_001550055.1). Lineage (GTDB taxonomy): Bacteria > Pseudomonadota > Alphaproteobacteria > Sphingomonadales > Kordiimonadaceae > Kordiimonas > Kordiimonas lacus. The sequence continues at coordinate 341,150 of NZ_LRUA01000006.1, forward strand.
GGCCGCCCAGCTTGATAAACTTGCGCGCCTCAAGGCCGAACGCGATGACGCTGACGTGGCCCGGACGCTTGAAGCCTTGACCAAGGCAGCCGATACAGGCGAGGGTAACTTGCTGGCGCTTGCTGTGGATGCGGCGCGTGTGAAGGCAACCGTGGGCGAAATCACCATGGCGCTTGAGAAGGTTTACGGGCGTCACAAGGCGGAAATCAAGGCTGTGACAGGCGTTTACAAGGCAGAAGTTGGCAAGAACAACCCGGCGGTGAAGAAAGTTCACGCGCTTGTGGATGCGTTTGAAGCCAACGATGGCCGCCGCCCGCGTATCCTTGTTGCCAAAATGGGCCAGGACGGCCATGACCGCGGCCAGAAGGTGATTGCTTCGGCTTTTGCTGACCTGGGCTTTGACGTGGATATCGGCCCGCTGTTCCAGACACCGGAAGAAGCCGCGCGGCAGGCGGTTGAGAATGACGTGCATATCATCGGCGCGTCCTCGCTGGCGGCTGGCCATCTGACGCTTGTGCCGTCCCTGAAGGAAGAGCTGGCCAAGCTTGGCCGGGAAGACATCATGATTGTGGCTGGCGGTGTGATCCCGCCGCAGGATTATGATGCACTTTATAAGGCCGGTGCAGAAGCCATCTTCCCGCCCGGCACCGTGATTGCCGAAGCGGCTGGTGAGCTGATTGAAAAACTAAATGCCCGCCTTGGGTATGCAGAAGCGGCTGAATAGGGGGCTTTGTGGCGGCGACCGTTCATCAACCCACTGTGGATGAGCTCTATGAGGGGGTCAGGAGCGGTAATCGCGCCCTGATTGGCCGGGCCATTACCCTGATCGAAAGCCGCAACCTGAAGCATCAGGACAAAGCGCAACTGCTGCTGGAAAAACTGCTGCCGCACGCCGGCGGCGCCCAGCGCGTGGGGATTTCCGGTGTGCCGGGCGTTGGCAAGTCCACCTTCATTGAAGGCCTGGGCAGTTGGTTGATTGACCAGCAGAAGAAACGCGTGGCTGTGCTGGCGGTTGACCCATCAAGCGGGCGCACGGGGGGCTCCATTCTGGGCGACAAGACGCGTATGGAAAAGCTTTCCGCCAACAAGGATGCCTTCATCCGGCCAAGCCCCAGCGCAGGCGTGCTGGGCGGTGTGGCGCGCGCCACGCGGGAGACGATCATCGTCCTTGAAGCCGCAGGATTTGACGTGGTGCTGGTGGAAACGGTGGGTACGGGCCAGTCGGAAACCATGGTCAGCGACATGGTGGACTTCTTTCTGGTGCTGATGCTGCCCGGCGCAGGGGACGAACTTCAGGGCATCAAGAAGGGCATTCTTGAGCTGGCCGACATGGTGGCCGTCAACAAGGCCGATATCTTTGAGAAGAAGATCAAGCAGGCCGTGCGGGAATATAAGTCCGCGCTGCATATCATGACGGACGCCAGCCCCAACTGGCACCCGCCGGTGATCACCGTATCCGGCCTGACAGGCGACGGCGTGCCGGACCTGTGGGAACGCATTGAAAAGCACGCGCGCATCATGTCTGAGAATGGCGAACGGGCGGCCCGGCGCAATGAACAGCGGGTTTCATGGCTCAAGAGCCAGATCGCAGACCGCTTGCTGGCGGACTTTCACAGTGACACAGCAGTGCATCAGGCCTTCGGCCCAATGTTGGAGGATGTACGTAATGGCAAAAAGCCCGTGTCATCCGCCGTTTCTGACCTACTTAAGCTGTATCATTCAAAAGGATATCGGGGTTTGTGAAGGCAAGCTCTGGCGCGACAGGAGGAAAGCATGTCCAAACCCGTATTGATCAGTATTCCCGTCTCAAACCTTGGCCGGTCTGTGCAGATGCTTCTGGAAGAGAAGGGCGTCGACTATGAGTTTGAGACCGCGAGCCCACATTCAGACGCAGTGAACGCGGTTCATCCGCTTGGCAAGGTTCCGGCACTCCGGCATGGTGAGCTGACGCTTTGCGAATCAGAGGCCATGGCGCGCTATATCGATAAGGTCTTCGACGGCCCTAAGTTCTTCCCGGAAGACCCGACCTTGTGCGCGAAGGTGGACCAATGGGTGTCGCTGCATAACACCGCATTCGATACGTCGATGATCCGGCAGTATGTGCTGGGCTATGTGCTGCCGAAAATGGCAGGCAAGGAACCCAACCGCGAGCAGATCGATGCGTCATTGCCAATAGTGAAGAAGCATCTGGCAGTGCTTGAAAGCGCGCTTGAAGGCGGCTTCCTGGTTGGGGACAGCCTGACCTACGCGGACCTGGCCAACTTCCCGACGCTGGCTTATCTGCCGGATTTCCCGGAAAGTGCGGAAATGCTCAAGGAATTTCCAAACGTGGTGGCCTATATTGACGCCATAGGCGCACGGGAGAGCGCGAAGAAGACACAGCCGCGGCGCGGCTGATCGGCCACGAAAAAGGGCGCCTGCGGGCGCCCTGATGACTTCTGGCAATGAGCCCGCTTAAGAGCGTTCGATACCCGCCCAGTCATAGAAGTTGATGCGCTCTGCGTGTGTATCGCTCTCGGGCGATGCCAGTTCCACAAACAGCGGTGCGATCTGCTCTGGCTTCGGCAGCGTTTCCGGGTCTTCTCCCGGAACAGCCTTGGCCCGCATGCTGGTGCGGATAGGGCCCGGATTGACCATATTTACCTTCACGCCGGTAATGCGCGATTCGGCAGCATATGTCATGACAAGCTCTTCGAGCGCCGCCTTGGTGACGGCGTAGCCGCCCCAGTGGGCGTAATGGCCGCCAGCGGCGCCGCTGGTAACAAACACCGCGCGACCGGTCTTCGAGAGCTTCAGAAGCGGGTCCAAAGAGCGGATCAGGCGCCAGTTAGCAGTGACGTTGATGTCCATCAGCTCAGCCCAGTCCTTTGGCGTGATGTGGCCAAGCGGCGAGATGGGACCAAGGATACCGGCGTTGCCCACCAGAATATCCAGTTTGCCCCAGCGCTCATAGATGGAAGCACCCAGACGGTCGATCGCATCAAAATCGCGGAGATCAATGGGAACAAGCGTACATTTACCGCCGATTTCCTTGATCTTGTCGTCCAGCTCTTCAAGCGCGCCTTGGGAGCGCGGGCGGGCGAGGGCGATGATGTCAGCGCCGGCTTCCGCCATGGCGATAGCAACCGCGCGACCGATCCCGCGCGAAGCGCCTGTGATCAGCGCCAGGCGTCCGTCCAGTGGTTTTGTCATGAACTAGGCTCCTGAACCCGTCGACGCGATGCTCGAGAGCTGGCTGTCGTCCTTTTCCGCTTCCGACTGGTCGGTCAGGAAGGTTGGATAGTCGCCAGTGAAGCAAGCATCACAGTAAGCGGGGCATTTGTTGTCGCGGCCTTTCGGCTGGTTTACAGCGCGGTACAGACCGTCGATGGAAAGGAAGGAAAGCGAATCCGCCTTGATGTGGTTGCGCATGGCTTCCACGTCCATCTGCGCCGCCAAGAGCTTCTTCCGCTCCGGCGTATCAACGCCGTAGAAGCAGCTGTGTGCGGTTGGCGGGGAGGCAATCCGCATATGGACTTCGGTGGCACCGGCTTCGCGCATCATGTTGACGATTTTCATCGACGTGGTGCCGCGAACGATACTGTCGTCCACAAGGATGATGCGCTTGCCCGCAATGTGCCAGCGGTTGGCGTTATGCTTCAGCTTCACGCCGAAGTGGCGGATCTGGTCTGATGGCTCGATGAAGGTCCGACCCACATAGTGGTTACGAATGATGCCAAGCTCAAACGGGATGCCGCTTTCCTGTGCATAGCCAATGGCAGCAGGAGTGCCGCTGTCCGGTACCGGGATAACCAGGTCTGCGTCCACGCCGTTTTCGCGTGCCAGTTCTGCACCGATGCGCTTGCGAACTTCATAGACGCTCATGTTGTCCATGTAGCTGTCCGGGCGCGCGAAATAGACATGTTCGAAAATGCACGGGCGAGCTTTTTCTTCCGGGAAAGGCTTGTGGCTCTTGATGCCGTCTTCGGTGATGATCACCATCTCGCCGGCTTCAATGTCGCGGATATATTCCGCGCCAATGATATCAAGCGCACAGGTTTCGGAACAAAGGATATAAGCGTCATCCAGGCGTCCCAGCACCAGCGGGCGAACGCCCAGCGGGTCACGGATGCCGATCAGGCCTTCCTTGGTCAGCGACACCAGCGAGTAGGCACCTTCCATCTGGCGCAGCGCATCGATGAAGCGGTCCATCAGGGTACGGAAACGGCTTGTGGCGATCAGGTGGATGATCACTTCCGAGTCAGACGTGGACTGGAAGATCGACCCGCGTTGAACCAGCGATTTCCGCAGGTGTGTCGCGTTGGTGATATTGCCGTTGTGCGCAACAGCAAAGCCGCCCGATGCGAATTCAGCAAAGAGCGGCTGGCAGTTCCTCAGAACGGTGTCACCTGTGGTCGAATAACGGGTATGGCCGATGGCGGCGTCGCCGGGCAGGCTGTCGATGACATCCTGGCTGGTGAAATTGTCTGCCACATGGCCGAGAACACGTTTGGTGAAGAAGTTTTCACCGTCGAATGCCGTGATGCCGGCGGCTTCCTGGCCGCGGTGCTGTAGGGCATGAAGACCAAGGGCGCAGTGGGCGCTGGCGTCCGAGGTGCCGAAAATCCCGAAAACACCGCATTCTTCGTGCAGTTTGTCATCGTCAAAAGGATTGGTGGTGAGTGGGGCTTGCTCAAAAGACATTACTTGGTCCTGGTTAATGGGGCTAATGGTGTCTTGTTGCACGCACCATATATCGCCTCACGGGGCTGCTGCCTAGTCAAAAACCAAATTTACAGAAATATTGCGCTTAAATGAAGGGATGGCACAGCTTGCGCGCGCATCAGCGCCCGCCATCATCCTTTTTCTTGGTTTCTACGGCGTCTTCAAAAAGCTCATTCAGGTTTTTGCGCTGTTCTTCTTTATATTTTGCTGCCTGCTCTTCAAAAATCTCAGCGCCAAACTGGTTTGGGAATTTGGAGGCGGCTTCTTTCATCAGGTTGTTACCAGCTTCGGCAGGGTCCTTGCCAAGCACGTCTGCGGCGAAGCCTTCAAGCATCTCTGCGCTCCAGGCCACGAGCGGCCGAAGCTGGGCATTCTTGACCCATTCCTGTTCATCGTCTGACGGATAGAGCTTGGAGAAGCCCAGATAAATGACCGACACAATCACCAGACCCCGTAACAGCCCAAACAAGGCGCCAAGGGATCGGTCCAACAGGCCGACAGGGCTGTCCTTGATGGTTTTGCCGATGAATTCAGCCAGTTGTTTCAGCACAAACAGGGTTACAAAAAACAGGACCGCCAGTGTGATCAGGTCAGCCAGTTCTGCCGGGCTGATCAGGTCGCGGCCATACGGCTTTGCCAGCGTGAAGCCGAACACAGTCGCCATCAGCGCGCCTGCCCAGGCGCCAAAGGAAAGGGCCACGGTGGCGAAGCCCCGGCCAAAGGCCATCAGGGTTGAAAGCCCGATGATAACCAGTACGCCAACGTCAAAAGCTGTGAGTGTGCTGGGTTCGATGTCCAAAATCCGGTTTCCTTCAAGTTCTCAAGTTCTTGCGAGGTCGTACCATGTGGCCGAAACCTCGGCTTTTCGCCCGACACTATATATTGTGTGCGGGCCGGTCTCCTTAAACCCCAGTTTTTCAACTACCCGCTTCGACGCCGGGTTGTCATCGAAAACACTAACGATGATTTTGTCTATTGGCCAGTGGTCAAAAGCAAAGTCACAGACAGCTTTTGCCGCTTCTGTGGCATAACCGTTGCCCCAGGCCTTACGGGCAAACCAATAGCCAAGCTCGACCTGCTTCTTGTCTTTGTCCCAGTGGTGCGCACCAGCCAGACCAACAAGTCCGGATGGGGCAATCACCGCGGCAATATAAGACGCTTTCTTTTCCCATTCATCCTGGACCAGGCCGATAAAATCACGGGCCATCTCAAGGGTGTAGGGGTAGGGCACGACCTGCAGCATCCTGACCACGTCAGAATCGTCAAGTGCTTGCTGAATTGCCTCTGCGTCATCCTTTGCAGGAAACCGGAGGGTCAGTCTGTCAGTTTTCAGTTCCATGTCGAGCCTAGCCTAAGCCGCCATCTGGGTAGAAATGTGTCACAAGGTCATTCACATGATTGATTGTCTGCTGGCGGATGGCCTTGGGGCCAGCCTTCTTGGCCTTGGGCATCATGGCATTCGCGAAGCCAAGCTTGGCCGATTCCTTCAGGCGCCCCTCACTTTGCGATACCGGGCGAATGTCGCCTGACAGGCTGATTTCGCCAAACACCACGGTTTCGTCTGGCAGCGGTACCTGCGACAGGCTGGAGATCAGCGCGGCAGCTACAGCGAGGTCCGCGGCCGGTTCAGAGATTTTAAGCCCGCCCGCAACATTGAGATATACATCGCAGCCAGCAAGGCCGAGGCCTGCACGAGCGTCCAGGACCGCCAGCACCATGGCAAGCCGCCCGCTGTCCCAGCCCACCACAGCACGGCGCGGGTTGGCGGCGCTTGAGCGCGCCACCAGCGCCTGGATTTCCACCAGCACGGGGCGGGAGCCTTCGATGCCTGCGAACACGCAGTTGCCAGGCTCACGGCTGTTGTGGTCCGCCAGGAACAGGGCGGAGGGGTTCGTGACTTCATTCAGGCCCATGCCTGTCATCTCGAACACGCCGATCTCGTCCGTACCGCCGAAACGGTTCTTCACCGCACGCAGGATGCGGAACTGATGGCCGCGATCACCTTCGAAATAGAGGACTGTATCAACCATATGCTCGAGAACGCGCGGCCCGGCGATCTGGCCGTCCTTTGTGACATGGCCAACCAGCAGCACCACCGTGCCCTTACGCTTGGCAAAGCTGATCAATTCATGGGCACAAACACGAACCTGGCTGACGGTGCCGGGCGCGCTTTCCACATGGTCGGCGAACAGGGTCTGGATACTGTCGATCACCACCACCTTGGGCGGGGTGCCTTCATCCAACGTTGTCAGGATATCACGCAGGCTTGTTTCGCAGCCCAGCTTCAGCGGCGCGCCGGAAAGACCCAGACGGTTCGCCCGCATCTGCACCTGTGCGGTCGCTTCCTCGCCAGAGATATAGACACAGTCTTGACCCTTGAGGGCCAGCTGCCCCATGGCCTGCAGCAGAAGCGTGGATTTACCGATACCCGGGTCACCACCAATCAGGACAGCGCTGCCCGCCACCATGCCGCCGCCCAGCGCCCGGTCAAGTTCCGCAATGCCGGTCAAGAGCCGTGGCTGTTCCTTGAGGGGCGTATCAAGCGAAACCAGATCAATCCGGCGCCCTTTCTTGCCGCTCAGGCCCTTGGGCGCGCCGGATGTGGTACCGCCCTTCGATTCCTCAATCGAGTTCCACTCACCACATTCATCGCACTTGCCCTGCCAGCGGCGGTACACGGCGCCGCAGTCGCGGCAGTTATATGAAAGTTGCGCTTTTGCCATGTCAGAGCTTCAGAAGTTCCATTTCAATTGGCCCCTGGGCGCGGCCATGGATGAACTGGTCCACATGGTCGTTACCCGAACTGTCGATCTCGTCCTTGGCGCCGTCCCAGATGATCTTGCCGTGATAAAGCATGGCAATGCGGTCCGCGATCTTGCGTGCACTGGCCATATCGTGGGTGATTGACAGCGTCGTGGCACCCAGGTCTTTCACACATTCGACGATCAGGTCATTGATCACATCCGCCATGATGGGATCGAGGCCCGTGGTTGGTTCATCGAAAAAGATGATTTCGGGTTCGGTTGCGATGGCACGGGCCAGGCCCACACGCTTCTGCATGCCGCCAGACAGTTCGGCCGGTGAAAGGTTCCCGACATCGGCGCCCAGGCCAACACGGCGGAGCTTTTCAATCGCGATTTCCTGCGCGTCCTTGCGGTTCATGCCCTTGCCCTGGATCAGGCCGAAGGCGACATTTTCCCAAACAGGCAGGCTGTCAAAAAGGGCAGCCCCCTGGAACAGCATGCCGAATTTGGCCAGGGTTTTCTTGCGCGCGCGGCTGGAGAATTTGGTGACATCCTCGCCGTCCACGAAAATCTCGCCCTGGTCAGGGTTCAGGATGCCCAGGATGCATTTGAGCATAACGGATTTGCCGGTGCCGGACCCGCCAATGATCACGACCGACTGGCCTTTGGGTACTTCAAGGTCAATGCCCTGCAATACCTTTTTCGGGCCGAAGCCCTTATGAACGTCTTTCAGCTGGATCTTCAGGTCAGTGCTCATGCGCCGCGCCCCCCAAATACGATCACGGTGATGATCAGGTTCGCCAGCAGGATGGCGATGAAGGCAGATACCACGGCATTGGTGGTGGCTTTGCCCACGCCCTGGGCGCCCCCGCGGCTGTTATAGCCGTGGTAGCTGCCCATCAGCGCGATGAAGAAGCCGAACACTGAAGCCTTGACGAGTGACGAGATCACGTCGGCCCGCTCAAGGAAATCAACCGTCACCTGCAGGTAGGTGCCTTCATTGAGGCCCAGGCGGCCTGTGCCGATCAGGTAGCCGCCCAGCACGCCGATGATATTGGCGATGATGACCAGAAGGGGCAGGGTGATGACTGCCGCTATCAGGCGCGGGGCCACCAGATATTTGAACGGGTCGGTCGACAGGGTCACAAGCGCGTCGATCTGTTCAGTCACGCGCATGGTGCCAAGCTCTGCAGCCATGGCCGAGGAGACACGACCCGCGACCATCAGCCCGCCAAGCACGGGGCCCAGTTCGCGCACGATGGCAATCACCACCACGCCGGGTACAACGGATGCCGCGTTGAAGCGGCTGCCGCCCACATAAATCTGCTGGGCCAGGGCCGCGCCGGTAAAAAGTGCGGTGAGGCCAACAACGGGCAGGCTGTTATAGCCGATAAGCCACATTTGCTTCAGCACATGTCGCCAATATACGGGCGGCATGAAGATGCTGCTGATGGCGGTTGCCGAAAATTTGGAAAGCCGACCGATTTCAGCCAGGCTTGCCAGAACGACCTGGCCAATGATCGCAAGCGGATTGCGCACAGACGCTCCCTTTGTTGCCTTTATGTTCTCAAACTGTCAGATGGATGTGTAGCGCCCTCTGATAGAAATGAAAAGTGGCGATTTCAGGATGTCGGAATTTTGATCAGTCTGTCTACTTGCCCTTGAAGGCCGCCTCGCGCTTCTGGATGAAGGCCATTACGCCCTCAACACAGTCTTCGGTGCGGCCTGCGACGCGCTGAGCCGTAGCTTCAGCAGCCAACTGACCCTGATAATCGTTGGTCAGCGACTGCGCCAGAAGATGCCGGATGGAACCCAGGGCCACGGTTGGGCCGCTGGCCAGCTTGGTGGCGAGTTTGGTTGCCGTGTCCAGTAGCGCGTCGTCTTCAACCACATCATAGACAAGGCCCCAATCAAGGGCTTTGTCCGCCGGCACCTTTTCCCCAAGCATCATCATGGAACGGGCCCGGTTCAGGCCGACAAGGCGCGGCAGCAGGAAGGTGCTGCCAGCGTCCGGCACGAGGCCGATGTTGACGAAGGCCTGCAGGAAATAGGCGGACTTGGCCGCGATGACGATGTCGGCGGAAATCGCAATGCTCATGCCTGCGCCGGCGGCAACGCCGTTCACCGCGCTGACAACGGGGATACGCAAGTTGGCGAGTTCTGTCAGGAACGGATGGTAGGTGTCCGTCAGGCTCGCGCCCATGTCGCGGTCTTCATTGCCGCCTTCGGCCAGGTCGGCACCGGCACAAAAACCGCGGCCTGCACCGGTAATCAGCAGCGCACGGGCTTCGCTGTCTTGACGGTTGAGAGACCTGAGGGCTAGCAGAAATTCTGATTTCAGCTTGGCGCTGAGCGCATTCAGCCGGTCAGGCCGGTTGAAAGTGATGGTCGCCAGACCATCGTTGATGCTGAAGTCGATTGTTTCAAATCTGGGCATGCCGGCCTCCGCTTATTGTCCCTGAAAAGAAGACTTAGCGCAGGCCGGGAGAATGGCAACCGCAATTAGCGGCTGCTTTTGACGTTAACGGGACGGGCGAGGAAAGCCGGTACGTGCGGGCCCATGCCCACAAACGGCTTTTTCGGCATATCGTCCGCCGCAACCTTCGGCTTTGGTGGTTCCAGATCGATCTTTGCGGTGCGCGGGAGCTTCTGGCCGATCATTTTTTCAATGGCGTCGACAAACTTGGTGTCGGTCTTGCCCGGCGTGGTCAGCGTGAAGGCCTTGCCCTTACGGCCCGCGCGGCCTGTCCGGCCAATACGGTGCACATAATCTTCCGCGTGGCTTGGCACATCGAAGTTGAACACATGGCTGACGTCTGCGATGTCGAGGCCACGGGCGGCCACATCAGAGGCGCACATCAGCTGCAGTTCGTTGGCTTTGAACTGGCGCAGCACTTCAAGGCGTTCGGATTGCTCCATATCGCCGTGCAACTGGCCCACATTGAAGCCGTGACGGGCGAGGCTGTTATAAACCTCTTTCACGTCCTTCTTGCGGTTGCAGAAGATGATGCCGTTCTTGATATTTTCATCACGCAGCAGTTTCCGAAGCGCCTTGCGCTTGTCGCGTACTGGAACGGTTACCAGAAGCTGTTCGATGGTTGTCGCCGTCATGGACTTGCGCTCAACGGTGATCATCTTCGGGTCGTCGAGGAAACGCTTTGTCAGCTTTTCAATAACCGGCGGCATGGTGGCCGAGAAGAAAAGCGTCTGGTGCTTGCCTGTGATGCACTCACAGATTTTCTCAACGTCCGGGATAAAGCCCATATCCAGCATGCGGTCGGCTTCATCGACCACGAGGATATCGATGCCAGTCAGCAGCAGCTTGCCCCGGCTGAAATGGTCGAGAAGACGGCCCGGCGTTGCAATCAGTACGTCCACGCCGCGGTCCAGCCGCTTTTCCTGATCGGCAAAGTTCACGCCACCAATCAGCAGTGCCATGGTCAGCTTGTGTTCCTTGCCGTATTTTTCGAAGCTTTCAGAAACCTGGGCCGCGAGCTCGCGGGTTGGCTCCAGGATCAGGCAGCGCGGCATGCGGGCGCGGGCCCGGCCTTCCGACAGGATATCGATCAGCGGCAGCGTAAAGCTTGCCGTTTTACCAGTGCCTGTCTGGGCGATGCCGAGAACGTCGCGGCCCATCAATACTTGGGGAATGGCTTGGGCCTGAATAGGCGTGGGCTCGGTGTAACCGGCCTCGTTCACAGCCTTCATTGTTGGTTCACTCAGTCCTAAAAGGTCGAAACCCATGCGTGTCCTATCCAATTGCTTCAAACTTAATTTCGGCGCAGCATAGGTTCGCGTGCGTCAATGTCAATGTAGGAAACAGGAAAATGCCGCCGAAAACAGATGCATTAATCCTTTTACCGGCGCTTTTATGTGACAGTCGGCTCTATCAGCATGTGGTGGACGCGCTGGCGCTGGAAGTCCCGACAATTGTGCCGGAGGTTTGGCATGCCAATAACCTGGCGGAACTGGCGAATTCATTGCTTGAAACCTTGCCTGCGCGGTTTGCCCTGGCAGGCAATTCAATGGGCGGCTATCTGGCGCTTGAAATGGTGCGGCAGGCGCCCGAGAGGGTGACCCACCTTGCGCTGATTGGAACCAACGCCCATGCAGACCCTGCCGCCGCACGGGAGAAGCGGGAGCAAGCCATTAGGCTGGCGAGGGCAGGAAAGTTTGAGACCTTCTTCGACGGCTATTTCGAAGCAGCGCTTTACGACGGAAATCGGCCAAATTGCGGACCGGTGCTGCGCCAAATGGCGCGAGACCTTGGGCCGGAGGCGCTGATCAACGGGCAGACAGCAATCATGGCGCGGCGCAGCAGTGAGGATATCCTCGAGGCAATTTCTGTGCCTTCAATGGTGATTTGCGGGCGCGAAGACGCCTTTGCCTCGCCTGAGGCCCATCAAAGCCTTGCGGGCGCCATTCCGGGGGCCAGCTGCCATGTAATTGAAGGATGCGGTCATCTGGTGCCGCTGGAAGCGCCCCAGCAGCTGGCAGCCAGTCTGGACGCTCTGTTGGCGGTCTAGATATCCAGCTGGTCTGCAACTGAATCAGCGTTATCACGGATGAATTCGAAGCGCTTTTCCGGCTTCTTGCCCATCAGGTCATCCACCAGCCGGTTGACCACAGAGCGCTCTGCATATTCAGGCGGCAGGGTAACGCGCTGCAGGGTTCGGTTGGCGCGGGCCATGGTGGTTTCTTTCAGCTGGGCAGGGGGCATTTCACCCAGGCCCTTAAAGCGGCTGATCTCCACCTTGCCGCGGCCGGAAAACTCATTGGCCATCAATTCGTCCTTGTGGGCGTCATCGCGGGCGTAGGCCACCTTGCCAGATTGCGCCAGCCGGTAAAGCGGCGGCATGGCCAGATACAGCTGTCCGTCCTTCACAAGGCCAGGCATCTCCTGGAAGAAGAAGGTCATCAGAAGCGTTGCGATGTGGGCTCCGTCGACGTCGGCGTCACACATGATGATGACTTTTTCATACCTGAGCGCGTCGCCGTCATAATTGTCGCGCGTGCCACAGCCCAGCGCCTGGATCAGGTCGCGGATTTCCTGGTTGGCGGCGATCTTGTCGCGCGTCGCGGATGCCACATTGAGAATTTTACCGCGGATCGGCAGGATCGCCTGGGTTTTCCGGTCGCGTGCCTGTTTGGCCGAGCCGCCCGCGGAATCACCCTCCACGATGTAAATCTCAGTACCTTCGGAAGAATCGCTCGAGCAATCCGTCAACTTGCCGGGCAGGCGCAGCTTGCGCTTGCTGACTGCTGTCTTGCGGGTGATCTCCCGTTCCTGTTTGCGGCGCAGGCGCTCTTCAAGGCGGTCCAGTGCCCAGGTGAGCAGGCTGCCAGCCCGCTCTGGGTGGTCTGCCAGCCAATGGTCAAATGCGTCGCGGACGGCGTTCTCCGTCAGGCGGAAGGCGTCCATTGTTGAAAGCTTGTCTTTGGTCTGGCCCTGGAATTGCGGGTCACGGATGAAAACGGACAACATGGCGCAGAAAGTGCCGCAGACGTCATCTGACGTTAGTTGCGCGGCCTTCTTGTTGTTTGTCAGTTCGCCGTAGGCTTTCAACCCACGCAGGATGGCGCTGCGCATGCCGTTTTCGTGCGTGCCGCCCTGGGGTGTCGGGATGGTGTTACAGTAGCTGTTACAGAAGCCGTCGCCAAATTCAGGCCACTGGATGGCCCATTCAACCTGGCCGGCATCATCCGGGAATTTCACAAAGCCGGAAAAGGGCTCTTCGGTGACGCAAGTGCGTTTCTTCAGCGTGTCCTTGAGGAAGTCCCCAAGGCCACCCGGGAAGTGCAGGGTGGCTTCTGTGGGTGTGTCGTCGCCTTCCTGGATCATCTCGGGCGCGCATTTGAACCGGATTTCCACGCCGCGGAACAGATAGGCTTTCGAGCGCGCCATTTTGTAAAGGCGGCTCGGTTTCAGTTGGGCCTTTTCGCCAAAAATTTCAGGATCAGGCAGGAAGGTGATGGTGGTGCCGCGCTTGTTCTGCACCGCGCCGAGGTCTTCAATATCGGACGTGGTCTTGCCGCGGGCATAGGTCTGGCGCCACATGTTGCGGTCGCGCGCGACTTCAATGGTCATCCATTCGCTGAGCGCGTTCACGACAGAAATACCGACACCGTGCAGGCCGCCGGAGGTCGCATAGGCGTCGGAACTGAACTTGCCGCCTGAGTGCAGGGTGGTGAGAATCACTTCAAGTGCAGACTTGCCGGGGTACTTTGGGTGGGGGTCTGTCGGGATACCGCGACCATTATCCGAAATGGTCAGGGAGCCGTCAGCATGCAGCGCCATCGAGATGCGACTGGCATGGCCTGCGACAGCTTCGTCCATCGAGTTATCGAGAATTTCAGCAACCAGATGATGAAGCGCGCGCTCATCCGTTCCGCCGATATACATGCCCGGGCGTTGGCGCACTGGCTCAAGCCCTTCAAGAACCTCAATATCTTTCGCGGAATAGTCAGATTTAGTCTGCTGTACTTCAAACAGGTCGCTCATAACCCCACCCTATAAACTGGTCCAGAGTACCGGCGTAAACCAGCGACAGCGCGGCGTCAAGGGATACAAGATATTGTGCTTATTTTGGCATAAATTAGAAAATATAGTGTGCAATTCCGCATTCTTCTTGTAAGTTTCAAGCTGGCTTAAAACTTATTTAAGGCCTTGAATGTACCTTTTGTGAGGTACCCGTGTGCCTTTTGGAGAGAGCGAATGGCCAGTCAAAGTCGAAAAGGCTTTTTTAATTGGATGTTTAGCCCGGCACCCACCGGAGAATCAGTTTCTGAGGTGACGATCGGGGACCGATTCCAGCATCGACACAGCCGCGCTTCCGTATGGGTAGTGGAGCGCATCAGCAAGGTGGGGGCGAGCACTTATCCCCTAGTCAGCCTGTCCCGTGAAGGGCGGCCTGACATCAAGAAGGTTGTTTCAATTGCGGTCCTGCAGGACGGCGAGGATTTCAAGCCCGCGGCCTGATGGTCGCGGTCATACAGATAGCTGCCCATAACCTCATTCCGGGGTAGGGCAGAAACTTACTTAAAATTCCGGCGATTTTGTTTGGAAGCCATGCAGCACCGATGGATGGTGCTGTAGTGGCTGTTCCCTGCGGTGAGCGTTGCGGCCGGGATGGCTAATCGAACAGTTTGTCGATGTCTTCCTGGGTCTGTGCGCTTTCGTCGGTTTTTTCTTCGACGTCTGGCTGGTCCTGCACAGTCCATTTGCCGTGGATGATCTGATTGAGCTTCATCAGCAGTTCCTGGACGGCTTCAATCCGCGTCCGGATCAACTGCTGGGCTGCTGGCGTGAAGCCACGCTCGACCACATTTGTCGCTTGCAGGCCATTCAGGGTGGACATGATCAGCTTGTCCAGTTCAGCGCAGATGCCTTCGAAAGGCGTCTTGAAGGTGGTGGGGGCGAGGTCATAGGCTTCAATCGCCAGATCCTTTGCCTGAAAGCCGCTGTCTTCGAAATGCTCGACATAGCTTTTCGGTGCCCAATCGAAGGCATCTTCCGCAAGCTCAGGCATATCCGGCACCATCTCCAGCAGCATGACAATCTCGTTGAAGTGGTTGAGATAGTCAGTGGCTAGAAATGTTTCAGGATTGATGTTGGCACTGGCAAGAAGGGGGCGAAGTGCCGTCTGTTCTTTTGTGTATTCAATTTGCATCGGATAGGCTGCCTGATTTTCCCTTGCGCGATGAAAACACGGTTTTGCTTACAACCAACCTTAAAGGCACCGGGTTGTTAAATCGTAAACAACCACAAAGCCAGAAAAATATTTGGAAAATGAAAAAGGGGGCGCATGGCCCCCTTTAACGCAACTATGGATCTATAGGCTTACGCGCTATAGTACATTTCGAACTCAACTGGGTGCGGAGCCAGCTCAAGGCGGTTCACTTCTTCCATCTTCAGTTCAATGTAGGCGCTGATCTGGTCGTCGGTGAACACGTCGCCCTTTTTGAGGAACTCGCGGTCGTTGTTGAGGGCTTCAAGCGCTTCGCGAAGCGAGCTTGCAACCGTTGGAACGCCGAGCAGTTCTTCAGCAGGCAGTGCGTACAGATCTTTGTCCATGGCGTCGCCAGGGTGGATCTTGTTCTCGATACCGTCGAGGCCAGCCATCAGCATGGCAGCGAACGCGAGGTAAGGGTTGGCCGTCGCATCAGGGAAGCGGATCTCAACGCGCTTGGCTTTCGGGCTCGTGCCGTAAGGAATACGGCAGGAAGCCGAGCGGTTGCGCGCGGAGTAGGCCAGCAGAACAGGCGCTTCGAAGCCGGGCACCAGACGCTTGTAGCTGTTGGTGGATGGGTTGGAGAAGGCGTTGATCGCTTTCGCGTGCTTGATGATGCCGCCGATATAGTAAAGCGCGGTTTCAGACAGGTCAGCATAACCGGAGCCCGCGAACAGAGGCTTACCGTCTTTCCAGATTGACTGGTGTACGTGCATGCCAGAGCCGTTGTCCTGGGCCACTGGCTTTGGCATGAAGGTCGCGGTTTTGCCGTAAGAGTGGGCAACCTGGTGAACTGCGTACTTGTAAACCTGTACGTTATCGGCCGTGTCCACGAGGGTGGAGAACATCATGCCAAGCTCGTGCTGGGAAGCGGCCACCTCGTGGTGGTGCTTGTCCATCTTCAGGCCCATTTCCTTGGCGATCTTCACCATGTCGCCACGAAGGTCGACACAGCTGTCGACTGGTGCAACAGGGAAGTAGCCGCCTTTTACTGCTGGACGGTGGCCATAGTTGCCTTCTTCGAAAGTCTTGTCGCTGTTATAGGGGCCTTCAACGTCGTCGATGGAATACATCGCGCCGCGGTAGCCGCTGTTGAATTTCACGTCGTCAAAGACGAAGAACTCAGGCTCTGGGCCGAAGAAGGCTGTGTCACCAACGCCGGAGAACTTCACATACTCTTCTGCTTTCTTGGCAGTGGAGCGTGGGTCACGGTCGTATGGCTGGCCTGTTGATGGCTCCAGAATGTCGCAAAAGACAATCGCAGTCACGTCAGCCGTGAAGGGGTCGAACGTAACGCGGGAGAGGTCAGGCTTCAGGATCATGTCGGATTCGTTGATCGCTTTCCAGCCGGAAATGGACGAACCGTCGAACATGAAGCCTTCGCTCAGCATGTCCTCGTCAACGACGTCCGCAGCCATCGTCAGATGCTGCCACTTGCCTTTAGGATCCGTAAAACGCAGATCGATCCATTCCGCGTTCTTTTCTTTGACCAGACCGAGAAAGTCTTCAACGCTCAGATCGGTATAGTTGGACATTTCCATTTTTCCCTTCGATTTAAACGACTGTATATAGCCCGGGGATTCCGCCCCGGCTGAATTGTTCGGCAACCCTGCAGGGCAGGGTGGCCTGTGCCTAGATAGCGTCCTTACCGGTTTCGCCGGTACGGATGCGGATTGCCTCTTCAACGGCGCTGACAAAAATCTTGCCGTCACCGATGCGCCCGGTGTGGGCGGCATTCTTGATTGCTTCAACAGCACGCTCTGCGTCTGCTGAATCCACTACCACTTCCACTTTCACCTTCGGAACGAAGTCGACGACATACTCAGCACCCCGATAAAGTTCGGTGTGGCCTTTCTGGCGCCCAAAACCTTTGGCTTCCGTGACCGTGATCCCCGAGATCCCGACTTCATGAAGGGCTTCCTTCACTTCATCGAGCTTGAAGGGTTTGATAATTGCTTCGATCTTCTTCATTTCCTGGTACCGTTTGTTATGGTTATTGCCGCTTATTACGCACGGTTCGTGCCAGTTTTTCGTGTCGCGGAATCCTGCGGTTTTTTTCAATAGGTCAAAGAGGTTGACCGTTCTTTGTGCGATAATGTGCCTAAATTTTGTGCAGTTGCTTGAGCTTTGGTCAGTCGTCGGGCACGGCCTGATTTAAGGAATTTGTGAAGCGCCTAAAAAAATGCCAAACTTCCTACTTGACGCGACGGGAGCTTGCGCATAAACAAGCGCCCACATTCAGAGATGGCGGGTGTAGCTCAGTTGGTTAGAGCGCCAGTTTGTGGTACTGGAAGTCGCCGGTTCGATCCCGGTCACTCGCCCCACTCTGAAGTTTTTTTAAAGAAGCCCCTTCCGGGGCTTTTTTCTTTTGCTACACTGCGCCCCGATGACGAAAAGTCCCTCGCTTGTGCTCGGTGTACTTTTCATCAGTTTTTATGTTGCGAAATCAAAGCTTGAGGCGGCTCTGCGCTTTGCTTTCAATTTTTCGCTTGTGAAATCCACCGGGGAGGTGGATTTCTGAGCGGATAAGTAAAACTGGACCGCAGAACAGCTTCAAGGTCCGGTTTTTCGATCTGGAATCGGAAAAAAGTACACTGAGGCAAAGCCGAAGGACTTTTTTACGGCAGGTGTTACACTGCGTCGATTCTTGAGGGGGAGCTTAAGACAGTGCAGACCAGTGGCAATACCCACATTCTATTGACGCCCGAGGAGTCCAGGCAGGCTGATGCCTGGGCGCTGAAGAATGGCACCAACGGCCTCACGTTGATGGAGGCCGCGGGCAAGGCCGTTGCTGAGGTCATTGTCGATTATATTGGCACACCGCTTGAGGCCGGGGGCGAGATTTTGATCTTGTGTGGTCCTGGCAACAACGGCGGCGATGGGTTTGTGGCGGCCCGGTATCTGGACGAATGGGGTTACCCGGTTCGGGTAATGATGTCGGTTGAAACGCGGGACCTCAAGGGCGACGCGGCCATCATGGCGCGGCGCTGGCAGGGCGGTGTGGGGCCGATTGACACCAAACGCCTCAGGGGCTCCACGGTTGTTGTGGATGCGCTTTTCGGCACCGGACTGACCCGCGCGATCGAAGGCGAGTTGGCTGAACTGATTGAAGCAGTGAATGCGCTTGATGCATTCCGGGTGGCGGTTGATATGCCGAGTGGCCTCGACGGCGATTCGGGTATTCCGACAGGCCCATGCTTCCAGGCTGACATGACAGTCACCTTCTTTACCAAAAAACCCGGGCACATTGTGGCGCCGGGTCGTTTTCTGTGTGGTGGCGTGGAGCATATCCATGCCGCTGACATTGGCATTTCCAGCCGAAGCCTTGATGCCATCAAGCCGACGCTGTTTGAAAATACGCCTTCGCTCTGGGGCAGTGGCTATCCTTTCCCCGGGCCGGAAACGCACAAATATCATCGCGGCCATCTGCTGGTCCTCGGGGGCAAGGAGCCCACACTGGGGGCTTGCCGGCTGGCGGCAACGGCGGGGCTCAGGGTTGGGGCAGGGCTGGTGACACTGGCCGCCCCCTCAGAGACCTATAATATACAGGCGACAGCCCTGACCGACGTGATGGTTCGCCGCTTTGACAGTGCCTTTGGGTTCTTAGGCATCATGGCGGACACCCGGATCAACACCATCCTGCTAGGGCCTGGTGCGGGCGTGGGTGAAAAGACGGCTGAGTTGGTCCATGATGTGGCTCGGCGCGACAAGGCCATGGTGCTGGACGCGGATGCGCTCACAAGCCTGGTTGGGCGCCTGGATATCTTTGCTCAGGAAGGCACGGACGATGTGGTGCTGACACCGCATGAAGGCGAATTTGCCCGCTTGTTCCCTGGGCTTTCCAAGGAGACCAACAAGGTTGCCGCTGCGCGGTCGGCGGCAGTTTCGTCCAAATGCCTGATCGTTTTGAAGGGTGTATCCACGATTGTGGCAGCACCCGACGGGCGGGTCTCTATTGCTGCGAACGCGCCCGCGTGGCTGTCTGTTGCGGGAACAGGTGACGTGCTGTCTGGCGTAATTGCGGGGCTGATGGCCCAGGGCATGCCGCCTTTTGAAGCCGCGTCTGCGGGCGTGTGGCTTCACGGCGAGGCCGCGATGAAGGCGGGCAGGGGGCTGATTGCATCCGATCTTGTGACTGCTTTGCCGCAGGTTTTGCTATAGGAAAAATTGGGCTCGGCGTACAAAAATACTTGTACTCCGCAGTGCGCCTGTTATAAGCCCGTCAAATTCACGTTTTAATGAAACCGGAGAGGTCGCGTTCAGCGCGGTTTTTCAAGTGTTTCCGAAGGTAGCGCGGGCGTGGCGAAATTGGTAGACGCGCCAGATTTAGGTTCTGGTGTCTTCGGACGTGGGGGTTCAAGTCCCTCCGCCCGCACCACCTTCAGGAAATCCGGTTCCGGATAAAGAAAAAGAGAGTTGGAAGACCCATGCAGATCGAAGAACTGCTGAATGAAGGACTGAAGCGCGAGTACAAGATTGTCGTAGCAGCGAAAGAGCTGGACGACCGCTTGGACGCGATCCTGGACGAATTCCGTGCCACTGCAAAAATCAAGGGTTTCCGCCCTGGTAAAGCCCCACTGTCGCTTCTGAAGCGTATGCACGGCGAGCGTGCCAAAGGGCAGGTCCTCTCTGAGACCATGCAGGAAACGTCTACAAAGCTCTTTGAAGACAAGAATATTCGCCCAGCGACCCGCCCAGAAGTGGACATGGACGAATATGAAGACGGCAAAGACCTCGCTTACACGCTGAAGGTTGAAATCCTGCCGGAAATCTCCGTAGACGATTTCAAAGCACCAGCGCTTGAGCGTTGGGTTGCTGAAGTTGACGACAAGACCGTTGACGAGTTCTGCGAGAAAATCGCTGCCCAGCAGAAGACTTTCAAGAAAGCCGCCAAGACCACCAAAGCTGGTGAAGGCGATGCCGTATTGATCGACTATGTTGGTTCCATCGACGGCGTTGAGTTCGACGGCGGCAAGGGCGAAGACTTCCAGCTTGAGCTGGGATCCGGCATGTTCATCCCTGGCTTTGAAGAGCAGCTTGTTGGCTCCAAGGCTGGTGAAGAAAAGACCGTGAAGGTTTCTTTCCCTGAGCAGTATCAGGCTGCTGACCTTGCCGGCAAGGAAGCTGAATTCGCTGTAACGGTGAAAGAAGTTCGCAAGCCTGCTGAAGCCAAGGTTGACGAAGACATGGCAAAAGGCATGGGCTTTGAGGACCTCGCGTCTCTCAAGGAATCCGTGAAAGGCCAACTGGCTGCTGACAACAACAGCCTGACCCGTGCTCACATGAAGCGTGGCCTCCTGGACGCCCTGGCTGACGAATATACGTTCGACGTGCCTGCCGGCATGGTTGACATGGAATTCCGCCAGATTTGGGAACAGATCAAGCGCGACGCCGTCATGAGCGGTGAAGCCAAAGCTGAAGACTTCGAAGGTCAGGATGGCCCGGAAGACGAGGCAGAAGCTGCTGAGTTCCGCGCCATTGCCGAGCGCCGCGTGCGCCTTGGCCTGCTGCTTTCCGAGCTGGGAGTGAAGAACAACATCCAGGTGAACCAGGAAGAAGTGAACCGCAAGATCATCGAGGAAGCGCGCCGCTTCCCGGGTCAAGAAGCTCAGGTCTTCGAATTCTACCAGAAGAATGAAGAAGCCCGCGCTCAGCTGCGTGCACCGATCTTCGAAGAAAAAGTTGTCGACTTCGTTCTCGAAATGGCTGACGTGACTGAAAAGTCCGTTTCCCGTGATGAACTTGAAGCCGCTGTTCGCGCAATCGACGAAGAAGAAGCCAACCCAACCAAGGGCAAAAAGGCTGCTCCTAAGAAGAAAGCTGCTGCGAAAAAGGCGCCTGCGAAGAAAGCTGCGCCTAAGAAGGCTGCCGCGAAGAAAGACGACGCAGAAAAGAAAGCTCCAGCGAAGAAGGCAGCGGCGAAAAAAGCCCCTGCGAAGAAAGCTGCGCCTAAGAAAGCTGCTGCGAAAAAGCCAGCTGCCAAGAAATAGGCTTGCGACACAGAATAACGGCACTCAGGTGCCGATGAAAAAGGGGCTTCCGGGCCCCTTTTTTAATGCCCCTCTTTAATTGCTCTACCGAAGCCCTATCTAATTGCAGGAACTGTTTCGTATTTCCTTGCCCGAGCCGACTTGGGTTTGCTACAGCTTCACAAAAGATCGATAACAAAAAGCCCTGACCGGTAGCCTGCCAGATACTCCGGCAGCTATTTGGGGCCACTCAGGACAACATTTGGAGTGCCTAATGCGCGATGATTTGATGGAACCTATCAGAGATGCCCTCGTACCGATGGTTGTTGAGCAAACCAATCGGGGCGAACGGTCGTATGACATTTATTCGCGGCTTCTCAAGGAACGCATCATTTTCCTGACCGGCGATGTGAATGATCAGATTTCCAGCCTGATTGTGGCGCAGCTTCTGTTCCTCGAGGCGGAAAATCCGAAGAAGGATATTTCCTTCTATATCAATTCACCAGGCGGTGTGGTGACGTCGGGTCTCGCGATGTATGACACGATGCAATATATCAAGCCAAAGGTGGCAACGATTTGCATTGGTCAGGCTTGCTCGATGGGGTCACTTTTGCTGGCCGCTGGGGAGCCAGGCATGCGCTATGCCCTGCCAAATGCCCGCATCATGGTGCACCAGCCTTCTGGCGGTGCGCGTGGTCAGGCTGCGGATATCGAAATTCAAGCGCGCGAGATTTTAAAGCTTCGTGAACGTTTGAATAATATATATGTAAAACATACCGGCCAAAAGCTGGACAAAATCGAAGCGGCGATGGATCGCGACAACTTCATGGACGCACATGAGGCCAAGAAGTTCGGATTGATCGATGAGGTATATACCAGCCGCGAAGAGACCGACGAGAAATAAGACCGGCTGGTAGCCTGTAAATTTCTTGAATTTTGGGTGTACGAGCCATTTTAACCGGTCTACGATAGCAAGAAACGAGTTTATAGCGGTGACAGATTTGAGTAACAGCGATTCGAAAAACACGCTCTATTGTTCCTTTTGCGGCAAGAGCCAGCACGAGGTCAGGAAGCTGATCGCAGGGCCTACGGTCTTTATTTGCGATGAGTGCGTAGAGTTGTGTAACGACATCATCAAGGAAGAGAGCAAAGGCGCGCTTTCCAAGGGCACCGACGGCGTGCCGTCGCCGCTGGAGATTCTCGAGGTCCTCAATGATTATGTCATCGGGCAGGCTGGCGCCAAGAAGGTGCTTTCAGTTGCGGTGCACAACCACTATAAGCGCCTCAATCACGCCAACTCATCCGCGCCTGAAGTGGAGCTGGCCAAGTCGAACATCCTGCTTGTTGGGCCAACCGGCTGCGGTAAGACACTTCTTGCCCAGACGCTGGCGCGCATTCTGGACGTACCGTTCACCATGGCTGACGCCACGACGCTGACCGAAGCCGGTTACGTGGGCGAGGACGTGGAAAACATCATCCTGAAGCTGCTGCAATCGGCTGATTATAACGTCGAGCGCGCCCAGCGCGGCATCGTCTATATTGATGAGGTCGACAAGATCAGCCGCAAGTCAGACAACCCGTCCATCACGCGCGACGTGTCGGGCGAAGGTGTCCAGCAGGCACTGCTGAAAATCATGGAAGGCACGGTTGCCAGCGTTCCACCACAGGGTGGCCGCAAGCATCCGCAGCAGGAATTCCTGCAGGTTGACACCACAAACATCCTGTTCATCTGTGGCGGTGCCTTTGCAGGCCTTGACCGTGTGATCGCGAACCGCCTTCAGGGCAAGTCCATCGGCTTTGGCGCGACGGTGAATTCACCGGACGACCGCAGTGCCGGCGAACTGTTCAAGGAAACCGAGCCTGAGGACCTGCTGAAGTTTGGCCTGATCCCCGAGTTCGTGGGCCGTCTGCCTGTGATCGCGACGCTGGAGGACCTGGACGAGGGTGCTTTGGTTCAGATCCTGTCAGAACCGAAAAACGCCCTTCTGAAGCAGTATCAATGCCTGTTCGATATGGAAGACGTGAAGCTGACCTTCTCTGAAGACGCATTGTTTGCCGTTGCCAAGAAAGCAATTGAGCGCAAAACTGGCGCGCGTGGCCTGCGGTCCATCATGGAAGATACGCTTCTGGATACCATGTTCGACCTGCCGAGCCTTGAGGGTGTTGAAGAGATCGTGATCAACGGCGAAGTGGTCGACGGCAAGTCGAGTCCTTTGATGATTTACGCTGATCGCCGCGACGAGGCTGGTCAGCCAGCTTAGAAAACAGATTATATTGTGTGAATAAGGGTTGAAACGAACGTTTCAACCCTTATTTTTTATGGTGAAGGGCACAAATTTGGCCCTAAACTCGTTTTTCGACCTCTTTTCCTTTCTTGTCTTGATGGAAATGGCCTAAAATCAGGTCGATCAAGTCGCTCATTCTAGTTCTGGAAGTTTTTCCTATGTCCGAATCCGCCGAAACCACGTCAAACATTGTCACTTTGCCCGTTCTGCCCCTGAGGGACATTGTGGTTTTCCCACATATGATCGTGCCGCTTTTTGTTGGCCGCGATAAGTCCGTTCGGGCACTCGAAGAAGTGATGGCAAAGGACAAGCAGATTCTGCTGGTTGCCCAGAAAGAAGCTGGTGAGGACGACCCGAAAACCAAGGATGTGTTCGAGGTCGGTACAGTTGCCAGCGTGCTTCAGCTGCTGAAGCTGCCGGACGGCACGGTCAAGGTGCTGGTGGAAGGCTTCAACCGGGCCACCATCAAGGAATTCGTTCGCGACGATGATTATTTCGAAGCCAACGCAGAACTGATGGCCGACGGCGAAGAAGACGATTCGGAAATTGAAGCGCTCAGCCGGTCGGTGATCGCCCAGTTCGAACAATATGTGAAGCTGAACAAGAAAATCCCAGCAGAAGTGCTTGTAACGGTCAATCAGATTGATGAAGCCAGCAAGCTGGCCGACACGGTGGCGAGCCATCTGGCGCTGAAGATCGACGACAAGCAGGACCTGCTGGCCACCGTTTCTGTGGCGCAGCGCCTCGAGCGCATCTTCAGCTTCATGGAAGGTGAGATCGGCGTCCTGCAGGTTGAGAAGAAGATTCGTGGCCGCGTGAAGCGCCAGATGGAAAAGACCCAGCGCGAATATTATCTGAACGAGCAGCTCAAGGCGATCCAGAAGGAACTGGGTGAGGGCGACGACGGGCGTGAGGAAATCCAGGAACTGGAAGACCGAATCGCCAAGACCAAGCTGACGAAGGAAGCCAAGGAAAAGTGCCTGGCGGAGCTCAAGAAGCTGAAGTCCATGAGCCCGATGTCCGCTGAAGCCACTGTGGTGCGGAATTTCCTCGATTGGATGCTGACGATTCCATGGGGCAAAAAGAGCCGCGTGAAGAAAGACATCAAGCTCGCGCAGAAGGTTCTGGATACTGACCACTATGGCCTGGAGAAGGTCAAAGAGCGAATCGTCGAATATCTTGCTGTGCAGCAGCGTGCGAAAAAGATCAAAGGCCCGATTCTGTGTCTTGTTGGCCCTCCGGGTGTTGGTAAAACCTCGCTTGGCAAGTCCATCGCCAAGGCCACAGGGCGCGAGTTCGTTCGATTCTCGCTCGGCGGCGTGCGCGACGAGGCAGAGATTCGCGGTCACCGCCGCACCTATATCGGCTCCATGCCTGGTAAGGTGATGCAGTCGATGAAGAAGGCCGGGACCACGAATCCACTGTTTCTCTTTGATGAGATCGATAAGATGGGCCAGGACTTCCGCGGAGACCCAGCGTCTGCGCTTCTTGAAGTGCTGGACCCAGAGCAGAACAGCAAGTTCAACGACCACTATCTTGAAGTGGACTATGACCTGTCGAACGTGATGTTCGTCACCACGGCCAACTCGCTTCGCATGCCGCGTCCGCTCTTGGACCGGATGGAAATCATCCATCTCTCGGGCTACACCGAGGAAGAGAAGGTAGAGATTGCTCGCCGTCACCTGATTCCGAAACAGCTGAAGGATCATGGCCTTAAGAAGGGCGAGTGGTCCATCTCTGACGGTGCGCTCAAAGATGTGGTGCGCTACTACACCCGCGAAGCCGGTGTCCGGAGCCTGGAGCGCGAAATTGCCAAGCTGGCCCGTAAGGCTGTGAAAGAAATTGTTGAAGGCTCACGCGACAAGGTTGCGCTGACGTCCCGTAACCTCAGCCAGTATGCCGGCGTGAAAAAGTATCGCTACGGCCAGGCGGAGGAAGAAGATCAGGTTGGCCTGACCACTGGCTTGGCATGGACCGAAGTTGGCGGGGAACTGCTGGCGATCGAAGCTGTCACTGTTGCAGGCAAGGGCCAGATCAAACAGACCGGTAAGCTTGGCGAAGTGATGAAAGAATCGATTCAGGCCGCCCGTTCTTACGTGCAGTCCCGCTGCGTGGAATTCGGGATTCATCCGAATGTGTTCGAGAAAAAGGACATTCACATCCACGTGCCGGAGGGCGCAACGCCAAAAGATGGCCCATCTGCGGGTGTTGCCATGTGCACAAGCATTGTTTCTGTGCTGACGGGAATCGCTGTCCGGAAAGATATTGCCATGACTGGTGAAGTGACACTTCGCGGTCGTGTGCTGCCGATTGGCGGCCTCAAGGAGAAGCTTTTGGCGGCGCTGCGCGGCGGAATCACCAAGGTTCTGATCCCGAAAGATAACGAGAAAGACCTGGTGGAAATCCCGGACAATGTGACCAAAGGCCTTGAAATCGTTGCAGTTTCGAATGTTGACGAAGTTCTCGAGCATGCCCTTGCAGGCCCGATGGAGCCAATCGACTGGCCGGACGAGTCAGAGCTCAAGGAAGTGAGCTCCGGGGACGGTGCAGATGAGGCAGAACTGACGACTCATTAGCTCCTTTGAACCGAATTCGATAAATTTCAAGGAAAAAAAAGCCCAAAACCGCAGTTTTCTGCGGTTTTTTGCTTTGACAAGCGGATTTAGCCGTGCCTAAACTGCATTCGCATTTCGGAACTAATAACGAAATCAAACTCTTCAACTCAGAGGGGGATACCTTGAATAAAAATGATCTGATCGCAAAGGTTGCGGAAGCAGCTGACCTGTCCAAAGCTGATGCTGGTAAAGCAGTAGACGCTGTATTTGACTCCATTTCCGGCGCTCTGTCCGGTGGTGGCGAAGTTCGTCTCGTAGGCTTCGGTACTTTCGCAGTAGCACAACGTGCTGCTACTAAAGGCCGTAACCCACGCACGGGCGAAGAAATCGACATCCCTGCTTCCAAACAGCCTAAATTCAAGGCTGGCAAGGGTCTCAAGGACGCTGTAAACAAGTAATATTGTTTGCACACTTGAAAAGAGAACGGCTGCGGATTTTCCGTGGCCGTTTTTCTTTTTATGCCTTGTTAAAAAATTGCAAAAAAAGGGGTGGACAGCGCCGCCGTTTAATCTTAAAAGCGCGCTCACCACACTGGTACGGGCGATTAGCTCAGTTGGTAGAGCATCTCGTTTACACCGAGAGGGTCGGCAGTTCGAGCCTGTCATCGCCCACCATTTCCTACCAGTGTCTTTCGCCTGACGGCGTATGAGAGAATGGGCGATTAGCTCAGTTGGTAGAGCATCTCGTTTACACCGAGAGGGTCGGCAGTTCGAGCCTGTCATCGCCCACCATTCTCTTCTCTTTCCCGACATTGCTTCCTGATATACTACTGCTGGCTGGCCATGCCATCGGTGTGACGCCCAATATGTGACGTCTGGGGATTCGGAATGCCATCGATATGACCAATCAAAAAGACAGCAAGGCAACCGGGCATGACCCGGACGGTGATTCTCCCGCTGCAGAAGAGGAAGGCGGAATCGTGATCGAGGCGACCTGGGCCCCGAAGGACCCGCGCGACCGGCTGTATGATGAAGATGCGACGGCGTCAGAGCGCACCATGTCCCTGATCCGGGTGATTGCGGCCTTCCACCCCGTTTTGAACAGTGTGCTGCTTATCGGCCAGTTGCTGCGCCGTATGCCCAGGTGGGCACTGGCAGTGTTGCTGGTTATTGCTGCGGCTGGGTTGGTTTATCTGGCCGTCTGATTTCGAGTCCGGACGTCGCTCTAAAGTACGCGAGCGCGGCAGTGTTAAAACAATCGAAAATCGTCAGTTGCAGGGACTGTAAGTGCTTCGAACAGGAGGCGGGCAGGGCGGGCTATTTTTGGCGGTTTTCTCCCGAAAAATAACGGGCGGAAAAAAAGTGTCAAAAAAGCCGTTGACAGGGGCGGGGGTGCGGCTTAAACAGCCCCTCACACAAGAGCCGCGCGGGTGTAGCTCAGTTGGTTAGAGTGTCGGCCTGTCACGCCGAAGGTCGCGGGTTCGAGCCCCGTCACTCGCGCCACTCTTGTTGTAAAGAAAGCGTTCAGGCATTGCCTCGGACGCTTTTTTCTTTTCAGCCTTCCGCGGACACGTTTCCTTCATCGCGTACGGCGAACCAATAGGCCCAGAAAATCAACAAAATCTGCAAAGGGGTTCGTATCAGGAGATACTCAGGGCCCCACTGATGGCCGCCCAGCCCAGTCTGGTTGAGGGCGGCATATATGTTTGCCGGGAAGAAGCAGATAAGAACCGCTATGCAGGCTTTGCCGGCTAAGGCGCGGGTTGCGGGCATGATCAGTCCCACCGCCAGGGCTGCCTCGAGAATGCCTGTCGCGTACACAATGGGTGTTCGGAAGGGAACGAACGGCGGCAGCATCTGGACCATGCCTGCGGTTTTAACAAAATGTCCAACGGCAAAAAAGATGAAGGCAGCTGCCAGTGCATATGTGCCGACAGATTGTGACGGCAATTCCTTGCCGGACACAAGTGCTAGCAGTCTGGTGGCAAGGAGGGGGACAAGCAAGAGTGATAGTATGATTAATGGCGTGGTCATGTGTTGCACTCTTTTCTTCGGGACAGTGACCTCAACAATATGGATCAGGCCACTTTCGGCCAGCCGCCAAGAGTGAATAAGCCACTTTTGCAAATGCGGGATTGCATGTGCTCACAGCGGCTTAAAAAAAATCCAAAAAATACGTTTTGTCCGTTGACACGGGCGGCCTGAAAATTTAAACACCCCTCACGCAAGACGCGCGGGTGTAGCTCAGTTGGTTAGAGTGTCGGCCTGTCACGCCGAAGGTCGCGGGTTCGAGCCCCGTCACTCGCGCCACTTGCCTCCCTCCTAGAGGGCAGTACAGAAAACGCGTTCCGGTACGTCCGGGCGCGTTTTTTTGTTTGGCCCGTCCAATATCCTGCAAATGCGCCAAAAAACCGCAGGAGATAAGCTTTTCATTAACTAAAAGCATGCCTATACTCACGCCCGCAGGCGCCAGGGGCAAATTCGCCCTTTACGGATCGAAAATCGGCCTTTAAAAGGGCGCTGTAATTAGGGCCAATAATCAAAAAGGGACTCCCATGGAGTCGTTGCTGATACAATATTTTCCGATCCTGATTTTCCTCGGGATCGCCATTGCTTTTTCACTGATTTTTGTTGGCGCTGCGATGCTGATCGCAAAACAGCGACCCGACAGTGAAAAGCTGTCTGCGTACGAGTGTGGATTTGAAGCATTTGAAGACAGCCGTCATCAATTCGATGTCCGCTTCTATCTCGTCGCTATCCTGTTCATTATCTTCGATCTCGAGATCGCCTTCCTGTTCCCTTGGGCTGTGTCCCTGGGCGAAATCGGGCTGTATGGTTTCTGGTCGATGATGATCTTCCTCGGTGTGCTGACCGTAGGTTTTGTATACGAGTGGAATAAAGGAGCGCTGGAATGGGAGTAACATCCGCAAAAAATCCCGGTGCGTACAACACGCTGTCACCAATCCCACCAGTAAGCGAGGGTGATCTGCTTGAGGGTCTCAACGAAGAACTGACTGAAAAGGGCTTTGTTGTCACCAACCTCGAGGATCTGATCACCTGGGCCCGGACGGGTTCGCTGTGGTGGATGACGTTTGGTCTTGCGTGCTGCGCCGTTGAGATGATGCATACCTCGATGCCGCGTTACGACGTGGAGCGTTTTGGTTTTGCCCCTCGCGGCAGCCCGCGCCAGTCGGACGTGATGATCGTCGCCGGGACGCTGACCAACAAGATGGCGCCTGCCATGCGCAAGGTTTATGACCAGATGTCGGAGCCACGTTACGTGATCTCCATGGGGTCCTGCGCCAATGGTGGCGGTTACTACCATTATTCCTATTCGGTTGTTCGGGGCTGTGACCGCATCGTGCCGGTTGATATCTATGTCCCCGGCTGTCCTCCCACCGCGGAAGCACTTCTTTATGGCGTGCTTCAGCTGCAGCGTAAAATTCGCCGCACCGGGACCATCAACCGTTAGATCGAGTACGAGGCGCCGCCACAAGTTGGGGGCGCTTCGCTGTGTGCCTGCGGCACCTCTGCCGCACATCAAAAAGGAGCGCGTCAGCGCATGACTGATAAGGCATTAAAGTCACTGGGCGAGCACATCGCTACCAGTCTGGAAAACGAGGTCATTTCCACCAGTGTCGCTTTTGGCGAGCTGACTGTGGTAGCCCGCGCGGAGCATGTTCAGAAAGTGCTCACTTTCCTGCGCGATGACCAGGAATGTATGTTCAAACAACTGATCGACCTGTGCGGTGCCGACTATCCTGAGCGCACCCGCCGGTTCGATGTTGTGTATCACCTGCTCAGTGTGCAGCTGAACCAGCGCATCCGCGTGAAAGTGGAAACCGATGCCGACACGCCTGTGCCGTCGGCAATTGACGTATTCCCGGCCGCCGGTTGGTTCGAGCGCGAAGCGTGGGATATGTACGGCATCTTCTTTGCCGATCACCCGGACCTTCGCCGCATGCTGACGGATTATGGCTTCCAGGGCCATCCGCTCCGTAAGGACTTCCCGCTGACCGGCTTCGTCGAGTGCCGCTATTCCGAGGAAGAAAAACGGATTGTGTACGAGCCTGTGAAGCTGAAACAGGAATTCCGCAACTTCGATTTCATGAGCCCATGGGAAAGCGCCAAGTATGTGCTGCCGGGTGACGAGAAAGCCGACGATGCCGCTGAGAGTAAAGAGGGGGCGAAATAATGGCTGAGGTTGATATCAAGAACTATTGCCTGAACTTCGGCCCACAGCACCCTGCCGCGCACGGCGTGCTGCGGATGGTGATGGAGCTGGACGGTGAGATCGTTGAGCGGGTGGACCCGCACATTGGGCTGCTGCACCGTGGTACTGAGAAGCTGATTGAGCACAAGCAGTATCTGCAGGCAATGCCGTACTTTGACCGCCTTGACTATGTGGCGCCGATGAACCAGGAGCATGCCTTCTGTATGGCGGTTGAGAAGCTTGCCAGCATCGAAGTGCCTGAGCGCGGCCAATATATCCGTGTTCTGTTCTCCGAGATCGGCCGTGTCCTCAATCACATTCTGAACCTGACGACCCACGGTATGGACGTCGGCGCGTTGACCCCGATCCTTTGGGGCTTTGAAGAGCGCGAAATCTTGATGGAATTCTATGAGGCGGTTTGTGGCGCGCGTTTGCACGCAGCCTACTTCCGTCCCGGTGGTGTGCACCAGGATCTGCCAGCAGGCCTTGCCGAGCGCATCATGAAATGGACCGAAACATTCCCCAACACCCTTGCGGATATGGAAGCGCTCCTGATTGATAACCGTATCTTCAAGCAACGGAATGTGGACATCGGCGTGTTCGACGCAGATGAAGCGCTGGCATGGGGCTTTACCGGCCCGATGCTTCGCTCTACCGGCGTTGCCTGGGACCTGCGTAAATCGCAACCCTATGAAGTATATGACAAAATGAAATTCCAGGTCGCTATCGGTAACGCGGGTGACTGCTATGATCGCTTCATGCTCCGAATCGCTGAGATTCGCGAGTCGCTGAAGATCATTCGCCAGTGCCTGAACGATATGCCGGCTGGTCCGGTTATGTCGACCGACCCGAAGATTTCGCCCCCACGTCGCGCCGAGATGAAGCGGTCGATGGAAGCGCTGATCAACCACTTCAAGCTTTATACCGAAGGCTTCAAAGTGCCTGAAGGCGAAGTTTACGCCGCGGTTGAAGCGCCGAAGGGTGAATTTGGTGTGTATCTGGTGTCTGACGGCTCCAACCGTCCGTACCGCTGCAAAATCCGGGCACCCGGGTTCGCACACCTTCAAGGCATGGATTACCTTCTGAAAGGTCACATGCTTGCTGATGCTCCGGCAGTACTTGGGGCTATGGACATTGTATTTGGTGAGGTTGACCGATGAGTACGGCACCAGAAAAATTTGTGTGGACCTCGGAAAACGAGAAAACCGCGCAAGCGCACATCGCAAAATACCCGGAAGGGCGCCAGCAAAGTGCTGTGATGCCGCTTCTTGATCTGGCCCAGCGCCAGAATGGTGGCCATGTGACGCAGGAAATCATGGAATATATCGCTGACTATCTGGACATGCCGGCAATCCGGGTTCAGGAAGTGGCGACTTTCTATACCATGTATAACCACAAGCCGATCGGTAAGCACCATGTGCAGGTGTGTGGCACGACGCCATGCTGGCTGCGTGGCAGCGACGATATCATGAAGGCTTGCAAGTCCAAGCTGGGTATCGAAAAGGGTGAAACCACCAAGGACGGCATGTTCACGCTGAGTGAAGTTGAATGTGCTGGTGCCTGTGTGAACGCGCCTGTCGTTGCAATTGATGACGATTATTTCGAAGACCTGACGCCAGAGGCCATGACCGAGCTTCTTGAAAAGCTTGGGAAGGGTGAGGCCGTTAAAGCAGGCCCGCAGATCGACCGTCAGAACAGCGCCCCGGCCGGTGGCCCAACCACGCTTAAGGGCGACAAAGGGGAGGATGCATAATGCTTGCTGATAAGGATCGCATCTTCACAAACCTCTATGGTTTTGAGAGCCCTGGCATCGACGCCGCCATGAAACGCGGCGACTGGGACGGCACCAAAGACATTATAGCCAAGGGCAAAGACTGGATCATCGGCGAGATGAAAGAGTCCGGCCTTCGCGGCCGTGGTGGTGCGGGCTTCCCGACGGGCCTCAAGTGGTCCTTCATGCCGAAGGAAACCGATGGTCGTCCGTCTTATCTCGTAATCAACGCGGACGAGGGCGAGCCAGGTACCTGTAAAGACCGTGACCTGATGCGCCACGATCCACACAAGCTGATCGAAGGCTGCCTGATCGCGGGCTTCGCCATGAATGCAGTGGCGGCTTACATCTATATCCGCGGTGAGTTCTTCCGCGAAGCCGAAGCACTTGAGCGCGCGATCAAGGAAGCCTACGACAAGGGCTTCATTGGCAAAAACGCCTGCGGTTCCGGCTATGATTTCGACGTCTATGTGCACCGCGGTGCGGGCGCCTATATCTGCGGTGAGGAAACCGCGCTGATCGAAAGCCTTGAAGGCAAGAAGGGCCAGCCACGGCTGAAGCCTCCGTTCCCTGCGAACGTGGGTGTGTGGGGCTGCCCAACCACGGTTAACAACGTGGAATCGATTGCGGTTGCGCCAACCATCCTGCGCCGTGGCGGCGCCTGGTTCGCGGGCCTTGGCCGTCCGAACAATACGGGCACGAAGGTTTTCTCCATCTCCGGTCACGTGAACAATCCGTGCAACGTGGAAGAAGAGATGGGCATTCCGCTCAAGGAACTCATTGAGAAGCACGCCGGCGGCGTACGCGGCGGGTGGGATAACCTGCTGGCCGTAATCCCGGGTGGGTCCTCAGTGCCGGTTCTGCCGAAAGAAATTTGTGACACCGTGCTGATGGATTTTGACAGCCTGCGTGAAGTGCAGTCGGGCCTTGGGACCGCTGCGGTGATCGTGATGGACAAATCCACGGACATCGTGAAGGCGATTGCGCGCCTGAGCGAGTTCTACAAGCACGAAAGCTGCGGCCAGTGTACGCCGTGCCGTGAAGGTACGGGCTGGATGTGGCGTGTGATGGAGCGCCTGGTTGAAGGTAAGGCTGACAAGTCCGAGATCGACACGCTCCTTGATGTCACGAAACAGATTGAAGGCCACACCATCTGCGCGCTTGGCGACGCGGCGGCTTGGCCGATCCAGGGTTTGATGCGCCACTTCCGTCATGAAGTGGAAGCGCGTATCGATGCATATCATGCCAAAGCGGCTGAATAGAGCGCATGGCAAGGAGAGTTAGATGCCCACGCTAACCATTGATGGAAAAGAAGTAACGGTAGAGCCGGGAACAACGGTTCTGCAGGCGTGTGAGGAAATCGGCGTTGAAGTGCCGCGTTTCTGCTATCACGAGCGTCTGTCGATCGCTGGCAACTGCCGTATGTGCCTTGTTGATATGGAAAAGGCACCGAAACCGATCGCAAGCTGTGCGATGCCTGCGGGCGACGGCATGGTGATCCACACCAACACCGAGCGTGTGAAGAAAGCACGCGAAGGGGTGATGGAATTCCTGCTGATCAACCACCCGCTGGATTGCCCGATCTGTGACCAAGGCGGCGAATGCGACCTGCAGGACCAGGCTGTGGCGTTCGGTGGCGGCAAGAGCCGCTACGACGAGAACAAGCGCGCCGTTGAAGACAAATACATGGGTCCGCTGATCTCCACCACCATGACGCGCTGCATTCACTGCATGCGCTGCGTGCGCTTCTCCAGTGAAGTGGCGGGTGTGGAAGACATGGGTGCCCTGTGGCGCGGTGAGCATACGGAAATCACCACCTACCTGGAAAAAACGCTCGACAGCGAAATGTCCGGTAACGTGATTGACCTGTGCCCGGTTGGCGCGCTGACCAGCAAGCCATACGCCTTCACAGCGCGGAGCTGGGAACTGAAGCACACCGAAAGCATCGATGTGATGGACGCCCTGGGCTCCAACATCAATGTTGACACACGCGGCTCTGCCGTAATGCGCATTCTGCCGCGTCTGAATGAAGACGTGAATGAAGAGTGGATCTCTGACAAAACCCGCTTTGTTTATGACGGCCTGAAGAAGCGCCGCCTGGACCGCCCATACGTTCGCAAGAACAAGAAGCTTGAAGAAGCGACCTGGGGCGAAGCGTTTGAGGCGATCAAGAAGAAGCTCAAAGGCGTTAAAGGCGATCAGATCGGCGCTATCGCTGGTGACCTTGCTGATATGGAAGCCATGCTGGCGCTGAAGGATCTGATGGGCACGCTGGGCTCCAGCCGTGTGGAAGGCCGCCAGGACGGTGCAGCGCTCGATGCAAGTGTTCGCGCGGGCTACCTGATGAACTCTGGCATCGCCGGTGTAGAAGAAGCTGACTATCTGCTGCTGGTAGGCTGTGACCCACGTGCGGAAGCGCCTGTGCTTAACAGCCGTATCCGCAAGGCTGTGCGCCACATGGGCCTCAAGGTTGGCCGCATCGGCGCTGAAGCTGACCTGACATACAAGGTTGAAGACTTTGGTGACGACGCGAAGCTGCTGAAGTCAGTGCCTACTGGCCGTCATGCCGCCGCCAAGGCGCTGAAGGCCGCCGAAAAGCCGATGATCATCGTTGGTCAGGCTGCGCTGGCCCGTGAAGACGGTGCTGCAATCCTGAAGGCTGCCCGCGACGCCGCAGACAAATACTGCGTCAAAGATGGCTGGAATGGCTTCAACGTATTGCACACGGCGGCAAGCCGGGTTGGTGCGATGGACCTGGGGCTCACCACAGAGGGCGGTGTGAACGCCATCCTTGATGATGCGGCTGCTGGCGACCTCAAGGCCGTGTTCCTGCTGGGTGCGGACGAGATCGACACATCCAAGCTGAAGAAGGCCTTCACGGTTTATATCGGTACGCACGGCGACGAAGGCGTGAAAAACGCTGATGTGATCCTGCCGGCTGCAGCCTATACCGAGAAGTCTGGCACCTACATCAATACCGAAGGCCGCGTGCAGCGCACGGAAAAGGCAGTATTCGCACCGGGCGATGCCCGCGAAGACTGGACCATCCTGCGGGCGCTCTCGGACGTTGTTGGCGAAACACTGCCATACAATACGCTGGCTGCGCTGCGCACCCGTCTGGCGGAAGTGGCACCAGCCACGGCAACGCTTGATGAAGTGCCAACAGAAGCCTGGGGCGACTTTGGAACCAAAGGCGATATCGCTGAAGGGGCCATCAAGCCAATCATCGATAATTTCTACATGACCAACCCGATCGCCCGCGCCAGCCAGATTATGGCTGACTGCGCCCAGGCCCGGGAAGGTGTAGCTGAGGAGGCGACAGGAACCCATGGTTGAGGCGCTTTACACACTGTTCGGCGGTGAGGGTCCTTTCTTCTATTTCCTTGCGATCCTCGCTTCCATCTTCGCGATTGTGCTGCCGCTTCTGATTTCGGTGGCATTCGCGGTATATTTCGACCGGAAAATCTGGGCGGCGGTTCAGATGCGTCGCGGCCCGAACGTGGTTGGCCCGTTTGGCCTGCTGCAGTCGTTCGCTGACGGCCTCAAGCTTTTCCTGAAGGAAACCGTAATCCCGGCGGGTGCGAACAAGGTGATCTTCCTGATCGCCCCGATGATCACCTTCACGCTGGCGCTGATCAGCTGGGCTGTTGTGCCCTTTGGTGAAGGCGTCGCGATTGCGGACCTGAATGTGGGCATCCTGTACCTGCTGGCGATCTCCTCGCTTGGCGTATACGGCATTATCATGTCCGGTTGGGCATCGAACAGCCGATACGCGTTCCTGGGCGCGCTGCGGTCTGCAGCACAGATGGTATCCTACGAGGTCTCCATTGGCTTCGTCCTGGTATGTATCCTGGTGTCTGTGGGTTCCTTGAACCTGACGGATATTGTGGTGGCACAAAAGGGCGGCGCACACATGTGGAACATGTGGGTCTTCGCACCTGTGTTTGTAATCTTCTTCATCTCCGCGCTGGCGGAAACAAACCGCCCACCGTTCGACCTTCCGGAAGCGGAAGCGGAACTGGTGGCGGGGTATCAGGTGGAATATAGCTCGATGGCATTCGCGCTCTTCTTCCTGGGCGAATATGCCAACATCCTCTTGATGTCTGCTGTGATGGCGATCCTCTTTATGGGGGGCTGGTACGCACCGGTTCCGGCGCTGGACTTCATCCCCGGTATTGTTTGGCTGACCCTCAAGATTGCCCTGATGTTCTGGATGTTCGCGATGGTGAAGGCATTCGTGCCGCGGTACCGCTACGACCAACTGATGCGCCTTGGCTGGAAAGTGTTCCTGCCGCTGTCGCTCGCGTTCGTCGTCATTTACTCGGGCCTCGCCGTTTACGGCGTTATCGGCAATATCGGATAGGAAAGGCTTGAAACATGAGTACATTTAAGCAAGCCGCCAAGACGTGGATCCTTTGGGAATTCCTCTGCGCTTTTTGGCTGTCGGTGAAATATTTCTTCCGACCTAAGGTGACAATTAACTATCCATACGAAAAAGGCCCGCTGAGCCCACGCTTCCGTGGCGAACACGCACTGCGCCGCTACCCCAACGGGGAAGAACGCTGCATTGCCTGTAAGCTTTGTGAAGCCATTTGTCCGGCGCAAGCCATCACGATTGAGGCTGAGCCACGCGAAGATGGCTCCCGCCGCACGACACGCTATGACATTGACATGACCAAATGCATTTACTGCGGGTTCTGTCAGGAAGCGTGCCCGGTGGACGCGATTGTTGAAGGCCCGAACTTCGAGTTCGCGACCGAGACACGCGAAGAACTCATGTATGACAAGAACAAGCTGCTCGCCAATGGTGAGCGCTGGGAGCGCGAAATTGCGGCGAACATCGCCGCCGACGCGCAATATCGCTAAACGAAGGGCAGGGGACGATAATCATGGACTTTAGCTCAATGCTTCCAGTCGCTGCGTTCTGGCTGTTCGCTTCGATTACCATTCTATCAGGCCTTCTGGTGATTTTGGCCAAGAACCCGGTACATTCGGTGCTGTGGCTTATCCTGGCCTTCTTCAGTGCTGCTGGTCTCTTCGTCCTGATGGGCGCGGAATTCTTGGCGATGCTGCTGGTCATTGTATATGTGGGCGCGGTTGCCGTGCTGTTCCTCTTTGTCGTGATGATGCTCGATATCAACTTTGTCGAGCTTCGCCAGGGCATCATGCAGAACGCGCCGATTGGCGTTGTTGTTGGCCTTGTGCTGCTGGCCGAACTGGGGACGCTGGGCGCTGCCTGGCACTTCGGTGACGATGTGGCCAAGAATGCGGCGGCACCAACGCCCGTTGTCGAGCAGGTGGAAAACACAGCTGCACTCGGGAACATTATTTACACCGACTATATTTTCATCTTCCAGATGTCTGGCCTCATTCTTCTTGTGGCGATGATCGGCGCGATTGTGCTGACACACCGCACCCGTCCTGGCGTACGCCGCCAGGATGTATCGAAGCAGAATGCGCGCCGTCCGGAAGACGCATATGAACTCGTAGATGTAGAAGTTGGTAAGGGCGTCGCCCTGCCAACGAAGAAAGGCTAGGGGGCGATAGTCCATGACTATTGGGTTAGGACATTATCTGACGGTCGCCGCGATCCTCTTCGTATTTGGGGTCCTCGGTATCTTCCTCAACCGGAAGAACGTCATCATCATTCTTATGTCGGTCGAGCTGATGCTTCTGGCCGTCAACATCAACCTTGTGGCCTTCTCTACCTACCTGCAGGACATGGTGGGCCAAGTGTTTGCCATGTTCGTGCTGACGGTGGCTGCTGCTGAGGCGGCGATTGGTCTGGCGATCCTCGTGGTTTATTTCCGCGGCCGCGGTTCCATCGCGGTTGAAGACATCAACCAGATGAAGGGGTAGGACAATGGAAACAGCTGCTAAGTTTATTGTATTCCTGCCGCTTGTCGGTTTCCTGATCGCAGGCATGTTCGGCCGCACCATCGGTGACCGGGTCAGCCAGGTACTGACATCGTCGCTGGTGACCATCGGTGCGATCCTGTCGTGGCTGGTGTTTGTTGATGTGGCACTTGCGGGCAACAAGTTCGTTGTGACGCTTCTGGACTGGGTTAAGTCCGGTGACCTTGAGTTCGCCTGGGCCCTGCAGGTTGACACGCTGACCGCCGTGATGCTGGTTGTTGTCAATACGGTGTCTGCGCTGGTGCACTGGTATTCCATGGGCTACATGGAAGAAGACCCTGACAAGCCGCGCTTCTTTGCGTATCTGTCGCTCTTTACCTTTGCGATGCTGATGCTGGTGACAAGCGATAACTTGGTGCAGATGTTCTTCGGTTGGGAAGGCGTGGGCCTGGCGTCCTATCTGCTGATCGGCTTCTGGTTCAAGAAACCAAGCGCGAACGCAGCCGCCATCAAGGCTTTCGTTGTGAACCGTGTGGGTGACTTTGGCTTTGCGCTGGGCATCTACGCTGTGTTCCTGTTGACCGGTTCGGTGCAGTTCGACGTGATTTTCAGCACCATTGGTAACTATGAGACGGCGACACTGAGCTTCCTCGGTCATGAATATCACGCCATTACGGTTGTCTGCCTGCTGCTGTTTGTCGGTGCCATGGGTAAATCCGCCCAGCTTGGCTTGCACACATGGCTGCCGGACGCGATGGAAGGCCCGACGCCTGTGTCGGCGCTCATTCACGCGGCAACCATGGTAACGGCGGGTGTGTTCCTGGTGGCGCGCTTCAGCCCGGTATTCGAATATTCCGCCTACGCCCTCGAAGTTGTTGCGATCGTTGGTGCGACCACTGCCTTCTTTGCGGCAAGCGTCGGCCTAGTGCAGAATGATATCAAGCGCGTGATCGCTTACTCAACCTGTTCGCAGCTGGGTTACATGTTCTTCGCCCTTGGCGTTGGCGCATACGGCGGCGCAATCTTCCACCTGTTCACGCACGCCTTCTTCAAGGCGCTGTTGTTCCTGGGTGCGGGTTCCGTGATCCACGCCCTGCACCACGAGCAGGACATGCGCAAGATGGGTGGTCTGTTCAAGAAGATTCCGATCACCGCCACTGTCATGACAATCGGCACGCTGGCGATCACCGGCTTCCCATTGCTGTCGGGCTATTATTCCAAGGACCTGATCATCCAGGCTGCCTTTGCGTCAGACAGTTCAGTTGCCCAGTATGCCTTCGTTATGGGTGTCGCTGCAGCGCTGATGACCAGCTTCTACAGCTGGCGTCTGGTGTGGATGACCTTCTTTGGTGAAACCCGCGCTAAGCAGAAATATTTCGATGCGGCACACGAGGGCCCGATCACGATCATGGGGCCATTGCTGATCCTTGCGACAGGTGCAGTCTTTGCCGGCGCTGTGTTCAGCAGCTACTTCGTTGGCGATGACCGTGTCGCTTTCTGGAATGGCGCACTGGTTACCCAGATGGGTGATGTGATGGACGCGGCACAGAGCGTGCCGATGGGCGTGACGCTGGCACCATTCGTTGTGATGGTTCTGGGCTTCTTCATCTCCATGATGTTCTATGCCCCCCGCATTGCGATGCCAAAGTTTGCGGCGGCAGGCCTTGCGGTTCTGACGCTGGCGCTCTTTATCGCCGCCAAGTTCACGGACCTGCATCACATAGGCTTCATGAAATACGTTGGCTATTTCGCGGGCTTTGCCTTCGCTATCTTCTACTACGCATACCTGTATGCGGCCGGGAAGGTGACGAATGACCTGCCACAGCGTACCGCCACCATGTGGAACGGCCTTTATGCGTTCCTCCTGAGCAAATGGTACTGGGATGAGCTCTATGACTTCCTGTTCGTGCGCCCGGCCTTCTGGCTTGGCCGCGTATTCTGGAAGCGCGGTGACGAGCAAACCATCGACGGGTTCGGCCCGAATGGTGTGTCGTCCACGGTGGCCCTGGTGGCTGCCAAGGCTCGCAAGCTTCAGACTGGTTACGTCTATCACTATGCCTTTGCCATGATCATTGGCCTGGCTGTCGTGGTGACATGGTTTATGGCCCAAAGTGGCGCACACTAAGGGCAGGGGATAAGTAAAATGGAATTTTTCTCGAATAACCTGCTCAGCCTGATGATGATCATCCCGCTTTTGGGATCGGCTCTTATCCTGATCATTCGTCATCAGGATAAAGAGATCGAAAAACGGAACATCCGTCAGGTTGCGCTGCTGGCGACAATCTCCACCTTTATCCTCAGCATTTTCCTGTGGGTTGGTTTTGATAACTCCAGCGCGGACTTCCAGTTTGAAGAACGCTACAGCTGGGTTGGGGACATTAGCTACTATGTCGGCGTGGACGGTATTTCCATGCTGCTGGTGGTGCTGACGGCCTTCCTGATGCCAATCGTGATCCTGTCGAGCTGGGAATCGATCGAGACGCGCGTGAAGGAATATATGATCGCGCTGCTGCTGCTTGAGACGCTGATGATCGGCGTGTTTACAGCGCTCGATATTTTCCTCTTCTATGTCTTCTTCGAAGGCGGCCTGATCCCGATGTATCTGCTGATTGGTGTCTGGGGTGGCTTGAACCGGATTTATGCCGCGTTCAAATTCTTCCTCTATACGCTTCTGGGTTCCGTGCTGATGCTGGTGGCTGTGTTCTACATGTATGTGGAAACCGGCACGACCGACATCCCGATGCTGATGAACCATGAGTTCGCGGCCGACGTTCAGAACTGGCTATGGCTGGCCTTCTTTGCCTCCTTCGCGGTGAAGATGCCAATGTGGCCGGTGCACACATGGTTGCCTGACGCGCACGTGCAGGCACCAACAGGTGGTTCCGTGATCCTGGCGGGTGTACTCTTGAAGATGGGTGGCTACGGCTTCCTGCGGTTCAGCCTGCCGATGTTCCCGGACGCGACTGAGCATTTCGCCTGGCTTGTCTTTGCGCTGTCGATCATTGCGATTGTCTATACATCGCTGGTCGCGCTGGTGCAGGAAGACATCAAGAAGCTGATCGCTTATTCGTCTGTCGCCCACATGGGCTTTGTGACAATCGGTATCTTCATCCTGAATACCAACGGTATTGAAGGTGCGATCTTCACCATGCTGAGCCACGGTATTGTCTCTGGCGCACTGTTCCTGTGCGTTGGCGTGATCTATGACCGCCTGCATACGCGGGAAATCAGCCGCTACGGTGGCCTGTCCGTCAACATGAAGATCTATGCGACCACGTTTGTGATCTTCTCGATGGCGTCTGTTGGCCTGCCTGGTACTTCCGGCTTCATCGGCGAGTTCCTGGTGCTGAATGGTGCTTACGCTTACAACAGCTGGGTTGCCTTCGGTGCTGCCACGGGTGTGGTTCTGGGCGCGGCCTACATGCTGTATCTGGTGCGCCGTCTGGTGTTTGGTGAACTGGACAAAGACGATGTGAAGGCGATGCCAGACCTGACCCTGCGTGAGAAGCTGATTTTCCTGCCGCTGTTAATTGTGGTCTTCTGGATGGGTATTTACCCGAACAGCTTCCTTGAGCCGATCCACGCTTCCGTGGAGAACCTCATCCAAACTGATTTTTCATCTGCAGCCGAGCATGCGGAAGGTGTAACCACCTCTGCTGCTGCAGCACGTTAAGGAGTACAAACCGATGACCGGTGACATTCCATCCCTCGTTCCCGTGATGCCGGAAATTATGCTGGCAATTGGCGCGATGGTGCTGCTGATGCTTGGTGTGTTTCAGGGCGACAAAAGCTATGGCCAGGTCTCGAACCTTTCCATCCTGCTTCTGGTAGCCGCCGCAACCGTGCTGGTGACAAAAGTTGGTGGTGAGCGCCAACTGACGTTTGGCGGCATGTTCGTGACAGATAGCTTCGCTGTGTTCACCAAGATCCTGGTGCTGACGGGCTCCGTGATTGCAATCCTGATGTCCGGCAACTTCATGAAGCAGCACAAGATCGCCAAGTTCGAATATCCGATCCTGATCCTTATGGCCACGCTTGGCATGATGGTGATGATTTCTTCGAACAACATGATGACGCTTTATGTGGGTCTCGAGCTTCAAAGCCTGTCGCTTTATGTGCTTGCAGCCATGAACCGTGACCGAACGCGTTCAACGGAAGCGGGCCTGAAGTATTTTGTTCTGGGCGCGCTGTCGTCCGGCATGCTGCTTTACGGCGTATCGCTGGTGTATGGCTTCGCAGGCACCGTGGACTTCGACCTGCTTGCGTCCTCACTGAAGGGGCAGGAAAGCACGTCCATGGGCGTCGTTGTCGGCATGGTGTTCCTGATGGCAGGCCTTGCCTTCAAGATCTCCGCCGTGCCGTTCCACATGTGGACGCCGGATGTATATGAAGGCTCGCCAACACCTGTGACGGCATTCTTTGCCGCGGCACCCAAAGTTGCTGCGCTCGCATTGCTCGTTCGCGTGTTGTTTGGCGCTTTCCCTGGTATGATACAGGAATGGCAACAGGTCATCGTCTTTATCTCCGTCGCCTCCATGCTGGTGGGTGCCTTCATTGCGCTGGTACAGACCAACATCAAGCGCCTGATGGCATATTCAAGCATCGGCCATGTTGGGTATGCACTTGTGGGCCTTGCGGCTGGCACGCAGGCGGGTATTGAAGCACTGCTGATCTACCTTGCCATCTACCTGACCATGACGCTGGGTACCTTTGGTGCCATCCTGTGCATGCGCCGGTCGAACGGCATGGTGGAAGACATTTCCGACCTGTCGGGCCTGAGCCAGAGCAACCTGCCACTGGCCATAGGCATTGCCATCTTCATGTTCTCGCTGGCGGGTATTCCGCTTCTCGCGGGTTTCTGGGGCAAATGGTATGTGTTCCTGGCAGCTGTTGAAGCTGGTCTGGTACCGCTTGCCATCGTTGGCGTGCTGACAAGTGTTGTGGGCGCTTTCTATTATATCCGTATCATCAAAGTGATGTTCTTCGATGACCCTGCACCTGCCTTTGAAGGCGGTCAGGGCAATGGCATCAGCTTCGTGATCGGCGTGAGCGCCCTGATCAACTCGCCAGTCAGCTACTTCATATTGATTGCGCCACTTGTGAGTGCAGCGGGCTGGGCCGCCCAGTCCCTGCTGTTCTAGTGACGGGCAGCGACCATCAAAATTGGGGGGCCTCGATGCCGAATGGTGTCGGGGCCTTCTTCTTTGAGGTCTGTGACAGCACCAACGCCCGTGCGGCGACACTGGCTATTGCCGGCGAGCCAGGACCTTTGTGGGTTGTGGCTGGCGAACAAAGCGCGGGCAGGGGGCGCCGCGGCCGCAGCTGGACATCCAAGACAGGTAACCTCTATGCGTCGTTGATGTTCCGCCCGCATATCAGGCCGCAGGATTTGGCAGCCTTGCCCTTCATTGTGGCGTTGGCGGTGCGGGACACCTTCATCGCGTTTGGCGCGCCTGAAAGCCAGGTCCAATGCAAATGGCCCAACGACATCCTGATCGGGGAACGTAAAGCCAGTGGTGTATTGATTGAAAGCAGTGCCAAGCACGGTGGCCTGTTGGATTATGTCATCATTGGTATCGGTATGAACCTGGTGCATTTTCCGGACGATGCAGCATTCGGCGCGACGTCGCTTCTGCACGTCACAGGGCAGGAGGTATCAGTCAAGGATGCCGCCACAGTGCTCGCGGAGAAGTTATATGCCCGGATCGATGCCTGGAAGGTTGATGATTTCAGCTCCGTTGCCGAAGAATGGACGCGGTATTCCTGGGGTTTGGGCCAGCAGCGTGTACTCAGGACCCACGATGAAAC
The DNA here is from genome assembly GCF_001550055.1 of Kordiimonas lacus. Taxonomy (GTDB): domain Bacteria; phylum Pseudomonadota; class Alphaproteobacteria; order Sphingomonadales; family Kordiimonadaceae; genus Kordiimonas; species Kordiimonas lacus. Next base: position 384,784 of record NZ_LRUA01000006.1, read on the forward strand.
CTTCACAGCAACGCTTTTGGGCCTATCTGATGATGGCGCCCTGATTGCCAGACTGGACGACGGCCTTGAAAAGCGCCTATATGCAGGGGACGTTTTCCCGGTCGAACGGGCGGATTAAAGGATTAGGCTTTATGCTTTTGACCATTGACGCAGGCAATACCAACACGGTGTTCGCGCTGATTGAAGATAGCGACATTGTGGAACAATGGCGCATCTCAACCGGTGACCAACGCACGGTTGACGAATATATGGTTTGGATTTCCAACCTGATGGCGCTTTCAGGTCGGTCGCCAGACGCTGTTTCCGGGGCAATCATCGCCAGCGTAGTGCCGCAGGTGGTGTGGCCGCTGACGCAGCTGTGCAAGAAATACTTCGGCTGTGAGCCTTTGGTGGTGGGTGAGGAGAATGTCGACCTGGGTGTGGACATTCAGGTGACCAACCCGCGCGAAGTGGGCGCTGATCGCTTGGTGAATGCTGTCGCGGGCCATGCGCTCTATGGTGGGCCATTGATCGTGGTGGATTTCGGCACGGCGACCACCTTTGATATTGTGGGCAAAGACGGGGCCTACCTGGGCGGCGTGATTTGCCCTGGTATCAACCTCAGCCTGCGGGCGCTGCATCTGGCCGCGGCCAAGCTGCCGCGCATTGCCGTGGAAGCCCCCAAAGAAGGCAAGCCCGTTACCGGCAAGACCACACAGGAAGCGATGCAATCTGGCGTTTTCTGGGGCTATGTCAGCATGATTGAAGGCCTGGTAGCCCGCCTCAAGGCCGAACACGGCGGCAATATGAAAGTACTGGCCACCGGCGGTTTGGCGCCTGTGTTTGCCAACCGGACGACCGCGATTGATGAAGTCGCGGGTGAGATGACGCTCCAGGGCCTGCGGCTGATTTATGACCGCAACAAGCCGGGCGCGCGCTGATATGGCATATATGCGCAAAAGCGACGAACGGCTCTTGTTCCTGCCACTGGGCGGCTCCGGCGAAATCGGCATGAACCTCAATTTGTATGGCCATAAGGGCAAATGGTTGATGGTGGATTGCGGCATGAGCTTTGCCGACAATTTCCTGCCCGGTGTAGACCTGATTTTCCCGGACCCTGAGTTTATCGAGGACGAACAGGATGATCTGGTCGGTCTGGTGCTGACACACGGGCACGAAGATCATATCGGCGCCGTGCCGTTCCTGTGGGAGCGCTTTCAGTGCCCGGTGTACGCCACGCCGTTTACGGCGGAGCTGGTGAAGGGGAAGCTGTCTGAAGCAGGACTTCTGGACAAGGTGCCGCTTTATGTGGTTGACGGCATTGATCCCATCAGTCTTGATCCGTTTGAGGTCCAGTATGTGCCGCTCGCGCATTCCATCGCGGAAGGGCATGGGCTGTCGATCAAGACGTCTGTGGGTACGATCTTCCACACAGGTGACTGGAAGCTGGATGACCGGCCCCTGATTGGCCCGGCGTGTCCAAGCCCGGTGTTGTCCGCCATGGGCGAAGAGGGCGTGCTGGCGCTTGTGGGCGACAGTACCAATGTCTTCAACCCGACAGAATCGGGCTCTGAGGCCGCTGTGCGCGAAAGCCTGAAGGAAATCGTTGCAGGCCTGAAAAACCGGGTGGTGATCACCACTTTTGCGTCAAACGTGGCGCGCCTTGAAACCATTGGAGAAGTGGCCAAGGCGACAGGCCGGCGGCTTGTGCTGCTCGGCCGGTCGATGGAGCGCGTGGTCAAAGCTGCCAAGGAAACCGGCTATCTGAAGGATTTCCCACCGCTTGTGGACGAGGAAGATGCCGATTACCTGCCCAAGGACGAAGTGCTGATCGCCTGCACAGGGTGTCAGGGTGAACCGCGCGCGGCCATCGCCCGCATCGCCCGCGACGACCATAAGCACTTGCAGCTCAGCCCCGAAGACAATGTGATTTTCTCGTCCAAGATCATTCCGGGCAACGAATTGGTTCTTGGCCAGCTGTTCAACCAGCTTGCGATCAAGAATGTGAATGTGATTACGGAAAAGGATGAATTCATCCATGTGTCCGGTCACCCGGGTCGCGCGGAACTGGCCAAAATGTATGAGTGGACCAAACCGCATACCGCCATTCCAGTGCATGGTGAAGCCCGCCACCTGCAGCGCCACGCCAAGCTTGCGCGCGAACTGGGGGTCAAACATACCATCGTGCCCAAGAACGGCGATGTGATTGAGATCAGCAAGAAGGGCCTCAAGCTGGTGGATCAGGCGCCCTTTGGCCGCCTTGTGCTGGACGGTACCGAAGTGGTGTCCTTCGAGGACGCTGCCATCGCAGACCGCAGGCGTGCATCCCATAACGGCTTTGTTTCCGTCAGCCTCGTGTTCGATGACGATGGCGCACTGGCCGCTGAGCCGCTTATGGCGCCCCTTGGGCTTCCGCGCGCGGATGACGACAGCTTTTATGACGGCATGGTGGATGCGATTGAAACCGCTGTGGAGCGGATGAAACGCCGGGACCGTGAAAGCGATGTGTTCGTGGAAGAAGCAGTGCGGATTGGCGTTCGCCGCTTCTGCCGCCGTGAAATCGGTAAAAACCCCGGCGTGGCTGTGCTGATCACCCGTCGGGACGAATTAGAATTCAGTTAGGGAGAGAAGGATGATTGGTCGTTTGAACCATGTGGCGATTGTTGTGCCAGACCTTGAAGCCGCTGCGAGGACCTACCGGGATACGCTCGGTGCGACGGTGTCCGGGGCTGTTGACCTGCCAGACCACGGCGTGACCACCGTTTTCGTTGAGCTGCCGAACACCAAGATCGAGCTGCTGCATCCTCTGGGCGAGGACTCTCCCATTGCCAAGTTCCTTGAAAAGAACGCCTCCGGCGGCATGCACCATGTTTGCTATGAGGTTGAGGATATCCTCGCCGCGCGCGACAAGCTGGTGGCAGAGGGCGCGCGTATCCTGGGCGACGGCGAGCCCAAGACCGGTGCCCACGGCAAGCCCGTATTGTTCCTGCACCCCAAGGACTTCTGCGGCACACTTGTGGAAATCGAGGAGGTCTAGTCCATGAATATCGCGACGATCCTGCTGGTCTATGTGGTCGCATGGTGGATGGTGTTCTTTGCCGTACTGCCCTGGGGTATCCGCTCCCAGCATGAGACGGAAGAGGGGGTGACAGAGGGCACCGAACCAGGCGCACCGGCAAACCCGAACCTGAAGAAGAAAATCATCGTGACGTCACTGATCGCGCTGGTGCTGACCGTGGGCTATTATTTTGTCGCCACGTCAGGCTGGATTTCCTTCCGGTACAAGGGCTAGTGACGCCACGTCACCACGTCTGAAAGTAAAAAAGCAAGGCCGCTAAGCCTTGCTTTTCTTTAATATATGAACGAGCGATTTTTTTAGAGCCCGTTTCTAATATATATGAGCACAAAGTCCTCCCTGAGCGTGGGCCACATAATGCGTGATCCGTTCAGCTCTGCGCCTGAGAGACGCTATGGAAACATTTGATGCTTGTCATCAATTGAAAGCGTGTGTTGCCACCATATATTGTGTTTCTTTCCGCATTCTGTTGCACGGCTGCAACATTTTGAGCGACTTCCCGCTGATGTTGCCGGAAATTTAGCATTGAGGGGCATACCTGCACACAAAATTTGAAAGAAACCGTTGCTATTCGACTGCCTGAGCGGCAAAAGAAGCAAAGACTTAAGGCGCGGAAAGAAGCGCCCTCTCCATGATTCAAACAAGAGATACAAGCCATCATGCGTTCAAGCCGTTATTTTTTGCCAACTTTGAAAGAAACCCCTGCAGATGCGCAGATTGCCTCGCACCGCCTGATGCTGCGTGCCGGCATGATCCGCCAGGGCGCAGCCGGAATCTACAGTTGGTTGCCGATGGGGCTTAAGGTACTGCGCAAGATCGAACAGATTGTTCGGGAAGAACAGGATGCGGCGGGCGCACAGGAAGTGCTGATGCCAACCATTCAGGCAGCAGACCTGTGGGTGGAAAGCGGCCGGTATGACGATTATGGCGACGAGATGCTGCGCATTGAAGATCGTCACGGCCGCAAGATGCTGTATGGCCCGACAAACGAGGAAATGATCACGGATATTTTCCGCAAGGAAATTAAATCCTACCGCGATCTGCCCAAGAATCTCTATCACATTCAGTGGAAATTCCGCGATGAGCGCCGCCCGCGCTTCGGCGTGATGCGTGGACGCGAATTCCTGATGAAGGATGCCTACAGCTTCGATTTGACCGCTGAAGACGGCCAGAAGTCCTACAACGCCATGTTTGTGGCTTACCTGCGCACGTTCGCGCGCCTGGGCCTCAAGGCGATTCCGATGCGGGCTGACACTGGCCCCATTGGCGGCGACCTGAGCCACGAGTTTATCGTGCTGGCGGAAACAGGCGAGAGCGAAGTCTTCTTCGACAAGGCGTTCGACGGGCTCGACCCCATGGTTGAAGCCGCCGCGGGTGCAGACCTTCAGCCGATCGTGGATGAGTGGACCAGTCATTATGCTGCAACAGATGAAATCCACGACGCAGATAACTGCCCGGTTGACGCGGGCAACCTGATTACCGGTCGCGGTATTGAGGTTGGGCACATCTTCTTCTTCGGCGAAAAATACTCCAAACCGATGAACGCAACCGTTCAGGGGCCAGATGGCGATACCGTACCAGTGCAGATGGGCTCATACGGTGTTGGCGTGTCCCGCCTTGTTGGTGCCATCATTGAAGCGTGTCATGACGAGAACGGCATCGTGTGGCCGGAGGCTGTGGCGCCGTTCAAGGTTGGCCTGATGAACCTGCGCGCCAAGGACGAAGAGTGCACGGCAGCCTGCGACAAGCTTTATCAGCAACTGACCGCTGCGGGCATCGAGGTGCTGTATGACGATACCGACACCGGGGCGGGCGCCAAATTCGCCAACATGGACCTGATCGGCCTGCCGTATCAGCTGGCTGTCGGCCCGCGCGGGCTCAAGAACGGTGTTGTTGAGGTCAAGGACCGCAAAAGCGGCGAGAAGCTTGAGTTGACGCCGGAAGAGGCCATTGCCAAACTGACGGCTTAATCGGCCCAAAGAAGGGGGAGTTTGGTGATAGCACGAGGATTTGAATGGTCTGTTGCGCAGCGCTATCTGCTTGCGCGCAAGAATGACCTTGTTATCTCCGTCACTGCCTTGTTGTCGATCACAGCCATTGCCGTTGGGGTTTGGGCCCTGATTGTTGTTATGGCGGTGATGAATGGCTTCCGGGCTGAACTGATGGATAAAATCCTCGGCTATCACGGCCACGTGCTGGTGCAGGGCTATGGCGGCAAGATCAATGACTATCAGGATATTCTGAAGGACCTGGAGCAGGTCGACGGCGTAGTGAAGCTCATGCCCTTCAGCGAATCCCAGGTCATGGTCACCAAGGAAGGGCAGGCATGGGGCGCATTGGTGCGCGGTATGCCGGACGATTATTTCACCGAAGAAAAGCTGAATGTGGCGCGCACTGTCGCGGGGAACATTGAGCAGGCGTCTGAAGTCGGCGGCGTCGTGCTTGGGATGCAGCTTGCCAACCGGCTCAGGGTTACTGCGGGCGATACCGTTACCATCGTCAGCCCGAATTCTGTTTCAACCCCTTTTGGGTCAACCCTCCGGTATCTTTCCTTTCCTGTCGCGGCCGTCGTTGAGATCGGCGTTTATCAGTTCGACGAAAGCTTTATCGGCATGCCGCTTCCGGAAGCCCAGCGGTTTTTCCGGTTGGGCGACACGGTCACCAATATTGAGCTGATGCTGACGAGCCCGGATGCAGTAGACGACATGGGGCCGACGATTGCCGAGGTGGTCGGCGGGCGTGCCTTTGTCCGGTCCTGGCGCTCGCTGAACCAAAGCCTGGTTGGTGCGCTGCAAACAGAGCGCGTTGTCATGTTCCTGGTTGTCGGATTGATAATCGTCGTGGCGGTTTTCAACATTTCCTCCAGCCTTTTCATGCTGGTGAAGGACAAATCGCCTGATATTGCCATTCTTCGGACCATGGGCGCCACGCAAGGGGCCATCAAGCGTATCTTCGTAACCGTGGGCCTGTGCGTTGCCTTGGTGGGAATCGGTGTTGGCTGTTTGCTGTCGTGGGTGACCATTGCCAACATTGAAGGCATCAAAAATTTGGTTGAGCGCATGACGGGCATGGATGTGTGGGACCCTGCTGTCCGCTTTATCTCTGGCATTCGTGCCGATGTGGACTGGTTTGAAGCTGGCCTGACCATCGGGCTTGCCGTGCTGCTGTCGCTGATCGCGGCCGTGATTCCGGCGCGGCGGGCCGCCAAGCTCGATCCTGTGGAGGTGCTTCGGTATGAGTAACGCAACAGCACCCCTCGCGCTTGAGATGACGGGCATCTGCAAGAGCTTTTTTCAGGGCCACAAGGAACTGCACGTCCTCAAGGGCATTGACCTCTCGGTAAAGCCGGGCGAGCTGGTGGCGCTTGTGGGGGCTTCCGGCTCTGGCAAAAGTACTTTGCTGCAGCTTGCTGGCCTTCTGGACAAGCCAACCTTCGGGACGATTGCCATTGCTGGCGAGCGAGTTGCTGACTTGAAGGATGATGTGCGCAGCCAGATTCGCCGATCCAAACTTGGCTTTGTTTATCAGTTCCACCACCTTCTGCCGGATTTTTCAGCCCTTGAAAACGTCCAGATGGCGCTGCGCATCGGCGGCGTTGACACGAAAACAGCCGCCAAAGAGGCTGAGGCAATTCTGGTCGAGATGGGGCTGGGCGACCGCTTGTCTCATAATCCTGCCGAGCTTTCGGGCGGCGAACAGCAGCGGGTGGCTATCGCGCGGGCGATTGTGGCCAATCCATCGCTTTTGCTGGCAGATGAGCCAACCGGAAACCTGGATGAGGAAACCGCGGGCCGCGTTTTTGAATTGTTCGTTTCCATGGTTCGGAACAGGGGGCTGGCTGCAGTGATTGCCACGCACGATCTGTCCCTTGCTGGGCAAATGGACCGGCAACTGCATCTGTCGGCAGGCGTGCTTCACGAATCTTGAGCGCGTGCGCTTTTGCGGCTACTCTACACCCCTCACTTGGGAGAGGGGGAGACAATGGAATTACTCGCAAACATGAACTGGCTTGCCGTGCTTTTGGGCGCGGTGATTTATATGGCTGTTGGCAGCATCTGGTATGGCCCCATAGCGGGCAAAGCCTGGATGGCTGAAATGGGCCTTACGGAAGAGGAAATCAAGGCATCTGGCAGTCCCGCCAAGGCAATGGCCCAAAGCTTTGTGGCCGCCTTGTTTCTGTCAGCAGGTCTTGAATTCATCCTGTCGATGCAGTCTTTCGCGGACGGCGGCTGGATGGGCGGCGTGCAGGTCGGCTTTGTCCTGTCCATCCTGATAATCGGGGGCGGCACATTTGCTAATTATGCCTTTGAGAACAAGACACTACGTCATTTTCTCATTCATATGGGCAATATCACGCTTGCAATGATGGCAATGGGCGCGATGATGGGCGTCTGGAACTAACCAAAAGGGTCTGGAGTAAGATTTTATGAGCCACGCGGGCTTTGTGCATTTGCGCGTTCACACGGCATATTCTCTCTCTGAGGGAGCGATTCATGTCAAAGACCTGGTGAAACAGTGCGTGGGGCACAAGATGCCCGCCGTGGCCATGACCGATACGGACAATATGTTCGCGGCGCTTGAGTTCTCATCATATGCGACAGACGCCGGGGTGCAGCCCATCATTGGCGTTACCCTGCATGTGAAGAACCCTTTCAAGGATCATCAGGCGAAGGGCAAGAAGACTGCCAAGCCAGACCAGCTGGTGCTGCTGGCGCAATCTGAGCTGGGCTACCAGAACCTGATGAAGCTGGTCTCAAAGGCCCACCTCGAAAGCGACCCCCAGGCTGGCGTACAGTTCCCGTTTGAAGGCTTCAAGGGCCTTACAGAGGGTATCATCTGCCTGACGGGTGGCGTGTCTGGGCCCATCGGTGCTCTACTCCTGGAGGGCAAGAAGGAAGAGGCGGACCTGTGCCTGCGGTCGTTGAAGACGCTGTTTGGCGATCGGCTTTACATGGAAATCCAGCGCCACGGCATGCCGACGGAGGAGCAGACCGAGGAAGACTTCCTTGATCTGGCTTATGACCACGATATCCCGATCGTGGCGACCAACCAGCCCTTCTTCGTCGGGCCTGACATGTATGAGCCGCACGACGCGCTTCTGTGTATGGCGGAAAGCACCTATGTGGCTGTGCAGGACCGCCGGAAGCTGAATCCGGAGTATCGCTTCAAGGAAGCTGATGAGATGATAAATCTCTTTAAAGACCTTCCAGAAGCAATTGAAAATACAATGAATATTGCACATAGATGTGCGTATAAGGTCGACAAGATCGATCCGCTTTTGCCCAACTTTACCCGCGGCCTTGACCTGTCTGAGGCCGACCTGTTGCGCCAGCAGTCCGAAGACGGCCTGCGCGAACGCCTGGATATCAAGGCCAAAGAAGAAAGCCTGACGCCTGGCAAGGACCAGGAGTGGGAAAAGGAATATTGGGACCGGTTGGATTATGAACTGGGGATTATCAACCAGATGGGGTTCCCGGGCTACTTCCTGATCGTTGCGGACTTCATCCAGTGGGCCAAGGACCACGACATTCCCGTTGGTCCAGGCCGTGGGTCCGGCGCGGGCTCGGTGGTTGCATGGGTGCTCAAGATTACCGATCTCGACCCGCTTCGCTTCTCGCTGCTGTTCGAGCGTTTCCTGAATCCGGAACGGGTATCCATGCCCGATTTTGACGTCGACTTCTGCCAGGACAAGCGGGAGAAGGTGATCCGTTATGTGCAGGACAAATATGGCTATGACCATGTGGCGCAGATCATCACCTTCGGTAAATTGCAGGCCCGGGCGGTTGTAAAGGCCTGTGGCCGGGTGATGCAGCAGCCGCACGGCCAGACAGACCGCCTGTCGAAGATGATTCCGAACGACCCTGGGAACGCCATGAGCCTGCAGGAGGCGATCGACAGCGAACCCAGGCTGCAGGCTGAGATCAACAATGACGAGCTGACCAGAAGCGTGATGGACCGGGCGTTGAAGCTCGAAGGCTTCTACGCACACTCATCCACCCACGCAGCGGGCGTGGTGATTGGTGACCGGCCACTCGATCAGCTGGTGCCGCTTTACCGCGACCCCAAATCCGATATGCCAGTTACCCAGTTCAACATGAAATGGGTGGAGCTGGCGGGCCTTGTGAAGTTTGACTTCCTCGGCCTGAAGACACTCACGGTGCTTGACCGCGCTGTTCACTATATCCGTGATCGCGGCATTGAGGTGGACCTTGCCCATGTGCCGCTTGAGGATGGTCCTGCTTATGAATTGCTCGCAAAGGGCGATACGGCTGGGGTGTTCCAGCTCGAGAGTACCGGCATGCGGTCGGTCCTGAAGGGCCTGAAGCCGGATAAGTTCGAGGATATCATCGCAATTGTGGCCCTGTACCGCCCGGGGCCCATGGAAAACATCCCAACCTATATCGACCGCAAGCACGGGCGGCTTGAGGTCGAATACCCGCATCCGATCCTTGAGGAAATCCTGGGCGAAACCTACGGCGTGATCATCTACCAGGAGCAGGTGATGCAGATCGCGCAGGTCATGTCCGGCTACAGCCTTGGTGAAGCAGACATCCTGCGGCGCGCCATGGGTAAGAAGATCAAGGAAGAGATGGACAAGCAACGGGGCCGCTTCTGTGACGGCGCTGTCGAGCGCGGCATTGACGCGGAAAAAGCCAGCTATATCTTTGATCTTGTAACGAAATTCGCAAGCTACGGCTTCAACAAATCCCACGCTGCGGCCTATGCATTGGTGGCCTATCATACGGCCTATCTGAAGGCCAACTTCCCGGTTGAGTTCATGGCGGCGATCATGACGCTGGATTTGGGGAACACAGACAAGCTCGCGGCCTTCAAGCAGGAACTGCAGCGCATGGAAGTGCCGCTGTTGCTACCTGATATCAACCGGTCCTTTGTGCCATTCGTGGTGGAAACCGTTGAAGAACCCTATTGTGACGAGGAAGACCCACGCCACAACCTGGGTGTTCGCTATGCGCTTGGCGCTATCAAGGGCGTCGGTGAAAAGGCCATGGAAAGCATCATCGAAGAGCGTGAGAAGAACGGCCTGTTCAAGGATATCTTCGATTTTGCCGAGCGCGTTGACCCCAAATATCTCAACAAACGCCAGATAGAGCGTCTGGCCTCGGCTGGCGCGTTCGATAGCCTTGAGCCCGACCGTGCAAAGGCCTATGCGGCGGCCGAGATGGTCATGCGCGTGGCCCAGATGGAAGCCAAGGAACGCGAAAGCGACCAGGTCAGCCTGTTTGGCGGGGAAATGGCCAAGAGCGTGGATCGCCCAAGCCTGCCGCAGGTCAGAAGCTGGACGGACACTGAAGCCCTTGAGTATGAGAAAAACGCGGTCGGTTTCTATATTTCAGCCCACCCACTGGATACATACGACACGATCCTGCAGCGCGAACGCATCATTCCCGCTAAGGAGGTCTATACCGACCCAGGTCTTATTGGCCAGACGGTTCGGATGGCAGGCGCAATTGCAGGCTACCGCGAGGGCAATACCAAGCGCGGCAGCAAATTTGGCCGCCTGACCCTGTCTGACCGCTCGGACGCCTTTGAGATCATGGCATTCGAAGATGACCTGGACGCCATCCGCGCAAGGGTGGAAGAGGGGTCCCCTGTGGTGGTGTCCGTCCAGATCAGAAAGCGGGATGATGACGACAGCATCGGCCTCTCGTGTCGCGGTATTGAAAGCCTGGAGCATGTGGCTTCGCAGTCTTCCAAGGGGCTGTTTGTTGAGGTGGAATCGGAAAAGGCCTTTACCGGCATCAAAGCCGCCCTAGATCGTAAAGCAGGCGGCAAAGGCCGCGTGACCATGCGGGTGCCGGTGGCTGATAACAGTCGCTATGCCGAATTCAAGCTGCCGGGGCGCTTCAAGGTGACGCCGGAACTGAAACAGGCTGTTGCCGCTGAAATGGGTGTTCTGTCCGTAGAGGAAGTATAACTTGGACCATAGCCGCAAGATCGCTTTTCCCAAACCAGCCTCGTCCATCATGGTGATCCGTGACGGGCAGGGCGGCTTGGAAGTCCTGATGATCGAGCGGGCTAAAACCATGAAGTTCGCACCCGGCGCTTTTGTGTTCCCCGGCGGCAAGGTCGACAAGGCCGACATGCAGGGTTGGCGCTGGCAGGGCATCACCACCGGCCGCAGCGCCATGCGCGATTTCCCTTACCGGGTTGCGGCGCTCAGGGAGTTATACGAGGAAGCCGGTATCCTGCTGACTGACAAGTCACCGAAACGGACCCTTGCGAACGCAACCCCGTTTGCGAGCATGGTGCGCATGGCCGGCGTCAAGCTTGATATCCTAAATATGGTGCCGTTCGCCCACTGGGTTACGCCGGAACCTATGCCGCGCCGGTTCGACACACACTTCTATCTGGCGCCCCATAACGGTGATACAGCGCTGCATGATGGCAATGAGGCCATTTCCTTCCGTTGGGTGAACCCCCGGCGCATTCTTGATGACTGGGAAAACGACCGTATTCCGCTGATGTTTCCGACACGCCTTAATCTGATGAAACTGGCGCGCGCCACAACCGTGAATGAAGCGCTTCGGCAGGCCCGGCGAGCCAGGGTTATCCGTACTTTGCCTGTGGTTCATATGGGCCAGGCGGGCGTAAAACTGACCATCGATCCGGCAACCGGCTTCGGCGTTACGGCGGCCACGCCGAAAGAACTTTCCGTTGAAGCGAGCGGAATAGCAAAAAAAGCTTGATCTACCCCCATTAAAGGCCTATACGACGCGCGACTTCACACGTGGGTGAAGGCTTCCTGCTGTGTTGGCAGGCCGCCATCCGGTGTTTCGGGAAATGGTTTTCCGATACGCACGCCCACGGAGGCTTAACCGGAAAAGGAGTAGTATTATGGCGATGCCAGTAGTCGACATGCGCGCCCTCTTGGAAGCAGGCGTACACTTTGGTCACCAGACCCACCGTTGGAACCCGAAAATGGCGCCGTTTATCTTCGGCGAGCGTAACGGCGTTCACATCATTGACCTGTCCCAAACAGTTCCATACTTCCAGCGTGCTCTGCAGGCTGTTCGTGACGTAGTTGCCGGCGGCGGCCGCGTTCTGTTCGTTGGTACAAAGCGTCAAGCATCCCCAATCATTGCTGAAGCTGCAAAGCGTTGCGGCCAGTACTATGTAAACCACCGTTGGCTCGGCGGCATGATGACCAACTGGCAGACCATCAGCCAGTCCATCAAGCGCCTGAAGCAGCTCAACGAGCAACTCGGTCAAGAGCACACTGGTCTGACCAAGAAAGAAACTCTGCAGCTGACGCGCCTGCGCGACAAGCTCGAGCTTTCCCTGGGCGGTATCCAGGACATGGGCGGTCTGCCAGACATTATTGTTGCTGTGGACGTAATCGGTGACGACCTCGCGATTGCTGAAGCCAACCGTCTGCACATCCCTGTTGTTGGCGTTATCGACACCAACTCCAAGCCAGAAGGTGTTGATTACCCAATCCCAGGCAACGACGACGCGACCCGTGCGCTGCGTCTGTACTGCGACCTGCTTGCTGAAGCAGCTCTGGACGGTATTCAGGCTGAACTGGCTGCTCAAGGCGTTGACCTTGGTGCTCAGGCCGCTCCAGTTGAAGAAGCTGTGGCTGAAACTGAAGTTGAAGCTGCACCAGCTGAAGAAGCTGCTGCTGAAGCTCCAGCTGAAGAGAAGAAGCCAGCGAAAAAAGCTGCTGCAAAGAAGGCTCCTGCGAAGAAAGCTGCGCCTAAGAAAGCTGCAAAAGCTGCTGACGCCGACAAGGCTGAGTAACACTTTTCATAGCGGGCTCCCGAAAGTCTCGGCTTTCGGGGGCTTCCTCATATCTACACTTTAGATCTCCACAGATCGTAAGGGGAATTCCGATGGCACAAATTACTGCCGCACTTGTAAAAGAACTGCGTGAGACTTCCGGCGCAGGCATGATGGATTGTAAAAAAGCGCTTGCAGAAACAGACGGCAACCTTGAAGCCGCTGTTGACTGGCTGCGCACCAAAGGTCTTGCTGCTGCTGCGAAGAAATCCGGCCGCGTTGCTGCTGAAGGCCTTGTTGGCGTTAAAGCGGCTGGCACCAAAGCCGCTGTAATCGAAATCAACTCCGAAACTGACTTCGTTGCCCGCAACGAGAAATTCCAGAAGTTCGTTGGCGACCTGGCTGGCGTTGCTCTGGAAGTTGGTACCGATGTTGAAGCAATTGCTGCTGCAACCTACCCAGGTTCCTCCAAGCCAGTTTCTGAAGTCCTGACCGACAATATCGCAACCATCGGCGAGAACATGACTATCCGTCGTGCCGCTGTTGCTGAAGTTGAAAGCGGCCTTGTTGCTTCTTACATCCACAGCGCTGTTGCTGATGGCATGGGCAAAATCGCCGTTCTGGTTGCCCTGAAATCCGACGCTGGTGAAGACGTTCTGGCGCCTCTGGGCAAACAGCTTGCAATGCACATTGCCGCTGCCAACCCGGCGTCCCTGTCTGAAGCTGACCTGGACCAGGAAATCGTAGAGCGCGAGAAGCAGGTACAGATCGAGAAAGCCAAGGAATCCGGCAAGCCAATGGAAATCATCGAGAAGATGATCGTTGGCCGTATGCGCAAGTTCCTTGAGGAAATCGTTCTTCTGAAACAGACGTTCGTTATCGACGGCGAAAGCAAGATCGAAGACGTAATTGCAAAAGCTGCGAAAGACGCTGGCACTGCAATTGAACTCGTAAGCTTCGTACGCATGGAAATGGGCGAAGGTCTCGAGAAGAAAGAAGACGACTTCGCTGCGGAAGTGGCTGCTGCTGCAGGCGTTTAAGACTCACCGCCAAAGAGTTGAAAAGCCCAGGAGGTTTCTCCTGGGCTTTTTTATGAGGTATTCCGCCACCCAAGTGCGGCGTTGAAGCCAAGCGCATTTTTATTTAAAACTTCGGTAGCCTTGTCCCGCCCAAGCGGATAAGCTGCTGCGGGCAAGAATAAACACCAGATTTCAAGGTGTAAGGGGAGATACTGGCTGATGTCCAATGAGCCAAGATTTAAACGTGTATTGCTGAAACTTTCGGGCGAAGCGCTGATGGGCGACGGCAGTTATGGGATCGATCCTGTAACGGCTAACCGGGTGTCCCAGGAAATTAAACGCGCCCGGGAAATCGGCACCGAAGTATGCGTGGTTGTCGGTGGCGGCAACATCTTCCGCGGCATCAAGGGTGCTGCAGAAGGCCTTGACCGGTCCACAGCGGACCATATGGGCATGCTGGCCACGGTCATGAACGCGCTGGCGCTTCAGAATGCGCTCGAGAAGGTGGGCGTGGACACACGGGTACTGTCTGCCATTCCGATGGCCAGTGTGAGCGAGCCCTATATCCGCCGCCGGGCGATCCGCCACCTGGAAAAGGGGCGCGTGGTTATCTTCGCAGCCGGTACAGGCAACCCATTCTTTACAACGGACACCGCCGCAGCCCTACGGGCAGCTGAGATGAACTGTAATGCGCTTCTGAAGGGCACACAGGTTGATGGTGTCTATAACGCGGATCCGAAAAAAGACCCGTCGGCTGTCCGCTATGAGCACCTGTCCTACATGGATGTGCTGCGGCAGGACCTGAAAGTCATGGACGCATCGGCGATTTCGCTGAGCCGCGAAAACAATATTCCAATTGTTGTCTTTTCTATTCAAACGCAAGATGAGCTGGTGAAGGTCCTTCAGGGCGAAGGAACCTGCACAATCGTGGGTGAGGAATAAACATGAGTGACGAAGAACTTGATCTGAACGATATCGAACGCCGCATGAAGGGGGCTGTTGAGGCGCTGAAGCATGAATATGCTGGCCTGCGCTCCGGTCGGGCAACAACCAGCCTGCTGGACCCGGTAACGGTGGATGTATATGGCGCCAACATGCCGCTGAACCAGGTGGGAACTGTTGGTGTGCCCGAGCCACGCATGCTGTCGGTCCAGGTCTGGGATAAAAGCAATGTGTCAGCCGTTGAGAAGGCAATTCGCAACTCTGGCCTTGGCCTGAACCCGATGATCGATGGTCAGTTGGTTCGCATTCCAATTCCTGAGCTCAATGAAGAGCGTCGGGCGGAGCTGGCCAAGGTTGCTGCGAAATACGCCGAGACGGGCCGTATCGCAATCCGCAACGTGCGCCGCGACGGCATGGATCAGCTGAAGAAGATGGAAAAAGACAAATCCATCAGCGAAGACGATCACAAGATGTATGCCGACGAAGTTCAGGAGCTGACCAACAAGTTCGTTGGTGAAGTGGACGAACTTCTGCAGGCCAAAGAAAAAGAAATCATGCAGGTCTAACATGGTAGCTCAGGCCCAGCCTATCGAAGAGGCGCCCGCTGCGGCGCCTCCAAAACATGTTGCCATCATTATGGATGGCAACGGCCGATGGGCGGCGCAAAAAGGCAAGCCACGGTCTGCAGGCCACCGGCGGGGGGCGGAAGCCGTTCGCGAGGCCATTGAAGGTGCCCTGGATCTGGGTATCGGGTATCTGACGCTATACGCTTTTTCATCTGAAAACTGGAACCGCCCAGAAGACGAAGTGCGGGATTTGATGGGGCTTTTGAAGCTGTATCTGAACCGCGAAGTCAAGACCATGCACAAGCAGAAGGTTCGCCTGCGTGTCATAGGCCGCCGTGACAAGCTTTCTGCTGACATCCAGAAAATGATCGAGCGGGCCGAGGATCTGACTGCCGAGAATGACAGGATGACGCTTGTGATTGCGCTCAGCTACGGCAGCCGGGATGAAATCCTGGATGCGGCGCAAAAGCTGGCCCGCAGGGTCGCAAGTGGTGAGATGGCAGCGGAAGAAATTACAGAATCTGTTTTTGAGAATGCCCTGACAACGCACGGCCTCCCAGACCCGGACCTGATCATCCGCACCAGCGGTGAACAGCGCTTGTCCAATTTCCTTTTGTGGCAGGCAGCGTATTCGGAGTTCCTGTTTCTGGATCTCTTGTGGCCGGATTTCACCAAAGAGGCATTCGCTGAGGCTGTGTCCGATTTTCATAACCGCGACCGCCGATTTGGTGTGCGCCCATAAAGAATAGGGTGCCCGTATGCCTCTTGGGATTTCAGATAATTTATTCAAGCGCATCGTGTCGGCCGTGCTGCTGCTGCCTGTGGTGCTTTGGCCGATATATGTCGGCGGTTGGTGGTTTGCTGCTCTTCTGGCTCTGGGCGGCGCCCTGATGATCATTGAATGGTGCGACCTGACCAAGATTGAACCCCGGTTGTTGCACGGTCTGTCTGCTGTCCTGATGGCAACCGTCGTACCTCTTTTGCTCGTGACCGGATTTGACACTGCCGCCTTGTTGATTGGCGCCCTGGTAGGCCTTTCCCTTGTCGGTGGCCTGCTGGTCAGGGTTGAGCGCACGCTGGGCTGGTGGCTTACGGGCTTGGGGTATGTGGCGCTGCCGCTTGTGGCGCTGTTTTATGTGCGCGAGGCCAGTGCTTTGGTAGTTTTCTGGGTGTTTCTGGTGGTTTGGGCGACCGACGTTGGCGGCTATTTTGCCGGTAAAGGCATTGGCGGGCCGAAGCTCGCACCGAAGATCAGCCCAAAGAAGACCTGGGCAGGCCTTTTGGGCGGTATGGGGCTTAGCGCGGTTGTCAGCGTTGCCTTTGCGGCCATCTTTGACTTTGAGAGCAGCTATTGGTGGATTGCCGGGCTTCTGGCGGCCTGGGCCCAGGTCGGAGACTTGCTTGAAAGTGGTATCAAGCGTTCCTTCGGGGTCAAGGACTCTGGTGGTTTGATCCCTGGGCATGGCGGCTTGCTTGACCGGGTGGACGGCCTTGTGTTCGTCGCCCCTGCTGTCGCGGTCTTGATGGCTTATCAGCCCTTATTCGGTTTTGAGTTATAGTGATGAGCGACACAGTGAAAAAAAGCGTAACGGTTTTGGGCGCGACCGGGTCGGTGGGCCAAAGCACGCTTGACTTGATTTCAAGAAATCCAAATAAATTCAATATTATAGCGCTTACTGCTTATAGTCGAGTTGAAGAGTTGGCCAAGTCGGCAATTGCTTTCAAGGCCCAGCTTGCGGTCATCGGCGATGAAAGCAAACTGCTGGTACTCAAGGATCTGCTTGAGGGCACCGGTGTAGAGGCAGCCGCAGGCGAGGAGGCTTTGATTGATGCCGCCGCGCGACCGTCGGACATTGTGATGGCTGCCATTGTTGGCGCTGCAGGCCTTCGGCCCACTATGGCGGCTGTCAGGCGCGGGGCGACGGTGGCGCTTGCCAACAAGGAATGCCTGGTGTGTGCCGGTGATCTGCTGATGACAGAGGTTGCAGAACATGGTGCGACGCTTTTGCCGGTGGATTCCGAACATAACGCGATCTACCAGGTTTTCGACTTCGGTGCCGCCAAGTCAGTTGACCGCCTGATCCTGACTGCGTCGGGTGGCCCATTCCTGGGCCGGAGCCGGGCAGACCTCATGGGTGTTACGCCGGCGCAGGCCGTGGCACACCCCAATTGGGACATGGGCGCCAAGATATCAGTCGATTCCGCGACCATGATGAACAAGGGTCTCGAGGTGATTGAGGCTTTCCACCTTTTTCCAGTCACCAAGGACCAGATCGAGGTATTGGTGCACCCGCAATCAGTGATCCATTCAATGGTCGAATACCATGACGGCAGTGTGCTGGCCCAGCTTGGCTCACCTGACATGCGTACGCCGATCGCCTATAGCCTTGCATGGCCTGAGCGGATGGAAGCGCCGGTAAAGCGTCTATCGCTTGCAGAGATCGGATCGCTTACCTTCCAGGCACCGGATTATGAGGCATTCCGCTGCCTTGCGCTGGCCAAAGAAGCGCTTGACGCGGGTGGGGCAGCCCCGGCAGTGTTGAACGCCGCAAATGAGATTGCTGTGGAGGGGTTCCTGAAAGGCCAGATTGGCTTTATGGATATCCCATCACTTGTAGAGGAAACTCTTGCCCAAACTGACATGAAAGCGCCACAATCGCTGACGAATGTGTTTGAAATCGATCAAGAGGCACGGCGCATAGCCGGGCTACAGTTGGCAAGCCGGAAGAAGTAAGGATTACTCTATGGAGACGGAAGGCCCAGGACTGTTTTTCACCATCGCTGCCTTTATCGGGGGCTTCAGCCTGCTCGTGTTTATCCATGAGTGGGGCCACTATATTGTGGGCCGGATTTTCGGCGTGAAGATCGAGACTTTCTCGATTGGCATGGGCAAGGAACTGATAGGGCGGACCGATAAACGGGGCACCCGTTGGAAGTTCAGCGCGATTCCGCTTGGTGGGTACGTGAAATTCTATGGCGACGCCTCTGCAGCCAGCAACCCCGGCGATATTCCCGAAGGCATGACGGATGAAGAAAAGGCGGTTTGCTACCACTTCAAGCCACTCTGGCAGCGGGCCCTGATTGTGTTTGCTGGCCCCGCAGTCAATTTGATCGCAGCATGGATGGTGTTCTCGGGCCTCGTTTACATGAACGGTATGGTGGTCACTGACCCAGTTGTTGTAACTGTGTCGGAAAACTCTGGAGCCTCTGAGGCCGGGGTTCAGAGCCGCGACAGAATCTTGGAAATCGACGGGACTGAAGTTGAGCGCTTCGACGATATTGCGCGTATCATTCGCCTGCATCCTGGTCAGCGCCTCGAGATGATTGTTGAGCGGGATGGCCAGGAGACTGTTCTTTACCCGGTCATTGGTATCGAGTATTTCGTTGACCGATTTGATAACCAATATCCATACGGCTTGTTGGGGGTCAGCAATTACAGTGAAGAGGGTGGGACACCCTACACGCGCCGGATCGAAGACCCGGGCATGTTTCTCTCGCTTCATGAGGGTGGTCGCCGTCTGGTGGGTACGACCAAATCCATGTTCACAACGCTGGGGCAGATGCTCTTGGGTGTTCGCTCGATGAAAGAACTTGGGGGCATTCCGCGGATTGCCAATGCGCTTGGGGAAGCAGCGCATGCAAGTGTTGAGTATTTTGTCTGGATGCTGGCGATGCTGTCGCTCAATTTGGGCATTATCAATCTGTTACCGATTCCCGTGCTGGACGGGGGCCATCTTCTCTACTATGGCCTTGAAGCACTTAAGGGTTCTCCCATCAGCAAGAAGGCTCAGGAAGCCGGTTTTGTGGCGGGATTTGCCTTAATGTTGATTTTTATGCTGCTTGTCACACTGAATGACTTGCAATCCATGGCGCTCTAGGCCAATTTCACCGCCATTGTCGCTAAAAAAATATGAATGGGCAGGAATAAGTTGCGTTTTTTTAAGATGTGCGTGATGTGGCGCTTTATTGTAGCGCTATCGATCGGGGGAGCTTCGCTAACAGGGCCAGCAATGGCACAGCAGCCAGCTGCTCAACAGGCTCCTATTATTCGTCAGATCAGTGTGATCGGCAACGAACGGGTTGAGCCGGAGACCATTGCGTCTTACCTGGCTGTTCAGCCTGGGCAGCCGTTTGACCCTGAAAGGCTTGATATCAGTCTGAAGAACCTGTTTGCGACAGGCTTGTTCTCGGACGTTGAGCTTTCTGAAAACCAGGGTGCCCTGATTGTCCGCGTGGTTGAGAACCCAATCATCAACCGTATTATCTTTGAAGGAAACAAACGCCTTGATCGCGATGAACTGATTGAAGAGGCGCGCTTGCGCCCACGTCAGGTCTTTACCCGCGCCAAGGTGCGTGCCGATGTTCAGCGGATGCTGGAGCTGTATCGGCGGTCCGGTCGTTTTGCCGCCATCATCGAACCTAAGGTGGTGCAGCTGGAACAGAACCGTGTTGACCTGCTTTATGAAATCCAGGAAGGCCCGAAGACCAAAGTTAGCCGCATCAACTTCATCGGTAACAAAGTGTTCAGTGATGGCGATCTGCGCGACGTTCTGGCGACTAAAGAATCCCGCTGGTGGAAAATCTTTACCTCAAACGACACATTTGATCCGGACCGTTTGGCCTATGACCAACAGGTGCTGCGTCAGCATTATCTGAATGAAGGTTTTGCAGACTTCCGGACCGTTTCCGCGATTTCCGAGCTGACACCTGATCGGGAAGACTTCTTCATTACCTTCACGGTGGAAGAAGGTGAAGTCTACGAATTCGGTACCATCGACGTGGAAAGTGAAATTCGCGACGTGGACGCCAGCCTGTTCCGTGCATTCCTGCTGATGCGCGAAGGCATGACATATAACGCCGAAGCAATTGAGAAAACCGTAGAATCGCTATCCAACGCTGCCGGCCTCTTGGGCTATGCCTTTGTGGACGTAAGGCCACAGATCAGCCGCGACCGTGAGGCACGCAAGATCAACATCACCTTCCGCGTGCTTGATGCACCGCGGGTTTATGTTGAACGGATCAATATCGGCGGAAACGTGGTGACGCTCGACCGTGTAATTCGTCGGGAATTCCGCCTTCAGGAAGGTGATGCCTTCAACTCTGCGCTCGTTAGCCGTTCCGAGACGCGTTTGAAGCGTCTTGATTTCTTCCGCGAGGTTACGATCGATCAGATCCAGGGATCTGAGCCGGACCGCATGGTGCTGGATGTGACAGTAGAAGAGCAGGCAACGGGGCAATTGAATCTGGGTGCCGGCTTCTCGAGCCTCGAGAACTTCATTTTCGACTTCTCGATCCAGCAACGCAACTTCCGTGGTATGGCGCAGGATCTACGTCTGGGGCTGCGCCTTTCCGGAACACGTCAGGAAATCGATCTTGGCTTTACAGAGCCGTATTTCCTTGGCCGCCGCGTGGCCGCAGGCTTCGATATCTTCGCCCGTAAAGTAGACTCCAGCTCGTTTGGCTCGTTCTTCGATACCAAATCACTGGGCTTCTCTTTGCGCGCTGGTATGGCGGTTAGCGAATATTGGACACTGTCCACTCGCTACACACTGCGTCGCGACAATGTCAGCATCCTGGATGGCTTCCTCAACAGCTTCTTCCAGAATTTCTACAATGTTCGCACAACCGACGGTGTGACTGACGAAGATGAGATCACGCGTCGTGTTGGCCTGTATGATGTAAACGGCGATGGCGCTGTAACACTGGCTGACTTCGATACTGATGGTAGTGGCGTGTCAAGCATCTCAGACCTCAGCGTCGACGAGCGTTCTGTCGCCCTGAGCCGTGGTATTCAGGATTCGCTTGGTAACCGCTATCAGTCGATCCTAGGCTATACACTCGGTTTCAACACGCTCAACAGTGTCATCCGCCCAACACGCGGTCACAGCTTCTACTTCAGCCAGGACTTTGCTGGCCTGGGTGGCGATGTGCGGTATCTGCGTTCGTCGATCAACTTCGACAATTACTGGACGCCGTGGCAGGGCTGGACCTTCCGTATTGGCGGCGAGACCGGCATCATTCATGGCCTTGGCCAGGACATTCGTTTGTCGGACAAGTTCTTTATCGGTGGGCCGCGTATCCGCGGTTTCGATACAGCCGGTATGGGGCCGCGTGACTTCAGCAGCGAACAGTCGCTGGGTGGTACGGCCTACTATATTGGCCGTGGCGAACTTTTCTTCCCGCTAGGGGACGCAGCACTTGAATCCGGTATTCAGGCATCGGCCTTTGTCGATGTTGGCTCCTTGTTCCGCGCACAAGAAGACGAGCTGCTGGAATGTACCTTCTCGCAGGCTGATTTTGATGCGGCAGAGGCTGACAGCAATCTCTCCAGCCTGAACACAAACTGTCTTTCGGGTAACTCGCCTGCACCACGGATTTCCGTGGGGATTGGCTTCTCCTGGCAGTCGCCATTCGGACCTTTCCGGATCGATCTGTCGAAGACATTGAAAAAACAATTGGGCGACCGCACGCAGACGCTGCAGTTTAACGTCGGGACCGCCTTCTAAGGGTGAAACTAGGGAAAATATAATGGGTAACATGTTTAAATCACTGAAAATGGCTGTTGTGGGCGCGCTTGCAGCGCTGACCATCACGACAGTCGCGACGGCACAGATCCTGACCGTAGACGACGAGCGCGTTGAGCGTGAAGCGGCGGCATACAAGGATTTCAACCTGCAAACTGCAGAGCTGCGCCAGAATATCCTACAGTTGCGCCAGTTCATCACCCGTGGCGGTGTTGTTGAGCAGCAGCTGGCCGACCTTGAAAAGCGCAAGGCAATCATCGGCAACGACAAATATGAAGAAGAAAAGCGCAAGCTTGAGAGCCAGTATGTTCAGGCGCAGCAGGCCCTGAGCCAGTTGGAGTATACTTTCGACAAACTGCGTCAGGAAGCCATGGTTCAGGTTGAGCGCGCGCGCCAGCCGGTTATTCGTGCGCTCCTCAATGACCGGAAGGCGCAGGTTATCATGCTGAAGCGCCTGGTTCTGGGCTCTGCAGCGGGCATCGACGTAACCACAGAGTTCATCGAAAAGCTTGATGCTGAGCTGCCGACTGTGTCACTGAACATGCCGCAGAAAGCTGATGATGCAGCTGCGCCGGCGCAGGGCGAAGGCCAGTAAGCAGGGATCTGACCAATGGCGTTTGATATCCAGAAAATCATGGAATCGATACCGCACCGGTATCCTTTCCTGCTGGTGGACAAAGTGGTTGACGTGGTACCAGGCGAAAGTGCGACCGGTATCAAGAATGTCACCATCAACGAGCCATTCTTCCCGGGGCATTTCCCGCAAAAGCCCGTTATGCCAGGTGTGTTGATCCTTGAGGCAATGGCTCAGACAGCCGGCGTGCTGGCGATTGACTTCCTGGGTGAAGAGGCCCGCGGCAAGGTTGTTTACTTCATGGGCATTGACGGCGCGAAGTTTCGCAAACCGGTTGGCCCTGGTGACCGCCTTGAGATGAAAGTCGTCAAGACCCGTGGTGGTGGCGCTGTGTGGAAGTTTGATGCGCAAGCCTTCGTCGATGGCGAACTGGTGACGGAAGCCAAGCTGACAGCCATGCTCGGCGCAAGCTAGGGCGGTAACATATCAGAATTCGGAAAGGCGGCCCCTGAGGCCGCCTTTTTATTTGGCTATGCGGTTCTGACGGCCATTCGCGACAAAACCAATCGCCGCGCCCAATAAGGTTCCTGTGACTTCCAACGACAGGACACCGGCTATTGCCAGAATAGCGATGATAGGTAGAACTACGGTTGCTATAGCAAATTGGTTGATGCTTTCGCCAATTCCCTTGCCCGCGCCCTTGTTCCTGTTGACGGCCATTCCAACCGTGGAAGCCAGAGCCACAAGGGCCAGGCAGATAATGACGATGTTGGTTGCTGTCAGCTCCATCTCACGTCTCCCTATAAGGTCGCATGGCAGTATGACACAGAATTGCAGGCAAGAAAAAAGCCAGCCCCGAGGGACTGGCTTTTGAATTTCTCTGACTAACGCAGTTTAGCGCTTTTCTACCGGTACATAGTCCCGCTTCGGTGCGCCAGTGTAGAGCTGACGAGGACGGCCGATCTTTTGGGTCGGGTCTTCGATCATTTCTTTCCACTGGGCAATCCAGCCGGCAGTCCGTGCAAGAGCGAACAGAACCGTGAACATCTCGGTCGGGAAGCCCATGGCCTTCAGGATGATGCCGGAATAGAAGTCCACGTTCGGGTAGAGCTTCTTCTCAACGAAATAAGGGTCTTCGAGGGCAATCTTCTCAAGTTCCATCGCCACGTCAAACAGCGGATCGTCCACACCCAGTTCCTGCAGAACCTTGTGGGCGGTATCGCGCATCACGGTCGCCCGTGGGTCGAAGTTCTTATAGACGCGGTGACCAAAGCCCATCAGGCGGAATGGATCGTTGCGGTCTTTGGCGCGTGCCACGAACTCAGGAATACGGTCAACAGTGCCGATTTCCGCAAGCATGTTCAGGCAGGCCTCATTGGCGCCGCCATGGGCAGGGCCCCAGAGGCACGCAATACCGGCAGCGATACAAGCAAACGGGTTGGCGCCAGAGGAGCCAGCCAGACGGACAGTCGATGTTGACGCGTTCTGCTCGTGGTCAGCGTGCAGGATGAAGATCAGGTCCATGGCTTTTTCAAGCGTCGGGCTGACCTTATATTGTTCTGCAGGCACTGAGAACATCATGTGCAGGAAGTTGCCCGCGTACGACAGGTCGTTGCGTGGATATACGAACGGTTGGCCGACCGTATATTTGTATGCCATTGCCGCGATCGTCGGAATTTTGGCGATCAGGCGGTAGCTTGCCACCATGCGCTGGTGCGGGTCGTTGATATCAGTGCTGTCGTGATAAAATGCCGACAGGGCACCAACAACACCCACCATAACGGCCATGGGGTGTGCGTCGCGGCGGAAGCCAAGGAACAGGCGGTGCAGCTGCTCGTGCACCATTGTGTGGTGGGTAATATCCCACACAAACTTCTCTTTTTCAGCTTTCGTGGGCAGTTCGCCAAACAGCAGGAGGTAGCAGCATTCCATGAAGTCGCTATCGGCCGCCAGCTGTTCAATTGGGTATCCGCGGTATTGCAATTCGCCTTTTTCACCATCGATATAGGTGATTTTAGACTCACAGCTCGCAGTCGATGTAAATCCAGGGTCAAAGGTGAACATGCCCGTCTGCGCATAAAGCTTGCGGATATCAATCACCTTCGGACCTACAGACCCCTCCATCACAGGAAGGTCGACGTCTTCGCCGGCGCCGGCCAGTTTAAGGGGATCATTTGTCATGGTCCAAACTCCTTCATAAAAAATACAGTCTGCCGGGGCAGACCTACAAGGCTAAGCGGCAATGAGGTCCCTCAAGCGACCGATCGTTTCTTCCTGGCCCAAAATCTCCAGGGTTTCTACCAGGTCACCGCACTGTCTTCCGCCAGTTACGGCAGCCCGGACCGGCTGCATCACTTTGCCTAGTTTTAATTCCTCCGCTTCCGCGAAAGAGAAAATGGCAGCTTTAATAACTGAAGCTTCCCAGTCAGTTACTGCTTCCAATTCATTTGCCACTTTACCCATCAAGGCAGGCATGTCGCCTTGCAGGGCTTTGGCAGCATTCTCGGTAAGGCTTAGCGGGCGAACGTTACAGAACAGAGACGCATTCTCTGTAACGTCAGGCATCCGCTTCGCACGTTCCGCCAAGGCGGGCAGGCCCTTGATAAGGCGCTCTTCCTCAGCAGTTTCAAGTGTGTGACCCACTTCCTTTTCTAGATCGTTTCTGATCAGGGACAAGAGCGCGTCAGGATTTAAATTGCGAATATAGTGGCCATTCAGATTGTCGAGCTTGTCGAAATCGAAACGGGCAGCACCTTTACCGACATTCTCAAGACTAAACCATTCAATAGCCTGTTCGGTAGAGATAATTTCATCATCGCCGTGGCTCCAGCCAAGACGCAGCAGATAATTGCGCATGGCGGCAGGCAGATAGCCCATGTCGCGGTATGCTTCCACACCAAGCGCACCGTGGCGCTTCGACAGTTTCTTGCCGTCCGGACCATGAATGAGCGGGATATGAGCGAGCACGGGCGGCGTCCATCCCATTGCTTCATAAATCTGGTGCTGGCGGAAGGCGTTATTGAGGTGGTCATCGCCGCGTACAATATGGGTTACGCCCATATCGTGGTCGTCCACAACGACAGCCAGCATATAGGTTGGCGTACCGTCAGAGCGGAGAATGATCATATCATCCAGGTTGCTGTTCTGGACAGTAACCTTGCCCTGAACGGCATCCGAAATGGTGGTTTCGCCTTCACGGGGCATGCGAATGCGGATGGAATAGGGCGCGCCTTCAGGGGCTTCGCCCTCATCCCGGTCGCGCCACAGGTCACCACGGAAGTTGCCGCCGCTTGCGCGGGCTGCATCGCGGGCTGCCGTCAGTTCTTCAGAAGTGGCGAAACACTTGTATGCCTTGCCTTTCTCGAGTAGCTCACGGGCAATTTCCGCGTGACGCTCCGCCCGGCCTGCCTGGCTGATGGCATCACCGTCCCAGTCCAGTTCGAGCCATTTCATGCCTTCAAGAATGGCGTCAATTGCTTCGTTGGTGGAACGCTTTTTATCGGTGTCTTCAATGCGTAGCAGGAATTTTCCGCCAAAGTGGCGGGCAAGAAGCCAATTATACAAAGCGGTGCGGGCCCCGCCGATATGGAGAAATCCAGTCGGAGAAGGCGCAAATCGTGTAACCACAGTGGGCATGTCAGTTTGCATGCTCAGGAACTAAACCCTTGTTGTTTATAACAAATATAGGACGCTGGAAAAGTGATGGAGCGGCCTAAAAGAAAATTTGATTGGCTTGTATCACATGTTTCTTCACAACACAAATTGCAGTGCAGCAATTTTTTATGTTCCGACACAAAAATCAAAGCGATACTATACCTCTGATCGCAAGAATTCATCCTTTAATAGGCGGAACTGTGCCCACTTTCATCCTCAAGGCCCCGGCGTTGCCCTTCAAGCGAGGTTATGACGCACTGCAACACGTGCACGGGGAGTGGCGCCTGATGATTATGGTGGCCGCCTTCGCGTCAGGGTGCCTGCTCCAAATCGTGCCGAATAGTGAAATACTCACCTTGTCCTGGCTGTTGTTCATGGCGGCATCAGTCTTGGTGGCGGCATTTGTCGCCCGCCAGCTTCAGCGTACAGCGGTCCAGATGATACTGGCATTGTTGATGGGGATGGTATGTGCGGCAGCTCGAATTGACAGGCTTCACGCGCCCGCTTTCGGGCCTGAGCGCTATGTTTCGCTTGAAGGCAGCGTGAAAACGGTGGAGGCGCGCCCGGGCGGCTCAACACGTCTCATCGTCCTACCTTCTGCGATGGAGGGCGAGACCGAAAGCCTGCCTCTGAGCGTGCGGCTGCTGGTTCGTACGGACATAAGGGGCGAGCTGACGCCGGGCACTATGGTTCGCACACAGGCGCTTCTGCATGAACCGCGGGGCGCCATAACGCCGGACGGGTTCAATTTCGCCCGAAAAGCCTATTTTGACGGCATTGGCGCAGAAGGCTTTGCAGTCGCGCCCATTGATGTCCTTGGCATGCCGGAGACCGGCGGGCTTGGCGTGGCAGCTGGCATTGAGGGCATCAGGCAGCAGGTAGCGCAGCGCATCATGGCAAGGCAGCCCGATCAGTCTGGTGCCGTGGCCGTTGCCTTGCTGGTGGGCTACCGGCACTATCTGACCGACCAGACAGTGGATGATTTCCGCGATGCCGGGCTGGCGCACCTGATGGCAATATCAGGGCTGCATATGGGACTGATCACTACGGCCGCTTTCTTTCTGTTCGAATTCCTGTTTGCAGCCTTTCCCGGGATTGCGCTTCGTGTGCCGCCGCGCAAACTGGCCGCAGTTGCTGCCTGGAGTGTGGCGCTTGGGTATCTGCTGCTGTCGGGCATGAGTACTGCCACTGTGCGGGCCTTTATCATGGTTTCAATTGGGTTGCTGGCAATCCTCCTGGACCGCCGGGTCCTGTCGCTCCGTAATGTGGCGATTGCTGCTGGCATTATCCTGAGCCTTTGGCCTGAAGCGATTCTTTCTGTCGGTTTCCAGATGTCGTTTTCAGCAACATCAGCGCTTGTGGTGGCATATGAGCGATTGGCCAAGTCGACTTTTCGAATGCCCATGGGGCAGGGGCTTTTGGCCAAGGTGGGCCGCTTTCTGGCGATGACTGCCTTTACAACCATTGTGGCGGAAGTCGCTGTGGCGCCTTTTGCGCTCTATCATTTCCAGGCCACGCCGCTGGTTGGGCTGGGGGCCAACCTGTTGGCGGTTCCGATTGTCAGCCTTGTTGTGATGCCACTTGCGCTTCTGGCCTTGCTGGTGATGCCGCTAGGCTGGGATGGTCCGGTTTTGCACCTGATGGGGGCCGCGCTGGATCTGGTGCGGGGTGTCGCCGGGACGTTCGGCGCCCCTAGTTACGGGGTCGCCCACATCCCCCAGCAATCCGCGGCCTTCATTGTTGTCGCCAGTATCGTTTTGTTTCTCTGCCTGCTTTTGAAGAGCCGGACAGTGTGGGTTCCTGTCGTTGCAGGTCTACTGGCCGCTCCCTTCCTGTATCAAGACGCAAGGAATGATCTGCTGATCGATAGCGGCGGAAACATCGTTGCGGTGTTTGACCAGCCAGCAGGGCGTTTTGATATTTCGGGTGGGCGCCGTGGCAGCTTTAGGGATGATGCCTGGGCACGATACTGGGGCATATCGCCCGACGAGGTGCCAGGACGCCTCAAACGTCAATGTGATAGTGATGGATGCTTGACCAGGCTGCCTACGGGCCTTGTCGTTGCCAGGGCACGAAGCCTTGGCGGTATGCGGCGAGACTGCGTCCAGGCAGATATTGTTATCATGCCGGTACGCTGGCGGCGCTATTGTCGTGGTGACGGCGTTAAACTATCCGAGGAGGGGCTGGCGCGCTATGGCCCAGTGGCCTATGACCTGAAAACAGGCGAAGTACGCTGGAGCCGGGAACGGGGTAATCGGCCCTGGCATGCAGGGCCAAAAAAGGAGGGCTAGCCTCCAATAGCAGACTGATCTTAGTGATACTGCCTCAAGAGGCCAACAAGACGGCCCTGAACCTGAACACGATCCGCTTCCAGCACCTGGGTTTGGTAATCGCGGTTGGCAGGTACCAGCTCAACGAATTGACCATTGCGGCGCAGGGTCTTGAGCGTGGCTTCCTCGCGGTCCACCAGGGCAACAACCACTTCGCCGTCACGTGCGGTATTGACGCTTTCGATCACCACCGTATCGCCGTCCAGAATGCCCATCTCAACCATGGAATCGCCGGAGACTTCAAGGGCATAACAATCACCGCGGCCCATCATGGCGCCAGGGATTGAAACGAAGCTGTCGCGGTTTTCCAGCGCCTCAATCGGCGTACCAGCTGCGATCTTGCCGTGAAGCGGGATTTCAAAACTGTCATCGCCAGCTGCAGAGGGCGCAGATGGCGTCTTTGCCTGGCCAAAGGGGGCGCTGACAACATTGTCGCCACCACGCTGCGGCGCTGCATTGTCTGGTGTCTTGAGAATCTCAATCGCGCGGGCCCTGTTGGCCATGCGGCGGATGAAACCACGTTCCTCAAGCGCATTGATCAGGCGATGAACACCGGACTTTGACTTAAGCCCAAGGGCGTCTTTCATTTCATCGAACGAAGGGGAAACACCTGAACTGGCCAGTCGCTCCTGAATAAAAAGCAACAGCTGGTTCTGTTTGGCGGTTAACATAGCTCCCTCCGGGTTTGTTTTCGATATGTTCTCTTTTAGTTCACCTTTTGGATGAATGTCAAGGCCTTCGGGTAATACACGCTAAAATGGGAGGAACGGTACCATGGTGCCGGCCTTTGTCACTGGCGCGTTCGGCTCACGAACAATCAGACCGTCACACTGCGCGAGAACCGATACCAGGCTGCTGTCCTGAGCAACAGCGGGATCGAGATGACGACTACCGGGTTCGCCAACCAGGCGGGCGCGCATGTAATGCTGGCGCGGACCGTTTTCAGCGAGATCGGCGGCGAGCGGCAGCGAAACGCCGGTTGGCAGGGGGGCTGGCCGTCCCATCATCTGGTCCACGAGCGGGCGCGCAAACAACAGGGCACACACAAAGGCCGAAACCGGGTTGCCGGGCAAGCCCAGCACCTTGGTTTGTCCCATCGTGCCAAAAATCAGCGGTTTTCCAGGGCGCATGGCGACCTTCCAGAAATCAAGCGCCATGCCTTCAGACGCCAAAGCCTGTTGCATGAAGTCCTTATCGCCCACCGATGCGCCACCGATTGTGATCAATACATCGGCGCCTGCAGCTTTCTTGACCGCAGCCTTGAGTGCTTTGAGGTCATCCCCGGTCTGGCCAAGAATGGTCACTTCGGCGCCCGCGTCGCTCAGTAGGGCGGAAATCTGTGGGGCCGTGCTGTTGACGGTCTCAAACGGCTCAAAATCCTTCTTGCCTGGCGGAACCAGTTCGTCACCCGTCGCCAGAATTGCCACTTTGGGGGCACGGTGGACCATCAGATGGTCATACCCGGCACTAGCGGCCAGACCAATGGATTTGGGGCTGATGTAGGTTCCCTGGTCCAGCACAATCTGTTTCACGGCGAAATCAATGCCTGCCAGCCGAATATGGCGGCCAGCCTCAGGGCCTATTGCCGTCGTGACGCTATCGGCTTCCGCCGTGCAGTCTTCCTGCACAACCACTTGGTCGGCGCCTTCAGGGACAATGCCACCCGTGAAAATACGAACAACTTCCCCGTCACCGCAGGCACTGGGAAACGGGCTTCCTGCCGCGCTTTCGCCAATCAGCTTCAGGGTTGTCGGTTTTCCTGTAAGGCTGCTGCTTTTGACCGCGTAGCCGTCCATGGCAGACATATCTGCGCCCGGCTGGGTGCGACGGGCAGTCAAAGGGGCTGCAAGCACGCGTCCTGAAGCCTTCTCAAGCACGATCTTTTCGGTTGTCAGGGGCTTTGTGGTTTCAACGATGCGTTTGAACGCGTCTTCAACAGAAATCATCATTCGGCCTCATAGGTTCCGGATTTGCCGCCTTCTTTGCGCAGCAGGCGAATACCTTCAATGCGCATGGCCTTATCGGCCGCCTTGGCCATGTCATAGATGGTCAGCGCAGCAACGGACGCCGCAGTCAGCGCTTCCATTTCCACGCCGGTCTGGCCCGTTACTTTCACATAAGCTTCGATCCGAAGTCTGGTGTCAGATGCAGGCGCGATCTCAACCTTGACGCTGGTAATCGGCAGGGGATGGCATAGCGGGATCAGGTCGCTGGTTTTCTTTGCTGCCATGATGCCGGCAAGCCTGGCAGCACCAAGCACGTCGCCTTTGGGCAGGTCGCCAGCCTGAATAAGCTTGAGCGTTTCCGGTTTCATCTCTACAAAGGCTTCGGCGATGGCAATGCGGTGTGTCGCAGCCTTGTCCCCCACATCCACCATGTGCGCGGCACCGGTTTCGTCAATATGGGACAGCTTAGACATATATTATCCTTTTAGATTAGCGCGTTACGGCGCTTTTTGAAGGTCACGCACTGCTTGTTCCACATCTGGTTGGCGCATGAAGGTTTCGCCTATGAGGAAACAATGTGCCCCAACCTGCGCACAGGCCGCAAGGTCCTCTTGGGTCCTGAGGCCAGATTCTGCAACAGCGATCTTACCTTCCGGGAAGCCGGGTACCAGCGAAAGCGTAGTCTCAAGCGAGACATCCATGGTTTTCAGGTTCCGGTTATTGACACCGACAAGCGGGCTCTTGAGCCTCAGGGCGCGCTCAAGCTCGGGCGCGTCATGAACCTCAATCAGCACATCCATGCCCCACTTGTGCGCCTCAGCCTCAAGTTCAGCCGCGAGCGAATCATCAAGGGCCGCCATGATCAACAGGATACAGTCTGCGCCCAAACCGCGGGCTTCCGCTACCTGGTAAGGATCAACCATGAAATCTTTCCGAAGGCACGGCAGTGATACGGCTGCGCGGGCCGCCTTGAGATAGTCGTCATGTCCCTGGAAATAGGGCTCATCTGTCAATACAGACAGGCAGGAGGCACCGCCGCGCTCGTAACCCTCTGCGAGCGTGGCTG
This sequence comes from Kordiimonas lacus, assembly GCF_001550055.1. Lineage (GTDB taxonomy): Bacteria > Pseudomonadota > Alphaproteobacteria > Sphingomonadales > Kordiimonadaceae > Kordiimonas > Kordiimonas lacus. The sequence goes on from NZ_LRUA01000006.1 coordinate 416,201, forward strand.
GGTCGAAGTCGTCAGGCCGGATCAGGCCCTTCGAGGGGCTGGCCTTTTTGATCTCGCAGATGAAGCCGTACCTACCATCGGTCACAGACGCCTGCAGGGATTTGATAAAACCGCGCGGAGCAGTGGCCTCTTTGGCACGGGTTTCCTGCTCGGCGAGCGAGAGGCTGGCTTTCACTGCAGCCACATGCCCGCGCTTGCGGTCGCAGATTTCCTGCAGGATGTCAGCCATCAGTCTTTCTCCGGCGCATGGGCTTGGGTGAAGGCCACCCATTTCTGCAGTGCCTCAGCCGCCTTGCCGCTATTGATCGTGCTGGCAGCCAAGTCAACACCTTCCTTGAGGGTTTCCGCTTTCCCGGCCACGACAAGAGCTGCGCCCGTATTCATCAGCACGATATCGCGGTAGGCGGAAGGGTTGCCCGCCAGAAGCTCACGAATGGCCTTGGCATTAACGTCGGCGTCACCGCCCTTGAGGTCCTCGATGTCGGAAACTTCAAGCCCTACTGACTGCGGTGTTACCTCGAATTCCGTGATCTGGCCATCCTTCAGTTCCGCCACATAGGTTGGGCCTGTGGTTGTGACTTCATCTAGGCCATCACTGCCGTGCACGACCCAGACATGTTCGCTGCCCAGCTTTTGCAGCACTTCTGCCATCGGGCGCAGCCACTTGCGGTCAAATACGCCCAGTATCTGGCGTTTGGCCTGTGCGGGGTTCGCGAGCGGACCCAGGAGGTTGAAGATGGTGCGCAGCTGCAAACTGCCGCGGGCAGGGGCCACATGGCGCATGGCCTTGTGGTGCGCCGGCGCGAACAGGAAGGCGAAGTTGTTGTCAACCAAGCTCTGCTCATTCGCTTCCTGGGAAATCTCAAGCTCTGCACCGAGCGACATCAAAACGTCAGCGGAGCCGGACTTGGATGATACGGAGCGGTTGCCGTGCTTTGCTACCGGTGCGCCCGCTGCAGCCGTGACAATCGCCGCAGCCGTTGAAATATTATAGGTGCCGAGGCCGTCACCACCCGTACCACAGGTATCGACAATGCCTTTAGGCGCTTTTATCTGGGTTGCCTTGGACCGAAGCACACGGGCACCACCCACGATTTCGTCTACCTGCTCGCCCCGAAGCCGAAGCGCCATGATGAAGGCAGCCATTTGCGCCAGGTCTGCCGCGCCTGACATGATGATGTTGAAGGCGTCCTGGGACTGTTCGGCTGTCAGCGTTTCGCCGTCTGCCAGCTTTGCCAGAATGGGTCTAAGGTCGCTCATGCTGCCTGTTCCCCTTCACAGATATCGATGAAATTCTTCAGAAGCGCGTGGCCATGTTCGGACGCGATGCTTTCCGGGTGGAACTGAACGCCATAGAGTGGCAATGTTTTGTGCTGCAGGCCCATGATCAGGCCGTCTGCGGTGTCCGCCGTGATTTCCAGACAATCGGGCAGGGTATTCCGTTCGACAATCAGGGAATGATAGCGCGTGGCTTTATAAGGACTTGGCAGCCCCTTGAAGACGCCGGTGCCGGTATGGGTGATGTCGCTGATTTTGCCGTGCATGACATATGGCGCACGCACGACATCGCCGCCAAACGCCTGGCCAATGCTTTGAAAGCCCAGACAGACACCGAAAACAGGCACTTTCCCTGAAGCGGCTTCGATCAATTCAAGGCATATGCCTGCTTCTGTAGGAGAGCAGGGACCGGGGCTGATGATGATGCCCTTCGGGTTTTTCGCCAGCACTTCCGTGACGGTAATCTGATCATTACGCCAGACTTCAACTTTTGCCCCCAATTCCATCACATAATGGTACAAATTGTAGGTAAAGCTGTCGTAGTTATCGATCAGAATATACATTGAAACCGCTCGCTGATTCATAAACTAGATGGACATTGCGGCTTTCACCTTGAATGTCAATGGCGGACTGGTCAATTTCGCGGCATTTACAAAAGACTTTGGCCAGTTGGGCTTAAGAAAAATTGAAACGAAAGGGACGCGCCACCCAAATGGCAAGCCAGGGAACGGAGATTTATGAGTAAGCGGCTGAAAAAGCTGGTGATTGGTGTCTACAGCCTGGTGATCATCCTGATTGGCATGGGCCTATATAGCGTGCTGGAGCAGGAGCCGACCACACCACTTCTGACAAATGAGGCTTCAGAGCCGGAATTGGACCCCGACGTTTTGGCTGTGCTGTCGGATATGGATGGCGACGGCGAGGTGACCGTGCCAATCAAGGATCTGGAAAAGCTGCTGCCTGAAAAGGTGGACCCGGCCTGGCGTCAATATGCCGTGGCTTGGCAGGAAACAACGCTGCCGCGGATTGCCATTGTGATCGATGATCTCGGGCTGAGCTATCAGGCGACAGAGGACCTGGCTGAAATGACGGGTCCATACACGCTGGCTTATCTACCATATGCCGAGCAGTTGGCATACCAGACCGGTCGGGTGCGGGCCGCAGGGCATGAACTGATGGTTCACCTGCCCATGCAGCCCAAGGGGGATGTTGCTGACCCCGGGACCAATGCCCTTTTACAAGGATTGGCGCCAGAGGAGTTCGAGCGCCGCCTGAACTGGAACCTCAGCCGCTTTGACGGCTTTGTGGGCGTCAATAACCATATGGGCAGCCTGCTGACGGAAGATGCCGGGCACATGGTGCAGATAATGGCACACTTGAAAGCCGATGGCTGGCTGTTTCTTGACAGCCTGACGTCACCGAAAAGTGTTGGCATCAGTGCGGCCAGGGCGCTTGGTGTGCCCACCATCGCGCGGGACGTGTTTCTTGATAACGTGCAGCAACGGGATGCCATTGAGGTGCAGCTCAGGAAGGCTGAACGGATTGCAAGGGTGCGGGGTTATGCTATCGCGATAGGCCACCCATATCCGGTGACACTGGAAACGCTGAAGGACTGGCAAAAGACGCTGGCCGCCAAGGGGATCGCATTGGTGCCTGTATCACAGTTGGTCGGGGCCCTTGAGGCCAAGCGCCAACATGCGGTTGTGATGAACGGCGACGCGACGCATTCACGGCCTGGCGAGTAGGGCGGGGGTTAGCCCCTGTTCGATTTGGCGAAGCGCACGGCTTCCTTGGCCGCGGTCACCAAAGCGCGGGCTTTGTTCTGGCATTCCTGGTGCTCTGATTCCGGGTCGCTGTCTGCAACCACGCCTGCACCGGCCTGTACGTGCATCTGGCCGTCTTTGACAATTGCGGTCCTTAGCACAATACAGGTATCCATCGTGCCGTTGGCGCTGAAATAGCCGACGCTGCCTGCATAGGGCCCGCGGGCATCGACTTCCAGCTCGTCAATGATTTCCATCGCCCGAACCTTCGGGGCACCTGAAACCGTACCTGCAGGGAACCCGGCACCAAGTGCGTCAATCGCATCATACTTCGGATCGATTTCACCGATCACGTTCGAGACGATATGCATCACGTGGGAATAATATTCGATGGTGTTGCGGGCCGTGACCTCAACAGAGCCAGGCTTGGCAACGCGGCCAACGTCATTGCGGCCCAGGTCCAGAAGCATCAGATGCTCTGACAGTTCCTTTGGGTCTGCCAGCAGGTCTGCGGCAAGGGCGGCATCTTCTTCTGGTGTGGCGCCACGTTTGCGGGTGCCTGCAATGGGACGGATTGTGATCTCGTCATCGCGCAGGCGCACCAGAATTTCGGGGCTTGAGCCGACAATGGCGAAGTCCTCGAACGCCAGGTGATACATGAACGGCGATGGGTTCGTACGCCTGAGCGCCCGGTACAGGGCAAAGGGTGGCAGCCCGAACGGCATGGAAAAGCGCTGGCTGAGAACGACCTGAAAAATGTCGCCCGCCAGGATATATTCCTGTGCCTTTTTAACCATGTCGTGGAAGCGCGCCTGGCCGGTGTTGGACACAGGTTCCTCGAATACCGGGCTTGCTGGTCCCGCGGTCAGCGGCAGTGGCGCGTCAAGGCGCTCCAGCATCATGTCGAGGCGTTTGTCCGCCTCGGCAAGCGCGGTGTCCGCAGGCACGCCATCTTTTGGGCGCACCGGCGTTACCAGCGTAATCAGGTTGGTGACACTGTCAAAGATGGCCATCACGGTGGGCCGCACGAAAATCGATGTCGCGAGCCCGAGCGGATCGGTTTTGGCGTCCGGCAGCATTTCCATCTGCCTGACCATGTCATACCCCATATAGCCCACGAGGCCCGCAGCCATTGGCGGCAAGCTGTGGGGCAGGTCAATCAGGCTTTCCTGTTGGAGCTGCCTCAGGCTTTCGAGTGGGGCTTCATCGACGGACTTGAACGCAGCGCCGTCGGCGCCATAGTCACGGCATACTTCAACGCTGCTGCCACGGGAGCGCCAGACAATGTCCGGGCGCAGGCCAATGATGGAATAACGACCGCGGGTTTCACCGCCCTCGACTGATTCGAGAAGGCATGAGTATGTCTCCCCTTGTGCCAGTTTGAGGTAGGCAGAGACCGGCGTATCCAGGTCGGCCACCAACGTGGTGGATACGACCTGGGGTTTGCCGTCCTGGTAAAGCGCGCGCTGCGCTTCCAGGGTGTCCGGTTGTTCTGACGTGCCGCTCACTGCCTGATCACCGCCGTGTGTTATTCTTCCGCGTCGCGGCGGAAAAGTTGGTTCACCAGGGAGTTGTTGATCTCAGGCGAATAGGTGTCGAGCAGCTTGGCTTGGTACTGTTCGAACAGCTCGCTACCGAACTGGGCTTTTAGCTCAGCGTGCAGGGCGTCAACCTTTGCTGCATCGCGGACAGGATCGCCCGGCGTGATGTCATTGACACGAACGACCACATAGCCGTTACCGTCTGCGGCACGCTCTGCATCAATCTGGCCAACGCCCAGGTCAAAGATCAGGCGGCGGATATTGGCCGACAGTCCTGACGTTCCTTCGGCCGTGCGCGAGACATTCTTGGCGTCGTAGGATGTACCGCCTAGATCCAGCGCAATGGCTTCGGCTTCTTCACCGGCCTCGAGGCGTGCTTTCGCTGCTTCCGCAATCTCGCCAGCCTTTTCCTGGCGGCGCTGGGCGATCCAGGCGCTCCTGATTTCGGACCGGACATCTTCAAACGAGCGTTCGGCTGGGTCCTTGATCTCAGTGACTTCGACGAAGAACACACCCTTGGTGCTGTCGGTTGGGTCAAGGTCCTTGAGCTCAGGCTCAATACCCAGTTCTGTCCGGAACGCCTCGGAAAGTACCGTGCCTTCTTCCTGAAGGGTGACTTTCGGGGATCCGTCCGGACCCTGGCCCCGACCGTCCACTTCCGACACAGTCGCCAGTGGCACGTTCAGTTTTGTGGCTGCGGCCGTCAGGGTACCGTCTTCTGCGATGGCGTCTTCAAGGTCTGGCAGGAAGTCGAACATCAGGTCAACGGCGTGTTCTTCCTTGAGTGATGCCTCAAGGTCGGCGCGAACATCTTCCAGCGTTTGTTCTTCTCCGGCTGTGATGCTTTTGATCCGGAAAACGTTCCAACCGGCCAAGCCCTCAATCGGTGCACTCAGCTCGCCTTCACCCAGGGCAAAGACGGTATCGGCTGTTGTGCTGTCGAAATCTGTCTGCAGATCGGCTTTGGTGTTGGCGCCAAGCTCCAGCTCTTCAGCTGAGAATTCAGTCAGCTCCGCGCCAAGGGCAATGAAATCTTCACCTGCTGCAACACGTTCTATGAACGCGTCAGCAGCTTCCTTGTCGGCGAAGCTGACCAGCTGGAGATCACGGCTTTCGTCGCGTACATATTCGCTGCGGCGATAGTCATAAGCCTGGAGAAGGTCTTCTTCCTTGATCTCGACTTCGTCCACGAACTGCGCTGGTGTCAGCATGATGTAGTTATAGCTACGGCGCTCTGGCGTCATATAATTCGACTTGGAGTCCTCATAATAAGCCTGAAGCTCTTCCTCAGTCGGCTCTGCAACATCCGTGATGTCAGAGGCTGCAAAATTGATCATGGTCGCGCGGCGGCGTTCAGCCTGCCAGGTGTACAGGCGCTCAGCAAGGACGCGAGGCACCGGTGCGCCTTGCGTGATGCTGCCCAGCAATTGGTTGCTGGCTGCTTCGCGGCGCAGGCCGATATACAGCTCCTTCTGCGTCATGTTGGCCTGGTTAAGTGCCTGAGCCATCATCTGTTGGCTGAAGCTGCCATCAGGGGCCTTGAAGGCCTCGAACTGCAGAAGCTCCGCCGCCAGTTGGGCGTCGGTAATGCGGATGCCAAGCTCACGGGTGTTTTCCGCGATGGCAGCTTCCTGGATCATTTGTTGCAGAACCTGACGGTCCAGCTGCATCATCTGGATAATCCTGTCGGCCGTGAACTGGCCGCCAAACTGCGCTTGCAGTTGCTGTGCCCGGCGCTGGACCGCATTAGCATACTGCGCTGTCGGAACCGTGGTGTCCCCAACTGTGGCGACAGATTGCGTGTTGCCAGCAAGCATGCCAGGGCCGATGCCCCAGATTGCAAAAGCGGCAATCAGAACGCCAAGAAGAAGAGTTACAAAAAAGGAATCCAGTCCCCCGCGAAGTTTGAGCAGCATGCGCCCGAGCTCCCGTCGATTAATCATTACGTAAATTTGGGTGGAATAGCCCACCGGATTGGCCGCGCATCATAAGCAGGGTTTGGGCGCGCTGCAACAGGCGATTTGCCGCCAGATGAGCAGGCGCGTCAGGTGAGAGCAAAAACCGGCAGGAAGAAGGAAACAGGAAGCTGGTCAGGGGGGCATTAATTTGCTAATCACCGAGCCATAAAAATTCTAAATAGAAATCATATGAGGCCCCAATATGAAACCGACTGCCCTTGTTGCAGGAAACTGGAAAATGAACGGTCTGGCGTCGAGCCAGGCGGAACTCGAGGCGCTTGGGAATTACCTTAGTGATGGCTCTGCCGCTGATTGCGACGTGCTGATCTGCCCACCTTTCACCCTGATTGCCGCGTTCGCATCAAACGCACCGACCGGCGTGGCGATTGGTGCCCAGGATTGCCATACGAATAAATCGGGTGCCCACACGGGGGATATTTCAGCTGAAATGCTCAGCGATGCGGGTGCATCTTATGTGATTGTTGGCCACTCCGAACGTCGGGCCGATCACGGCGAAAGCAGTGCACTCGTCCGCGACAAAGCGAACGCAGTGCTCGCCGAAGGCCTGAAGGCGATCGTATGTGTGGGCGAAACGGAAGCCGAGCGCGATGCCGGCAAGACCTTGGACGTGGTGCTGGGGCAGGTTGCACAGTCGGTTCCGGCTGGCAGCATACCTGAGAACACGGTTGTGGCTTATGAACCTGTTTGGGCCATTGGTACTGGCCGCACGCCAACGGTTGCAGATGTGGCTGAAGTGCACACCGCAATCCGTGGTGCGCTCGTGGAACGCTTCGGTGATGCTGGAAACGGCTTCCGGATTCTTTACGGCGGGTCTGTGAAGCCTTCGAATGCAGCCGAGCTGATGGCAGCCGACAATGTGAACGGAGCCCTCGTCGGAGGCGCAAGCCTGAAGGCTTCGGATTTCAACGGTATCATCGACGCATACCGGAATTAAAAATTTAGGGTTGGCAAACCGGTCAAAGAGGTCTAGAAACCGCGCTTTGAATCCCGGCCAAGATTTGTATAATCGGGTCGGGTTGGCCAACGTTAGGTAGGACAGGTACATGGAAACCGTATTGCTGAGCATTCATCTGATTGTAGCCCTTGCTATGGTCGTTGCCATTTTGCTGCAACGCTCGGAAGGTGGTGCGCTTGGTATTGGCGGCGGACAGGGTGGCATGATGACCGCTCGTGGTGCCGGGGACCTGCTTACCCGCACGACAAAATGGCTGGCGATTGTCTTTCTTGCCAACTCACTTCTTCTTGGATGGTTCGCGGCTCAAAAGAGCGCCGAAGATACCGTTGTTCAGGAAGTGATCCAGCAGGAACAGGAAGATGGCGGAAGCCAACTCCCTGAAATACCTACCGTTCCTGAGGACGGCTAGGACAAGAGACTTTAAAGCGGGGGCCACGAGCCCCCGCTTCTCTTTATGTAGATAGTATTTTTGTTGAGTTACCAGGCAGCAAACCTGTCCGGTGTGGCATGCTTTTTTGGGATTAGAGAGGCTCCATGACGCGCTATATTTTTATCACTGGTGGTGTTGTTAGTTCCCTGGGTAAGGGACTGTTGTCTGCTTCGTTGGGCGCTTTGTTGCAAGCCCGCGGCTATTCAGTTCGCATGCGGAAGCTGGACCCATACCTGAATGTGGACCCGGGCACGATGAGCCCGTACCAGCATGGCGAAGTATTTGTAACCGATGACGGCGCAGAGACAGACCTGGACCTGGGCCATTATGAGCGTTTCACTGGTGTTGCCTCGCGTCAGAGCGACAACATCACATCTGGCCGGATTTACCAGCAGATCATTTCGAAGGAGCGTCGTGGCGACTATCTGGGCGGTACCGTACAGGTAATCCCGCATGTAACAGACGCCATCAAGGAATTTGCGCTGGCTGAGCAGGAAGGTATCGATTTCATGTTGTGTGAAATCGGTGGTACTGCCGGCGACATCGAAGCTGCGCCTTTCATGGAAGCAATCCGCCAGCTGTCTATCGACCTTGGCAAAGGACGGTCCATCTTCGTTCACCTGACACTAGTGCCCTATCTGGCGGCGGCTGGCGAACTGAAGACCAAGCCAACGCAGCACAGTGTACGTGACCTGCGTTCCATCGGTATTCAGCCGGATATCCTTGTGTGCCGCTCAGAGCACCCGATCCCGGACGGTGAGCGCCGCAAGATGTCGCTTTACTGTAATGTGGCCGAAACAGCCGTTATTCCGGCGTTGGACGTCAGCTCCATCTATGAGGTGCCAATTTCCTACCACAAGGAAGGCCTGGACACGGAAGTGCTCAAAGCCTTTGGCCTGGCACACAGCCAGAAGCCGGACCTGACGGTTTGGGAAGACATCATGGACCGGGTGCAGAACCCGGAAGGCGAAGTGACCATTGCTGTGGTCGGAAAATACACCGGCCTGAAGGATGCTTACAAATCGCTCAATGAAGCCATCATCCATGGCGGTATCGCCAACCGGGTGAAAGTGAACATCGAATGGATCGAATCCGAAGTGTTTGAACGCGACGATGCGATCAGCAGGCTTGAAAATGTCCACGCCATCCTGGTGCCTGGCGGCTTCGGCAAGCGCGGCACAGAAGGCAAGATTGCTGCCGCACGCTTTGCCCGCGAGCGCAAGATCCCTTATTTCGGTATCTGTCTGGGTATGCAGATGGCCACCGTTGAGGCGGCCCGCCATCTGGCAGGCATCAAAGGCGCGGGTTCGACCGAGTTCGGGGAGCAGAAAGAGCCGGTTGTCGGCCTGATTACCGAGTGGGTCAAGGAAGACGGCAGCGTCGAGCAGCGCACAGAAGATACCGACTTGGGCGGCACCATGCGTCTGGGCGCATACCCAGCGAACCTCAAGGAGGGTTCACATGTCGCGGACATCTACGGCAAGGTAGAGATCGAGGAACGGCACCGTCACCGCTATGAAGTGAATATCGGCTATGTTGAACGTCTTGAAGAGGCCGGTGTGCTGTTTTCCGGCATGTCACCCGATGGTGAACTGCCAGAGATTATGGAAATTCCTGGCCACCCTTGGTTCATCGGTGTTCAGTATCACCCTGAGCTGAAGTCCAAGCCGTTTGACCCGCATCCGCTGTTCGCAAGCTTTGTTGAAGCGGCATTGAAGCAGGCACGGCTGGTATAAATACTGGCAAAAATAGTGATTTTAGAGAAGGGGGCTTTTCGGCCCCCTTTTTGCATATATACTTTCCGAAGACGCCTGATGCGGTAAAATATGCCGCGCAGATGAGGAAAGATACATGCTGAGAACACTGATACTTCCCGTGGTAATCGCTGGCCTGATGGCAAGTTCGGTCGCGGCCAGAACGCCGGAGGAAAAGGCGGCGGAAACCGCACAGGCGGTTACCTATTATCTGGACACATTCAGGTCGACCGATGACGAAGAGGCGCTTGCAAGGGCCTATTCTGGCATTGCCCGTACATGGGAACATTTCAGTCAGATCGCTAATCCAATTGTACCGATGGTCGGCGAATTTGCCTTGCTGCATGCAAGAGCGGCAACGGCTGCGCGGGACAGGAAGCGCGTTGTGGAAGCGTGGCAAACGGCCCTCAAACTCGTTCAGTCAGCAAGTAATAGTGAGCGCCTTATGGCACTCAATGTTGAAGCCGCCCACGCCGCAGCTAAAGTCGAACAAATTGATGTTGCCCATCAGTTCTTCGCTGCGGCCCGCGCATTCACTTTCACCCGTGGTGAGAACGCAGACAGCGCGCTTCTTTACATGCGTATCCGCGAGCTTAGTGTCCTCGGGGGCTCAATGCAGTGGCGCAATCTGAATGATGCGCTGACAGACATGCGCGCCTTCTCGGAAAAATTTCCAATGTGGTCTGTGTCCCGACTTGAGGCGGTTTTGGCTGAAACGGAAATTCGCCTGCAGTTCCAGCCGGAAGAGACTGAAAAGCGTGCAGATCTGTCGCGACTGAAGGCCGAGATCAGGCTGATTGCAGACGGACTGGCGGAGCAATTGCCGTCAGGATATCTGGCCCGGGTGCGGCAAGTGAATTACGCGCTTGAAGACAACTATAATCTCTGATCACGGCTTGCCGTATTCCAAAAGCACCGCAGCATATACATCGATCGCGTCCCAAAGATTTTGGATGCGAAGATTTTCGTTGCGGCCATGTTGATTATTGTCGTGATTGGCAATCGGTAGAATTATGATCGGCATCTTCGGGAAGGTGTCTTCAAAGAGATAGATTGGCAAACTTCCGCCCATCGTTGGTGTCAGAAGGGTTTCTTTGCCGTCAAATCTGTTCAGGATTGAAACCAGTTTCTGCGCTTCAGCGCTGCCGAGATCACTGCGGTAGGCACGGTATCCGCCTGGCCGCCAATCCACATACAATGCGCTGCTTACCGCGCGCTCCTCTGGGGTCGGTGGCTTTGAATAAAGGGTGAAGCCTTGGTCAGAGAAAAACTGATTCAATCGTGCAATCACGCGTTCCGGGGTCTGACCTGGAGCAAGGCGCAGATTTACGGAGGCGGTTGCCGATGGCATGATGATATTGCGCGACTGTTTGCCAACCCCGCCGCCTTCAAAGCCTTTGACGATGATAGATGGGCCCATGGATATCTCTTCGACGCGCTTTCCCCCGCCCTCCGTCTTTGAGAGAAATAGCTCGTCTTTGAGGGCCGTATCCATATTGGGAAGGGTGCTGATTGCTTGTTGCTCGGCGGCAGTAGGCGGGTGCACGTCATCGAGATACCCCGGTATGATAATGCGGCCATCATCATCTTTCATGCTGGCCAGCAGGCGCATAAGCTGTTCGGATGGATTCGGAGCCCAGCCACCATAGTGCCCGCTATGAAGAGGTCTTGCTGGCCCGTAAGCCGTCAGGTCCACGGTCATGGTGCCTCGAACCCCGAAAACCAGTTGGCGCATGCGGCTTTGATGCATTGGGCCGTCGCAGAAGAGCATAAGGTCCGCAGTAAGCTTGTCCGCATGCTTCTGAAGAATATTGTCCAGGGTAGGGGAGCCAGCTTCCTCTTCTCCATCAAGGATCAGTTTGATGTTCACACTAGGTACGTCGCCCGCGGCTTCCATTGCATCGAGCGCGGCCATCAGTGCTATCACCGGCGCCTTGTCGTCACCTGCTGAACGGGCAAAAATACGCCATTCAGGATTGATGGTCGTGAGGCTTTCCCAATTGATAGTTGCTCCAGCCAGCTCCACAGGGCCGTCACGCAGCGTTGGCTCAAATGGAGGCGAGGACCAATTTCGGGGCTCTGCCGGCTGGCCGTCGAAGTGGGCGTATATCAGGATGGTCTGGCTTGCGCCGGGCTGCTTCCGTTCGGCAATCACGTACGGTGCGCCACCTTCTGCGACGATCTGTGAGGTAAAACCACGTTTGGCGATATACCGCTCGATCCACGCCGCATTGGCCATCATGTCGGGTGTGCTGCTGGCGACATTGGGTAGACTGAGGAAGTCCCGAAAGTCGGACAATATCTGACGTTCATGTTCAGCGCGATATCGATGAATGCTATCGTCTGCGGAGGCACCCCCAGTTCCGAGCGCGAAAGCCAAACCTGCTGCGATAAAATGACGGTGGCGACATGCCATGCTTTTTCTCCCTGTTGCCGATAGGAAAGTTATCTGCAGGATTAGGAATTTTCCAGCAACAATCCATGATACCGACAGACTGGGCCTTGCGGGAGAGGCCGTGAAAGGGTAACAATCGCGCCGCAAGTTTTTATCCTTTCCCATCTTGAGCGATTAAGGAACAGCCCATGAGTGCGATTATCGATATCATTGGCCGCGAAATTCTGGACAGCCGCGGCAACCCCACCGTTGAAGTAGACATCTATCTTGAAGACGGCGGCTTTGGCCGTGCGGCAGTGCCTTCTGGTGCATCCACGGGTGCCCATGAAGCTGTTGAACTGCGCGATGGTGGTGGCCGGTATCGCGGCAAGGGCGTTCTGAAGGCAGTTGAAGCCGTAAACGGTGAGCTGTTCGATGCGCTGGTGGGGCTGGACAGCGAAGACCAACTGGCCATCGACCAGGCCATGCGTGACCTTGACGGCACGGAAAACAAAGGCCGCCTGGGTGCGAATGCGATCCTTGGTGTGTCGCTCGCGATTGCCAAAGCAAGCGCTGACAGCCTGGGCCTGCCGCTCTACCGCTATCTTGGTGGCCCTGCCGCGCACATCCTGCCAGTGCCGATGATGAATATCATCAACGGTGGTGAGCACGCAGATAACCCGATCGACGTGCAGGAATTCATGATCATGCCGGTGAATGCCGACAGCGTGACTGACGCGATCCGCATTGGCGCCGAGATTTTCCACGAACTGAAAGCCAAGCTGCACGAAGCTGGCCACAATACGGCTGTAGGCGACGAGGGCGGTTTTGCACCGAACCTGAACGGCACGGTCGATGCGCTTGATTTCATCATGAATGCGATTGAAAGCGCGGGCTACAAGCCAGGCGAAGATGTGTATCTGGCGCTTGACGCTGCTTCGACCGAGTTCTTCCATGACGGCAAATATATCCTGAAAGGAGAAGGCAAGGAGCTGGATAGCGCTGGTCTCGTTGACTATTACGCGGACCTGGTTGCCAAATACCCGATCATTTCCATCGAAGACGGCATGGCCGAAGACGATTGGGACGGCTGGAAGATGCTGACGGACCGCATTGGCGACACAGTCCAACTGGTGGGTGATGATTTGTTCGTGACTAACCCGGCACGTCTTGCAGACGGTATCGAGAAGGGCGTTGCCAACTCCATCCTCGTGAAAGTGAACCAGATTGGCACGCTGGCCGAGACCATGCAGGCCGTTGAGATGGCGCACCGCGCGCGCTACACCAGTGTCATGTCGCACCGTTCTGGCGAGACTGAGGACGCGACCATCGCGGACCTCGCAGTTGCCATGAACTGTGGCCAAATCAAAACCGGCTCGCTCGCACGCTCCGACCGGCTGGCGAAATATAACCAGCTGATCCGCATCGAAGAAGAGCTGGGCAGCACCGCTGTTTACGCAGGCCGCGCGATCCTGAAGGGCTAACACCCTCGAATAAATAAACGCCTCTGCCTGGAAGAGACTCGGGCAGGGGCGTTTTCTTACCTTCCTGATTCTATTCGAAAAAACTGCATTTTCGGGTGTTTTTTCGCTTGCGTGCCCGATTCGCTTATGAGATGATTCGAATCATGAAGCGAGTCGGAAAAATATCACGTCATTTGAGCCAGGCCTGGTTGGCCGGGGTATGGATCTTTTTGGTCGCCTATTTTGCGTATCATGCCTTTCAGGGCGACAACAGCCTTGCGGCTTTGAAGCGTCTTGAGGCCCAGCAGGTTGAGCTTGCGGCCCTGGCGAGCGATGTAGGGGCAGTACGTGCCGCGCTTGAGCTTCGTACTTCCCGCTTGAACAATCGCAGCATTGATCCTGACATGCTTGAAGAGCAGGTGCGGCAACGCCTCGGCTTCACTCATCCTGATGAGGTTGTGGTGTTTCTTTCTGATGCTTCTCATTAATTAACTTATTTCTGGTTAATTAAATTTTTTCTATGTAAATCAATAAGTTATACCCTATTGCAAATGTGGCAAAACGAGGGTATCCATAGGCCTCACATGCATTGAGTGTCGGGCGTTCCTGCCTGCGACCTTTTTCTGGAAGGCCGAGATGACTACAAAAAAATCCACCACAAAGTCGGGCGCACCCGCGCGCCGCCGTACGGCGAAGCCGCAACAATACAAGGCTTCTAACGACGAACTGCTTGAATTCTATGAGCAAATGCTGATGATCCGCCGCTTCGAGGAGAAGGCAGGCCAGATGTACGGCATGGGGCTCATTGGTGGCTTCTGCCACCTGTATATTGGTCAGGAAGCCGTTGTTGTCGGCATTCAGTCGGCTCTCAAGAAGGGCGACTCAGTGATCACCGGCTACCGCGAGCACGGCCACATGATCGTGTCTGGCACCGACCCTAAAGCCGTTATGGCAGAGCTGACCGGCCGTTCCGGTGGCTGTTCCAAAGGCAAGGGCGGGTCGATGCACATGTTTGACCCTGAAAATGGCTTCTATGGCGGGCACGGTATCGTGGGCGCGCAGGTGTCACTGGGCACTGGCCTCGCGTTTGCAGCCAAATACCGCAAGACTGACAATGTCTCTGTTGCCTATTTCGGTGACGGTGCTGCCAACCAGGGTCAGGTGTATGAAAGCTTCAACATGGCGCGCATCTGGAACCTCCCTGTGATTTATATCATCGAGAACAACCAGTATGCCATGGGCACCAGCGTCAGCCGGTCATCCTCTGAGGTTGAGCTTTACCGTCGCGGCGAAAGTTTCCGCATTCCCGGCAAGCAGGTGGACGGCATGAATGTGCTCGAGGTCCGTGCCGCCATGGATGAGGCGGTCAAGCATTGCCGTGAAGGGAACGGCCCATTCGTCCTCGAGATGAAGACATACCGCTACCGCGGCCACTCCATGTCTGATCCGGCGAAATACCGGTCCAAGGAAGAAGTGCAGAAAATGCGCGCCGAGCATGACGCAATCGACCAAGTGAAGCAGCGCATTCTGGATGCCGGCTTCAAGGACGAGGCAGAGCTCAAGGAACTCGACAAGAAAGTGAAGGCGATTATTGCTGATGCCGCGACATTCGCGCAGGAAAGCCCTGAGCCTAACCTTTCTGAACTTTATACTGATGTGCTGGCGTAAGGGGGAGACACCCAATGGCGATTGAAATTACGATGCCGGCCCTCTCTCCCACCATGGAAAAGGGCACACTGGCCAAATGGCTAGTCAAAGAAGGCGATACAGTTGAAAGCGGCGACGTGATCGCGGAAATCGAAACCGACAAGGCGACGATGGAAGTTGAAAGCATTGACGATGGCACTGTTGCCAAAATTCTGGTGGCTGAAGGCACGGATGACGTGCCGGTTGGCGAGCTGATTGCGATCCTGGCCGAAGAAGGTGAGGACGTGAAGGACGTTGATACGTCATCTTCCAAGCCAAAGGCTGAGAAGGAAGAGGCTCCTGCGCCACTGCCGGCGCCCAAAGAGGATCCTGACCAGCAGGAAACTGTATTCACAGGTGCGGCGACGTCATCGAAGGACCTGCGTGATCCTGAAGTGCCTGAGGGCACCAACATGGTGAAGCTGACGGTGCGTGAAGCACTCCGTGACGCTATGGCCGAAGAAATGCGCAAAGACGGCGACGTGTTTGTGATGGGCGAGGAAGTGGCGGAATACCAAGGTGCCTATAAGGTAACCCAGGGCCTGCTGGACGAATTCGGCCCGGAACGCGTGATCGACACGCCAATCACAGAGCACGGTTTTGCCGGTCTCGGTGCAGGCGCGGCCTTTACTGGCCTCAAGCCAGTGATTGAGTTCATGACCTTCAACTTCGCCATGCAGGCGATTGACCATATCATCAACTCGGCTGCCAAAACCCGCTATATGTCAGGCGGCCTGGTGCAGTGCCCGATTGTGTTCCGTGGCCCGAATGGCGCGGCATCCCGCGTGGGCGCGCAGCACAGCCAGAACTATGCGGCATGGTATGCGAATGTGCCGGGCCTGAAGGTCATTGCACCGTATGATGCGGCGGATTGTAAAGGCCTCCTGAAGGCTGCGATCCAGGATCCGAACCCGGTCGTGTTCCTTGAGAACGAGCTGATGTACGGTGAAAGCTTCGAAGTGCCTGAGCTGGATGATTACACGCTGCCAATCGGCAAGGCACGTATTTTCCGTGAAGGCGCGGATGTAACCATCGTGTCCTATTCGATCACCGTGGGGGAGGCGCTCAAGGCTGCAGACATGCTGGCGGAAGAGGGCATCAATGCCGAGGTGATCGACCTTCGCACCATTCGCCCGCTTGATCTCGATACACTGATCGAAAGCGTCAAGAAGACCAACCGCTGTGTGATTGCGGAAGAAGGCTGGCCACAGTGTTCGGTGGCTTCCGATGTATCGGCGCAGCTGATGGAGCAGGCGTTTGATTGGCTGGACGCGCCGGTCACCCGCGTGAACAGCGTGGATGTGCCGCTGCCATATGCCAACAACCTTGAGAAAGCCGCGGTTGTGAGCGCAGCCGACATCGTCAAAGCCGCAAAAGCGGTTTGCTACGCGGAGTAATAAGGAGATTGGATGAGGGGAAGGAAGTGGCGTCGCCTTGTTAACCGTCACGCTTTGAAAGGCAAATTTCAAAGTGTCAGATCAAAGTTGGATTATCGTGATCCAACTTTGGGTGCGGCAAACAAAGGAAGACCGCTGCTTGGCGTTGAAAATATCGTCGTTGCCTTGATCCTGCTGATCTTGATTGGAGCGCTTGGATATGCGCTTGGGGTAAATATGAACGGGCTGTGGCAATAACAGCCCAGAAGTCCAGACCGGAAGAGAACGAGTATGGCTATTGAAATTTTTATGCCTGCACTGTCGCCCACCATGGAAAAGGGCACGCTTGCCAAATGGTTGGTGAAAGAAGGCGATACGGTAGAATCCGGCGATGTAATCGCTGAAATCGAAACCGACAAGGCGACGATGGAAGTTGAAAGTATCGACGACGGCACAGTCGCGAAAATCCTGGTGGCTGAAGGCACGGACGAAGTGCCGGTGGGCAAACTGATTGCGCTTATGGCGGAAGAGGGCGAAGACGTCAAAGATGTCAAAGTGCCGTCGGAAGAGCCAAAGAAAGAGGCTGCTCCTGAGCCAGAGGCCAAAGAAGCAGCACCCGCACCGGCAGCTGATGACAAGCCAGCAGCAAAATCGGAAAAAGCGCCTGCCCGAGACAGCAGCGACCGCATTAAGGCGTCGCCACTTGCGAAGCGCATCGCCAAGCAGGAAGGCGTCGACCTGGCCGCAGTTTCCGGCTCCGGCCCGCACGGCCGTATCGTGAAGCGCGACGTTGAAGCCGCAGTTGAAGGTGGCGCAGCAAAAGCAGCACCCGCCGCCGCGCCCGCTTCCGCCCCAGCGGCAGCGCCTGTTGCGGCAACCGAATATGGCCCGCACGACGATATTCCTTATCACGAAGAACGCCTGTCTGGCATGCGCAAGGTTATCGCCAAGCGTCTGACCGAATCCAAGACATCCGTGCCGCATTTCTATCTGACCATCGAATGTGAGCTGGATAAGCTGCTGGCGCAGCGCAAGGAACTGAATGCCAAGCTGGCCGACAGTGGCGTTAAGCTCTCTGTGAATGATTTTGTCATCCGGGCGACGGCGCTGGCGCTCAAGAAAGTGCCTGCTGCCAACGTCCAGTTCGCAGGCGACAAGATGTATTGGTACGAACGTGCTGATATCTCTGTAGCGGTTGCTGTGGATGGTGGCCTGGTAACGCCGGTCGTGCGCGGCGCAGACCAGAAGGGCCTGGCTGAGATTTCCTCAGACGTCAAAGACCTTGCAGGCAAGGCCCGTGACGGCAAGCTGATGCCGGAAGAATATGCCGGCGGCACCATTTCGATCTCGAACCTTGGCATGTATGGGATCAAGGAATTCAGCGCGGTGATTAACCCGCCGCAGGGTGCGATTCTGGCCATTGGAGCCGGTG
The DNA here is from genome assembly GCF_001550055.1 of Kordiimonas lacus. GTDB lineage: Bacteria > Pseudomonadota > Alphaproteobacteria > Sphingomonadales > Kordiimonadaceae > Kordiimonas > Kordiimonas lacus. Next base: position 434,232 of record NZ_LRUA01000006.1, read on the forward strand.
AACAGCGGCCTGTCGTCAAGGACGGGGCGCTTGCTGTTGCCACGGTGATGAACGTCACTATGTCGTGCGACCACCGTGCGATTGACGGCGCTGTAGGCGCTGAGTTCCTGGCGGCCTTCAAAGGGTACATTGAAGACCCGATCACAATGCTGCTCTAGGGGAGTGTCTGATGAAACCAGTCAATCTCAAGGCCAAGCTAACCACATTCAGCGATCACTGGTCTCCGAAACTGATCGGGGATCTGGATGGCTATCACGTCAAGCTGGCCAAACTGTCTGGGGACTTTGTCTGGCACGCCCATGAAGGCGAAGATGAGTTCTTTCTGGTGATTGATGGCCGCTTCCGCATGGACTATCGGGACCGCCAGGACTGGATTGAGGAAGGCGAAATGGTTGTGGTGCCCAAGGGCGTTGAACACAAACCATATGCGCCTGAGGAATGCAGCGTCCTGTTGATCGAAAAAGCATCGACTGACCATACCGGCGGTGTTGACGATCCAAGACGCGTTGAAAATCCCGAAAGGATTTAAAGAATGTCTCAGAGTTATGATCTTGTAGTTGTTGGTGGCGGCCCGGGTGGCTATGTGGCTGCGATCCGTGGTGCCCAGCTGGGCATGAAGGTCGCTTGCGTTGAGCGCGAACACCTGGGGGGCATCTGCCTCAATTGGGGCTGTATCCCGACCAAGGCGCTGCTGCGGTCGGCTGAAGTGCTGCATCTGGCCAAGCATGGCGCAGACTTTGGCCTCAAGATCGGCCAGATCGATTTTGACTTGGATGCGATCGTCAAGCGTAGTCGCGGTGTCGCCAAGCAGATGAACGGCGGTATCAAGTCGCTTCTGAAGAAGAACAAGGTTGTTCATGTGGAAGGCGACGCAAAAATTGCCGGTAAGGGCAAGGTTTCTGTCGAGGGCGCTGACGGCAAGACCACTGAGCTAACGGCCAAGAACGTGATTCTGGCAACCGGTGCCCGGGCGCGTGAGCTGCCGCACCTGAAGGCTGACGGTGAACTGGTCTGGACCTACAAGCACGCACTTGCGCCAAAGGTGATGCCGAAGAAACTGCTGGTCATCGGCTCCGGCGCGATCGGCATTGAGTTCGCAAGCTTCTTCAACGAACTGGGCTCAGACGTGACCGTTGTTGAGATGATGGACCGTGTACTGCCGGTCGAAGATGCGGATATCTCGAAATTTGCAGAGAAATCCTTCAAGAAGCAAGGCATGACCATCAAGACGAATGCGTCGGTCACCGAGCTGAAGAAGGGCAAGAACAACGTTACCTGCGTGGTTGAGACCAAAGGCAAGAAGGAAGAGATCACCGTTGACCGTGTGATTGTTGCCATCGGTATCACCGGGAACGTGGAAAACCTTGGCCTCGAAGACGTGGGCATCAAGGTTGATCGCGGCCATATCGTGACAGATGAATGGGGCCAGACTGGCGTGGACGGCTTTTGGGCCATTGGCGACGTTGCTGGCGCACCGTGGCTTGCCCACAAGGCATCGCACGAAGGCATCGTGGCGGTTGAAAAGATCGCCGGTGTCAAAGGCGTGCACCCGATGGACAAGGGCAATATCCCTGGCTGTACATATTGCCGCCCACAGGTGGCAAGTGTTGGCCTGACCGAAGCCAAGGCCAAGGAAGAGGGCTATGACGTACGTGTTGGCAACTTCCCGTTCATTGGTAACGGCAAGGCTGTCGCGCTTGGCGAGCCGGAAGGCATGGTGAAAACTGTCTTTGACAAGAAAACCGGCGAACTGCTGGGCGCGCACATGGTGGGTGCTGAGGTGACAGAGATGATCCAGGGCTATGTTGTGGCCCGGACGCTTGAGAGCACGGAAGCGGAACTGATGCACACGGTGTTCCCGCATCCGACGCTCAGTGAGATGATGCACGAAAGCGTGCTGGATGCTTATGGCAAGGCCATTCACTTCTAGACACTGTATTCAGAGCATAAACGGGGCCAAGCGCCCCGTTTTTTATGGTCGGATCAGGCCGCCTTGCTGCTGCGTATATCTTCCGCAGACTTAAGGGCCGCTTGTCTGACTTCCTGTGCTAACTCGCAGTCCGGCAAGGTTCTGGCAAGCGTCATTCCCCCGACACACAGTGCGGCCAGCGTCAGCGCCTGTCGGCGGGATTCTTGGCCCGATCCAATACATTGCTCGAAAAGCCAGACCATCGATTCCAGCAATTGGCGGTAGGCTTCTCGTACGGCATCGTTTTCCCGGGCGACATCCGATGGCAGCGCGATCATCGGACACTGGCCTTCGACATCACCCAGATGCTCGTCTGACAAGTAGCTTTTCATCATGTTCATCACCATTTCCGGGCTAGGGCAGGTGGGGTCGACCCCGGCTTCGGCGCGCCATTTTGCCCCGCGGCCCATCAGGAAGCTGGATACAGCTGCGCTGTAGAGCGCCTGCTTGTTTGGAAAATGATTGTAGAACCCGCCCCTTGTCAGGCCGGCGGCTTCCATAACCTGATCGATGGTTACACCTTCAAAGCCGTGACGGTTAAATAGTTTACGCGCGGTTTCGACAATTTTGGCGCGGGTTTGTTCCTTGTGTTCTGCACTATAGGGCATGGGGCGCCTCCTTCACGGCGATGCTAGCATCTTCCTTAATATGTTCTTTAACATATTTTATTTCCCCCCATGATGCCTTCATCGTTTCAAGACACCTAAGAAGGAGAGTCACATGCCCAAATTTGTATTTGCTTACCATGGTGGGCCGTCATCAATGACGGAAGAGGAGGGCAAGGCCCATATGGCGAGCTGGATGGACTGGATGGTAGGCCTTGGCGAGGCCGTGCTTGATCGCGGTCACGCTGTGGGTAAATCCCATACTGTGACGGGGGACGGGGCTGTTGAAGGCGGCGGCGTTAACCCGATCTCTGGGTATACGCTGGTTCAGGCAGTCGACATGGATGCTGCGCTGAAGATGGCGGCGGTCTCGCCGCATGTCCATGTCGGGGGCACTATTGAAGTGGCTCCGGTTCTCGACATGCCAATGTAGGAAAAGTGACAATCACATACTTGGGGGATATTTATGAGCTTACAGTTTTCTGCGATTCTGGCGGCAATCTTTGCTATCGCGTTGGTGCCCTTGACGCTACAGGTTGGGATCAAGCGTGTTTCAACCGGCATTTTCTTTGGGGATGGCGGAAATAAGGACTTGGCGCGGCGAAGAGCTGCCCAATCAAATTTCCTTGATCATGTGCCTCTCTTTCTTTTGGTATTTGCGCTGTGTGAAATGAACGGGGCTGGACCGCCGGTGCTGTTCGGGGCCGGGGGATGCATGCTTCTGGGCCGCGCATTTCATGCATTTTCCATGCTCGCCACTGATGGCACAGGCAACAGTCGTGCGTTCGGCATGATCTTGACGCTTTTGGCACATCTGGGCGTGGCCGGATACCTGCTTTATGTGTTACTGTAGGGCAAGCAAGAGCCTCCTGGCGCAGTCTGCCCTTATCCGGTTACAGGGTAGCGCATAGCTGGTTTGCACAATTTGGTGGATGTCACCGCCCTTAATGCATTATAAGGTCGCCAAAATGGCGGCCTTTTACCGTTTAACGCTAGCAAAGATGGTGTTTCGAGCATGACGACTGAACAGAAGACAACTGAGCAGAAGGCGACCGGGTACCAGCGCAAGCCGGATTGGCTGCGGGTTAAGGCGCCGACGAGCAAGCAGGCGATGGAAACACGCCGCATGATGCGCTCCAAGAACCTGCACACCGTCTGCGAAGAAGCGGCTTGCCCGAACCTGGGCGAATGCTGGCAGAAGAAGCATGCCACCATCATGATTCTGGGTGACACCTGCACCCGGGCCTGTGCCTTCTGTAACGTCAAGACAGGTCGCCCCATGCAGGTTGACCCGCTGGAGCCCATGAACACCGCTGAGGCCTGCGCCGAAATGGGCCTCAATCACATTGTGATTACGTCTGTGGACCGGGATGACCTCGATGATGGCGGCGCAATGCAGTTCGTCAAGGTGATCCGCGCGATCCGCGACCGCTGCCCGACCACGACCATCGAAATCCTGACACCTGATTTCCGTAACAAGCCGGGCGCCATCGAGATGGTTGCCGAAGCCAAGCCGGACGTGTTCAACCACAATCTGGAAACCGTGCCGCGGAACTACCCGAAGATCCGCCCTGGGGCGCGCTATTACCAGTCGCTCCGCCTGCTTGAAACCGTGAAGAAGGTGGACCCGTCCATTTTCACCAAATCCGGTATCATGGTTGGCCTTGGCGAAGAACGCATGGAAGTGAGCCAGGTGATGGACGATATGCGCATGGCGGATATCGATTTCATGACCATCGGCCAGTATCTTCAGCCCACGCCGCGCCACGCCAAGGTTGACCGGTTCGTGACACCCGCTGAATTCAAGGCCTACGAGCGTATGGCAAAAGGCAAGGGCTTCCTGATGATCTCATCTTCGCCCCTGACGCGTTCAAGCTATCTGGCGGGCGACGACTTTGCCTTGCTGAAGGCTGCGCGCGACAAGCAGATCAAGGCTGCAGAGTAATCGAGACCGACGCGCAGACAATCCAGTGTAGAAACTGCAGCGCAGAAATCAGCGAGATCTATTGCGGACCAGACATGGCTGACCGGCGTCCCTTGAAGGGTGTCTGTTGAAATGTTTGGGGTAGGGCTTTTAGCCTGATGGGGAAGTCTATCAATGGCAGAAACACAATCAGCCGAGGCGGTCATCACCTGCAAAAACTGCGACGCATATCTGCATGGATCTTTCTGCAGCGCCTGCGGCCAGAAGCACATCCCAAGCCGCCTGAGCGCAAAGGAACTGTTTGTGAATGCCTTCTTTGCGTTCATGGACCTTGATTCCACAATTTGGCGCACGATAAGGGAGCTGACAAGAAATCCGGGCCAGGTGGCGCTGAACTATATTGGCGGCCAACGGTTTTCCTACGTCAATCCCATCAAGTATTTCCTGGTAACATCGGCATTTGCTCTTGCCGTCATCGCGCTGACCGTCGGGCTGGACACTATGGCCGATGGAATGGTTCATATTGATGGTGACTTCAAGGAAACGGATACGGTTTTCCAGATAGGCGAAGCCTTAAGGTCAGTCCTTCGGGAAAATATGAATCTCATCTCCTTCCTCACACTGCCGTTGTTCGCTTTCCTGCTGCGCTGGCAATATTGGCGCTCGGGCAGGAACTATGCTGAAACGCTCAGCTTTCTCGCCTTTGCCATGGGGCAGACCAATCTGTATTCTGCCCTGCTTGTCATCGTGCTTGCGGCAGCTGGGAGCGGTGATCAAGGCATCAGCGTCTTCATTGGGTTCATCGTGTTGCTGCATGCTGCCAAGGTGTTCTTTGGCATGTCATGGCCGAAGGCCTTCTTTGCCGTTGTTTTGTCGTCAATACTTCAGAGTATCACGGGCATTTTGGTTGCCGGCATACTGGTCCTTGCAAAAATGGCGGGATTGATCTGAGGACTTTACCCCCATGTCAAATCAGGCTAGGACGTGGCAAGCCGAGTATGAGGGTTGTTGATGCACCATTTTGTTGAAAAGAAGGTTTTGCCTTATTCGGACGAGCAGCTGTTTGCTCTTGTCGCCGACGTGGCAAAATATCCCGAGTTTTTGCCCTGGTGCCTGGGCGCGCGCGTATATGGCAGAAAAGCAGGGCAGTTTGATGCGGATGTCATCATCGGGTTCAAAATGTTCCGCGAACGTTTCACGTCCCGCGTGACGCTCGAGGAAAACCGCAAGGTGGATGTGGACTACATCAAAGGCCCGATGAAGCGGCTTTATAACCATTGGCGCTTCATTCCTCAGGAAAATGGCCACTGTCTTGTGGATTTCGAAGTGGATTTCGAATTTTCCAGCCGCATCCTCAATCAGGTGATTGGCCCTTTGTTCGGCGAAGCCTGCAAGCGCATGATGCATGCGTTTGAAGAGCGTGCCACTGTGCTTTACGGCCCTGCCTGACCCACTTGACGCCCGTCAAGTTTCACCGCAAATCCCTGTGTTATGATGCACCTCTCAGAAAAAAGGAGGCAACCATGACCACATTTATGCATCGACTGGTAGAAGAGCTTCGCGCCCGCGAACAGTATCTGGAAGAGCATTCCGAGCACCCGATTTTCGACAATGACGAAAGTGGCGAATACAAGCGGGATTATGACAAGCTGGTGGCCGAGTTGAAGGCATTCAATGATCGCGTCGTAAAGGCGCAGGAAAAGGGCGAGACGTTCGACGAGCATTTTGAGCGCGAAATCAAGGACGAGCATAACCATCTGAAAGTGAAGGTGGAATCCTGGTCGAAAAAGCTCGACAGCTAAGTCGATAACGCGTCATGGAGCATTTCCAGTGCGGTTAGAACGGTGCGGCGCCTTACGTCGCTGCGGCCGATATCACCGAACTGGATGCTCTGGGCGATCGGGGATTCGCCAATCCGGCACAGCCCGAAACAAACCAGTCCCACGGGCTTTTCGGCAGACCCGCCACCGGGGCCTGCAATGCCGGTAACTGCCACGCTGACGTCCGCACGGGACGCTGCGATGGCGCCATATGCCATTTCCTTGGCAACAGCCTCGGATACGGCACCAAAGCGCGCCAGGCTTTCAGAGCTCACGTCCAGCATCTGGTTTTTTGCTTCGTTTGAATAGGTTATGAAGCCGCGATCAACTACATCGGATGACCCGGCAATTTCGGTCAGTGCGCCCGCGATCAAGCCCCCTGTGCAGGATTCGGCTGTGGCGATCATCTGACCCTGGCTTCTGGCCAAATCAAGTACCTTTTCCGCCAGTGCCAAAATCTCTGTGTTGAACATGCTTATCCAATCATTGGCAGGCACAGCAGGATCAGGCCTGCGAGCCAGACAGTCTCAGCCACCATCAACAGAACCGGCTTCAAGCCAACATGCATGACCTTCTTCAGGTCTGACTTCAAACCGATAGCGGCAATTGATGTAATCAGACAAACTCTGGAGAAGGCCGTCAAGTTTTCTGTGACGACTTCAGGCAACGGCACAAAGCTGTTGATCACCACAAACAGGACGAAAGCCGCGAGAAACGGTGGCAACAGTGGCGGTTTCTTGCCCTCTGACGGGCTGTTCCTGAACACCATGATAAACATGAAGACGACAGGCAGCAGCAACGCCACCCGCATCAGTTTGGTGAGCGTTGCCAAATCACCCGCTTCGGGTGAGATAGAATAGCCAGCCCCCACCACTTGGGCCACGTCATGAATGGTGGCGCCGATAAAAATCCCCGCTTCAGCGTCGTTCAAACCAAAGAAAGCACTGATCATCGGGTAAAGGATCATCGCCAGGGTCGACAGCGTGGTGACACCCACAACGGTGAAGATCGTGTCCTGCTCCAGATTCTTGCCCTTTGGCAGGACGGCTGATATCGCCAGCGCGGCAGACGCACCACAAATGGCCACTGCGCCACCCGTCAGGCCGCCAAACCGGCTGCTCATGCCCAACAGGCGAGCAACCAGCACGCCAAACAGGATGGTGCTGCCGACACCCAGCGCAACCATGGTCACCGTTGGCCAACCAAGGGCTACAACGTCGGAAAAGGCGATACGGAAGCCCAGGAGAGCAACACCGATGCGCAGGATGGTTGACCCTGTGAATTCAATGCCCGGGCGGGCCTTCGGGTCTTCGAACAGGAAACTCATGGCCATGCCAAGCAGAAGGGCGAACAGCATTGCCGGGGCACCGTAATGTTCGCTCAGGAAACTGGCGGCCAGTCCGATTGTCAGGCTTATTATAAAGCCGGGTGTTTTTGTGGATATTTGTTCTTTAAACTTGGATACCATTAAATCGCCCACTCTAACAAATCGAATGTTAGAAGGACCCATATAACAATTGCGGCCATAAGGCCAGCCACCAAATCATCCACCATGACGCCAAAACCACCACTCACCTGCCGGTCCAGCCAGCCGATGGGCCAGGGTTTGAGAATGTCGAAAAAGCGAAATAACAGGAAAGCCAGGGCGAACAGGAAAGGCGACCCTGTCAGGCCGACGAGCGGCAGCAGCGCCAGCCATTGGCCTGCGACTTCGTCGATAACGATTTCGGGGGCGTCGTGGATGCCTGTAATGGCTTCAATACTGCCAATCAGCTTGGTCGACAGGATGGTGACGCCAATCACCCAAGCTGCCATCTCGATCTGGTCGACGCCTGCTTTCAGCATAAAATATCCGGCAATGACCCCAAGCAGCGATCCCCAGGTGCCAGGGGCTGGCCGCAACATGCCTGAACCAAGCGCTGTTACCCACCAGAAGGCGAAGCTCCGGTGCCGGCCTTCCCATGTACGCAAGGATACTTTCGCCATCAAGTATCTCCCAGTGGCAGGCGGACGGTTGCGGTCGCCTGCGCGGCGATGCCTTCCTCACGTCCGGTGAAGCCCAGTTTTTCAGTCGTTGTGGCCTGCACGCTCACACGGCTTGCCGGAATTTCCAAAAGCTCGGCGACACGGTCACGCATGGCGTCTTTATGCGGGCCAATCTTGGGCTTCTCACAGATCAGGCAGACACCGACATGGCCAATCTGGCCGCCCCGCGCCAGAACCCGGTCTCGGGCGAAGGTCAGAAACACATCGCTTGGGGCCCCGCGCCACTGATTGTCCGAGGGCGGAAAGTGCGTGCCGATATCGCCGTCACACAGCGCCGCCAGGATGGCATCCGTCAGCGCATGCAGGCCCACATCGGCGTCCGAGTGGCCCTTGAGTGACTTGGTAAACGGTAGTTTGACGCCACACAGCCAGACATGGTCGCCGTCTTCAAAACGGTGCACGTCATAGCCACCGCCGGTTCGAATGTCGCCAAGGGCCATCATGATCTGCTGCTCCGCCTTCTTGAAATCGTCTGGGGTTGTCAGTTTGACATTGCGGCTGTTGCCCGCAGATATGACGATCGTGCCACCTGCGGCTTCGACGACCGCCGCGTCATCTGTTAATTCCTGTCCAATTGTTGCCTCGTGTGCAGCAATGAGGGGCTGGAATGGAAAGCCTTGTGGCGTCTGCACAGCATACAGATGCTCGCGACTGACTGTTTGCTTGATGGTGTCATTTTCCACAAATTTCAGCGTATCGGTAACCGGTACGGCGGGGACAACTCCATCGGCGCCACTTTCAAGCGCTTCCATGACCCCACGATAAACTTCTTCGGTGACGAACGGCCTAGCAGCATCGTGCACCAGGACATAGTCGGGGTTGAGGTGTTCAATTCCGCTCAGTCCATTTCTAACACTGTCCTGACGCGTTTCTCCGCCTAAGACCTGCTCTTGAAGCTCCAACCCCTCAGTGGCGGCTTTATATAGCGCCATGTCGTCGGGGTGGATCACGCAAATAATGTTGGCCGTAGGATCAATTGCCAGAAACGATTCGATGGTACGTGTCAGCACCATCTTTCCGCCCAGCTTACGATATTGCTTCGGCAGGCCTTCTCCGGCCCGGCTGCCACGCCCGGCGGCCACTATCACGATAGAAACTTGCGTCATGCGAGGCCTTTCAATCTCGGGCTGGCTTTTTACCAAAACTTCTGGCATAAGCAGTGCCCAATATTTAGGCAGTGCGTATAAGCGTAAAGTGTAGGTTTGTAAAATGGCTCTTAACATTGGTCCGGTCGAAATCAAAGACCCTGTGATCCTCGCGCCCATGTCCGGCGTTACTGATTTGCCGTTCCGGCGTTTGGTAAAGCGCTACGGGGCAGGCCTTGTCGTGTCTGAAATGATTGCGTCTGAAGCCATGATCCGCGCCAGCGAACGCAGCCAGAAAATGGCCACCAGCTGCGCCGAGGAATTTCCGATGTCGGTTCAACTGGCGGGCTGTGAAGGTGCGCGTATGGCGGAAGCTGCCAAGCTGAACGAAGATCGCGGTGCGGCCATCATCGATATCAATATGGGCTGCCCGGTAAAGAAGGTTGTGAACGGCCATGCGGGGTCCGCCTTGATGCGGGACCTGGACCATGCGGGTGAGTTGATTCACGCGACTGTAAATGCAGTGAACCTGCCTGTTACGTTGAAGATGCGCCTCGGATGGGACGACAGCAGCTTCAACGCGCCGGAGCTTGCGAAAATCGCACAGGAAGCCGGTGTCAAGCTGATCACGGTTCACGGGCGTACGCGCTGCCAGATGTATCGCGGCCATGCTGACTGGAAGAAGGTTGGCATCGTCAAGGAGGCTGTGGACCTGCCTGTCATCGTGAACGGTGACATCAACACCTTCGACGATGTCGACCAGGCGCTTCAGGATTCTGGCGCTGACGGCGTTATGATCGGCCGTGGCACCTACGGCAAGCCATGGCTTGTGGGCCAAGTGATGCATTACCTGCGCACAGGCGAAAAGATTGACGAGCCTGCGCTTGAAGAGCAACTCAACCTCGTGCTGGAACATTATGATGACATCCTGAGCCATTATGGCGTCGAGGGTGGCGTTCGCATCGCACGCAAGCATCTGGGCTGGTACACCAAGGGGCTCCACAGCTCTGCAGAGTTCCGCAATGAAGTGAACCGCATTGAGGAACCTGAGAAGGTCAAGGCGGCGCTCAGGGAATTCTATTTGCCGCTGTGCGAACAGGCGGCTGCCTGATGACAAGCGCGGGGGAGGGCTTGGATCGGAAACCGGTGGACGAGATTGTCGCCCAGGACATCCTGCATAGCCTGTCTCAAGCTGTGTTCGTTGTTGGTGCCGATAACTGCATCCTGGACGTCTATGCCCAGGCAGAAGCAATCTTTGAACGCAGCCGGGAAAGCCTGATTGGCGCATCGATCGGCCAGATCCGAGGCATCGGCACTGAGGCGCTCAATATTGTTGCGCGGTCGCGGGACGAAAACACACCCCTGAACAGCTATGACGTTTCGGTGGTGCCGCCAATTGGTGATATTGAGCTGATGGACCTGCATGCTCACCCATATGGCAGCGAGGGGGCGACCCTTCTTACGGCCCAGCCGCGGCGGATTACCGCTTTTCTGGAAAAGCGCGACCACATGGAAGCCGCTGCGCGCTCCGTCAGTGGCCTTGCATCCATGCTGGCGCACGAAATCAAGAACCCGCTCTCTGGTATTCGTGGTGCAGCCCAATTGATGGGCCGGGCGCTTGATGACAAGAACATCAAACTGACTGAACTCATTTGCAAGGAAGTCGACCGCATCAAGGGCCTGGTGGATGAACTTGAGACCTTCAGTAATCCGTCACAGGCAGTGCTGGAGCCTGTGAACATCCACGAAGTGCTGGATCATGTGCTGAATGTGGCTGTGGCTGGATTTGGTGCCAAATGTATCTTCCGCCCGCGGTTTGACCCATCCCTGCCACCGGTCGCTGGTCTTTACGACCGCCTGGTGCAGATTTTCCTGAACCTGATCAAAAATGCCGTCGAAGCCGCAGGCGCAGAAGCAGACATCACCATCACGACGTCATACCGCCATGGTATCTGGATCACAGGCCGGTCAGGTGAGCGTATTCGCCTGCCGATTGAGATCGCGATCCACGATAGCGGGCCCGGCATCCCCGATCACCTGAAAGGCCACTTGTTCGACCCATTCGTAAGCGGCAAGGAAGGCGGTACCGGGCTTGGGCTTGCCCTGGTGGCGCGCTATGTCAGTGAAATGGGCGGTACAGTGACCTGCGACAACCATCCACACGGTGGTGCCGTGTTCCGAATTCAGCTTGCCCTACATGAGGACGCAAAATAATGGCTCAGGCTAAACCAAACATTATTGTTGCCGATGACGACATGACGATCCGGCTGGTGGTCAGCGAAGCGCTGCGTCAGGAAGGCTGGATTGTGCTGGAGGCTGAGGATATCCCTGAGCTGAAGCGCCTTGTGCTGGGCGGGCAGGGGAATGTGGTGATTTCCGACGTGGTCATGCCATCCGGTAGCGGGCTGGACGTTATGCCGGAACTGATTGAGGCACGCCCGGATCTGCCGTTCATTATCATGAGCGCCCAGAATACGCTTGCGACAGCCATGGCGGCAACCGGCAAGGGCGCCTATGAGTATCTGCCGAAGCCGTTCGATATTGATGAGCTGGTTTCTACGGTTAAGAAAGCACTTAAAGAACGCGGAACAACCTCTTATACTGCTATTGAAAAAGACGATAGCCTGATCATTGGTCGGTCTACCGCCATGCAGGAAATCTACCGCACCATGGCACGGGTGGTGAACACTGACCTGACAGTGATGGTGACGGGCGAAAGCGGTACGGGCAAAGAGCTTGTGGCGCGCGCGATCCATAATCACGGGCCGCGGGCAGACAATCCATTTGTGCCGGTCAATATGGCAGCCATCCCCAAGGAACTGATCGAAAGCGAGCTTTTTGGTCACGAGCGCGGTGCCTTTACCGGCGCTGAAACCCGGACGTTGGGTCGTTTTGGGCAGGCGAAGGGCGGTACGCTGTTCCTGGATGAGATCGGCGATATGCCGCTTGAGGCCCAGACGCGGCTTTTGAGGGTGCTGCAGGAAGGCGAATACCGGACTGTGGGCGGTCAGGCCAGCATCAAGGCAAACGTCCGTATTGTGGCCGCAACCAACCGCAATTTGCGCAATATGGTGCGGTCCGGCGATTTCCGGGAAGACCTGTTCTTCCGCCTGAACGTGGTGCCGCTCAATCTGCCGCCGCTTCGGGATCGTGCGGACGATATCCCGGACCTGGCTGAACATTTTCTGAGGAAGGCCGCAGACAGTGGGCTGCCGCTCAAGAAGCTGACAGACGGCGCCAAAAAGGTACTGAAATCGTTCGACTGGCCAGGCAACGTACGCGAATTGGAAAACCTCCTACACCGTATTTGCGCGCTTTACCCGGGCAATGAGATTTCCGGCACCATCATCCAGAGTGAGTTTGAGCGGTCGACGTCAGAGCTCGCCGGTGCCCCCATGGGCATGATGGCAAGTGTGAGCGGCGGTAATCTCTCGCAAACGGTTCGCCAGCATCTGGACCAATATTTTGATTATCACGATGATGATCTGCCGCCTGCGGGCCTGCACCAGCGCATTCTCCGGGAAGTCGAGCGGCCCTTGATCCAGAAAGTGCTCGCGGTAACGCAAGGGAATCAGGTGAAGGCGGCTGAGCTCCTCGGTCTGAACCGCAATACGCTCCGGAAAAAGATCCGTGAACTGGATATTTCCATGCCTGCCAAAACCAACTAGGGCTTGGGCTGCGCTATTTTTTTGCCGCGCCAGTGTGATATTTCTGGAACAAATGTGACAAATATGCATCATGGGCGCTATGTCAAAGATCGCCTCGCCAGATGCACCCAAGATTCCGAAGCTGCCTAACCGCCGTTGGGCCCGCTTCATGCTTTGGGCTCGGCGCTTCAATCTGGGTGGTCGGCTTGAGATTCTCCTGTCCATTCTGGCAGTGATCGCCGCGATTGCTACCTACATCACCATGTCGCGCAAGTCGGCACCGTTTGAGGTAACGTCCGGTCGTACCATGCGGGTGCTGCTGGCCATCAACCTGGCGCTTTTGATGGCGCTTGGCGTGTCTATTGGCCGATGGTTCGTGCGTATCTGGAGTTCCAAGAAAGGCAAAGCGGCAGGTTCACGCCTGCAAACCAAGATGACCGGCTTTTTCATCGCCATCGCGATTGTGCCGCCGATCATCATGACCGTCTTCTCCGCCCTGTTCCTGGAGTTTGGTATTCAGGGCTGGTTCAGCGAGAAGGTTCGTTCCACCATCAACAACTCTCTTGAAGTGGCGGAGGCCTATATGGTCGAACACCGCGCCACGATCGAGAAGGACATGCAGGCCATTGCGCTGGCCTTCAACCGCATGACACCCTTACAGCAGGCCGACCAGTTGGCGCTGAGGCAGGTAGCCTACGGCGCCTTGAACACGCGGCTGCTCTCGGAAGTGCTGGTGATCGAGATTGAGGACAGTGACACTGAAGGAAGCGTGCTCGCCCGTGCCAGCCAGGGGCTGGAGCTGGCCACCATCCGCCTGAAGGACGATATGATCGATCGGGTGCGGCATGATGGGACCTTCGTGGCCTCAAACCGTGCGGACAACACCGTGGTTGGTATGATCCGCCTGACCTCCTTTTTCAAGCCGACGTATCTTTATGTCGCGCGAGACCTGAACCCACAGGTCTTGGCCTATCTGGAAGCGACACGCAGTGCCGTAGCAGATTATCAAAACCTGGAGGTGCAGCGCGGCGACATACAGCTGCAGTTCAACGTGGTATTCATCATTGTGGCACTCTTGATTCTGCTTGCTGCGATCTGGGTGGGCTTGTGGTTCTCCAGCAGGCTGGTAACGCCGCTGTCGAACCTTGTGGACGCTGCTGAGCGGGTCGGGAAGGGCGAACTGGATGCCCGGGTACCCAGTGTGCCGACAAGCGACGAGGTGGGCACTCTAAGCCGCGCCTTCAACCGTATGACTGACCAACTGGCCAAACAGCAGGACGCGCTTCTGGACGCCAACAAGGAACTGGATGAACGCCGCCGCTTCCTGGAAGAAGTGCTGGAGGGCGTGTCTGCAGGCGTCATTGGTATGCAGCAGGACGGTACGATCTTCCTGCCGAACAGGTCTGCTTCAAGCCTTCTGGGCCGGGCTCACGATGAACTGATCGGACTTCGTCTGCATGATGTCGTGCCAGAGTTCCGCGAACTGCTGGCTCAGGCCGAAGGATCCAACGCAGGTGAAGCGAAGGGCCAGGTGCAGGTTGAAGTGGGTGAAGAGGGTCGCACGCTTCTGGTTCGGGTATTCGTTGAAAAGTCCGAGAACGACAATATCGCAGGCTATGTGGTGACCTTTGACGATCTGACGGAACAGCTGGCCGACCAACGGACCGCCGCATGGGCGGATGTTGCCCGCCGGATTGCTCACGAGATCAAGAATCCACTGACCCCAATTCAGCTGTCGGCCGAGCGTCTCAAGCGCAAGTATGCCAAGGAAATCACCACGGACGCCAAGGTCTTTTCCCAGTGTACCGACACGATCATCCGTCAGGTAGGTGACCTGCGTCGTATGGTGGATGAGTTCTCATCATTTGCGCGGATGCCGTCACCCATCTTCAAGGAAACCGACCTTGTCGACGTGGTGAAGCAGTCTGTGTTCCTGCAGGACGTGGCGTCTTCGAAAATCCAGTTCACGACGGATATCCCCAAAGAGCGCCATCCGCTGCCGTGTGACGGCCGCCTGATCGGGCAGGCACTGACGAATATCCTGAAGAATGCGTCTGAATCCGTGCTGGCGCGTACCGCGACAGACATGGAAAACATCAACGATACCGTTGAACCCGGACTGATCAAGGTGACGATGATCCAGGATGATACCCGGACGGAGATCAGAGTGGAGGACAATGGCCTTGGCCTGCCTCAGGAACAGAAAAACCGCCTGATGGAGCCCTATGTGACCACCCGCGCCAAAGGCACAGGTCTTGGCCTTGCTATTGTGCGCCGCATTATGGAAGAGCATGGCGGCACCGTAAAAATCCAGGACCGCAAGCCTGTGGGTGCCCGTGCCGTGCTGACATTCTCGCATGCCGCCTTGCATCAGCGTGCTGAAGCGAACCCAACCGAATCTGAGAACCCGCAGTTGACGCCGAAAAACAGCGCCAGCGCGGCTGAGTGACCAAACAGGGAGTAAGCCTAAAGATGGCTCTTGATATCCTTATCATCGACGACGAAGAAGACATCCGTGAACTGATTTCCGGGATTTTGGAAGACGAAGGCTACAACACGCGCACCGCGCGCGATAGCGATACCGGTCTTGCCGAAATTGAAGCTCGGTTGCCGTCACTTATGGTGCTGGATATCTGGCTTCAGGGCAGCAAGCTTGATGGGCTGGAAATCCTTGAATTGGTGAAGTCCCGCCACCGGGAGCTGCCGGTCGTTGTGATCAGTGGTCACGGCAATATCGAAACAGCTGTGGCGGCGATCAAGAAGGGGGCTTACGACTTTATCGAAAAGCCCTTTGAGGCGGATCACCTGCTATTGACGGTCCAGCGCGCAACGGAGGCGGAGCGCCTGCGCCGTGAAAATGAAGAATTGAAAAAGCGGTCGGTGTTCACCGTGGATATCACAGGAAAATCAAATGCAATCAATGGTTTGCGGCAAAGCATTGAGAAAGTGGCAGCCACCAACAGCCGGGTGCTCATCCATGGCCCTTCCGGTTCGGGCAAAGAAGTGGCTGCGCGGCAAATCCATAACCGGTCGCACCGGGTAGGCAGCTCCTTCATTGTGGTGAGTGCCGCTTCGATGGAGCCGCACCGGATGGAGCAGGAGCTCTTCGGCGTTGAACAAAACGGCGGGGTTGTGAAAACCGGTCTCTTTGAGCGCGCGCACGGCGGCACATTGTTCATCGACGAAGTGGGCGATATGCCTTTGCCGACGCAGGCGAAGATTCTGCGGGTCCTGACGGATCAGGCGTTCGAACGCGTGGGAGGCAACACGGGTGTAAAAGTGGATGTGCGGGTGATATCGGCAACCAGTAAGGATCTGGTTGCTGAGATTGCTGAAGGCCGTTTCCGCGAAGACCTTTTCCACCGGTTGAATGTGGTGCCGCTCAAGATGGCGTCCCTGTCCGAACGGCGCGAAGATATTCCGATGTTGGCCCAGAACTTTCTGGACGCACTTGCGGAAGCCACAGGCCGTCCGAAGGTGCATCTGGCAGATGACGCGATTGCGGCGCTTCAATCCTACGACTGGCCAGGCAACGTGCGTCAGCTGAAAAATATCATGGAACGCGTGGTGATCATGGGCTCCGATGACCTGGACGGTGAAATCACGGCGGATCAGTTGCCGCCGGAAATTCAGAGCGGTTCCGGTGATCTGTTGCACTCAGGCAGCAATGGCGCCATTATGACCACGCCGCTGAGGGAGGCACGGGAGGCCTTTGAACGGGAATATCTGAAAGTTCAGATCAACCGTTTCAGTGGCAATATTTCGCGGACGGCCGCTTTCATTGGTATGGAGCGCTCCGCCCTGCACAGGAAACTGAAGTCTCTGGGCTTGACCGGATCCGCCAGGAATGGCGATGGGTCTGAGGTCTGAACTGGCGACGATAGCTATTAGGCGTTACGGGGAATTATGAAAGTCATCGTATGTGGCGCCGGCCAAGTGGGCTTCAATATCGCGAAGCACCTGGCCGACCAACAGAATGATGTTACGGTGATCGACCGGTCACCGGACCTCATCAGAAAAATCAGTGAATCCCTCGATGTGCAGGCACTTGTGGGCCATGCATCCGATCCGTCCATGCTGGACCGGGCAGGGGCCTCAGACGCGGAACTGCTGATCGCGGTAACCTGGTCGGATGAGGTCAATATGGTCGCATGCCAGGTGGCCAGCTCACTTTTCAGTGTGCCCACCAAGGTTGCCCGCATCCGGAACCAGACATACCTGAAGCCCACGTGGGGTGATTTGTTCTCCCGCGAGAATATGCCGATTGATGTGATCATCTCGCCGGAACTTGAGGTGGCGGAAGCCCTTCGGCGTCGGCTCGAAGTCCCGGGTGCCTTCAATATGGTGCCGTTCGTGGACGGCCGCGTGCGTATGATTGGCCTTGTGCTGGATGAAAACTGCCCGGTCGTGGATACACCGCTGAGGCAGCTGACCGAACTGTTCCCGAACCTGCAGACCACCGTGACGGCTGTGGTGCGCGGAGAGCGGATATTCGTGCCTCGAAGCGATGACCAACTGCAGGCGGGTGACGCTATCTATATTGCGGTTGAAACCGGGACAACAGAGCGGGCCATGGCTGTGTTTGGGCACGAAGAAAAGGCTGCCCAGCGTATTGTGATCGTGGGCGGCGGTAACATCGGCCTGTTCCTGGCACAGCAGCTTGAAGGCAATGCGTCGGTCAGCAACCTCAAAATCATCGAGTATGACAAGAAGCGCGCTGAACTGATCGCGGAAAAACTGGCCCGAACTGTTGTGATTAATGGTGACGCGCTTGACCGGGAAATTCTCCAGGAAGCTAACATTGCCCAGACAGATACGATTGTTTCCGTGGCCAACGACGATGAGGTGAACATTCTGTCGTCATTGCTGGCCAAGCAGCAGGGCTGCCCAAGGGCCATTACCCTGATGAACAACCCAATCTACGGTAGCCTCGTTGGCTCGCTGGGGATCGATGTAGCGCTTGACCCGCGGGAAACCACAGTATCCTCCATCGTGCGCCATATCCGCCGTGGTCGTATCCGCGACCTATACAGTATCTTTGAGGGCAAAGCCGAGATCATTGAGGCGGAAGTACTTGAAGGCTCGGAAGTTGCAGGGCGATCGATAGGTGAGCTCCGGCTGCACGGCGATGTGAAATTCGGTATGATCGTGCGCGGTGAAGATGCGATTACGCCCAGCGCAGATACCGTACTGATGGGTGAGGACCGGGTTGTAATCCTTGCCCTTTCGGAAGCGGTGAAAAAGATCGAGCAGCTCTTTTCTGCCCGCGCCGACATCTTTTAGGGTCAGCACATGTGGCGTAGCCGGCTTTTTTACCTGATTGGGTGCTGGATCCTTCTTCTGAGCGCCACACAGGCCGTACCCTTCTTCATTGCGACGTCACTTGAGGAAGCGCATGCCGCAAGCGGCTTCCTGGCGTCCATCATGGTGATGTCGGTCATCGGCGGGTCGCTTTTCCTTGGGTTCCGCTCAACACCACAAATCAAAGTGACACGGCTGACCATTCTGTTGCCGGTGGTGGGCGGGATCGCTCTCGCGATCGTTGCGGGCATGCCTTTCTTCTTCATCTTTCCGGATCAAGGACTGGTGCCAGCTTTCTTCGAGGGGATGTCTCTGATCACGACGACCGGCAGCAGTGCCTACGAAGGGGCGCATGAAACCATCGTTTCCATTGCTTTCTGGCGTGTGCAGGCATCCTGGATTGGCGGGTTTCTGGCCATTTGCATGACCTTGTCGATCCTGACTGCGATCAATAGTGGTGGTGTACAATTGCACCGCTCGCCACTGCCATATGGTGATAGTGAAACGGGCTATCCCCGGCTCCGTGCTGCGGCTATCTCAATAGCGCCAATTTATGCTTTATTTACAGTAGCTTGTTGCGCCTTTTTGATGTTGACTGGCGTGCCGCTTTTTGAAGCCCTGCAGTTGGCAATGAGTGCGATCAGCACCACGGGCATAGGGCCTGATGGATCTAACAAGATCGAAGACGTCGGGACCCAGGCAGTACTGGCTGTGTTCATGGTTTTCGCGATGCTCAATTGGGACATCATGCGGGCCCGGCTGTTACGGGTAAAGGCCAAGCATCCGCAGGGGCTGGAAAGCAAAAGCGTCCTGCTGTTGGTGGCTGGCGGAACGGTCGTACTGTTCCTCTTGGCATTTCCCGGCGATTGGTTGGGCCTTTGGCACAGCCTGTTTGTGGCGATTTCGGCCATGTCTACCACAGGATTCTCACCGGCAGACATGGGGTTCACAGGTGATGGCATCGATGCCGGTGCCATAATCCTGGTTGTCCTAGCGTGTCTTGGCGGGGCAGTAGCCAGCACGACGGGCGGCATCAAGCAGCTACGGTTGATTGTGGTCTATTTCCTGACGCGCAAGGAAGTGGACAGGCTGGCGCACCCCCACGGCGTAAAATCCCTTAGGTTCCAGTCCTTTGCCATCGAGCGCCGGGATATCGAGGCCATCTGGCTTCTGGTCGGCGCTTTTGTGCTGATGCTTGTATTTGGCAGCCTGTTTTTGGCAATCTTGGGTATTGATTTTCAGTCTGCGCTTGCCATGTCTGTGTCGGCCCTGACGCTATCCGGGCCGCTGATTACCATGATCGATCCATATTTCAGCGGTTTTTCCGGGCTGACGGAAGTCGACTATATGATTATGTCCGGCCTGATGCTGCTTGGGCGGATTGAGGCATCACTGTTTCTTGCCTTGATCACAAGAAGTTTTTGGCGCGGATAAATGTACGAAGGCTGTTGACCGACAGCGAGAGTGTCTGACATATATGTACCCGCAGCCGATATATGACGGGGAAGGTGCTTGTCGGCACCGGATCAAACGGATCGGCGGCGGCACTATGCTCTACAGGCGCAATGATTATAACGTAAAAAACAAACGGACAGTCCATGTCAGAAAAAAATCAAAACCTCCAGGACGTCTTTCTTAACGCCGTTCGCAAAACCAAAACGCCGGTAACGGTATTTTTAGTCAACGGTGTTAAACTGCAGGGAGTAATCACTTGGTTCGACAACTTCTGTGTGTTGTTGCGCCGTGATGGCCATTCCCAACTGGTCTACAAACATGCAATCTCTACGGTGATGCCATCTGGCCCAGTGCAATTGTTTGAGCCGGAAAAAGATATTGAGGACTAATTGACCGACCGATCCGATGACCGTTCGGCCGATCAGCCGGGCGGCGGCTGGTCAACCGAAGGATTAGGCTACCTCCAGGATGAGGCAGCCCGTCAACGCGTATTCGTTGTCCATCCTTATGTGAAGGATTCCCGCAAAGCAGACGCGCTTGTCCGCTCTCCTGAGGCCCGCCTCGAGGAAGCGAAAGGGCTTGCGCTTGCCATCGACATCGACCTTGTCGGTGGGGAATGTATACCGCTGCGCGGTGTGCGTCCGGCCACCTACCTGGGTGTCGGCAAGCTTGGCGATTTGAAAGACTTCGCCAAGGAAGAAGAGATCGATCTCTTTATCTTCGACTGTGAACTGAGCCCGATCCAGCAGCGGAACCTGGAGCGCGAAGTTGGCGCCAAGGTCATTGACCGCACGGCGCTGATTCTCGAAATCTTCGGCAACCGCGCCAGCACCAAGGAAGGGGAGTTGCAGGTAGAGCTTGCACACCTCAACTACCAGCGTAGCCGGCTTGTGCGGTCATGGACCCACCTGGAGCGCCAGCGGGGTGGTGCCGGCTTCATGGGCGGTCCAGGTGAAACCCAGATTGAGGCCGACCGCCGGATCATTGCCGACCGCATTACCCGGATCAAGCGCCAGCTTGAGACTGTAACACGGACGCGAACCCTGCACCGCGCACAGCGGCAGAAGACACCGTATCCGATTGTGGCCCTGGTGGGGTACACGAACGCCGGGAAGTCGACCTTATTCAACATGGTGACGGACGCTGAAGTATTGGCGGAAGACATGCTGTTTGCCACTCTCGATCCAACGATGCGGTCCATTGACCTGCCAAGCGGGCGCAAGATTATTCTTTCAGACACTGTTGGGTTCGTGTCGGAACTGCCCACCATGTTGGTGGCGGCTTTTCGTGCAACGCTTGAAGAAGTGCTGGAAGCAGACGTTATCGTGCATGTGCGCGACGCAGCCCATCCAGACAGCGAAGTGCAGAAAAAGGATGTCGAGGAGGTTCTGGGCGACTTGGGCGTTGATTTTGAAAGCGATGCGGACGGCACGCCGATCATTGAGGCGCTCAATAAGGCTGACCTGCTGACGGAAGATATGCGTGAAGCCGCCATGAACAAGGCGGACCGCCAGGACCGGGTGGTGGCACTGTCCGGTTTGACAGGCGAAGGTTGCGATACGCTTATTCAGGCGATTGACGCCATTTTGAGTGCACAGGACCACCGTGTTGAACTGACGGTGCCTTATAGCGACGGCGCCACGCAGGCATGGCTTCATGCTAATGCCAAAATTCTGAGCGAAAAACATGGCGAAGACGGTGTCTGCTATAATTTCACCGTTGATCCGGTTGCCTGGGCGAAGTTCACCGCAAAAACAAGATAAAGCAGGGTTTATCCCGCCGCTTTCTCTTCGGCTTTAGCTTGATCCCAAAGGCGGTCCATCTCTTCAAGGGATGACTGGGCTGGCTCTTTACCCTTTTCCGCAAGCAATGCTTCAATACGGTGGAAACGTCGTTCGAACTTGGCGTTACCGCCACGCAAAGCTTCTTCGGGATCGATATCCATGTGGCGGGCCAGGTTTGCCATTACGAACAAAAGGTCCCCAAATTCTTCCTTAAGGCGATCCTTGTCGGTGCCTTTCTTATATTCTTCGACCAGTTCGGCTGCTTCTTCCTGCATTTTATCAAGCACACAGGCGGTTTCTGGCCAATCAAAGCCGACCCGGGCGGCCCGCTTTTGTAGCTTCACAGCGCGCAAAAGCGAGGGCAGGCTGATGGATACGCCGTCAAGAACTGAGGCTATCTTGCCTTGCTCGTCAGCCTTCTTCTGGCGTTCTTTCGCTTTCTGGGTTTCCCAAGCAGCAGTTTGTGCATCAGCTGTCTCAATCGATGCGTCGCCAAACACGTGCGGGTGTCGTCGAACCATCTTGTCAGAAATGGCATTGATCACATCGTCAAAGGCAAAATGGCCGGCTTCCATGGCCATTTGGGCATGGAACACCACCTGGAACATCAGATCGCCGAGCTCATCCTTAAGCGATTCCATATCATGGTGACGGATCGCTTCATCCACCTCATAGGCTTCCTCAATTGTGTGGGGTACAATGGTTTCAAAGCTTTGCTCCAGGTCCCACGGGCAGCCACCATCGGGGTCGCGCAGCTTACGCATGATCTCGAGAAGGTCATCCACCGAATAGGCTGCATTTGATGCATTGCTTGACATGATAGAACTACCCCTGAACTGTTGGTTGCTGCCTCGACACATTCGTGGCTTGGGCAATGAAGGTCAACCCTTAGAAGGACGATATCCGATGATAAAACGGCTGCAGTCGCTGGCTTTCCTGTTCGCGCTTTTCCTGTCGTGCCCCATTGTGCAGGCAGAGAACGTGCCGCCACCGGTTGGTGACAGCTATTATTATCTGGAGGTGCCGCCCGGCGGATTGCCAGATTTCTTCCGTTGGCACCCGCTCAGGATACCGCTGGTCAGCCATCATCGGGGTGCTCCAGCGCCGGGGTTTGCGGAAAATTCCATTGAAGCCATGCAGAATGCGTTGCGGTACGGCCCAGGTCTTATGGAAGTGGATGTCGCCCAATTGGCGGATGGCACATTGATCCTGATGCATGACAACACGCTGGACCGCACGACCACCGGTAAAGGCCGTGTCGCGGAGGCGGTCTGGCCTGACATTGCGCCATTGACGTTGGTGGACCAGGAAGGCCGTAACACCGGTCATCGGGTGCCCAAGCTTTCTGATGTGCTCAGGTGGGCGACAGGGCGTGCGATCCTGACCCTGGACATCAAAGTGGGTACGGACTTTCGTGCCGTCGCACAGCAGGTTGAGGATGCCGGAGCCAGCGACTATGTTGTCGCGATAACCTATTCGCTTGATCAGGCACTTGAGTATCAAGCCATTGCACCATCAATGATGCAAACCGTAACCATGCGAAACGTTGAAGAGCTGGCGGCTGTTGAGGCCAGCGGCCTAAAACCTGAAACCATCATTGCCTGGACGGGCACCAGCCTTGCACCGAAGGATTTCTACCAGATGCTCCATGATCGGGGCTGGCGCGTTATCGTGGGCACCCTTGGCAATCCTGGCTATTCAATTGATGGTCAGATCTTCCGGTCGGGTGACGACAGCAAGTATCTTGATATTTTGAACCTAGGCGCAGATGTCATTGCGACCGATCGATTCTGGGCGGTGCAGGGCCAGATTATGAACCCGAATATCTTTGTCTTTACCCGGAGCAAGCTCTATAGATAGGACCGAAAATCAGGCCGGGGAGGGCACCATATGACCGCACAATCTCAATCGTCTTGGGTTCAGGCATATCGCTTACCACTTGTGTTCCTGCTGTTGTGTATTGTCTGGGTGGGCGTAACCTTCTCCGGCGTGCTTGACGGGTTTGATCGTGCTGGCGTGTTGGCATTCCGCGCAGACTCAGCTGGCGCAGACCCAGTCGGCCCCTTGTGGGTTGAAAAGGCAGTCCTGGGGTTAACGCATGTCGGCGACACTATTACATTAATCATCCTGTCGGTTGGGACGATTGGCTGGCTGATGGTGCGCAAGCAGCGCTCGGCTGCTCTGTATTTGCTGGTGATGGCTGGCGGTTCCTTCTTGCTATCGGCTATTCTGAAAGCTGTATTCGGTCGGGCACGTCCTGATATCGTCGAGCATGTCGTGCATGCATCCAGTGCCAGCTTCCCCAGCGGGCATACGTTGCGTTCTGCTGCCGTGTTCCTTTCACTTCTTATGCTTGCCCGGCTCTATAGCGCATCGCTGCGGGGGCGGACACTGGTGATCGGTGTCTCGCTACTATTCATCGGGATTGGACTCAGCCGAATCTATCTTGGCGTCCATTGGCCGTCTGATGTCATTTTTGGTTGGCTGGTGGCAGGCTTTTGGGTCTCGCTCTGGTCACCTAAGCTACAGAAATCCATGTCCTGAAGGCGTATTCAGATCGCCTGAATACCGGGCTTTTGTGATGCGTATCAGTCAGAATCATTGCTTTTGCATGACAGCTCCTATACAGATAGGGGTCGGTTCGGAAGCGAACCGCCGGTTTGGGAGGACCGGAAAACTCGGCCATGAACGGTCGGTAGGTTTAATAGGGGTATTAGGGGGGCTGTCCGGGCATGAAAGAAATGGCCATGTATGAGTTTGAGGCTGCACATCAACCCAATCATTCCAACACGTTAAACCGGTTGTCTGAAATGTCTGCTGTAGAGCGACAGTTCACAGCTGTGGTGTTGGCGGGTACGCGGTCGAACACAGACCCTGTTGCTTCAATTTTTGGCGGTCAATATAAAGCGCTGGTTCCCATTTGCGGCAAGCCGATGGTTGAACGCGTTGTTGATTCTCTCGTTCGGTCCCGCTCAGTAAAGCGTGTCGTCATTGTCTTTGATGACGCTGCGCAGCTGGAAGAATGCTGCCCTGATATTCGGGCAGGGTACGATGTGCCGGTTGAGGTTATTCCTTGCCGCGACACCATTTGTTGCAGCGTAGGCAGTGCCCTCGAAAGCGCTGGCGGGGAGTGGCCGTTTCTTGTGACGACAGCTGATCACGCCTTGCTTACATCGGCAATGGTAGATCGTTTTTGTACGGAAGCCATGGAAGGCGGCGCCTTGTCTGTTGGCTTTGTCGAGAAAAAACACCTGGATGCCGAGCACCCAGGATCGAAGCGGACGTACCTGCCGTTTCGCGAGACCCAGCTTTCCGGTGCAAATCTTTTTGCCTTCACCAATTCTGGTGCATTGCCAGTGCTCGATTTCTGGCGACAAATTGAAATGAAGCGCAAGAAACCCTGGCAGCTCTTTAAAGCGTTTGGCTATCGCAACCTATTGGGGCTGTTGTTTAAACGCTATACTGTGGACGAGGCATTTGGCCGTGCGTCTGCTGTATTGGGCGTTGAAGCGCGTGCCGTGCGTTTGCCGTTTGCTGAAGCCGCGATCGATGTGGACACGCCTAAGGATTATCATCAGGTAACGCAGATTTTGAAAGACCGCATGGATGCTCTGGGGACTTTCGAGACCCAGCTTCAACCTGTTTCCTGACTTTACGGTATTTTTGCCTCAGTAGTGAGACAGGCTGGACCAGCGCTTCTTCTTCTTGCAGTGCGGGCAGGAGAAGTCGTCTTTTGCAAGCGCGATATAGTCTTTCAGGCGGAATGTGAAGATGTGCCCACAACTCGTGCAGCGGTGCCGGGTGGTCACGATGTAACGCAGGGTGTACCCAAGGGATACGAGTGAAACCACGCCGAGGCTCAGGCCCGTCGGTGCCAGGTTGAGAAGCATCGGGGCACACAGGAAGAAAAACAGGCCGCCAAACAATTTTTCAGACATAGACATAAGGCACGAACTTCGTTTGATTTCAGTATGGCTAGAGTAGTAGCCAAAGGTTAACGAAGTTACAAATCTGATCCTTTTTTTTACTAAAATTGTCGATAAACTGTCGGGGCTGAAGGCTTAATCTCTATATATATCAAGGGTTTAGTTTTGGTTTCGCGAATATCGTTGAACGTGTATTTATACAATTCACTAGTGAAAATCCCGGCTCTTAGGCACCAGATTTTTAACATTCCTTGGGTGAGTGGCACCCCGATAGGCTGGGAGATTCTCTGCGGCGGCATTTTCGTCCGACAGCAGCAACAAATCAGCGGATGCGTCACTCAGATGCTCTGCAATCAAATGGGTGACGCCATCTTCATGCTGAAGCTTGCCCTCAATCACCAAAAGGCGGCTGGACATCACGACTGCGCGCTGCATTTTGAACAGCCGCTTCCAGACAATGATGTTGGCGACGCCAGTTTCATCTTCCAGCGTGATGAAAACCACATTCCCCTTGCCGGGGCGTTGGCGCACAAGCACCAACCCCGCCACCTTGACTTTGGCACCGTCACCGCATCGGGCCAGGTCGGCGCACCGGGTAATCCCCTGAGACTGTAGTCTTCGCCGCAAAAAATGAAGTGGGTGAGCCTTCAGCGATAGCCGCATGGTCTGATAATCATTAACTACATGTTCTGATAGCAGCATCTGGGACAGGGCGACGGTATCAGCCTCATCCTGTTCCCGGGTGCCCGCATGCTGGAATAGAGGTAGGTCCGGGGCGTCCACGAGGCCACGCACCTGCCAAAGTGCCTGTCGCCGGTCAAGGCCGCAGGACCGGAAAGCATCCGCCTCCGCCAGCTTTTCAAGCTGGCTGATGGGAAGCGCAGTGCGCCGATGCAGGTCTGCCACGTCCTCATAGGGGCGGGTACGGGCCTGGGTCAGTGTATCGGATGTTGCCTGCGCGATGCCTTTGATCTGGCGAAGCCCCAGGCGTATGGCCCATTGCCACCCATTTTCAGGCGCAGGCTCCAAGTGGCTGTCCCAATCGCTTTTGTTGATGTCTGCGGGGTGGATGTCCACGCCGTGCTCGCGTGCGTCGCGTACAATCTGTGCCGGGGCATAGAAACCCATCGGCTGTGAATTGAGGAGGGCGGCAGCGAACACATGGGGATAATGGCACTTGAGCCAGGCAGACGCATAGGCCAGCATGGCGAAAGCGGCTGCGTGGCTTTCGGGGAAGCCATAATCGGCAAACCCCTTGATCTGGCTGAAACACCGTTCAGCATAGTCGGCGTTGTAGCCGCGGCTGGTCATGCCCGTGATGAATTTTTCCTCGAATTTATGGATGGTACCATGATTGCGGAAAGACGCCATGGACCGCCTGAGTTGGTCAGCTTCCGCGGGCTTGAAGCCTGCCGCGACAATCGCAATTTTCATGGCCTGTTCCTGAAAGAGCGGCACGCCGTAGGTTGCCTTCAGGACATCCCTCAGTTCATCGGCCGTGCCGAACTTTGGATCCCGCCAGGGAAGCTCGTGTTCTTCCTTGCCCTGACGCCGCCTGAGGTAGGGGTGAACCATATCCCCTTGAATGGGCCCAGGACGCACGATGGCTACCTGCACCACCAGGTCATAGAACACCCGGGGCTTCAGGCGTGGCAGCATGCTCATCTGGGCGCGACTTTCCACCTGAAACACGCCGATGGTGTCGGCTTTTTCCAGCATGTCGTAGGTGGCGCGGTCTTCCTTGGGCAGGGTCGCGAGCGTGAACGGCAGACCGTGATGGAAGCGGATCATGTCGAACGCCTTGCGGATGCAGGTCAGCATGCCAAGCGACAACACATCCACCTTCAGGATATCCAGGGCATCCAGGTCATCCTTGTTCCATTCGATCACCGTGCGGTCGTCCATGGCAGCATTCTGGATGGGCACGATTTCATGAAGCGGCGCTTCGGTCAGCACAAAGCCGCCGACATGCTGTGACAGGTGCCGGGGAAAACCCATGATTTCATGGGCAAGCGTCAGGGTTTGCCTGAGCCGTTTGTCCGAAGGGTCAAACCCGGCCTCCCGGACCTGTTCATCAGGGATATCATGGCCATAGGAGCCCCAGACCGTGCCGGATAACGCGCCGATGGTGTCTTCTGACAGGCCCATCACCTTGCCCACTTCGCGGATGGCGCTGCGCGGGCGGTAAGTGATCAGCGTGGCCGCAAGTCCGGCCCGGTGCCTGCCATAGCGCCGGTAGATATATTGGATCACTTCTTCGCGGCGCTCATGCTCGAAATCCACGTCGATGTCCGGCGGCTCGTCGCGTTCGTCCGAGATGAAGCGGTCGAACAGCAGGTCGACTTCAGTTGGGTCCACATCCGTGATCCCAAGGGCGAAGCAGATAATCGAATTGGCCGCAGATCCGCGCCCCTGGCACAGGATGTTCAGGCTGCGGGCATAGGTGACAATGTCATAGACGGTCAGGAAATAGGGTGCATAGTTTTTGCGGCCGACGATGCTGAGCTCGCGTTCGAGGGTTGCGGACACATGGTCCGGCACGCCGGCAGGAAAGCGCCCCTTGATCATGCGGCGTGACAGCTGCGCTAAGTGGTCTTGTGGCGTCAAGCCGTCAGGTACCGGCTCGGTCGGATAGTTATACCGCAGCTCATCCAGCGAAAAGCGGCAGTGCTGTGCGATCTCCAGCGTGTTCCTGATGGCATCTGGATGGTCTGAAAACAGGCGCGCCATTTCATGCCCGGGCTTGAGGAAGCGTTCGGCATTGGCCTCCAACAAGTATCCAGCTTCCTCAATACGCTTGTGGGTGCGGATGCAGGTGAGGGTGTCGGCCAGTTGCCGCCGGTCTGGCGCGTGATAGAGCACATCACCTGTCGCCACCAGGGGCACTCGGTCCTGTGCGGCCACGCTCGCCAACACAGCGATCCGCTGCCGGTCATCCCCCCGGTAGCGGTGAGAGGCGGCCAGGTAAAGCGGTGCATCCAGCTGTTCCTTCAGCTGGGGCAGGGCTTTGGGCAGCGCATCCCCCACGCTTTCCGGCAGCAGGGTGAAGATATGGCCTTTGGCAAAGGCCGCTACATCTTCAAGCGACAGGTCACAGGCGCCTTTTTCCACCCGCCGGTTGCCAATTGTGAGCAGCTCCGTCAGCCGGCCATAGGCGGCGCGGTCTGTGGGGTAAGCCAGCAGGCTGGTACCGCAGCGCAGGTTCAACCGGCAGGCGGGGATAAAGTCGATGCCGTGAGCCTTGGCAGCGATATGTCCACGGACGATACCGCACAGGGTGTTATGGTCTGTGATGGCCACAGCCTTCAGCCCTAGCGCCTTGGCCGTGATGATCAGTTCATCTGGATGAGAAGCGCCGCACAAGAAGCTGTAATTGCTGCTTATTTGCAGTTCCGCATACATGGCCGACCTCAGGGGAAAAAGCCGTGGAGATACCAGTCCGGTACCTCCCGGGCGGGCTCTGCCTGATGGGCGCCGGGGCCGGGGACCAAATAAAGGCCATAGCGGAACAGCCAGAAACGGGCGCCGGATGACACCTCCACCTTATAATAGTCGCGGGTGCGGTCTTCTTCGCACAGCCACCATTCGGGCGCGATCCGTTCGGGGCCGGCGGCGCGGACAACCCGGTGCTCCATCCGGCGCCAGCGAAAGCGCTTGGGCGCGCCCTCGGGCACTTCCGCCAGCACATCGATGGCTTCTGGGCGGCACAGCAGCCGGAGCGGCCTGTCTGGCAGGTCGTCTGGCAGGCTTTCCCAATCAGACGCGTCCGCACCCACCGGCATGAAGCTTTGCATGCGTTCCGGCAGGTGGCTGCGCCGGTGCTTGAGGCGCCTGACCGTACCAGGACCCAGGCGAGTACTCAGCCTGTCCAGCACCTCGGAGGCTGTCTGGTCCTCCCGGTCCCGGCTGGACGTCAGTTGTGCGGGGGCGAGGCGTTCGGTCTCATAAGCCTTGAGGATCAACAAATCGAAGCCGAAGTCGGCCTCCAGGAGCGGGATTTTCTCCGCCAGAAGGCGCATCAGGTGGCCGGCGTCCCGGCTGGGGCGGTTGGTGCCGATGGTGATCTGCTGTACGCTGCCGTCCACGCGGAAGGCATGAAGGCCCAGGCGCGACAAACCGTGTTCTGCGCGGGCAAGCGCGCCTGTGAGCTCCTCAAGCAGCTGGCGGCAGGCAATCTCAACAGTTTCAGTATGCAGTACCGGTTCAGCGAAGGCTTGCCGCACCTGCCAGCTCGGCAGCGCTTCAAGGGGCGATATGGGGGCTTCGCGGCCAGCGATGGCCATATCAAGCCGCGTCAGAAGATCGGCCACCATTTTGGACGGTTTGCCGCGGAACCGGCGGGCGAGGGCCGGGCGCGGCAGATCAAACAGGCTGCCTGCCGTCTTGAGGCCAAGGCGTGCAAGCGTTTGCACGCTGGCGCTATCCAGCCGCAGAGCTGCGGCGGGCAGGGGTGCCAGCTGGGCCCGGGTGTCAGCCGCGTCCCGGCTGATGGTGCCGGGACGGAAGTGCGCCAGCGCCCAGGCCGCGGCCTGGTTTTCGGCCATGGCCAGCCGCGCGCACATGCCCGCGCTTTCAAGCCGACGCTGGATATCATCCATCATGGCGCGTTCGCCGCCGAACAAGTGTGGGCAGCCTGTAACGTCCAGAAGGATGCCGTCCGGGCCGTCCAGCGCCACCAAGGGGCTATAGCGCACCAGCCAGCGGGCCAGGCTTTCCAGGCTTTCGGCGTCACTCTCGCGGTTGGCCTGACGTACCTCGATATCCGGCTTGATGGCACGGGCTTCCGCCAGCGTCATGCCGGGCGCAAGGCCAATTG
Organism: Kordiimonas lacus; assembly: GCF_001550055.1. Lineage (GTDB taxonomy): Bacteria > Pseudomonadota > Alphaproteobacteria > Sphingomonadales > Kordiimonadaceae > Kordiimonas > Kordiimonas lacus. The sequence goes on from NZ_LRUA01000006.1 coordinate 464,610, forward strand.
ATGCTGCAGCAGGGCATACGGCATAGAGCTTCTGGGTCTGGTTCTCGGTTTCCGTCAGGACAAGCGGGCTCTCCGCCGGGCTCTCCGTCAGGCTATCCGGTGGCGTGCACGGGCTCGCCTGCGCGCGGCGCCGCCGGTCGATCGGCCAGCGTGGGAGCCATAGAGAGATAATCCTGCGCATGAGAGGGCCACTCCATCGTGAAAGAGAAAGGGCGTTCACCGCCCCTGTGTTTGACAAGGCTCACCGTGCCGCGGGCATCGCCTGGGGCTTTGGCGTCAAAAAACGCGTCATGGCTGACGGCCGGCGCGATGCGGAAACGGCTGTGGGCCGCGCTTGACGGCGCTTCGCCTGAGCGCACAAGCAGCAGACAGCGGCTGCCGTGGGTTTGGGCCGCCAGTGTCAGGCGGCGGCTGGCTGTCAGGTCCACCGGGCCGCATTCGCCCACGACGCTTGCGAAAGCATCAGTTTTGAGGCCTTCCTCAATGGCCCACAGGGCGTCGATGGTCTTGTGCGCCTGCACCAGAATGATGCGCTCGGGCGGGATCCCGTGCTGGCGTAGGCCCGGGCCATAAGGCAGGCCATGGTCCAGCACCGCAGCACGGCTTGTGATCCACAGGATGGGCTTGTCGTTGTCCTTCAGCGCCGTCAGCAGGCAGGCCATGGCGGCGGTATAGTCAGCCATCGTTTCGGCCCACAGCTCATGCACTTCGCCAAACGGCAGGGACGTCAGCATCTGCGTGCGGTCCCGCGCGCCAGCTTCAGCACCAAGGGCAGGGAGCGTCACCCCCGCGCCGCCTATCCGTGCCATGAGGCCCTTCAGTTTCGCCTGCTTGCTCGCACAAGCAGGCGTTCTGTCATGATTGTCATTTTCCGCCACAGGCAACACAGGCTTCTATCCTCACTTTCGCAACTCGGCCCCTTTTGTTCTCTATTTGTTCTCATTTTAAGCCATAAAAGTCAAGGTGAAATAGATGTGGACGATAAGCGGGAGTGTTGGAGATCGGCCTTTAATCAACGATTTTGATGGCATAGGACGCGGATACCTGTATAAGCGCGGCTCATGGCAAATCACAGGACCAGTCACAAATGATTACTTTCTCCGACGTGGCGCTTCGGCGCGGCGCCAAGTTGCTGTTTGAAAAAGGCAGCTTCAATCTGAACGCCGGGGAGAAGATGGGTCTCGTGGGCGGGAACGGTGCAGGAAAATCCTCACTGTTTGCTTTGCTGCGCGGGGACCTGATCGCGGAAACTGGAACTGTGGACTTTCCAAACCGCTGGCGCATTGCCCATGTGGCACAGGAAACCGAAGGCAGTCCACTGTCTGCCTTGCAATTCACGATCGATGGCGATACCGAACTCCGTGCCCTTGAAGCCGAACTTGCGAAGGCCGAAGACGCCGGGGACGGGTTTGAAATGGCGCGAATCCATGAAGAGTTCATGCGTATTGACGCCTATTCGGTAGACCGCCGGGCCGCAGAACTGTTGATTGGCCTGGGGTTCGATCTGGAAACGCACGAAAACCCTGTTTCGTCCTTCTCTGGTGGCTGGCGGATGCGGCTTAACCTCGCGCGGGCCTTGATGTGCCGCTCTGACTTGCTGCTCCTAGACGAGCCCACCAACCACTTGGACCTGGAGGCCATCATCTGGCTGCAGGACTGGTTGAAGGCGTTTGAGGGCACTGTTCTGATGATTTCGCATGACCGGAACTTTTTGGACAACACGGTGGACCGTATTCTCGAATTGGCCAACAGCACGTTGACGCTCTATACCGGCGGCTATTCAGACTATGAAAATATGCGCGCGGAGAAATTGACACTGCAACAGGCGATGTTTGAAAAGCAGCAACGCCAGGTCGCCCATATTTCTTCCTTTATCGAGCGTTTCCGCGCCCAGGCATCAAAAGCGCGGCAGGCACAAAGCCGCATAAAGGCACTGGCAAAGCTGGAGCGAGTGGCCGCTGCCCATATCGATACGCCTTTCACCTTCAAGTTCCGCGAACCGGACGCCATGGCCAGCACGCTGTGGTCGTCAGAAGGTGCGGGCGCAGGATACGGCGAAAAGCAGATCCTGTCGGACGTGACCGTTCATGTTGGTGAAGGCAGCCGGGTGGGGCTTTTGGGGCGCAATGGCGCCGGCAAGTCAACACTCATTAAGCTGATCGCTGGTGAGATTACCAGCGGGCAGGGTGACATAACACGGGATCGCCGCATCAATATTGGCTATTTCGCCCAGCATCAGCTGGAAACCCTTGATCCAGAGCAGTCGCCGCTTTGGCACATGAAACAAAAAGCGCCCAATGCACGGGAACAAGAGCTCAGGACCTATCTGGGTACCTTCGATTTTTCCGACAAAACCGTGTTTCAGGAAACCGGGACAATGTCAGGCGGCGAAAAATCGCGCCTTGTTCTGGCGATGATCATCTGGGACAGGCCAAACCTGTTGCTGCTTGACGAACCAACGAACCATTTGGACCTTGAAGTCCGCTCGGCACTGACGCTGGCGCTACAGGAATTTACCGGGGCCGTGGTGCTGGTGTCGCACGACACGGCGCTTATAGAAACCGTGGTGGATTCATATTGGCTTATCGACAACGGTACGGTTACACCGTTCGACGGCGACCTGATGGACTATAAGCGTTACCGCGCGCAAGCGAACCGTAACGCCGCATAACTTCCAAGGATGGTGAAGCAGACAAGAAGCCCAGTTTACTAAGTGGGGGACTTGACCAACTCCGTCAGTGCTAAGGGTGTCATTGGCTCAATTTATGAAGCACCACTTAATGCGCATAATTTATATTATGGGAAATAATTAGATCAAGCAGGTCAGATAGTTATGGCGATTAAGGCCTCTGACGCTTTATTAACGTGCATCCCCGCCTGTCCACACAATGCCTGGCGCGACCTGAGCGTCTATTCCGCCGGCACCGCGACCTCTTCGCCTGCAGCTTCGAGCTTCTTGAAGGCTTCGCTGACTTCCTGCTGCTTCGCCCACATCTGGGCATAGAGGCCGCCCTTGGCCAGCAAGTCGTCGTGACGACCGCGTTCCACGATCTCACCGGCATCCATCACCAGAATCTCGTCCGCGTTCACCACGGTTGACAGTCTGTGCGCGATAATCAGCGACGTGCGGCCTTCGGCGATCTCCTCAAGTGCCGCTTGGATATCGCGCTCTGTGTGGCTATCGAGCGCAGATGTGGCTTCATCCAGCAGCAAGATCGACGGGTTCTTGAGGATCGTGCGTGCAATCGCCACGCGCTGCTTCTCACCGCCCGATAGCTTGAGCCCACGCTCGCCAACCTCTGTTTCATAGCCTTCTGGCAAATGGTCAATGAAATCATGGATTTGCGCGAGCCTGGCAGCCTCATAAACCTCTGCGTCCGTGGCGTCAGGCCTGCCGTAGCGGATATTATAGCCGATGGTGTCATTGAACAGCACCGTATCCTGCGGCACGACGCCGATCTGGGCCCTGAGGCTCTTTTGTGCGACATCGCGGATATCCTGGCCGCCAACGCAGATCTGGCCGTCGGTGACATCGTAAAAACGGAACAAAAGCCGCGAAATCGTTGATTTTCCGGCGCCGCTTGCACCCACAATCGCGGTCGTCGTACCGCTTGGGACCGTGAATGACAAGCCCTTGAGGATTTCCCGTGTGTCGGTATAGCCGAAGCGCACATCTTTGAATTCTACGTTCGGGTTTTCTGCTTTTAAATCAATTGAATTGGGTGAATCCTTAATGTCAGAGCTCATGCGGATGATATCAAACATTTTTTCCATATCCACCAGCGACTGCTTGATTTCGCGGTAGACAAACCCGAGGAAATTGAGCGGCATATAGATCTGGATCAGGAGCGAGTTGACGAGCACGAACTCACCAATGGTGAACTGGCCACCCACAACGCCCTGTGCGGCCATATAAAGCACAATCACAAGCCCAAGGGAAATGATGATGCCCTGCCCGACGTTTAGAAGCGTCAGCGACAGCTGGCTGCGTACGGACGCGGATTCAAACCCGGCCAGCGCCTGGTCGTAGCGGCTGCTTTCATGTTCTTCGTTGGTGAAATATTTCACCGTCTCGAAATTCAACAGGCTGTCGACCGCCTTGGTGTTGGCTTTGGTGTCCTGCGCATTCATTTCGCGGCGGAACTTGAGACGCCAATCGGTCACATAAATGGTGAACAGGATATAGCTGACAAGCGCCACAAAAGTGATGGCGGCGTACCAGAAGCCGAATTTGGTCCAGAAAACAGCAGAAATCAGCAGGATTTCAAGCAGCGTCGGCAGGATGTTGAACAGCATGAACCTGAGGAGGAAATCAATGCCGCGCGTACCGCGCTCGATCACGCGACTAAGGCCACCGGTGCGACGCTCCAGGTGGAATTTGAGGCTGAGTGCGTGCAAATGCCGGAAGGTATTGAGCGCAACGGCCCTCAGGGCATGCTGCCCAACGCGCACGAACACCGCGTCCCTGAGTTCCCCGAACAATAGCGCCAGCACGCGCGCTGTGCCGTAGCCCAGGATCAGGCCCGTAGGAACCGCAACCGCCATCGTTTCTGCGGTTACCTTACCGCCACCCGCAATGGCGTCAACCGCGTCCTTGAAGAGGAACGGCACATAAACGCCGATCAGTTTAGCCAGCACCAGGAAGGAAAGCGCCAGGATCACCCTGAAGCGCAAGTCCCAGCGACCATCAGCCCACAGGTACGGCAAGATGCTTTTGACAGTGGACCAATGGTTATCGGACTTTTGGTGGTTGGTCATAGAGATATGTTCCAGACTGGGCAAGGCGTGAGGCGTTAAACACGAAGAAGACAGCATATGGGCGCACGGGCCAATGTTTCAACTAATGTATAGCTGCCTTGCGGAAATGTTACCCTGATATAGGGCCGTCAGGGCCGAAGGATCATCATGTCACCACGGAACTCGATGCTGGAAAATTCCTTCAGCACGGTCATGCCGAGAAGCGAGCCGTCCATATCCGAGCCATTGATGGTGACGGGTACGTCATAGAAGGTCTCGTCGCCGAGCCCCAGCGTACTGATGGTAGCGCGAGCATAGGATACCACACCGTTGGCTGTGCTGGCGCGCCCACTATAATCCAGAATGCCGGTGTTGATGCCCACGCGCCGGGCGTCATCCGGGCTCAGGACCACGTTGCTGGCGCCGGTATCAACCATGAAACGGACCTCAACGCCATTGAGACGCGCTTTCATCCAGAAATGGCCATCACGGGAACGGTGCACCATGAGCCCCTCTTCCGTGCTGACCACGCCTGATGGGTCGATCGCACTCATGAAACGGCTGCCCAGATCTGATCTATAGAGATAGAAGACGGCAATGCTGGCAATGATCAAGGCCCAGAGGCCTGCCATTTTAGCCAGCCGCATGATGCTGGAGCGGCTCCAGAAAGCGGCGGCACCACCAAAAATCAGGATGATGATAAGCCCACGGACCAGATAGGGATCAACCATGCTGGTGGTCGGGAACGCGAGAGAGAGCCCGAACAGCAAGAGCGCCATACCCGCCAGAAACACGAGCAGCCGCAACACGGGCGACGGCTGGCCCTTCGGACGCCGGTTGCCGGGTGGCTGGTCTTTATCGTGGTCTGGCACTTGCCAGGGGTTCTGGGTCATCTCTAGTGGCTCCGCTTCACCATAAGGATACGGAAAGCGCGAGCCCGCGCCAAGCGTTCATTAAGAGGGTTGGCCGGGATTCTGGAAAAATCCGCCATGATCTTCATAACATACTGTATTTATGCAGTTTTAATCATCTTTCTTGTGCAGTAACCTCGCCTCGAAACTCATGGATCTGAATTTTCGATTAAGATCCAATATGTAATCACCGAAACGATTGATGCTTTCAGTCCGATACGGAGCAAACCCGGCCAGAATATCCTCATCTATCGGATATCCTTCTTCAATTAGCTCGCTCAATACCCGGGTCATCGCTTCTACATTGTGGAGTATGACCATGTTGGCGACAAGGTGGTTGTACTTGATAATCTTGCGCTGCTCATGCCTTACATTTTGCGCAATAATGCCCTCCCCGCCAAAGAAAAGCCATTTTGTGAATTTGTTGAACTCTTCACTCTTGTTGGTCGATGCCTGAATGGTCCTTCTGAGATCGACATCGGTAATATAATTTAGCAAAAACTCCGTTCGAACAACGCGCCCCAGTTCTCGAAAAGCAAAATAGATTTTGTTCTTTCGGCTATACGTGCCCAGACGCCGTAGAATCGCCGAGGGCGTCAGTTTCCCGGCCTTTATAGAAATCGCGATACGCAGCATATCAGGTAGGTGGGTCGCTATAATATCCCAGTTTATAGAGCCGGAGAACAACTTCTCTATGTGTCTGAAGCGCGTTTCTTTGTCTGCTTTGAAAAATGTCAAATCCTTGATGTAGCGAATACGAGGCATCAGGTTGATGCCCAGCAAGTGTGCCAGGCCAAACACAGGAGTACTCTGAGCTTGGGTGTCTCCGTGGATTGTGTCGGGTTGTATATCGGATTCGTTATCTATCAGGCCGTCCAATATATAGATCGCTTCATAGACGCCACAGGGGATGAAGTGGCTAAACAGCGCTATATATTTGTCAGATACATGATAATAGCCGATACCACCATATCCGCCATATCGAATGTGATATTCCGAAAGCAGATTTTGCTCATACATGTTCCATTTTGTGCCGTCTGCGCTGACCCGCCTGCCAGTCCCCCAGTAACTGGGAAGGCGATATTTATTATAGGCATTGATCACTTCGACAATCGCTTTATCCAGGCGCTCTTCAGAGACATGATGCAGATTCAACCAAGCGACCTGTTTGCGGCTTAAGTCCTTTACTGACCGGGCGGTTTGGCTGGGCCCTAAGTTGCAGCCATAGCAAAATAGCGTCGTGATAAAGCGCTTGCGCGGGTCGTCGATTTTGGCGTCGTACCCGGAAAGAGGGCCAAAATGTCGATGCAAATCCAGCCAACTTTCTGTTTCAGCAAGAATATCCAAAATATTGGTGGGCGGCAGTCGCTGTGAAATTAGTGTGTCGATTTTGGCAAGTGCTGCGGGTTTTTGACGGCTGCTGTGCTTTTTCAACACGAATCCATCGTCGATGATATCCAAATACTCGTTCGTTGGAAATTGCGCGTCGACCTTCCTGGCTGTTTCGGTCAGCCAACTTTTCATGTTTGAAACAAAGACAGCAGGGTCTCTTGATATCCCCATCATCTGGCAAAATGCGGGCACTTGGGCTTCATATGTTTTCCAGTCCACAAGCTGGTCACGATAATCGCCATATTGGTCGCTATGCTCGACAAATAGATCACATGACTTCAGTTCCTTCATAACTTGGGTCAGCGTACATAGTTCAAAATATTTGCGGTTGATTTTGGCAGTCGGTCCTTTTGTCTTGCCCAGCACCAGTCTTCGCCATTTGTCCGGCAGCCATGACAGATCGACTTCTTGTCCCCCGTCTCCAATCGGAAGCGCTTCCTTGTGACTGTGCCGATGGGCCAATATGAAGCGTACTGCGTCAACAACCGATCGATCATTTGTGGATGACTGCACTTCCAGCAATTCAAGGCAGTTGAGCAGCAAGGGGCGCATCGGCTGATAGCTCGACAACATGAACGGGTAGTAGTTGTTACCGGCGTATGCCAGATGCTCTTCGCACTCGGTATAAACATCGAAAGGATCGTCATTTAACGCCGCAAGCATGCCAGTAACACGCTCCGTGTCCGTATCACCATCCTGATAGGCGCCGAGAACGTCCCGGAACTGCCCGATTAGTTTTTCAGCACGCTTTACCTGTTGCAGGTGATATTGCGCAAGCTTCACTTCGGCCGTATTGTGCAAGCCCTTAATTTTGCGGTTGAAAATTTCGACAGCATCGTCCATCACGGAACGCAACTGCGCGTGGACGAGAACGACCAGCAGGAAGTAGCGTTTTTGGGGCCTTAATCGCCTCATATCGGCAACATCCAGGGCCCGAGCCTCCAATACAAATTGTCTAAGCTTGGCAGCAGGAATGTCTTTGATGGGCGGTAGGCGTCCGACCCAAGATTTCAGCCAGTCGATATGCCTGAGATATTGCCGGACTTCCTTGTTAGTCGGTTTTCTTGGCTCGCGCTTCAGCCTCCGCCACTCGCTACTGCCCTGCTCATTATCCGCAATCAGCATTGCATCCAGCCGCTCCTTCTCGGATAGCGTCAATACCTCCTCTAGCTCTTGATAGTGACGATTGTTGACACTGGTGCGCGCACGTCTGGCGGCGCGCACCAGCGTCGTGAAGCCAGGAAGTTCACACCGCCGCCGGACTAATTCTTCGATGACAACATTTATGATATCAGCAAGTTCCTGCTTCGTTTGGGCTGCCGCGCTCGCCGTTTGATCCACCACTTCTGCGACCATTTTCCGGTTCGCCTGCATGTCGAGGTACGTTCGGATCCGGGTCACAAACCGGGTGCGTGTCCCTGAACTGTCCATCTCTGGGAGTTTTGTTCGTTTAGGTAGTTTGAAGCCGGAACAATCGGACAAAAACGTAACTATAGGCTGCGGAACATCGGAAAGTTTGACAAAATATCCCAGCCTTTGAACGGTTTTTAGCAATATGAGCATCGACAAGCGCCCAGCCGATTGCTGGGCATTCGCTTTGCAGAAGGCAATTTCTTCACTCGTCGGTGTGTAGATTTCTCGAAGTTCGTGATCGGTCAGGTTGGGCTTGAATCGCGGGTAAGCCGTTTCATGAAGGCTGGCCATGGCGGCGTTTCTCTCTTATTAGCGATGGGATTGTTTTTAATCGATAATCAATGACCCTATATAGATGTGATCTCCACAACCAGGTGCGCCAGTTCCAAATGACAGCTACCACCTTCGAGAATAACAGTTTTGCCTGGAAAGCATCTCTCATTGCTGGGGCTGACACATAATGGTGGGGGTGAAGGCTCCTATTGTTTCTTCTTACGGGAAAAACTGTTCGACAAGAAAACAAGAGAAGAGATCAGGATCGCTGTCTGAAGAAGCAGCCCCTCCCTGCTAGGATAGATTCCCAACCATTCAATAGGGGTAAACTGCAACAAGGTCTGTGGCACCGTGCCCGCCTCCTGTAGCGCGGCGATACCCTTGCCGGCAAAGATGAACGACAGGGCCAGCAAGAGAACGCCTGTGGTTGCAAAGAACTGTCTCAGCGGTAATTTCACACTGAACCGAATAACCAACCCGGCCACGACAGCCAAAATCAATGCACCGGCACCAAATCCCGCCATGATCCAATCGGCGCTATCGCCGGTGGCCTGGGTCCACAGCGCCTGATAGAAAAGGATGGTTTCAAAGACCTCGCGATAAACGGAAATGAAAGTCAGTCCTGTCAAACCCCATAGAGTCCTCCTAGCCAGAACGGTTTGAAGGCTTTTTTGGATAAAGGCGTGCCAACCTGCCGCGCTTGTCTTGCTGTGAAGCCAATAACCGACGAACAACAGCATGCCCGATGCCAGAAGTGCTGCGACGCCCTCTGTAACTTCGCGCGTTGCACCGCTGATCTGGATGAAGTGCTCGGATACTACCCATGTGAGACCACCCAGCAACAGCGCGGCGATCCAGCCTGAGTGAAGATAAGGCATCGCTTCCCGTCGTCCGGTCTTGATCAGGAACGCTGAGATGGCCACAACCACCAGTAAGGCCTCCAGACCCTCTCGCAACAAGATAACCAAGCTGGTGATAAATGCGGCCGATGTGGACAATCCTTCGCTATCGCTTAAGGCAGTTTTGGCCTGCTGTAAAAGGGAAAGTATTGCCTGTACACGGGCAGTAATGTCATCAACCGGTTCTTCGGCGCGGATCGCGCTGCGGAGCTGCATCATCTCCGCTTCAATTTTTCGCATCAGGTCGCCATCTACAGCAGACAGGGTAGATTCGGCCAGCTCGAAGCCTTCAAGGTAAGCAGTAAGGGTTAGTGTATAGGCCTTTTCAGTCTCGCCTTGCTGGTAACTTTCCAAACCGGACTGAAGCAGGCTCATCGCCACATCAAGCGGAGCGTCCTTGCGGTCAAACAGGGCTATAGGGTCGGTCCGTAGAAATGCCATCACATCTGCACCGCCAGACAATTTTTCCGCCGCTTCCTCCGGTGAAAGGCTTGCATAGCCTTGGATGTCAATCGGTACGGCGCTGTCAGCTTGTTGCCATAACCGTTGACCGTTGCTTGCCGCATTTGGCTTGGCACCCAGGCTACCCACGTAGGCCGCAAGGCTCCATCGATCATCTGCGGAAAGATGAGGATAGGCAGCCATACCGGTCCCATCGACACCGTTAGTTATGGTGTTAAAAAGGGCATAGAGCGACCGTTGGCTGTAGCGCACCTGATCCGTGAAATCGGTTGGCTGGGGATCGAGTCCTTCGGCGAGGTTGCCTTTCCCACTACCACTCGGGCCGTGGCACGCGGCGCACTCACTTTGATAGAGTAGCTTGCCACGGCTAATATCCGGAATACGGTCCGGCGTTACCTTCAGGCCCGTAACCTGAACAACGGTCGCCCGCATCGACTGTGTGAGTGCCTTGACGTCGAGGGGGGACGCCCGTGAAAGTATGAGGTCCTTCAGGGCTGTAGCTTGCTGGCGAAGACTCTGCACATCTGAAGGGACCACCATCTTTTGCACCTCGATTTCAATGATGCCTGCAAACTCCACCATCTCATCATATTCAAGCTGGTTGACAATGACGCCTTCTGACACGGCGGCGCTATAATCCACACCGACATAATCGATAAGTTGGACAAGACGATCGCTGTCATTCGCCTGCGCTCCGGCCAGAAAACCGAACTGGAGGATCAGGATGAGGAGTGTAGTCTTTAATCGGGTCATAACCAGGGTACCGTTAGTTACAAAATAAAATGCAATTAAGAGTTAATATTAAATATAATCAGGCAGCGCACAACATCATTCTGGTTCCGATGAAACTTCAGGTTTCTCTGTGTCGCTTTGGGCCCAAGTACTCTCGACATAGGAAAGAACGGCCACAATCTCCTCGTCCTCAAGGATGCCCACAAAGGCGGGCATGTTGCTGTTCAATGTGCCTTTGCCCTCAAGCGCATGGACGCCGAATTTCGTCATCATAAACAGCGTTTTATCGGCGTGTTCCCAGGCTCTCCCTGTAGCATCAAGCGGGGGTGCCCGTCTGCGCTCGAAGGGCTTCTTATCCTGCCAGTCCTTCTGTCCCTCCAGATTGTCACCGTGGCAGCCGGCGCAATGTTGGCCGTAGAGGACCTTGCCTCGCTGCACAATGTCTGCATTATCCGGATGGAGCGTCATATCCGGGAGGTTCTGCGCTTCATAATAGGAGAGCAGATAAAGCGCTGCGGTTAACACACCGAGGGCAGCAGTGAATTTCAAGATCGATTTACTGTTCTTCTTAGTTTTCATTTCCTGCGGTTTCCCATGCACAGCTTCCAATAGTGGATAGATACAAAAGGTGGCCTGGCAACGCGCTGATGGGGGTCACATGCTGCCAGGCCGCGAGGCACAAGCGGGTCGTCGTGATACAGCCTCGTAATCGACTATCCGCCGGATACCTCGTGAACCCGATGGCAGGACCGCGAGGTCGCCCCGCCACCGGGCCCGCCGCCGTGCACAAGTAACGCAGTGCAACGGCAGACTTGGGCAGGAACTAGCCGCCATCGATCTTGATGGCCTGCTCCACTTCAGTCACATAGATCCAGCCCGCTGTCTTTTGGCCAGTACGGCCCTGACGGCTGATGATGTCGATGGCGTCATCCAATTGATGATCGTCGCAAACAAGCTCCAGCTTGACCTCGGACACCACCTTGGTACCCAGATCCACTGAATACTGCTGTTCCTGGGAGCTGAGCGCCTTGAGGAGACCAAGAACATCGACCACCGAGATATATTTATATCCCGACTGTTTCAATTCATGGACCACATCTGAAATCCTGTTCCGGTGAATGAAGGCTTTGATCTCTTTCATGATTGCACCTCATCGATTGAAGGGAGTGTTTTTGCCTTGCCGCCCCGGCTTTCCATCCAGTCATAAATGACTGGCAGGAGCACCAATGTGAGCAGCGTCGATGTAACCAGCCCGCCGACGACAACGGTCGCGAGCGGTCGCTGCGTCTCAGCACCCACACCGCTGGAAAGCAGCATGGGTACAAGTCCAAGGATAGCAACGCTGGCTGTCATCAATACCGGCCTGAGCCTTAACTCTGTGCCTCGCCTGACAGCCTCCTGTACTGTCATACCTTTGGCTCGAAGCTCGTTGATGAAGCTGACGAGTACAATACCGTTGAGCATGGCCACACCGAACACAGCGATAAAGCCGATGGCTGAGGGCACGGACACATATTGGCCTGTGATAAAGAGCCCGATCAGCCCGCCTGCTGTCGCGAACGGTACGTTGGCGATGATCAGCGTGGCAAAGCGCACGGAATTGAAGGCTGTATAGAGAAGCACAAAGATGAAGAAGATCGTCAGCGGCACAATCACCGACAAACGGGCAAGTGCCCGCTGCTGGTTTTCAAAGGCCCCGCCCCATTCAATCCAGTAGCCAGGAGGCATCTCAACCTGCTCGCCAATCACTCGATTAGCGTCCTGCACGAAACCGTCTACATCACGGCCGCGTACATCCATCTGGATAACAGCATAGCGCTGCAGTTGCTCACGCCTAACGAAGCTATAGCCCTCGGCAACACTGACGTCTGCTACATCAGCGAGCGAGATGATGGCGCCCGACGATGTCCTGACAGGTATGGCCTTGATCGCTTCCACAGACGCTTTGGAAGCATCCTGGAGCCGAGCTGTGATGTCAAACCGCTTGACGCCGTCGATCAGGGTGCTTATCGGCTCATTGCCGATACCGGTACGAACAATATCGAGGATGTCATCTGCGTTCATGCCGTACCGCGCGAGTGCAGACCGGTTCACTTGTATTCGAACCTGCGGCTTGCCGATATTGGCCTCAAGTGACAGGTCAGCCACACCGGGCACCGCGGACACAACCTCTTTGATCCCGGCGCTAAGCCGGTCCAGTTCGCCCAGGTCTTCCCCATAAAGTTTGACGGCGAGCGTTGCCCGTACGCCGGAGATCAATTCCTCCACCCGCATCTGAATGGGCTGGGTGAAAGCGATGACAGACGTAGGAACTACTTTTTCAAGCTTCTCTCGCATGTCATCTGCCAGTTCCTCAATGGACCGATCATTGCTCCATTCATCATGGGGTTTGAGTGCGGTATAGATCTCCATATAGTTCACATCGGCGGTTTCACCTTTCTCTGCACGGCCTATCATCGCGATAGTCGTTTCCACTTCCGGAAACTCCCCTAGCGCTAATTCAATATCCTTCGATATCTTGATCGACTGATCGAGCGAAGTGGACGGGATCGAGGTGACCCGCCACATGATCGAGCCTTCCTGCAACTGCGGCATGAACTCTTTGCCGAGGAACGGAAAGAGCGCCAAGCTTCCCAAAAGAAGGGCGACAGCCCCACTGACAACGGCTTTCTTGTGCCCAAGCGCCCACTCAAGGAGCGGCAGATAACGCTTCTTGATCCAGGCGACGAGGAAGGTGTCTTTTTCTTCCTTTGGCTTGAGGATCAAGGCGGCCAGAACCGGGATGATTGTCAGCGTCAGCAGGAGGGAACCCGCCATGGCGAAGCTGATGTTGAAAGCCATCGGTTTGAAGAGCTTGCCTTCCAGCCCTTCGAGGCTGAAGAGCGGCAGGAACACCACGATGATGATCAGAATCGCAAACGAAATCGGGTTGGCCACCTCGCGTGCAGCTTCAAGTACTGCTGCGGTTCTGTTAACAGTCTCACCAGCTTCCCGTCGCTCCGACATAACCCGGAACGAGTTTTCCACCATCACGACGGCCCCATCCACCATCATACCAATGCCGATCGCGAGACCTGCAAGCGACATCAGATTGGCGGATAGCCCGGCATTTTCCATGAAGATGAAAGCGATCAGCATGGCGAGCGGTAAAGCCGCGATCACCACAAAAGCCGACCGTAGCTCTCCAAGGAACAGAAACAGCACGATCGCCACCAGAATGGAACCCTCAATGAGCGCGTTCTCCGCCGTCGATACTGCTTTTTCCACCAGCTCGGTCCGGTCATAGATCGGCTTGATCACTACACCGTCTGGCAATGCCTGTTCGGCAATACCCACCTTGTCTTTGACAGCATCAACCACATTTTTTGCGTTCTCGCCGATACGAGACAGAGCCATGCCAAGTACAACTTCCTTGCCGTCACGCGTGACAGCACCGAACCTGAGGGCACCGGCCTGTGAAATTGTTGCAATGTCCTTCAGGTACACAGGCGTACCATCGGCTTCCTTGACGACGATGTTGCCGAGATCCTCTTCACCGCGAACCAATCCCAGGCCACGTACCAGATATTGTTCGGAGCCCTGGTCGATATACTGGCCGCCCACCTGCCGGTTGTTGGCCTCGATCACTTCCATCACATCGCGGTAGCCAAGGCCATATTTAATCAGCTTGAGCGGATCGATCTGAACCTGATACTGGCGCTCCTGACCACCCCACGACATAACATCATCCACACCAGGTGCAGTTCTCAGGATCAACCGGATGGTCCAGTCCTGCAAAGTACGCAGGTCCATCTCACTATCGGCGCCTGCCAGCTTCTCGTCTGCTTGCTCGACCGTGTACCAAAAGACCTGACCAAGCCCTGATGTGTTGGGCCCCATCTCTGGCGTCCCGTATCCTTCCGGAATACGGTCACCGACCTCCGCCAGGCGCTCCATAACGAGGCGGCGGACAAAATAGATGTCCATGTCGTCCTCGAAATAAACCGCCACATACGAAAGACCAAAAAGGCTAACGGAGCGTATTTCCTGCACTCCGGGTAAGCCTGCCATACCGGATTCCACCGGGAAGGTCAGCAGTTGTTCCACGTCCTCAGCCGCAAGGCCGGGGGATTCTGTATAGATATTCACCTGTACCGGCGTCACGTCCGGAAAGGCATCGATCGGCACGGTATTGACGGCGCGCCAGCCCATAAAGCCGACGACCAGAAACGCGATAATCACCAGAAATTTATACTGGAGCGCGCTTTCTACGAGTTTGTTCAACATTTGCGCCTCCTAATGCCCATGGCCTTCACCCATCTTGGACTTCAAGATGAGGGATTTGATGAGGAAGGCGTTCTCAACAACGATCACATCGCCGCCAAATAGGCCCGCTTTCACTTCGGTCCAGCCGCCTTTAGAGATGCCGAGATCCAACGGCATGGGATGCAACTCGTCGCCCTCGCGCTTAAACACCACCTGCTGACCTTCAAGAAGAACGATCGCGTTATTTGGAACAGCAACAACCCGTTCGGTTTCGCCAGTCTGGATTGCCACATCAGCGAACTGGCCCGGATGGAGATTGTCTTCCTGATTATTCACCTCGATCCGAACAGACAGAGTTCGTGTCGTTTCATCGACACGGTGGTGGACCTGCACGACAGTTCCTGTCATGGATATACCGTTCTTTGTGACCCAGGCTTGAGAACCCTGTTCGACCAAGGCAGCTTCTTCCGGTGACAGCTGGGCCTCTACCCATATCCGGCTTTCATCGCTTACTTCGAACAGGAGATTGCCAGGCGCTATAATCTGCCCCACAACGAACGTGTCATGAATGATGGTGCCGTCTTGATTTGCCAACAGATCAAACTCACCCGTGGCGGCAGAGACTTCGTTGGCTTGCAGAGTTTTAACCTGAGCCTCTGACATGCCGTAGGCGAGCACTTTGGCTTTTGCTTGTTGTGCCGCCACCTTCGCTTCAAGGAAACGCTGTTCGGAGACAACGTCCCGCCCGAGCTTCTGGACCCGCTGCCATTCCTGTTCTGTCAGGATCAGATCCGCCTGCGCACGAGCCGTCTCTACACTGGACATGGTTACGAGAGGCTGGCCCTTTTTAACCACGTCCCCCATACGGGCATGGCGTGCGATCACTTGGGCCTCGATACGGGGCGTCACCTGAATGGTTGCATATTGATTGACGGTAACTTCCCCAGGAGCCGAGACCGTCTCTGCCAATGTCCGCGGTGCGACGCGCGCGGTTACAACACCTGCATCACGTAATTCCTGATCAGACATTTTGATGATTTCTTCTTCGCCGTGCTTTTCGCCTTCTTCTTCAGCATGCCCGTCGCCGTGTTCATCCTGACTGTAAGCGAACGCAGCAAACTGCTGTGGCAGCATGCCAACAACGGCGGTGTCGATTGCCAGTGGCGAAACCAAGGCCAGCAGCGCAAATTTCATTGAGTATTTCATTGAATTGTCTCCAGCCATTCTTCAACCGTTGCACCGGCATCCTGCCAGTCAAACCAGGCGTTCCAGAGCCGACCATTCAGCTCGACAGAAGCCTCTTCAGTTGCGAATGTTTGATTGAGTTGAATCAGATAATCGATGGCGCCGATCTGGCGTGCATCCAGTAGTTTGCCAAGAAGCAGGCGTTGCTCTTTAAGCGGCTCAGCCCCCTGGTCCTGCCACAGGCTCCAAGCTTGAGATGCCGCCAGATAGCGTTTCAGACTGGCATCATAACGTGCCCGAACACGCCTGTTTTCAGCATAATAGTTTTGCTGGACTTCCAGAAAGTCAGATCCTGCCGCATCCACCTGATCCCGGTAGCTGTTGCGGATTGGGATAGGAATGGAGGCAGAAAGCCCGACAAGGCTGCTGCTGCCTTCCTCGCCAACCCTGACGCCAACCGTGGGATCAGGCATACGCTCTGATTTGGCTACCCGGATGCGGGCACGGGCGATCTCCGATTGCGCTTGCGCCAACCTCAGTTCCGGAAGCCGCTCATAGTCTGTCGTTTCCGGCACGATCACGGTATGGAGTGGCGCACCGGTAAGGCGGGGCCAGACGTCCCGGTCTTGGCCGCTGATCGCCGCGAGGCGTTCTTCTGCTGAAGAAAGTACGAGCATCGCTTCATTCTTCGCTGCCCGTGCCTCCGCAAGTGCCAAACGCGCTGTCAGCAACTCTGCCTGAGGCATCTCACCGGCCTTATGGCGCCGTGCGGCCAGATCAAGGAACTGTCTGCTCAGGTCTTCGCGCCTTTCTGCAACATCCAGAAGGCTGGAAGCTGTCTGATACTCGGAAAGCGCTTCAAGAATGTCGCTCAACAGGGCTTTCTTTGCGATGGCGTAGCTGGCCTCGGCTGCATCGATCCCAGCGCGCCCGACGAGCGTGCGGGCCTTGCGTTTGCCGGACCAATCGAATGTTTGTGAAAGGCCGATCTCCTTGGTGACCTCAGCGCCATCTTCGTAGCCAACTTCGATTTCGGGATTGTAGATGGGGCGAGACTGGCCCTTGGCTCTGGCTCTGGCAGCCGCCAGGGCCGCTTCTGCTGCCTTCAAGGCTGGATGGTCAGCAGAGACTTGTTCTATAAATTCATGTAGGATGGGACGCTTTTGGCTGTCCGCCCACGCGGCAGGACCGCTTTGTACCATGCCAGTACAAATGCCGATCACCGCGACACCCAATAGGGCATGTCGCATATATTTCATGCTTATACACTCTCAAAAAGATTGTTATATGCGCGACCTGAAGAGATTCCAGAGAGGAAAGCTCCTTCAGTGTCCACGCAGGGACATCGTTAGATGAGAGTGTGCGAAGGTGGATGCAGTCCGGGTTCCGGGTGTTGCCCGATGGCCCGCTGTGCCGGAGCAGGGCGCAGCTTTGTGGCTTCGCCAATCCGGAAAAAGGTCTTCACCCTGGTTAAAAAGGTGCCGTGGTGGATGATATGGCAATTACAGTGGATATCGCGGTCAGCCGACTGATGCGAAGTTTCTGCGGCATGAAAGCTTTCGGTAAAGTGGTCGTCTGGTTCCTGCGCGTCAAGAAGCGCAATGCCCAGCGTCGGCGCCGTCACGAATATCAACAGAAGCAGTATTTTCAGAAATCTAACCATTATTCAGTGCCAACACCGTCACGTGATTTCATGCCTATTGCTTTCCTTACAGGCTTTTGCCGCATTTGTCACCGCTGCCAGTCTGACGAAGCTTCTCTAAAGAGAGTTCCTGCCATGATTGCTGCACAATCCTGGTGGCGGAATGAATAAAGAGGCTGCCCATGATGCCTGCAACCAGCAGGTCCGGCCATGCCGCATCGGTCGCGGCGATGCCGGAAGCCGCAACGATAACAGCCAGATTGCCGATGGCATCATTGCGACTGCAGAGCCATACAGAGCGCACATTGCTGTCGCCGTCTTTATATTTCAGCAGGAGCACCGCACTGATCACGTTGGCGGCAAAGGCGGCAATACCTATAGCCCCCATTGTGAGCGCTTCGGGAACACCTTCAACAAATACACGATAGACGGTGCTACCCAGAACCCAGGCGGCGATCACAAACAGTGAAATGCCCTTGAATAGGCCCGCTTTGGCGCGCACAGCAAGCGGCATGCCGATGACAATGAGCGAGATGATATAGGTCGCACTGTCGCCCAGGAAATCAAGTGAGTCAGCAAGCAGCGCCATCGAACCGGAGGCCAATCCGCCAAAAAGTTCAACAAAGAACATACCAAAGTTGATGGCAATGATGATCATCAGCACCCGCTTGTAGGCCGGTGACGAGCCGTCAAAATTCTGGTTTGCACCACAGCCGCATTCGCCAGACATTGTTACCTCGAATCACTGTTAATTTCTCTCCTGTAAACCTATATGCTACAGTCACTGTAGGAGCAAGGAGAAAATGAATGGCGCAGAAATTTATGATCGGCGAACTAGCCAGGCGCACTGAAACCAAAGTGCAAACCATCCGATACTATGAAGAGATCGGGGTCATGCCCCAGGCGATCCGAGCGGCAAACAACAGGCGACTGTATGATGAAACCCATCTGGAGCGGCTGACCTTTATCCGCCATAGCCGTGAGTTGGGCTTTTCCCTTGACGATATCAGGAATCTATTGGCGCTATCTGATCAGCCTGACCGCCCCTGCAATGAAGTAGACGCTATTGCAAGAACCCACTTGGACAATGTTGAAAGCAAGATCGCATCGCTTCAGGTCTTGCAGGAAGAGCTCAATCGCATGATCAGCCATTGTTCTGGCGGTAAAGTTTCAGATTGCAGGATTATCAAAGTGCTCGCTGATCACAGCCTTTGTCAGGGACACGAATAGCTTCCAAACGCATCACTTCTTAGTTTGCTGCAAGCAATGCTAGGTCAGCAAACGGTCAACAATAGGAGTGGCGCGCTCCAAAAATGTGTGTTTATCAGCTTCAATTAATAATTATTTGCAAAAGCAAGTTTTGGGTGATAACTGGTGCGATTAATAACGCGAGTAATTATTAATACCTGAAGGAACACTCCATGAACCCCATTCTTCACACCGGTGCCGCAGTCGTTGCACTTATGGCAGGCGCATCTCATGTTTACGCGGCTGACGATGCTACAGCCAACCACGCCGAAATGGACTTCATTGACATCTCAATGGAGCGAATTCAGGTTATCGGTAAGGCAACAGACCGTAAGCATGTGATCGGTTCTGCAACTCGTCTCAGCGCCGAAGACCTAGAGATTTTTAAGTATCAGGACATAAATCGGGTTCTGCGCCTCGTGCCCGGTGTCAATCTTCAAGAAGAAGATGGTTACGGGTTGCGGCCGAACATAGGCCTCCGGGGCTCGGGCGTCGAGCGCTCTGCCAAAATTACATTGATGGAAGACGGAGTTTTGATTGCGCCAGCCCCTTATGCATCGCCATCGGCCTACTATTTCCCGACCGCAGGAAGAATGGAGGCTGTTGAGGTTCGTAAGGGTTCTGCAGCAGTTAAGTTTGGACCCCGCTCTGTTGGCGGAGCTGTCAACCTCGTCAGCCGTTCAATACCCGAGGAGTTTGGCGGCTTTGCCAATCTGAGCATCGGCAGTGACGGACTGCGTACGCTGCATGGAGTTGCTGGCGGCACTGGCAAAAACGTTGCGGGTGTAGTAGAAGTGTTCGATAGCAACAACGATGGCTTTAAGAGTCTACCAAATGGTGCTGACACAGGTTACGACATAGAAGATTATCTGGCGAAACTTCGTTTGTTCACGGACGAAAATGCGGCAATACATCAGGCGCTTGAAATCAAGCTTACCAAGACCGATGGCGACTCGAACGAAACATACCTTGGCCTGACTGACGCGGATTTTGAGGCTGATCCCTATCAACGATATGTCGCCTCGGAACTAGACAATATTGATACAGAGCATGAACAGGTCCAACTCACTTATGAGTTACAGCTGGAAAACGGTCTGGAAATGGTAACGACAGCCTACCGAAACGAATTTAAGCGCGACTGGTTCAAATTTCATGATCTAAAGAACACGGTTGGCGAGGGCTGCAACAAAGGACAGTTTGTCCTGGATAACCCTGTCACCTGTGCAACAGAACTATCCTGGCTAAGAGGGGATGCGGACAGCGCCGAGGGCGCCATTCGGATTCGGCATAATGCGCGGTCATATGTGTCCAAAGGCATACAGTCCGTCATTGCAATTCCGTTCACCTCGGGCAATGTCGTTCACGATCTGGAGTTATCTGCTCGCTATCACGAAGACTATGAAGACAGGCTGCAATATAACGAGCAGTATACGGTAGTTGGAGGCAGTTTGCAGTATGCTTCCGAAACTAGCCTTGGCAGTGCGGGTAACCGGGTGGTGAGTGCTAATGCTTGGGCTTTCTATGCTCAGGACACTATTAGTTTTGGAAAATGGACCATCGTGCCAGGCATTCGTTTTGAAAGCATCGAGTTGAATCGCTCTGACTGGGCAGGCGATGATCCAAATCGCAGTGGCGCTGAGAATGCACGTGAAACCACGAGCGTGAATACATTTGTTCCAGGCCTGGGTATCAAATATGAAGTGAATAAAAACCTCACCTTAACAGGCGGCATTTTCAAAGGCTTCAACCCTCCTGGGGCTGGCAACCCTGACGCGCAGGAAGAAAAAAGCCTCAACTTTGAATTTGGAGCCATTTATGACAACAATGGCGCCTATTTTGAAGGAATGGCTTTCTATAGCGATTATTCGAACATTCTTGGAACCTGCACCGCAGCTGTTGGCTGCTCAGATGCCGAAATTGGCGATCAGTTTAATGGCGGTAAAGCGCGGATCATGGGGCTGGAACTTATTGCTGGATACACTGCGGAGTTCCAAGGCGGCTGGCAGCTGCCTCTTTATGTTAACTATACTTTTACTGACGCTGAGTTCAGAACTGATTTTGAGGACAGTTTCTGGGGTGATGTAACGAAAGGCGATGAATTTCCCTATCTGTCAAGGCACCAGCTAACCGTGAGCACGGGCGTGAACAATGATAACTTCAGCTCTGTTCTGCAGGCCAATTATGTTTCGGCCACTCGGGTAACCGCCGGATCCGGAGGAATAGCCTCCGGTGACCGTGTTGATGGCCGCCTAATCTTTGATTTGGCAGCACAGTATCAGATATCTGAAGCCATTACACTGTTCGCGACCATCGACAATCTTTTTGACAAAAAATATTCGGTTGCCCGTCGCCCGATAGGCCTGCTGCCAGGCAAGCCCCGTACATGGGTAAGTGGTATTAAGTTCACCTTCTAGTTCTCGTAAAGCACTGCTACTGAGCTGTAATGGGGAGGCGACGGCCTCCCTTTTTTTGTGGCTCAGCCAGCTAGAACATCTGACGGGGCTGCTTAATTATTCTCAGTACTCTAGGCGGTTTTCGGTTATTATCGCGTCCCGTCAGTAGGTTTAATAACTATGACCAATCTGTTATACTTTTTGTGTAGGAGGAGCTTTCTTGGCGGACTTCCTCTCTCTCAAAGCTACAGGGGGGGGGTGGATGATCTCAAAATCGCGCCCGTCCATTGGTAGTAGTCCCACCAGAAACGCCTCTAGCACCCGTTTGTAACGCTAATAGAGGAGTTGGAACGGTGACCATGTGGAACGACAACTTTCATATTTTATATACCGCAACTTTACTGTCCGGGTTTTCAATTGCTAGTGCTGCAGCCGTTGCCGGCGATCCAAAGATAACTGTGGTAACACCGGAAACGATGAAGGAAATGGCCATTGTTTATGAACATATCGCAGACAACTTTGTATTGCGCGGGCAAATACTGAAACCGCCTAAACCGGCAACACGGCGGTCTATGCGACATCTTGATGTCACCCTTTATGACGAGCAAGACAGAGTGATAAATTGCGTGACATTTCCAGTAACCTATCTGGCAAATGAGATTGATCGGGCACTGCCTCCAAATGCACATCAAGCGAAGAGTGTTTCGGTTGCCCAGTATGATGAAGCCCACTTCAGACATGAAAAAAACACATTTATTCAGGACTGTCCCGGGCGACGATATAATGATTCCACATACGGCCTGAAACGAGAACCGTGACATCTCATTGTCACCACAAGGTAAACACCTCAAAGCTTTACTTCTGCCGAAGTTACAATATTCAACCGAGGCGTAAAATACTGTCCGAAACAAACGTATAGGGTGGTATGTCAAGATTTCTTGGTGCTGGTCCCTTGCGGATTCGACCAACCAAATCATAATGCGAGCCATGGCATGGGCAGAACCAACCGTCCCACTGACCGCGTTCATCTCCGGGCCTTTGCCCGATCGGCACGCAGCCCAAATGTGTGCAGATACCTTTAACAACCAGCCATTCTGGGCGTTGAACACGATCCGCTGCCTCTGCCCTATCGACCATAGACTCATTGTCACCATCCTGGGCAGCAGCAATTTCCTATTCGGTGCGATGAACTATGAAAATGGGTTTACCCTGCCATTTAACGGTCACCCGCTCGCCAATGCCAAATGATGTGAGATCAACATCGATGGTCGCAACCGCCAGGACATCTGCCGCTGGGTTAAAGCTGTCGATAAATGGCCAGCAGGTTATAACCGCGCCGGTGGCAGCGAAAGTTCCGGCCGCCACATGGATGAAATCCCGCCGGACAATATCATCTTGCTGTAATGCTCCCGACACTTCACTCAAAACCCTTGTACGGTTCATCTGTTTTCCTGGTCATATTGTAGCATATGATCAATATGTTGCAGAGGTATAGGCTACTCCAACAACGCAATTCTTCGTTTTTATGCGCTAACAATTGTCAAACATAGGTTCTTTTTTGTCATTTCTACTGCTCGGTGCCTCTAACAAGCAACCGTTTGAATGGCTCTATAGAATTCGTCTATTAAGTAAAGGTTCTTCCTACCCAATGATCGGATATGCCCTAAAGATCGCTTGTGCTGGAGTTAACTCCATATGCGAGGATATTCCGAATTTGACTCGCAACCGGAGTTTTAGATGCTCAGCAGAATATTTGGCGCTGCAACGTTCACAGGATTATTGGCTGCTTTGTTTCTGTCAGACACTGCCTTTGCCCATGATCCAGTTTTTAGCCCCGGGCCCCATGTGCTGTTCAAGGATGGCATAGAAGTCCACGCGGAATACGCTCGCCATAAGGCCAGAGGCCTTTCAGACAATGAAGCCTCTGTCGCCATCAAATATGGTCTTACAGGCAATTGGGTTGTTGGCCTGGAGCTTCCCTATGAATGGGAAAGAGGCCCTTTGGGGCGGGAATCTGGTGTCGGTGCCGTGTCCCTTTCTACGAAATACCGGTTCTGGCGCAGTGATCGAAAAGGCGTCCAGGAATCGGCAGCGATCCTTGCGCAGTTAAAACTCGATACAGGCGGCTTTTCCGACACCAGCACCAATGATCTGTTGGTGGGCCTGGCCTACGGTTATGAGAGCCTGAAATGGTATCGCTGGGCGAGCGTCCGCTATCTTTTCAACGACGATGCCAAGCCGGACAGGCGCGGAGACCGACTGTTTGTCGATCTTGCTGTGGGGTGGCGACCAAAAGTCAACGATTACCGGTCACCGGACACCGTTTGGATGGTAGAGTTGAACGGCGAGCTGACACAATCGTCCACCGTCGCAGGCTTGCCTCTGGCTGATAGCGGCGGGGACCAATGGTTTGTCTCACCGGGCGTGATGTGGACCCTGCGAAACTTAGCCGTCAAAGCCGGTGTTCAAATCCCCATTATCTCAAAGCTCAATGGCGACCAGGCCAAGGCGCGATATCGTGGGCTGGTGGGACTCGAATGGCATTTTTAGCGGGAGTGGTATCTCATGCACATATTCAAATCGACTAAGCTTGTCATCCCGCTGCTGTTTTGGGTCGCTATCATGCAGACCGCATATGCAGATGACAGACTTGTAAAAATAAGGGTCGACGGTCTGGCATGCTCATACTGTGCTTACGGTATCGAAAAAAAGCTTATGAAACTGCCCGGTGTGAAGCATGTAGATATTGATCTGCCGAATGGCCTTGTCATCGTGACCGGTTCCGACAAGCTAAAACTCGATCCCGAGCAATTACGGAAACTGTTTGAGGACGCTGGATTTACGTTTCGGGCCATAGTCCGGGATGATGGCCGGAAGGCTCAGTAAAAGGATTGCCATAGTTGCAGCACCTCCTCCGAGGCCGAACCCTCTCTATAAAACTCTTATTTCAGTTGCCTTCACAAAACCGTGCGTTTGGGAAAAGTTGCTTGATCTGGAGTATACTCCAGCTCGTAGCTTGGCTTCATTCATGGCTTCAGGAGAAATGCTTTGGAGAGAATCAAAACCAATGGCAGCATTGCCGGGAGTGTGGGCCTCGCTCTCCTCGGTACGACATGTTGCGCCTTGCCGATCGTCCTTGTGGCTCTCGGGATGGGTAGCGCTGTTGCCTCTATGGTCTCAGCTGTCCCGTGGCTCGCAACACTATCCGAATATAAATATCTGACCTTTGGCTTCACGGCCATTGTGCTGGCTTACAGCTGGTATCGTGTGCACCAGGTTTCCTCGTGCGATATGGAAAATGCCAAAAGGCTCAAAATGCAGCGCCTCCTTCTTTGGGGCAGCACCGGGATATTCCTGTTGGCCATGTTCGCTGCCTATGCGTTGCTCCCGATTGCCCTCTGGCTGGAAAAAATATGAGGAGAGTTGAAATGAAACTGGCTGCTGCCGCACTCCTGTTGCTGATCAGCAGCGCCGCTATGGCAGGCGAGCAATATCTGGTCAAAGTCAAGGGTATGTCCTGCCCCTTCTGCGCCTGTGGCGTCGAGAAGCAGATTATGAAACTTGAGGGTGTCGCTTTTGTTCGTACCGATCTGGACAAGGGTGCCGTCGCCATTGAGATGAAGGATGGCAAGGTTCTGCCAGAGGCTCTGATCCGCAAAGCTGTCACCGACGCGGGCTTCAGCGTTCATACAGTTGAACGGGTTACCCATTTGCCGGGCCACCACAAGCATACGGATGGTCAGGAAAATGAGCACCCGTAACTTAGGTGTGATGTTCGCCGGCCTGTGCCTATTTTGGCCAGGGGCCGGTTCCGTGCCTGTTCAGGCGGCGCCGATCACCTTCAACACGGCGCTTCCAGTCGCAAAGGATGAATTCATTTGGCGCGAGCAACTTATATTGAGGCGTTCTGGTTCCGACCCCAGCGGCATGAACAGGCGCTTCTCATCCAACACGCTGGTTTCGGTTCTCGGCTATGGGGCAACGCCCAAGCTGGCGTTGTTTGGCATCCTGCCAGCCAGTGACAGATCCCTTCGGCTCACCATACTGGATCAGGAAATCAAACGCGGCAATCTGGGCATTAGCGATCCGACCCTGATGGCCCGGTACACCTTTTTTCAGGAAGACGGTGTCGGCCAGACACTCAGGATTGGAGGCTTTGCCGGTGTAAAGTTACCGCTCGCTGAACATAGGGATACCGACGATGATGGTCTGTTGCCGCCATCCCTACAGATGAGCACGGGAGCTTGGGACGAGTTCGTTGGCATGGTCGTAACCTTCCAGACACTCAAATATGAGATTGATGCTCAGGTTTCCTATCGCCACAATGGCACAAAGGGTGGGATCGATTTCGGCGATGAATTTCGCCTGGACGGATATCTTCAGTACCGCTTGCTACCCAAGACGCTTTCCGGCGGCACACCGGGTTTTCTCTATGGTATTATGGAAGCGAACTGGGAGCAGCGAGACGGCAACAAAGTTGATGGGGTTATCGACGCAAATACTGGTGGGCGCACGCTCTTTCTGACACCCGGCCTGCAATATGTCACCAAACGCTATATAATCGAGTCCGCCCTCCAAATTCCTATTTATCAGGATTTGAATGGAACTGCCCTGGAACGGGATTATGTTCTGAGGATGGGCTTTCGTGTCAACTTCTGAGGATCGAGCCGCCATGACGAAGCCAGTGATAGTTGAATTGTTGACCGCAAGCGGCTGCAACCGGTGCCGCCAGACCAGAGACCGTATTCGGTTCGTTGTCGCCGATTGGCCGGAAGGGTCCTTTGATTATCGCGAAGTCAATGTCGTGGAGGAAATCGATTATGCCGTAAAACTCGAGGTCCTGAGCACGCCGTCGGTCGCGATCGATGGCGTTCTCGCTTTCACGGGTCCGCCTTCCGAGAAGAAATTGCACCAAGCGCTTCGGGACGCTCTGGATAAACGGAACACTCATGCCCCACTTAGCTGATATCGGCATGGAGGCTGGCGGCATCGCCGGCTTGTGGGCGGCACTGATCACCGGCTTCCTGTTCAGTTTCAATCCGGTGTCCTTCGCCTCGCTGCCGATGGTACTGGCCTATGTCACGCGGGCCCGTTCCATGAAGGATGCGCTGACCTTCGGGCTCTCCTTTGCCCTCGGCATGGTCCTGACCCATGTGGTACTGGGAACCGGCGCCGCCCTCGGCGGCTATTGGGTCGAGAATTTTCTGGGCCGCCAGTGGGGGCTGTTGCTCGGACCGCTCCTGATCCTGCTCGGACTGATCTGGCCGGGCTGGATCAGGCTGCCCTTGCCGTGGCTCTCGATGAAGGGTGAGCGTGTTGCCACGGCCGGCGGCGCTTTTTTACTCGGCATCCCATTTACCGTCGGTATCTGCCCGGTTTGTTCGCCAGGCCTTTGGGTGGGGCTAGGCGCCAGCGCGGCTATCGGGTCTCCGCTCTATGGCGCGCTTCTGATGCTGGTGTTTGCGGTTGGACGCACCCTTCCGCTGGTGATTGGCGCCTGCAGTGTCGGCTGGCTCGAGTCCCTGAAACCCTTGATGGGATGGCGCCAAGTCTTTGAAGCCGTCGGCGGTGTAACCCTGATCCTCGTTGGGCTCTATATGCTGAACGCGTATTTCTTCTGGAAATGAGGTGAAGCATGTACCCGATAGGGACCATTACAACCCAGCTTAAGGTAAGCGCGGATACGTTGCGCTACTATGAGAAGATCGGTCTGCTGAAGCGCATCTACCGTAACGAAGCAGGCAGACGCCTCTATAGCGATAAGGATATCTCGCGCCTGAAGTTTATCAAGCGTGCGCAAAGGATGGGATTTACGCTGGCGGAGATCGGCAACCTGCTGTCGTTCCGGGAAAACCCGCAAACAGCCCAGCCAAAGGTAAGGGAATTGGCGCATCATAAGCTCAAGGAGATCGAAGGCCACCTCGCTGAAGTTACGACCCTCAAAAAAGAACTGTCGCTATTGTTGAGCCTGTGCGAAGCAAGCTCCGAGGGGTGCCCCATTCTGGAAAATCTGGATGGGGACGCTTAAAATGAGGGCGATGCGGAAAGCCTGTTTAGTGCAGATGCATCATTCAGTGCGGTTGATATGGCTTTTGGGCGACCAGGCAGGGCGTTGAGGGCCTGGCACTCTTCGAATTTTGATCAAAATGCCGCTTGACCTTGGAGTATAGTACCGGCTGCAGGATGCATGCTTTTCAGAATATATCGGGAGGGACACATGAACGATCTGATCATTCCAAACTGGCACCCGCTGCTGGTGCATTTCACCATTGCACTTGTCGTGACGTCGAGTGTCTTTTTCGTTTTGTCCAAGATCGTGGCCGGGAAGGCTGACACCTTTGCGCTTGTCGGACGCTGGACGCTGTGGTCTGCGGCGGTTGTAACGATCCTCACACTGCTGGCCGGATGGCAAGCCTATAATTCCGTAGAGCACGATGATGTGGCCCATACGGTGATGAAGACACACCGTTTCTGGGCCCTGATTACAGCCGGGGCCCTGTTCGGGCTCGCGCTTTGGTGCCGTCGAGCCAAGGAGGTGTCAGTGCTGCTTGTCGCGGGCAGCCTTGTCGTCACGGGCCTTGTCGGCATCACCGGTTATTTGGGCGCCGAGCTTGTCTATCGCCATGGCCTTGGTGTGATGCGCCTGCCAGACAGCTCCGGCGCCGGGCACAGCCATGCAGATGGCGGCGACCATGACCATGGTGAAGCGACTGCGGAAAATGAAGCGCATGAGCACGTGGACCATGATCATGGTGCGGTGCCCCCAGAAGGTGAAGCGCATGACCACGCAGATCACGATCATAGCGGAGTGGCCGAGGCCACCGTGCCGATTGACCCGGCGGCCATATCCGACGCGTTTCTGGCCGCGCTTCAGTCTGGTGATGAACAGGTCGTCGATAAGCTGCTGGCGGACGATGTACTGATTATCGAAGGCGGTCATGCCCAGTCGAGTAAAGCCGCCTATATGGCTGGCCATATGAAGTCCGATATGAAGTTCGTGCCACATATGACCTTTGAGATCCTGTCTCGTGAAACCGGCCAGTCCGGCGACAGGGCCTGGATCGTTACCTTTTCCCGCAGCGTGGGCACCTATAACGGTAAAGACTATGACAACAACGGGCGGGAATTCATGCTCTTGCGGCGCGAGGGCGAGGACTGGAAAATCGCCCTGATTGACTGGGCGGAGAAGTGAGCTGGCACGGGAAGCTCCTGCTCGCGCAAGGGTGGGCGCATTATCATGGGCCCGCCGGCGACACGACTTTCCATGCCCATTATCCTATCCAGCTTGTCTTCTCAGAATCTGGCGAGGCGACGGTTACCCTCGATGATCGCCAGATGGTGGGCCGTTTTCTCCATATCCCATCGAATGCAAAGCACATGCTGGCGCCAAGCCAGCAGCCCCTTGATCTACTTTATATTGAGCCAACCTTGCTGGCGGGACACGAGGCCGAGAGTAGAGCTCTTTCGGAGTGGCTGTCCGCGCTGCGGCAGCGAAAAGCCACTGTTGATGATCCCAGGCTGATCCGCGCCCTTGGGGCCATCGACGGTGCATTGGGCGGCAAAATCACGCAGGATATGATCGCGCGCGCCGCAGGCATGTCCAAAAGCAGTTTTACGAAACTGTTCCGTGCCATCATCGGCATGCCGCTTCGGCGGTATGTCCTGTGGCGGCGTCTGAGTGTTGCGGTTGCCGAGATTGGCGCGGGGGCAGATGCAACCGCGGCTGCCCACAAGGCGGGTTTTTCAGATTCTGCCCATTTCTCAAGAACAATGAGGGAGACATTTGGTGTCTCCCCCACAGATAGCGTTTTAAAGATTCAGATGACAGTTGCAGAAACGTCAGCTGTCTAGTGTTCGTGCTTCTTTGGCCTATAGTCGCGGCTTGAAGAATGGGTATGTACCACTTTCCACTCGCCCTCCACCAAGCGGAACAGGAATGTTTGGCGCCCGGCTTTATCAAACTCGCGTCCATTTTTCCTGACCTTGCCTTTAACGCGTGTGTCAGCGATGGCCCAGGCAAATCCGCCCTCGAAATGGATTTCGATATCCGAGAAATCGAGGTGCAGATATTCAAGGGCGTCTTTCTCCGGCTCCACATGGTTGGTCACCAGATCGTCCAGTCCTTCATTCTGACCGCCGGACTCTACATATCGGGCCCCCTCGAAATCGAGGAAATGCTTTCGGAACGGTGCCCCGTCGCCGTTTTCCCAACCATATTCGATGGCGGCGATGATCTCTTTGATCGCTTTTTTGTCGTCTGCAGACGCGAAAACGGACGTTGACCCGATGGCGATCAGCGCCGCACAGATAAGTATTCTCACTCTATCCCTCCCTTTTTATTACAGCGCTGATACTAAAGGGTTTTTATGTCAGATGACAACTCATTCCGCAGCCTGATTTGGAACTGTTGCTTCTGTTTTAGAGGGCGCTTTGAACGGCCGGATCAACTGTGCCAGATAAGTGTCCGGATAGTTGGGTTCCTTACCGATGCCCAGGTCGTTTGAGGAGAAGCGGCGTTTGGCGTCATATACGGCTGTCCCCAGCATCCGGTCCCAGATTGTGGTGAACAGGCCGAAATTCACGTCGCCCTCCACAGGCCACTTGATGTGGTGAAACCGGTGCAGGGGCGAGAGCGCCAATATATAGCGGAGCGGCCCGATTTTCACGTCTACATTGCTATGCTGCAGGAGTAGCTGGATGGCGACCGCGAAGGCGAGCAGGGCGGCAATGTCTAGCGGGATCCCCATCAGGATCAAAGGGCACGTGCCGCCGAGCGTTTCAATGGCCTGATGAAGCGGGTGTTTCATAAGGCCGTTGAAGCCATACATGCGCTTGACGCTGTGATGAACCGCATGGAAACGCCACAGGGTAGGATGGATGTGGCTTGCATAGTGCACCAAAGTGATGCCGCAGTCAGCGATCAGGATGGCGAGGAACAGTTGCCCCCACATTGGCCAGTCGGTGGGCCAAATATCGAAGCCCGGTACGATGGCGACAATCAAAGGCAGCAAGGCCACAGACGAGGCGTTGGCGCCTTCATTCACAAAGGCATGAAGCACGTCTCGCCAGCTATCCCCACGGTCTTGGTTCCATTGCCTTTCGTATGGCACAAGCCGTTCCAACGCAAACGAGATACCAATAGCAAGTAGTAGCAGCACCAGCAGCGCGCCATAACCGTAGCCGCCTGCAAGGGCGTAAAGCGCGGCAGCCAAAAAGCCGCCAAGCATCAATGGCACATAGGTCACCTTGATCAATTCTCTCAAAACAAACATCGATCTCTCTCCTTTGTTCAGGGCAGAGATAATGATTGGAGGTCCAGGCGGCTTGAATAAATGGCCATTTATTCAAGTGTGCTCGCCGGTCGTTCACTTAATCTGTCGTTCAGGAAATCAAATCAGGAGGCGGCAGTGCCGAATATCGTAGAACACGAAAAGGGCGAGTCCCAGGCCTTTGTCCCAGCTCTTCGCTACAAGTGGGCGACGGGCATTTATGACTTGGTTATCGAATATTTTACGCGTGGCAGAGCGCTGCGAAGATTATCGGTCGACGCGATAGCGCCGGCGGCAGGAGAAGCCATATTGGATCTCGGGTGTGGCACGGGTGAGTTGTCCCTCGCATTGGCGCAGACTGAGCCGAAGTCCAGTATCACTGGATATGATATCGATCCTGAGATTTTGGAGATCGCACGCAATAAGATGGGGCTCCAAGGCGAGGTATCTGCAGTCACATTCCGAGAGGTCAATGTGACGGACGCCGCCTCATTTCCACAGCAAGATATTGGCCGCTTCGATTGTGTGGCCTCCAGCCTCATGTTTCATCACTTGACCCATGATCAAAAACAACAGGCGCTTAAGTCCGTTCAGGCGTTGCTCAATCCCGGCGGTCGGTTCGTTTTGATCGACTGGGGGCCTGGGGCAAATATGTTCCTTAGGGCCGCCTTCTGGCAGGTGCGCCTGCTTGATGGCTTGGCCGTTACCCTAGATAATGCCAGAGGAAACCTGCCCAATATGCTTGAGGAAGCTGGTTTCTCACAGATTGATGCGACACCGCTGCTGGACACGATGTTCGGAACGGTTTGGTGCTACCAGGGAAAATTACGTTCTCTATATGATAGCGAGTGAACCCTAATATGATAGCGAGTGAACCCTATTATTTTCGGTTCAACCGGTACCATGTCTGGCGTACTTCCCACCTGTCGATTGGACCAAGTGGGCCGATAGGACAGTGGTGTTCCTTGATCGGCGTTCCTGTGACCAAAGAGAATAGATGATGGAATGCGCGCATCTCGCAGCCCGGCGTGCGGATCAGCGCGGCAACCACAAAGGCAAGCCCGAGATGGCTGAAGATATAAAGCTCCCCGACATGAACCGCCTGCGCCAGCAAGGGCGTTTCAATGTGACCAGCCTGCATATAACCCATCAGTGCGAAACCCATCAAAATCACTGCACTGACAGCGGCGGGCCATTTCTTCCAGGATCGGGAGAAGCCGATATTGATCACATAGCTGACCAGTACAAGGCCGATAACGATGCCGTTCCACAGGAGCGGTCGAATGCTACCCTCGCTGGTCATCAGATCTCCGCGCACGGCGTCTGGCTATCGATGCTATTCCATGGATCATCTGAAGCGACTGAAGTTCATTCGCCGCACGCGAGACCTTGGCTTTACCAATCAGGAAGTGAAAGGCCTATTGGAGATGGTGGATGGCACCTATGCCTGCGATGATGTGAAAGGCATGGCACTTGCAAATGTGAAACTGGTCAAAAATAAGGTTGCCGACCTCGTGAAGCTACAGGCAGCCCTTGAAAGCATGGCGGCGGAATGTCGCGGCGGCGACACGCCCAATTGCGTCATCATCGATCGATTGCTGGACGAATAGTTGCTGCGCGCTATTCGCTGTGTTGCTCGCAAGTCAAAACCCGGATAAGAGCCAATGTCAAATGGCGACATCTGGCCTGGAGCATAATTTCATAGCGTGACAGGGAAGGACTTTATAGAAAGAGTGATATGACCAACATCTCCTTTCAAGACAAGCTGTATGACGTGGGCTCCAAGACCGTTCGAATGAATTCTGTCGAACATCTTAGACATCATAACCGCTTTGCCAATTTGTCGCGAGTGGACGTCCTTAGGGAACTGGAACGCCATATTGATGAGCCGTACGGGGCCATCCGGTTGGCCCATGAACGGCTCACCGTCACCGGGGCGCACCATGGCGACAAGAAGCTACTGGCCACTCTCATCTACCACGGTCAGATGTACGGCCTCGGCGCTTCGCCTCAACCGGCGACAATAGCAGACCTGTTGTGGCAGGCGGCTGCGATAATCATGGAAGATAATCGCGTTTCCCACCCGAACGAAATTTCCACTCCATCGTCCGATGACATGTAACCAGCAAAGTTGATGCGCAATGTCTGAGGTAAACAATTGGACGAAGCATGGAATTTAGAAAAGCCGCAAAAAGCGATCTCAAGAACGCCAAGCTCAGGCAACTCTATAACCAGAGCCATGGTCTTTGCTTCTACTGTGAAGAAATGATGCACCTGCCGCCACGGGTGAAGCGCGGTTCAGATCGTTACCCAAGTACCGATCATTTCATACCGATCAGCAATGGCGGTGCGAAGGATATCAGCAACTGCGTCGCCGCACATGTCAAATGTAATAACGAGAAGGCGAACTCGGTTCCCTCCGCGCCACTCCTTCTGCGCTTCGACGACTTCATCAAAGGCAGATGGCCGTCTGCCGCTCAGAAAAAGGCCGTGCAGCGGCGGTTCGGTGTCGACCTTCGCATCAAACTAAGTTTTCTGACCACGCTGTTTTACTTAGACATGCAGCTGCACAGAGGGCTTAGGGTCAAAAAAGGGCTCAAACGCGGCCCCTGGCTGGCAATCCAATTCCACTTGGGGCGTACCCCATGATCCAGCCTATGGTGGGTGGCCACCTAGACTGAAAGGGCAATTTCTACCGTCAAGCATCCTCAGATTCTGTTTTTCGCAGGCCAGCTTCCATCTGTCGCTTCATGAAGGGGTCCGCCGTGTCCACATAGCGCAGGGCAGATTTAACGTCCTTCCAGCCCACATACTCCATTAGCGATTTTATATCCCAATCGTTAGAGTTGGCCCAAGAGGCAAAACCACGACGGAGAGAGTGACTGCTGTATCGGCTGGCCTCTATGCCAGCCTCAGCCAATTCCTTCCTCAGTAGCGGCACGATGCTATTGGGATGCATTCCGGTCTTATTGAAGTTTCCCCACCGGTCGACACCCCGGAACAGAGGCCCCTTCTTGATGCCAGAGGCATTGAGCCAAGCCCGACATGCAGCCACTGGACATAGCCGACTGAGAGCTGGACACCGGTATGTCGTGCCGCCGTGGCTGCGATCGCTCTTGGATTGCACCAAATGGAGCGTCATCCCGGTATCGGTATCAAACTCGATATGCTGAGCCTCAAGCCGGCACAATTCGTCGCTGCGAAAGGCGCGCCAGAAACCGAGCAATATGAGGGCGCGATTACGCAGTATTCTTAGCGTCTCACTGGGCGTCGCGGTACCAAGTTCAAGCTGAGCTTTCCAGTAGCCGTCGAGTGCTTCAAGCTGTGCCAGTTGCAGCGGTGCGGCTTGCTTCTCCCGATGGGGATGTAATTCGGCAATACCTTTCAGCGTGCGTTTGACCAGGATTGCCTTTGTTGGGTCGACAAACCCCTGTTCCACGTGCCAGCGACCGATTGCGGCCAGTCGTTGCTTGAGCGTGTTGAGGGACAGGCTGTCCGCGTAGTCGGCCAAATAGTGGGCGACCCTGTCGGCTGTCGCAGGCAGCATGCCGCCCCAACCGACCTCAAAATGCTCAATGGCCGAAGCGTAACTCCGGCGGGTGTTGTCGCGGGTCGCGGCTTGTACATACTCTTCGATACGGCTCATGAAAGCGTCACTTTGTCAGATCTGTCTGTGCTTGATGTATCATACCGATTTTTTCAACCTCATCATCATATTAACGCTTAAGGCGTGATAAGCCTCCATTATCAAATTTTAGAAACGTAATTTTGTTGTCAATCCAATGTACAATTATGGTATGTATATACATAGTACATAATATGGTATGAAATAAGGAAAAGTCATGGCACGCAGTGGAATCGACAAACAAAGCGTCAAGCAGGCACGGCAGGCGCTGATCGCCCGCGGCGAAAACCCGTCGATCGACGCTGTCCGTGTCGAACTGGGCAACACGGGCTCCAAAACCACCATCCACCGTCATCTCCGGGAGCTGGAGGCGGAGGAAGCAGCCAAGGTCGATGCTGACGCCTTTCTGACCGATACGTTGCGCAACATGGTGGCCAACCTCGCAGACCAACTGCAGAAAGAAGCGCAGGATGTCGTCGACAAGGCCAGAACGGATCATGCCGAACAGATCGCAGCACTGTTTCGCGAGATTGCCGACCGGGAAACCCAGCTTTCGGAACGCGATAAGCAGCTACAGGTACTTTCCGCGTGTTTTGCGGAGGAAAAAGAGGAGCATGCCAATACCAGGTCAGCTTTGGAGAGTGCCGTTGAAGACAAGAGGGAGCAGGAACTTCGCCTAAAAGACCAGGAAGCGCGACTGTCTGAAAAGGCGTCGCAAATAGCCTCCCTGGAGGAGAAACACCAGCACGTCCGCGACAGCCTGGAGCATTACCGCCAATCCGTAAAAGAGCAGCGCGACGCAGAGAACCGTCGGTTTGAGCATCAGATGCAGCAACTGCATGTGGAAAAGCGCGAGTTGACCCAAAAACTTGGGGAAAAACAGGAAGAGCTGTCCAAAATGGCAAGGGATAACAGTGCGCTAACGACCAGGCTGACTGATGCTCATGCCGCCCTGGAAAACCAAAAGAGTGAAAATCAGGCCCAGGCATCAGAGTTGGTGAACCAATCGGAAGAACTGCGGCGGTTCGGTGACATAGAGACGAAATATGCTACGCTCGAGGAAACGCATGATGATCTCTTGAACAGGCACCAACTTGTCCAGGATGATATGCGATCCAAGGAAGTGGAATTGGCTGGCCTCAGGGCGGAAGTGGCAACGATGACAAAACTTCTTGCCGTGTTCGAAAACCCGTCCACCGGACAAACGCCAACAAATACAAAAAGGGGGAGGCAGTGAAATGAGCACGAAATCAACGATCTGTTCCGGCGATGACTATCATTTGTTCGAGGAAATCGCCCTGGATGATGAGGAGCCGCTGACACATGTCCAACTCCAAATCGAACGTGCCAGCATGTTTGCAGTGGAGAAGCTGCTTCCGGACAAAGATGCCAATGTGACGTTGGCTATTCCCACCACGACCATGGATGAAATAGCATTGGCGTGGATTGAAAAGAGAAAACTGTTGTGAATTTAGAAGTTAGAAGCGTTCGGCCAACTCAAGTATTCGATTAGTCCAAGTTGGCCGTTTTTGCAGCTACGTGGTTACTAGGCCGACAAAGGGCACGATTGCATTTGTACGCCCTTTGTTCCAAAATATGGCCACTTTCGCAGCTACCCGGTCACTAGGCCAACACCCGAGGTGGTCACCACGTCGTGGTTGAGGTATGATATGCTAAGTGCCGTTCCCGAGGACACATATATGCGCGACGTTAATATCTTAAGCTTGAATCTTGAGCAGAATGGCCGTCAGGAAGTGATGGAACTAGGTGCTGCAGATAGAAAGGTCTTTGTGGAAGCGCTTATCGACCCACCACCGATTGCCTCAGAGAATCTAAAAAGGGTGGTAGCGAGCTACAAGCGACAACAGCCGAAGCAATGATTGTCAAAAGGGCTTTGTTCCCAAGGTGTTCTTTTAGGGTTCTTCCACGGGGCCCCCAAGCATGTTGAGGCACTGAAGTAATCTATAAATTATATAGCATTTACAATGCCTTGTTGGATTTTCGGCGGATTTCGTCAGGATCCCGGCCGACCCTCATTAAGGGCGCTCGATCACCATACCGTCATATGCAGGCACGACGCCGTCAGGCAGTTCTGCCTTCAGGGTCTCATAGTCCATGTCCCAGGTCATATGTGTGAGGATGGCGAGTTCCGGTTTTACCCGGTCGATCCACGCCAGCGTTTGGGCCAGATGGCTGTGGGTTGGGTGCGGGTCATACCTGAGCGCATCCACCACCCATACCTTCACGCCATCAAGAGCCTCGAAGGCGGATTCGGGCATGCGGTCCAGGTCGGTGGAATAAGCCATATCGCCGAACCGGTAGCCCAGGCTGATGCCAGCACCGTGGCCCTGTTCAAAGGGCGTCATGGTTATGTTGCCGACTTTCGTGGGGCCCGACATGGTCTTTGCAGCACAGATGGCGGGATAGCCGTTCTGGCTTTTGAAAATATAGTCGAACCGCAGCTTCAGGGTGTCGATAGTCTGGGCGTCGCCATAAACCGGCACCTTCTGGCGTGTTGACTGGAAGAAACCGCGCAGGTCATCAATGCCGTGGGTATGGTCGGCATGATCGTGAGTATAGAACACGCCGCTGACATGCTTCATGCCCGCCGACAGCGCCTGCTCCCGAAGGTCTGGCGTGGTATCGATGAGGATGCTTGTGTCGCCCTCCTCCACCAGGATGCTGGCGCGGCGGCGGCGGTTCTTCGGGTTCTTGGGGTCGCAGGCGCCCCAATGTTCCGGCATCTTGGGGACACCGCCCGACGTGCCGCAGCCAAGAATGGTCAGCTTCATGCCGCGCTCTGGGCCAGCTCTGGCGGCGTGGCTTTATCGAACAGCTTGAAGAAATTGGCCGTAGTGGCTTCCTGCAACTCCTCGAAGCTATTCCCCCTCAGCTCTGCTACAAAGCGTGCTGTATCCATCACATAGGCGGGCTCGCAGGGTTTGCCGCGGTGCGGGACAGGGGCCAGGAACGGCGCGTCGGTTTCCACAAGGAGCCGCTCAAGCGGAACGGTTTTCACCGTTTCCTGCAGGTCTTTGGCGCTGCGGAACGTTGCAATACCCGAAATCGAGATATAAAGGCCCATCTCCAAAACCGCGTCTGCCAGCATCTGGCTGGCGGTAAAGCAGTGGATCACGCCCTTGAACGGGCCTTTGGCCATCTCTTCCTTGAGTATTGCCACACAGTCTTCGTCCGCATCGCGGGTGTGGATGATCACCGGCAGCCCGGTTTCACGCGCGGCTGTGATGTGGGCGCGGAAGTTCACCTGCTGCATATCGCGTGGCGCATTGTCGTAATAATAATCGAGCCCGGTTTCACCGATACCCACGATTTTCGGATGCTGGGCACGCTCCACAAGCGCTGCTACGGCAACATCCGGTTCGTTCTCCGCCTCATGCGGGTGAATGCCCACGGTGCCATACACATCGTGGTATTTCTCAGCAATCTCGCGGATTTCATCAAACTCGCGCAGTTTGGTGTTGATCGCCAGCATGCAGCCCACGCCGGCTTCACGGGCGCGATTTACGGCACCGGCTTCGTCTTCGCGAAGCTGCTTGTAGTTCAGGTGGCAATGGCTATCGACGATATATCCATAGTCAGCCATCAGGCTGCATCCTCTTCCGGCAGATCAAAGCGCGGGAAAACGCCCTCTGGTTTCGGAATTTCGGTGCCAGGCGCAATCCGGTGCGTGCTGCCGATCTGGTCAAAGCCGCGCTCAGTCACATTCATCTGGCTCAGGAGCTTGTCCATGCTTTCCGGCATGATGGCCTGCGCCATAATGGCGATCTGGCGGATGGCGTCTGCCAGCACATAGAGAACCGTGTTCATGCGCTCTGGGTCGGTCTTCTTCAGTTTCCAGGGTTCCTGCACGGAAATATAGCTGTCTGCCGCGCTGGCCTGGGCGAAAATGGCCTCCAACGCAAAGTTGAAGGCCTGCTTGTCCATATGACTGCGAACAACATCAAGTGTTGCTTCAATGTCGCTCAGCAACTTCTTATCTTCACTGATTAATTCACCTGGAGTTGGAATGGCACCATCACAGTTTTTATGGATCATGGACAGCGTGCGTTGGCTGAGGTTGCCAATACCGTTCGCGAGTTCCGAGTTGCAGCGCAGCACAAACGACTTGCGGGAGAAATCGCCATCATTGCCGAAGGGCACTTCCCGCATCAGGAAAAAGCGTACGGGATCGAGGCCATAGGTGTCGATCAACTCAAACGGATCGATGACATTGCCGAGAGACTTGGAGATCTTCTGGCCTTCGTTGGTCCACCAGCCGTGGGCGAACACCCGCTTTGGCAGCGGCAGGTCAGCCGCCATCAGGAAGGCGGGCCAGTATACGGCGTGGAAGCGCAGGATATCCTTGCCCACCATATGAACATTGGCCGGCCAATAGGTCTTGTAGGCCTCAGCGCCCTCGTCCGGGTAGCCCACAGCCGTCAGATAGTTCGCCAGCGCGTCGATCCAGACATACATCACATGGCCTTCATGACCAGGCACAGGCACGCCCCACTTGAAGCTGGAACGGGAGATCGACAGGTCCTCAAGGCCGCCTTTTACAAAGCTGCGCACTTCATTGAGGCGCGATTTCGGCATGACGAAATCTTCCTGGGTATCGTAAAGCTCCAGGAGCTTGTCTTCAAAGGCGGAAAGCTTGAAGAAATAGCTGGGCTCTTCAACCCACTCAACCGGCGCGCCGGTTGGGGCCAGCTTCTCGCCGCCCTCCCCGACTGTCAGTTCCTTTTCAGCGTAAAATGCTTCGTCGCGCACGGAATACCAGCCGGAATAGCTGTCTTCATAGATGAAGCCTTTTTCCTCAAGGACCTTCCAAAGGTGCTGCACGGCTTTCTTGTGGCGGTCTTCTGTGGTGCGGATGAATTGGTCGTTCGAGAAATTCATGGCGGCCGCGAGTTCTTTGAAACGGTCCGAGACCCGGTCGCAGAAAGCCTGTGGGTCAACACCGGCTTTTTCCGCGGAGCGTTCGATCTTCTGGCCGTGTTCGTCCGTGCCTGTCAGGAACATGACGTCATAGCCGTCCAGTCGCTTGAACCGCGCCAGCATGTCGCAAGCGAGGGTCGTATAAGCGTGGCCAATATGTGGAACGTCATTCACATAATAGATTGGCGTCGTAACGTAATAGGACGGCCTGTCGGTCATATCATTCTCGTATCTGAATAAAATAAAATCGGCTTAGCCGCGTGCCAAAGCGCCGATAGACGTGAACAGGTTTACAATCACCTGCTTGCGGTCAAGGTTTACGGCGTCAGCCCGGCTTACCAAACGGCCCATCTTTTCCCACAGGTCAAGCCAGTTATCAAGCCCGGCAGTAGCAGAAATTCGGGCCATTTCAGCGCTTTCACCCTGCATGATGTCATTTATGCCAACGCCGCTTGCACTTTGGCGCACAAGGCGCTCCACCCAGCCGAGCAACATCTCGACAAACAGGCGGTATTCTGCGTCCGCCTTTGGGTTGGCCAGGCGGGTCGCCAGCGCATGAACATCCGGGATATTGAGACGCGGCAGGCGCACCAATTGTGAAGCCATATCGCGGTATAGGCCCACGCCGCCCAGCTCAGCCAGTTCGATCGCCTTGCCTGGCGCCCCGCCCGAGAGCCGCGCCAACGCGTTCAGGTCTTCACTCCCCAGCGTCGGGTAGCGGGATACCAGAACAGCCTTCACGCTTTCTTCCCCAAGTGCCTTCAGCTTCAGGGTGCGGCAGCGGCTCCGGATTGTCGGCAACAGTTTGCCGGGTGAATGGGCGACCAGAAGCAATATGGATTTGGCAGGAGGTTCCTCAAGAAGTTTCAGAAGCGCATTCGCCGCATTGGCATTCATTTCGTCGGCCGCGTCGACAATCGCGACACGCCACCCGCCTTCGCTGGCGGTTTGGGAATAGAAGCCTGTCAGTTTGCGAACATCGTCGATGACGATATCATTGCGCAGCTTGCCGGTTTTCTCATTCTCTGTCCGTTCCGCAATGGCGACACCCCCGTGCCCGCCAGACAGAATACGCTGAATTGCAGGGTTTTCCGGGTCCACATCCAATGTGGTGGCTTCTTGAGGGAGATCGTCACCGAACAGGCCCGGCCCAGCATCTGCATTGGCCTGTGTCAGCAGAAACTTGGCGAATTTCCAGGCCAGCGTGGCCTTGCCAATGCCCTTTGGCCCGGTAATCAGCCACGCATGGTGCAGACGGTCCGCGTTGAAGGCAGACAGGAACTCTCGTTCTGCGGCCTCGTGCCCGAAAACCGCTGTGGTTTCGCGTGGATGGCGCGATATGGCGGCTTCTTCGCTCATTTCATGCCCACAAGCCTGTGGTTCACTTCGGCCCGCAGATCATTCTGCAGCGTCGTAATATCCCGGTTGGCATCAATCACCACGCAGCGATCTGGTTCAGATTCTGCAATCTTGAGGTACGCATCCCTGATATTTTCATGAAACGCAAAATTCATGCGCTCGAACCGGTCTTCCCGGTCTTCGCGCAACGCCTCGCGGCCACAAGCGCGTGCCAGGCCAACATCCACAGGAAGGTCCAGGATGAAGGTCAGGTCAGGCGTCAGGCCATGCAGGGCCATATCCTGCAGTTCCCGCATCTTGTCGATGCCAAGGCCGCGTGCGCCGCCCTGATAGGCAATGGTGCTGTCGAAGAAACGGTCACACAGCACCCAAACACCGCGCTTGAGCGCCGGCTTGATGGTCCGTTCCACGTGTTCGGCACGGGCTGCGGTCATCAACAGCGCTTCGCTCATGGGTGTCCAGCGATCAGTCTCGCCTTTTACCAGCAGCTCACGTATCTCTTCGGCGCCAGTGGAACCGCCTGGCTCGCGGGTCATGACAACTTCAACGCCCCTGCCGGTCAGCCATTTGGCCAGCAGTTTAATCTGCGTCGACTTGCCTGCGCCTTCGCCGCCCTCGAAACTGATAAATTTCGGCGAAATATCGTCCATCAATTACCGGGCTCCGCGCCAGCTGATCCAAAGATCAGATATTCAAAGGCTGCACCGATCTTGCCAAGGCCACCAACTTCTTCAACCGACTGTCCGGCAAGCAGCGGTACCCGCAGGCCCGGGCGGTTAGGCATTTCGATAACCAACTCGCCCAGTTTATCGCCCGTCGTGATCGGCGCGGGCGCTGGATTGGTATATTCCACGCTGACCTTCATCTGGGCCCGCTGCAGGCGGGACATGGTCAGGGCTACGTCTTCCGCCACAACCATTGGAACGGTTTTGTCTTCGCCCAGCCAAACCTCGGCATAGTCAACGGTTTCACCAGCCTTGAACAGCGGATAGTGGCTGAAATTGCGGAAACCATATTGCATAAGGCGTGAGCTTTCGCGCATCCGCTCGTTCATGGAGCTGAGACCCGCAACAACCAGAACCAGGCGGCGGCCATCACGTTCAGCAGATGCCGCCAAGCCGTAGCCGGCTTCTTCCGTGTGGCCGGTCTTCAGGCCATCAGCG
The DNA here is from genome assembly GCF_001550055.1 of Kordiimonas lacus. GTDB lineage: Bacteria > Pseudomonadota > Alphaproteobacteria > Sphingomonadales > Kordiimonadaceae > Kordiimonas > Kordiimonas lacus. The sequence continues at coordinate 506,496 of NZ_LRUA01000006.1, forward strand.
CCGGCAAAGCGGCCCAGCAGCGGATTGCGGTTATATTTGTTGCTGTCGAAGTTTTTATAAAGAAACTCGCGCTCGGCAAACATTGGGTAGAGGTCCGGAAAGTCATTAACCAGATGCATTGAAAGGGTCGCCAAATCGCGCGCGGTCATCACATGGCCTTCTGCCGGCCAGCCGTTTGAGTTGACAAAATGGCTACCCGTGAGCCCCATCTCTGTGGCTTTGGCGTTCAGCCAGTCGGCAAAGACCTCTTGCGAGCCAGCCATATGTTCAGCCAGAACGACACATGCATCGTTTCCTGACAGCACAATGATACCGCGAAGCAGGTCAGCAACCGTCACTTCATCACGGGCACGCAGGAACATGGTGGACCCACGGTTATTCCAGTTGCGCCAGGCTTCGTCTGACACCACAACCTTGTCATCAAGACGCATGGTGCCCTGCTTGATGGCGTCAAACGCCAGATAGACTGTCATCAGCTTGCTCATCGACGCAGGTGGGAAAGGTTCATCTGCGTCTTTTTCAAACAGGATGCTGCCGGTTGAGGCATCAAGAAGGATGGCATGCTTTGCCGGGGTCGCCATTTGCTGGGCAGATACCGGCTGCACAAAAGCCAGTAGCGCTGAAATGGTCAATCCGATTAGTGCCAGTTTCATTTTAAACATTGCCTTCCCTTGTCTCTCATCGCGTCGATTCAGTGAAAATTCGGGCCTCATAAAACCCATCAGCTACAATTCGGTCAAGCTTCTCTTCCGCGAGAAGCATTTCAATAAAGGGCCCTACCCGCACACGCCAAAGCATGCGCCCGTTTGACGCCGATTGTTCAATCCGGGCGTCATGGCCACGGCCTTTCAGGCGCCCAGCCTGAATTTCGGCATTCTCTCGCTGGCTGTAGGCACCAACCTGAATATAGTGGGCGTCTCCCGGGGTGTCACTCCGGGCCGTCTGGGTTCGCGGCAGCTTTGGCACGCGCCCGTGCTCATCAACGGCTTGAACCCGGACCTTCGTGACGCCCTGCTTGTCGAAGCCCAGAAGCTGAGCCCCGCGTCGGGAGATATCAATGATCCTGCCTTTGACAAAAGGTCCACGGTCGTTGACGCGCAGCAGGATCGTTCGGCCGTTTTCCAGGTTCGTGACCTTAACATAGGTTGGCAGTGGCAACGTCTTGTGGGCCGCTGTCAGCGCATTCATGTTGTAGATTTCGCCATTTGCCGTTTTCTTGCCGTGAAAATCCCGGCCATACCAGGACGCATAACCGACTTCGTCATAATTCGGCTGTTCAGCGGGCGTGTACCAGACACCGGCAATCTTGTATGGCTTGCCAACCTTGCGCTCTACTCCCTGGCTGCCGCGTGGGAGTTCGTCGTTCTGAGGCATGCGACCAATCGGGCGCATGGACGAAGAACAAGCTGCCAGGAAAGCACTCAGGATCATCAGAAGGACAAGATTGCGCATGTGGCTAGTCCTTCGCGATTACGTCAGACAAAAGCCCGACAGCCAAAGCGTATTTGAAGGACGGGTTATAGCGCATGACCGAACAGAAGTTGCGGTACACCAAATAACCTTCATCATCCCCTTCGTCGCCGACAATCAAGGCAGCGGGGATAGACCTCGGCGGCAAATCCTTGCCGTTCAGGCGGCGGACACCCAGCTCCTGCCATTCCTGCAGGTCACGCCATACGCCCATGCTTTTATAAGCGGCACACCACCGGTCAGGCTGGATGCCATCGGCCTGGGTGCCCTGCAGGCTGGCTTCACCGCCTTTTGGCAGCTTGACTTTGCGTCCCCAGGTCTGGTCATCCTGCCAGCCGTATGACTTCAGGTAATGGGCAATGGATGCAAACACATCCGATTTGCTGGTCCAGATGTCCCTGTGGCCGTCGCCGTCATGGTCGACGGCATACTTCAGGTAATTTTCCGGCATAAACTGGGGTTGACCCATTGCACCGGCCCAGGACCCCTTCATCAGGTCAAAATCGGCATAGCCCTTGTCCAGAATTTCCAGAGCGGCGAAAAGCTCACGGCGGAACCGCGCAGCACGGCGCTTGTCGTATGCCAGTGTCGCCACGGCGTCGAACACCGAATAGCTCAGTGGCACGGTGCCATAATTGGTCTCAATACCCCAGATAGCTGCGATGAAGCGCGGCTGGACACCATAACGTTCGCCCGCGGATCGCAGCGCGTCAGCATGCTCCTTCATCATCAAGGCGCCCTTTTCCTTGCGCCAGTCGCTGACGCGACTTTTGAGGTACATGGCATAGGTCTGCTTGACTTCCGGCTGGTTGCGGTCGCGCTTGATAACCCGTTCAACCGGCACGATGGTTGGCAGCACCTGGTCAAGGGTTTCAGATTTGATGCCGCGCTCCAGCGCTTCGGTGCGAACACCGTCAAGCCAGGACTTGAAGGCGGCATCCTGCGCAGGTTCTGGTTCTGTAACGGCGGTCGGTGCGGCTTCGTCTGATGCGAGGCAGGCATGTGAAACAGATAAGGACAGGAAAACTCCCAGGACAGACTTCAAAACACGCCGTGTTTGCATCGGTGATACCGCTCCCTTTTCCGAGTGATTAAGTGTGTCTAGACTTTAGGCTGTCCTGCCCCTGAAATACAAGTCGAGAAAGGCGGCTTTTTCGAGGCAGTTTCAATTATTTCGCGGGAAAGAAGGTGGTGACGGCGGAAACGAAAAAAGGCTAGCGATATTTCACGCTAGCCTTTCGGAATTGGTGAGCCCGACAGGGTTCGAACCTGTGGCCTACTGATTAAAAGTCAGTTGCTCTACCAGCTGAGCTACGGGCCCTCACAAATTCGCTCTCGAGGTGTTTCCCCGGGAACGCGGCGGAACATAGGGGCATCATTCCGGACCGTCAAGCAAAAGTGTCACCTAAAATGAAATTTTTCTGACAGCCCTTCTATGCACCCCGGAATTGCGCCGATTTCAAAGGCAGGATAAGCTGAATTTCATGAAGAAATTTATAACGACAGCAGCAGCGATCACGTTTTTCCTAGGCGCTTTCTACAGCCCAGCGAACGCGTCCCTCATAAAAGAAAGTTCAGAACCGACGATATGTGACGGTAGCTTTCTGGCAGAAAGCGCAGAAGAAGCGTTATGTAGGTTCGCCGGATCCTTCCTTGATGTCTATCTCTTCAAACCGGACACAGCGACCGACACAATAAAAGCGCCTGTTCTTTACCTGATGGGTGGACCTGGAAGCCTGGTGGCGCCCCAGAGGAAAAGATTTACGGCCTTGGCGAAATCCACCGGTCGCGTGATTCTGGTACCTGCAGTTGCGGACGGTCTGCAACAACTGGACTGCCACAGCGACAATGCTGCAGAAGCAGTTTGGGGCATCGCCCCCGACCCAGCTGACGCGGTCATTTACGGCCGTGAACAGCATGCCGAAAAAATGGCGCGCTGTTTCGGGCAAATACAGGAAACCTTGTCATCCGGTGTGGCTGATACCCTCGGGACTGACAGCATCGCAATCCAACTGCAGCGCCTGCGGCAAGATATGGGCATTGAGGGCTGGCATCTGTTTGCCGAATCGTATGGCGCCAGGGTCGCGCTTGCCTTGGCCGCACGCGATACGGCCGCCACACTGACACAGACGTTAGATTCGCCAGAGACGCCATGGGTTGAGGGCTTCTGGCACACCGGTGAGAACTTTCATGCGGCGCTCAAGGCATTGAGCGGCTATTGCAGGGATCATTTCTATTGCCCGGGCAAAAGAACGCGTTTGGAGCGCGACCTCCTGAAAGGCATTGCCAACCAGAACGCAGTGACGGGAGAGCCTGTTGCGCTTAAGGACATCAGGACCGGTCAGATTGATGCCTATGCCCGACCAACCCGGGAACAGCTCCTGATCAGTAGTTTCCATGCGCTGAGGTCTCCTGCCCGCGCCGCTATACTGCCCTATATCGTTGCGTCCCCCGACCATATGCGGGAACGCTTCGGCCTGCTCTTGGATCAGCTTCTGTACCCAGGGGATGGCCTGAACACCGGGATGCACCACCTGATCCGCTGCCGCGAGCTTCCCATGCAGCAAATGTACAGGGCGCTGGAGGATGACAAGCTCAGGCATCCGGATATGGCACCGTTCCTCAGCTACCTGGCGTGGCGCCAGGACTATGCATGCCGATCATTGGGGGTAACGCCACCTGCGCGTTTCGACACGCCTTCGCTGCCCGACGTGCCCACATTGGTTTTAAGTGGGGAGCTTGACCCGGTGACGCCACCAGATGTGGTCCAGGCTGCGTTCGCGACCAAGTCAAAGTACGCAATGCGCCGTTACAGGTCCCTTGGGCACGTTACCCATGCCCAGAAAGTGTGTGTGCTTAAAGATGTCATCAGTTTCTGGGATGCACCAAAGGCCCGCATGGCCCGGACGGCATGCGGCAGCGATGACTTGTCGCTCAGATTCTACTCACCGGTCGTCGTCCGCTAGTTAAAGCGGGTCAATATCCCCAAGGGCATAGGTCTCGCGGAAATTGTTTGCATGCTCGGTCAAACGGCCGTCGCTGATTGCCTGCCTCAGGCCGGCCATCAGGTCCTGATAGAATTGCAGGTTATGCCACGTGAGCAGCATGGCACCCAGGATTTCGCCCGCGCGGATCAAGTGATGCACATAAGCCCGACTGTACTGCGTACAGGCCGGGCAGGCACAGCCTTCCTGAATGGGACGCATATCGTCCTTGTGGCGGGCGTTCTTCATGTTGATGGCACCGCGCCAGGTAAAGCCCTGTCCTGTGCGCCCTGACCGGGTTGGCATCACGCAGTCGAACATATCGATGCCGCGTTCAACCGCACCCACAATGTCGTCTGGCTTGCCGACGCCCATCAGGTAGCGCGGTGTCTCTTTCGGCATGCGTGGCATAGTGAAATCAAGCACCCGGAACATCATTTCCTGGCCTTCGCCCACGGCCAGGCCACCAACAGCATAGCCATCGAAACCGATTTCCTGCAGCGCATCAATGGAGCGGAAGCGCAGGTCTTCATAAACACTGCCCTGAACGATGCCAAAGAGTGCAGAGCGGGCTGCATGGTCTGTGCCGCTATCGAACCCGTCACGGGACCGCTGGGCCCAGCGCATGGAAAGCTCCATGGACTGCCTGGCCTGGTCTTCGGTGGCGGGGTACGGCGTACATTCATCGAAGCACATCATGATGTCAGACCCCAGCAGGCGCTGGATTTCCATGGACCGCTCAGGCGTCAGCAAAATCTTGCTGCCGTCCAGGTGCGACTGGAAGGTCACGCCCTCTTCGCTCATTTTCCTCAGCTGCGTCAGGGACATCACCTGGAACCCACCACTGTCAGTCAGTATCGGCCGGTCCCAGTTCATGAACTTGTGCAGGCCGCCCAGCTTGTGTACGCGCTCAGCTGTGGGGCGCAGCATCAGGTGGTAGGTGTTGCCAAGCAGGATATCCGCGCCGGTGGACCGGACACTTTCGGGCATCATGGCCTTAACCGTCCCCGCCGTCCCCACTGGCATGAAGGCGGGCGTGCGGATGTCGCCGCGCATCATCTGGATGGTACCAGTCCGGGCTGCGCCATCGGTGGCGTGGATGTCATATTTGAAGCGTTCGCGCATGGATCACCTTTTCTCGGGATACAGCAAGCTGCTGTCGCCATAGGAATAGAATCTGTATTCGGCCGCAATCGCGTGCTGATAGGCTGCTTTCATGGTCTCAAGGCCAGCAAAGGCCGATACCAGCATGAAAAGCGTGGATTTTGGCAGATGGAAATTGGTCATCAAGAGGTCCACGCCTTTGAAGTGGTATCCTGGCGTGATGAAAATATCTGTGTCGTTGGAGAACGGATGTATGACACCGTCGTCGGTTGCCGCACTTTCAAGAAGCCGGAGCGATGTGGTGCCTACAGCAACAATCCGGCCGCCGTTCGCACGTGCGTCATTAAGCGCCGCTGCAACCTCGGGGGTGATTTCGCCCCATTCACTGTGCATCTTGTGATCTTCTGTGCGCTCGGCCTTCACGGGCAGGAAGGTCCCTGCCCCGACATGCAGCGTGACTGTGTGGCGCTTGATGCCTTTTGCGTCCAGGGCCGCCAACATCTCAGGCGTGAAATGCAGGCCTGCTGTTGGCGCGGCCACAGCGCCATCTTCGCGGGCGAACACGGTCTGGTAATCAGATTTGTCGCGCTCATCCACGCCGCGCTGGGATGCGATATAGGGCGGCAGCGGCATCACGCCGTGGGTCTCGAGCGCCGCCGTCATGGCGGCCGGGTCCACATTGAACTTCAGCGTACGCTCGCCGTCTTCACCGACATGGACCACTTCTGCCTGAAGGCCTGTGAAATCAAGCGTGTCGCCGAGCCGACATTTCTTTGCGTTCTTGGCAAACACGCGCCAGGTGGTGGCGTCTTCCCGCTTATGGAGCGTTACCTCGACCTTGGCTTCGCCGCGCTTTCCAGTGAGACGCCCTGGAATGACCCGTGTATCATTGGTGACCAGCACATCCTTTTCGGTCAGTTGGTCGATCAGGTCACGGACGCCCGCGTCAACAAGCGTGCCGTTGTTGACCAATAGCATGCGTGCGGCATCGCGCGGCTCTACAGGCCTAAGCGCGATCCGTTCCTTCGGCAGGTCAAAATCAAAAACATCTACATCCATGGGGCGGGCTTTTATCGGAAGTCGAGACAAAGGACAAGCGGCAACAAAAAAGGCACCCCCAATGAGGTGCCTTCCCTGCGTGCCATATGGCTATACTTATTCTTTGACGTCAGCCGCAACCTGCATGCGAACGATCTTGCTGGGGTTGGCCGGTGGCTCACCCCGGTTGATCGCATCAACATGCTCCATGCCGGCCACGACCCGGCCCCAGGCGGTATATTCACCATCCAGGAAGGAAGAGCGGTTGAAGCAGATAAAGAACTGGCTGTCGGCGCTGTCTGGTGATGCGGCGCGGGCCATGGAAACCGTACCGCGCATATGTGGCAGGTCGTTGAATTCGGCTTGAATGTTCTGGCCGGAACCACCTGTGCCGGTGCCAAGCGGGTCACCGCCCTGGGCCATGAAACCTTCGATCACACGGTGGAAAATGAGGCCGTCATAGAAGCCTTCACGCACCAGCTGCTTGATCCGTTCCACATGTTTCGGGGCTTTGTCGGGGCGCATGGCAATCACCACACGACCGGATTCCAAATCAAGATAAAGGGTGTTTTCTTTATCCAGTTCCATTGCATTTGAGTCGCTCATGAAGCCCACCATCATTGCTAGTAAAATAAGAATACGTTTCATTTTAGATACTTCTATTCGCTGAAACCTGACCTATTGCGCCCGCTTGGATTCGGCAACCCGTTTCACAACGGCTGCAGCCACATCAGCGGGAACAAAGCTTTCGATCTTGCCGCCATAACGCGCGACTTCCTTGACAAGGCGTGAGGCAATTGTCTGGTAGCGCGGGTCTGCCATCAGGAATACGGTCTCGATGTCCGGGTTGATCTGATAGTTCATGCCCGTCATCTGGAATTCATATTCAAAGTCAGCCACGGCGCGCAAGCCGCGGATGATGATGGAAGCGTTCACGCGCTCGGCAAAATGCATCAGAAGTTCGTCAAACTGAACGACTTCAAAGTCCACACCAGCCTCTTCCGCCAGTGGCCGTGCACCGCAATCCACCATCTCAACGCGCTCTTCAAGCGTGAAGAGCGGGTCCTTGCTGGGGTTGGTTGCGACACCGATAACCATCTTGTCCACAAGGCGCAAACCGCGCTTGATGATATCAAGATGCCCATTGGTGATTGGATCAAACGTGCCTGGATATACGCCTATTCGCTGTTTGGTCACAGCTACTCCCCAAGAAAAAGTCTTGCAATATCGTTGCTTGCCAGCAACATTCCCGAAACTGCCCAAAAAAACAAGGGCCAAGTGCCATTTAGAGCACATTCAGACGCTGTCGAGGAACTTTTTGTTATGGCTTTGCCTGTTGACCCCCTTCTTTTCTGGCTGTTTGTTGGTGCTGTGACGCTCCTGGTACTCACTCCGGGGCCGATTGTCAGTCTGATTGTCGCCGAAACGCTGAACGAGAGCCCCAAGCATGGGTTTGCCGTCGTGGCTGGTGCCGAAGTTGTCGGTATTGTGATGCTTGCTGTGTATCTGCTTGGATTTTCCGCCATCATCGAGTTTCTGTCAGATGACGTCTTGACTGCTGTGCGCTATGGCGGCGCTGCCTACCTTGCTTATCTGGCCTTTAAGTCTTTCAGAAAAAATGACAGCGGAGACGACCCTAAAAGGATTGTGGTCGAGCGCACGCCGGCAAAAGCCTTCAAGGCAGCCATTGCTGTAGCAGCAACCAATCCCAAGGCCATTCTGTTTTTCGCAGCATTCTTCCCGCAGTTTATCTCGCCTGATATGCCTGCCATGCCGCAGTTGATCACGCTATCGATTGTGTTTGCCGTTCTGGCCCCGCTGCTGGACTGTGTCTGGGTGCTGGCTGCTACCGGCGCGCGGGAAATCCTGCGGCGCAAAGGCTCGGTTTCCCTGATTGGCAAGATCTCCGGCACCATACTGGCGGTTGGCGCCTGCGCCCTTCTCCTGATCAATAAATAACGCCCGACCTACAGGATGAAGGCCGGGCGCTAAAGTATTAATTTAACTGAAGATTGCTCTATTCGGTTTCTGGAGTATCAGGCCCATCTTCGGTTGCTGACGCCTCTACTGCTTCAGTAGCTTCGCCCTCAACTGCACCTTCTTCACCCTCTTCGTCTTCTTCAGTTTCCTGAAGCTTGGCGACAGACACGATGTGTTCGCCTTCCGCCACCTTGAATAGGGTTACGCCTTTGGTGTTACGCGATGCGATACGAACGTCATGAACAGGCGTCCGGATCAGTTTGCCGTGATCCGTTACCATCATGATCTGCTCGTCAGCCGTGATTGGCGACGCCATCACAACGTCACCGATTTGTTGGCGCAAGCGCTCGTCAGATGGCACGTTCCAGATGCCCTGCCCGCCGCGGTTCGTCAGGCGGTATTCATGGCTGGATGTGCGCTTACCGAAGCCCTGGTCCGTCACTGTCAGGATAAACTGTTCGCAGGCTTCAAGTTCCGCCATACGCTCATCAGGCAGCGTTTGCTCGCCCGGTTCTGCTTTCCAGGGAGCAGCCTTGAGGTAGGCATCACGTTCTTCTGTCGAAGCATCCGTGCCGTTGATCACGCGCATGGATACCACTTCGTCGCCCGCGCCGAACTTCATGCCGCGCACGCCAGTGGATGTCCGTCCCGCGAACAGGCGCACGTCGGTTGCTTTGAAGCGGATCGCACGGCCTTTCTTGGCGGCCAGCAGCACATGATCGTCTTCGGTGCATACATCAACGCCAATCAGCTTATCGTCTTCCTCAGAGAAGCGGATGGCGATCTTGCCGTTCGACATGACGTTGGAGAAATCAGACAGTTTATTACGGCGGACGTTACCGTGTGCGGTCGCGAACATAACCTGCAGGTCACCCCAGCTGTCCTCGTCTTCCGGCAGCGGCAGGATGGTTGCGATGGTTTCGCCCTGCTTCAGCGGCAGCAAGTTAATCACCGCCTTGCCTTTGGACTGCGGCGTGCCAAGCGGCAGCTTCCACACTTTCATCTTGTAGACCTGGCCGAGGTTCGAGAAGAACAGCACCGGCGTATGGGTGTCGGCAACAAAGACGGTGGAGAGGAAATCCTCATCCTTCGTTTGCATGCCGGACCGGCCTTTACCGCCACGGCGCTGCGCCCGGTAAGTCGACAGTGGTACACGTTTGATGTAACCGCTTTGCGTTACTGTCACCACCATGTCTTCTCGTGCGATCAGGTCTTCGTCATCGAAGCCTGTGATGGCGTTCATGTCGATCTCGGTGCGGCGGTCGTCGCCAAACTCGGCGCGTACAGCCTCAAGCTCGCCGCGCAGCACTTCGTAAAGTTTTACGCGGGACTGAAGGATTTCAAGGTATTCGCGGATCTTGAGTGCCAGTTCCTCGAGTTCGCCGCCGATCTCATCACGGCCAAGCGCTGTGAGGCGGTGCAGGCGCAGGTCAAGGATGGCTTTGATCTGGGCTTCAGACAGCTGATAGGTGCCGTCGTCATTCAGATGGCTCATCTCATTGATCAGCTCAAGATACGGCAGGATTTCCGTGGCGTCCCACTTGCGGGCAGCAAGCGCTTCGCGCGCCGCAGCCGGCGATGGCGCCGTCCGGATGGTAGCGACCACTTCATCGATATTCGCAACAGCCGTCACGAGGCCAAGCATGATGTGCGCGCGGTCACGTGCTTTTGCCAGTTCGAATTTGGTGCGGCGGGTGATCACTTCCTCACGGAAGTCGATAAAGGCCTGCAGCACGCGCTTAAGCGAAAGCTGCTCAGGTCGGCCGCCATCAAGCGCCAGCATATTGATGCCGAAACTGGTCTGAACTGGGGTGAAACGATACAGCTGGTTGAGAATCACGTCGGCCACACCGTCGCGCTTCAGCTCGATCACAACGCGAACGCCGTCGCGGTCACTTTCGTCGCGGATGTCAGAAATGCCTTCGATCCGCTTCTGCTGAACGCACTCGGCGATCTTTTCGATCATTGAGGACTTGTTCACCTGGAACGGGATCTCGGTAATCACGATAGCCCAGCGGTCCTTGCGGATTTCTTCAACATGCGTGCGGCTGCGGATCGTGATCGAGCCCTTGCCGGTTTCATACGCCTGGCGAATGCCGCCAACGCCCATGATGATGCCGCCGGTTGGGAAATCAGGGCCCTTGATGTGTTCCATCAGGCCCATGGCGTCAATTTCAGGATTGTCGATAACCGCGAAGACGCCGTCGATCACTTCCCGAAGGCTGTGCGGCGGGATGTTTGTGGCCATACCAACAGCAATACCGGTGCCACCGTTTACCAGAAGGTTCGGGAAACGCGCAGGCAGAACAATCGGCTCATGCTCGCTTTCGTCATAGTTAGGCTGGAAGTTGACGGTATCCTTGTCGATGTCCGCGAGGATCATCGAGGAAACCTTGTCCATCCGGGCTTCGGTGTAACGCATGGCTGCCGCACTGTCGCCGTCCATGGAACCGAAGTTACCCTGGCCGTCAACAAGTGGTGCGCGCATGGAGAAGTCCTGCGCCATCCGCACCAAGGCGTCGTAAATCGCGCTGTCGCCGTGCGGGTGATATTTACCCATCACGTCACCGACGATACGCGCCGACTTGCGGAACGGCTTGTTCCACTCATAGCCCTGTTCGTGCATGGAGAAGAGAATGCGGCGGTGTACCGGCTTCAGACCGTCCCGCACGTCCGGCAATGCCCTCGATACAATCACGCTCATGGCGTAATCGAGGTACGATGCCTTCATCTCATCTTCGATGGTGATTGGCTGGATATTCCGCTCTTCCGGCGTAATGGGTGTGTTATCGCTCACCAGCTTCAGCCCCTTGCTTGTGCGGCGTCCAGATCATGACACCGCGGTCCCCGAAACAAATAAAAACTCAAATATATAGTCAACACGCGCACGGGTACCCCCGATATATGGTGTGACTGAACAAACTTGTCTAACAAGTAAGAGGCCCGTGTGCAAGGCGGGAAGGCCCCTTTTCCACAGGCTTTTTCCATATAGATGAATTTTCCCGATAATTGGGCTGGACGGACAGGAAAACAGTCGCTAAAAAGCTCCCCAGTTTTCGACTTATCACCATCTGGGCAGGTGGCAGAGCGGTTGAATGCACCGGTCTTGAAAACCGGCAAGGGTGCAAGCCCTTCGTGGGTTCGAATCCCACCCTGCCCGCCATTAAAAAGGTCACCTTCGGGTGGCCTTTTTTATTGCGCTCTGAAATGATGACACTTCCATTCAGCCCGGGTTCAGGCAGCTTTGCCATCATGGCTGCAATGAAAACAAGTGTGAGAAAGCCAATGAAGAAGAAATTGACGACAGCAGGTTTGGTGATTGGGCTGGCTGCCAGCCTTACCGGGCCGGCGACACAGGCAGCCGATAAGCAGGAAGTCTGCAGCTACTATGGCAACGTCGGCGCTGCGGCGATCGACTTTCTGATGCCGTTGACCTTCGCTGAAGTTGTGGAAATGGTGTCCGGCAAAAATAAGGATCTGCTTGAGCGCATGTCCAAGGCAGTTGAGCGGAAAGGCAGCGCCGATGTCAAAAAGGCGATCCGCAGTATGGGTGACGGCAGCCTTGAGCTGATGGGCGAAGCGGCGGGGCTGCACGGCTTCCAGTTAGTCATGACCGGCCAGGCCACGGACGGGCAGGAAGTTTTCGGCATGCTTGCCAGCCGCTGCATGGAAGCGGGCCCCGATGCCATCATCGAAGCCCAGCGCCGTGCCCGCGCCCTGCAGGCGCCGGACAACAATTAAGAGGGCCTAGCCTGTAAGGCCAGCTTTGACGCGCGCCAGCCAGCGTTTGATTGCCGGCCGACCGTCCAGGGAAAAGCCGCCCTCTTCCGCGAACTGCGTATAGGCCAGAAGCGCGATGTCTGCGAGCGAGAGTGCATCCCCAACCAGATAGTCATGCTTGCTGAGCCGCTTTTCCAGGCGGTCCAGCGCAGCATCGCCTTTTTCGATGAGGTTTGGGTCAATTTCTTTCAGGGGCGTGCCTTTGAGTGCCACCAGGAAGCGCACCACCGCAATGGCCGGCTCATGGCTATATTGCTCCCAAAACAACCATTCATCCATCTTGGCCTGTTCCCACTCGTCAGAGGGGATCAGGCTGCTACCGCGCGCCAAATAGCGCATGATGGCATTCGACTGGGCCAGCATCCGTCCGTCATCAAACCGAACCGTGGGAATTTGCCCGGCCGGGTTCATCGCCAGGAACTCGCGCGTGCGGGTGACACCAGAGAGGACATCCAGCTCTTCCCATTCATATGGGAGCTTCAGAAAGTCGCAGACATATTTGACCTTGAGGCAGTTGCCCGAGCGGCTATCGCCATAGATTTTCATGTTTTTCCACCTGTCGAAGTTGGCTTTTTGTTAGTGCGCAGCATACCACTCCGTTTTCCGTGCATAACGCGATATTTCGCCCTGCCTCCGTTAAGCTCATCTAACTGATTAAATTTTGTGCAATCGATATTTTTTGTGCATAAATTCGCATCAGCAATTTTCGTAAAGCTCCTGAAACCGTTGCTATCCTTATATTTCAACAACTGGCACGGAACATGCTGTTAAGGCTCCCGAACGAGACCAACCATAGGGAGTTGTCATGAAATACATCATCGCGATCATTAAGCCGCACCGGCTTGATCCAGTTCGGGATGCCCTGGCGGAAATCGGCATCAACGGCATGACCGTAACCGAGGTTCAGGGCTATGGGCGCCAGCGCGGCCAGAAGGAAATTTATCGTGGTGCCGAATATGAAGTTCATTTTCTGCCCAAAGTAAAACTCGAAGTTGCCACCGATGACGGTGTGGCGGCGCAAGCCATCGAAGCAATTCAGCAAAGCGGCCATACGGGCCAGATCGGCGACGGCAAGATTTTCGTGCTCGACCTGAATCAGGTGATCCGTATCCGGACCGGCGAAACAGATTCGGCTGCGCTTTAAGGGAGCATTATCAATGTTTGAAAAATCGACACTCAAAAAGCTGGCTCTCGCTGGCCTCGGCGCGACGCTGATGACAGTTCCTGTTAGGGCTGAAGTCTCAGGCGAGACCGCTTATATCTTTAATACACTTCTGTTCCTGATCGGCGGCTTCCTGGTTATGTGGATGGCAGCCGGCTTTGCAATGCTTGAGGCGGGCCTTGTTCGCTCCAAGAACGTTGCTGACATCTGCGTCAAGAACGTATCGCTCTATGCTATCGCCTGCATCATGTGGATGCTGATGGGCTACAATCTGATGTATATGGATGTGTCCGGCTATTTTGGTACCTTCTTCTCACTCTGGTCGCCTGATGATGCAGCTGCACTCGCTGAGGCCGCTGAGCATGACCCGGCGGGCTATGCCGCAGGCTCTGACTTCTTCTTCCAGATGGTGTTTGTGGCGACCACGGCTTCGATCGTGTCCGGTACAGTGGCCGAACGCATCAAGCTGTTCCCCTTCTTTATCTTTACGGCTGTTCTGGCAGGCCTGATCTACCCGATCCAGGGGTCCTGGGAATGGGGTGGCGGCTGGCTGAACTCTGACGGGTTCGTTGAAACCTATGGCTCAGAGTTCGCAGATTTTGCCGGCTCCACGCTTGTGCACTCCACCGGTGGCTGGGCAGCCCTTGTCGGTGCCCTGATCCTGGGTCCGCGCCTTGGTCGTTATTCGGCTGAAGGCAAGGTTCGCCCAATGCCTGGTTCAAGCCTGCCGCTTGCCACACTGGGTACCTTCATCCTGTGGTTCGGCTGGTTCGGCTTTAACGGCGCTTCCCAACTTGCTATGGGTTCAGCGGCTGACGGTATCGCCATCTCCAACATCTTTGTGAATACCAACATGGCTGCTGCTGGTGGTGCGTTCGCGGCAATGGTTACGACCAAGCTTGTTTACAAGAAAGTCGACCTTTCAATGGTGCTGAACGGTGCTCTCGCAGGCCTGGTATCCATCACTGCAGGCCCAGATACGCCGCTTCCGCTTGAAGCTACGCTGATCGGTGCTGTTGGCGGTGTCCTGGTGGTGTTCGCGGTACCGTTCTTTGACAAGCTCAAGATTGATGACGTTGTTGGTGCTGTGTCCGTTCACCTCGTGTGCGGTATTTGGGGCACGCTGGCTGTTGCCATCACGAACCCAGACATCACCTTCATGGCTCAGCTTGTCGGCGTTCTGTCAATCGGTGCCTTTGTGGTTGTTGCAAGCGCGATCGTATGGCTTGCGCTCAAGTACACCATCGGCATCCGCCTTGCTGAAGCTGATGAAGAGCTTGGTTCTGACCTCGCCGAACTCGGTCTGGAAGCTTATCCGGAATTCGGCAAAGGCTCGCAGAAGCTCAGCTTCTAAAGGCCTACCTCTTTAACCTCGGAGCCCTTCTCTCCCTGGTAACCTCGGCAGTCGCGAGTTTTCGCGGCTGCCTTTTTTATGGTGAACCTATTGACAATATTGTCATTATGGTTGCGGGGTTTTTGTTTCTTTACTAGACTGTCTCGTCTACAAATGTACGGGAAGATGGAGGGAAGAATTCGATGGCACTGGATCCACTGTACGCGACAGCATTAGAGGACTGCTCCTGGGAGGTTCCCCAGGATTTTGAAGCCCTGTTCAACTGGAACTATGGCGATGACCGCAAAGACCTGCTTGGCCTTTATAATAAGGGCAAGAGCATGCAGTGGGATACGGAATCCCGCATTGACTGGTCACATGAGTTGGACCCAAGCAACCCACTGGGCATCCCAATTGAACTGTTCCCGCTTTATGGTGCCGACTTCTTCATGAAAATGTCGCCGAAGGAACAAGGTGAAGCGCGGCTCCACCAGGCAGCCTGGAGCAACAGCCAGTTCCTGCACGGCGAGCAAGGCGCGCTGATATGCAGCGCCAAGATCGTCACCAACGTTCCTGACATGGAAGCCAAATTCTATGCCTCTACCCAGGTGATGGACGAGGCCAGACACGTTGAAACCTATAAGAAGCTGGTGGAAAAGATCGGTCTCGCCTATCCGATCACCGGGCCGCTTAAAACCCTGCTGGATCAAGTGCTGCGCGATAGCCGCTGGGATATGACCTATCTGGGCATGCAGGTAGTGATCGAGGGGCTGGCCCTTGCCGCCTTTTCCAACATTCGCGACCATAGCACAGACCCCCTCGCCTCGGCTGTCAATGCCTATGTCATGCAGGATGAAGCCAGGCATGTGGCTTTCGGGCGTCTCGCGCTTAGGGACTATTACCCTGAACTGACCCAGTCGGAGCGCGACGAGCGGGAAGAATTCCTGATTGAGGCATGCTACCTGATGCGTGACCGCTTCCAGAACAAGGAAGTATGGGAAAACCTGGGTTATCCAATGAAAGAGTGTCTGGAGTTCCTTGAGAACAGCCAGGGCATGAAAATGTTCCGGACAAACCTGTTCAGCCGGATCGTTCCTATTGTCAAAGACATTGGGCTGTGGGGAGACAAGATCCAGCACGCATACGGCCAGATGGGTATCCTCGGGTTTGCCAATCTCGACATCGACGCCATGCAGGCAAACGATATGGCTGTGGCGGACGAACATGACGCACGCCGCAAGCATGTGGATGAAACAATCGCTGTGGGACAGTCCGCGGCCGAATAACAGCTTGTCATGACATTTGGGCAATAAGAAACCCAGAGGGCGATGGGGGTAAGCCCTCTGGGTTAGGTAACGTTCCGGCAAATAGCCGTTTATGAACGTTACATAACCATATTATATTAGGGTTCAGCCCTTTTCAAAGACAAATATTTCATCGATCATTCAAGAACATAGCTGGAAAACGATCCTGACCGATTGGCCAAGTATGCATTGGCCGTGAAATATGAATGAAAATGCAACCATACGGCCCTTGAGAAATCACCTTCTTCAATTTGAACTAGAAATGATATTCGACTTCCGCCTATCATCAATTTCATGGCGAAAAACGAAAAAAAATCCTCATATTGGTCCGGGAAGCTGCTTCGACTGCGGCAGGAGCTCGTGAACCTCGACAAAGAAGCCCTCGATGGGCGTCAGGCCGTGGAGCTTGATCAGTCGCGTGTCGGGCGTCTGTCACGCATGGACGCGCTTCAGGGGCAGGCCATGAATAATGCCATTGCCGAACGGCGACGCGCGACACTGGCACGCATCGAAGCTGCCCTCGCCCGCCTCGAGGAAGACGAATTCGGCTATTGCACCCTCTGTGGTGAAGAAATTGCTGAAAAGCGGCTGGAGCTGGACCCGACAGTCAGCACCTGCACGGCTTGCATCAAATAGTGACTACGCCTGCTTGGTGTCCTTGTTGGCGCTATCCCATACATCGAACTCGTGGTTGATGCTCCATTCGATCAGATGCCGGTAAACATCTTCAATATAAGCCTCGTTGCCGCCCATGTTGGCGGCCGTCGCCTTGGCTTTTGACACGACATCCTCAACCCGCCAATTGTCGCGCACGGTATCGCGGTCCGGCTTGATGTGCCCCGCCTGTGCAATATACTCCAGTCGCTCAAGAAGCAGTGGCACGATCAAACGGTCTACCCGGTCGATTTCCTCACGAACTTCTTTCATGTCATTGCACTGTTTCACCGCACTTCCTTTTTATACTCTTGTACGTTTGGCTGCAGGGCCATTTGTATCTGCAGGCTTCATTAGCGGGCAACGCGTCATCATTCAAGGGGACATTTTGCCTCATTGGGGCCAGCATTAGCGCTGCATGATGTCCCGCGGCAGATGGTCAAACATCAGAAGGGCAGCCTGCTCACTCTTGTTCAGCCGCGGTAACAGATCGAACGCCACGCTCATGCGCTGGAATTCAGACTCGTCAGTCGCCCCGCCGGCAATGACCTGTGCAGCCTTCTTCTGGCCTGATAAGGCATAAACGAGCGCCAGTGATCGCTTGCTGGGTGTCACGCTGGCGGGCATGTCCAGCGTCTTCTGCAGCAACGCAACGGCGGTCTCAAATTCACCTTCCAGTGCGAACGAAAGTGCCATATTGCGTATGACGCCAGGATGACTGGGTGCAACAACCAGGGCCCGGTCAAACATGATGCGGGCCCGGCGCGCGTTACCAGTAACCTGGGCCAGCTGGCCGGCCAGTATCAGTTGCGTCAGGTCAGTGGTGTCAGGGGTTATTACAGTCGACAGTTCCGCGTCAGCGACCGCATAGTCGGCCCGCATGATTGCGACGTCCACCTGCGTCAGCTTTAGCTCTAATGCGTCAGGAAACTGTTGGCCAAGGTTGTCAAGAATGGCCTGGGCCTGATCCAGACGTCCGGTTTTGGCAAGCACTCGAGAAATGCCAAGCTTGGCGGCCATCAGGTTGGGGTCAGCGGCTGCTGCCTGGCTGTAGAGGTTATAAGCACCCTCCAGGTTCCCTGCCCGCTCAAATCCTTCTGCCACCGTGACCAGGCCGGCTGGGTCTTCACTGGCCAGCGTGTTTCTTGCTCGTGCCGATACAGGCCCTTCGCCGTGGTTAACCCGCTTTTCCGGTCCGCCAGCTGCGCAAGCCGCCAGCAACAGTAAAGGTACAAATTTGATTCGGTTGGATAAAATTTTAAACATTATGCCCCCGGTTTTGGGCCGTTCATCGACAGAAAAACACGGATTTGGGCTGTTAACCCCGTCAAATCCCGATTTATTTGTCGATTACGGTCAATTGCTGTATAGTCATAAACGCTGAGAAAGCGCGTGTCATGGGTATTCACGCGCAGTTGGAGCAGAAAAAAATGGACATTCAAGGAACAGCCAATACCAGTGCAGCCGCGATTGCGGGGCAAGGTCGGTCTGGAGCGCTTGAGTCTGCTGCCACCGAACGCAAAAGTGCGGAAGATTCCGAAATTGAACGGAAAGAAGTTGAACCTTCCGATACTGGTGCTGGCGTTGGCGAAAAGGTAGACATTCAAGCGTAGTTTAGGCAGAACGCCGGACTTCTATTGAACATGGTATGAGCCTGCAATTGATTTTGCGGGCTTTTGGTGCATGTAAACTTTGAATCTAATATAGATTCTGGCGCACGGCACCGGCTGGTTAACCGAAAAAGTGATACTTCATCAGGGCCAGCAGCTTCCTGGCATTACCGGGCAAATATTCATCCAATGCCATCAAGTCGTCACCGACACGCCTGACTGCGCGAAACTCAAGCATAATCAGGGGCATCAGGCCAAGCGCAAATCGGAGTGCAGCATCCCCTCTTACCTCGGAAAGATGCTGCGTGAGGCTTTCGACGCTATCCCCAATTGAACCGAGCAGCCGCTGTACCGTTGGCTGGATCGCACTGACCAGTTGATCACGCTTGTCCGTTTCCTCCTGCGCTGCCGTATTACTGCTTTGTGCCAGCAGGTCCTGCCAATCACTCGACGGGTTGGCGAGTTCATGCGGCAGGCCCCGGATGGTTCCCATCAAGCTCCATGCTTGACCTGCCCTGCGCGCAACGTCGATTTGGGTTGTGTCGGCATCCGGGTTCAAGGCAAGCAGCATCGAGGCATTCAGCGCGCCACCCGTTCCGTGGGCATGGCTCTCCAGGCTAGCGAGGGTAACCTGTGCGCCACCAAAGTCGTCCGACCAGGTGTCGATAACTTCATCCATAAATGGACGCACAGTGGCAAAATCGTGAAGTTCTGCCGCCAGAGCTTCAACCACCGGATGGGCACGAGGTGTCCCTGCTGCAATGCTATCAAGGGCTTCGCGCCACCACTGCAACCGAATTTCGCCCAACATCGCCTCAGAGACCACGGCCCGTGTCTTGCTGACTTCCAGGTTAAAGGCAATCAGGGCCCATAACGCAGGGCGCTTGGCGGCTGATGCGAACAGGCTCATATAATAGCGGTCGGCGTCGTTTTCCCGCGCCTGTTGACGGCAATAATCGATATTTTGCAGCTTGGTTTCCATGGCGCGCACCATGGCGTTAGCAGTGCCGTTTTGCAACAGAATTTACCGGCCCAAACATCAAGGATTTTGAGCACCAATAGGTTCCATCCCATTGTTTCCCTTGTGAAACCTTTACTCAAACGGTAAGATTTAGCTGGGACGACTTTAAAATCGCTCGATAATAAGGGGAGCTAGGAAATGGGAAAAATTCTCGAATCGTTACAGAACACAGTGATTGCGGGCTTTGTGCTTGTGGTTGTTGTGATCGCGCTCATGACTAAAGGTTTCGCTGGTGTTGACTTCGACCCAGCCTTCTTCGCCCGCTACATTCACGTTCTGGCAGGCGTGATGTGGATCGGTCTTCTTTGGTACTTCAACTTTGTGCAGATCCCGACCATGCCGTCCATCCCGGACGAGCAGAAGCCGGCCATCGGCAAGCATATCGCACCCAAGGCCCTTTGGTGGTTCCGTTGGGGCGCCATGTTCACACTGCTGAGCGGCTTGTGGCTCGCGTCCGCCAATGGCTATATTGTTGATGCCCTGACGCTTGCTGAAGGCACGCGTTCCATCGGCCTTGGCATGTGGATGGCAATCATCATGTGGTTCAACGTTTGGTTCGTTATCTGGCCAAACCAGAAAATCGCACTCGGTATCGTTGAAGCAGACGCTGATGCCAAGCCGGCAGCTGCACGGAAAGCCATGCTCTTCAGCCGCACAAACACCCTGCTGTCCATCCCAATGCTTTATTGCATGGTCAGTGGCCAGAATGGTGGCGCAGGCTGGTAAGCCTGTCACTGAAGTCAGATACAGAAAAGGGCCGGAAAACCGGCCCTTTTTTATTGTTCAAATCAGCCAGAGCCTCACCTATTCGGCGGCTTTCCGTTCCTTGGCAGCCTCGAAATTCTCGGCAGCAAATGCCCAGTTTACAAGGCTGGAGAGGAATGTAGCGATATAGTCAGGACGGCGGTTTTGGAAATCCAGATAGTAAGCATGTTCCCAAACATCCATGGTCAGCAATGGCGTCTGGCCGTCTGTCAGCGGGCATTCCGCGTTCAGGGTTTTGACAACCTTCAGGCTGCCGTCCTTATCGAGCACAAGCCAGGCCCAACCGGAACCGAACTGGGTTGCGCCGGCGGTTTTGAATGCATCCGCAAAAGCATCAAAGCTACCGAAGTCGGCGTTGATCTTTTCAGCTAGTGCGCCTTCTGGCTTGCCGCCACCATTTGGTGCCATGGAATGCCAGTAGAAGGTATGGTTCCAGATTTGGGCAGCATTATTGAAAATGCCTGCTTTCGAGGCGTCACCCGCTGTGGCCACCATTATGTCTTCAAGGCTTTTGCCTTCAAACTCGGTGCCAGCTACCAGATTATTCAGGTTGGTAACGTAGGCATTGTGGTGCTTGCCGTGATGGAAGCCAAGGGTCTCGGCCGAAATGTGCGGCTCAAGGGCGTCCTGGGCATATGGCAGTGCGGGGAGTTCAAAGCTCATGGGGGATACCTCTTTTCATCAGAATTACGTTAAAACATAAAGAGTTGCATGGCTTAGCTAATGCAAACCAAGCCTCATTTCAATGGGGGGTGGAGTCAATTTTTCTTTACGGATAGGGGCGGTCTGCTTGCCCGCCATGCGCGTCAATTTCATGCTGAACGGCCAGCAGGCGGTAATGTTCAGCCATGCTGCGGTTCTTGGCAATTTCAGCTTCCGTCAGCTTGCGCATGAACTTGGCGGGCGACCCGGCCCACAACTCGCCAGACCTGACAGTCTTGCCGGGGGTCAGCATGGCGCCCGCAGCCAACATGCCATCGCTTTCGATCACCGCGTTGTCCATAACGATAGCGCCCATGCCGACAAAGGCGTTGTCCATCAGTTGGCAGCCATGCAGCATGGCTTTATGTGCCACCAACACGTCCCGGCCAATGGTTGTCGGGTAGGTTCGGGTGGAAACATGCACAACGGTGCCGTCCTGAATGTTACTGCGGGCACCCACGCGGATATGGTTCACATCGCCCCGCAGTACGCAATTGTGCCAGATGCTGGCCCCCTCCCCGATCTCCACGTCACCGACAATCTGCGCACCATGGAAAACAAAGCTGCCTTCGCCAAGGATGGGCCACTTGCCCTTGAAGGGGGTTAGGCGGCCACCCAGATGGGTTTCGCGGTAAAGCGGTGCGGCGTCAGTAGCTGTCATCGTGCTGCCCGCCTTATGGGAACATGGGTGCCTGCATGAGGCCCGTCGTTTCATCCAGGCCTAGCATCAGGTTCATATTCTGAATGGCCTGGCCAGACGACCCTTTCACCAAATTGTCAATCGCCGACACGACAATCGCCCGTCCGGGGATACGGTCCTGGAAAACATTGAGCACGCAGCGGTTGGACCCCCGCACCATGCGGGTTGCCGGCACAACGCCCTCTTCCAGGATGGACACAAAGGGTTCGTCAGCATAAGCATCTACCAGCTGGTCCTTCAGATCACCAACTGTAGTGCCTTCCTTCAGGCGGACATAGATGGTTTCAAGCTCGCCCCGGTTCATAGGAACCAGGTGCGGGGTAAAGCTGATGCGGACATCCTCACCCGCCGCCAGCGTCAACTCCTGCTCAATCTCCGGCATATGACGGTGTTGGCCAACTGCGTATGGATGCATGGCCTCAGCCACTTCAACGAACAGATTGGCTTCCTTGAGCGACCGCCCGGCACCGGAAACGCCTGATTTGGCGTCGATGATGATATCCTCGGCGGATATCTGCCCGGCCTTCAGGAGCGGAATGAGCGCAAGGAGAGCGGCTGTCGGGTAACATCCCGGGCACGCGACAAGATGCGCCTTCCGTACCTGATCGCGGTTAACCTCAGGCAGGCCGTAAACAGCCTTGGGCTGCAGGGTCACAGCAGAATGCTCGCGGCCATACCACTGGGCATAGACATCGGTGTCGCGAAGCCTGAAATCCGCTGAAAGGTCAACGACCTTTACCTCACCCGAAATGGAATCAGCCAGGTCACCCGTGGTTTCAACAACCATTTCATCAAGCAGGCTGTGCCCGGTCGCATGCAACAATCCTTTGATGACCTCCTGGCTGGTGGCATGCGGCAGCGCACAGAACACCACGTCCAGTTCGACAGCCGGCCACTCAACTTCATCAAGGCCAATAAGGTCAGGCAGGTCATATCCTGCCAGGTGTGGGAAAACGTCGCCAATCGGCATGCCGGCCTTGCGCTCTGCTGTCATCAGGGCAATTTCAACGTTCGGGTGCGTCAGCAGAAGGCGCACCAGATCCGCGCCCGTGTAACCGCTGGCGCCCAGGATACCGACCCGAAATTTAGGTGTGACAGACATAACGAAGCCTCTATTTCATGATTAGGAAAAGAAAATGCCATGTCCTATTTTGCGACATGGCATTCCATAAGTCATTGAATTTCTGTGCCCAGGCCGAGAAGATTTTTATCTGGTCGACATTAAGCAGGCTTATGATCAAATGTCAGGCGGCATCTCGGCAATGGCTTCCTCGAGCTCGATAAAGCCAGGCATATGGAGGCTCGGGACATTGCGTCGGCCAATTTCCACTGAAATCTGTGGCGGGTTACCCTGCAGGTGCGATACCAGCACGATTTTGATCAGGTTCATGAATTGACCTTCTTCCGCCAAAATCTGGCCCAGGCGACCAGCGATCGGTGCCACCATCAGATAGGACAGGAAAATCCCCAGGAACGTACCCACAAGGGCACCCCCTACCATGCCGCCCAGAACCTCAACCGGTTCTGCGATGGCGCCCATGGTTTTCACGATACCAAGAACCGCGGCAACAATACCAATAGCTGGCAGACCGTCCGCCATGGTTTGCAGCGCATGCTGTGGTTCATGAAGCTCGGCATGATGCTTCTCAAGGTCTGCATTCATGGCGTCTTCCATCTGCATCGGATCATCGAAGTTCATGGTCATCATGCGGATATAGTCACAGATGAATTCAACCACGTGATGATCTTCAACAATGCGCGGGAAGTTCTGGAAAATCTTGGATTCTTCAGGGTTTTCCACGTGCGCCTCAATGGCCACGACACCCTTGGTTCGCATGGTCTTGCACAAGAGGAACAAGAGGCACAAAAGGTCCCGATAGTCTTCCGACTTCCAGTGCGGCCCCTTCATGACCTTGCCGACGCCTTTCATCGACCCGGTGATGACGCTGGTGGAGTTGGCACTGATATAGGCGCCAATGGCCCCGCCAAAAATGATCATCAACTCGAACGGCAGGGCCTTCAGGATAATGCCGAAGCTGCCGCCCGATAGTGCGAAGCCTCCGAACACCATCACAAGGACCACGATTAGACCGATGATTAGAAACATAAGGGCGCCTGCCTTCTGTGGTTAACTTGCCTGCCGGGTAAACAATTATCACTACCCGTTTTTTGCATCTTTACAGTTTCGCCAGTGTTGATCAATAGGCTTAACACACCTTTAATTCCCGCTATCATACTGAGAATCAATAAAAAAGGCGGGATTGCGGCCCCGTCTTTTGAAGATTTCCCCCTGTTACTTGCCGTATTTTACCGAGCAACCATAAGGCTGGGTTGAATTTGGCGTCACTGCCTCTCCTGCCGCCAGCTGCTGCCAGGCCTGCAGCGCATAATTGGAGGCGCCTTCGAGCGACGAAGCCCGTGTGGACGGGCGATCATCGATTGCCCCCATATATTGCAGCGTGCCTTCAGTGTCGATCAGGAACATTTGCGGCGTGGTCTTGGCATCATAAAGCCTGCCAATCTCGCCAGACGGGTCCAGCACCAGCATATCGTTATACGTACCCCGGCTCTCGCTCAGTTGGTCGGCTTCTGCTGCCGTCACATGCCCTTGTTTGCCCGGCGCAGATGAGATGACGGAGATCCAGATTACACCAGCTTCAGTCAGGGCTCGTTGGGTCTGTTGCATATTGCCACTGGAATAATGTTTGCGAACATACGGACAATCATGGTTCGTCCATTCCAGCATGACAGGTTTACCGCGCAGGTCGGACAGAGTGACGGTTTCACCCGTGGTCAACACACCGGTGAAATCAGGCGCTGGTTTACCGGGCGTCGGGCCCTCGCCCGCCACTGCAGCATTCAGACCGAGCATAATGGAAACAACAAGAAACAGCTTCATTTCTAGCCTCCCTTTAGCCTTTTTGGTTGGCGATCAGGTTTGAAATACTACTGGGCCCCAAGATTTCGGGCAACACGATCGGGGCAGACGCTCCGACGGGGTAATACAGATATAGCGGCACCCCGGCCCGACCATGCTTTGCCAACACGGCGGCAATTTCAGCATTTCTGTTGGTCCAGTCGCCCTTCATCACCACTGTGCCGGTTTCACGAAACACCTGTTGGGTCGTATCCGTCAGAACTGCAATCCGTTCGTTCACCTTGCAGGTGATGCACCAGTCGGCCGTGAAATAGACAAACACAGGCTTGCCGCTTTCCAGTATCGTGGCGAGTTCCGCCCCGCTGTAGGCGATTTCTTCCACATAGCCTTCGGCTGCGGTATGGGCAGGCTCCTGCCAAGGTTTGGAGATAATGCTGTAAACCGAAAAGGCGGCGATAGCCCAGGCCAGAATGCGCACCGGTAGCCGTCCACCGGACTGCTTCCCGATCCAGATCGCGAAGACAATGCCAATGATTGCTGCGAGCAGCACAAGCATTGCCACGGCGCCGGTTTCACGGGTGAAAACATACAGAAGCCACGCCGCTGTCAGATACATTGGAAACGCCAGGCCTTCCTTGACCTTTTCCATCCAGGGGCCCGGGCGCGGCATGGCTCGGGCCAATGCCGGGCTGTAAGACAGCGCAAGGAATGGCAGCGCCAAACCTAAAGCCAGGAAGCTGAACACCATGAGGACGATCAAAACCGGCTGTGTCAGGGCAAATCCGATGGCAGGTGCCATAAAGGGTGCTGTGCACGGGGTCGCAACGAGTGCCGCCAGAATGCCCTTGAAGAAAGCTCCACGGACCCCTTCACGGGCCGCCAGGGACTGCCCTGCCCCTTCAATGCCGAATTGGATATTGAACATACCGGACAGCGAAAGCGCGACCATGAGCATCAGAAGCGTCATTAGGCCAACGAAAACGGGCTCCTGCAGTTGAAAGCCCCAGCCGACAGCTGTACCCCCCGCTCGCAGGACCAGAAGCGACGCAACAATTACCATGAAACTGAGCCAGATACCCAGGGTATAGGCCCAGCCCTCCTTTTGGCGGTTTGCAGCAGTTTTATAATTGGCTGACACAAAGGCAAATGCCTTCAACGACAAAATCGGGAACACGCAGGGCATCAGGTTAAGGATGACGCCGCCGATCAGGGCAAAGACGGCGGCCTCCCAAAGCGGCAGGGATACCACCGGCGCCGCTTCCGCTACCTGCGGGGCGGTTTGATCCGCAGTGACCTTCAGCATCGGCTCCATGGCGAAGGCGTCAGTCGTACCGTCATGATAGGTCAATAGCAGTACACCGGCTGCAGTTTCAGCCGTAGGCGCGCCAGAAGGGCGTTTGGCATGCACTTTGATGCCATCAGATGCCCGTTCCAGGCTTTGTGCGGCGGCATAATCCAATACGCCAACGCCGTCAGGGAAGAAGTAAGCGTCAGCGACCTCTTCGGCCTCAGATGGTGCCATGTAAACTGTCAGGGAGGTATCTTTTGCCCCCACCGTCAGATCAGAGCTCCAGAAGCTTGGGTCTGGCATGGCTGCGCGAGCAGCGTTGAATATTGCCTGTGCTTCACCGTCTGGCTTTGCTTCGCCAACCGGCAGCGTCAGGGACAGTTCAGTCACTTGCGGGACACACTCGACCTCACAGATCAGCCATTCGGCCTCAAGCGAAGCCGTGAGGCTACTACCGCTCACTGGGGCCTTGGCAGGAAGAAGAAGCGTAACCGGGGCGTCGTAACCATAATTGGTCAAAGGCCCCAGGGGCAGTTGTCTAGGCACGGGAAATTGCGGCTCACCAATTGTTGCATCACCGTCCAGCGTCCAGTCAAACGCCGGGCTTGCGCCGCTATCTCCTGCGTTTTTCCAATAACTGTGCCAACCGCTGCGGGGAGTGATGGTAACGGCCAGCCAGAAGGGCTGCCCTGGTGAGACGGATTGCATATCAGCATCAATCACCAACGTGCTGTGGCTTTCCTCAACTCGGGCAAGCTCTTTAGCCTCGGCTAGGCTGGTAAGCCCAAGCGCCAGACAGATCGTGATCAGTCCCTGCAGCAAACTCTTCACTTCTTCACCCCTTTTGGGTCCGTAATCTAAAGTTTTGTCCTGATTATTGCCGTATAACACGATGAGGGCCTAAAACACCTCACATGTTCGTCAATCTTGCGGGAGGCCCTTGGGTGCGACGGCAATGACGCGAAGGTCATTTACATTTGTTCCCGTAGGTTTAACTTTAAATAAACAGTCCAAATCTTTGAAATATTGATGACTATTGTTGTTATTAAGCATTGCGGTTGGGGCAGTGCCAGCCGTTGCTGCCCGCTTTCTATCTTCAGGTGTCATAAAGGCACCAGCAGCGCCACCGACACCGTCCATGCCGTCAGTATCGGCCGCGAAAGCATAAACGCCAGCGTCGGTCTGCAAAGCAGTAGCCAGAGCCAATACATATTCCTGATTGGGGCCGCCTTTGCCAGTGCCCGTGACTGTTGATGTCAATTCACCGCCTGATAGCAGCAGCACTGGCTTGTTGCTCACTTCCTTAAGCCGCTCTGTTACCATCGAGGCATGGTTTCGAGCCACATCACGCGCCTCGCCGACAATGTCATCGCCCAGAAACTGTACTGAAAACCCTGCCTTCTCGGCATATGCCTGCGCAGCAGTCAGCATATGGGCGCCGCTGGCAACAATCTGGAAGCTTGTTCTGTCCCCTGGAACAGGACCGCACCACCCTGCCCATCGTGAAGGATGGCTGATACCGTATTTGTCAAGGACTGCTATGGCGTCAGTCCGTGTAGTGCTGTCAGAAACAGTCGGACCAGACGCAATCAGGCTTGGGTCATCACCCACAACGTCTGAGATAGCGAGTGTGAAAATATGCCCTGCTCTCGCAGCCGCCGCGGCCAGCCTTCCGCCTTTTATGCGGGACAGCTGCTTGCGCACCGTATTCAACTCACGAATATCGGCCCCTGCATGCATCAGGGCCCTGACCAGTTGCTGTTTTTCCTTGAGGCTAACGCCGTCCGCCGGCAGACAGGCGAGCGCGGACCCGCCGCCTGAAAGCAACACCAAAAGCAGTTCGCCCTCAAGGGTATTGCGGGCAATATCCAGCGCGCGTTCTGCAACCTTGAGACTGCGTTCATCCGGTACCGGATGGGCGCTTTCAATGACCTCAATACGATTGCATGGCTGACCGTAGCCATCGCGGCACACCGCAATGCCAGACAGGTTCACGTCAGGCCAGGCTTCTTCAACGACACGGGCCATCGCAGCTGCCCCTTTGCCAAGGGCGATCAACTTGACAGCGCTATAGTCAGTTGGGTCCGGCAAATGTTTGGGCAGGCAGTTTTCAGGCAGGACAGGCCTGATAGCGGCGGCAAACATACCGCTGCAAAAGGCCCGCCACGTATCGTTCTGGTCAGTCGTCACCACCGACGGTCCGCTCAAATGCTCCCATGGAGCCAGGGAACACAACAGGGCTCTCGAGGCCGTCATTGGCAACCGAGGCCACGCCGAAGAAATAATTGTCAATAACGACATTCTCTAAGGTGTAGGATCGCGCCTCAGGGCCGACAAAATGGCTCCAGCGCCATTGCGGGTCGGTCGTCAGGCGCCAATAGACCTTGAAGCCACGTAGGTTGGCGGTTTCCCGCTCATCACCCGGCATACTCCACTTGATGGTGGTCGAGGGCGATACGGCACCTTCAAGGGTCACGTCTGCTGGAAACGGCGGCGCACCGGCCATGGATGCCAGGGTCACAACATTGAGGGCTGTCAGCTTGGCTGCATAATCGAAGTTCACACCGTCCAGTGTATCACCATATTTGATACCATTTTCGGTGCGCAGGTCCTGATGTTGACGGTTATAATTCTCATTTGTCTCCATGATGCGCACTCCCGGCCAGCCGGCTTCGTTAAATGGCCGGTGGTGGCCGCCGCGGCGGAAACGGTCCAGCCGGTAGACCATCATCACGTCAAGGTTCGGGATATATTCATCGGCCAAGCGGTCAACCAGGCGCGCGATGTTGCGGCTTGGGCTGTCTACTTCGCCGCCCCAAAAACGGCGCTGACGGGCTTCTTCCGCTGTTTCTGTAACCCGCGTGCCCTCAGAGAAAACGCGGGCTGTCGTGTTATCGATCACGCCGTTCACGCCTTCGATGTTACCGATCATGTCATTGTTCAGTACACCCATTAGGCGCCAGCCTTTCTCCTTGATATGGTTGGCAAGGATTGCACCGCCATAAAGGCCCTGCTCTTCCCCTGACAGGCCAGCATAGACGATCGTGCCCGGGAATTTTGTTTGGCACAGAACGCGGGCCGCTTCCATGGTGCCCGCCATGCCAGACGCGTTATCGTTGGCACCGGGAGAATCGCTTGTGCCGTCCAGTGGGTCGGAAACACGGCTGTCGATATCGCCAGACATGATCACAACGCGGTCGGGGTCCAGAATCCCGCGCTGGACGGCAATTACATTTACCACCTCTGTCGGGTTTGGGATGCGGGTGCCGCTGACGACATCGGAAACGGTATAGACCTCAAGGTCTGCCACGCAGCCGTCTGCGATGCGCTTGAATTCTGCTTCAATCCAGCGGCGCGCGGCGCCAATGCCTCGGGTTTCCGATTTGGTTTCCGAAAGTGTGTGACGGGTGCCGAAGCTGACAAGCTTGGTGATGTCGGTCTTGATCCGCTCAGCTGAAACGTCAGAGACCATCTTATGGAGGCGCTGCACCTCGCCCTGCGGTCCTTCATGGTGCTCCGCAGAGGTGGCTGTCGTCAGCAGTATGGCTGCGCCTGCTACAAGTCCCAGTGTCGATCGTTTCATATAACCCTCCCTTGGTATTTCAGCGCGATATCTTGGAATAGGTTTCCCGGTCCATATCGATCGCGTTGGCACTGATCGACTTTGCTGAAGGCACGAGCCCCTCAAATCGCTTTACCAGTGCCGATGTCAGTGCTTTTTTGGTCGGCTGATCCCGCCCGGAAAGCAGGTAGATGGTAATATGCAGTGTTGCAGCAGCATTTCCAGCCACAAGCGCGTGATCAACGGGATAAAGGCGAACCTTGATGTCTGCTTCGCCGAACTGGCCAGACGCGACTGCTACTTCATGCGCAGCCGCCATGAGGTCGGCATGCTTGGCATCTGTTTCAAGGCTGCGGCTGTATTCAACAATAAAATGTGGCACCTTAGCTCCCTCTGAACGGCTCTCTTTTGATGATTGATGGATCCTACTTGGAACCCTGTGCAATGGAAAGCGTCCTATGGACTTGACGGGGCACACTTGGCAAACACACCCATTAGTGTTAACTTTGCACTTTGATGGTGACCAGCCCACTTTGAGGATGGTTGGACATTAGATGGGGGGCTTATGAGATATTTCGCAATTTGTGCTTTGGCTGCCGCTTCATTTCCCGCGTTTGCCAATCCCGGCCTTGAGCAAGCCCTCAGCCGCGTGCCGACTTTGACAGATTTGTGCGGTGCTGTTCCCGAGGCGCCAACCAAGGTTCGCGGCAATTCGATCCACCGTCCCGTGCGCCCTGAGGTGAAAAGCTTCATCCAGAATACTAACGACTGGCTTGATTGTGCTGCAGAGAAATATGTCCGTATTCAGCAGTTGGTGAATGGGATGCAGGATGACGGACAGCGCGACGCTCTGGTTGAGCACCTGAACAAGGATTTCCGTGCGCAATATGCTGAACTGAATGATCAGACACGTATATTGGCAAGGCGTGTGAATTACCGGCTCACTTGGGAGGTTCGGCCAGTAAGGCCGGCTGTCAGCAGCTCAGGCGTTGGTTACAGTAACAGCCAAGCCAATGTATTGTTGCGGAAAGTGAAAAAAATTACCTATCGAACTGACGTCAACCGCCCAATTCACGATCCGTCTCGAGGTTTATTGAACTGGGAACCCGTAGAGCCCTTACAGTTCAGCGGTTAAAATCGGGAATAGCCGCAAGAAAGGCCAGCAAACGCTGGCCTTTTTCATTACTATTCCTTCACGGTGACGGTTATCTTTTTGGAATAAACCGCAGGATCATGGGGGATATGGTTCATATCGCCCAACAGCAGCTGAAGCGTATGCGTGCCTGGCTTCAGATCCAATGTGACTTCGGTCTGTCCCCCACCAAAATGCACATGATTTTCGTCTGCCGGGATGTTTTCATCAAGAGGCGGCAGAACTGTGTCGATCAGCAGATGATGGTGGCCAGTGTTTGCTTTGTCAGTGCCCGCCGGCGCAACGCCCATACCCTTCAGCCCAAAAACCACGGTTACAGGGCTTGATACTTCCGCACCATCGATCGGGCTGATGATATAGACTTCAGCGTGATTATCGGCATGGCCAAAAGCCATTGCAGACGGTGCTGCCGCGACTGTAAATGCCAGCCCGACTGCAGCTGTAAATGCACGAATTGTCATCCTAAATTCTCCGTTGCTGACTGTTTGACCGCACTATTTCACAGTTGGCGTAAATCGGCCACCACCATCAAGGCCCAAAACAAACAATTGTGATCACAGGTGTTCGCGGCGGCGGCCACGTATTAGTGGCGCAAAGACCAACCTGCCCCAGTGATCGAAGGGATACCAAAGCTGACCAATGAAGCACGTGGGGTAATCGGGGCCATTTACGCCCAAATCCTTGGCGCGATGTTTGGGGCAGTAGAAGGTGCCAAACATGACATCATAAAGCGAAAACACCGTTGCGAAGTTGGTGCCTCGGGCGGCTTCATCGGTTGCATGATGCCAACGATGCAGGAACGGGCTGACGAAAAGATACTTCAACGGCCCGAACCGCCAGTTCAGGTCACTATGTATCATATAGCCATAATAGTGCCTGACCCGATTGCTGAATATTACCGCCCAAACAGGCATCCCGAGCACGGATAGAATAACCGCATCCAGGCACACCGAGATGAGGCGGTTTATCGGGTGGAACCTGACCAAAGTGAACCATGTCAGGTCTTCGTCACTATGGTGGGCGGCATGGACGGGCCACAATGGCGCGAGATGCATCAGGCGGTGTCGCCAATAGCCGATAAAGTCTGACACCATTACGGCCGCAATAGCGACAGCCCATCTTGGCATGCTGTCAAAAAGGGAGGCGCCAGTTGATCTGCCACCCTCTTCAATCGCTGTTCTGATCTCCACCGACACGATCAGAAGCAGCGGTGCCGTAACCATCAGGTCGAACGCGAAATAGCTGCCGTTGACCCGCCAGTTGCGTTTCTGCCGCTCATCAGGGATCAGCGATTTCCATCCGTGCAACAGGAATGCTGCGCTGCCAAAGACAATCGACAACACAATGAATTCTGTTATTCCAGCAGCAAGTCGTTCAAACAATGAATCCGCCCTCCAGGGCGTATCCTAGTCCGTTTGCGTTAACAGTGTCTTGTTTCGTGGTGATAAGTTGAACTGTCGCAAGGGCTGCCCTACCCAACCAATGAAATCACATACAGTTTCTTGCAGGGAACTACTGTTTCCCATGTGCCGGTGAAACCAGCCGGTACAACAAAGCGGTCTCCAGCCCTGAATTCCTGCGCCTCGCCTTCCGTGCTTGTCAGGATGATTTCACCTTCAAGGATATGGCAGAATTCTTCTTCACCATCGTAATTGACGTGCCATTTGCCAATGTCAGACGACCAGAAGCCGGTAAAGAATTTACCGGACGCGCCTTCGTAGATATTTTCTGTCAGCTGATGTGGCGTACCGGAAATCAGCTTTTCTGCGGCTGGCAGGCTTTCTTCCCGCTCAGGGCTAACAGAATCGAATGACACAATGGATGGGGTTGCCATGAGAAATCCTCCTTTTCGGGCGTCTGGGCGCTACTTTGGCGGAAGGTATATCTCAACGCAACAAAAATGTGATCACATTTTAGTCTCGCTCGGGTGCAGCAGAAAAGTGTGCAAATATCTGGTCGATCTTACCGTTTTCATCGACAAGTGGAATGAACAGCAACGTCACTTGAAAATACGGCAGGTCAGCAGACATTTTGACCGAGTGTCCCAGCACTGGCTGCCCCGAGGTCAGGACAGCT
Organism: Kordiimonas lacus; assembly: GCF_001550055.1. Taxonomy (GTDB): domain Bacteria; phylum Pseudomonadota; class Alphaproteobacteria; order Sphingomonadales; family Kordiimonadaceae; genus Kordiimonas; species Kordiimonas lacus. The sequence goes on from NZ_LRUA01000006.1 coordinate 539,060, forward strand.
GCAACACACTTGAAACCGCGATCTACTACCGTGGCATTGTTCAGTGACCGAAGGCTGGCGCCACTCACAGGCCCATAAAAGCTGGTCATACGCGATCCGGCCAACCGTATCTTGATGTCTGCCAAGGACCCGTTTTCAATCTCCGGCTCGAGGATCATGACATCGGGAAGCAGATGCTTCATGTCGTTGGGTTCCAGGTCTGCCCGCATAGGCACGCCGCCCGTGGGCACGTTACGATAGGCATAGTCATACAACCAGCTTGCCTCCGGGCCCAGTAGGTCTCTGTTCCCGCTGTTCACATCGGAAACGGAAAATTCTGCCAACGAATGTTGGATTTTGGCCGAAATATCTCTTGGAAACGAAGACATGCTTTACTCTCAACATAGACCCGAAGGCCATCACCCTTAAGTTTCAGTATCCTATCTGTCTGCGCTTTGTCTAAATTTTGGGTTAAGAATTGTCGTGAAAAGTAAATTTGGCTCGATTTCTCTTTGCGCACCGGAGGGTTCAGGCTATTGGAAAGCCAAAGAACTTTAGCTATAGCGGATAAATCAGCATGGCCCACCTTCACATCGTCGCAGCCCCTAACCCGATCTTTCGCCAAAAAGCAGTGCCTGTCGTAGATGTCGACGACGGTATCAAAGCGCTTGCGGAGCAGATGCTGGACGTTATGTATGAAAACCGCGGTATTGGCATTGCAGCCAACATGGTTGGGCTGTTGCACAGAATAATCGTTGTGGACATTCAGCCTGACGGAAATCGCGACCCGCTTGTGTGCATCAACCCGGAAATCACCTGGGCCTCGGATGAGACCTCTACTAACGAAGAAGCGTCCCTCAGCTTTCCAGGCATTTCAGCAGATATCACTCGCCCAAACGCCATCAAGCTGACGTACCTTGACCAGCAGGGTGAAAAACAAGAGCTGGATGCCGAGGGCTTCCTCGCCATCGTGATTCAGCATGAAATGGACTATCTGGACGGGCGAACGTACCTGGACCATCTATCCAAGATGAAACGCGACAGGCTGCTGAAGAAAATGCAGAAATACCTCAAGCAGGGGCACGCATGCGGTGACCCTCATTGCGGGCACGACCACCACTGATCAGGACGCTTCAGCGATCCCCTGTTGCATCTTGTATAGCGGCAGCTGCCAGGACGGCACACCAAAGCCGAGATCCAGATATTCAACTTCGACAAATCGGGTTCTGCCTAGTGGTAAAGGGCCCCGTTCGGCCTCGGTCGTCACCTGAAAGGGTCGGCGAACATCCGCCCTGTCATCCAGGTTGACGATATATTCTACGGCGCCAGTGTTGTCGACGGTCGGCAGAGACAGAAAAGACCTCTGGTACACCTGTTTTTTTACGATTGAATGATGCTCGACCGTGCCAAAGAAGCCACAAGGTTGCTGGCGGATCAATGTAATGAACCTGAGAACGTCCCGTTGAATATGCGGTTCAAACAAACCGAGATAGTCCTCAGCCTCCTGCGTATGGCGATGCCAGTCAAACATCCCACCATAGGCAAAATAGGCACCGACCTCGTTTTCCGAAGGGAAATCCATTAACAACAGCGTCCGGCTATGCAGATCAAGGTCGTCAGTCAATAGGTGGTGGGTGCTAGGCACGGAGCTATCGGAAGCCCTTGCGGCGAGCCAAAGGCTGGTCAGCACTTTCATGTTGGGGCCGAAATACTCAGCTTCGGGCCAGATGTCGCCTGTTTGTGACACCCATGTTCCTCCTTTCGCCCCAATCAGCCGGATTATAATGCCTACAATTTTAATGATTGGTTACCACAGCACCTACGACCTCAATGCTGTAAATGCAGGAGTACCTCAAGCAGGACCATGCTTGCGGTGATCGGCATTGCTGCCATGATCATCCCTAAACCACGATCATACCTAAACAAGGTTTCTCTGGGTCTCAGGAAGTGCATTTGTCCTGCCAGCGGTGCGCGCCGGGCCTTAGGGACAAGACGCCCTACTCCACCAAAGGCGACAGGGCAATCTCAACACGGCGGTTTTGTCGGCGACCCTCTTCTGTATCGTTCGGGGCAATCGGGTAGGCCTCGCCCAAACCACGTACCACCAGGCGTTCACGCTGTACATTCTGGGTGACGAGTATCTGTGCGACCGCCTGTGCCCGGTTCTGTGACAAGGTCCGGTTATAGTCTGCAGACCCTGTTGAATCTGTGTGTCCAAGAATATCGACATAAGTCTTGTCATACTCGTCAAGGACGATCGCGACGGATTCCAGAACTGACATAAACTCTGGCTTCACATACGCCTGATTGGTGTCGAACGTAATGTTATCGGGCATATTGAGGATGATATTGTCACCATCGCGAACGATCTGGACCCCGGTACCTTGCAGCTTTTCCCGGAGTTTGGTTTCCTGCCGGTCCATGTAGAAGCCCACGCTGCCGCCTGCAATTGCGCCAATACCGGCACCGATGAGCACAGACTTACGTTTGTTGGATCCGCCGACAATTGCCCCGCCAACAGCACCAGCGGCTGCACCAATCATGGCACCAATGGCCGTATTCGACACTTTCTTCTCGCCTGTATAGGGGTCCGTTGAGCAAGCCTGCAGCAATATTGCGGTGCTCAGCAGCAAGCCAATCTGTGGTATCTTTTTCATGATCAGTCTTTCGTGATTGAAAAGTAAATGACTTTGAACAGCGCGCTTCGAAAAACTCTAGGACACCATAGCATAAGCGAACCATGTGCAAGCCATGGCAAATGATAAAGGCGTCATAAGTTTTGGTTTGGCCCAACAAAAAAGGCCGCCCCGTGGGGCAGCCTTTTGAACTCTGAACAATATTGTTTGGTACTCGTAACTGGTACTCGAAACAGAAACTCGTGGCGCTTAACGCTTGGAGAACTGGAAGGAACGGCGAGCTTTTGCTTTACCGTATTTCTTACGTTCAACAACACGGCTGTCGCGCGTGAGGAAGCCTGCAGCCTTGAGGGCAGCACGCAGCTCAGGCTCAGCCTGCTGAAGCGCTTTGGAGATGCCGTGCTTAACCGCGCCAGCTTGGCCAGAAAGACCGCCGCCTTTAACGGTAGCAACAACATCATATTGGTTTTCGCGACCAACAACCTGGAAAGGCTGGTTAACGATCAGGCGCAGCGTTGGACGTGCGAAGTAAGTTTCCTGATCGCGACCGTTTACAGTCACTTTACCGGAGCCAGGCTTAACCCAAACGCGGGCGATAGCATCTTTACGCTTACCAGTGGCATAGGAGCGGCCAAGGTCGTCAACAACCGGCGTACGCTCTTCGGTAACTTCGGCGGCAACAGCTGCTGCTTCGCCGGTCAGTTCTTTAAGGTCCTGAAGATCGGCCATGTCGCTTACCTCTTATTCTTCGGGTTCATTGCAGCAACGTCGAGAACCTGAGGCTCTTGTGCGGCATGTGGATGCTCAGTACCGGCGTATACACGCAGGTTGCGCAGCTGCTGGCGACCAAGCGGACCCTTCGGGATCATGCGCTCAATGGCTTTCTCAACAACACGCTCCGGGAAACGGCCAGTCAGGATCTCGCCTGCAGTTGCAGACTTGATACCACCTGGGTGACCCGTGTGACGGTAGTAAACTTTGTCAGCAAGCTTCTTGCCTGTCAGCTTCACTTTTTCAGCGTTGATGACGATTACATTGTCACCGCAATCCATGTGCGGCGTGTAAGTTGGCTTGTGCTTGCCACGGAGAACAACAGCAACGGCTTGTGCCAGACGACCCAGAACTACGTCTTCTGCGTCAACAACGAGCCACTTCTTTTCGATCTCCGAAGGTTTTGCGGAATAAGTTTTCATCGCAATTTTGCCTCGGTTACCGGTAAACCGGTGTTAAACTCTCAATACCTGAATGGCAGGGAAAATCCCCGCTTCTTGGTTCGTGGCGCGCAATATATGCGGATTTCACAGCTAGTCAACAGCTATTTTCTGGGCCGTTTTCAATTTTTGTTATTAAAAACAATTGGTTAATAAAACGGTAATTAAATACCCCATCGTTTTTGGTAGCATCCTTGTCCCTTTTGGACGCTGCCCCATATCATTGACAAGTCAAACATCCAAACTTGGGGACAGTAAAGTCATGGAAAACAAGCAAATCCTTCTAGCAAGCCGCCCGAACGGCGTCGTGGTACCGGAGAACTTCAAGCTGGCAACAGCCGCCGTGCCGGAGCCCAGCAAAGGGGAAATGCTGCTGCAGACTATTTATATGTCGGTAGACCCCTACATGCGCGGCCGCATGAATGACGTCAAAAGTTATGTCCCCCCGTTCCAGATCGGCGAACCGCTGCAGGCGGGCATTGTGGGCAAAGTGGTCAAGTCCAATGGCGGTAAGTATCCAGAAGGCACCTATCTGACCGGTATGGGCCTTTGGGCCAACTATATGGTCACCAATGGTGAAGGCTTCCAGCCGGTAGACCCGGACCTCGCGCCCCTATCCTATTATCTTGGCGTTCTTGGCATGCCAGGCATGACAGCATATGTGGGACTTAAGGGAGTTGCTGAGCTTAAGGAAGGGGACCAACTGTTTGTGTCCGCTGCCTCTGGCGCCGTGGGCCAGGTCGTGGGCCAGATCGGCAAGAATATGGGCTGCCATGTGGCCGGTAGCGCAGGCTCCGACGACAAGATCGCCTACCTGAAGGACGAACTCGGTTTCGACGAAGCCTTCAACTACAAGACCCAGGACATCCACAAGGCCACTCGCGATGCCAACCCCAAAGGCATCGATGTCTATTTTGAAAATGTTGGCGGGCCGCAGCTCGAGGCCGTGATCAACAACCTCAACTTCAACGCTCGCGTGGCCCTGTGCGGCATGATCGCCGTTTATGACAACAAGCTGGAAGACATGCCTCCCGGCCCCCGCAATCTTGCGGTGCTTGTGGGACGCAGTGTCAAGATGCAGGGCTTTATCGTCTTCAACTATCCTGACCTGTGCAAGGAATGGATCCAGGTTGGGGCTGGCTGGCTCAAGGAAGGCAAGCTGAAATACCGCGAAAGCGTGGCAGAAGGCATTGAAAATGCCCCAACTGCTTTCATGGATGTCCTGAAGGGCCGCAATTTCGGTAAACAGGTGGTACGCCTCGCTGGCGACTGATAGGCTCGGGCTCATGCTCAAGCGTCATAAAAAGAAGATCATTGCGCTGGCGGTCCTTGCGGTCGCTGGCGTTTGTTTGTTCTGGCCGGGGTTCAAACCTGACCTCTCGTCCCCGCCAACGCTGCACCTGACGGTAACAGCCAGTTATGGGACTGATAGTGGTCACGGCAATGTACTAGGGATTGAGCCCTACATGGAGCCTCTCGATTATGCCTCGGCTGACCGGTTCCAGGCAAAAATCGACGGGTACCTTTCGGCAGCCGAAGCCAAAGGGTGGCTGCACCCCGGCACAATCGTGCTGCTGCCGGAGCATATCGGGACTTGGCTGTTGGCCGCCGATCAAGGCAGCCGCGTTTATGAGGCCTCCAGCTCGACGGATGCCATGCTACCTATCATCACCCATAACCTGCCCCAGTTTCTCAAGAACCTTTTCATCTTCGATGATCCGGACGGTACTTCAGCCGCCCTCATCCGCGCGCGAACGCGGGCATCGGCTGATGCGCAGCTGAAGGTCTATAGTGCTCTGGCGTCAAAATACGGCATCACCCTGGTCGCAGGCTCAAGCGCCCTCATGACGCCTGGCGTGTACCCTGACAGCCTATCATACGGCCATGGCCCCATCTTCAATGCAGGGTTTGTGTTTGGCCCGGACGGCAAACCACAGGAAGACGCGATCCGAAAAGTCCACCCTATCCCGTCTGAGGTCGGTTTTACCAAGGCATCAAAGGCTGTTTTTCTTCCAACCTTTCAGTCCGCGGCCCGCCGCTTTGGCGTTCTCATTTGTGCGGACAGCTGGTTTGATGACACCACAGGGTATCTGGCCAACGAAGGAGTTGAGCTGCTGTTGGTGCCCAGTTTCCTGACCGGCACCACATGGGATGCTCCCTGGCAGGGCTATCTGAATGACGCGCCGACAGGTGACGCCTGGAAGGCAGACATCGGCACTATCACCGAAGGCGATGCCTGGGTGCAGTACGCCCTACCCGCCCAGGCTGAACGCCATGGCCTTCGCTGGGGCATGAATGTGTTCCTCAAGGGGGATTTGTGGGGCCAGAAGGGCTCAGGGCGTGCCCTGATCCTTGAGGATGGCACGCTCCATATAGGTGAAGGCGGCGATGACGACGCCGCCCTCTATAATTTATGGTTGAACTAACACTATCGCGGGTCTAGAGAAAGTCAGTAGCTCTATGGGGGGGAAGAGATGTCTGACACGCCAATGCTGAGTGCCCTGCACGACGATCATGCTTTGTTGCAACAGCGACTTGAAAAATATCATGCACAGTATTTATCCGCGCCATGGTGGGTCAATCTGAAGCTAGCCCTGCTTCTGATATTCTCTGTTTCTGTAGCTCCAGCTTGCGTTTTGCTCGCCTATCTTCTGATTTCTAAGGTGGGTGCAGCGATTTGGGAAAATTTCGATTCGGTTAATGGTGCCGGCATACGCGGTATCATCTGGTTTATTCTTCTGGTGGTGGTCCCTTCCCTTCTTCTTACGGCAGTTGCGTTTGGGTCTTACTTTCCATCCAAGCCTGAAATGAAGGGCGCAAGAGTTTCGCGCAAGCAGGCGCCGCAGCTTTGGGCGGCGGCTGACAATGTTCGCAAAAAGCTCTCGACGGCGCGGATCAATGAAATCTACATAATTTCAGAAGCAAATGCTTCCATGACCAGTTTCCCGCTGTTTGGCCCATTCTGGCTGCGGCGCAGCATGTCGGTTGGGTTGCCACTTCTGGCTTTGCTTGATCCGGAAGAGCTTGAAACCGTTATCGCCCATGAAATGGGTCACACATCGTCTGAATGTCCAAGGCTGTTACGAATAGCCAATTATGTATCTGCCTATTTCACTGCCTTCGCCAGCGATGCCGATAGCTTATCTGAGGGCGCTGGCAGTTATGCAATTCCAACCCTGTTCCTGGCTCAAATAATGGGAACGCTCAGCCGGCCGATTTCCGAACTGATGGTACCGTTGAACCGGGCGGGCGAGATTGTTGCCGATGGCGCCGCAGGCAGGATCTACGGCAAGACCGCCGGAGACGCGCTTTTAAAGCTCGAGGTGGATTTCCCTTTAAGTTATGCAGCTTTCGATGCCGAGTTCTATCAGGGTGCACGCCATCGAGAAAAACCAGAAATGCTGCCAAGCCGTTGGCTTGTCGCAAAGTATCCGCTGGTCCTTGACGAAACTGAGCGTCAAGAGAAGCTAATTGAAGCTCTTGAGGCAAAAACGGAAACCTGGCACGAGCATCCATGTTTGAATGAGCGGCTTATAGCGCTGGAACATGGAAAACAACTGCCGCCGCAGACGCGTAAGAACTATGCTGAAAGCTGGCTAGGGGATGCGCTGGACAAGGTCGTCAAGGAATTCGATTACAGTTGGTACAATCAATTCGGCGGTCAATGGCGGGCTTCTTACAAACACTTCAAGGAACTCGAGGCACGCAAAGCCGAGTTGCTTTCAGCCGAAACCGAAGTCGGCAAAAAAGCGCTATTGGAACTTGCTAATATTGAGCGGGAGCTTGAAGGGGTTGAGGCCGCGAATGAATATTACCATCGTGCCCTGGAACTGGATCCCGCCTGTACGGAAAGCCAATATCATCTGGCATGCTCGGCGTTGAATTCCGGCGATGAACAGGCTGTGGGAACCATTGTAAAGCTGGTTTTGCAGGACCCAATCTTGGCCAGTGGCGGTTATCGGGCCCTTGCTGATCATTTCAGTGCTTCAGAGAATGAAGAAAAAGCCAAGAAATTTACTGACCTGGCAAACGAGGCCTATGACAAACTGCTGGAAGCCCAAAAGGAACGATCACAGATTTCATATAGCGATACCTTTTGCGATCACACTCTGGACGCCGTTCAGACCAATAAGGTTGAGGCGTTTTGCAACAGCCTTGGCAACGGTATTCGGTGCTACCTGTTCGGCAAAGAGCCTGTCGAGTTTCCCGACAGGCCGATCAATATCCTTGCTTTCGACAAAGTGCCACCCGCAATGCAGCAAGCCGGTTCAATCAACCTTTTGGACCGGGCAAGCCGAGAACTGGGAGACCTGGACCTCGAGCTTTTCGTTGTGTTGGACCAAAAAAAGCATATCCGCACCAAGATACTGGAGTTGAAAAACGCCTCCATTGGCACGCCAAGTGGTGGAAGCCTCTTTTTCTAGTCAATCTGGCGCTCGATCCAGGCCATATAGTCTGCGTTGCCACCAATGATAGGCATCACGGTAATGCAGGGCACTTCATAGCTGTGAAGTTCCTTGATGCGCGCAACAGCGGCCTCGACGTTGCGGCGGGCCGTTTTCAAGAAGACAGTCACTTCATTTTCAAGCTGGATGATACCGTCCCATTCATAGATGGACCGGGTGCCCGAATTGACGTTGGCACAGGCCACAATCCGCTCTTTTACAAGTGCGGTCGACAGGTGAACGGCCACGTCTTCGCTTTCGGCCATCACATAAATGGTCACATAGTCTGATTGCTGGTCTTTTTGTTGGTCGCTCATTTGGCGATCCTCCCTCGCTGTTTATGCATCAGATTTATTATTGCGGCCAGCACAAGCACGCCTCCACCCTGGTGGACCGTACCCCAGCTGACCGGTACTTCTTTCAGAAGCATTATGATGCCTAATAACATCTGCACGCCGACCGTCCCGATCAAGAGGTAGGCGGCATTTTTTGTCTCAACCGGTGCCTTTCGCGCAACAAATCCGGCGGCAATGACCAGCAAAGTCAGCACATAAGCGCCGATCCGGTGGTCGAACTGCACGGTAACGGCATTGTCCAGCATGTTGAGCCACCAGGGTTCCATGAACCACAGGCCCTCCGGCACGAATGTGTCGCCCATTAGCGGCCAGGTGTTGAAAATATGCCCAGCCTTCAGGCCCGCCACCAATGCCCCCATCACCAGTTGCAGCACCAAGACAAGCATGGCTGTGTGGGTCACCCGCTTCAGAACGGCAGGCCCGCCCACTGGCTTGGGATTGAGAAGCGATAAAGCCGTCCAAAATATTGCTCCAAAGATCAAGAGCGCCAGCGAGAGGTGGGCTGTCAGCCGGTAGTGGCTCACCGCAGGCTCGTCCACAAGGCCGGACATCACCATATACCAACCCATAAGACCCTGCAGGCCACCCAGGACAAAGAGCCCCACCAGACGGGGTTTATACCCCTGCGGAATACGGTCCTTGGCCCAGAACCACACCATTGGCACAAAGAAGAACAGGCCGATCAGGCGGCCCAGCAGCCGGTGGCCCCATTCCCAATAGAAGATGCCCTTAAAGTCATCGACGCTCATGTGATAGTTCTTGAGCTTATATTCCGGGCTTTGCTGGTATTTGGCAAACTCAGCCTGCCAGGCGTCTTCCCCGATGGGTGGCAGCACGCCGGTTACCGGGCGCCAATCAACCATCGACAGGCCCGATTCCGTCAGCCGTGTCGCGCCGCCCACAACCACCATGGCGAACACCATGAAGGCCATGAACAGCAACCAATATCCGACCGCCCGGCGGTCTCTATCCTGCGTTTGAAACATCATGCCGGTTTGCTAGCGCCATTGAGGCTAAAGGGCAAGAGACATTGTGCCGCATATTCATTAGCAATCCCGCGACATGTATCGGCGATAAGTTTCACTGTAATGGTCCCCGATATTCAAATGGGAAACGTCGTCGTAGGAAATCTCAAAACTCTCTTCGTACCATTCTCCGATGGGCCGAACAGCAAGCAACTCAAACGTCTTCAGCCCAACAGACACGATTTGCCCAATATCACACCCAGGCCCATCATGGACGGCCAACCAATTGTGGTTATTGGCAATCGATTCAATGCAGGACTTTGGATCATCCAAAGAGATCCAATCTACACAACTGGATTGGCTGATGCCTGACCACTCAAGTATCTCCTGTTGCCCACGTTTTGTGTCACCTTCAAACACACAATCGACAACTGCAACAATGGAGAACACACGGGTTCCTTCAAGCCGCATATCATATACTTCTTGCACTGCAACGTATCCATCGCCAATGCCTGTTATAAAACCGGAATAGCTTTCTCCGCTATGGTCTGAATTTAAAACCACATCTGCATATAGCCCTTGATCCATACACATTCGCAACCGGGACAAAACAGAAGAATTGGGTGTCATTTTCTTCTCCTCAGAATGAACCATTCAAGGGCAGTAAAGAAATAGAAGATCGCCACGCCCGCGAGGCTCAGAAGCACGAGGCCTGCGAACATTTTCTCAACCTGTAGCCTGTTGCCAGCCTCCAGGATGCGCCAGGCAAGACCTGTTGCGCCGCCGGAGCCTGCAACGAACTCGGCGACCACAGCACCAATAAGTGCCAGCCCGCCGCTGATCTTGAGGCTTGCGAGCAAATACGGCATGGCCGTGGGCCACGACAGCCGCCAGAACCGCTGCCAGCGGCTGGCACCGTAGAGTGTAAACAGATCGTCCAGATGCCGGTCCACGCTCCTCAGGCCTGCCGACATGTTGGCCAGGATCGGGAAAAAGGCGGCGAGCCAGGCAATGATCACCAGCGCCCGGTCCACATGGTCAATACCGACCCAGATCAGCACCAGCGGCGCGACCGAGACAATCGGCGTCACCTGCAGAACCACGGCGAAGGGGTAGAAGGTCATCTCAAAGGATCTTGAAAGCGAGAACAGTAGCGCCAGCATCACACCACTGAAAACAGCGGCAGACAAGGCGATGAAGGTAACCTTCAGGGTGGCCCCCAAGGCTTCCACAAGGCTGCCGAAGTTGGCGAAGAAGGCCGCCCAGACCGCCTCTGGGGTGGGAAGTATAAACTTAGGTATTTCAAATACTTCTATGGATACCTTCCACAAAAATATCATCAACAGAAATGCAGCAGACGGCAGCAGGACCTTACGCATCGACCATGCTCCCTGCCTCAAGAATCGTCGCTACCTTTCTGGCAGCGTCGATGAAAGACTTTGACGCTCGTTGGTCCGCAGCGGCAAGCGTCCGGTCGAGGCCTGGTGTTACTTCGCCCGCGATACGCCCGGCATCCATCACCAGAACCCGATCAGACAGGTAAACCGCTTCATAGATACTGTGGGTGACAAACAGGCCGGACCAGCCCTGCTCCGCCTTCAAGGCAAGCATCAGATCATTCATGCGAAAGCGCAGGATTTCGTCAAGGGCCCCGAAAGGTTCGTCCATCAACAGCAGTTTTGCGTCCGCAGCCAGTGCCCGGGCGATGGAAACCCGCATCTGCTGGCCACCTGACAAGGCCTGAGGGTACCGCGTTTCAAGGCCCTTGAGCCCGACAAAGCCAAGAGTTTCCTCTAGCCGCTTTGCGTCTAGCGCCTGACCCCTTAGGCTTAAAGGTAAGCTGATATTCTTTGACACATCCGCCCAAGGCATGAGCGCTGCGTCCTGAAACACGAAGCCGGTTTCAGGGGCTTGGCCGGTTTTCCAGGTAATCTCCCCGCCTATGGGCGTCAAAAGGCCGGCGACAAGCCTGAGAACCGTCGATTTTCCGCATCCGCTGGGCCCAACCAGCGAAACCAGCTCACCGTCATGTAGCGAGATGCTGATGTTGTCCAGCACGGCCGCGCCACCATCGTAGGCGAAGGAGAGATCGCGGACCTTAAGCATCAGTCGCGGTCTTCCCGGGCGACAAAATCCAGCGTGTAAGCTTCCCCAACATCAAGACCCTTGGCGAGGATGCCCAGCGCAGACATTTCATCATAGAACTGCTGCCAGCGCGCGTGGGTCATCATGCCAACTTCGCTTTTGTCGCCCACCATCTGGTTGGCAAGCATGATCTTGATGCCGTTGGCGATAAGCTCCGCCGTCTTTTCAGGGTTATCCTTCAAAATCAGGGCATTACCTGGCGCAGGGTCACCCCACAGATAGTCCTGCCAGCCCTTTATGGACGCCGCGACGAAGTCTGCCACCACCTGCCGGTTTTCCATCATATAGCTACCGCGCACCATCACCATGGCCGAATAGCCGGGATACCCTTCATCAGACAGGAGGAAGACTTTGGGCTCGACGCCAGCCTGGGTGGCGGTGAAGGGTTCTGACGAAACATAGCCTTCCTGCACGGTTTCCGGATTCGCGAGCCACGGCGCCAGTGAATAGGTATATTTACGGATGTTGCGATCTTCATAGCCAAAGCGGGCCTTCAGCCACGGCCAGACAGTCGCAATGGCACTATCGGCCAGAAACACGGGCCGCCCCTTGAGGTCAGCGAGGCCTGTAGCCTCAACATGAGGGTGCACCATCATCACCTGCGGATCTTTCTGGAATGCGGCCATAACCACCTTCACGTCAGCGCCCGCTGCCATCAGATTGATTGGCTGGAAGCTGTTGGACGCCATGGCGATATCCAGCGCGCCCGCGGCCATCAGACGCGGATTATCCAGCTGCGGACCGCCCGAACGGATGGTCACATCAAGCCCACGTGCCCGATAATAGCCCTTGGCCAGCGCCTGATAGAAGCCGCCATGCTCTGCCTGGGCCTTCCAATCGGTCGCGAAGGTGATTTTGGTCAATGTATCGGGGTTCTGTGCCGCCACAGCCGATGCACAGAACAGAATGCTCAGAAAGCCAATGAAAAGGTGCCGTTTCATGGGCTTAACTATAGGGGGAACTGGGGCCGCGTCAAAAGGAAAGCAGCCCCACTCTGGTTTTGAAAGGTGAAAGCCTAGCGGCGTTTCTTGCGGCGGCTCTCATAAGGGTTGGCACCCTTCTTCATGATAATCCGGATTGGCGTGCCCGGCAGATCAAAATCGCGCCGCAGCTCATTCTCCAGATAGCGCTTGTAGCTGTCCGGCAGGTCGTCCGGGCGGTTACAGAACATCAGGAAGGTCGGTGGCCGTGTCTTGATCTGGGCCCCATAGCGAATCTTGATGCGACGACCACCAACGGATGGCGCCGGATGCTTCTCAAGCGTGTCGGCAAGCCACTGGTTGAAGGCGCTTGTTGGCACGCGCGCGTTCCAGACCTCATAGGCCTCGGCAACTGCTGGCATCAGATGCTGGATGCCCTTACCGGTAAGCGCAGAGAATTTGACAACCTTGACGCCTTTAAGCTGTGGCAGGCTGCGGGTCAGCGCATCCGTCAGCTGACGTTGACATTCGAGCCGGTCGGTAACTGCGTCCCACTTGTTGAGCGCGATAACAAGGCCACGGCCTTCATTGACGACACGCTCAGCAATCTTGAGGTCTTGCTTCTCAATGCCCATCTCGGCATCCAAAAGCAGCACGACTACTTCAGCGAACTGGACAGCCCGCAGGGTATCGCCGACAGAGAGCTTCTCAAGCTTCTCGGTAACGCGGGCACGGCGGCGGAGGCCGGCTGTATCAAACAGCTTCACCGGCAGTCCGTCCCATTCCCAGTCAACCGCGATGGAATCGCGTGTCAAGCCAGCTTCAGGGCCTGTGATCAGGCGGTCTTCGCCAACCATCTCGTTGATCAGTGTGGATTTACCAGCGTTCGGGCGGCCAACAATGGCGAGCCTGAGCGGACGGGCTTCTTCGGTTTCGGCTTCACGGTCAACGAACTCATACTCGAGGTCGCCCTCAGTTGGCCCAGTGTCCACGTCGTGAAGTTCCTGGGCCAGGTCTGCGTCGTCCTCGTTCGGGTATGGGTCAATGCCCACTTCCTTGAGGCTTTCAACAATCGCGCGATACAGCTCCGCCAGGCCCTCACCGTGTTCGGCAGACAAGCCGATCGGTTCGCCAAGGCCCAGCGTATAGGCCTCATAGATGCCGTCGACGATGGCATTACCTTCACACTTGTTGGCCACCAGGATAACGGGCTTGTCACCGCGGCGGAGCCACTGGGCGAAATGCTCATCCATCGGCGTTACCCCTGCGCGGGCATCATAGAGCATCAGCGCGATGTCGGCTTCGTTGAGTGCCTGCTGTGTCTGGCGACGCATGCGGTCAGACAAAGAACCCGGCTCGCCTTCTTCAAGCCCTGCCGTGTCAAACACCCTAAACTCAAGGTCCGCAATGGATCCCTGCGCTTCGCGGCGGTCGCGTGTTACGCCCGGCGTATCGTCAACAATGGCAATCTTCTTGCCAACCAAACGGTTGAACAGCGTCGACTTGCCCACGTTGGGGCGCCCAACAACGGCAATTGTGAAGGTCATGATCTTTTAACTTCTGTTAGAAGTGGCCTATCAGCGATAGGCCACCAGTTCGCCAGCGTCTGTCAGCACAATGAATGTGCCGTCCACAACGATTGGCGGTGTTGATGCACCGGCTGGCAATTTGATGCCGCTCAGCACTTCACCGGTATATGGCGACACGCTCATGGCATAGCCGTGCGAACTTGTCACCAACAAACGGTCTCCGGCAAGCACAGGACCGTTCCATTTGATCAGGTCACGGCGCTTTTCCTGGTCCTGGAAGCGCTGCAACTGGGTTACCCAGCGAATACGACCGTCGCCCAGCGCCACACAGATAATCTGGCCATCAATGGTGGTCAGGAATCCGAAGCTACCGGCAATCACAGGCATGTTCACCCCTGCCACATCTGCTTCCCACGAGCGTTCGCCCGTGCGCATGTCAATGGCAACCATGCTGCCAGCATGGCTCAAGGCATAGACTTTACCGCGGTCGATCACCGGGGCGCCATCAATGTCAGCCAGCGTCGCAAGCGGCGTAAGCCGGCGGGAGGACGAAAGCGCATCCTGCCACAACACGCGACCATTGCCGCCACGCAGGGCGATCAGTTCGCCCGATGACAGAGCCATGATAACTGTAGCACCATCGAATGCAGGTGACGCGGCACCAAGCATGCCGGCACTTTCTGCAATACCAACCTGGTCCCAAACGAGGCTGCCGTCATCAGCATCAAGGGCAAGCATCTGGTTATCATGGGTCACGGCATAAACCCGGCCGCCGCCTACTGTTGGCGCACCCCGGAACGGCACGAGGCCGCTGTAGCGCCACAACTCGCGTCCGTTTGAGGCATCCAGTGCCACCACAAGGCCGCGCCCGGACGTTACATACAGATTACCGTCGGCATAGGCAGCGCCGCCACCGAAGCCAACCTTGCTGCGTTCGTCAGGTGTATCGATTTCCGTGCTCCAGAGCGTGCGGCCATCAGACAGCGAAACGGCTGTTACGTCGCCTTTCACATCAATGGCAAACACCTTTCCGTCTGCGGCCACAGGACCTGTGACCATACGGCGGTATTTTTCGTTGCCGGGGCCGATGTTACGGCGCCAGGCCAGGGACAGCTGTTCGCCCAGGGCCACGTGCTGAGGCGTATGGCTTGGGTTACCGCCTTCAACGGCCCAGTTGCGATTTACATAGGGGCGAGGCAATACCACAGGCAGGCCACTGATCGCTGAATCGGCGTCCAGGGTTTGCGTGGAGGTCAGGATCGAAATGCGCTCCCTGCCCTCGTCGTCATACTTCTGTTTGGGCTTATCGCTTTTGAACCAGCTGCAGGCTGACAAAGCCAGAGCGGTTGTCAGGATAAGGCCTGACCTGATAATTACACGAGCCGGTGCGTTCACTGGCTATCTCCCTCACTGGCTGCATTGTTTTGTGTTTCTGTCGGCACTTCGTCTGTCGCTGGCGCACTATCGGTGCCGCCGCTGAAAACATCAGTCGCGAATTGCTGGGCCTCGATGAACGTGCGGAACTGGCTGGCACGGCCCTGGATGCTTGCAGGCGTTTCTGCGTCTTCAGCCAGGAGCCGAAATTTTTCCAGTGCGCCGTCCAGGTCGCCTTGCTGAAGGTCGATCAGGGCCAGCTGTTCCTGAGCTGAGAAATACCAGGCTTTGCCTTTGACTGCGATCGTCGAGAGTTTGCTGCGGGCAGAATCCAGGTCGCCTTGGCCAATCATCAGCATGGAGGCTTTCAGCGTCCCCAGTTCCCTGAGCGATGTTGGGGCTGTGTCATCAGCCGCCAGCCCGTCATAGGTTGCAATTGCTCCGGCGATGTCACCGCCATCAGCCAGGGCGGCAGCCTCACGAAGCTGGGCAAGTGCGACATACCCGCCACCGAGTTTTGGCGCGGCTTCACGCCAGATAGCGACAGCATCAGCGCCCTCTACATTCGCCTGTTCAATCGCAGCCTGGAAAGCTTCGGAATGCTGGCTTTCAATGCTTGAAACCCGCCAATTGTAGATTTCGCGCCCGGCGACCACGAGGACGACGCCAACCGCGCCACCGATCACATATTTACCGTAACGCTTCCAAAGAAGATTCATCCGCTCGCGGCGGACTTCATCGTCAACTTCCTGCGCGACCAGATCGGAATTAATGTCCGACACACCAAACTCCCCAGACAAGGCCATCCCACATAGGCGGACGGCTCGGTTTAATCCATTTTTGGGCAAGGCCCGATAATTGGGCGCTACCATAGCCAAAGCGCCACCGGGACGCAAACCAAGAAACGCCTCTCAGACCATTGAAAGGCGCTTCTTTGCTAGTGAACAGCTGAATGTGGTTATTTTTCGGCGCCCAGGCGCGGCTTTGGGGGTTTAACTGTTTGCCCCGCGCATTTTATAGGTGTGCTCTTCTGCCGGGAATGACCGTGACCGGACCTCGTCGGCATATTCCGCAATGGCCCCTTCAATGTCGCGGCCGATTTCCGCGAATCGCTTCACGAACTTCGGATTGATCGCGAACAGGCCAAGCATGTCTTCGGTTACCAGGATCTGACCATCACAGGCATTTGATGCGCCAATACCAATAACCGGAACAGACAGAACCTCTGTAACCTTGCGGGCCAGCGGTTCTGCAACGCCTTCAAGAACCACAGCAAAAGCCCCAGCCTCCGCGATAGCAATCGCGTCATCGATGATGGGCTGCCATTCATCGACAGTCCTGCCTCTGGCGCCGTAGCCACCGTGCGCATGGACTGACTGAGGCATCAGGCCAACGTGGCCGAGTACCGGAATACCGCGGCGAGACAGGAAACGAACGGTTTCTGCCATCTCGACACCGCCCTCAAGCTTGACTGCCCCTGCTCCGGTTTCTGAAAGCACACGCGCGGCATTGCGGAACGCCTGTTCCTTCGATTCCTCATAGGACCCGAAAGGCATGTCGATCACAACCAGCGCCTGTTTGGCGCCCCGGCAGACCGCTCGACCGTGACGGATCATCATCTCAAGGTCCACGCCCAGCGTGCTGTCGAGGCCATAAAGCACCATGCCCACACTGTCACCCACCAGCAGCAGGTCGCAGTGCTGGTCAAGCCGCGCCGCCATTGGGGTGATATAGGCCGTCAGGCAGACGATCGGCGTGTCACCCTTGCGGGCTGCGATATTTTTCGCTGTCTGCTGGCGCTTGGGGCGCGCATCAACGGTGACGTCTTTGCTCGTGGTGGACATAGATACTCTCCTCAACCGTGTTTGCGGCTAATATAGTCGGATTTTACAGCATGGAAAGGAAAAGCCCCACACACATTCCAGGATGGGGTCTATTCATATATGGCCTGGCAGCACATGAAACATTGACCAACGCCCGCAACGCCCTAGCTTTGGGATACCGCAAAGACGGTTGGCCCTGAAGGAGAGATAACATGCCCGAAATCACCATGTTCGGCTGGTTCCACACTATCATTGGTATTGTTGCGCTGTTGTCCGGCGTATATTCGCTGATCAACTACAGGGTAATCCGGTTTACCGACACGACTGGCAAAATCTACCTGATCTGTACCCTTCTGGCGGCGGCATCGGCCCTTGCGCTCTATAATGCGACCGGCGAGTTCAACAAGGCCCACATCCTCGCCATCCTGACGCTCGGCGCCCTGGGCGTGGGACGACTTGCAGAGACAACACACCTGTTCCGGCAGTTCTCCGGCTATGTCCAGGCCATCA
Source organism: Kordiimonas lacus (assembly GCF_001550055.1). Taxonomy (GTDB): domain Bacteria; phylum Pseudomonadota; class Alphaproteobacteria; order Sphingomonadales; family Kordiimonadaceae; genus Kordiimonas; species Kordiimonas lacus. The sequence goes on from NZ_LRUA01000006.1 coordinate 556,953, forward strand.
GCTACACGGCGACCTTCCTGTTTCACATGATTCCGGCCATTACCGATGGTCTGATGCGGCTGCCTGTCAGTGATCCGATCGTCAAGGATGTCGAAGACCCGCTTTTGAAGCAATTCTACCTGGCGTTCCTGATCAGCTATCTTGTGGTGCTTACGCTTCAGCTCTTGTGGCTGCGGAAAAAAGAAAAGGCGGCATAAAGCCGCCTTTCCGAACAGGTTATTCCCACTCGATGGTTCCTGGGGGCTTCGACGTCACATCATAGACCACGCGGTTGATGCCGCGCACTTCGTTGATGATCCGTGTCGCCACACGACCCAGGAACTCATGTGGGAACGGATAATAGTCTGCGGTCATACCGTCGGTGGAGTTCACCGCGCGGATGGCACACACATGGTCGTAGGTACGGGCGTCGCCCATCACACCAACGGTCTTGACCGGCAGCAGCACGGCAAAAGCCTGCCAGATGCTGTCATAAAGGCCGGCGTTGCGGATTTCCTCAAGATAGATGGCGTCAGCCTTCCGGAGGATATCTGCCTTCTCGCGTGTAATCTCACCTGGAATACGGATCGCAAGGCCAGGCCCTGGGAATGGATGCCGCCCAACGAAATCTTCATGCAGGCCAAGTTCGCGGCCAAGGGCGCGAACTTCGTCCTTGAACAGCTCACGAAGCGGCTCAACAAGCCCCATGTTCATGCGCTCAGGCAGACCGCCCACATTGTGGTGGGACTTGATGGTCACCGACGGGCCACCGATGAAGGAAACGGATTCGATTACATCAGGATAGAGCGTGCCCTGCGCCAGGAAGTCTGCACCGCCAACCGCTTTTGCCTCTTCCTCGAACACATCGATGAAGAGCTTGCCGATGGTCTTGCGCTTCACTTCAGGGTCGGTCACGCCCGCTAGCGCACCCAGGAACAGATCCGACGCGTCGCGGTGCACCAGGTTGATGTTATAGTGCTCGCGGAACAGGCTCACGACCTGCTCGCTCTCGCCCTGGCGCATCAGGCCGTGGTCTACATACACACAGGTCAACTGGTCGCCGATGGCTTCATGGATCAGGACAGCAACAACGGAGCTGTCGACGCCACCAGACAAGCCGCAGATCACACGCTTGTCGCCAACCTGCTCCCTGATTTCCTTGATCTTGGTGTCGCGGAAGCTGGCCATTGTCCAGTCGCCCTTGCAACCGCAAATCTTGGTAACAAAGTTGCCAAGCAACTGGGCGCCGTGGGGCGTGTGCACCACCTCAGGGTGGAACTGTACCGCATAGAAGCGCTTCTCTTCATTTGCGATGGCGGCATATGGCGCACCGTCAGATGTAGCGACAACCTTGTAGCCTTCAGGCAGCCGGTCCACATGGTCGCCGTGGCTCATCCAAACCTGTTCGCGGTCGCCCACGTTCCAGACGCCGTCGAACAGCGCGCAGCTTTCCTTGACGTCTACGAACGCCCGGCCGAACTCCTGGTGGTCCGAGGTGGTCACATTACCGCCCATCTGGGAAACCATGGTTTGTTGGCCATAGCAGATGCCCAGAACCGGGATACCCATGGTGAATACACGTTCTGGCGCGCGCGGGGTATCGGCGTGGGTCACGCTTGCCGGGCCACCCGACAGGATGACGCCAGCCGCGCCGAATGTGTCCAGCACTTCGTCAGCTTTGTTGAAGGGAACGATTTCACAGTAAACACCGGCTTCACGCACACGCCGTGCAATCAGCTGGGTGACCTGTGAACCGAAATCAATGATCAGAATGTTTTCATTCATCAACCGGTCTCGCTTTTAACGGTCATGTCCTAGCGGTGATCTGGTCACCACCCTCAAGTCAAAATGGGGCCGCAAGGGCCCCATCTCATCAGTCTTATTCGCCGTCTTTCTTAGGCGGCTCTACGCACCGAATGTGCAGCTCTCGAAGCTGCTTCGGGTGAACCGTGCTTGGTGCGCCCATCATCAGGTCTTCGGCTTTCTGGTTCATCGGGAACAGGATCACTTCGCGAATGTTCGGCTCGTCTGCCAGCAGCATCACCATCCGGTCAACGCCTGGCGCCAGACCACCGTGTGGCGGCGCGCCGTATTTGAACGCATTCAGCATGCCGCCGAACTCTTCTTCCACGGTTGCTTCATCATAGCCCGCGATACCAAACGCCTTGATCATGATGTCAGGACGGTGGTTCCGGATCGCACCAGACGAAAGCTCGATGCCGTTACAGACGATGTCATATTGGTACGCGAGGATCTCAAGCGGATCTTTGGTCTCAAGCGCTTCCATCCCGCCTTGCGGCATGGAGAATGGGTTGTGCGAGAAGTCGATCTTCTTGTTTTCTTCGTCATATTCGAACATCGGATAGTCGACGATCCAGCAGAATTTGAACTCGTCATCCGGAATCAGCTCGAGGTCTTCACCTACCTTGGTGCGCGCAAGACCGGCAAGCTTGGCTGCGCCCGCTTCCTTGTCACAGGCAAAGAAGACACCGTCATTCGGGCCAAGGCCCAACTGGTCGATCAGGGCTTGCGTCCGCTCTTCGCCGAGGTTCTTGGCAATTGGACCGCCAGGCACGCCTTCCTTGATGTTGATGTAACCAAGGCCCGCGAAGCCTTCGCGCTTCGACCAGTCGTTGGTGCTGTCAAAGAACTTGCGGGATTTCAGGCCTGCTTCCGGCGCCGGGACGGCGCGCACAACAGCGCCGCCATCAACCATTTTGGCGAAAATACCGAAGCCGCTGTCACGGAAAATTTCGGTCACGTCCTGGATTTCGATCGGGTTCCGAAGGTCAGGCTTGTCGTTGCCGTACTTCAGCATTGATTCCGCAAACGGAATGCGCGGGAACGGTGCTTCGGTGATCTTCTTCTTGGAGAATTTCTTGAACACATTCACCAGTACGGGCTCGATTGCACCGAACACATCGTCCTGGGTCACGAAGCTCATCTCAATATCGAGCTGGTAGAACTCACCCGGGCTACGGTCCGCGCGGGCATCTTCATCACGGAAGCAAGGCGCAATCTGGAAGTAGCGGTCGAAGCCCGACACCATGATCAGCTGTTTGAACTGCTGTGGTGCCTGTGGCAGCGCATAGAATTTGCCTGGGTGCTGGCGAGCCGGCACCAGGAAGTCACGCGCGCCTTCTGGGCTTGAAGCCGTCAGAATCGGCGTCTGGAATTCCTTGAAGCCCTGGCCAGTCATCTGGTTGCGGAGCTCAGAGATCACATCAGAGCGCAGAATGATGTTATTGTGGATGCGTTCGCGGCGCAGGTCCAGGAAGCGGTACTTCAGGCGAATATCCTCAGGATATTCAGTGTCGCCGAATACCGGCAGCGGCAGGTCACCAGCGGCAGACAGAACTTCAAGCTCGTCAACATAGATCTCAACGTCGCCAGTCGGCAGGTCTTTGTTGACCGTGTCTTCCGTGCGAGCCTTCACGCGGCCATCAATACGGATCACGCTTTCAGCACGTACAGCCTCCGCTTCCGCGAAGCATTTGCTGTCCACGTCGAACACACATTGGGTCAGGCCATAGTTATCGCGCAGGTCGATAAACAGCAGGCCGCCGTGGTCCCGTTTACGGTGAACCCAGCCAGACAGGCGGACGGTTTCGCCGACGTTGGCGTGGCGAAGCTCGTTACAAGTGTGAGAGCGATAATCGTGCATGGTTTCCTACGTTCTTTTTAGTCTCTGGGTACGAATATTACGTACAAATTTGGCCCGGAAAAGCGCATGAATGACAGCGAATGTCAAGACCGTGTTAGAAGGATTGCAGAGAAAGGGTGACGATTGGCCTCTGGTTGTGTATTAGATGCGCCAAACAGAAACGGAAATTTACATGCAACCAATTACCAGTACGGACGAACTTGCCAGTCTTTGCGAACGCCTCGCAGCCGCAGAGTTTGTCACCGTAGATACCGAGTTCCTTCGCGACAATACTTATTATCCCAAGCTTTGTCTTGTCCAGGTCGCCGATGATGACGGCGCCTTTGCCATTGACCCTCTGGCTGAAGGCATTGACCTCAGTCCCCTGATGGATCTGCTGGCGGATGAGAATGTCCTGAAGGTCATGCACGCCTGCCGCCAGGACATGGAGATATTCCACCAGATGATGGATGGCGCACTCCCTGCCCCGATCTTTGATACTCAGGTCGCTGCGATGGTTTGCGGCTTCGGCGATTCGGTTGGCTATGAGACATTGGTGACCAAAATCACCAAGGCGCAGCTGGATAAATCAGCCCGCTACACGGACTGGTCCAAGCGGCCGCTGTCTGACACCCAGCTCAATTACGCCATCGGCGATGTAACCTACCTCAGGGACATCTACCGCACGCTGAAGGCTGAGCTTGAGCGCGAGAATCGCGTTGGCTGGGTCGATGAAGAAACGGCTATGCTGCGTGATCCAGAGCTTTACTTCGTCAAGCCGGAAGATGCTTGGAAGCGCCTGAAGGTACGCACCAACAAACCGCGGTTCCTCGGCATCCTGAAGGCCCTGGCGGAGTGGCGTGAGCTGCAGGCACAGGAACGCGACCTGCCGCGCAACCGCGTCGCCAAGGACGAGACCCTGTTCGAGATCGCGGCCCACCCGCCGAAGGATGTCGCCGGGCTTGATCGCATTCGCAGCATTCCAAAAGGATTCAGCCGGTCCCGTGCCGGAAAGTCGCTGATGGAGGCTTTGGAAAAAGGCCTCAACATGCCTGAAAGCGAACTGCCGCAGATTGAACGGGCGAAACCCCGTCCGGCAACGCCGCCGATGGCCGACCTTCTGAAAGTGCTCTTGAAAATCAAGTGTCAGGAAGCCAAGGTTGCGTCGCGCATGGTTGCGAACAGCGCGGACATTGAGAATTGGGCGGCAGTGCCGACCACCGACATCAAGGCCATGCATGGCTGGCGCTATGAGATTTTCGGCAAGGACGCCGAGAAGCTGATGCGTGGTGATCTGGCGCTCACGGCCCACAAAGGTGATATCGAGGTTGTTGAGCTCGAATCCGAATAGTCTGACAACAGAATGATTTGAGATTGGGAGGGCCAGCGCCCTCCCTTTTTTGTGCGCCTATGTCGCGCGCCAATACCAGTCCAGGTCCCGTTCACTGACCTCGGCATGGAAGCTTTCTTCCTCAAAGCGTCTGCACTTGAGGAAATAGTCATGGTAGCGCGCCCCCAGGTAGCGCGGCAGAATCGTACCCGCTTCAAACCGGTCCAACGCATGCGGCCAACGGGACGGTAGTGTGGCTTTTTCTTCTTCCAGCACTGTTTCTTCCGCGACCATCGGCCCCGGCTTTGCCTTGGCGTCGATACCGTGGTGGATGCCCGCCACAATAGCTGCCGCGACCAGATACGGGTTGGCGTCCGCCCCGGATACACGATGCTCCACCCGCATGTTCGCCGCGTCCGCGAGCGGAATACGCAGAGAAACACCCCGGTGGTTCGGCCCCCATGTGGGTGTCAGCGGCACGTAGCTACCGCGCTGAAACCGCCGGTAGCTGTTGGCATTGGGCGCGAAAATGGCCATGCTTTCTGCCATAGTGGCTTGAAGCCCGCCCACGGCGTGCTCGAACGTTTCTGACCAATTGTTGCCGCCCTCGCAGCCAAACACATTGTTGCCGTCCCGGTCCAAGAGGCTGATATGGGCGTGCAGCCCCGAGCCGGCGCAATCCGCGTATGGCTTCGCCATGAAAGTCGCCACCATGCCGTGCTTGCGCGCTACCCCCTTGATTGCCCGCTTCAGAAGCATGGCGTGATCGCAGGCGGTCACAATATCGGGCACATGGGTTAGGTTCACTTCAAACTGTCCGGGCCCGTATTCCGACAACACCCCTTCGGCAGGGATATTCTGCTCGGCACAGACGGCGTACAGCTCTCGCAGCACATCATCGAAATCATACAGGTCCTCAAACCCCGTCGCCTGCGCACCTGTCAGCGGCGTCCAGCCGTTTGGCGTTTTCGCGGGCCTGAGCGGCAGCGTGGGTTCTGTCATGTAAAACTCAAGCTCAAGTGCCACAACGGGCGTCAGCCCCATGTCTGAGAGGGGCTTCAGCGCGTTCAAAAGCGCCGCACGCGGATCAGCCGCGAACAAGCTACCGTCCTTTTCGTGTTGGCTCATCAATACCTGTGCGGTTGGGCGCTTGACCCACGGCACATAGGAAAACGTACCCGGAACCGGCTTGCAGATGCGATCTGGGTCACCGTCCTGGGGGCCTTCCACTACCGTGTCCACCAATTGGCCCTTGCTGTCCATCAGCGCCGACGATGTTGGCAACGGAATGCCTGTGGTGTAAAGCTTCTTCAAGCCATCGATCGGCAACTGTTTGCCGCGCATCATGCCCACCATATCGGGCATCATGCAGTCGATTACTTCAATGTCCGGGTGAGCGGACAGGCAGGCCAACACGTCTTCAGGCAAATTTTCCATTTTTGGATACTCGAGATTTAAGGCGAAATTTAAGGTCCAAAAAAAAGTGATCACATTTCAGGATCAAGCGCAACAGAAATCAGATGCGCCGGCTCGTGCTCAGCTAATATCATTCGGGAACTCGATTACCGCCCGGCGGCCCATAAGCTGACCAAGTTGAGTCAATCGCTTCTGCACCACCTCGTTGGCGATATCCTTGTAGGCCTTCGGTACGCCCAGATAGACCTTGGATTTACTCACACGCAGGCGGCTGTGCAGCAATGGATCGGCAGTGCCTCCAGACAAGCGCTGGGCCAGCCGAAGCGCTGCCCCCATCATGCGGGCCTCCAGAATTTCATTGATCTTGAGCAGCGGCAGGATATGCGCCACATGGCCCAGGTCCACCGACGCGCCATACGCCTGGTTCATGGCAACTGCCAGATAAGCTCTGTCCCGGTGCGAAACACCAATGAAATGACCGTGCAGCACCGATTCCACGGCCTTCTCAGCCCGGAAATCGGGATGTCCCCGCCAAGCAATATCGCTCAGCAAGCAAATCGCCCGATGCAGCTTCTCACGAAGCTCGGGGTCCGGCACCTTGTGCCAGAACAAGGGGCGCGTCCATTCAAACAGCAGATTACTGTGCTCTGCAAACCTGGATCGTTCCGCTGCCAGCACGTGGCAGGTAAACAGAAACGGGTCCATGCCGCGTTCGTCTTCGCGCGTCAGGTCATAGATCAGGCCCTCGCGGATGCCATATGTGGAAACCACGGCCAGCTTGGCTTTCATCGCGGCCATCACTTCCATCAAGATTATGGCGGCGGTTGGCATTACCGCACGGCGACGACCAGTGAGCAAGCCTGCAAAGGGAATATCATCAGGCAACAGGCGGCTGATGCGTTTGCAGTAATTGGTGTATTCAGACCGGCTGTTTCGGTAGCCCTGCAGGATGGGCAGCGGGTTGGACTTTTCCCTCATCATAAGCTTGGCAATATTCCGCCAGGCGCCACCAACCATATACAGGTTTTGGCCTTGCCGTTCGGAAAGCCATGGAATTTCCTCAAACAAGCTTTTCAGATGCTTGCGGATTTTACGCCGGTCATCACCGAACATGCTCTGCAACCTGAGTGGACCGATTGGCAAGCTGATTGTCTCATGGACTTCGCCATCTTCAATGCGGGCAAGCTCAAGTGACCCCCCGCCCAGGTCCCCCATGATGCCAGTAGCGTGGGGTTCAGCTGAAATCACCCCGTGGGCCGCCAGCCGGGCTTCTTCCACACCATCAATGGTCTCAATCTCGATACCGCATTCCTTACGAACGCGATTGATGAACGCTTTGCGGTTTTTGGCGTCGCGGACTGCCGCGGTCGCCAGGATCTCGATCCGTTCTACCTGCATCTGCTCACACAAGGCCCGGAATCGCTTTAGCGTGGACACCGCGCTGTCCATGGCTTTCTTGCCCATTTTGCCCGAGACACCGATTTCAGCGCCCAAACCACACATGACCTTTTCGTTGAAGATAATGTCTGGCACACGCCGAAGACCGGAAAAGACAACAAGCCGCACGGAGTTGGAGCCGATGTCGATTACTGCGATATAATCATCGGCCCGGGCCGCCGCTTCAAACATGCTGATCAGTCCTCAATACTATAATCAATCAGGGGCGTGATTTTCTTGTCACCGCCCAAGGCCTTGCCCCTACCAGAAAGGGACGAGTTGGTCATGAAATAATGGTGGGCGATGAACTCTTTTTCGCCTTCCTTCGGCAGGTTCCGGCGGAAACTGCCGTCCGGCGCCATACTCCAGGACTGGGTGTTGTCCTTGAAGTTTGCAGCCATCACCTGCCCCATAATCTGGTCATGCACAGTCGGGTTCTCAATCGGTACAAGGCTTTCGACGCGGCGGTCAAAGTTCCGCGGCATCCAGTCTGCGCTCGAGATATAGACCTTCGCTTGGCGCGATGGCAGGCCGTGCCCGTTGCCGAAGCAGCAGATGCGGGCATGCTCAAGGAAACGGCCAACAATAGACCGCACACGAATGTTTTCGCTGAGACCCGGAATGCCTGGGCGCAGCGTACAGATACCGCGCACCACGAGGTCCACCTGAACCCCGTTCATGGAGGCCTCATAGAGCTTGTCGATGATCTTGGGGTCCAGCAGCGAATTCAGCTTCACCCACACGGCACCTGGGCCACCCGACCGCGCGATCTCGATTTCCTTGTCGATCAACCGGATCAAGTGATCCCGCAGCATGAAGGGTGACATCACCAGCTTTTCCATGCCGTCGGGCTCAACATAGCCGGTCAGATAATTGAACATCTTGTTGGTGTCACGCGCCAGCGCGGGATCGGCGGTAAAGAACGACAGGTCCGTATAGAACCGCGCCGTAACCGGGTGATAGTTGCCGGTCCCGAAGTGCATATAGCTCCGGAGCTTGCCGTTTTCGCGCCTGACAGCCATCGATACCTTCGCGTGGGTCTTCAGGTCGATAAAGCCGAACACCACATGCACGCCCGCGCGCTCAAGGTCGCGCGCCCACTTGATGTTTTGTTCCTCATCAAACCGCGCTTTCAACTCCACCACGGCTGTGACGGATTTGCCCGCTTCTGCCGCCTCGATCAGCGCCTTGATGATCTGGGACTGGGAGCCTGCGCGATAGAGCGTCTGCTTGATCGCCACAACATCCGGGTCGCGCGCTGCCTGAAGCAAGAAATGGTGCACAACTTCGAAGGATTCATAAGGGTGGTGAACCACAAAGTCCTTCGAGGCGATGGTCTTGAAGATATCCCCACCGAAATCCCTTACGCGCTCAGGGTAGCGCGGGTTATAGGGCACATATTTCAGGTCGGGGAAATCGTCGACAATCAGCTCGCCTGTTTCATCGATGCCGAGTATGCCGTCGACAACAACAACGGTTTCTTCGTCCGCGTCCAGCCGGTTGATCACAAGGTTCCTGAGCGGCTCAGGCATGGCCGCATCAACCTTCAGGCGGATTACCCTGCCCCGGCGGCGGCGCTTGAGCGCGCTTTCAAACACGCGCACCAGATCTTCCGCCTCCTCTTCAATCTCGATATCGCTATCGCGGATAATGCGGAACACACCACAGCCATCAACGCGGTATCCCGGAAACAGTTGGTCCAGGAACAGTTCCAGCATGCGCTCCAGCGCAATGAACCGCACTTCGCCGCTGGTATCATTCGGCAGGCGCACAAAGCGGTCAACATGATGCGGTACCGGCAGCAGTGCCACCATTTCCTTATTGTCGCGCTTACGCACCAGCGACAGCGCCATAGTGAACCCAAGGTTCTGGATGAAGGGAAATGGATGAGCCGGATCAACCGCAATCGGCGTCAGGACCGGCATCACATTATCCAGGAAATATCCTTCGATCCAATCGCGCTCTTCCTGGGAGATCTCGGCTTTCTCCAGCACGATGATTTTGTTCTCACGCAGTTCCTTGTTGAGCCCCGCCCAAACGTCCTGCTGCTTGGCCATCAGGGTTTCTGCCAGATCATTCAGTTGCTGCAACTGCTGCATCGGCGATTTCTGGTCATCAGACACGACCTCAAGCTTCATGTCGCACTGGCCCCTAAGGCCTGCAACGCGCACCATATAGAATTCGTCGAGGTTATTGCCTGAAATCGACAGGAAGCGTAGGCGCTCCAAGAGCGGGTGGCGCATGTTTTCCGCTTCTTCCAAAACGCGCATGTTGAACTGAAGCCAGCTCAGCTCCCGGTTCAGATACTTCTCACCGCCGGGCAGGCCTTTGATGTGACTGACAATCTCCTCACGGGATGGCAAGCCTTTATCTTTGGCCTCGGTGGGTTGTGATGCTGCCTTTTGGTCTCCGTCAGCCATGCTGTCGTCTGCTCCTGTCGGGGTTATAAAGGGTCCCCGTAGCCCATGAATGTTACAATTATCTGTCTGTTGGCGCCTCTAAGCAAGTTTTAGCCAACGCCTTGGTTATTTTGCGTTTGTCTGCCAAAGCATGCCGGTCGATGGCATCAACCAGCTCTTTGGCGGCAGTGAAGGACCGCTCAATGCGCTTGATAATATAATCCACTACAGCAAGATCAACTTGTAACTGTCTGTCAGAAAACAGTTTTACCAGTAGAACCATTAACAAATGGTCATCAGGCTCACTGATTTCCGCGACCGGAATGGTGGCCAGCCGTGACTTGAGGTCCGGCAACGCTACATTCCACAAGTTAGGCGCGGTGCGGCTGGTCAACAACAGGTGGCCACCGGTCTCCTTGGTCCAGTTAAACAGGTGGAACAGTGTTTCGTCCCGACGTGTCGCCGCGTCTGCACCGTCAACCAGCACGTTGCTGCCGGGCGCGATGGCGTCAATTTCGTCAGACGCGTTGACCTCAATCGCATCCGCTCGTTTCGCCCAGGCCTTTGCCAGATGGGTTTTGCCGCTGGCAGCCGGCCCCACGAGGGCGACGGCATGGTGTGGCCAGTCCGGCCAACCGTCCACAACGGAAAACGCTGCCTCATTCGAGGCGGAAACGATAAAATCCGCCATTTCGAAACTGGGCTTGTGCGGTAGCTCAAGCGGTATCTGTTTTGCCTGTTTTACCATTGCTGGTCCTCAATACTCATCACTCAGTTTAGATTTATTCTTTCGAAGCTGCGGGCTGCACAGCGTCCGGGATGCCGTGATGCTCCAGATAGACGTCGATCCAGTAGCGCACCAAGACGGCAATGGCCGCAGCAGCAGGCACTGCAATCAAGACGCCCACAAAGCCCATCACCTCACCACCGGCAAACACCGCAAACAATACCCACACAGGGTGCAGGCCAACACGGTCGCCGATCAGTTTCGGTGTCAGGAGCGAGCCCTCGATCACCTGCACCACAAGGAACACGCTGGCAACAAGCCCCAGTTGGACTGGGTCCATGCCCCATTGGCCAATGCCCATGGCCACGGCAACGGCAGCGGCAAACAAGGCGCCAACGAAAGGCACGATGGACATTACACCAGCCAGCACGCCCAGCAGAATAGCGAAATCAAGGCCCACGGCTGACCAGCCTATGGCATAAAGGATGCCCATGATGGTGCTGACAATCAACTGCCCGCGCACGAAACCGGCCAGAACGGTGTCGACATTGCGCGCAAGGCCCCGGACGACCTCGCTGCCCGAGGGCGGCAACCAGCTGTCCACCTTGGCAACCAGAAGGTCCCAATCCCGCAGCAGGTAAAAGGCCACAACTGGCGAAATCAGCATCAGCGACAGGATGTTGAACACCGCAAGCCCGCTTTTTAGCACCGTGCCGGCGCCGTGCTTAACCCGCGCCAGCAGTTCATCGCTGAAGGAGGCCAGCATGCTGTCTACATCGCCCGCAACGTCCTGCCCGAAACGGTCCGAAAGCGTTTGTAGCGTGTCGTTCAACCAGGGCCTCAGGCCCGCAAGCGTTTGAGGTAGGCTTTGGGAGATGGCCGCGATCTGGGATTGCAGGATGGGCCAGAATGCTAGGACAACCCCAACAATCACCAGGAAAAACACCGTGATCACCATGGCTGCGGCAGCGCCGCGGGGAACCTTCAGCGCCTCAAGCCTGTCGGCAATCGGGTCAAGGAAATAGGCAACAGCAAGCCCTGCCAGAAAGGGCAGCATGACGCCTTTCGTCAGGTATACAAACAGTATCACAACGGCTGTTGTGCCGATCCAGAACCATTTATTCATGATGTCTCCCCCACATTCATTAAGCGTTAGTCGTCTACATCGTCCCCACGCAGCGCCAACAGCTGGCTTTCGCCATACGGCGACAAAACAAGGCCTGCATACCTGAGCGCCAGCACAAGCTGATCCTCGCGGCCTGTGTACCGAAAGCGCAGTTGGCTGAAGGGCAGCCCAATCTGAAGCTGCTCCACGTCACTAACCAGGCTAACGTCGTCCAGTCTCGATAAAACTTGATTATAGGTTCCAAGCTCGGTCGATGAAACCATCACGTCCAGAACGCCGCCCTGCCCTGTATCCACCAGCAACTGGGCACGCCATGCGCTATCGATCTGCTCCAGTGCTTCAGCATACATGGCAGCAATCGCCGCTTCCTCGCTTGCGGCATTGCGGATACGGCCGTCGCCTGTAATATCGCCGTCGGTATTGAGGAACCTATAGTCGAGCACCGCACCCTCGGGACCGGCAGTATGCCAGCGTGATGCTATAATCAGCGCAGATCGGACATCATAGCGCCGTGCCAGCGTCAGCACATCGCGGGCTTCAAGATGAGCCACTTCCTCATACGTCAGCATGGCGCGCTCTGCCATTTCGCCGCGCGGAAAGACATATTGCCGAATACGGTTCAGCCAGTCGACTTGCTCGCGGGCTGCATCCAGCGTCGCGTCTGCCTCCCACAGGATATCCTGCAGTCCGCGGCTGTGGCCATGGACCACAAGAATACCGCGCCCGGTACCCAACACGTGCGGCACGTTATATTGTGCCAGGAACTGGCTGACAACGCCGGGCTCGAACCGTACATCAAGTGTTGCAAGGTATCTGCGGGAGGAAGACTGTTCCTCAACCACCTCGATACCGCTGATCATGGCCTGAACTTCACGGGCGCTCATGGTGGGCAGCTTCTCCCTGCCCTCAGGCTGCGTCAGCTTCACCAGCAGCTTCTCGTAGGCCATCAGTTCGGCTTTGGCGAGAGCCACGCGGCGCGCCTCGCTGGCCCGGCTCGCGGTTTCATCGACCTTGATGGCCTGAATGGTGAACAATCGGTCGAGTGGGTCTTCCTTGGCTTGCGCCCACGCGGCAATATCTGCGGCAAATACGCCCAGGAACGCCGCGAAGATACAGAAAAGATGATTATTTCCCAGAAGCTTGCGCATAAATACTTTCATAACTGATCCGGCGCCACTATAACGCGCTTGAAATCAAATGCCATAGGGTCTTAGGCTTGCAATTAAATTAGCCCAATTTGTGGCCACCCGCTGGACGGAAACACAGAATGGCGCCCCCGCAACAGGCGTCAGAAATGCTTGGAAGAAGAAACGTGAGCGCCCAAAACGATTCATACACCTATAAGCAGGCAGGCGTGGATATCGACGCCGGTGAAGCCCTTGTTGAGAATATCAAGCCACTGGCGGCTTCAACCCGCCGCTCCGGCGCGGACGCAAGCCTTGGCGGCTTTGGCGGTCTGTTTGACCTTAAGGCTGCAGGCTTTAATGATCCGATCCTTGTGGCTGCCAACGATGGCGTCGGCACCAAGCTGAAGGTCGCCATCGACGCGGGCATTCATGACACCGTGGGTATCGATCTTGTGGCCATGTGCGTGAATGACCTTGTGGTTCAGGGTGCAGAGCCGCTTTTGTTCCTTGATTATATGGCGACAGGCCACCTGGACGTGGCGCAGATGACTGACGTGGTCGCCGGTATTGCCGAAGGCTGCCGTCAGGCCGGTTGCGCGCTGATTGGTGGCGAAACGGCAGAAATGCCCGGCATGTACCAGGGCGGTGATTATGACCTGGCTGGCTTCAGCGTGGGCGCCGCAGAGCGCGGTACGCTACTTGACGGCTCTACCGTTACTGAGGGCGACGTGCTTCTGGGGCTGGCGTCAAACGGTACGCATTCGAACGGCTATTCGCTCATTCGCCGCATCGTAGAAGATAAAGGCCACAAATATTCCGACGCCTCCGGCTTTGGCGCGGGCACGCTGGGCGAAGAGCTGCTGGCCCCGACCAAGATTTACGTCAAAAGCTGCCTCGCAGCCACGAAGGCTGGCTATGCCAAAGCCTTTTCCCACATCACCGGCGGCGGCTTCCTTGAGAATATTCCCCGCGTGATGCCAAAGGACACGCTCGCAGAAGTGGACACCGGCACGTGGGAGCTTCCCGGCGTGTTCAACTGGCTGCGCGACCAGGGCAACATCCAGGCGTCAGAGATGTCCCGCACCTTCAACTGCGGCATCGGCATGGTTGTTGTTGTGGCACCTGAACATGCAGAAGCCGCCACAGCGCTTCTCAAAGAGCACGGCGAGACGGTTTACACCATTGGTTACATCACCAAGGGCGCCGGCAAGCCGAAATGCCGAGTGACCGGCAAAGCTGGCACCTGGGGCGCAGACACTGACTGGTCCGCCATCACGGGTGAAGGATAAGCCATGCGGAAACTTCGTCTCGGCGTCATGATTTCCGGCAGCGGTACCAACCTGCAGGCCCTGATCGACGCCTGCTCGGCCGCTGATTACCCAGCCACCATTGAGGTTGTCATTTCCAACCGCCCCGGCGTGCGCGGGCTTGAGCGCGCCGAACAGGCTGGCATCAAGGCTGTGACCATTGATCACAAGGAATTTGAGGACAAGGAGACGTTCGAGGACGCGCTGCATGAGTGCCTCGCGGACCATAAGGTGGACCTTGTTTGCCTCGCGGGCTTTATGCGGCTTCTGACCTCCACATTCGTCAATCGCTGGCGCGACCGCATGATCAACATCCACCCGTCGCTGCTGCCGTCATACAAAGGCCTGCATACGCATGCGCGCGCCATCGAAGATGGTGTCCGCTTCGCGGGCTGCACCATCCACTATGTGCGGCCCGAGATGGACAACGGCCCGATCATCATGCAAGCCGCTATCCCGGTTGCAGTGGACGAAACAGAAGAAAGCCTGATCGCCAAAACCCTGAGCTATGAGCACAAGATGTACCCGGCCGCGGTCAGGATGATTGCCGAAGGTAAGGTCCGCGTGGCGGGCAACAAGGTGGCTTTCAAAGATGTAGATGTGGGCGAGTTGGGCATCATCAGCCCGCTACCATAAGCCCCTCAACAACCAGATCATTCGAAGACCGCCTCAACCCTTTCAGGCGGTCTTTTTCTTTTGCCGTGTATGACCCAATGCGCGATCCAGCCGTTCAGCAGCGTGATCAGCGCAAAATAGCTCAGGAAATAGATATCGCGCGGCGTTACCAAGCCGGACGACCGGCTCTGAAACATGATCAAGCCCACCATTGCTGGGAAAGCCATAAAGCTGGCGGCGATATAGGCGGGCTTTGAGTGGCGCGAAAGCCTGGAAAGGCCATAGCTGAGCGGAAACCCAGGAATAAGCATCAGAGCCATGCCGGTGATGCCGGCTCCAAGAGACATATAAACCACTGTTTCGCCTTCAATGAAGAAACCGGCGGCAAAACTGACCTCTGCAAAAACCAGGCCTTCGCCAAGCAGAAGCACGATCAGGTTGCTGATTGACCAATAGAGTATGCCGGTCACGGCAGACGCCCCCAACGGCCCTACCAAAACCGCAACCAGCGCACGCTTCCAATGCCATTCATGTTCGTACATCTTGCTGCTTTGCTACCTCTGGAACTGGTCGCGTGAGGATAAAGGCTGCAACCACAGCCAGAACCGCTATCTGGGTTGCGAGTGCCCAGTAGGGTGCACCCGCAAGCCACGTGATGACGGGCGTGAGCGCAATCACAATCACCGCCACACGTTTCGACCGCCGGTCAATCGCGCCATACTGTTCCCAATTTCTGATCATCGGCCCGAACTGGCGGTGCGCCATAAGCCAACCGTGAAGGCGCGGCGATGACCGGGCAAACCCGAAGGCGGCCAGCAACAGAAAGGGCGTTGTGGGCAATAGCGGCAGCACAGCGCCAACCAATCCAAGCAGCAGCGAAACCACACCAAGTGTGAACCACGCCAGTCGTATTGTTGCTTTCCTCACGGTCTCCGCACCCTGCTCCGGTCAATTCTTCCTGTGACAGTAATATTGTCGGGCCGCATTTGGCAAACAAGTAGTCCGGCCATGAAAAAAGGGCCAACCAACGGCTGACCCTTCCCTCTCGCGAGCGAACCCGCGTGCCTAGTTAGCTCCCAGGCAGAATATTTGTCGGCTGATTAGCCTACGATCTCGTTGCCAGAGAAGAACTGCGCGATTTCGATCGCTGCGTTTTCTTCACTGTCAGAACCGTGAACGGAGTTTTCACCGATGGACAGTGCGAATTCTTTACGAACGGTGCCTTCCGCAGCTTCAGCCGGGTTGGTGGCGCCCATCACTTCACGGTGTTTCAGAACGGCGTTCTCGCCTTCCAGAACCTGAACAACAACAGGAGCGGACGTCATGAACTCAACCAGCTCACCAAAGAAAGGACGCTCAGAGTGAACAGCGTAGAAAGTCTCTGCTTGTTTCTGCGTCATCTCGATGCGCTTCTGAGCAACGATGCGCAGGCCATTTTTCTCGAAAATAGCGTTGATCGCACCGGTCAGGTTACGGTTGGTGGCGTCTGGTTTAATGATGGAAAAAGTACGTTGCACAGCCATGTGACTATCCCTTTAATAGATGGGGTTAAACTTGATTCGCGCGCCTTATAGCACAAACCATGGCAAAGCCAAGCATTGTCTGCTTTGGGCGCTGTATGGCGTTGCCAAGGCCCCTGCCCTGTGATACTTCGCCTGCCATGTTACACATCAACGACATAACCTACCGGATCGGCAACCGCGTCCTCTTTGAGGAGGCGACCGTTGGTGTGCCCGCTGGGCACAAGGTGGGTTTTGTTGGCCGCAACGGCGTCGGCAAATCGACATTGCTGAAGATGATCCTTGGGGAACTGAGCCCCGAGGCTGGCGAAATCAAGATCCGCCCCACGGCCCGTGTGGGCCACGTGGGCCAGGAAGCGCCCGACGGACCCGAGAGCCTCTTGGAGACCGTGCTGATCTCCAACAAGGAACTCACGGCCTTGCAGGCTGAATCTGAGACCGCGACAGACCCGCACCGTATTGCAGAAATCCACACAAGGCTCGCCGACATTGGCGCGCACACGGCGGAAGCCCGCGCGGCCACGATCCTCTCGGGCCTAGGCTTTGACGACGAGGCCCAGGCGCGGCCGTGCCAGAGCTATTCAGGCGGCTGGCGGATGCGGGTGGCACTGGCCTGCGTACTGTTTAACGAGCCCGATCTGCTGCTTCTCGATGAGCCAACCAACTATCTCGACCTTGAAGGCGTCATGTGGCTCGAGAATTTCCTCAAGAACTACCCCTATACAGTCGTGATTGTCAGCCACGACCGGGACCTTCTGAACAAGGCCGTCACCCACATCGTGCATCTGGAGAACCAGAAGCTGAACCTTTATACGGGCGGCTATGACCGGTTCGAGGAACTGAGGCGCGAGCAGATGGAACGCCAGATGGCGCTCAAATCCAAGCAGGAAGCCGAGCGCCGCCACATCCAGAGCTTCGTTGACCGCTTCAAGGCCAAGGCGTCGAAGGCCAAGCAGGCGCAAAGCAGGGTCAAGGCGCTGGAGCGCATGAAACCCATCGCCACGATGGTCGAAGAACATACGGTGCCCTTCCAGTTCCCGAAACCGGACCCTCTGTCCTCACCGCTGATCGCACTTGAAGGCGCCAGCGTGGGCTATGAAGCCGACAAGCCGATCCTGAAAAAGCTCGATCTCCGGATCGATATGGATGACCGCATTGCGCTTCTGGGTGCGAACGGTAACGGCAAATCCACCTTCGCCAAGCTGTTGGCTGAAAAGCTGCAGCCGATGGAAGGCAATATGCGCCGCCCGCGTAAGCTGACGGTCGGATACTTTGCCCAGCACCAGCTGGACGAATTGAGGCCCAAGGCCAGCCCCTATGACCATCTGGCGAAGCTGATGCCGGACGCTATTGAAGCCAAGGTTCGCGCGAGGCTGGGCTCGTTCGGTTTTGGCGTGGAGAAAGCCGACAGGCCGGTGGAATCACTCTCGGGTGGTGAAAAAGCACGCCTGATGTTCGCCCTGGCCACCTTCCATGCCCCGCAGCTTCTGATTCTCGATGAACCCACCAACCACCTGGATGTGGACAGTCGCGAAGCACTGATCCATGCGGTGAATGATTATGACGGCGCGGTGCTTCTGATCAGCCACGACAGACACCTGGTGGAAGCCTGCGTTGACCGGCTGTGGATTGTTGAAAAAGGCGATGTGAAGCGTTTTGACGGCGACCTTGAAGATTATAAGCAGCATCTCCTCAAGGAACGCTCCGGCGAGCGGTCAGAGAAACGTGGGCCAAAAGCGGATAACCAGAAAAAGGCCGCCCGGCAGAATGCTGCAGAGATTCGCCGCCAGCTCGCACCCTACCGCCGCAAGGTTGAGAAGGCCGAGGAGGCACTTGAAAAACTTCTGGCCGAAAAGGAAAAGGTTGATACCCGCCTCGCCGACCCACGCCTTTATGAGCCCGGTCAGGAAGAAAAGGTGGCGAAGCTGTCGATCATGGCCGCAGAACTGACCGCCAAGATCGAAGCCGCCGAAGAAGCCTGGGTGATGGCCGAGGAAGCCTACACAGAGGCTCAAGAAGCCGTTATCGGCGAAAGCGCCGCTTGACGCCCTTCCCCACATTCTGCTTACTGCTGGCAATGTAAGGGGAGCCTGAAACCATGACTGCAATATTTGACCGCCTGCGTCCGGGTGCGCAATTCACCGACCTGTTCGTGACCCTGTCGCTCGCGGGCGTCCTGATATGGTTCGGCCTGATGAATATCTCTGGCGCCAGTGCCGAAACGGTCGACCGTTGGCTCAAGGGCCATATGTTCCTCTCCGGCCTTCAGGAAAACAAACAGTGGATCATGTGGGCACTGGGCGGCGCGCAGGCGCTGTCAGGCCTGTTGATCGTGCTGCATTCGGTGCCAGAACGCGTCAAGCGCTATGCATACGGCTTTGTCGTGCTGTGGAGCGCCGCGAGCCTCAGCCTCCTCCTCACCAACCCGGTGTGGATCGGCTCGCTTGGAGGTTTTCCGGCGATTGGGTCAGGCCAAGGGCTTCTGAAATATATCACAATTGGGGGACTGGCACTTTGGTGCCTCGGGCATCGCCACGGCAAACTTGTGATGCTGATCGGGATTATCGTGGTCCTCGGCTGGATCGGCGGCATGAAATTCACACAAATCGAAGCTGATGGTATCGCGCCGCTGCTCAAAACCAGCCCGGTATTCAACTGGTGGCTGCCGGTGTATTTGGGTACCATGCAGGCATCCTATGTCATTGGTGCGATTGAGCTGGCAACTGTGGCCCTGCTGACCGGCAACTGGTGGAACCAGCGCGCCTATATGCTGGGCCTTGCGCTGGCGGCGGGAACCTTCATCGTCACGCTCAGCTTCATGGTTACTTTCGCCCCCACATGGAACGGCAGCCTGGGCGGTTTCCCCTACCTGACATCCAGCGGTCAGTTTCTCCTGAAGGACCTGCTGCT
Source organism: Kordiimonas lacus (assembly GCF_001550055.1). Taxonomy (GTDB): domain Bacteria; phylum Pseudomonadota; class Alphaproteobacteria; order Sphingomonadales; family Kordiimonadaceae; genus Kordiimonas; species Kordiimonas lacus. The sequence goes on from NZ_LRUA01000006.1 coordinate 576,489, forward strand.
GTTGGCGGGCTGCTGCGTGCTGGCGGCGAAAGGTCGATAGCCAAGAAAATGGGGAGCCGAAGCTCCCCAAGGCTAAAGCAAAAGGCTTTTTTCGGATTAGAGTGCGATATCCGCTGTTGCGAATGTCGTGAGGTCCAGGCCAACCATAAAGATGCTAGACCCATCCCCTGTGTCGATCAGGACACCGGCCTGACCATCAATTTCCGTTTCTGAGCTTGCTGCAAGCAAGGCATCAAAATCGGCAAAGTCAGCTGCGACATTGCTAATCACAAGCGTATCGCTGGTGACATCAAAGTCAGTAACGGTATCCACACCGTGGCCTGCACCAAAGAAGAAGAAGTCATCTCCGTTACCGCCAGAGAGCACATCGTCGCCTGTACCGCCAAACAGCTGGTCGCTGCCTTCACCGCCATCAATGGTGTCGTTGCCGTTACCGCCAAAGACCTGGTCATCACCTGCACCGCCATCAACAATGTCGTTGCCGTCTGCTGCAAAGATCAAGTCATTGCCGTCACCGCCACTGATGTCGTCGTTGCCGCCATCGCGACCACCAAAGACGATGTCGTCACCGCCTGCGGCATCGATGCGGTCATCGCCGTCGCCGCCGCCCAGCAGGTCGTCGCCATCAGCACCAAACATGCTGTCGGCACCGTCACCGGCCCACATAGAATCACCTGCGGTGTCAGACGTATCAACATCATCGTCGTTGAAACCGTCATTGTTGGCGTCAGCGGTCCAGGAACCACCGATCAGAATGTCATCACCAACACCGCCAAAGACGATATCGCCACCGGCATCGCCGACAAGGATGTCGTTACCAGCACCGCCGCCAATGATATCGTTGCCGGAGCCGCCATAGAAGGTGTCATCGCCGGTATCGCCCGGCCCTGCGAAGATCAGGTCGTTGCCGTCGCCGCCATCGAGCGTGTCATCCCCTTCGCCGCCGGTCATGAAGTCGTCACCTTCAGTACCCGTGACGGAATCGTCTTCATTGCCGTCACTGTTACCATCGGAAGCTTCCATCCCAAAGTAACTGGCTTCCAGGTCGGCCTTGCTGACGCCATAAAGGGTCAACGATCCGCCGTCTTCAAGGCTGATCACAACACCGCCTTCACCGTCGGCAGAGGCTTCCAGCAGGGCGTCGAAGGTTTCCGGGGCGGCATCGCCCAGGTCAATCACGTCGCCTTCGTCACCATTGAAATCCAGAATGACGTCATTCGAGCCTTCATCGTCGTCGTCGTGATCTTCCAAGTCATGCTCTTCATGATCGTCATCATCATCGTCATCATCGCTGACATGGAAGGTGTCGGCACCGGCGCCGCCGGACATGACGTCATCGCCGCTGCCGCCGTAAAAGTCATCATCGCCGTTGCCGCCCATCAGTGTATCGTGGCCTGATCCGCCTTTAAGCTCGTCATCACCATCACCGCCGGTCATCAGGTCGTCACCGCCGCCGCCTTTCATGCGGTCATTCCCGGCTTCGCCATGCATGACATCGTCGCCGCCGTTGCCTTTCAGGTCATCGTCGCCGTTGCCGCCGCTAAGCGTGTCATTTCCATTGTTACCGATCAGACGGTCATCACCGTCGCCCCCCACCATCAAGTCGTTGCCGGACAGGCCAATGATCTTATCGTCACCGTCTGTGCCCATAAGGCTGTCATCGCCTTGAGTCCCTTTTATTTTATCAAACATATCCGTTCTCCCTTTGTCGGATGAGGTTCGCTAACTCGGGGAATGCGGGAATCCGCCTGTTGTTGTATCGGGCCCCGACCATTCCTGAAATCCGATACTCAGGAAGATAAAGCCGGATTTAGGGGACACTGAGACGACAAGATGGCAGGGCTGCCATCTTTTTATAAAGGGAGCATAAAGACGATTTTCAGGCCCTTGTTTTCAGGGCCTTTTTTGTTAGCGGGCGGTGTTTGAAAAAATGCTGTTTTCTGCATTTTTCTGTGAACGGCTGTCAGGTAGGCCTGCAAAGCCGAGCCCCCAGCGGGCGCGGATATCGGTGCGTACATCTTCCCGCCAGGGCAGGTCATAATGCGTACCGCCAGGCACAGTGATGAAACTGTCGTCTGGGCCCAGCACTGCGGCCAGCGCTTTGCCGGAAGCATAGTCGATAATCCTGTCGTTGGTGCCGTGGTAAATCACGATATGGCCCTTGGCCCTGGCCAGCTTCTGATCATTCCTGAGTGGATATTCCGCCAACAGCGCGATCGGCAGGAAAGGATAGCGTCGTTCGGCCACATCAATGATTGATTTCATGGGGGCAAACAGGATCGTGTTCTTGACGTCCCGCACGGCAGATACGTGGCTCGCGAATGTGGTGCCCATGGAATAGCCAAACACCCGGACATCCCTGCCTTTATAGGCGTCAGTTGCCCAGTCGTACCAGGCTTCGGCATCAGACAGCAGCGCCGCTTCAGAAAGTTCGCCCCGGCTTTTCCCAAAGCCACGATAGTCCATCGATAGCACGTCAAACCCCATGTCGAGGAAGGGTTCTGCTATCTGCTCCGACCAGCTCACGTTGCCCATGTTTCCCTTGTAGTAGATCAGCACCCCACGGGATGGGCGATCGGTCTTGAACAGCACGCCATGCAGCTTGGCACTGTCTTCGCCTGAGATCAGGACTTCATCATAAGGCGTGTCGAAAGCATAAATATGCCCGTCAGGGACGGGCGCGAAGTGAAACATCAGTTTTTCTTGATTGAGATAGATGGCAGCAGCCAACCCGACATACAGGAAGATTGCGACGGATGTTACTCTGACAACTGCTTTCATCATGGGACACACTGCTCTCTACACAAGGGTTCGCTGGTGTCCTCCCCTTCACCTTCAGGTTAGGCTGAATCTGTAAAGAAAGCGTAACCTGATGATTACAAGTTACGAATGAATTTTGCCGAAAATGCGGCTTCTTTAATCGCTATAAAGCACCTTGTAGACGTCGGGTGACAGCTTTTCCATCAATCGGTCTGGCTTGGCGGGCTGTTCAAATCCGAACTTCCTGTACAGCGGATGCATGTCTGCCGTTGCCAGCATCATTCGCCTGAGGCCTTGGAGTTCCGGATGCGCCATGATGACTTCCATCATCCAATAGCCAAGGCCATTGCCGCGCTCACCGGCGTCCACATAAACGTCAGCCAGATAGGCGAATGTAGCCTTATCGGTGATCATGCGGGCGCAGCCAACCTGGCCTTTATCCGTATGGAACAGACCAAAGGCCAGTGAGTTGGTAAAGCCCTTGACCACCGTCGCCATCGGAATGCCCTCTGACCAATAGGCGTTTGAAAGCCAGTTGTGCACCTTGGAGAAGTCGAAATCGATGATGTTCGTGCAAATATGATACGGCAGGCTGTCATGCTTCACGCAGAAATCACTCACGCTTTTTGCTCCCAACCGCCCTGCTCTCGCTGCTGCCAATAAGACATCTCAACGCCTTTGTCCTTGAAGGCCTTCCAGTCAGCCCGGGCTTCGGCGACGATACCCTCGTCCCGACCATCAAACATATAAAGACAGCGATCATAGGCATCCATGTCCGTGCACTTGACAGCGTCGATCAGCACCAAAATCTTGGCACCGTTCGGATTGTCGTCACCTGTTGTCAGGTAGATGGGTTGCTCGGACGGATCCTGGCAGCCTTCCTTGTCGTGGGGGATAAAGCTTGCGGGATCGAAATCCCACAAGACCTTGTCTACTGTCTCCATCAGGCCCTTGCCCGGGAGCTTGACCACAGCGTTCTGACCCGTTTCATATACCTTTGCCATCAGCTGGGGCAAAGCTTGCTCCAGCGTCTGGCGCTGCAGGTGATAGAAACGGATTTCCGCCATGGCACTTAGCCTTCGTAATTGTCGGCAACAAACTTGTCGAGAAGCCGCACACCGTAACCGGTACCGCCTTTTTCAGACAGAGGCAGGTCCTTGTCTGACCAGACTGTGCCGGCGATGTCGATATGGCACCACGGCACATCGTTGGTGAAGCGCTTCAGGAACTGCGCCGCTGTGATTGAGCCCGCACCGCGCCCACCGATATTCTTCATATCGGCCGTCGGGCAGTCGATCAGCTTGTCATAGTTCTTGTGCAGTGGCAGGCGCCAAACCTTGTCACCGGTGTCAGTCGCGGCTTTGGAAAGGCCATTGGCCAGATCGTCGCTATCGGTAAAGATACCCGCATGTTCATTGCCCAGCGAAATGATGATGGCACCAGTAAGGGTCGCCAGGTCCACCATGAACTTCGGCTTGAAGCGGTCCTGGCAGTACCAAATGGCGTCAGCCAGCACCAAGCGGCCTTCGGCGTCTGTGTTCAATATTTCAATGGTCTGGCCGGACATGCTGGTTACCACGTCGCCCGGGCGCTGCGCGTTGCCGGACGGCATGTTCTCAACCAGCCCGACGATCGCGACAACATTGACCTTCGCCTTGCGGCCGGCGAGCGCTTTCATCAGGCCGACAACCGTACCGGCGCCGCCCATGTCCCATTTCATCTGCTCCATGCCTTCGCCAGGCTTCAGGGAAATCCCGCCAGTATCGAAGGTTACACCCTTGCCAACAAAGGCAATCGGCTGGTCGTCTTTGCCGGCGCCATTCCAACGCATGATCGCAAGCTGCGATTCCCGCTCGGACCCCTGGCCCACACCCAAAAGCGCGCCCATGCCAAGCTTGGCCATTTCGGCTTCACCCAGCACTTCTACGTCAACTCCGACAGCGGACAGTTCCCGAATCCTGTCAGCAAAGCTTTCCGGATACAGGATGTTTGCTGGCTCTGAGACCAGATCGCGGGTCAGGAACACACCATCCACCACCGCTTTGCGGCTGGCGAATGCTTCTGAAGCCTCAGCGTCGGCTGACGCCACAATCACCTTCTTCAGGGTTGGCTTCTTGGCCTCTGGCTCTTTGGTGCGATATTTGTCGAACCGGTAAGACCGCAAAAGCGCACCTTCGGCGATTGCCACGGCGTCAACGCCTTCAGCAACCACTGTCGCGGTATCACTGCCCGCGCCAAGGAGGCCAGCCACAGCGGCAGCGCCGGTTTCAACAACGTCCGTTGCTGACATCTTCGCAAGCTCGCCAACACCCAGCAGCAATACGCGCTCAGCGTCGAGGCCTGCGGGTGCGATCAATTGAAGCTTCTGGCCCTGACCGCCTGTGAAGCGGGAGGTTTTCATCGCCTTCGTCAGTGCGCCGCCCGAAGCCTTGTCGGCCTCCGCCGCCAGTCCGGAAAGGTCTTTGTCCTTCTCTACCAGAAATACTGCTGCGCCTGACGCGGGCAGTTCCAATGCAGAAAACTCGATTTGCATGGGAAAATCCTCTTTTTGTTTTGTTTGTATGCGGGCCACACAGAAAGGAACCCGGTGGCCGCGCCCTCCCCCAACCTAATGCCTTTTCTTGGTTTCAGTTGCAAGCATCGCTCGCGAAATCGCCACATTTTTAGGAAAGATACTGCCCATGACCTGCTTTTCTGATGGCGTGTGTGGAGAAAAGCCGCAAGGTCGTTGCGATAATGGGCCACACCCGCTATCAAGGCTCAAACAGTTTAGGGTGGGAAACTCCAGCAGTGTCAATTCAGTCGGCTTTCATCAATGGCTTCGCGGCGGCCTGTCTTCTTGGATCAACCGCTCTCACCATGCCTGCGCACGCTCAGGCAACTGGAAATCCCGGTGAAACGGTAGATTTCGAGGCCGACCAGATCAGTTATGACGCCGACACCGGTGAAATCCTTGCCCTTGGCCGCGTCCTGCTGAAGCGCGATGGCTATACCCTTCGGGCTGGTGAAGTCCGCTACAATGAAAAAACTGGCGAAGCGCAGGCCTCCGGCGCTGTGGAACTGATCGCCCCCAACGGCGACCGTATCATGGCTCCGCGCATTGAGCTGAGCGACTCACTCAAGCGCGCGTTCGTTGAGGATATCCGCCTTATCATGTCGGATGGCGCCCAGGTGGCTGCCGCAAGCGGCGTGCGGAACGACAATGAAACCACCTTGGAAAAAGCGGTCTATAGCCCGTGCAAAGTGTGTGCGGACGGTAGTGACAAACAGCCGCTGTGGCAAATCAAGGCGGTCAAGGTGACCCATGATCGGGAAAAACGGCGGCTTTACTATAAGGACGCCAGCCTCGAAATTCTGGGCATTCCAGTGATGTGGACGCCGTATTTTTCGCATCCGGACCCAACGGTTGACCGGGCCAGTGGCCTGTTGCCCCTGGATATCCAGACCACCAAGAACCTCGGTTTCGTGATCGGCGTCCCCTATTATCATGTCTTCAGCGAAAGCAGTGACGCGACATTCACACCAACCTATACCTCCAAAGAAGGTCTTCTTCTTGAAAGCGAATATCGCCAGCACCTCGGTTTTGGGCAGTTTGAGGTAGACGGTAGCATCACCTATGCCGACCAGCGGGACGAGATTACCAACGACCCAACGGGTGAAAAGGAATTTCGCGGGCATATCAGCAGTGCAGGCGAATTCAATCACTCGAAGCGCTGGCGGTCTACTTACAGGCTGAACTGGGCGTCAGATGACACCTTTCTGCGCCGTTATGACATCTCGGACGCCGATACGCTGATTAGCGAATACCTTCTCGAGGGATTTTACGGACGGTCCTATGTGTCCGCACGCACCATTGGGTTCCAGGGTCTGCGGATCGAGGATGTTGCCGGGAAAACAGCCTTTGCCCTGCCGTTGATCGACGCAGAATATATCCCAAGTTTCCAGCCCCTTGGTGGCACAGTTAAATTGCGCGGTAACGCGTTGGCTCTGCACCGCACCGACGGTCTGGATACCCAGCGTGTCTCGCTATCTGCCAACTGGCAGCGGCGCTGGATCACCGCCAACGGCTTTGTCATTGATGCCGACGCCCTGCTCCGCGCCGACGCCTATAATCTGGATGACGCAGACCAGCCGGACGATGCCGCCTTTGCCGGTACTTTCGGCAGCAGGTCGGGCAGCGAATGGCGCAACCTCGCGCGGGTTACCGGCACAGTTACCTGGCCGTTGGTGAAATTCACCGAGGGCGGGTCCCACACGATTGAGCCGATCGCGGAAATCACCGTGTCACCGCGCCGCGGCACGCCCGATAATATCGTCAATGAAGACAGCCGCGCCTTTGAATTGAACGATCTGAATCTTTTCTCGGCCGAGCGAGCCTCTGGCTATGACCTCTGGGAAGAAGGCAGCCGCCTGACCTACGGTCTTCGCTGGCGTTTTGATGGTGCTGACTGGACAACTGATGTCATGCTGGGTCAAAGCTGGCGCTTGAGCGGAACAGATTTGGTGTTTGCTGATGGTGCAGGTCTTGAAGGCGATGTATCTGACCTCGTCGGCCGCACGCTTATCACCTACAAAGGCTGGCTGGATTTTGAGCATCGCTACCGGGTGGATGAGCAAACCTTTGCTGTCCGCCGCAATGAAATCAATGTCGCAATGGCCAATGAAAAGCGCGGTTTGACCGTCGGCTACCTGAAGCTGGATCGGGACCTCGGTTTCATCAACCGTGAAGACCGTGAGGAAATCCGCGCCAGCGCCTTTTACCAGATCAAGGAAAATTGGCGACTGAGCGGCGGCTTCACGCACAGATTAACCGGCGCGATCATCGACGGCGTCGCCGAGGATTCCGGTGGGGTTGAATATGATGTTGGGGTGTCCTACACCAATGAATGTATCGATCTGGGCCTCAGGGTACGCAAGACCTTCACGCGTGACCGCGACGTCGAGCCCGGAACATCTATTTTGTTCCGGCTTAAATTAAAGAATTTGGGCTAGTGCATTAGTGGAAAACCGTCTAAAAGGCTAGCTTGTCGGGGAGCCCACAAGGGGCGGAACGAGCTTTTTTAAATTATTAAGAGACAGCAAAGTTTGGGCATGGCGAGAGTTTTGAATACAGCAAAAAATTGGGTACAGCGTATGATCGTGGGGGCAAGCGTGGCTTTGATGGCCGCAACTGCAGCCTATGCTCAGCAAGCCATCAACAGCATTGAAGTTCTCGTCAACGACGAACCAATTTCCAGCTATGATATCAACCAGCGTCTGCGTCTCGTAATCGCCGTCTCCGGCGGCGTGCAATCTGAACAGGAATTTCTGAAGGTTCGTGAGCAAGTTGTCCAGTCGATGGTGGACGAGCGGCTGCAGCTCCAGGAAGCTGCGACGGTCGAGCTTGAAATCCCGGACGCCCAACTTGAAGAATTCTTTGGCCGCCGGGCGCAAGGCTTGGGCCAATCGCCGGAACAGTTTGCCCAGGCGCTTGCCGGTATCGGCTCCAGCAAGCAGACCATGCTGGATCAGATGGAAGCTGAACTGGCCTGGTCCCAACTGGTTCAGGGCCGCCTGGGCTCTTTCGTCAGCGTGTCTGATGAGGAGGTAGAGGCCTACATTCAACGCATCTATGACAACCGCGGCAAGTTTGAGTATCGCCTGGCTGAAATCGTCCTCCTCGTGGATTCAACCGAGCAAGAGGCCGCAGTAAAAGCAAACGCTGAAGAACTGGTTTCCCGAATCCGTGGCGGCGCCTCCTTCCCTGCGATTGCCCAGCAGCTTTCGGCATCATCCAGCGCAGCCGTTGGCGGTGATATCGGCTGGATCGTCGCGGATGACCTCGATGGCCCCTACAGAAAGGCTGTTGACGAGGTCAGCGTCGGTGATGTGGCAGAACCTATTCGTACGCCTGGCGGGTACCTGATCCTGGCGGTCCGTGATCGCCGCCGTATTCTGACCGCCGATCCACTGGATACCCAGTTTTCGCTGCGACAGATTCATCTGACCGCCGAAAAAGCACAAGACGCTGAAGCCGTTGCCCAGTTTAAAGGCGTGGTTGAAGACCTGCACACGCGTGAAACCACTTGCGGGCAGGTTCAGCAATTCGCGACCGACGCCGGTGCAGATGGCCCGGTGGAAATTGGCGTTCTGCGCCTTCGGGACCTTCAAGGCCAGTTGCGCGGTGCTGTTGAAGGCGCCGATATTGGCCAAGCCAGCGAGCTCATGGAAATGGAAGACGGCATGCGCGTGCTGTTTGTCTGTGACCGGCAGGAACCACAGGTGCAGGAGCCTGAATTTGATGCTGTCTATAACCAGCTCGAACAACAGCGCCTTTCCATGATGGGCCGCCGCTACCTGCGTGACTTGCGCCGCGACGCCATCATCGATTACCGCTAACCGGACAAAATCCATGTCAGACAATCAGGCTCCCCAATCGGACATGCGGCCGCTGGCCGTCACCATGGGAGAGCCTGCAGGCGTCGGCCCTGAGCTGATCGCCCGCTTGTGGCAGCAAAGGGAAGCGCTGGAGCTGTCCCCATTTCTTTATGTCGGCGCCGCAGAAGCCTTGCAGGCGGCCATCCCCGACTTGCCTCTTCAATCCGTCTCTGATCCTGGGGAAGCTTATGAAATCTTCCCTTACGCCCTGCCGGTCATGGAAGTCAGCCTTGCGGTGCCAGTCACCCTCGGCGAACTCAATCCTGCAAACGGCGCAGCGGTTGTCGGGTCGATTGATCTCGCCTGCGATCTCGCCCTTAAAGGCGCGGTCAGCGGCGTTGTGACAGGCCCTATTCACAAGGCTGCCTTATACAAGGCCGGTTTTGCCGCTCCCGGCCACACCGAATATCTGGCGCGGCGCTGCAACATGCCGGATACATCTTCAGTCATGATGCTGGCCGCTCAGGACCTGCGCGTTGTGCCCGTCACCATCCACATAGCTCTCAAGGATGTACCCAAGAAGCTGACAGCTGACGCCATCATTCACGCAGGTATGGTGACACACCATGACCTGAAGGCGCGCTTTGGCATTGAAAAGCCGCGGATCGCCGTCGCGGGCCTGAACCCGCATGCAGGCGAAGATGGCGCCATGGGCATGGAAGAAGCCACCCATATCACGCCAGCCATCTGGGCCCTTAGGGATGAAGGGGTAGATGTTACCGGCCCTCTGCCCGCCGACACCCTGTTTCATGCAGAAGCCCGTGCGCGCTATGACGCGGTGCTGTGCATGTATCATGATCAGGCGCTCATCCCTGTCAAAACGCTTGATTTCTGGAGTGGTGTGAACATCACGCTGGGGCTTCCCATTATCCGCACATCGCCCGACCATGGCACCGCGCTCCCACTCGCTGGCACAGGCGAGGCACGGACAGAAAGCATGCTGGCGGCGATCCGCACCGCAACAGACATGGCCCGAAAGGCGTCATCATGACCGATAGCCTGCCGCCACTGCGTGACGTGATCCGTGAATATGACCTGCGCGCCAAAAAATCGTTCGGCCAGAACTTCCTGCTGGATCTGAACCTGACCCGCAAGATTGCCCGCGTGCCGGGCGATATTAGTGACAGTGTGGTCTATGAAGTCGGCCCTGGCCCTGGCGGCCTGACCCGCGGCTTGCTGGCTGAAGGGGCCAAACGCGTCGTTGCTGTTGAGATGGACCCGCGCTGTCTTGATGCGCTTGCGGACATATCCGCGGCCTATGATGGCCGGCTGACCGTTCATCAGGGCGATGCCCTCAAGATGGATGAGCAAGAGCTGCTGGCAGCCAAAGAAGGCGAAAAGATGCGCATCGCCTCCAACCTGCCCTATAACGTGGGCACGATGTTGCTGATCAAATGGCTGACACTGGATGACTGGAAGCCTTGGTTTGCCTCGCTGACGCTGATGTTCCAGCGCGAAGTGGCGGACCGCATTGTGGCCCAGCCCCGCACCAAGGCCTATGGCCGCCTGTCAGTGCTCGCGCAGTGGCGCGGCAAGGTACGGATCGCACTGAATGTGCCCGCTGCGGCCTTCACGCCGCCGCCGAAGGTCGCCAGCGCAGTGATCCATTTTGAACCGACAGAGCCAATCGATTCTGAGGTGAAACTCAAGGACCTGGAGCTGGTGGTCGAGAAAGCCTTCGGCCAGCGCCGCAAAATGCTGCGCGCCAGCTTGAAGGCCCTGCCCGTTGACCCACAAAAGCTGCTGGCCATGGCCGAAATCGAGGAAACCAAGCGCGCAGAAGATGTGCCGGTGGCAGATTTCGTCCGGCTGGCAAAATGCTATGGCGTCATGAAGGCCGACGCACGGCCTTAGAAAAAAGCGTCACTCAGCCTCGCGGTTTGCGCGTTCGTCCATCAGGCCACGCACAAATTCCGACATACCTGGCCGGCGTTCACGGCGGTAGCGCTCAGCGCGCACGATGGCTTTGAGGTCCGCATAGGTTTCCTCAAGATCGTCATTGACCAGAACATAATCATATTCAGCCCAGTGACTGATCTCGCTCTCCGCCTTGGCCATCCGCCCGGCGATTGTTTCTTCGCTATCCTGACCGCGCTTCTTGAGCCTACTTTCAAGCGATGCAATGGAAGGCGGCAGAATGAAAATACGAACCAGATCAATGGCCTTTGAGCTGGACATCAGCTGCTGCGTGCCTTGCCAGTCAATATCGAAGATCACATCCCTGCCCCACAGCAACGCCTGTTCAACCGGCTCGCGCGGCGTCCCGTATTTGTTGCCAAACACGGTGGCATACTCCAGTAGCCTGTCGTTTTCGACCATCTCGTTAAACCGCTCAGGGCTGACGAAATAATAGTCCTTACCGTCCACTTCACCAGGGCGTGGCGGGCGTGTGGTTGCGGAAACGGACATCACAACGTCTTTGTCGTCTTCCAGCAACCGACGCGTCAGCGTGGTTTTTCCGGCGCCGGACGGCGACGACATAACAAGCATCAAGCCCCGGCGGCTATGAACAGACTTATGTGGCATGCATCCCTCTAATGTTTTGTTATTATTCGATATTCTGGATCTGTTCACGGAACTGATCAATAAGCGCTTTCAACTCCAACCCGATCTTGGTTAGCGCTGTGTCGCTTGATTTGGAGCACAGTGTGTTCGCTTCGCGGTTAAATTCCTGGCACAGGAAATCCAGCTTCCGGCCCACAGGCTGATCACTGGCAAGAAGCAGCTTAGCCTCAACCACATGGCTGTCCAGCCTGTCCAGTTCCTCCTGAATATCAGCTTTCACCGTCATGGTGGCCAGCTCCTGCGCAATCCGATCCTCAGCGACCGGCTTATCGATATTCTCAAGCTTGGCCAGCTGCTGGCGGAATCGCGCATGCATGGACTCAAGCCTGTCGCCTGACACCGCCCGCGCGTCTGTTGCCAGCTGCGCGATATCGGCAAGCTGTGTTTCCAGAATTGTGCCCATCCGCGCACCTTCGTCTGCCCGGGCCGCTTTCAGGTCTGTCACGACGGTTTTGAGGTCTTTAAGGAGTACAGCTTCAAGGGCGGATCGTTCGTCATCTGTCATATCGCGGGAGGTCAGGTCCACCACGCCTTTAATAGCCAGCAGCCCATCGATGCTGGCCTTTTCCACACCCGGGACGTCTGAGAACCTGGCGGCCACATCAATCAAGGCCTGGAGACGGTCTTCATTGACCACAAAGCTGGCGTCGTCGCCATCGCGCTCAATATTCAGGCTGATATAGACCGAGCCACGGGCAAGCATGCCAGAGACGGCCTTTTTGATGGCCAGATCAAAACCGTCAAGGAACGACGGCAGCTTGGCGCGTACCTCCAAGCCCTTGTTGTTGACGCTTTTGACTTCCCAGTTCCAGCGAAACCCAACGTCCGCGCCGGCCCCACGGGCAAATCCTGTCATGCTGTTAAGCGGCATATACTGCTCCTAATGGCTCCTCGAGCTGTGCACTATAATGCCCCGAACGCCAATGGGCAGCCCTAATTTGCCGATTGTTGGAATTTCCTAGCGGGACTCGCGCTCGATCTTGCGCCAGCGCACCACATTGCGGTTATGGTCCTCAAGCGTGGATGCAAACGCGTGGCCGCCCGTGCCGTCTGCCACGAAATAGAGATACGGCACATCGGCCGGGTTCATAACAGCTGCGATTGCGTCACGGCCAGGGTTGGCGATTGGTGTCGGCGGCAAACCACCAACCCGGTATGTGTTATATGCCGTTTCTTCCCTGAGGTCCGCGCGGCTGATCGGGCGGTCCAGCGGCATTCCGGCCGTGATGCCGTAGATTACCGTGGGGTCGGACTGCAGCCGCATGTTCTTCTTCAGCCGATTAACAAAGACGGCGGCCACGAGCGGGCGTTCACTCGCGACCGCGGTTTCCTTTTCCACGATGGAGGCCAAAACCAAAGCTTCCTCGACTGAAGAGAATGGCAGGTTGTCGGCGCGCGTTTCCCATGCATTCAGGAGCACCTCGTTCATCGCGCGGGCCATGCGGGCAATGAGTTCTGTGGCCTTGTCGCCACGTTCATAAAAGTAGGTGTCAGGCAGCAAGCTGCCTTCCATCGGTGCCACCATTCCCTCAAGATCAAGTCCGTCCGCACCCTTCAGCAGCAACATGACCTCAGAAACAGACAAACCTTCAGGAATGGCCAGTCTGTGCAAATAGACATCATGCTTTTTGATCTGGTCCAATGTCGCAGAAAGCGGTTGCCCGGGCAGGATTTCATATTCCCCGGCAAGGAGGCCGCGTTCCATGCCCCTCAGGCGGACAACAAGGCTGAAATGCCACGGTGCGGCGACGAGGCCGCCCTCATAGGCCAGCCAGGCTACGCGCTTCACCCCCATACCAGGCTCGATGTAAAGATATTGGGCCCCGGGCCCAAGCGCGGGTGTGCGGGCAAGGTGGCGCATGATGCCGGCCCCAACTGAAGCCAGAATCACCAACGTGCCAAGCACTAGGATGAAGGTATGAAAAAACCGGCTATTGATCATGTCAGGCAGCCTATCAGGCCAGGGACAATCTCAAAAGCCGGTCTTTAAATCTCAAGGGCGCTTAATCAGTCGCCGTTGTATTCGCGCATCACCAGAGACGCGTTGGTGCCGCCGAAGCCGAAGCTGTTCGACAGCGCGGCTTTCACCTGGCGCTCCTGCGCTTCAAGCGCCACCAGATCAATGCCGTCGCAGCCCTCAGCCCGCTCATGCAGGTTCAGGGTTGGCGGCACCACGTTATCGGTGATGGATTTGATACAGAAAATGGCTTCAACCGCGCCGGCAGCCCCCAGAAGGTGGCCAATGGAAGACTTGGTCGACGACATGGCAATTTTGCTCGCGTGTTCACCAAGAAGGCGTTTCACAGCGCCGAACTCAATCGGGTCGCCCACTGGGGTCGACGTGCCATGCGCGTTGATATAGTCAAGATCGCCAGCTGTCATACCTGCGCGTTTCAGCGCAGCTTCCATGGCGCGGTAGCCGCCATTGCCGTCTGGCGCAGGAGCCGTCACATGATAGCCGTCACCAGACATGCCGTACCCAACGACTTCCGCATAGATTTTGGCACCACGTTTCTTGGCATGCTCAAGTTCTTCAAGCACAACAACGCCTGCACCTTCACCCATCACGAAGCCGTCATGACCTTTGTCCCATGGGCGCGACGCAGCGGTTGGATCGTCGTTATAATGTGTGGACAGAGCCTTCGCCTGACAGAAGCCGGCATAACCGATTCCACAAATTGACGCTTCGGCGCCGCCCGCAACCATCACATCCGCATCATCAAGAGCAATAATACGGGCTGCATCGCCAATGGAATGCGCGCCAGTCGAACAAGCGGTCACTGCCGCATGATTCGGACCTTTGAAGCCATACTTGATGGACACGTTGCCAGAGGCCAGGTTGATGATGGAGCCCGCAATAAAGTGTGGGCTTACCTTGCGCACGCCGCGCTCATGCAGAACGATCGACGTATCGGAAATCCAGCGCAGGCCACCAATGCCCGCACCAATCATCACACCGGTCCGCAGGCACTCTTCTTCGCCTGGCTCTTCCCAGCCCGAGTCCCGGACAGCCTGAATTGCCGCGGCCACACCAAACAGAATGAAATTGTCTACGCGACGCTGCTCTTTCGGCAGCATCCATTCGTCGGCGTTGAAAGTGTCGCCCGAGCCATCGCCCAGCTTCACTTCACAGCCAATTTTACATGGAAAGCCCTCAGTATCGAAAAGCGTCACCGGACCAGCGCCAGAGTGACCTTCGATCAGTCGTTTCCAGGTGCCGTCTACGCTATCGGAAAGCGGAGACACCATACCCAAACCAGTAACAACGACACGTCTCATCGGTAATCCTTTATTTCTATCATTCAGCCCAAAGTCTGACAGAAATTGAAAAAGGGCAACAGCCTACCGAGCGGCGCGGCTGTTGCCCTTTCTGATAGCAGATTCAGCTTAGGAATTCGCGCTAATAAAGTCGATAGCGTCTTTCACAGTCTGAATTTTTTCAGCCGCGTCGTCCGGAATCTCGATGCCGAACTCTTCTTCAAACGCCATCACCAGTTCAACGGTATCAAGGCTATCGGCGCCCAGGTCGTCGATGAAGCTGGCTGTGTCGGTTACTTTATCTTCGTCAACACCCAGGTGCTCGACTACGATCTTTTTCACCTTGTCGGCGATTTCGCTCATTGCTCTTTTCCTCGTTTTTAACCCGATAAAAAAAGGGGATTATCCCTTAATCAAAACCCCTTGTTGCGGAAATCCTAGCAATCTGAGCCAGATCGCCCGCATCGAGGGCGCTAGTAACACAGTTTCTTCCCTTTGAGAAGCCTCTGTTATGCTTTTGTGGCCGCAGCCACAAAATCGTGTTTTGGGAAAATCCCAATTAAATCATTGCCAGGCCGCCGTTGACGTGCAGCGTTTGGCCGGTGACATATTTTGCCTCTGGGCTCGCTAAATACAAGACCGCAGATGCAATATCTTCAGGCTCGCCCAGATCACCGGATGGAATGCCGCTTGTGATGGCGGCTTTCTGGTCATCGCTCAGCACGTCGGTCATCGGCGTGCCAATAAAGCCCGGCGCCACGCAATTCACTGTGATTCCGCGGCTTGCAAGCTCTGCCGCCAACGCCTTGGACATGCCGATCATGCCCGCCTTGGACGCGCAATAGTTGGCCTGCCCCGGGTTACCGGTCACGCCAACCACGCTGGTGATATTCACCACGCGCCCCCAGCGGGATTTCATCATACCCCGCATCAGGGCCTTAATGAGGCGGAAAGAAGACTCGAGATTGACCTGCATGACGCTGTCCCATTCGTCTTCCTTCATGCGCATGGCCAGATTGTCTTTGGTGATCCCGGCGTTGTTGACCAGGATATCCACCCCGCCCATGGCGTCAGCCGCATCTTTGGCTAACTGGTCCACGCTTGCGCGGTCAGACAGGTTCGCGGCAATCACATGCACGCGGTCACCCAGTTCCGCCTTCAGTTCTTCGAGTTTTTCTGCGCGTGTACCGGAAATGGCCACTTCAGCGCCGGCAGCATGAAGCGTTTTCGCAATCGACGCACCAATGCCGCCCGTGGCACCTGTTACAAGTGCCTTTTTGCCTTCAAGATTAAACATAGTAATTCCCCTGACTGGCCTTAAAGCGATGCCGTGAAGGCTTCGATATCGGCCGGATCCTGAATATTCATTGTATTGAGGTCGCGGTCAATACGGCGCGCGAGGCCGGCAAGCACTTTGCCTGCCCCAACCTCAACCATATCGGTGATGCCCAGCGATCCCATGGACGCCACGCTTTCGCGCCAGCGCACAGCACCGGTTACCTGCTCCACCAGCAGGTTGCGAATGCCTTCTGGTTCGCTCACGGGTGCGGCCAGCACGTTGGCAATCACCGGCACCACTGGGCGCTCGATGGTCACATCGGCAAGCGCGTCTTTCATCTCAAGGGCCGCTGGTTTCATCAGCGGGCAGTGGAAGGGGGCGGACACCGGCAGCAACAGGCCGCGCTTGGCGCCTTTTGCCTTGGCAATCTCAATCGCGCGCTCAACAGCCGCTTTATCGCCGGATACAACAACCTGACCGTCGGCGTTATCATTCGCAGCCACAACCACCTGGCCTTTGGCTGCTTCTTCAACAACCGCGTTCACGTCCTCAAGGCTCAGGCCCAGGATCGCCGCCATAGCGCCCTCGCCCACTGGGACGGCACGCTGCATGGCCTGGCCGCGCAACTTAAGAAGACGCGCTGCATCAGCAACGGAAAAAGCGCCAGCTGACGCCAGGGCCGAATATTCACCAAGGGAATGGCCCGCAACGTGACTTGCCAGTTCGCCCACCTTCAGGCCACCATTTTCCAGAATGCGGATCACAGCCAGGGAATGCGCCATCAGCGCGGGCTGGGTGTTTTCCGTCAGACGGAGATCGTCCTCGGGGCCTTCCCACATGATTTTGGAGAGATCTTGAGAAAGGGCATCGTTCACTTCCTCAAAGACCAGACGGGCTGGCTCAAACGCTTCAGCCAAAGATTTCCCCATGCCGACATACTGACTGCCTTGGCCTGGGAATACGAGTGCGCGGGTCATTCATGAACCTCCGATTTGCCTCAAATCTGATGAGGGAATGGCATAGGCCGTAGCGGAATGGCAAGTCTTTAAGGCAAATAATTGCACAAGCCCAAGCTTTCCCTTGCTTTTGGGCTAGTCGGGCGGTATAGAAGCGCGTCTCGAGTCTCGGGCTTAAGCCTGAGGCGGCGGGATTTTGTTAAGGAAAGCTGGAGGCGTCCGTCACTGCGACTGGCGAACAATCAGCACTAAAGGAGCAAAACATGGCTTTTTACGAGCATGTTTTCATTGCGCGTCAGGACATCACTGCGTCGCAAGTTGAAGGCATTACCGCCGACTTCTCCAAAATCGTTGAGGAGAACGAAGGCAAGGTCGCAAAGACCGAATACTGGGGCCTTAAAAACCTCGCATACAAAATCAAGAAAAACCGCAAGGGTCACTATATTCTTATGAATATCGATGCCCCGCACGCTGCGGTTGCTGAGATGGAGCGCCAGGCGCGCCTGCATGACGACGTTCTGCGTTTCATGACCATCCGCGTTGACGAGCTTGAGGAAGGTCAATCGATCGTTCTTCGCTCGAAAGCTGACAAAGAACGCCGCGGTCCACGTGGTGAAGGTCGTGGTGAAGGCCGCGGCGACAATCGTGGCGAAGGCCGCGGTGACAAAAGGGAGTCTCGCTAATGGCTGCTCGTCGTCCATTTTTCCGCCGTCGTAAAACATGCCCGTTTTCCGGTGAGAACGCACAAACCATCGACTATAAAGACGTAAAGCTGCTGCAGAAATATGTTTCTGAGCGTGGTAAAATCGTACCTTCCCGTATCACTGCCGTTTCTGCGAAGAAACAGCGTGAGCTGGCGAAAGCGATCAAGCGCGCCCGTAACATCGCCCTGCTGCCGTTCATCGTTCAATAATCGCTCAATCCAAGGAGACATAAAATGGAAGTCATCCTGCTGGAACGTGTCGAAAGACTCGGTCAAATGGGCGAAGTTGTAACCGTTAAGGACGGTTTTGCCCGTAACTTCCTGCTGCCGCAGAAAAAAGCCCTGCGCGCAACTGAAAGCAACAAAGCAGCTTTTGAAGCTGACCGTGCCCGCCTTGAAGCAGAAAACCTTGAGCGCCGTAAAGACGCTGAAGCTGTTGCTGCCAAGATGGAAGGCCTGAAGGTCATTATGATCCGCGCTGCTGGCGAATCCGGCCAGCTGTACGGTTCCGTAACCAGCCGCGACATCTCTGACGCCGTGACTGAAGCTGGTGTTGCGGTCAACCGCAACCAGGTTGTTCTGGACCGCGCGATCAAAACGCTTGGCCTGCACGACGTTGTCGTTCGCCTGCACCCGGAAGTCGCTGAAACTGTTGTGGTGAACATCGCTCGCTCTGCTGACGAAGCTGAGACGCAGTTCAACACCGGTTCTGCTGTTACTGCCGCTGACGTTGAAGACGTTGTTGAAGAAGAAGTTGTTGAAGAACTCTTCGAAGACGAAGCGCCAGAAGAAGCAGTTGAAGAAGTTGCAGCTGCAGCTGAAGAAGCTGAAGAGGAAGTTGAAGCCTAATCGCTTCAAACTCTCGCAAAGTATAAGAAGGCGGCCCAAGTGGCCGCCTTTTTTTGTTGGCTTATAGCATGACGTTGGCCGCTGTCAGGTCATCGAGACTGATGCCAGACAGGATGATCACGGTATCCCCGAAGCTGATGGTAACACCAGCACCGTCCTCCGTGGTCGCGGCCTTCAGGGCGGCCAAGTCAGCAAAACCTGAACCGTCCAGGAGCAGGATATCCTCGGCCGCGTCGAAGTCCGTCACCGTGTCACTGCCGTTGGTGCTGGTGAAAGCGAAGATGTCCGCGCCCGTGCCGCCCGTGAGCAGATCATCGCCGCCGCCGCCCCACAGGGTATCGTCGCCGTCGCCGCCTGTGGCCGTGTCACTGCCTGCGCCGTTGAAGATCAGGTCATTGCCGCCGCCACCGGAAAGCATGTCGTCACCGCCGCCGCCAAAGAGCGTGTCCTGCCCGGCACCGCCATCCAGCGTGTCAGAGACCGCGCCTTTGCCCGCATAGAGGATGTCGTGGCCACCATAGCCGTAGATGGTGTCGCTCTCAGTGCCGCCGCCGAGCGCATCATTGCCGTTGGCACCATGGATGACGTCATCGCCGCTACCGGCCCACAGTTCATTGTGGCCGCCGCCAACGGCACTCGCACTGCCGCCTTCCCAGAAGCCACCCACAAGCGTGTCATCGCCCGCGCCGCCAAAGATGGCATCATTACCAGCCTCGCCGACCGCAAGGTCATTGCCTGCGCCCACGCCGATGATGTCGGCACCATCGCCGCCATAATAGCTGTCGGCGCCCACATCCCCCGCGCCGGCCCACATGCGGTCATCGCCCTGCATGCCGTAGAGCGTCTCGTCAAACGCAGCGCCCACAAGTGTGTCGTCCTGGTCTGTGCCGATGCCCAGCGTAAACACGGCGTCAGCAGAGGTTTTGAACGCCGTCTCGCCGCCGATCTTTGATGTGCTGCCCGGCGCCAGCTTCAGGAGAATAGCCTCCATCAGCGCGGCGGCGTTGATGCTGTTCTGGCCCAAAGCATCGTCAAGCACAGGCACCCCGCCATTGGCCGCATTCATCAAGGCCCAGTCGTCAGTGAAATAATAGATGTCGTCGTCAGTGGCCGCGTCGCCCAGGAACATCAGCGACAGGCTGTTCACGGTGCCCGAGTTGCCGTTATCGACCGTGTCGCGGATCACCAGTGTCCATTCGCCCGCACTCTCCTCGCCCCAGAAACCACGCGCAAGAAGATCCCACTCAAGCTGGCCTGTATTGGCGCTCTCATGGGGTGCGCTTGCAGTTAATTCGGGGGTATCGAAAAGGATGATTTCAGTTCCGGACGGCGAAATCAGAATCATTTCCAATTCAGGCCAAGCGTCATGAACGATGTCAAACTGGAGCTCAACGCCGTCAATATCAATCGCGTCCGCATCACCTGCCACAAACTTAAAAGTCAAGTCAGCGCCATAGGTAATCGTCTCAGACGCAGTAGCGAAGCTATGGCTCTGCTCTACCAGATTACCGCTGTGGCGGGTCATGGTCCATGTCTCAGCAAGACGCACGGCGGCGTGAACATCAAGCATGCCAAAGCCATAATCAGCCGACCAGTGAAGCCCACCCCCATTCAGAATGCTGGCGCCATTGATTATCCAAGAGTTAAGTTCATGATCGTAGAGGTCTCGTTCCGTAATGCCGAAACCACTCCCTGTATGGGCGCTCGACAGCGCAAATATCTCCTGAACGTCACGCCACCCCAATTCAGTGTCGCCGAAAACATTATTGGATGCAGCCTCCAGCACCAGTGCCGTGGCCCCGGAAACAAGGGGGCCACTGGAAGAAGTACCGCCATAAAAAATATAGTCGCCGTCTTCAAAGCCAGCTTCTAATGCAGCATGGGCCAGCGAATTTTCTACAACCTGAAGGTAAAATCCGGGCTCCTGCGGCGCCTGCCCTGTTATCTCAAACTCAGTAATCTCGGCACCGAGTATCTTTATCTCCCCCCAATTTCCGGGACGATCCAGGCTCAACGTGGTGTCGGACTTTGCCCCAAGAAAGGCCTGAGCCAACGGCGAAACCATATGAAGCGCAGAGCCTGCAACAGAGAAAACGGTGACAAAGCCGTTGGGCGACGCGGCACCGACCGACAAAACATAGAGTTCATTCAGGCCCCAGGAAATATCGGTAGTGGAATCGTTGTACCGCCAATTTCCTGATCCATTCACCCAGACGATGCCAAGGCCATCACGTCCCTCAGCCAGGAAATCCGTTGCACCACTATAGCCACCATTCAAATCGGAAGACAGCAAGAAGCCGCCAGACACGGATCTAGTCACAATATCCACATCTGCATTCAACTCTGCGGTCACACCATTATAGATGCTATACCCTGCCAAGATCGACGATCCATGAGCAACGCCAGCCAACCCGATGCCATTTCCCGCCCTTGCCCCAATAATCCCGGCTGTGCTCGTGCCATGAGTGTAGTCATGCTGAATGTTTTGGAACATTTCCTCGTACGACACAGGGGCGTTATCGACTTGTGCCCCTTCCAAGTCAGGATGACGGAAATCAATCTCTTCAACCGAAGCTATCAATATGCCGGTGCCGTCATACTCATCCCAAACGGGGAGGATATTGATATGGGCGCTTTCTGTATAGGCGCCCGTATCGTCATACATGAATCCCGTCAGGTTGGCCTGAAAGGGAAACAGTGGGTCGTTGAATGGCACATAGGTACCAGCAAAATCGCCGAACGGAATGGTATAGCCATCGCCTGTATCATCGGCGGTTTGCGGTGCCGCTTTGTCCGTGCCGGTATTCCCCATCTGCCGGATGCCCCATCGTTTGCCTGAGTTCCCAACGTTACACCAAAGTGTTAATGACACATTAAAGCTAAAATGCCACCCAAACTTCACGCGCGCCCCGACTTATCCCCATAGTTATACCCCTGTGGAAAACTCTGTGGTGGAAAACCCGAATTGGCGGTTGGATCATCCGCTGAAATCTGTATTGTCTGCCCTCACCAGGCTCGAGGGGCGCAAGACCCCTGGGGAGGAGGCCTGGGCTCAGGGTTTGGAAACGCACCACGGAGGGTTGCACTTTATGGAAGCTGTCAAGAAGGACGCTGCCAACGATGAAGGCAGTGAGCTGAACTATCGCCAGCCGCCTCATAACCTGGAAGCCGAACAGGCGCTTCTGGGGGCTGTTCTCGTGAACAATGAGGCTGCGCAGAAAGTTCAGGGCTTCCTGCTCGCGGAACATTTCTACGAGCCCGTGCACGGCCGCATCTATGAAAGTGTCCTCAAGCTGATGGACAAGAACCAGATTGCGGATCCGGTCAAACTCAAACCCTACTTCGAAAATGATGAGGCGCTCGCGGATGTGGGCGGGGCGCGCTATCTGGTGCGCCTGGCGGCATCCGCCACCACCATCATCAATGCCGAAGACTACGGTCGTACCATCTATGATCATGCCATGCGCCGCGCGCTCATACAGATCGGGGAGCAGATGGTGAACGACGCGTACGACGCGCCCGTTGACGTTGAAGCCACGGAACAGATCGCGGATGCCGAAAAGCAGCTGTTCGATCTGGCCGAAATGGGCCAGGCGGAAACGGGCGCGCAGGCATTCTCAAAAGCCCTGCGTACTGCCGTTGAGAACATTGAGAACGCCTACAAGGACCCTGACAGCCTTTCCGGTGTCACCACTGGCCTGGCTGCACTGAATGACAAGATTGGCGGGCTGCATAACTCGGACCTCATGATCCTTGCCGGGCGACCGGCCATGGGGAAAACCGCGCTCGCCACCAATATCGCATTCAACGCCGCCAAACGCTATGCGGATGACCGCCTTGCCGGTATCCCACCGGAGAAATCCAAGGGCGCCGTTGTTTGCTTCTTCAGCCTCGAGATGTCAGCCGACCAGCTGGCCGCGCGTATCCTCTCGGACCGGGCGAACCTGGTTTATGACGGGCCTGAGCCGATCCAGTCGCACAAGATGCGGCAGGGTAGCCTGGACCAGCGCCAGTTCGAGGCCATCGCCCGCGCAGCCATCGAGCTAGAAGATGTGCCGCTGTTCATCGACGACACCCCTGCCCTCACCATCGCGGCCCTCCGGAACCGGGCCCGGCGCCTGAAGCGCCAGCATAACCTGGGCCTTGTGGTGGTCGATTACCTCCAGCTTCTGCGCGGGTCCGGCAAGGGGACGGCCGCCGACAGCCGGGTACAGGAGATTTCCGAGATCACCCGGGGCCTGAAGGGCCTGGCGAAGGAACTGCATGTGCCGGTTCTGGCGCTGTCGCAGCTCAGCCGGGGTGTGGAGCAGCGCGAAAACAAGCGCCCGATGCTGTCTGACCTTCGGGAATCAGGCTCGATCGAGCAGGACGCGGATATGGTGATGTTCGTGTTCCGGGAAGAATACTACAAGGAAAAGGAAGAGCCGTCCCAATCCGACCAGGAAAAGCACGTCCAGTGGCAGGCCGAGATGGAAAACCTGTACGGCAAGGCCGAATGTATTATCGGCAAGCAGCGTCACGGCCCTGTGGGCACTGTGCATCTGGCATTCGAAAAAGACTGCACGCGCTTTACCGACCTTATCGAGGAAGATCACCTTCCCGAACGGTTCGACTGAGCCTTACACAGATGTCAAAGAAAAAGGCGGGCCCGATGGTCCGCCTTTTTTGTTATCAGTCGCAGATAATTTCAGTGCTGGTGCCGTCTGAGCGTTCCACCACGATGGTGCCACCGTTTTTCTTGCAGCTAACGGTACCATCTTTGGTGTGAACGACGACGTCGCCGCCTCGGCCTTCAATCTCGATCTCGTCACCGCTAACACTGACCCGGTCACCGTCAGACGTCACGACAATATCGTATCGGTCGCTGTCACCGGATGTCAGTTTGGCACTGACAAAAGCCAGGACGGCTGCACCGCCGGCCAATGCAATAAAGAGCTGGTTTCTGGTCATAAGTTTTCCCTCGCTATTGGGTCGCCATTCTATTTTTTTTAAGCGACTAAGCAAAATATGGCGAAAAGCGGTTGGAATTTCAACTGATGACTTGTGAAGAATGGAGGAGGCTGCCAGAAGCAGGCCCCCTTAAAAGCCCATCATGTTGCGATGTTCTTTGGGCACCCGAAGGACAAGGCCGTCCAGGTCAGCCGTGATCACCACCTGGCATCCAAGGCGCGATGTGGCGCTGAGGCCCAAGGCGAGATCAAGCATTTCTTCTTCGTCGTCGCTGGCTTCAGGCAACCGGTCAAAGTGGGCATCGTCCACAATCACATGGCAGGTTGAACAGGCCATGTTTCCTTCGCAGGCACCTTCCATGTCGATACCCAGTTCATGAGCGAGTTGAAGCACGGTTACACCTGGCTCTGTTTGAACCGACTTTTCTTCGCCTCCAGGCAGCAGGAATGTCACCGTTACCTTGCTCATGACTTCAATCCCCCCATTTCCCTGACGGCACTGATCAGCGTCTCTGCCGCGAAATCGATTTCGTCATCGCCTGTGAACCGCCCGATCCCGATCCTGAGCGCCGATTTCGACAGCGCTTCGGTCCGACCAATGGCCTGCAGCACATAGGAAGGCCCGCTGACCGCTGATGCGCACGCAGCACCCGATGAGACCGCCAGCGACCGGATATTCGCGAGCAGCAGATCGCCGTCCAGACCGGGGAAGCTGAGATTCAGGTTGCCAGCCCAGCGCATTTCTTCATCTCCATTAACAAGAAGACTTGGTAATTCTTTGAATAATTTAGACTTAAAGCGGTTCATGATATGCGCCAACCGGTCTTTTTCCTGCGCCATTTCAGCCTTGCATATGGACGCGGCAGCACCCAGCCCGGCGACAAGCGCAGGCGCCTGGGTTCCGGAACGAATGCCGCCTTCCTGCCCGCCGCCGGACATCTGGGGTGTCAGGGCAGTCTGGCGACCCGACCGCTTGTAAAGCGCGCCGACGCCCTTCGGGCCGTAAATCTTGTGGCCGGAAATGCTCATCAGGTCGATGTTCATGGCGTTCACGTCGAGCGTAATCTTGCCAAAGCCCTGTGCTGCGTCCGTATGGAACAGTGCGCCCTTCGCCCGGCAGATGGCACCAATGTCAGCCATAGGCTGGATCACACCAATCTCGTTATTGACCGCCATCACCGATACGAGCGCTGTCTCGTCCGTCACGGCTTCCGCCAATTGGTCCAGGTCTATCAGACCGTTGGGGCGCACCGGTAGGTAGGTGACACGGTACCCTGCCCGCTCAACCGCCTTTGCGGCCTCCAGCACGCATTTGTGCTCGGTTACCACGGTCACCAGATGGGGCTTTTTCCTGCCCCAGACATCCATGATGCCCTTGAGCGCCAGATTGTTGGCTTCCGTCGCCCCAGAGGTGAAATAAATCTCGCCCGCATCAGCGCCGATCACCTCGGCTACCTGTTCGCGCGCGATATCCAGTGCAGCCTCAGCTTCCCAGCCAAATCGGTGGGTCGAGGAATGCGGGTTGCCAAATTTGCTGGTTAGATAAGGCATCATGGCGTCAAGCACCCGCTCATCCATTGGCGTGGTGGCCTGATAGTCCAGATAGATGGGTGTCGTCACCATAAAGCGGTGTCTCCCGCGTTTATCTTGCCCGTGTACGAGTATAAATGGATTTCCAGGCTGCGACAAAGGCGTCCACATCCTCTTCGGTGGTACGGTAGCCCAACGAGACCCGGATCGAGCATTCTGCCAATTCTGGGGCAAAGCCCATGGCCGTCAACACATGCGAAACCTTCACCTTGCCGCTTGAGCAGGCAGATCCGCTTGAGACGCAAATGCCGTTCAGGTCAAAGTGCATCACCTGCGTTTCGCCCTTCACGCCCGGCATGATCAGGCAACTGGTGTTGGCCAGTCGGTCTGCACCGCTGCCCACAACAATAGCGTCGTTGGCTGTGGCGCGAACTTCGCTTTCAAGCTTGTCCCTGAGCGCGCGAATGCGGTCCATATCGCCAAGGCCCACCATGGCTTCCATGGCCGCTGTACCAAAACCGGCTATTCCGGCGACATTTTCGGTCCCTGACCGGCGCGAAAGTTCCTGCCCGCCCCCTGGGATCAGGGACTTCAGCGGCGCTGTCGGCCCCAGCACAATGGCGCCCACGCCCTGCGGCCCGCCCAGCTTGTGGGCAGACAGGCTCAGGTAATCAACACCCAGTGCCTTGAAATCAAGCGGGATTTTGCCTGCAGCCTGCACGGCGTCTGTAAACACCCGCGCGCCGAATTCTTTGGCCAGTGCGACGATTGCCGCCACATCCTGTATCGCGCCAATTTCATTGTTTGCCAGCATCACAGACACCAGTGCCGGCTTTTCCGCCTTCTCAAGCAGGCCGCGCAACGCTTCCATATCCACGACGCCCTGATCGGATGTGGGAATCACATATGTCGGAAGGCCGCTTTCCTTTGCCGCTGCAAAAACGCAATCATGTTCGATCGCGGAAACCAGTATGGATGCTGCGCCGACACCCCGAATCACCGTGTTGGATGCTTCTGTACCGCCCGAGGTAAAAACCACATCCCGTGGCCGGGCATTCACAAGCGCAGCAACTTGTGCCCGGGCTTCCTCAACCTTCGCCCGCGCCCCACGCCCCGCCGCATGGACAGACGACGGGTTACCCACCGACTGCATTACTGCTGTCATGGTGTCTATCACCGCGCTCCGGATCGGGCTCGTGGCGTTATAATCAAGGTAAACTAAGCGCTTCATAAGGCCATCACATAGGCCCTAACAAGGGCCTGATCAATTCTATTTTTCACCAAACGCATGAGATTGCTTGCGAATCGGTACCAAAACTCTATATACGGGGATCAGGATACATGATGGGTGCACGTGCCCAACAAGCCATCATTAACCATAAGATTTATAAAGATCGTCAATGCCCGAAATCATTTTCAGTGGACCAGCTGGTCGCCTCGAAGGCCGTTATCAACCTGGTAAAACCGATACTGCGCCCGTTGCGCTGATCCTACACCCGCATCCGCAGTATGGCGGTACGATGGATAATAAGGTTACTTATTATCTGTATCACGCCTTTGCACACCGTGGCTTTGCCACCCTTCGCTTCAATTTCCGCGGGGTTGGCCGCAGCCAGGGCGAATTCGACAATGGAACTGGTGAGCTTTCTGATGCAGCATCAGCGCTTGATTGGCTGCAGTCGATGAACGAGAATTCGACCGGCACCTGGATCGCAGGCTTCTCCTTCGGTGCCTGGATTGGCATGCAGCTTCTGATGCGCCGCCCGGAAATCAAAGGCTTCATCTCGGTGGCCCCACCGGCCAACCTGTATGATTTCTCCTTCCTGGCGCCCTGCCCGTCCTCCGGCCTTATCATCCAGGCCGACCAGGATGACCTTGTGACGCCAATCTCGGTCCAGAAACTGGTCGAAAAGCTGAAGGCACAGAAGTCCATCACCATTCATCACGACAACATCAAGGGCGCCAACCACTTTTTTGAAAGTGAACTGAACCAGTTGATGACATCAGTGAACAATTATCTGAACAAGCGGCTTACCGCCGGCGATTAAGCCCGTTCAGACAGCTATTTTGGGGAACCGGCATAGTCACCTTCGGGTGGGAATGCCGGTTTTTCTTTGGGTATGCCGTATCCGATATCGATATAGTCCAGCGACAAAATGCTGGACCGCGCCCTTTTGAACTCATCAGTGAAGCCCAGCGGTGTATCTGGATCAGGGGTTTCTGTCAGCCCCAGCTGAAATGTCACGGGGCCACTCTCACACCGAACCGGGAATCCCACGCCACGAACCTCAACAGAGCGCCCATTCTGCAGTGTGATGCGACGCAACAGGTCTGCACCACACGGATGGCCGCAAACCGGCGCCATGGCCCTGGCATAGAAATCTTTTTGCTCACCCTTGTAAACACCCAGAAAATCGCCCCCCACATGCAGGTCTGGAATGAAAGCATCAAGAGCTGTCCCCAGCAACCGAACGGTCGCCGTGGTTGGCCCATGCCATTCCAGCAGATAGAAATAGGGCGCAACTCTGGGTATATCCCTCAGCACGAAGGCCGAACGGTAGGGAATACCGCCAGCTTCATTGGCATGGCGCTGCCAATAGTCGATAAAATTCTGAAAGTCTGTTTTCGTCAGCAAGCCACGCTCCAGCCCCCTGCACTACAACCTTAAGGAATGATACAACTGACTAACGAAAAAATCGTTAACTAGCGCCGCAAGCGCCGGCCCCGCGGCAGATGAACCACGCCGCCCGGAGTTGGTGCAGAACAGCCTGTCGTGCTTGGCAAGCTAAGCGCCAGCCCCCGTTCTGTGCGAGCAGCCAAGAATGCGAAGGCCTCGGCTTCCAGCGCGTCACCGCGCCAGCCCAGCACCTCGACTGGGTCCACCAGCACCGGCATACGCCGTCTGAGGCGCCGCATCAGGGTTGGATTATGTCTGCCGCCACCAGCGACATACCAGGCCTCTGGCGGGCTTGGGAAATGGCTTTGGGCTGAAATGACCGATTCCACCACGAAGTTGGTGAGCGTCGCGGCCCCGTCTTCAGCTGACAAGCCACGCACGGTCTGGATGTTGAAGTCGTCTCTGTCCAGCGTTTTGGGCGGGGTTTCATCAAAATATGGTGAAGCCATCAGCCCCATGACAACTTCTTCGTGGCACAAGCCCCGTGCCGCCAGATTACCGTCGGTATCAACCGGCTTTCCGGTATGGATTTCAGCCCAGTCATCCAGCATGGCATTACCCGGTCCGGTGTCGAACGCCATGATCTGCGGGTCTTCCCCATCAGTGCCAAATTTCACCCAGGTTACATTCGCGACACCACCGATATTCAAGATTGCCACCACATTGTGTCGCCGAGCCCGGGCCAGAAGCGCCGCGTGATAAAGCGGCACGAGGGGCGCGCCCTCACCGCCCGCTGCCACGTCAGCCGTGCGGAAATCATTGACCACCTTGATGCCCGTCAGGCCGGCAAGCCGGCCGCCGTCCCCCAGCTGCCAGGTCCAGCCGCGGTCCGGCCGGTGGGTCAGCGTCTGGCCGTGAAAGCCTATCAGGTCAATCTCTTCCGGCGTTTGCCCGGTAACCGCCAACAGCTCAAACACGGCTTCTGCGTGCCAATCAGCGAGGTCGTCATCCAGTTGTTTGATGGCTTCAGGCGGATTTTCCGGGCTTGCGCACCCAGCTGCCAGGGAAAGACATTCTTTCACCTGCGCCCGCATCTCGGGGGTATATGGCAGTGTCAGCGATGGGCCCAGGCGTTCAATTCGAACACCATCCGTATAGATCATGGCTGCATCGATACCATCCATCGAAGTGCCGCTCATCAGGCCGATGACACATTTGATATCGCCTGCTTCACCCAAAACTGACATAAAACACCTGTCTCCTACGCTTTTGCACCCGCTTGGGGCTTTGCCTTACCGCCACCGTATGCTACATCAGCCCGCTCTTAAATAATTTTATTCGCACGACATCATCTATTTGGACCAGATCAATGACCAACTTGAAATCGGAATTTCTGCAAGTCCTGACCGAACGGGACTTTATCCACCAGGCAACTGACCTGGAGGCTTTGGACGCCAAAATGTCTGAAGGTCCGATTTCTGCCTATATCGGCTTCGACTGCACGGCCCGTAGCCTGCATGTCGGCAGCCTTGTCCAGATCATGATGCTGCGCTGGCTACAGAAGACCGGCCACAAGCCGATTGTCCTGATGGGCGGCGGCACATCCAAAATCGGCGACCCGTCGGGCCGCGACGAAAGCCGCCAGCTGATGACCGATGAGATCATCGAGGACAATATGGCGGGCATTCGCACTATCTTCGATCAGCTGCTGACGTTCGGCGACGATGCCAGCGACGCTGTGATGGTCAATAACGGCGAATGGCTGGATGACCTGCGTTACATCCCGTTCCTGCGCGAAATCGGCCCGCACTTCACCATCAACCGCATGATGACGTTTGACAGTGTGAAACTCAGGCTTGAGCGCGAACAGCCGCTGACGTTTCTTGAGTTCAACTATATGATCCTGCAGGCCTACGACTTTATGGAGCTTGCCGGGCGCCACAACTGCGTGCTGCAGATGGGCGGGTCAGACCAGTGGGGCAATATCGTCAACGGCATGGAACTGGCGCGCCGCAAGGCAGGCAAGCATCTGTTTGGCCTGACGACGCCGCTGATCACCACGGCTGACGGCAAGAAGATGGGCAAAACCGCGTCCGGTGCCATCTGGCTCAATGAAGAACAGCTGCCAGCTTACGATTTCTGGCAATTCTGGCGCAACACGCAGGACGCTGATGTCGGCAGGTTCCTGCGCCTGTTCACCGAAGTGCCGATGGACGAGATTCGTCGCCTGGAAGCGCTCGGCGGCTCAGAGATCAACGACGCCAAGGTGATCCTGGCCAATGAAGTGACCAAGCTTTGTCGTGGCGCCGATGCCGCGAAGGCTGCGGAAGCAACGGCACGGGAAACCTTCATCAAGGGAGGCGCAGGCGCTGACCTGCCAACTGTAAGCATCCCCGCCGCAGCACTGCAGGCCGGCTTCAATGTGGTTGACCTGTTTATCGAAGCGGGCCTCGGCGCGTCCAAAAGCGAAGTCCGCCGACTGATCAAACAGGGCGGTGCCAAGCTGAACGACGCCAAGGTCGAAAGCGAAGACCTCGTCGTTTCGGCGGATGCCCTGAATGACGGTCAGATCAAGCTTTCGGCCGGCAAGAAGCGTCACGCGCTGGTGAAGGCCGAGTAACGCCTGTCTTTACAAACTGATCAATGAAGGCCTCTGTTGAAGCACAGGGGCCTTTTTCATGGCGTAGAACAAGACCATTCAAGAGGCTGGCTTGTCTTCGTCTTTCGGCTCATCCGAGGGGTCTTCCGCCGGTTCTGGTGTCGGCTCCGCTTTTGGCGCAGTGCCACCATCGGCACCAGGCTGCGGCTCCGTGCCGTCCGGG
Organism: Kordiimonas lacus; assembly: GCF_001550055.1. Classification (GTDB taxonomy): domain Bacteria; phylum Pseudomonadota; class Alphaproteobacteria; order Sphingomonadales; family Kordiimonadaceae; genus Kordiimonas; species Kordiimonas lacus. The sequence continues at coordinate 607,194 of NZ_LRUA01000006.1, forward strand.
GTACCGAAATCAGCGGGATCAACGGGTGCAGTTTCAGGGTCCGGCTCCAGCTCCACATCGGCAATCTTGCCTTTCCGGCCCTCAAACAACAGGCGCAGAAATCCAGGTGCCAGGCCCGAGACCGGATTGATGGTGAACTCAGGATTCTCCAGCTGGCCTTTCACGCGGTAGGATACGCCAAACACGCCCTTGCCTTCGCCGCCGGTCAGGAGCGCGCCCAAAATGGGGATCTTGCCCAGAAGAGAGTTCAAGCCATAAGCCGGTACAAAGACGCCGTTTACATTGATCTTGTCTTCACGGGCCGATATCTGCCCTTCCATGGTCATGCCCAGCGTCGGGCCATTGGCCTTCAGACCAGACAGGTCAAGCAGGCTGTTGGTGTAATCGAAAGGGACGTCAATCTTGTCGAGCGAAACCGGGCCATCCGATAGATAGTCATTCAGGCCGCTCACGACGCCTTCTTTGACCCCGGGGCCGAGGTTCTCCTGCGAGACCATCAGGCTGTCGCGCACTTTTGCCTCGCCTTCCATATGCAGCCGGTCGCCCCACCCTGACGTCAGGCCTGACATATTCAGGCTGCCATCCCTCAGGTGTGCAAACAGGCCTAGCCCCCGCAGGATATGGCCCGCATCCGGGCTGGTAAGCGAAATGGCCTGCCCAGCCGGGTCATCTGTTTCTCCGACTGTCATAACGACCTGCTTCTCGGTTCCGGGGACAAAGCCGGTGAAGCTCAGTGTTTTGGGCTCCCCTTCCTTGAAGCGGGTCTCCAAGGAGGCCTTTTCCAAGGCCTCGCCATTCAGCAGCAACAATCGGTCAGCCAAAAGCTTGATGTCGACATCATCGCCTTTTTGCTCAGCCTCATTGGCTGCTGCCGAGGGCGTTGCAGGCGCATCATCCAGTTCCCGCAGGTAAACACCGGCATCGAACGTTGCGGCCACAATGTTCACCTTGGTCGGCTTCCCCGCGCGCTGCACCACAGTGCCCGCCAACTGATGATTGCCCATCTGACGAATAGTAAAATCACCATCCAGCCGTCCGCTTTCGCGGCTACCCCAGTCGAATGAGGCAACCAGATCCACGTTTTCGCCCTGCACGACAAGCGGGCTTAGGGACGTCCCCTCGTCCCGAAGCACCAGTGTGCCCGTTACCATCGCAGGGCTGGACACCGGCTTGCGCCAGGCAAGCTGGGATGCCTTTAGAACCGCGTCGGTCGTATCGGCAGTGAAATAGCCACGACTGAATTTGAAATTGCGGCCAATGAAGGTGGCTTCACCCACGGCCTTGCCCTCGAGAAAGTCAGAAATATCGACGCCAAAAGCCTGGATATCCGTCTCATCGAATTCGCCAACCAATACCACTTCCGTGGTTTCTGCCTCAGGATTGTCGCGGCCGGCTGCGAAATCCTCGCGCCAATAAAGGCTTACTGGTACCCCGTTCAAGCGGGCATCCCCGGCGAGCGACAGCCGGTCACCGTCCAGTTGCAGGATCATCGAACCGTCCCGCAGGCCTTCGCCGCCCAGGAGATCTCTGACGGATGTGCCCCTCAGGTGCGCTTCCACCCGGTAACCGACATCTTCCTTCGGCACGCCCTTGATAAGCGGCACAGTGATCGCGACATCAACATCTGCCGTACCGTCAAGCCGCGTGGGGTCGAAATCGATCTTCTGCGGTACATTCAGCGGATCATAGGCAATCAGGTCCATAATGGTTGGCACAGGCCCCGTCAGCTTGACATTGAACTCCCCCGTGCCCTGCCCCGGCATATGAATGTCATACATATGGGCGGTCGACCCGCCAATTGGCATGCCCAGGACAGAGCCCGCTGTTATCTCGATGTCGAATTCTTCACGCGTCAGTCGCCCATGACCGATTGCATTTTCAATGGGGGGCATTTCACGCAGGTACTTGGTGTCAATACCGTCGAATTCAAAATCCAGTTGGATGGCGCTGCCTTTTGCGAAGGCACCACCGGTGGTCGGCGACCAGTCCACATGGAAACTGACATTTCGAGCAGTTCCCTGGATCATATTCTCATCCACCCAGACCCGCGCGCCCCTTGGCGTACCGTCAGGATAGGTGGCAACTGGCCAATAGCTTTTAATTTCGGGAATGGTTGCGGCATCTGTCTGCAGCATCAGCTTTACGCTGGGCTCATCCAGCTCCTCAAACCACTGAAAGACACCGCTGCCTGTAACAAGCCGCGCGCCGGCCTGCACTTCCAGCTCCTCAATCACAACCATGTCTTCCGACGCAACATAGTAGCCGTCGATGGACCCGAATGTGACAGGCGCGGCTTCGGGGAAACGCACCGGATGGCTGACAAAGCCTTCATCAATGCCCACATGGAAGCGCGCGGACCGAAGGCCCACGTTTGACGCCAACTCAAAATCCAGCCCCAAAGTTACCGGGAAATCGAGGTAAGTAACCACCTCAGGCATATTGGCCTGGAAGCTCAAATCACTTGGGTTCATCTGGCTGAACGCCACGGAGACTGTAAGCTCACCTACTTCCGGCTCGGCTTCACCCTGCAGCTGCAGCTGGACAGGCCGGTTCCCAAGCATAACGTCGGCAAGGGCGGCCAGGGACAGCAAATCACCGTTGGCATTCAGCTCGAGCCGCGGCACGGCAAAACGGGCATTCTGGAACTCGTCCCCGCGCACAATTTCAATCACCGAACTGGTCAACAGGATATTGTCCAGGTCGGGCGCCTGGTTGGTCAGGCGTTTTGCGAAACGGCTAAAAGCTTCTGTCACAGGCCGGAATACGGCGGGTTTTGGCAGGCCGCTGTCGCCGAACAGGTCTGAAAACCCGCTACTGCCCGTGGCATCCGAAAAGCCTGCCAAATCTGTCACCAGGACATTTGGTGCGTCCAACTCAACGGATGACAGGCCAATGTCCCCGAGGATACTGGAAAAGGCGACACCCACGCGCGCCCTCGGCACCCGGGCAGTCAGACGGTCGGCCCGGTCCGTCAGGCGCAGGTTGGTGATGGAAATCCAGGGCCTGACGCTGCGCCAATCCCAGCCAATTTCGGTTTGATCGAATTCAATTTTCCAGCCTGGCAGGATCCCTTCCGCCTGGCCGATTATCTCGTCTCGGGCAAAGCCCATATCAATCGGCGCAAACAGCAGGCGCGCAAACAAAAGGCACGCCAGCAACACTGCTGCTGTCGCAACCCACACCCCCGTTCTGACCATAATGCCCAGAGACTTTTTCAAAGATGACGTCCGATCGCCTTAATTGCCCTTGATTTGACTAGGCAAGGTATGAACACTCGTGTCTGTCCGCAAATAAAAACTCAGAAAGTTGATCCTTCTGTATGTCACACTCGACACATACACTACCGAAAGCTTATCATAAGGAAAAAGCAGACGAAATTTGGGCAGCTGTAGCCGAAAGTGATTCTGCCCTCAAGGGCAATGAGTCTGCACGGGCGCTGGCAGATGCGCTTTTCGGTCACAGTAACTTTCTGGCGGGCATTGCCAGGCGTCAGCCCGCGCTTGCCGCTGCATATCTGCAGGGCGATCCGGACAGCCATTTTGAGGCCATCCTCGCGTCCCTGACTGCGCCCCGCCCTGATGGTGAAAAGACCCCGGACCTGATGGCCTTCCTGCGTGAACAGAAAAGCGCCACAGCATTCCTGACTGCCGCCGCCGACGTTGCTGGCTGGTGGAGCTTAGAGGACGTCACGACGGCCCTCAGCCGTTTTGCTGATGCGGCGCTCGAGCTGGCGCTCGCGCACCTGTTGCACGCCAGCATGAAAGCCGGCGAACTGGCGTGGCCGAACGGTGAGGAAGAAGCCGCCAGTCCGGCCCTTGCGGCCTCGTGCGGCTATTTCATTCTCGGCATGGGCAAATTGGGGGCTTATGAGCTCAATTATTCCTCGGATATCGACCTGATCGCCCTCTATGACACCGACCGTGTGCGCTACACTGGGACCAAAACCGTCAAGCAGTGCTTCATCCGCCTGACCCAGGAACTGATGAAGATCATGGAAACCCGGACCATGCACGGCTATGTGTTCCGCACCGACCTGCGCTTGAGGCCCGACCCTGGCGCCACCCCTGTAGCCCTGGCCGTTGAAGCCGCCGAAACTTACTATCATTCCATGGCTGTGAACTGGGAACGGTCTGCCATGATCAAGGCCCGCGTGGTGGCCGGCGACCAGACAGCAGGAAAAGCCTATCTTGAGACCATGGCGCGCTGGATCTGGCGCAAGAATATGGATTTCGCGGCCCTCAATGATATTGCCGCCATCAAAAATCAGATCAACCGTCACTATGGCCAAACCCAGACCGCCTTCAAGGGATACAATGTCAAACTGGGCTATGGCGGCATTCGGGAGATAGAATTCTTCACGCAAATCAACCAGTTACTACATGCAGGCCGGCACCCGGCGCTCAGGCTTAGGGGCACGCTGGACGCCCTTGACATGCTGGCAATGGACCAGATTATCGACGGCAAGGTCCATAAGACGCTTTCGAAGGGCTACCGCTTCCTGCGCACGTTAGAGCACCGCATTCAGATGATGAATGACGAGCAAACCCACGATATCCCGGACGACGATGACCGGTTCGCTTGCCTGGTATCCTTTATGGGGTATGCGGATGAAGCCAGCTTCAAGGAAGCTGTTACCTGCCACACCAAGCCGATCAGCCAGATTTATGAAGACTTGCTGCCCGAAGACGACACAGCCAAAAATGACGGCTATTCCGAAGGCGACCTGCCGGCCACGCTCGCGAAGCTCGGCTTTGAAGACCCGGACAATTCTGCCGCAGTGATCGATGGCTGGCGGCGGGGGCGTCACAGGGCGCTTCGAACGGAACGCGCCAGAGGCTTGCTTGAACAGATATTGCCTGGCCTTCTGGAAGCCTTTTCAGGCACGGAAAACGCTGGCAGCGCCCTCACCCGATTTGACAGATTCATATCGCAACTGCCTGGTGGCGTTCAGCTTTTCTCCCTTCTTCAGTCCAACCCTTCGCTGTTCCAGTTGCTGGCACATGTCATGGGGCTCGCGCCCGCTCTCGCTGAAACACTAGGGAAAAAACCTGACCTCTGGGACGCAGTATTAGAACCTGGCTTCTATGCGCCGCTCGAAAGCGAAGAGGACCTCAGGGAAAAGCTTGAAGAACTGCTGGATAGTGCCCGCGACTATCAGGATATCCTGGATATCGTCCGACGGTTCGTGGCCGAACACCGCTTCCGCATTGGCGTCCAGTTGCTGGAATCGCTTGCCAGCGTTGAAGAATGCGGTGAAGCCCACACGCGGCTTGCTGATGTAACCTTGAAAGCCCTGACAAAACGCGTCGAGGATGAGTTCGCCACAAAGCATGGTCGCTTCGAAGGCGGCGGTATTTCGATTGTGGCCATGGGAAAATATGGCGGCGGCGAGCTGACACACACATCCGACCTGGACATCGTCTTCCTCTATCATGTGCCGGATATGGACAGCCTGTCGGATGGGCCTAAGCCCTTGATGCCAAGCCAATATTTTTCCCGCCTTGGCCAACATATCATCACGGCCATCACAGCACTGACGCCCGAAGGCCGGCTTTATGAGGTCGATACCCGCCTCAGGCCGTCTGGCAGCCAGGGCCCGCTTGTTGTGACGCTCAAGACCTTTGCTGACTATTATACGGAAGCGGCCTGGGCATGGGAACATATGGCGCTGACCCGCGCGCGCGTGATCCTGGCGCCGGACAGCATTCGCGAGGCCCTCGTCAGCACCATCATTTCGGTGCTGACTGCCTCACGGGACGGTGACGCGCTGCTGCGGGCCGTTCATGACATGCGCGGCAAGCTGTTCGCGCAGTTCGGCACCGACAATCCGTGGGCCATCAAGCACGCGCGGGGCGGGCTCGTGGATATGGAATTCATCTGCCAGTATCTGATGCTTCGGGAAGGCAACAGGGCAAAGGATATCTTCCACCCACAACTGGACGAAAGCATCAGTCGGCTTGCTGCCGCCGGGGCCCTGACCGAGGAACAGGCCGCAACCCTCCATGGAGGACACGAATATATGCAACAGGTGCAAAGCTTGCTGCGCCTTTGCCTGGGCGGCAGTCCGGCTGACGACAGCGCCATCCCAAAGGCGCTTCGGTCCACATTGTGCCGGGCCACGGGGAAGGCAACTTTCAACGATCTGCGGGCAGACCTTGTCCGTAAACAATCAGACATATACAGCTTGTTCCAAACTGTGATAGAGGAACCGGCGAATGCCTTACCGACTGCAGAAGACGCATAATCTGCAGCAAAAGAGATAACCGGAGGACATGACGTGAGCATTGACGTTGGAGATAAAGCCCCTGCCTTTACCCTGCCCACCGATGGCGGCGAAACGCTGTCGCTCAGCGACTTCAAGGGCAAAAAAGTGGTTCTGTATTTCTACCCCAAGGACAGCACCCCTGGCTGCACCACCGAAGCCAAGGATTTCACGTCACTGATCGGTGAATTTGAGGCCGCTGGCGCCGTTGTGCTGGGCATGTCCAAGGACAGCGTCAAGCGACACGATAACTTCATCGCCAAGCAGGAACTGAAAGTACGCCTCTTGTCTGATGAAGACGGTAAAACCATTGAAGACTACGGCGTTTGGGTGCAGAAGAAGCTCTATGGCCGTGAATATATGGGCATTGAGCGCGCCACCTTCCTGATTGACGGTGAAGGCACCGTACGCGAGGTCTGGCACAAGGTGAAGGTCAAAGGGCACGCCGAGGCGGTCCTTGAAGCTGTCAAAGGGCTATAGTCTGATCCATGACCGCAGAATGGAAAAATATCAGCGAAGCTGCCGTGGCTGTCCTCAACACCGGGCGCCCGCGCGAGAAAGCTGAAATGGCCCGTCTGGCGGCTGCCAAATGGCGCGGTGGTACGCTGGAGTTTGACTTCACTGTCCAGCCGCCGCTCCGCCCCGAAAGGCCAGAAAAGCCGGTCCTGATGATGCCCGCGGATATGCCAAAGCGTCGCAAAGGCGGCACAGAGGGCAACCGCCGCGCCCTTCTGCATGCCATCGCACACATCGAACTGAATGCCATTGATCTGGCGTTTGATCTGGTCGCCCGCTTTGGTGACCTGATGCCAAAAGGCTTCACCGATGACTGGGTACAGGTTGGGGATGACGAAGCCCGTCATTTTTCCCTTTTGCAGGCGCGCCTGAAGGCGCTGGACTGCTATTATGGCGATCTGCCTGCTCATGACGGTCTTTGGCAGTCCGCCATGGACACCAAAGACAGCCTGCCTGCCCGGCTGGCCATTGTGCCCATGGTGCTCGAGGCCCGCGGCCTGGATGTCACGCCCAAGATGATCGAGCAGTTCAAGAAAGCCGGAGACGTCACGTCCGCTGATGTGCTGCAAACCATCTATGAAGAAGAAATCGGCCACGTCAGTGCCGGAACCCGGTGGTTCAAGCATCTGGCCAAACAAGGCGGGCTGGACGACAAGGTCTGGTTCCAGGAACTGGTGGGCGAATATTTCAAAGGCTCCCTCAAGCCGCCTTTCAACAAGCCTGCCCGCAACCGTGCCGGCCTGCCCTGCTCCTTCTATGAGCCCCTTGCGGAGCTGCTTGCAGACGGACAATAGGCTTGACCATTCGGCCGAAATTCGGTGGAATGGCAAAAAACTACTATAAATTATAACTTTATTAGCTTGATGCATGCCTATATAGAGGAATGACTTCGAGCAGGGACCAACAGGGTGAGGACGCGCATTGCGTGGATGGTAGTTGAGTAACGATCTGACTTTATTAGAGAAATTCCAGATCTTCCGGCAAAGATATTTTCCGGAGCGCCAGCTGTTTTTGCGCAGCGAAGGCCGCGTTCGCTTTGTTACCATTGGCAGCTACACCCAAATGGTGGCTGCAACTGCCCTTTCAAGCGCCCTGATTTGGGGCAGCGTGACATCCTATCACTATCTTACCCGCGACCAGGTGCTTGAAGCCAAGAACCGCACCATTACGACCATGTCAGCGCAGTATGAATCGCTGTCCAACGACTTTTCGGCGCTTGAAATGGAAGTGGAGCGTAAAGCGGAACAGCTTGAGACACGTCAGCAGTTTCTGGAAGAAGTTGTTGGTGTTGAAAAAGCGAGTACGGCAGCACCGGCCCAGGACGATGCAGAAGAGATCGCTGCACAAAATCCAGAGCGCACGTCTTTCAACAGCGACAGTAAACCGGGTTTCTTCGCGGAAATCCTTGGTGCCGGTACAGCACAGGCCGCGATCCTGTCCAATAACGACCGACGCAAGAACCTGCTTTCCAGACTCCAGCAGATGGAAGCGCGCCAGCAACAACTGGCCAACGCCCTGCTGTCTGAGGCTGAAGCAAAGATCGCCAATATCGACCGTATTCTGGAGCCTACAAAGCTGGACAACGACACATTGATCGAGAAGGCAGAGGCCCTCGTCAGGAAAGTCGGGAATCAGTATGATGCGTCACAGGCCGATTTTCAGCCTGTATTTCAGGACAATGACCAGGAGACCTTCCTGCGTTTGACGAATTCTCGCCAGCGCCTTGAGATGGTCACATTGGTGCTAAATAGTTTCCCCGTCGGCAAACCGGCGGAGGATTTTTATCTCTCTGAGCGGTTTGGGTACCGTATCCATCCTGTTAAGAAAACGCCTGACAATCATAACGGCGTGGATTTGGCAGGCTGGCCCGGAACCGCGATTTATGCAACAGCCCAGGGCAAGGTTGTCCGGGCTGGCAATATCTGGCCCTACGGCAATATGGTCGAAATCGATCACGGCAACGGGTTCAAGACGCGCTATGGCCATATGCGAAAGCTAAGGGTCAGCAAGGGAGAGACTGTAACGATGGGACAACGTATCGGCGACATGGGAAAGACCGGTCGAGTTACGGGGACCCACTTGCACTATGAAGTCTGGTTTGACGGCCAAGTGCGCGATCCGATGCCTTTCATGAAAGCAGCAAACGATGTTCTCGAAATCCAAGGAAGAAATGAAGAAACCAGTCAGCAATAACACGCCAGCGCCCCGCTCGGGTGCAGCGACCACCCCTTCCCTCATCGCATCAGACGTTCAGATTGAAGGCAATGTCCGTACAAACGGCGAACTACAGCTTGACGGCAGCATCACGGGCGACGTGTCCTGTGGCGGTCTTGTCATGGGCGAGAGCGGCGCTGTAAAAGGCACCATCTCAGCCGATAATGTGACTGTCCGCGGTACCGTCAAAGGCGAAATTCGCGCCCGCTCGGTACGCCTTGAAAAGAGCGCTATTGTTGAAGGCGATGTGGTTCACGAAAGCCTGTCTGTTGAAGCCGGCGCCAAACTGACCGGCCGGTTCGCGCATTCGTCGAACCCGACCGAAGGGAAGGCAGCCCCGATGGCTTCTGCTGCAGCCCCAAAGAAGGATGAAACGGCGGAAACGCCCTCCTTCGTCAAGGCAAAACCAGCTGCCGAATAAGCACACTGGTATCAGGCAATAAAAAAGGCGCCCTTCGAGGCGCCTTTTTCATGTTCAGGTGGCAAAGCCTTAGTCGATATCCGCGACTTCGGTGTCTGTGCCGTGTACCCGCGCCGCAAGCGCCGCCGCCATGAAGCGGTCAAGGTCACCGTCCAACACCTTGTCAGGCTGGCCGGATTCTTCGCCTGTGCGCAAATCCTTCACCATCTGATACGGCTGCATCACATAGGAACGGATCTGGTGGCCCCAACCGATTTCGGTCTTGGTGGCATTGACCGCATTGGCTTCTTCTTCCCGGCGCCGAAGCTCGGCCTCATAAAGCCGCGCCTTCAGCATGCTCATGGCCGCCGCACGGTTCTTGTGCTGGGACCGTTCGGCCTGGCACTGTACCACGATGCCGGACGGCTGGTGGGTAATCCGTACCGCACTATCGGTCGTGTTCACATGCTGGCCGCCCGCGCCCGACGCCCGGTAGGTATCCACCTTCAGGTCGCCTTCGTTGATATCGATCTCAATGCTGTCGTCGATCACCGGATAAACCCAGACAGACGCAAAGCTGGTGTGCCTGCGCGCATTGCTGTCATAGGGCGAAATCCGCACCAGCCGATGGACACCGGATTCGGTCTTCAGCCAGCCATAGGCGTCCTCGCCCTTGATCTGCAGCGTGGCGGATTTGATGCCCGCCTCTTCGCCCGGCATATACTGGACGGTTTCCACTTTGAAGCCGCGCTTCTCGGCCCAGCGCATATACATGCGGTGCAGCATGGACGCCCAGTCCTGGCTTTCCGTACCGCCAGCGCCTGAGTGGATTTCAACGTAGGTATCGTTACCGTCCGCCTCACCCGACAGCAACGCCTTCAGCTCAGCGTCCTTGGCTTTTTCAGCCAGGCCCTTGATCTGCTCTTCCGCTTCCGATTCCATGTCCGCATCGCCTTCCATTTCGGCGAGCTCAAGAATCTCCAGCGTGTCAGAAAGGTCGGTTTCGATTTCCTGCACGGCCTTGATGGCGTCATCGAGCTTGGTACGCTCGCGCATCAGTTTCTGTGCATTCTGTGGATCATTCCAAAGATCAGGGTCTTCGGCTAATGCATTCAGCTCTTCCAGCCTGAGTAAAGCCCGATCCCAGTCAAAGATGCCTCCTCAGCAGTGCCATTGACTGCTGGAGTTGGTCGACGGTTGCCTGAGCTTCCGCGCGCATAAACACTTCCTTCGTTACTTAAGTCATCCCGGGCGAACCAGGGATCAATAGATACCGCCGGTGCCCTTGCGAATTGTGCTTTTGGTTTTACCGTTTTCAAGCGAGCCGTCAAGTACTGCATATTGCCCGACACGGGGTTCGGTCCCTGGCTTGAAGGCCTCCAATATCACATCCTCATCGCCCATCGTAGCTGGCTGGCCGGTCTTGGCGTCGATCCGCACAAGGCGGATACCGGACGGCATCCGGAACGGCACACCCGGTTCGCCCTTGAGCGCGTCACGCATGAAATCCCGGAATATGGGCACAGCGACGCTTGAGCCTTCTTCAAAGCGCCCAAGCGACCGTGGGCGGTCAAAACCGGTGAACACGCCAACGGCAAGGTCAGCCGAAAACCCGACAAACCAGGCGTCTGTGGCATCGTTGGTGGTGCCTGTTTTACCGGCAAGCGGCTTACCCAGTACACGAATCTTACGCCCGGTCCCGTTCTGCACAACGCCCTCAAGCATTGAAACCATCTGGTAAGCGGTCAACGGATCAAGGATCTGCTCACGGTCATCCGGGATCTCCGGTTCGTTGGTGGTCCGCTCCCACTGAATGGTACATTCCACGCACTGGCGTTCATCATGCTTATAGATTGTACGGCCGCGACGATCCTGTATCCGGTCAATCAGCGACGGTTTGATTTGCTTGCCGCCGTTCACCAGCATGCTGTAAGCGCCCGTCAGCTCCAGAAGCGTCACTTCTGATGCGCCAAGTGATGATGCAAGCGTCGGCTCCATATTTTCGCCGATACCGAATTTGTCCGCATACTTGAGAACCGTTGGCATCCCAAGGTGTTGAGCCAGTCGGATCGTCATCAGGTTCTTGGACCTTTCCAGGCCGAACCGCAGCGTGCTGGGGCCGTAGAACTTGTTGGAACTGTTCCGCGGTTTCCATTTGCCCTGCCCGTCGCCTTGGTCAATCACGAACGGTGCATCGAGCACAAGGCTGGCCGGCGTGAAGCCTTTATCGAGGGCCGCAGCATAAACAAACGGCTTGAAGGCCGAGCCCGGCTGGCGTTCGGCCTGCACGGCGCGGTTATATTGGCTGGCGTCATAATCGAAGCCACCCACCATCGCGAGTACGCGGCCCGTATGGGGGTCCATGGCCACCAGTGCGCCTTCAATTGCCGGTATCTGGCGGAGCGCAAAAGGCGCAACATCGCCAACCGGCTGGCCGTCTTCGCTGAAGAAGCTGGTGAGCGCCACAGCGTCGCCTTTGATTTTCTCCACGGCGATTACATTGCCGACTGACAGCACCTGTGCCGGGTCCTTGACGCTAGGCCCCAGGGTTTCGCCTTCGCGCCAGGCGCGCGCCCATTTGATTTCCTCAAACGGAATAAAGCCGTAGCTGCCGTCTTTGAGGCCAATCACGGCGCCGTCGGCGCGGACTTCCTGTACCGCAGCCAGCTGCCATTCGGCATACCCAAGCGGACGGTTGATTTCCTTGAGCGCGTCGACCCAGCCATTGCTGATGACAATATTGCTGATTGGCCCGCGCCAGCCGTGACGGCGGTCATAGGCCACAAGACCATCCCGCAGTGTGCGTTCCGCAATTGCCTGCAGGCGCGGCTCCAGCGATGTGCGGACCGACAGACCGCCCTCATAAAGCTGTTTGGTGCCATACATGCGCCCGACCCGGCGGCGTACTTCTTCTTCAAAATGCGCGGCTTCAAAGCGGGCCTGATCGGTCTCGGTTGCCATCACAAGGTCTTCCTTGAGGGCCTCCTGATATTCTTCATCGGTGATGTACCCCAAGAGGTTCATCCGCGACAATACCCAGTTCCGCCTGCCAACAGCGCGTTCTTTATGGCGTATAGGATGGTAGTTGTGTGGTGCTTTCGGCAAAGCCGCCAGATAGGCCATCTGGGCGACTGTGAGCTCGTTCAGCGCCTTGTTGAAATAATTCTGTGCCGCAGCAGCAACGCCATACGACCTGTTCCCGAAGTTGATCTCGTTCAGATACAGTTCGAGGATATGGTCCTTTGAAAAGGCCCGTTCGATCCTGAGCGTCAGGATCATTTCCTTGATCTTGCGGTCCAGCTTCTGATCAAGCGTCAGCAGGAAGGTACGTGCCACCTGCTGTGTGATCGTGGAACCACCCTGCAGCGGCCGCCCCTGGATAACATTCGCCACGTTGCGGATATTGCCGCGCACCATGCCCATGTAATCAAGGCCGTTATGCTCATAGAAGTTCTTGTCCTCTGCGGACAGGAAGGCGTGGATCAACTGGTCCGGTACGGCATTGATCGGCACAAACACCCGCGGCTTGCGGGCATATTCGGTCAGCAGGCTACCGTCGCCCGCATGAACGCGGGTAACCACGGCGGGCTCATACTGCGCCAGCTGGCGGTAGTCCGGCAAGTCGCGGCCATAATAGATGATAGCCCAGACAATCAGCACACCAACAGACACGGTCCCAACGGCACCCAAAATCAGGCCATACTTTAGCAGGCGCCGCCACAGCGGTTTCTTGACATTCTGCGCCGTCTTCTGTTCGGCCTTGTCCGCCTTGTTCGTTTGATTTTTGTCAGTGTCAGCCATTGTATCTCAAACGCCTGTCAGCACAGGCAAAAAGCATAAATTGTCCCATGCCATAGATGGCAACAGAATGTGTCGCAGTTAAGGCAATTAGCGGCCCAGCGCTACCATTTGTTCGAAATAGCGGTCAATCGCCCGGCGCACGGCCTTGGCGATACGACGTTGGCCGTCCCGACTATTAAGGAAACGGGCGTTCTGCTTGTTTGTCAGATAGCCGGCCTCCAGAAGCACTGACGGCACGTCAGGCGCCTTCAGCATGCCCAAGTTGGCAAAGCGGTGCGCCCGTCTCAGCATGGGCACATCGCGTTCCAGTTCAGACACCAGAATGGCAGCAAACTGCGCCGAGAAATTCATCGTCTCGCGCTGCGCCAGGTCAATCAGGATGGACGAAACTTCATCATCCGCCTGTTCAAGGTTCACGCCGGCGATCACGTCGGATTTGTTCTCGCGGGCCGCAAGGCGGGCCGCTTCCTTATCCGATGCGGTTTCCGAAAGATTATAGACACTGCCGCCCTTCACGTCAGGGCGGTTGATTGAATCCGCATGGATACTGATAAAGAGGTCCGCACCGTGGCGCCGTGCAATCCGGAAGCGCTCGCGCACAGGCCAGAAAATGTCACGGTCACGTGTCATGCGCACGTCATAGCGTCCGGTGCTGACAAGTTCGTCCCGCACTGCGCGGGCAATCGCCAGCACAATCACCTTTTCATGCACACCAATAACGCCAAGGTTCCCTGGATCCGGCCCTCCATGGCCTGGATCAATCACGATAACCCGTTTACCAGTCACACTGCGGCGCGGGCTGACCACTTCGGGCGTGGCTTTGGCCACAATGACCGGGCGCGCCTTTTTACTGTCTTTCACGGCAACCAGGAACCGGTCGCGCGATGTTGTTTCAAGATCAAGCACCAGCCTGTGGCCGTATCCGCCCCTTGGCGGCAGATGGAAAGAGCTTTTGATTACAGCAGGGTCCTTGAGGTCCAGCACAATCCGGTAGATGCCAGGGGAAAACAGCCCGTGACGAAATCCATCAACCGCCCCGGATGCCTTGACACTGTCGCTCGCGCGCCAATCGGCTTCCGGCAGGTCGATCACTACCCGGTAGGGATCTGCCAGCAGGAAGATGCTGGGCTCCGCTTTTTCGGACACATCCAGCACAAAACGGGTCACATTGCCGTTCTGACCAAAACGGATGCCAGAAATATCGATATCTTTTGCAAAGAGAGCACCGCTTCCACCAAGCAGGATGCTCAGGCTCAGAAACAGTAACTGTAGGCTACGCAAAACCACACTCTTCCCCGAAAAACAGCTCAAATTACAGTGACTATGCCCACCATAGTATGAATAACGGCTTAATCGCTCAAGAGAAACAAATCCCAACGCTCTCTCTCTGCTTATACAGTTTTATTGCCGAGATGGAACAATTTCGATTGTAAAGCATGCCCGCTTTCACTATTTTACCCATGCGAGTTTATCGATCGGCCGTATGTTTGCGGCAGGTCGCGGCCTTGAAGGGACGCTCTCGCGGTCTCACTCTTGATAGAGATCGCCATCGAACCCAAGGCCAAACAAGGACATGAACCGGCAATGGCCAAGCGGCTTTGCGCATCGAAAACACAAATTTCACGTCGTGCACCATTGAGTGAACGGCGGCGTTTTGCTTTGGTCGATACCTGTCCGGGGACTGCCTACTCCACTCCTAAAGTAAAATCATACCCATTGGACCCTGCCTGCGCCCCCCTTCTTAAAGAGGGCGTGCCTGCGCGGCAGCCAGTCCGGAGAACAATTATATGTCGACAAGAATGCTTATCGACGCGCGTCATCCAGAGGAGACACGCGTTACAGTTATTAAAGGTAGCCGCGTAGAGGAATTTGACTACGAATCAGCAACGAGACGTCAACTTAAAGGGAATATCTATCTTGCACGCGTAACCCGCGTGGAGCCTTCCCTGCAGGCGGCTTTTGTTGAATATGGCGGCAACCGCCATGGCTTCCTGGCCTTCAGTGAAATCCACCCAGACTATTATCAGATCCCGGTCGAAGACCGCGAGCAGATCCTGGCCGAAGAAACGCAAGCTGTTGCGGAACATGGGGACCCGGATGATCTTGACGCGTCTGGCAAAGACGGTGACGCCAACGAAGACGAAACCGAAATCCAGCATGGCGATGATGAGGAAAAAGACGCTGAGATCGAAGAAGCTGCGGCGCGCCGTCGTGGCCTGAAAGCTCTCAAGCGCAAATACAACATTCAGGAAGTGATCAAGCGCCGCCAGGTGCTCCTCGTTCAGGTTGTGAAAGAGGAGCGTGGCAACAAGGGTGCAGCCCTGACCACCTACCTGTCGCTGGCTGGCCGTTACTGCGTGTTGATGCCGAATTCGACCCACTCTGGCGGCATCAGCCGCAAGATCTCCTCTGCCACCGACCGCAAGCGTCTGAAAAAGATGATTTCGGACCTGGAAGTGCCTGAGGAAATGGGCCTGATCGTCCGCACAGCGGGCATGAAGCGGACCAAAACCGAGATCAAGCGCGACTATGAATATATGATGCGCCTGTGGAACGGTATCCGCGAGAAGACACTCGAATCCGTTGCCCCTACCCTCGTGTATGAGGAAGGCAACCTGATCAAACGCACCATCCGTGATCTCTACACCCGCGAGGTGGACGAGATTCTGGTGGAAGGCGAAGAAGGCTACCGCGCGGCCAAGGACTTCATGAAGCTCCTGATGCCAAGCCACGCCAAGAAGGTTCAGCACTATAAGGACCACATTCCGCTGTTTCACCGCTATCAGGTGGAAAACCACCTCGAGGCCATGTTCCAGCCTGTGGTGCAGCTGAAGTCCGGCGGCTATATCGTGATCAACCCGACAGAGGCGTTGATTTCCATCGACGTCAACTCCGGCCGGTCAACACGTGAGCATAATATCGAAGAAACCGCCCTCAAGACCAACCTTGAAGCGTCAGAAGAAGTTGCCCGCCAGCTTCGCCTGCGCGACATGGCCGGCCTTGTTGTGATCGACTTCATCGATATGGAAGAGCGTAACAATAACCGCGCTGTCGAGCGTCGCATGAAAGACGTTCTGAAGGCTGATCGCGCGCGCATCCAGGTAGGCCGTATCTCAAGCTTCGGCCTGATGGAAATGTCGCGTCAGCGCCTGCGTCCGAACCTCCTTGAGGTCAGTATGGAAACATGCCCGCACTGTTCCGGTACCGGCATCGTGCGGTCTGTTGAATCTGCGTCTCTCATGGTTCTGCGCCAGCTTGAAGAAGAAGGCATCCGTGGCCGCAGCTCGCTTGTTCGCGTAACCGCAAGCCCGGAAGTATCCATCTACCTGCTGAACAAGAAGCGCAGCATGCTGACGGAACTGGAATCCCGCTATAACTTCACAATTGAAGTTACGGCGTCGCCATCCTTTGGCTCGTCCGAGACCGAAATCACCCGCGAAGCCATCACGCCAGGCGCCAAATCCGACGCCCCAGTGGAAGCTGCGGTGACCGCAGAGAGCCTTCTGGCTGCTGAGCCTGAAGTTCAGCAGGAAGCAGCGCGCCCTGCCCCAACCCACCATGACGACGAGAAGTCAGACGATGACAAGCCGCGCCGCAAGCGCCGTCGTCGCCGCCGCCGCCGCCGGGGTGAACGTGGCCAGGACGGCCAGGAAATGGACGCACAGGCGCAAAATAGTGACGGCAAGGACGAAGACGACCAGGCCGACGCAGAGCACTCAAACGACGACCAACAGGACGATAACCGCGATGGCAAACCACGCCGCCGCCGTGGCAGCCGTGGTGGCCGTCGTCGTCGGGGTCGCGATGACCGCCCAGCAGGCTCTGAGGGTGATGAAGCCCCAGTCGCTGCTGAAGGTGACGCACCTACGCAGCCAGTTGCCGCCGAAGCCGTGACAGATACTGCCGACGCCAAGACGGAAGAGAAGCCGAAACGCCGCACCCGTGCCCGCAAGAAAGTAGACGCCGATGCGCCTGCCGCGGATACTGACGCCAAGCCGGACGCTGAAGCCGCACCAGAGGCAGAAGAAAAGCCGAAGCGCCGCACGCGCGCCCGCAAGAAGGTTGACGCTGATGCGCCTGCCGCGGATGCCAAGCCGGAAGCAGAAGCTGGGCCAGAGGCAGAAGAAAAGCCGAAGCGCCGCACGCGTACCCGCAAGAAAGCAGACGCTGATGCGCCTGCCGCGGATGCCAAGCCGGAAGCTGAAGCCGCGCCAGAGGCAGAAGAAAAGCCGAAGCGCCGCACCCGCGCCCGCAAGAAAGTAGACGCTGATGCGCCTGCAGCCGATGCTGACACCAAGCCGGTAGCAGAAGCTGCGCCAGAGGCGGAAGAAAAGCCGAAGCGTCGCACACGCAAGGCTGCGCCGAAGGCAGACGCAAAAGCTGATCCAAAAGCAAAAACCAAGGCTGACGCCAAAGCAGATGCTCCCGCCAAACCTGAAAAGGCGAAGCCTGCGGCGAAAGCCAAGCCTGCCCCAAAGCCTGAGGACAAGCCTGTACAGAAAATCTCTGTATCGTCCGACGGTAACGACCAGGCAGCAAGCCCCGTTCCTGCAGAGGACGACGGCGGTCCGAAACGTAAAGGTTGGTGGCAACGTACGTTCGGCTAAGCCTTGAAAGTTTAATCAAAGGCGGCGAGGTCACAGCTTCGCCGCCTTTGTTGTTTATACCACCAAGCGAATAGCCGGTAATCTCACGGCGTTGTCAGTGGATGTTCATTGACGATTAAGCCGCCACCCCATAGCGTGGGCGGAAACTTGGAGACAACTGTTGCGACGCTTCACAAAACTCTTTATCGCCCTTGCTGTTTTTCTGCTGGCTTTCCCCCTGTCGCCTGCCCGCGCGCAGTCAATCCTGAGGGACGCGGAAACAGAGGCCTTTCTCCATGAAGCGTCAGACCCCATCTTCCGGGCCGCCGGATTGACCCCCGCTTCGGTCCATATGTATTTGCTGCATGAAAATTCGATCAACGCCTTTGTCACAGGTGGACAGAATATCTTCATCCACTCCGGCCTGATTCTGGAGGCCGATGATGTGACGGAGTTTCTGGGCGTGATCGCACACGAGACATGCCACATTGCCTGTGGCCACCGGATCAGGACCGGCGAGGCTTACGCGAATGCGGGCACTACATCCATCCTGTCGATGGTGCTGGGGGCGGCTGCCATTCTGGCTGGTGGCGCGGACGCCGGCATGGGCATCATGATGGCCGGGCAATCCATGGCGCAGGGCCAGTTCCTGGCCTACAGCCGCGGTCAGGAAAGCGAAGCAGATCTGGCGGGCGCGCGCTACCTGGAGGAAGCCGGCATCTCCGGCGACGGCATGATTCGCTTCTTCGACAAGCTGCGCGATCAGGAAATCCTGGCCCAAGTGCGCCAGGACCCATATGTTCGGTCACACCCCCTCAACCGCACCCGTATCCTTCAACTGCAGGAAGCAGTTGAGAAGAATCCGCATTTCCAGGCAAAGGCTGACCCGGTTCTTGAGGAAAAATTCCAGCGCTTGAAGGCCAAACTGCTGGGCTACCTTTACCAGCCGCGCCAAACACTCAGAAAATATCCAACCAGCGACACCAGCATCGCCGCGCGCTATGCCCGCGTCTATGCCTACCACAAGTCGCTTGAGTGGGATCTGGCGCTTGCTGAAGCCCGGGCACTGGTGGAAGCGGAACCCAACAACCCATTCTTCTATGAAATCATGGGCCAGATTCTGTTTGAAAACGGTCGGGTGCGTGACAGCCTGCCCATCTTCCAAAAAGCGGTAGACCTAGCCCCCCATGAGCCATTGATTGCGACAGCCCTTGGCCAGGCCATGGTTTCCCTGGAAGACAAGGCCCTGATGGACCGCGCCATCCCGATTCTGGAGGCTGCCACCCGCGATGACCGCGGCAACAGCTTTGCCTGGTTCAATCTGGCGAAAGCCTACAGCTGGATGGGCCGCGACGCGGAAGCCAGCCTGGCGACAGCCGAACGCTTCTATTCAGGCGGCAACCCAATGATGGCTGTGATGCATGCCCAGCGGGCCATGGAAGGCTTCAAGACCGGCACGCCCGAGTGGCTGCGCGCGCAGGACATCCTGTATGTTTCAGAGGAAGCCGCAGAAAAATTCCGAAAACAACAACAGCAACAACAGCGCAGACGCCGTGTTGCCTTTGACCAATAGGACATAACCCAGTGAAGATTACCCCTACCGCGATTGCGCTGGCAGCGACCCTGCCCCTTGTTGGCACGCTTGGCGCGCAGGCCCAGGACACCGCTATTGACCCTGCCGAGCGTGCCAAGATCGAACGCGTGCTTGAAGACTATCTGATGGAAAACCCGGAGATTGTCGTTAAAGCGATCCGCGAGCTGCAACGCCGCCAACTGGTTTCCCAGATGCTGCCCGCGGTCAATCTGTATCGCGATTTTCTGGAACGGGAGGAAGGCGCACCGGTGCTGGGCAACCCGAACGGCGACGTGACAATCGTTGAATTCTTCGATTATCGCTGCGGCTACTGCCGCCGGCACTTCCCATCGGTTTTGAAGCTGGTACAGGACGATGGCAACATCCGTCTGGTGCCGCGCCAGTATCCGATCCTGGACCAGCCAGGTAAGCCGCCGGTCTCTTTCCTAGCGGCCAAAGCCGCCCTCGCTGCCCACAAACAGGGCAAATTCGAAGAGTTCCACCTTGCCGTGATGGGCGACAGCGTCCAACTGACCGAAGACCGCATCTATACCCTAGCGGCATCGGTGGGGCTGAATGTGGACCAACTGAAGGCTGACATGCAGGACAAGCTGGTTGAAAAGAACGTGAAAAACAGCCTGGCCATCGGCCAGGACATCGGTTTTGACGGCACGCCAGGCTATATCATTGCCGACGACATTATCGTTGGCGCCGAAGGCTACAACCGGTTGGCCGAGGCTGTCTCCCGTGCGCGCGAGAATATGGCAGACAACGGCGCGGAGTAACCCGTGTTTGATCAAGACAACAAAAAAGGCCGCTAACTGCGGCCTTTTCTTTTACTGTCATGTGCCTCGCTGGCGCTAGATCAGGCCGGAAAGCGGCGAACTTGGATCGGCGTAGCGTTTCTTCGGCATCCGACCAGCCTGATAGGCCAGCCGCCCGCTTTCAACCGCCAGCTTCATGGCACGCGCCATCTTGATCGGGTCTTTGGCCTCCGCAATCGCTGTATTCATCAAGACGCCGTCACAGCCAAGCTCCATCGCGACAGCCGCATCAGAGGCCGTACCAACGCCCGCATCCACCAGGACGGGCACATTGGCCTGCTCGATCATCAAGCGGATCTGCACCGGGTTCTGAATACCAAGGCCAGAGCCAATCGGCGCACCAAGCGGCATGATGGCCACACAGCCCATGTCTTCAAGCTTCTTCGCTGCAATCGGATCATCAGAGCAGTAAACCATGACCTTGAAGCCGTCGCGGATCAGTTCTTCTGCCGCGATGAAAGTCTCCTGCATGTTCGGATAAAGCGTTTTCTGGTCGCCCAGCACCTCAAGCTTCACGAGGTCCCAGCCGCCGGCTTCGCGCGCGAGCCGAAGCGTCCGCAGCGCAGACTGGGCATCAAAACAGCCTGCCGTGTTGGGCAGGTATGTGATCTTCCTGGGGTCCAGATAGTCCACCAGCATCGGCTGGTTCGGGTCTGACACATTCACCCGGCGCACGGCAACGGTGACGATTTCGGCGCCGGAGGCTTCAACCGCCTTGGCTGTTTCTTCGAAATCCTTGTATTTGCCAGTGCCAACGATCAGGCGCGAACGGTACTGCTCGCCCGCCAGGGTCCATGTGTCTTCGTTTGGGTGCGTCACTGTTTCCAGTCCTCCGCCGATAAAATGTACAATCTCAAGCTTGTCGCCGTCTTCCAGCATGACCTCGGAAAAGGTGGACTTGGGCACAATCGCCAGATTGCGCTCGACAGCGACCTTCGTTGGGTCCAGCCCCAGCCCTTCCAGAAACGCATGAAGGCTTGCATTCCCTTCAAGCGTTTTCACTTCACCATTCACTGTAATTTGCATCTGAACTGCCAAACCTTTACGCGCAAAATGAATTTCCGCAAAAAAATACCGAAGCGGCTTTGCATGCCATGCATATGGCATTATACAGGGGGCATCAAGCGATCTGTCGAAACATTTGGATTCGATTATGAGTGAAGCGCCACAAAAAACGATCATGGTCCTCAATGGCCCCAACCTTAATCTGTTGGGAAGCCGAGAGCCCGAGACCTATGGCAATCTGACATTGCCGGAGATCGGCAAGATGATCAAAGAACATGCGCAGAACCACGACCTGAATGTGGATTTCCGGCAGACCAATCACGAAGGCACGCTTGTGGACTGGATTCAGGAGGCCGGTGATGGGGCCGACGGCATTATTTTAAACGCCGCGGCATATACCCACACGTCGGTCGCAATCCGAGACGCAATTGCTGCTATCAACACACCAGTTATTGAAGTGCACTTATCCAACGTTTTCGCGCGGGAGGAATTCCGCCACCACTCATTCGTATCCGATCAGGCTGCGGGGGTGATTTGCGGTTTTGGCGCGACCGGATATGTGCTTGCGATTGACGCGTTTGCGAGTATGCTGCGCGTCAATTAATGACCAGGGGTTAAAGGCTACTTACATGTCAAAGATTAAAGAATATAAAGAGCTTGTGCGCGAGCTCGCCGAGCTTCTAGACAAATCCACTCTGTCTGAGATCGAAGTGGAAGAAGAAAATCTGCGCATCCGCGTTGCACGCGAAGTGCCTTCCAGCATCAATTATGCTGCGCCTCAAATGGCTGCGCCGGCACCAGCCGCGGCACCTGCTGCCGCACCGGCTCCTGCTGCAGCGCCCGCACCCGCTGCACCTGCTGCCGCTGACCCGGCTGATCATCCGGGCGCCGTACCGTCGCCAATGGTTGGTACCGCCTATACGTCACCAAGCCCAGGCGCAGACCCCTTCATCCAGGTTGGCTCTACCGTGAAGGAAGGTGATACCATCCTGATCATCGAAGCCATGAAGGTGATGAACCAGATCAAAGCGCCGAAATCCGGCACTGTGAAAGAAATTCTGGTTGCCGACTCCCAGCCGGTTGAGTTCGGTGAAACCCTTTGCATCATCGAGTAGGGACACCTTTTGATGATTAAAAAAGTCCTCATTGCAAACCGGGGCGAGATTGCGCTCAGGATTCACCGTGCCTGTCACGAAATGGGCATCAAGACGGTGGCTGTGCACTCCACAGCTGACGCCGACGCGATGCATGTGCGGCTGGCGGACGAATCCGTTTGTATCGGCCCGCCCTCTTCCACAGACAGCTACCTGAATATCCCGGCGATCATTTCGGCCGCCGAGATCACAGGCGCTGACGGCATCCACCCGGGCTATGGCTTCCTTTCAGAGAATGCGCATTTCTCCGAAATCGTGGCCGAGCACGGCATTGCCTTCATCGGCCCATCGGCGGAACACATCCGCATGATGGGTGACAAGATCACCGCCAAGGAAACCGTGAAGAAACTGGGCATCCCGGTTGTTCCCGGCTCCGAAGGCGGCATCACCGACGATGTTGAAGCCAAGCGGGTATGTGAAGAAATCGGCTATCCGGTGATCATCAAGGCTTCTGCCGGTGGTGGTGGCCGCGGCATGCAGATTGTGCGTTCGGCTGATGAGCTGTCGACCAAGCTGAAGACCTGCCGCACCGAAGCCAAAGCGGCGTTCGGCGATGACGCGGTCTATATCGAGAAGTTCCTCTTGAAGCCACGGCACATTGAATTCCAGTTGATCGGCGATAGCTTCGGCAACTGTATTCACCTTGGCGAGCGCGACTGCAGCCTGCAGCGCCGGCACCAGAAGGTGCTTGAAGAAGCGCCTTCGCCTGTCATCGACAGCGAAACGCGTGAGCGCATGGGCGGCATCGTTGCCAAAGCGATGGCCGAGTTCGGTTACTGCGGTGCCGGCACCATCGAGTTCCTCTATGAAGACGGTGAGTTCTATTTCATTGAAATGAACACCCGGGTTCAGGTGGAACATCCCGTGACCGAAATGATCACCGGGATCGACATCGTGCGCGAGCAGATCCGCGTGGCATCGGGCGAGAAGCTTTCTTACACGCAGGATATGGTGCGGTTCTTCGGCCATGCCATCGAATGCCGCATCAATGCCGAGCATCCCTTCACCTTCATGCCAAGCCCGGGCGTGGTGACACAGTATCACCCACCAGGTGGCTTGAACGTGCGCTGCGACAGCGCTGTTTACGCGGGCTATAAAATCCCGCCTTATTATGACAGCATGGTCGCCAAGCTGATTGTGTCCGGCTACACCCGTGAAGGCTGCCTGCTGCGCCTTCGCCGGTCGCTCGAGGAATATGTCATCGACGGGGTGACGACCACCATTCCGCTCCATCAGGCGCTGATGGACGACCCGGAATTCCAGAAAGGGGATTATGATATCCACTGGCTGGAAAAATTCCTTGAAAAGCACAACGCAAAATAAAGTATATTAGGGGTTATGCCGCACGACAGTATAACCCCTAATCTTTTGCTCCAGGCCTACGCTGCCGGCGTCTTTCCCATGGCCGACAGCCGGGAAGACGACGAGCTGTTCTGGGTTGACCCGGATGAACGCGGCATCATTCCCCTGGACAAGTTCCACATACCGAAATCGCTGGCCAAGATTGTGCGCCAGGACCGTTTCACGGTAACTGTGGACGAAGCCTTCCAAAAGGTTGTGCAAGCCTGCGCGCGCCCTGCCCGTGGCCGCAACACCACCTGGATCAGTGAACGGATCGAGCATCTCTATACCGATCTTCACGAGCGCGGCTTTGCCCACTCAGTAGAATGTTGGCTTGAGGGGGAGCTGGTCGGCGGGCTGTATGGTGTGTCGCTGGGCGGTGCCTTCTTCGGCGAAAGCATGTTCCATACCGCAACCGGCGCCAGCAAGGTTGCGCTGGCGCACCTGGTGGCCCGGTTGAAGGCCGGGCGATTTATCCTGCTGGATACCCAGTTCGTAACGGATCATCTGAAGCAGTTCGGAGCGTGTGAGCTACCGCGCGAGGAATACCAGGCAATGCTAAAGGCCGCGCTGATGATCCACTCGGCCAATTTCTACGGCTTGGGTGCATCCTCCGACGGCTCGACCGTCTTGCAGTTGATCACCCAGACATCATAAACCGAATGCTCAAGCGGGTTGAGCGCCGGGCTTGATGCCACCATCCAGCCTTCGAAAACACGCTCGCGGTCCTCATTTCTTTTGAGGTCCTCGATTTCCAGATAGGCAAATGTCTCTGGCGGCTCGATTGGCTGCCTCGTGCGGCAATAGAGAGCCTTCAGGGCCAGGGTGCCAAAGCGCGCCTCGTCACCAACCGGCAGTTCAATTTCGGTGATGCGGGCCGTGATTTTATCAAGCGCGCGCAGCACCACAACATTATGGGCGACATTGTCGGCACGCTTGGCATCGTCTTCAAGGCCGGCGGTTTTTTGCGCCGCCGCCTCTGTCGGTTGTGATGCGTTTTGGAATGTGTCCTGGGCCGCTGCGGTCTGGCCGCTCAGGCAAATCAGGGATGCCAGCGCGATATGCAGCAGCCCTGCTTTCATCAATTGCTGTCGCCTGTTGCGAACTTGCCAAACAGGCTGATCAGGTCAACCGCATCCTGGGTTTCTGAAATCTCATCGCCGTCAGCCAGCGTTTCCAGCATACCGCCCGGTAGCAACCGCAGGTATTTACCGCCCAAAAGGCCTTCCTGGCTCACTGCTGCTGCCGTGTCTGTCGGAAGTTCAATGCCCCGCTCTACAGAAAACTGCACCACGGCCTGGAATGTCTCTTTATCAAGCGTATTGGACACCACGGAACCCACCTTGACCCCCGCCAGACGGACGTCCGACCCAACGCCGATACCGTCAATCTGGTCGAACTTGGCCACCAGCGTATAGCCGCCAGACATGGCACCGTCCGTGCGCTCGTAAGCAAACATAAGGAACCAGCCCGCGATCAGCAGAACCAGCGCACCGATGAGAGATTCAACAAGATTGCTCGACATAAATTTCTTTCGCTGGCTTGAGATGCCCTGCCCTTATGGGCGCCAGGCCTCATAGTCTGCCGTGGTGGATGCGCGCTGTGCCGCGTTCACGGCGCCAGCTGGCACATAGGCGCCGGCTGTACCGGTCATGTTTTCCTGATGTTCTTTTTCCCATGGCTTACTCTGGATCGGCTGCTCGGACGGCAGCTCATCAACAGTATAGTGCAGCCAGCCATGCCAGTCTGCTGGCACGCGGGACGCCTCAACCGGGCCGTTCTTGTAGATAACCCAGCGGCGATGGCCGTTCTTTTCCTGATAGTAAACGTTGCCCTGATTGTCTTCGCCCACTTTCACACCCTTGCGGCTGGTGAACAGACGCGTACCGAAGGTGGCGGAATTCCACCAAGTGAAGATCGGTGACGAAAACAGTTTAGAAATCAGACCAGTCATTACTTTTTTCCATCAATTGCGGGAACATTCGCGCCCGTTTAGCACGTTTGGCCCCCAAGGAAAAGCCGCAACAACACCCATATTTCGCAATTGTGACATTTCTGGGTCCAGTTCACCCGGCGCCATCCGATTCGGCCATCACAGCCTCCCACGAGAAGCATGAAGGAAATGTTACAGGGCGGTTGAAAAAAAATTTAACGAAGCGAAAAACACACCCATGTTTGGAAAGACTCATGGTGCAACAATGAGTCGTCTCCCACCCTTCACAGAAAGGGCCAATGTCAACCGACTTAAAGTGAAAAATAGGACTTGTCCCCCTCGCCGTTTCACACATAGGATTGGGCCCACTCAAGGGAGCAGCCACTAGATATAGTGGTAGAGTAAGAATTAGGGGCTGGACGGCGCGCGCCTGGGCAGGGGCTGGTTTGCAGGCGCTTGAGCAGCGAGATTCCAGTAAAACATGAGCGATAACCGAACGGGGGAACCGCATGCGTATTGAACGCCGTTTTACCAAAGATATGTCATGTCCATATGCTGGACAGGAGTGGCGTACTGCAATCAGTGAAATCAGGAACCCAGATGGTTCGATCGTTTTCCATATGGATAATGTGGAAGTACCCACAAACTGGAGTCAGGTCGCGACCGACATCATTGCGCAGAAATATTTCCGCAAGGCTGGCGTACCCCAGGCCCTGAAACCTGTCGAAGAAGAAAGTGTGCCCAGCTGGCTGTGGCGCAAGGAAGCCGACAAAGACGCACTTGAAAGCATGCCAGAAGACAAGCGTTACGGCAGTGAGGCCAGCGCCAAGCAGGTTTTCGACCGTCTCGCCGGCACCTGGACATACTGGGGCTGGAAAGGCGGCTATTTCGATAGCGAAGCCGACGCCAAGACCTTCTTTGACGAAATGCGCTTCATGCTGTCGAACCAGATGGCGGCACCAAACAGCCCGCAGTGGTTCAACACGGGTCTCCATTGGGCGTATGGTATCGACGGTCCGGCACAAGGCCACCACTATGTAGACTTCGAAACCGGCAAGCTTGTGAAGTCTAAAAGTTCTTACGAGCATCCACAGCCGCATGCCTGCTTCATCCAGGGCGTATCTGACGATCTGGTGAACGATGGCGGCATCATGGACCTCTGGACTCGCGAAGCCCGCCTCTTCAAATATGGCTCGGGCACCGGCTCCAACTTCTCGAATATTCGTGGAGAGGGCGAAGCTCTCTCTGGTGGCGGAAAGTCCTCCGGCTTGATGAGCTTCCTCAAAATCGGCGACCGTGCCGCTGGGGCAATCAAGTCAGGAGGCACCACCCGCCGCGCCGCCAAGATGGTGGTGGTGGACATCGACCACCCTGACATTGACGACTTCATCAACTGGAAAGTTGTTGAAGAACAAAAGGTTGCAGCGCTTGTTTCAGGTTCGAAGCTGAATGAAATTCACCTGAACCGCATTATGAAAGCGTGTCATGACGCCAAGCCGGACATGGGTGACAAGGCGTTTGAGCCGAAGGAAAACAAGCTTCTCAAGAAGGAAATCATCGCCGCCCGTAAGGTGATGATCCCTGAAAACTATGTGCAGCGCGTGATCCAGTTCGCCAAGCAAGGCTACTCGTCGATCGACTTCAAGACCTACAATACCGACTGGGATTCGGACGCCTATCTGACCGTTTCCGGCCAGAACTCCAACAACTCCATCCGTGTCACCGACGATTTCATGAAAGCCGTGAACGACGGCGCGGAATGGAACTTGGTGAGCCGTACAGACGGCAGCATTGCCCGTAAGCTGAACGCCAAGGACCTGTGGCGCGACGTGGGCCACGCGGCCTGGGCTTGCGCTGACCCCGGCATCCAGTTCCACACCACAATCAATGACTGGCACACCTGCCCGGCAAGCGGCGACATCCGCGCGTCGAACCCATGCTCCGAATATATGTTCCTCGATGACACAGCCTGTAACCTGGCGTCGCTGAACCTGATGACATTCCGGGCCAAGGATGGCAGCTTCAAGGTTGAGAACTTCAAGCATGCGTGCCGCTTGTGGACCATGGTGCTTGAGATTTCCGTCCTGATGGCGCAGTTCCCATCGAAGGAAATCGCCAAGCTCTCCTACGAGTTCCGTACGCTGGGCCTTGGCTTTGCCAACATCGGCGGCCTTCTGATGAGCCTCGGCATGTCCTACGATAGTGACGAGGGCCGCGCGCTTTGTGGTGCCATCACTGCCCTGATGACCGGCGAGTCTTACGCGACATCCGCGGAAATGGCCTCTGAGTTGGGCGCTTTCCCAAGCTACAAGAAAAACGCCGACCACATGCTGCGGGTCATCCGCAACCACCGGCGTGCCGCATTCGGCCAGGATGACGGCTACGAGAAGCTGCACACCAAGCCTGTGCCGCTGGATATCGAGAGCCTGACTGACCCAGCAATCGGTGTCGCTGCCGGTGAAGCCTGGGACCGCGCGCTGGAGATCGGCGAAGAACACGGTTTCCGGAACGCACAGGCAACTGTGATTGCACCTACCGGCACCATTGGCCTGGTGATGGACTGTGACACCACGGGCATTGAGCCTGACTTCGCGCTGGTGAAGTTCAAGAAGCTCGCGGGTGGCGGTTACTTCAAGATCATTAACCGCATTGTACCGCAAGCCCTTGAAGTACTTGGCTATGACGGCGAAGAGATCAACGATATCATTCTCTATGCCGTGGGGAACAGCACGCTGAAGGACGCGCCTGGCGTGAACCATGAAACGCTGAAGGAGCGTGGCTTCACAACGCGTGAGATTGATGCGGTCGAAGCCCAACTGAAGAATGCGTTCGACATCAAGTTCGTGTTCAACCAATGGACGCTGGGCACGGATTTCTGCAAGGAAACGCTGGGCCTGACCGACGAACAGCTGAACGACTATAATTTCGACCTTCTGGCCGCCATCGGCTATGACCGCGAAGAAATTTCAGCCGCCAACCTCTTCTGCTGCGGCGCCATGACGCTTGAGGGCGCGCCGCACCTGAAGGAAGTGCACTATAATGTGTTCGATTGCGCCAACCCATGCGGCAAGATCGGCAAGCGCTCGCTTTCCTGGAAAAGCCACATCCACATGATGGCGGCGGCACAGCCGTTCATCTCAGGCGCTATCAGTAAAACCATCAACATGCCGAACTCGGCCGACGTTGACGACTGTATGGCGGCTTATGAGCTCAGTTGGTCGCTTGCGCTCAAGGCCAACGCACTGTACCGCGACGGCTCCAAGCTCAGCCAGCCGCTGAATGCTGCCCTTCTGGACCCAGAGGATCTTGAAGAAGACCTCGAGGAAATGAATGTGGCAGAGCGCGCCGAAGTGATCACTGAGCGGATCGTTGAACGCATCGTTGAAGTGGAACGCGAAGCCGCAACCAAGCGCAAGCGTCTGCCGGAGCGCCGCAAGGGCTACACCCAGAAAGCCATCGTTGGCGGGCACAAAGTCTATCTTCGTACCGGCGAATATGATGACGGCAGCGTAGGCGAGATCTTCATCGACATGCACAAGGAAGGCGCTGCGTTCCGGAGCCTGATGAACAACTTCGCCATCGCCATCTCCATCGGTCTCCAGTATGGCGTGCCGCTTGAGGAATTCGTCGACGCCTTCACCTTCACGCGCTTCGAGCCATTCGGCCGCGTGGAAGGCAACGACACGATCAAGATGGCAACTTCGCTTCTGGATTATATCTTCCGCGAGCTGGCGATCTCCTACCTTGGCCGGGATGATCTGGCACACGTCCAGCCTGCAGACCTCGCACCCGACACAACGGGGCGCGGCGACAGCGGCGACGGCCTGCCTGCCATGAACGAAGAGGTTACCGAAGCCCTGGAGCGCGTCCAGAAATTCGCGTCCTCCGGCTATGTTCGCGGCAGCAACCTGGTTGTCCTGAAGTCGAAAGATACCAAGGATACCAAAGAGTTAGAGACTGTTGCTGTAGCCACCGGCACGACCGGCACTGCCGCGGTCTCCGTTGGGTCGGCCATGGCGAATGGCGCCACCGAAGCAACCGTTGATGCCCGGGTCGCGGCCCGGATGAAGGGATATGAAGGCGATGCCTGTGGCGAATGCGGCAACTTTACGCTCGTTCGCAACGGCACGTGCCTGAAGTGCGACACTTGCGGCGGCACAAGCGGCTGCAGCTAAGCAATTAAAGAATTACCCCACCCACTAACCCGTCCCAGTGGGTGGATATCTCGGGGAAGGTCCTGCCTTCCCCAATTTTTTTTTGCCTGTACCAAACCAACAGACGCCTGCCCCGGCGGCTTTCACGAAATTGCCTATAATTTTCAACTTGTTGTTTCCACGGCGCAGACACGCGCCTATAGTATCGCCTACAGCACTTGAACCTTTACCAAATCTTTACTGGCGGGGTGTTCAAGTGTCGGGGTGCGCGGGGGTGAGGCTCTGCCATTTCTTGTGTTGTATTATTTATCGTGGAGCTAACGGTGGCCGACACGCTAGGAAGCAAGGTTTCTCCGATTGCCAACTCATCTGGCGATGGTTCCCAGTCGACTCGCATTGTCAATACGAGCGCCGTTGCCGAACGCCTGCCAGTTGGCATTCTCGTGTGTGGTGTAACCACCGGCAATGTCATTGAAGCCTTGTTTATCAATGGGTTCGCCCGCGATGTGTTCGACCTGAAAGAAGGCGCGCAGATGCCCTGCACGCTCGACAGTGTCTGGAGCGCCAGCGACAACCATGTGCTCGCAGGCCAAATCCTGGAAGTATACCGCTCGGGCCGCAGCGCCAGCTTTGAATGGTCCATCCGCGCCGGCGCGATGGAGCGCTTCCTATCGTCCCACCTGCTGCCGCTTGAGGATCACGAAGGCCGTGTCTATCAGGTGATCTGCACCATTGAGGACCAGACGGCCGAGAAGCTTGCCGAACGCAACCTGTTGCACCACGCCTTTCACGATGCCCTCACGGGCCAACCCAACCGGGTGCTGTTCCGCAACAAACTTGAAGAGGCCGTGGCAGAGTGTCAGCGGTCCGGCCAGACCACAGGCTGCGCCGTCCTGATCATCA
Organism: Kordiimonas lacus; assembly: GCF_001550055.1. Taxonomy (GTDB): domain Bacteria; phylum Pseudomonadota; class Alphaproteobacteria; order Sphingomonadales; family Kordiimonadaceae; genus Kordiimonas; species Kordiimonas lacus. Next base: position 637,860 of record NZ_LRUA01000006.1, read on the forward strand.
ATATCGACCGGTTCCAGCAGATCAACGAAAGCTTCGGCCATTCATCAGGTGACCGCTTTCTGATCTCCATGGCGTCCACACTTCGCCGCTGCATCCGCAGTTCAGACACGCTCGCGCGCCTTTCTGGCGACGAGTTTGCGATTCTCGTCTCCCGCTTCAGCGACATTGAAGAGGTTGAGATGATCTCCCGCCGTATTCATGACGCCATGGCGCTTCCGTATGACCTGGATGGCAATGAAGTTTTCACCAGTGTTTCCGTAGGCGTGGCGACCACGATTTCCAGCTCTACCCACCCGGAAGACCTGATCCGCGATGCCGATTTCGCCATGCACCGCGCGAAATCCGCCGGCAAAGCCCGGACAGAGATTTATCGCAGCGATTCGCATCAGCGCGCCCGGTCGCAGTTCCACCTGGAAACCGAACTCAGGCGTGCTGTCGAACGCGGCGAGCTTGAGCTTAACTATCAGCCCATCATTGATCTGAAGACAGACACACTGCACGGCTTTGAGGCCCTCACCCGCTGGGTCCACAAGGATCGCGGCGTGGTGTCTCCCATTGAGTTTATCCCACTGGCGGAAGAAACCGGCGTGATTGTCAACCTTGGCCGCTGGGCGGTTGACTCGGCCTGTGCCGCGGTTAAATCCTGGCTCGATGAGATGGGGCCGGAGAATACAGTCCCGGTGAATGTGAATGTCTCAGGCGTTCAGTTCGCGCGCGACGATATCGCCGGCATGGTGGAAAAGGCGCTGAAGGAATATGACCTCCCGGGCCATCTGATCCGCATCGAGCTGACAGAAAGCGCCATTATGGCCAACCCGACCCGGATTTCCGAAACTTTGTCCCGAATCCGTAAGCTAGGTGTCAAAGTGGCCCTCGATGATTTCGGCACTGGCTACAGCTCGCTTAACTATCTTCACCAGTTCCCCATAGATATCATCAAGATCGACCGCAGCTTCATCAACCAGCTTGAAAAGGACAATGCGCCTTTCAAAATTCTGGAAATGATCGGCATGTTGGCCACAAACCTGGGCCACGAAGTGGTGGCGGAGGGGCTAGAGGATCTGGAGCATATCGACATGCTGCGGAATTTGGATTTCAGCTTCGGACAGGGGTATTTCTGGTCGAAGCCTGTGAATACCGCCTCAGCAACAGAGATGGTGCGCGGCAAGCTGCCTTGGGCTTGACCTGGCCTGCCCCCTTGAAGGCCGTCCCGAGCCGCCCCACATATGGTGTAAAGACGGCCCCGTCTATAGATAGGGCCGGTAATAGCGGCCAATGACAGGGAATGATATGAGCGAGGACATCACGAACACGACGGAACCAGCCAAGAAAGCGGCCCCGAAAACTGCTGCAAAGAAAACGACTGCGAAGAAAACAGCTGCGAAGAAACCGGCGGCCAAGGCCAGCACGGCTAAGAAGGCGCCGGCGAAGAAAACCGGCACAGCCAAGAAGACGACCACTGCCCGCAAGCCGGTCAAGAAGGCAGCAGCCTCCAAGACAACGGCTAAGAAAGCGCCCAGCAAAAAGCCAGCAAGCAAAAGCGCTGCAGCGAAGGCAGTGAAGCCCGACCCCAAAGTATCCAGCGCGGCAGATGAGCAGGAGCGGACGTTCGAAGCGGCTGATCAGCCGGAAAGCACCGAAAGTGCAGCCCGCGCAGGCGGCAGTGACGACGATTACTCTTCCGAATCCTCTTCCGGGAACGGCTTTGACGCGGAGCAGTTCAAGCAAGCCATGAAGGAAAAGGATTGGTCCACGCACCTCACGCGCCTCGCCTTCGTGGTGCTGTTCAGCATTTTTGGCTATTTCTCCCTGATTGCACTCATTGTCCTCGCGGTCATTCAACTGGTCCTGACCGTCTTGAACGACAGGCCCAATGAAACGATCAAAAGTGCCATGACCATTCTGGGCCGCTATATCAGCGATGTCATGGATTACCTGAGTTTCCAGACGGACGAACGCCCCTTCCCGCTTGGCAAGGATATGCCGTCCGACGACTAACGCATTGACTGGCACATTGCCTGAAATGAAGAAAGGCGCCACTCGGCGCCTTTTTGTTTGGTCTCTGATGCTGATAATGTGGCTACATGAACAGCCCTGCTTTTTCAAACAGCACCTCCGCACCCAGCCGGATAACAGCTGCGGCGATAATCGCGGTAACCAAGCCTTTGATCAAATCAAACATAGCCCAATTCTAGCGTAAGCTATGCGCTGCAGCAAGAGCCGTGCTTAGTCACGGCCGGGCCACCAATTTACCGGCCCTGGTCAGTACCAGGTTGGGCTCGATATAATCCGCACCCATCTCGATTCCCATCCGGTAGGCCATCAGTGTATGTTCCGGGCGGTAACCGCTTGCCCCCCGGTGAGCAATCACAATAGGGTCGCTGTCATTTGCCTGTACCACAGGTGTCCCTCCCACCAATATCAGGGCCAATCCCAAAAAAGCCTTTAATCTCATATCCATAACCATACGCCCCTCAAGCAGTTTGCAAACAGGAAAAGCACCCTGCCCGGAAAATGTGACAAACTGGCCGCTATGCTGCTTCCCGTGATCAATTCAAGACTTGACGGTCCAATAATTCAAGGGTCTTTTAAGGGTGGAGGATCGATTATGGATTTGGGACTGACCCTGGGCTCGCTTGTGGCCATCATTGTTCTTGCGCTTCTGACCGCAAAGCTGTTCCCGAACACGGGGCGGCTGGACGCTGACCGTGTCGCGCGCAACATTGTGCGCTACGCGCCCGAAGCCCAGGTTGCTGATGTCATGGTTGACGCGACCGGCAATGTGGCGCTGGCCGCACTTGACGCCCCTGCGGACTGTTTTGGTCTGGCCCGCCTGTTGGGGGACAGGGTTGTGTGCCGCCTGCTGACGTCAGCAGACATCCGCAAGGTCTATAAGGACCATGCCCGCATCACCCTTGTGCTGAACGATTTCACCCAACCCGAAATCACGCTAACCATGCCGGCAGCAACGCTGGCCCAGGCAACAAAGCTGCTTGATGGCTTCGCCAACCGTGAGGAGGCCACCCATGCCGCTTGACCTGCCAAGTCCAACCGATTTTGCGGTGCCCGCCTTCGTCTTTTTCGTATTGGTGGAAATGATCTATGGCTGGAAGACGGGCCGCGCCAAGTTCGAAGGCAAGGACGCCTTCACATCCCTGATCATGGGCCTTGGCAGCACCGTTTCCGGTGCCATTACCGTGTCCATTACCTTCTTTGTCAGCTATTGGGTGTGGGAGAATTTCGCCCTGTTCAACTGGGGTCATGCTGCGTGGGTGTTTGTAGTGGCCTTTGTGCTGGATGACCTGGCCTATTATTGGATTCACCGCTGCGGGCACCGGTCGCGCTGGATGTGGGCAGCCCATGTGATCCACCATTCGAGCCAGCATTATAACCTGACAACCGCGCTCAGGCAGACCTGGACCAGCCAGCTGACACCGGGCGCCCTGTTCCGCTGGCCCATCTTTATTTTGGGTATCGAACCCGGCATCGTCTTCTTCTGCGCGGGCCTCAATCTGATCTATCAGTTCTGGATCCACACCGAAGCGATCGACCGTATGCCCAGATGGTTCGAAGCGGTGATGAACACGCCAAGCCACCACCGGGTGCACCATGCCAACAACCCCAAGTATCTGGACGCCAACTATGCCGGGGTCTTTATCATCTGGGACAAACTGTTCGGCAGCTTCGTACCGGAAGACCGGGACGAGCCGTGCCGCTATGGCCTGGTGCGCGACCTGGGCACCTTCAACCCGCTGCGGGTGGCTTTTCATGAATGGTGGGGCATTGTCACCGACATGTGGCAGGCCAAGGGCCTCAGGAACAAGCTGATGTTTCTTGTCGCCCCGCCCGGCTGGACACCAGACGGCAGCCGCAAGACCAGCGATATGATCAAGGCTGAATGGCGTGAACGGCAGGCTTCAACCAACAGCGGTTCAATCGACAGCCCGCCAAAAGGCGCCCCCCAAGCCGCCGAATAGCCTATGGTTCAAGGCGTTCGCAGCCACTATAGTTGCAAAACCTGGTATTAGGCAGCGCCAATGACGGACTAGCCTTGCCGCTTCCGCTTGCCAACAAAGTCGAACAATACCGCAAGCAAAACACCGGCTGCGCCGCCGACCACTGTTTCAAGAATGGCGGGATACGGCAACCAAGCCCCGACAACCGCGCCCAGGATAAAGCCGATAAATAGAAAAAAGCCAACGCGTGTCGCCATGTCAGTGTCCCTTCAAAATATGCTGACGCCTTCTTATATGGCTGTGCATGAGCCGTCAAATGTCACTTTTTTGTGCAGGTGCGAAAAGAATTTTATTTTGCACTTGCGAAAAGCCGGAATTTTGGCACATTGTCGGCAACCAGATTTAGGGAGAGCGCCCCCTATATAAAGGGCGCCCCGGAAAATTGAAGGAGAGCCCCTCATGTCTCAGGATGCAATTGTAATCGTTGGAATGGCCCGCACCCCAATGGGTGGTTTGCTGGGTGACCTGTCTACCGTTCCCGCTTCAGACCTTGGCGCTGTTGCGATCCAGGGCGCGCTTGCAAGTGCCGGCATCGAAGGCGAAGCGGTCAACGAGACGATCATGGGCTGTGTGCTGCCAGCCGGCCAGGGCCAGGCCCCTGCCCGCCAGGCAAGCCGCAAAGCCGGCATCCCGGACGTCACAGGCGCTGTTACCATCAACAAAATGTGCGGCTCCGGCATGCAGGCCATGATGCAGGCGCACGACAGCCTTAAGGCTGGTACTAACAGCGTGGTTGTTGCGGGCGGCATGGAAAGCATGTCCCTGGCACCACACATTCTGCCAACGGGCCGCACCGGCGTGAAATACGGCAACGCCCAGATGCTGGACCATATGGCGCTCGACGGCCTGACCGACGCCTATGCCGGCGAACCCATGGGCGTGTTCGCGGAACTCTGTGCTGCAGAATACCAATTCACCCGCGAGGCGCAGGACGCTTACGCCATCCGCTCGCTCGAGCGTGCCCAGCGCGCCATCGAGGACGGCAGCTTCGATGGTGAAGTGGTGCCGGTAACCGTCAAGTCCCGCCGCGGCGACCTGGAAGTGGCAACTGACGAGCAACCACCAAAAGCCCGTCTCGACAAAATCCCGGGCCTGCGCCCTGCCTTCAAGAAGGACGGCACAGTAACGGCTGCTAACGCCAGCTCCATCTCAGACGGTGCGGCAGCGCTTGTGATGATGACAGCGGGTGAAGCCGAAAAACGCGGCCTGAAGCCACTGGCCAAGCTGGTGGCGCACGCCAACCACGGCCAGGCGCCTGAGTGGTTCACCACGGCGCCCGTAAAAGCCATGGAAAAGGTTCTCGATAAAGCTGGCTGGACGGTCGCTGACGTTGATCTGTTCGAAGTCAACGAAGCTTTTGCCGTTGTCGCCATGGCGGCGATCCAGGAACTGGGCCTCGACCCTGAAAAAGTCAATGTGAACGGCGGCGCCTGTGCCCTTGGCCACCCAATTGGCGCGTCCGGCGCGCGGATTTGCGTGACGCTCATTAACGCACTCAAGAAACGCGGTCTCAAGAAGGGTGTTGCATCCTTGTGTATCGGCGGCGGTGAAGCGACAGCCGTTGCGATTGAGCTCGCATAACAGTTAGATTAGGCCAAACGATAACCAAAGGGACACGGCCATGATCTTGACCGAAGAACAACGCATGGTGCGGGATATGGCCCGCGCCTTCGCAGCCGACCGCATCACCCCGAACGCAGCCGCGTGGGAAAAAGCCGGTGAAATCCCGGCTGATATCCTGCGGGAAATGGGCGAACTCGGGCTCATGGGCATGACCATGCCCGAACAGTGGGGCGGCGCAGAAACGGACTATGTATCCTACGCGCTCGCGCTGATTGAGATCGCTGCAGGCGACGGTGGTCTCTCGACACTGATGAGCGTCAACAACGCGCCCGTGTGTGCGGCAGTGCTGGCGAACGGTACGGACGAGCAGAAGGAAAAATTCCTCAAGCCCCTCGCCCGCGGTGAAATGATCGGCGCTTTCTGCCTGACAGAACCGCAGGCCGGTTCTGACGCCTCCATGCTCAAGACACGCGCTGAACGTACTAATTCAGGCTGGAAACTGAATGGCTCCAAGCAGTTCATCACATCCGGCAAGATCGGTGGCGCCGCCATCATCTTCGCGGTGACGGACCCATCTGCGGGCAAGCGTGGCATCTCCGCCTTCCTGCTGCCCACAGACACGCCCGGCTATACGGTCGCCAGCGTTGAGCACAAGATGGGCCAGAAATGCTCGGATACCTGCTATATCACCTTCGATGACATGGAAGTCGGCACCGACTGCCTGCTGGGTGAAGAAGGCGCGGGCTATAAGGTCGCACTATCGAACCTGGAAACCGGCCGCATCGGCATCGCCGCCCAAAGCGTGGGCATGGCACGCGCGGCGTATGACTATGCCCTTGAGTATGCCAAAGAGCGCATGAGCTTCGGCAAGCCCATCATTGAGCATCAGGCAGTAGGCTTCCGCCTCGCGGATATGGCCACCAAACTGAAAGCCGCCGAGCTGATGGTCCTCAACGCCGCGGCCATGAAAGACGCGGGCGAACCGTGCCTCAAGGAAGCCTGCATGGCCAAACTGTTCGCGAGCGAAGCGGCAGAAGCCATCTGTTCCGACGCGATCCAGACGCTCGGGGGCTATGGTTACCTGAGCGAGTATCCAGTTGAGAAGATCTACCGGGATGTCCGGGTGACCCAGATTTACGAGGGCACATCAGACATCCAGCGCATCGTGATCTCGCGGGAAATCAACCGCTAGAAAACAACCAGTCAAGAGAAAGCCGGCCCTTCCAGTGCCGGCTTTTTTATTGCCCACTTACTGGTTGGTCTGTGGGCCAGAGCCTGTCAAATGGGACGCGAAGGCTGACTTATCTTCAAAGCGATGCCAGTGGTCTTCAGAAATGACCGCCAACCCCGTGCATGCAGCACAGTCTCCCAAATGGAAGGTGGTTCGCTGGTGGGCCTGTATGTCTGCCAGCGCAGCCTTGATTGTCGGGATACTGTAGAAAAACTGGTCATAGCTGCCGTCTGCATGGCCTTTTTCCAGGCCATCCTGGATGATAGCCGCCCGCTCCGCCGCATGCTTTGGCAGATAGAAGAACAAATCCTGCTTGTAAGCCAGCATCACGGAAGGGTCGAGCGTCAAGGTGACTCCTCTAACCGGGTTTCTTTCTCGTTCAATCTCGCTGACCACCTCAATCAGCCCGCGCGGAAAGGCATCATAACGCCCGCGCACCAGCATCGCCCACAGGCTTTCATCCGTACCCGTGACGACACACAGGCCGGCATCCCGCATGATACGGGCGTCGGGCCAGTCGGTTCCTGCACCGAAGCACACCTTGGATTGCAATTGTTGAAAGGTGATGTCGGGCTTGAGCAAGCCAACACGGTCATCGCGTACGGCAAGCAACCGGTATCCCAGCATGCCGCGTGTCAGTGGAAACGCCACGATCGCCAGCCGGCCCGCACGTGCTTCGGTATAGCCGCTATAGAGTACGTCAAAGCGCGCGTCACGGGCCTCCAGCATCCTGAGTGCGCGACCCTGCGCCATGGGGGCGATGCGGACCACCTCCATCGTATGGCCGCCACCTTGTTTCTCCAGCGCGAATTTGAGGATTTCGCCGATGTACAGATCGTCATCAGACGCAATGGCTAAACGGAAGTGTTCAGCACCGGACGGCCGGGTCACCATAAAAATCGCCGCCAATACCAATACAGCCCTCAACACAAACATGCCTCGCTGTCTTAAAATGTCACCATAAGTAGATCAGTGTACTATCTTTAGTAACATTTTCAAGAATCCTGGATGAAGTTACTCCCCAATGCTTTTACGGCTGCCGCGAATATTGGATCATTTGTACCCGTCACCCCGAACCTGCCAATGACTTAAGGCTTACCCCAAGTAATTGGCTTAAAGACACGCGATGTTGTCACAATATTGAAGTAGCCAACAATCCAATTGGCACTCAGCGTACGTTCTCGGTCCGGGACATCGCCTCCATGGCGGCCCAGATGGAAGGCAATTCATCCAGCGCCGCCTTTTTTCCAAGGTCAATCAGGTCATTTGCCCGGGTGAAATCCACCATGTCGACATGCCCAATCTTCGGCGCAATCACGACGTTGGGGCGATCAATCTGGAGCCGGGCCCGGCTGAGCGCCTGCAATGCCATCGACCACCCTGCCCGCGCCGTCTTCAGCGCCCGGCCGTTTTTCCTGACATCCGGCGTAACACCGTAGCGGCGCGCGCGCCCCTCATAGTCACTCTGCAAGTCAACCGCGATGATGAAATCGGCCCCTAAATCCCGAGCTGCCGCAACCGGGATCGGGTCAACCATGCCGCCATCCGCCAGCAGCATATGGCCCGTTTCAATGGGCGGCAGGACGCCCGGAACGGCAGATGAAGCCCTAAGCGCAGTCACGACATCACCTTCATCGAATACGACACGTTCGCCCGTGTATAGGTCCGCCGCCACAGCCGCAAAAGGCTTGGGCATGCCTTCAATGGTGAGCGTCCCGAAATGCTCCCGCAGGCGCTTTTCAATCTTGCTCGCGCCAATCAGGCTGCCGCTTTTGAAACCGAACTCACCAAGTGCCAGCATTTCCCTGAGGGTAATCTCGCGCGCGATCTGCTCCAGCTCATCCAGCATGTCGGCGGCCACACAGGCCCCAACGATTGATCCTATGCTGGTACCAGACACGATATCTGCACTGATACCTTCGGACGCCAGCGCGCGCACAACCCCGATATGGGCCCAGCCAAGTCCAGCTCCGCCACCAAGGGCCAATCCTATCCTCACATGTTTATCCTTTTTTTGTCTTTCTCTACCCTGACATGGGAAAAAAGCGCGGCCTCTGCAAGGGTGGCCTAAACCATTTTCCCGATTGCGCCAGAGCCCGTGCGCCCTATGCTGCTGTGCATAAGGGGAGGATCATATCATGAGAAAGATGCTGACTAGGCCTCTGGCCACACTCCTGACCGCTTTTCTCGCGTTTTCAGGCATTGTGACAGTACAGGCTGACGATGCTGCGCGCCCGCCCGTCTCTGAGAAACCATACGGCATGATGCAAAAGCTGGCGCTGCTTGAAGGCCGCTGGACCATGACCACTGAAATGACAGAAGACAACGGCGAAAGCTGGCAGGCCTTTCCCGCGTCAGAGGTGGACCTGCATCTGCGCCACAAGGGCATGATTTTGGCGGAAATCCCCGCAGATACAGCAAGTCCCGGCTTTCATATGGAAACCTATATCAGCTTCGACCAATACCGGAATGTCTACCGCAAGGCCGCCATTGATGATGTATGGGGCATCATGGATATGTATGAAGGCACGCTTGAAGGCGACGCAATCGTGTTTACCAACCTCAAATCGGGCACCACCTTCCCGGTGGGCGACGGCATTTGGCGCAACTTCCGCCTGACGCTGGAACTCAAGTCTCCCACGCGCATGCTGCATATTGAAAAATCTGACGATGGCGGCGCCAGTTGGCAAAAGGCATTCCGCATCACCTACCGGAAAGAAGCCTGAAAAAAAGACCGGCCACAAGGGCCGGTCTTATCTCTTTAAAACGCAGGAGGCTATTCATCATAGGGCGTCGGGCTCAGGCTTGCCGCCGCCATGGTGCGAATATTCTTCCATTTCCGGTCCGCTGCCTTGATGCGACCACTTGGGTCCTTCAGCCACATGGCATGTACCTCGGGCGAATTATTCAGATATAGTTTGCCTTCCACGATCTCGAACGCTTCTGGGTCTACTTCCAGCTTCAGGCCGACAGACGCACCGAAAGCACAAAATCCGCCATACTGCGGCTCATACTTTGCGGGCTTCGCCGCGAAACGGTCGCGGTTTTCCGCCGTCGAAAATCGGTACTCCACGCCTTTGTGGATATGCCTGAAGCGGCTTTTTCCGGCCACCGGCGCTCCCTGATTGAAATAGGCAACCGCGTCATATCCTTTCAGCGCCAGTTTATGGTCGCTGACATTGGTGGTGCGTACCATTGTGTCGCCCCCATATGAAGCGGAGGCCAGCATAAGCGCGGCCACCATGGTGGCAATGGATTTGAATAGTGTGGAAGAGATGGAATTAAGCACTGTCATGATCCTTTCGTATAGGTGATGGCCCCTACATAATCCGCCCGGTCACCCGCATCCATGCGCGGAGGTCCGTTCCTTTTGCGCGATCGTCTTTTGATTTGGCGCTGCCCGGACGATTGCCGTATCAAGGAGACAGAACGAAAGGATAAACCATTGACTGACACGGCTCTCAGCACCCTGCTCGCGGATGTCCGTGCCTGCAGCGCCTGCGCTCAGACACTGCCTGCAGGCCCGCGCCCGGTATTGCAGGCTGCCGCGGATGCCAGAATATTGATCGCCGGCCAGGCGCCGGGACGAAAAGTGCATGAAAGCGGTATTCCCTTTGACGATGCATCCGGCGACCGGTTGCGCGACTGGATGGGCATCACGCGCGATACCTTCTATGATCCCAGCTACATTGCCATCCTGCCCATGGGATTTTGCTATCCGGGCACCGGAAAGTCCGGCGATCTACCGCCCCGGCCTGAATGCGCAACCTTGTGGCGTCGCCAGCTTCTGGACCTGCTTCCCAATATAGAATTAACCCTGGTGATCGGTGGATACGCCATGGACTGGCACCTGCCAGCACGCCGGGAAAAAAACCTTACAGACACAGTCCGGAACTGGCGAGCCTATCCAGATAGCATCCTGCCGCTGCCACACCCCAGCCCCCGAAATAACATCTGGCTCAAGAAGAACCCCTGGTTTGACGTCGAGCTGCTGCCCGTCCTCAGGCACCGGGTAAGGGCCCTGACACACTAGGAAGCCTGCATCAGCCCCTGCTCCCGCCGGTAGCTACCTGGGCCAACGCCAATGACTTTCTTGAACACTTTGGAAAAAGCGGCGAGCGATTGGTAGCCGACCTGCTCCGCGACCGCATCGGTGCTCATGTCGCTTTCCAGCAGATACCGACAGGCTTTCTGCATGCGCCACAAGGTAACATATTCCATCGGCGTCATCCCCAGCATGTCCCGGAATTGGCTGGCAAAAACAGATCGGCTGAGCCCCGCCTCGGCCGCAAGTCGTTCAATTGTCCAGCGTTCGTCCGGCCGCTCATGAAACTTTGCGATACCGCGCCCCAGATGCCGGTCTGCAATGGCTGCCAGAAAGCCGCTGTCGCGGCCCGATGTGCTGTTCCACAGCCTGACTGAATGAATGAACAGGATTTCAGCCAACCGCTTGACGATCGCGTCATTGCCCAGATGGCTGGTCTGGCTTTCAAACGACATGAACTTCATGGCGCTGTCGAACCAGCTGAACTCCATCGCCTGTCGGCCTGTTATCAGGATATGGTCCGGCAACTCCTGCACCAGCGGATGACTGAAGCTTTCATCATATTCGAAATGGCCGCAGACAAGCTTTGAATATGTGTCGCCGTTACCGCCATACACAAGGTACCCGTCACCCGAATAGCCACTCTCCGCCAAAACGTGGTCCAGGGTCAGGACCGGTGACTCCGGCTTGTCCAGCAGATAATGGCGACAGCCGTGGGGTATCAGGATCATGTCCCCTGCTGTCAGGCGAATGGCCTTGTCCTGTCCTGCCAGCCGCACCCAGCAATCGCCGCCTATGGCCATGTGGAACCGGGCGACATTCTGATAGTCGGGCACTTCAATGCCCCAGGGGGCTGTCAGGTCCGTGGTGAAATAAAGGCTCCCCTTGAACTTGAGGATATCGAGTATGTCGCTGAGAACATCCATGGCGGTTCCTTTTTCAATGCCGTCATTATGCGCAGAAAGCAGGCATCGGCAACAATTCTGGACGATTGAACAAAAAAGGCGGACATCCGCGCATTGTTAATCTCGGTCAAAATCGTAGCGTCAGCTACCTGACAACTCGAAGAAGAGGCCGAAAATGATTGACCATCTTAGCGTGGGCGTAAGCGACATTGATCTCGCCCGCAAATTCTACGACACCCTGCTGGAGAGCTTGGGCATCACCCTGCTTGCCGCGACGGATCAACTGTTGGCGTATGGTTCGGGCGCAATCGAATTCATCGCAATGCTGCCGTATGACGGCGCCTCCCCAACGGGTGGCAACGGCACCCATATCGCATTCCGCGCCACCAGCCCCGAAGCCGTCGACGCCTTCCACCAAGTTGCCCTGGCAACTGGAGGCATCTGTGAAGGCGCACCTGGGCCAAGGGCCTACCCGCACGCAGAGGTATATGCCGCTTATGTGCGCGACCCGTTTGGCAACAAGCTTGAAGCGCTTTCCGGCGGTTTCGCAGGCTAACAGACCAGAAAGGAAATAATCATGACCACTGCATTTCATTATCTGGCCCTCTCGGGCCTGCTCACTGTCCTGCTTTGGGTGCCATACATTGGCGCCCGGGCTTATGAATGGGGCCTGGTTACCTTTTTAAAGAATTATCCGGACGGATACCCCCAATCCCAACCGCCGCAGGCGCTCTGGGCCGCCCGGGCGCAACGGGCGCACCTCAATATGGTGGAAACCATGCCAGCCTTCATAGCCGTGGTGGTGGCAGCAGCCTTTCTCAAAGAGGGTGACATGGCAGCCGCGGAAACGGTCGGAAAATGGACACAGCTGTTCTTTTACGCCCGCCTTGGTCATGCCGCCGTCTATATCTTCGGTATCCCATATCTGCGCACGCCGGTCTACCTGGCCTCCTGGGTCGCAATATTGATGATTGGCTTTCGGGTATTGTCCTGATCAAAAGAAGGGCGCGAATTCCAGCGGTTCGCGCCCAAACACAGGTCATTCCGGAACAACATCCGCCAGCAGTAGAAACCTTGGTTCAATGCGGAGGCGTTGCCTGCGATAGTGGACCGGGCCCAGTCCCTGTTGGGTTAAGGCCCTTTAATCCGCCTTGACATTATGCTGCGTCGCCATAATGATAGTTAAAACTATCGTTTGGAGACACTCATGCCAATATCCCGGCGAAAACTCTTGCAAGGTGGCGCTGCCGCCATCGGTGTCGCAGCCGCAGTCCCTGTGGGCCAACATCTGATGTGGGGGGCGAAAGATTTTGTCCGCCCAGGCTATTCACCCGACTTCCCTGACGCTCCTCCGGGCGAAGAAAGTTGGGAAAACTGGTCGGGTATCGAGCGGGCGACCCCCACAGACATCAGCTACCCGGAAACGGAATCGATGCTTGCTGACCAGATCAGGGGTGCAACCGGCCGGGTGAGACCCTTCGGCAGCGGCCATTCCTTCACCGGCCTCGCGCCCAGCGAAGGCCTGATGGTGAATGTCAGCAGCATGTCCGGCCTGCGGGCATTCAACGCCCAGACTGGCCATGCGGTCTTCGGTGCAGGCACGCACCTGTTCGATGTCGCGGCTGACCTGGCAGCGCACGGCCGGGCCCTGCCCAATATGCCGGATATCGATGTCCAGACGCTGGCCGGTTGCTTCTCGACCGCCACACACGGTACCGGGGCGCAGCTCACGGCACTGCATGACTATATCGCCGGTTTCCGCCTGATCACGGCGTCAGGCGATATACTGGATGTAACAGCTGCAAGTCATGCAGACCTGTTCGCTGCTGGGAAAGTGTCGCTTGGGGCCTTGGGCGTAATTACGGAATATACGCTCAAGACCGTTCCGGCCTTCAATTTGCGCCGCATTGTGCGCGCCCTGCCCGTGGAAGAGGTGCTCCGTGACGCCGAAGCGCTCGCAGACAAACACCGCAATTTTGAATTCTATTATTTCCCAACCACCGGCATGGCCGCCACCATCACCCATGACCTGCACGAGGGGCCTGTATCTGGCGGCCTGGCATCAGCAGAGGACGACGACCTGCTTGAAAGCCTGAAGGCCCTTCGGGACAAGTTTGGCTGGTGGCCGTGGCTCAGGCAGCAGGTGGCACAAGCCTCCTTCCCCAAAGGCGTGGTGGAGGATGTCAGTGACGCGGCACCAAAGCTTCTGTCCACCACCAGGCCGCACAAGTTCAACGAGACCGAATATCACATCCCGCGGGAGAACGGCGTTCAGGCTGTGCGCGAGGTCATCAAGGTCCTGGACGGCCTGAAAGCCGGCTATTTCCCGATGGAAGTACGCTTCATTGCACCCGATGATGCCTGGCTCAGCCCCTTCGAAGGCGGGCAGCGCATGTCCATCGCGGTTCATGCGTCGGCTGACGAGCCGTACGATCATTTCTTCAAGCTGGTTGAGCCCATCTACCGCGCCCATGGCGGGCGGCCACACTGGGGCAAGCTGCATACGCTTGGACACGCAGACCTTACCCAGCTCTATCCACAGTTTGAGGCCTTCCGCGACTTGCGCAGAAGCCTTGATCCTGCGGGCAAATTCCTCAATCCTCATCTGGCCAAGATATTCGGGGAGCCATTCGATGCCTAACATATCCCGTCGCCGTTTCCTTGCAGGCAGTGCCGCCGTCGCAGGCGCTGCAGCGATCGCCCTCAGGCCAGAAGACCGGAGCGGCCCCCGCGCGGCCTATTTCCTCAGCCTGCAGGCGGCGCTTATAAAGGCCGGAATCGCCACGCCGACGCTGGTGATCGACCGCCAGCGCCTGAACGCCAATATCGACACCCTCACCGGCCATCTGCCTGACGGCATGGGATACCGCATCGTTGCCAAGTCGCTGCCGTCGCTGAAGCTGCTTGACCACATCATGACGCGGGCCGGAACCGCCCGGCTGATGACCTTCAACCTACCCATGCTGTCCACGCTCAGCATCCAGAAACCCAAGGCCAGCCAGTTGATTGGCAAACCGCTGCCGGTGGCCGCCGCCCGGCGCTATTTCGACACCCTGCCCGCAGACGCTGGGCCGGCCGCAGACCGGATCGAATGGCTGATCGACACGCCCGAGCGGCTGGAACAGTACCGCGCGCTCGCGCAAGGCCTGGGCCGAACGCTCAGGATCAATATCGAACTGGATGTCGGCCTGCACCGTGGAGGCCAGACACCGGGCCCCGAGCTTGGCGCCATGCTCAAAAGCATCAAGGACAGCCCAAATCTCGCCCTTGGCGGCTTCATGGGCTATGAGCCTCATATCCCGGCCATCCCGTCGGTCCTGGGCTGGCGCGAAAGCGTCAAGGACGCGGCCTGGCGCATCTACTCAGATGCGCTCACGCAGGCGCGCGATCAGTTTGGCGCCAGCGCGGTTGAGGGCATGACCCGCAACGCCGCAGGCAGCCCCACTTACCGCTATTACAGTGACACAAAGATTGCCAACGAAGTGTCGGCGGGTTCCTGCCTTGTCAAACCCAGCCATTTCGATAGCGAGCTTCTTGAGCCGCACCAACCTGCCAGCTTCATCGCCACACCGGTGATCAAGGCTGTGGATGAGACCCGTATGCCGGGGCTGGAATTTGCCGACGGCATCAAAAGCATGTGGGACCCGAATTACCGCAAAACCGTTTTCATCTATGGTGGACACTGGCTGGCTGACCCCGTTGACCCACCTGGCCTGGATTATAATGCCACCTTCGGCCGGTCTTCGAACCAGGAAATGCTCAATGGCGGGCCAGCGCTTGATGTTGCGCCCGACGAATTTGTCTTTTTCCGGCCGCAACAAAGCGAAGCCGTGTTCCTGCAGTTCGGCGATATCGCGGTCTATGACGGTGGGGAAATTGTCGATTTCTGGCCGGTCTTCCCGGCATCTGCCTGACCAGCGCCCAGACGGTGGCGCCCAGACGCTAGCTGACGGCCATGCCTTCAGGCAGCGTATCGTCAAAGATGGCGACAATGGCGTGGGCAGCGCGGGCCAGCACCTCATCCCGGTCCCTGAGACCGGTATCGAACAACAGTTCCATGGTCGCGTAACCAAGTTCGATCGCCAGCGCCGCGCGGGTCAGTGCATGATGGCGGTCGGCTTCATTTTCAACCGGATACAGTTCGGCTTGCAGGAAAGCCGCCATTACGTCGCGCGAATGGCACCTGATTTTCTGAAGTTCCGGCAACGCGCGCATCAGCAGCAACAGTTCCCTGCCTGCCAGGAAATTCTGTGTCACATCAATTGTCTGCGTCAGAATCTCCAGCGTGCTTTGCACAAGCTGGTCACGGTTTTCCACCAGCACGCCCTGCCGCTGGACGAAAATATCGTTCTGCGCCTCCATCAGCCGGATGGCCAGAACCATCAGGACCGACAGTTTGTTGGGAAAATACCGGTAGAAGGCAGGTGGCGTCAGCCCGGCCCGTTCAACAATGGCATTGGAATTGAGCGCATCATAGCCGCCTTCGACCAGGATTTCCTGCGCAGCCATAAGCAGCCGGTCATAGGTCTGCCGGCCACGCGCCTGCCGCGGCTCGTTGATTACAAAATCCAGCGTCTCAAGACTTAAGGTGCTCATAGGCCTGCGGTTTATCCATTCTTGAAGGTCAGCCCATCATAGGCGAGACGCCGCGCCAACACAAAGCTTTCCCCGCGCTTTAACACGCGGTTTATGTAGGGGTGGGCGACAGACACAGGCATTGTCACCGAAGCACGCCCTGGCTAACCAAAGAGCGCTATCCTGCGGATGCCCCCTCAACAACATCTGACTGACGAGGAACCCTGGTTCGAAACTGAAGCATTGCCCTTCCTGAAATCCAGGCTGGCACAGCTTGTTGCAATGAATTAGCATCAATGTAGGCCTAAATTAACCTTTCGACCCTATTCCATAGCTATGGCTAAAATAGAAATTCGCGGTTACGTGGCGGACAAGTAAGTCGATGCCGATATGACCAAATTGCACAAGACATTGGTTCTTGCGTTTATTTTATCTGTGATATTGCCGGTGACCATCATTGAGTGGATCAACGCCGGCAAGATCAAAGCGGCATCACGCACGGCATTTATCAATTCGGTTGAAGGCGAAGTGCGGCAAATAGATCGCGCTTTTACCTTGCTGTTCGAACAGGTCGAGCAGAACCTCAATTTCCTCAGCAATTTTGAAAGCATCCGTCAGGCCCTTGGCGAGGCGCCGCGCTACATGAATTCCCGGTCTCGACAGATGCTGGCGCCAAACAGTCTGTCTGGTCCCTCCGCTGAGGCATACGATATTTTCGAGCGGTTTGCCGCAGATCACCCTGACCTGGCGTATATTTACATGGGCGATGCAAAAGGCGGCTATTTGCAGTGGCCCGCCGCCGGTATCACTGAAAACTATGATCCCCGTGTTCGACCATGGTATCGGCAGGCCATTGAAGCCGCAGGAGAGCCAGTCCTGACCAATGCCTATTATTGGGCTGCGGACGACGCCACGACTTTTTCCACCGTGAAGAAAATATCCAACATGACGGGGACAGCAACCGGCGTGATCGGAATGGATATATCCCTGGGACATCTGATGTCGCTGGTGCAGAAGTTCAGTTACGGGGAAACCGGATACCTGATGATTATTGAGGATAATCTCAACATCCTGATCGATGGATCAACGCCGGAAAACACGTTCAAAAAACTGACTGAGGCAAACGGCGGGGCCTACAAAACGCTCGTAACCCTGAATGAGGGCAGCACCGCAATGAACGTGGGAGGAACACGGTATATTGCTACTGTCTATCGGTCGCCAACGCTGGATTGGCGTTTTATAGGCCTTATTCAGGAAGCTGAAGTTGATGCTGCATCAACCGAGCTCAACAAGGTCAGCCTGACAGTGACGCTGATTTGTTTGGCGCTGTTTGTCATTATCGCGATTATCCTGTCGTCTTCTATTGCCAGGAAGATCACCGCCCAGCACCAGCGCTTGCGTGAGGCAAAGCTGCAAGCCGAAGAAGCCAACCTGGCGAAATCGCGTTTTCTTTCCACCATGAGCCATGAAATTCGCACACCGCTGAACGGCATCATTGGCATGGCGCAGTTGATGGACAGCGCCGAACTTGACGAAGAGCAGTCCGAGCAGCTGAAGATTATTCAGACCTCCGGCAATACCTTGCTGGCCATCATCAATGATGTGCTCGATATGGGTAAAATTGAGGCCGGTGCACTCGAACTCGAAGAAACCTGCTTCAGCCTGAAGGATCTGGTGTCCGGAACCATGACGCCATTTGCAGCACAGGCCGAGGAGAAAAACATTCAATTGCGGACCTCTCTCTCATCCAGCGAAACCGACCTGCTGATCGGGGACCCGGTGAGGATGCGGCAGATTTTGTGGAACTTGGTCAGCAACGCGCTCAAATTCACCAAAGAGGGCCGCGTCTCGGTCTCGGTCGGTGTGAAAGAGGGAAGGACTGAGGAGATTGGCGCCGGACAACCGGTTACCTTGCAGTTAACGGTGACGGATACAGGACCCGGCATCGCCTCAGACCGACTTGACCTGGTTTTCAAGCCATTTTCACAAGAAGACAGCTCCATCACCCGGAAATTTGGCGGCACCGGATTAGGCTTATCGATCATAAAGGAACTTGTAACCTTGATGGGCGGCGAGATTTCCGTGCAAAGCACACCGGGGCAAGGCAGCTGCTTCACTGTAACCTTGCCTTTGATCCGGGGCGCCAAGGGGGACACGCCAAGAGACGCCATGGGCGAAACGCCCGATATGCCGATGACTGGGCTGGATTATGATATTCTATTGGCAGAAGATAACCCCGTTAACGCAGCCATTGCGCGAAAAGTGCTCGAAAAGCTTGGCTGCACCGTGACCCATGCCGAAAATGGGATCGACGCGGTGTCGGCTTTCCGTGCAACCACCCCTGACCTGGTCTTCATGGACGTGCACATGCCTGATATGGACGGCGTCGAGGCAACCAAACAAATTCGCCTGCTGGAAACCGGGAAACACGTCCCCATCATTGGCCTGACAGCCGATGTCTTTGAGGAGCATCACCGGAAATTCATCGCAAGCGGCATGAACGCAGTCCTGACCAAACCCTTCACGCCAGAGAAACTGGCGCGCGCCATCCAGAAATTCGCATCCCGCCCGGCTTAATCTGGCGAAAAGCCCATCACCTGACGGATCAAGCCACCTTTGACCACAAAACAGACTGCCATCTCGATCGGTTCATCGGCAATGCCGTGGATCAGCTCGTGGTCGAACACTTTGCTCCCAAGGACAAAACGGTTCACGAGTTCGGCGCGCAGCCCTTCATGCACGAAGCGCTCGCGGGCGTAAAAGTCACCGAACGCGGCCTTGCCCGCAATCACCGGCTCACCAAGCGGTGGGCGATAAACACAGACATCATCACTGAAGCACGCCAGGAACCGTGTAAGGTCCCGGGCGTTATAGGCTTCCAATTGTTCCTGAACCAATTCAGCTGGCGTCATCATCACGAAACTTACAAAAAAGCCTGCAACAACAATTTGTTACGGGCCTTATTTAAACTTCTAATTCAGCACGAATCAGAACGGGATCTCATCATCGAGGTCGGCGCCGCCGCCCATGCCGCCACCTTGCTGGCCACCGCCCTGATTGCTGCCGCCGAAGCCGCCGCCTTGGTTGCCGCCCTGGCCACCACCGGATGGGCCAGCAAAGTCACCGCCGTAACCGGACTGGTTATTGTCGGCAAAGCCACCACCCTGGCTGTCACCACGGCCGCCAAGCATGGTCAGCTCACCGCGGAAGCGCTGCAGCACCACTTCGGTGGAATATTTCTCAACGCCTTGTTGGTCGGTCCATTTGCGGGTCTGCAGCTGGCCTTCAATATAAACGGTCGAGCCTTTCTTGAGGTACTGCTGCGCCACTTTGGCCAGATTTTCGTTGAAGATGACAACCCGGTGCCATTCGGTGCGCTCCTTGCGCTCACCCGAATTGCGGTCGCGCCATGTCTCGGACGTGGCGATGGAGAGATTCACAACAGGTGAACCGTCATTCATCGTGCGCACTTCCGGGTCGCGCCCAAGGTTACCAACCAAAATTACTTTATTTACACTACCGGCCATCAGAGCCCCCTTATTCGTCATTCGTGGGCGCTTTCCGCGCCCGTGTGGCAGCGACAATAGAACATGCCAGCCACCGCATCAAAGAGAAACATGACCGAACATCCAAAAAATATCCGCGCCATTTTTGTTCCCATTTTGTTCTCATTGTAGTCAGGTGGGCGCTGCGGGTCAAGCCCGGGCTCATAGCGCGCTTCGGCACACCCTGCCCCTTTTCGGGCTCGCTTTGTCGCAAGCTGCTACAAAGACACAGCTTTTGCCTGCACGGTAGTGTCGGGGAAAACCAACAGTGGGGAAAATATCATGACAGTTCGCCTGACTGCCGCAGCAGCAATAATCCTGACAACCAGCGTGGGCGCTGCTGCACAAAGCCAAACACAGACACCGCCACCGCCGCCGCCTAACACCTGCGAAAACGATCCTGGCTTCAATCAATTCGATTTCTGGGTCGGCAGCTGGAACGTGACCGCCCGCAACGGCGGCCAGCAGGCAGGCACCAACCTGATAACCAAGGTGGAAAAAAACTGCCTGATCCGCGAGGAATGGACCAGTGTGTCTGGCGGCACGGGCCAGAGCATCAACTATTATAACCCGGTCAGCAAAAAATGGCGGCAGGTGTGGGTTTCCGCCGGTGCGGGCGGCAACCTGATTGACTATGAAGGCGGGCTGCGCGACGGTTCCATGGTGCTTGAAGGCACCATTACCTACTATGCGAACGGCACCAGCTTCCCTTTCCGTGGCACCTGGACCCCGAATGAAGACGGCACGGTGCGCCAGTTCTTTGAACAGTATGATGAAACGGAAGAAAAGTGGAAAGGATGGTTCGACGGGCTTTACGCGCGCCAGTAAAAAGGGAATAATACAACCCAAATAAAGTTTGGGGGTTTTGCAATGTCACCTGACACGAGCCAGTATTTTACCGCGACCGACACCAAAAGCCACCGGGCTTACCGTTTGACTTCCATCGATTTCCTGCGGGGCCTGGTGATGGTAATCATGGCGCTTGACCATGTGCGTGACTTTTTCACCGATGCCCGGTTCGACCCGGCCGACCTGACGCAGACAGACAGTGCCTTGTTCCTAACGCGCTGGATCACCCATTTCTGCGCCCCCACCTTTGTGCTGCTATCCGGCATCAGCGCGGGTTTGATGCATGAACGCAAGAGCACGGGAGAGCTCAGCCGTTTTCTGGCCACCCGCGGCCTGTGGCTGATCGCCATTGAAATCACGCTGGTCAGTTTTGGCTGGCAGTTCAATTTGGCGACCTTCTCGATCGGCCTGCAGGTTATCTGGGTCATCGGCGCCTCCATGCTGATCATGGCCGTGCTTGTGTGGTTGCCCTTCTGGGCAATTGCGGGCTTTGGCGCTGTTGTTGTGCTGGGCCATAACGCGCTGGATTATGGCCTTTTCCCGCCGGTGAACTGGGCGGCGCCGACACCCTTCTGGCATATCCTGCACAATCCAGGCTTCAGCCTGCCATTCGGCTTCCCGGTCGGGCGCATGTATCCGCTCCTGCCCTGGATCGGCCTGATGCCGCTCGGGTATGTGCTGGCAAAAGCCTATAAGCTGGAGCCTCAGGTACGCCAGCGCCTGCTGGTCCGCCTGGGTCTTGCGCTTATTGCCGGCTTTATCCTGATCCGACTGGTGAACGGCTACGGCAACCCTGCCCCCTGGTCCCAACAGGAAAGCGGCCTGTTCACTTTCTGGTCGTTCCTCAATACAGCGAAATACCCGCCGTCGCTGGCGTTCCTCTTGATGACCGTCGGGCCCGGCCTGATCGTGCTGGCCCATGCCGAACGCTGGCGTGGCCGGTTTGTCGACTGGATGGTCACCCTTGGCCGCGTGCCTTTCTTCTATTATCTCGCGCACATCTACCTGGCGCATGCACTGGCCCTGGTGGCCGCAGAACTGCAGGGCCTTGGGTGGCGCGCCATGGCCACTGCCATGTGGAACATGCCTGCGGGCTATGGTTTTTCCATCTGGGTGGTGTGGCTGGTCTGGATCGGGGTGGTTGTCGCGCTTTATCCAGCCTGCAAATGGTTCGCGGACCTCAAGGCGCGCCGGAAGGACTGGTGGCTCAGCTACCTCTAGGCAGGAAAGCTGTCACTGGGCATGCTGCTATCTCTAGGCAAGGCACGCGAATTCTCGTATAGAGTTCGGATATGACGCTTCTTATTTTTTATCTGGTGCTGGCAATCTGCGTGTCCTTCCTGTGTTCAGTGGCGGAGGCTGTGCTGCTGTCTGTGCGCCCAGCCTATGTGGCGGCGCTGAGGAAACGCGGCAAACGGGGTGCCGACGACCTGACGGCCCTGCAGGCAAACCTTGACCGGCCATTGGCCGCCATCCTGATTCTCAACACCATCGCCCACACGGTCGGTGCGGCCGGTGTTGGTGCGCAGGCTGCCGTGGTGTTCGGCAACAATTATGTCGCTGCAACAAGCGCCGTGCTGACACTCCTGATCCTGGTGCTGTCAGAGATCATCCCCAAAACCCTTGGCGCCACTTATTGGCAAGGCCTGGCGCCCACCACCGCCTTCTGCCTTGTGTGGCTCACCCGCCTGTTGCTGCCGATTGTCTGGCTTTCGCAGAAGCTGACCCGCGCCATCGCCCGTAAGGACGAGCTGGCCACCACCTTCAGCCGGGACGAGATCGCCGCCATGGCGCAGATCGGCCACGAAGAAGGCCTGCTGGACAAGAAAGAGCAGAAGATTGTCGCCAACCTGATGCGGCTGCATAAGCTGTCGGTGAAGGATATCATGTCGCCGCGCGCGGTGATGTTCAGCCAGCCGATGGCCCGGACCGTGGCCCAGTTCCTGGAAGCCCATGCGGAAAACCCCTTCTCCCGCATCCCGGTTTACGGTGCCCACACAGACGACATCTGTGGCTATGTGCTGAAGCAGGACCTCTTCATGGCGGCAGCAAAAGGCGAAAGCGACAAGACGCTTGAGGATTTCCGCCGCGACCTGCCGATGATGCCGGACACCATGAAGGCCTCCCACGCCTTCAACCAGCTGATGCACCAGCGTGGCCATATCATGCTGATTGTCGACGAATACGGAACCACAGAGGGCCTTGTGACGCTTGAAGACGTGATTGAGACCCTGATGGGCCTCGAGATCACGGATGAGCTGGATACGGTAGAAGACATGCAGGCCTTTGCCCGCCGCAAGTGGCACCAACGCATGACCGCCCTCGGGATTGACCCCAAGGACTGGTCCTGATCAGTCCTCAGCTTCATACTGCCGGGCGCCCGGCACTGGTGGAATGCTGTCCCAACGGCTGCGGGTATAAATCTCGACACTGATCTCAATCCCACTTGTGTCATCCAGCGTACCAGTGCTGATGGAAATGCGGTCTGGGAAATCCCGCCCTTCCCAAGTCATGGGGGTACCGCAGCCGGTACAGAAGCGGCGCACGGCAATCTCGCTGGCCTTACCTTCGCCGGTTGGCGCGGAGATCCAACGGAACTGGCCCCGATCAACGCTGGTGAAGGGCATGAATGCCCCACCCGAGTTCTTCTGGCAGTCCCTGCAGTGACAATTGTTGGTCTCGCTACCATCCAAGTTGATTTCGTAGCGTACGGCACCACACAGGCAGCCGCCCGTCCGAAGGTCTGTTTTTGGACTCATGAGTGTCTCCTCGTATCGTTTGTTCTTTTTTTGTTCTCATTTCATGCAAGATGTCAAGATAGATAATCTCCTGCTGTTGTTGGTTTTTTCCAAACGTTCACAGATCAGGACCGATATCCTGACAGTTTCTGACAGCAGGCTGGATTATGTTCTTTTTTTGTTCACGCCATCATATTATTGTCAGGCGGCTTGACAGCTTGGCATCCAGAGGCCAATTGATGGCGTACAAGAAGCGCAGAAACACTAGTTCAGATTTAAGAGATCAGCATGCTCACAGAGATTTCCGTCCGCGGGGCCAGAGAACATAACCTGAAATCCGTGGATGTTGACATCCCGCGCGACAAGCTTGTGGTGATCACCGGGCTGTCGGGCTCGGGCAAATCGTCGCTCGCGTTCGATACCATCTATGCTGAAGGCCAGCGCCGCTATGTGGAAAGCCTGTCTGCCTACGCCCGCCAGTTCCTGGAGCTGATGCAGAAGCCGGACGTGGACCATATCGAGGGCCTGTCGCCTGCAATCTCCATCGAGCAGAAGACCACATCCAAGAACCCGCGCTCTACTGTCGGCACCGTGACCGAGATTTACGACTATATGCGCCTTCTGTGGGCGCGCGTGGGCGTGCCCTACTCGCCTGCCACCGGCCTGCCGATCGAAAGCCAGACGGTCACCCAGATGGTCGACCGCATCATGGCCATGGGCGAAGGCACCCGGCTTTATCTGCTGGCGCCCATCGTGCGCGGCCGTAAGGGTGAGTACAAGAAAGAGTTCGGCGAGCTTCAGAAACGCGGCTTCCAGCGCGTAAAGGTGGACGGCGAGTTCTACCTGATCGAGGAAGCTCCAACGCTCGACAAGAAATACAAGCATGATATCGACGTGGTGGTGGACCGCCTTGTGCTGAAGGACGGGCTCGAACAGCGCCTTGCCGACAGTGTCGAGACCGCGCTTGAGCTCTCGGACGGCCTGCTGGCCGTTGAGGTCGCCGCGCGCGACGGTGAAGACGCCAGCCGCCAGCTGATGTCGGCCAAGTTCGCCTGCCCAGAAAGCGGCTTCACCATTGAGGAGATCGAGCCCCGGCTGTTTTCCTTCAACAACCCGTTCGGCGCCTGCCCATCTTGCGATGGCCTCGGGCAGAAGCTCTATTTCGACCCTGAACTGGTGGTGCCAGACCACTCAAAGACCATCAAGGATGGGGCTTTGGCGCCGTGGGCCAACAAGGCCAACAACCCCTCGCCCTTCTACTTCCAGGCGCTGGACGCGGTGGCGCGCCATTTTGGCATCTCCATCGACACGCCTTGGAAGAAAGTGCCTGAGGACGCCCGCCAGGCCTTCCTCTATGGCACCGGTAAACAGTCTGTGACCATTGTCTATGCCGACGGCAAGCGGCGGTTTGAGGTCAACAAGCCGTTTGAAGGCGTGATCAACAATATCGAACGCCGCTGGCGCGAGACAGACAGCAACTGGATGCGTGAGGAATTATCGAAATATCAGGCCTCCACCACCTGCACAAGCTGCGAGGGCAAGCGACTGAAGCCCGAAGCGCTGGCAGTCAAGATCGCAAGCTGCACTATTGGTGATGTGACGGAACTTTCCGTGCGCGGCGCCCATGACTGGTTCATGGGCCTGCCCGAGAAGCTGACCGACAAACAGAATGCCATCGCGGAAAAGGTGCTGAAGGAAATCCAGGAACGCCTTGGTTTCCTCAATAACGTGGGGCTGCAGTATCTGACGCTCAGCCGGGCGTCCGGCACGCTGTCAGGCGGGGAAAGCCAGCGTATTCGCCTGGCCTCCCAGATCGGCTCCGGCCTCACAGGCGTGCTGTACGTGCTGGATGAGCCGTCCATTGGCTTGCACCAGCGCGATAACGACCGGCTGCTGGAAACCCTGAAGAACCTGCGCGATATCGGCAATACCGTCCTGGTGGTCGAGCATGACGAAGACGCCATCCGCACCGCCGACTATGTCATCGACATGGGCCCCGGCGCCGGCGAACACGGCGGCGCCATTGTGGCCGAAGGCACGCCCGATGACGTCATGGCATCAAATGACAGCCTCACAGGCCAGTATCTGACCGGCAAGCGCGCCGTGCCCATCCCGGCCCTCAGGCGCCCCGGCCACAAGGGCAAGTTCCTCACCGTCAAGGGCGCGACCGCCAACAACCTCAAGGATGTGGAAGGCTCGATCCCCTTGGGGACGCTGACCTGCATCACAGGTGTGTCCGGGTCTGGCAAGTCCACCTTCACCATTGAGACGCTCTATAAGGCCGTGGCGAAGCACTTGAACGGCTCGCGCACCATCCCGGGCCCCCATGGGGCCATCGAGGGGCTGGAACATCTGGACAAGATTGTCGATATCGACCAATCGCCCATCGGCCGCACGCCGCGGTCGAACCCGGCCACCTACACCGGCGCCTTCGGCCCGATCCGCGACTGGTTCGCGGGCCTGCCGGAAGCGGGCGCGCGCGGCTACAAGCCGGGCCGCTTCAGTTTCAACGTCAAGGGCGGCCGCTGCGAGGCGTGCAAGGGCGACGGCATGATCAAGATCGAGATGCATTTCCTGCCAGACGTGTATGTGCAGTGTGACCAGTGCAAAGGCCATCGCTACAACCGTGAAACTTTGGAAATCAAGTTTAAAGACAAGTCGATATCAGACGTTCTTGATATGACAGTTGAAGACGGCGTGCAGTTTTTCAAGGCGGTTCCCGCGATCCGCAACAAGCTTGAAATGCTCGAGAAGGTCGGTCTTGGTTATATCAAGGTGGGCCAGCAGGCCACCACCCTTTCAGGCGGCGAAGCCCAGCGCGTGAAGTTGGCCAAGGAACTGTCAAAACGCTCGACCGGCAAAACGCTTTATATCCTCGACGAGCCCACAACCGGCCTGCATTTCGAGGATGTCAGGAAGCTGATGGAAGTGCTGCAGGCGCTGGTGGACCAAGGCAATACGGTCGTGGTGATCGAACATAACCTTGAGGTTATCAAAACCGCCGACTGGATCATTGACCTGGGCCCTGAAGGCGGCGACGGCGGTGGCGAGATTATCGCCACCGGCACACCAGAAGAAGTGGCAACCGTCGCCCGCAGCTACACCGGCCAGTATCTGGCCCCTGTGCTGAAGCGCCAGGCGGCTGAATAAACGCGCACGAACCGCAGCTGAATCAAGGCCTTAATGAATAGAATGGATGCGTCCCAGCTTTGCGTCCATTTTAATGCCGTAAAGGTGGTATTTTGACGCCAAATGCACTAGATAATCGAATGATCTTGATTATGTGCTAAAAGGCTTTGTGATGCGTGCCTCCCTGACCAATCATGCCCTTCGGGCCCTGTTCACAGCAATATGCCTGTCACCGCCGGTGACAGCGCAAACGGCGGCCACGCCCCCGGAAATGATTGAAATCGCCACGCGCGAAAACCTGCCGCCTTATGTGGTCGACCGTGCCGCGCATGGAATTGAAATCGACCTGGTGCAAGCCATCCTTAAGGGCAGCGGGTATGAGCCTGTCTTTGTCCAGCAACCGCGCGTCCGGATGATCTCCGCGTTTGAGAATGGCCAGATGAACGGCATTCTGACCCAGAATGTGCTGGCATCGGAGGTTGGGTGCGCAACAGACTGGTACATCGCCCATCAAAATATCGCTGTTTCAATGACATCCAAGAACCTGTCCATCGACAGCCTGGATGACCTCAAAGGCCTGTCGATCCTGTCCTTTTCCGGTGCGACACGCTACCTGGGTTCTGAATTCCAGCAAGCAGTGAGGCACTCCAAGCGCTATACCGAATCAGGCGACCAGAGCAAACACATCAAACTGTTATACAATGGCCGGTTTGATGCGGTTGTCGGTGACCGCTGGATCCTCGCCCTGGCACAGAAAAGCCATTTCACCAAAACCGGTGAGTATCGGGAACTCAAGCACCACCCGATCATGGAGCCATCGCTTTATGTCGCCCGCTTCCATGACCAGAAGGTCTGTGATGCTTTCAACCTGGGCCTTCGCCGGCTTCGGGCGGATGGCAGTTACGCTGAAATCTGGAATGGTTACCGCAAAAGCCTGGCCGTCACGACCGACAGCAAGGCCCCAGTACCCCAGTAAGATCGGAAGACTGGGCTACCGCCTTATTGCCGCAATAGCGCCAGTTTCGTACCGAACCCGATGAACACAACGCCGGTAAGGGATTTCAGCCACTTACTGAACCGGGCACTTGTTGCCATGGTCTTGAAACGCGCCAATACCAAAATCATTGCGGAAAACCACAAGGAATTAAGCGCCACATGCGCAGAAACGAGCGCGTAAGCCTGAAAAGGGCTGTCGCCAACAGTTAGGAACTGGGGGAAAGCTGCGAGGTAAAACATCGAAACCTTAGGGTTTAAGGCGTTGGTCAGAAACCCTTCGAGACAAGCTCCCCTTAAGGAGGCTGTCCGCTTGGCAGCCTTGGTGACGGCAGTATTAGTATCCTGACTGGTTTTCCAGGTAGACCAAAGGGCCTTCACACCAACCCAGCAAAGATAAGCCGCACCCGCCATTTTGAATATGAAGAAGGCTTCCGCAGACCGCACCAGCAAAATGGATATGCCAAATATCGACAGTGTGCCGTGCAGATAGAACGCTGCAATAAAGCCTATGATGTTGGCGAAGCCTGCCTTGCGGCCCGAGGTTGGAACCGTCTTTGCGATCAGGACACCATTTGGTCCGGGGGAAATAACCAGCAGCGCCAAGACTGACATGAAAGTTATGATTGTTACCAGATCCATCGTCAAAGCCTCCTGCTGCCATTTTCATGACGCTTGCTTATCACCAAATGACATACCTGCATACGCTGTATTGTTTCCCGTCGAAGAAAAATACTGGTCCGCCGGAATCGCGGGGAAATGAAGCGCCTTCCCGTCCACCGAATGTGCAGGAACTTAGAAGCTGCTACCCGGCTGTTTGAGGAATTCCAGCTCTTCCGGCGTACTCTGGCGGCCCAGAATGGCATTCCGGTGCGGGTAGCGACCAAACCGGTCGATGATTGCCTTGTGGCGCATCTCGAAGTCCAGGTTATTCTCCAGCCCCGGACGGGTAAACAGCCGGACGGCCTCTTCGTGCACCGCCCTGCTTTCGCTATGCATATAGGGCATCAACAGGAAGGCGCACTCATCCGGTGCCAGAGACGCGTCAGCGCCCGCGCGTACCGCCTCCTGCGATAGCACTAGGGCCAACGGGTCAGCGGCAAAGCTTTGCGGAGTGTCCCGGAACATGTTGCGCGGGAACTGGTCCAGCACAATGATTTCCGCCAGCCTGCCGCGCGGGCTTGCCCGCCAGCCGTCCAGCTCTCCCGCAACGGCCACTTCATAAACAGGCAGGAACCGGCGGCGGACCAGATCGTCAAACATCTTGGACTTCTGCCACCAGGCGCCTTCCCCTGCTTCGGTAAACCAGAAATACAGGATATCCTCTGGGCGCATGTCTAAACTCCTTATCGTCATGTTTTTGGAAGCGTGCGGATGACCGCTTCGCCAAAGCGTACTGCGTCTTCTACGATCGCCAGGTCAATATGGTCTGCCGTGTCGTCCGGCGTGTGAATGTGCGGCATCAGGCCGTCATCGTCATACGCGGCGATGGTCAGCGCCGAAAACCCGT
Source organism: Kordiimonas lacus (assembly GCF_001550055.1). Lineage (GTDB taxonomy): Bacteria > Pseudomonadota > Alphaproteobacteria > Sphingomonadales > Kordiimonadaceae > Kordiimonas > Kordiimonas lacus. The sequence goes on from NZ_LRUA01000006.1 coordinate 666,959, forward strand.
CACGGGCGAACCAGACGCTGTCAAAATCACCCACATGGTGCTTGGCTGCCTTCACATGGCTGTAGCGTTTGTCAATCTTCGTTACCGCGGCTGCGGTACGCACCAGTGGGCCGTCATAATAAACCGGGGTGAAACCGCCACTTTCGGTAACAAACGAGAGGTTCCCGAATCCCACGGTGTCGAAATTCAAAACGTGGGTGTCGCGCATCTTGAGCTCATCCCGGTGCTGGCGCCAATAATGCTGGGCGCCCAACATACCGGCTTCCTCACCGCTTGTTATCACCAGCCGCACTTCCGTGTCTGTCGGCATGGTCTTCCACAGCCGGGACGCCACCTCTGTGGCCGCTGCAACGCCCGTGAGATTGTCATTCGCGCCCGGGGTATAGCCAAAGCGCCAGAAGTCAACACTGGCCACCACGGCCTGCCCCAGCAGCAACAGCGTCACGATCCAGCCGGCCCAATGAGGCAAAACAACATCCTGCGTGCCCATGGCCGGAATCAGCACCCCCAAACCAATAATGAAAGTGCCCAAATAGATGGAAAGCTTGAAATGCCGCACCTGATCGGGGCGGTAGGCATAGGAAGACGGTGCGCTATCCAGATGCGCCATCAGGATCACCAGGCGTTTCCCGCTGCCTTTGGTCGCGGACACATTGGCAGTCACGCTGCGGGCGCCCCACCAGATGATCGGGCTGGTGCGCCAGTCGAAATACAGAAGGTGGCTGAAGAACAGCAGGACCCCGGCCCCTAGCATGAAGGCTGGCGCCCAAGGCGACAGCAGCACCACAATGGCCTGCCCGATGGCGATCATCCAGAAAAACGGCAGATAGGTGCGCGGGCATTTGAAGCCCTGGTCGGTCACATCCACACCGTATTCACCGGTGAGCGCCGCCATCAGGGCCTCACGCGCTTCCATCTCATTCTCGCTGCCGCAGCCGCGATGCGGCCATTCGCTGAGTTTTTCAAAAATCTCGCGTGCTGTCAGCACCCCTGTTCCCCCGGGATTGGTCTTTGCGTTCCGTTGGTCACCTTTTTCCCTTACAAAATGGTGCCAAGTCCAGTAAATAAGCCCGCAAGTGAAGACGCATATGTGGCCGCCCTTCGAGGAGGTCCTGAAAAGGTACAGTGTGATGGCAAACGAGTTTAAGGAAATCCATATCATCGGCGGCGGGCTTGCGGGCTCTGAAGCGGCGTGGCAGGCAGCAGAACAAGGCGTGCCCGTGGTGCTGCATGAAATGCGCCCCGTTCGGAAGACCGACGCCCACCACACCGACCATCTGGCGGAACTGGTATGTTCCAACAGCTTCCGCTCGGATGACTATGAAAATAACGCCGTAGGCCTGCTGCATGAAGAAATGCGCCGCATGAACAGCCTGATCATGGCAGCAGCTGAAAAACACAAGGTACCTGCGGGCTCCGCGCTTGCGGTTGACCGCGACGGTTTCTCCGCCGAAGTCACCGAAACGCTGGAAAAGCACCCGCTGATCACCATCGAACGCGGCGAGATTGAAGGCCTGCCCCCAAAGGAGTGGGACAATGTGATTGTCGCCACCGGCCCGCTGACGTCCCCGGCGCTGTCGAAAGCCGTGCTGGAGCTGTGCGGTGAAGACGCCCTGGCCTTCTTCGACGCCATCGCGCCGATCCTCTATAAGGAAAGCATCGATTTCGGTACCGCCTGGTACCAAAGCCGCTACGACAAAGGCGACGGCGCCGACTATATCAACCTGCCCATGACTAAGGCGCAGTATGAAGAATTTGTCCATGATCTGAACACCGGCGAAAAGACCGACTTCAAGGAATGGGAAAAGGATACACCCTATTTCGAAGGCTGCATGCCAATTGAAGTGATGGCGGAGCGCGGGCCAGAGACCCTGCGTTTCGGCCCGATGAAGCCGGTGGGCCTGACGTGCCCGCACTGGGACGAAAAGCCCTATGCCGTCGTGCAGCTCAGGCAGGACAACAAGCTGGGTACGCTCTATAATATGGTCGGTTTCCAGACCAAGCTGAAGTACGGCGAACAGACCCGCATCTTCAAGAAGATCCCGGGGCTTGAGAATGCTGAGTTCGCGCGCCTGGGCGGCCTGCATAGGAACACGTTCCTCAACAGCCCAAAGGTGCTCGATGGCCTGATGCGCATGAAGGCAGACCCCCGCCTTCGGTTCGCCGGCCAGATCACTGGCGTTGAAGGCTATGTGGAATCGTCCGCGATGGGCCTGATGGCCGGCCGTATGGCAGCGGCAGAGCGCAAGGGCCAGACACCCACGCCGCCGCCCGCCACCACGGCTTTCGGCGCGCTGATCAGCCACATTACCGGCGGCGCAGACGCAAAAACCTTCCAGCCGATGAACGTGAATTTTGGCCTGTTTCCGCCGCTTGAAGGCAAAGTCCACAAGAAAGAGCGCAAGCCGGCCATGAGCCGCCGCGCACTAGATGAGCTGAGCTCATGGATATGTGAACTCAGCTAGCTTGACGATGGGGCGGTTTCGCCCCACTCTGCGCCCCACAAGATAACCTAGTTAACAAGGGGCAGCGATGACCAAGCATATGTTTCTGAAGGCCGCCACAGGGGTGGCCTTTCTTTTATCCGCATCCACGGCACTGAAGGCCGATGTAGTTCCCGTCTCCGACGACACGCGGGAAACCGCCGCCATGCTGCGCGACAAGGCGCTGAAGAGCGACGCGGCCTATGAAATTCTTGAAAGCCTGACCACAGAGGTCGGGCCCCGCCTGGGTGGCAGCGAAAAAGAAGCCGAAGCCGCGCGCTGGGCTGTAGCCAAGCTGAAGGCGCTGGGGTTCGATAAGGTCTATACCGAACCAGTGACCGTTTCCAAATGGGAGCGAATTAGCGAAAGCGCATCTGTTGTAGCGCCCTACACCCAGCCGCTGAGCATCACGGCGCTCGGGAAATCGGCGGCGACGCCAGAGGGCGGCATCACGGCTGAGATTGTCCATATCCCGACCTATGAAGCACTTCTGGAGGCTGACCCGGCAGACATTGAAGGCAAGATTGTCTTTATCTCCAACCGCATGGAACGCTTCAAGACCGGCGCCGGCTATGGCCCCGCTGTTCAGGCCCGCGGCAAGGGTGCCGCAGAAGCTGCCCGCAAGGGTGCCAAGGCCATCATCATCCGGTCCATCGGCACCGACAGCCACCGTCTGCCCCACACCGGCGGCGTGAACTATGAGGAAGGCACACCGCCGATCGCGGCCGCCGCGCTGTCGAACCCGGACGCGGACCTCCTGGAGCGCATGCTCGATCGCGGCAAGCCCATCAGCATCCACGTGGATGTCCAGACCAAGTTCCATGGTGACGTGACCATGCATAATGTGATCGGCGAGATTACGGGCCGGGAGAAGCCTGAGGAAGTCATCCTCATGGGCAGTCACCTGGACAGCTGGGACCTGGGTACAGGCGCCATTGATGACGGTGCAGGCGTTGCCATCACGGTGGCCGCTGCCGATATGATCCAGGACCTGACAAAGGAACGCCCGCGCCGCACGCTCCGTGTGGTGTTGTTCGCGTCAGAGGAACTGGGGCTGATTGGTGCCAAACAATATGCCGAAGCCCACAAGGATGACGTGGCCAACCATGTGATTGGCGCAGAATCAGATTTTGGCGCAGGCCCTGTGTGGGCGCTGGCATCCAAGGTCAGCACCGGTTCGGTTCATGTGGTTGATACCATGGCGCAGCTGATGCAGCCGCTTGGTGTCGTGCGCCATGGCCGTGAGGCTGGCGGCGGGCCTGACGTCGGCCAGATGGTCAAGATCGGCATGCCCGGCATCGACCTGATGCAGGACGGCACCGATTATTTCGACCTGCACCACACCGCCGACGATACGCTGGATAAGGTTGACCCCGAGGCCTTAAAGCAGAATGTGGCGGCCTGGGTGGTGTTCGCCTATATCGCCGCCGAATGGCCGGGCGACTTCCGCTAGGGCTCTAAATGATAAGAAGGAGCGTCCCCCAGGGCGCTCCTTTTTCTATACGATGTCTGGCAGGACCTGCGCGGCGCGGAAATCCCCTTCAGGCGCGATATGAGCCTCCCCAAGCTAGGGCGTCTTACGACATCCCTCATTGTCATGGAATCGATTTCAATGCGCCGCCCTGTGTGACGCCGGGCGCCAAAGCTTCGCCCTCGCCCCCAGCCAGCGTGCTGTCAGCATTGATTACAAGCATTTTGGCGGCGCCGAATTTCTTGACATCGGCTTTGGCGTGCCCGACTTTACTTTCACGTTAGAAAAACGTTGAAATTAAACCGTGCATTGCACATTGGGGGACAAACACATGACAGTAAAATCACTCACGGTACTGGCCGCAGGCGCAGTATTGTTCATCACCGCACCCAGCTTCGCCCGCGATTGCGGCGACGGCATCATCGGGGACTGGACCACCAATATCGGCGCCACCATGCGGTTCGAGAAGGTTGACGGCCAAACCGGCATGCTCTCAGGCCAGTATATCCCGGCATCTGACCCGGATATGTCCTTCCCGCTCACAGGTTTTGTCAACCCGAACGGCAGGGACGACAGCAAAGCCCACTATGCCGTACCCGTCAGCGTGACCGTTAGCTTCGGCGAGTTCGGCGGCATCACCAACTGGTCCGGTACCTGCAGCATGACAGACGGCAAACCGGTGATCGAAACCGAAGACCTGATCATCTTCCCGATGGCGGATTATTACTGGTCTCACGTGGTCGATAACCACGACACGTTGGTGGTGAAGGACTAAGCAACAAAAAGGGCGCCGTCAGGCGCCCGTTTCACTTTAGGCTACTGTGGAAAGCCTAGCCTTCCTTTTGTGCAATCGCTGTCTGGTCGTTTGCGGCGTGATATTCTTCAAGCGCGCTTGTCACGCTCGTAAGCGCCTCGCAGCCGTTCATGCACAGACGCGCCAACTTGTCGCGGTTGCCTTCAGCCCGGTCTGCCATGTCCCTTTTGAGGAACGCCAACGCCTGGGCTTCAAGCGCCACCTTGTGGTTGGGCTCAATCTCAAGCGCACGACGATAATATTTCAGCCCCCGGCCCGTCAGGCCTTGGGCTTCCGCCGTCTGGCCAAGGCCAACAAGCGCCGCCACATTGGCGGGATCAGCCACAAGCGCGCGTTCAAACAGAAGCCGGGCATCACCGGGCTTTTCCGCGTGCAGGGCCACGGTGGCCTGGGCCACCAGCTCCCGCGACAGGGACTGGAATTTATTGCTGGTTTGGGCCGCAGCTGGCAGCGCCATCATGGCGCTCAGGCCCAGGGCCAGAATCAGGTTGGAATTACGCATACCATGCCTCTTCTTGTTCTTCTTGCCACCATAACCGCATTTTTACGCAGCGATTGCAACAAGAGATAAGCTGTGTTCGCCGTGCGCCAAACTGTGCCGCACCAGCCCGCCATAACGCCAGTGTAGGCTTCAAAACCCAAACAATTGGTAAAAGCTGTCAGGCGACGCGTTCAAGAACCGCCAGGAAGAAGCCGTCCGTGTCGTGCGCGTGGGGCGCCAACTGCAGGCATTCAGGGGTCAGCGCCAGCGTTTCAGCGGGTTTACCGGGCAGTGTCTCTGCCCAGATGGCCTTATAGTCCATCAGTTGCCATGCGCCCTTTGGCTGACTTGCGAGAAAGGCCGTGACCACGTCTTCGTTTTCTTCCGGCAAGACAGAACAGGTCATATAAACAAGCCTGCCGCCCTGTTTGACAATCTTCGCGCCTTCCGCCAGCAACCTGCCCTGAAGCGCGGTCTGCGCTTTCAGGCTAGCCTCGTCAAAGCGCCATCGCTGGTCCGGACTTCTGCGCCAGGTGCCCGTGCCCGTGCAGGGCGCGTCCACCACCACCCGGTCCATCTTGCCTTCCATGGGGCCGAACGCGATCTCGCGCCCCGCGCCTTCCGCAGCAATCTGATGCACCTGGATGGTGCGCGCGCCCGCGCGCTGCATCCGCTTCTTCAGGCTGGACAGCCGCTTGGGTGAAATATCGAACGCGTGGATCTGGCCACGGTTTTCCATTGATGCCGCCATCGCCAGCGTTTTACCGCCAGCGCCCGCGCACAGATCCACGATTTGAGCGCCCGGGAAGGCATCCACCAGGCTAGACGCCACCTGCGCAGCTTCATCCTGTACCTCGATCAGGCCGTCACTGAAGGCCGGATGAGCGCCCAGGTTGATCGGCCCTTTGGCGCGATACCCAAGGCAGGAAAATTCATTTTTTTCAAATAGTTCTGCGTCGTTCTTTAGAACTTCATCGAAGCTTTTTCCGTTGGCTTTCAGGCTGTTGACCCGGATATCCAGCGGGGCGGTTTCATTCAGGCTTGCCGCCGCCGTGGCCAGCCCTTTGCTGAACCGCCGCTTCAGCCCCGGCACCGCCCAGTCCGGCAGATTATAGGCCGCCTCAACAGGTGCCGCGTGCCAATCGATCCGCTTCAGCTTCCGAAGGAAATCTTCTTCCTCCTCGTGCAGACGGGTGGGCGCGAAGGGGTTTTCCTCGCCGAAATGCTTCAGGCTGTCGCTTTCATGGCGCGCCAGATGCACGATCATCATGTTGCGGACAGTTGGCTTGGCGCCAAGTTCCTTCAGCGCCCAATGGTAAAGCGCCCTCGCCCGCAGGATGCCGTACACATAGCCGGAAATCGCGCGTTTGTCCTTCGAGCCCGCATAGCGGCGGGCCCGGAAGAATTTGGTGACCAGCACGTCCGCAGGCGCGGCTTTTGCCGCCATCTTCTCCTCGATGTCAAAGAGGAGTTCAATGGCGGCGGAAAGGCGCGCGGCGGGCTGCATCAGGTCGCCAGCTTATTTCGCAGGGTAATTCGGGGATTCACGCGTGATCGTCACATCATGCACGTGGCTTTCCTTCAGCCCCGAATTGGTGATGCGAACAAATTGCGCTTTTTCGTGCATTTCCGGGATGGATTTCGCGCCCGTATAGCCCATGGAAGCCCGCAGGCCGCCAATCAGCTGGTGCAGCACAGCAGCCGATGGGCCCTTATAAGGCACCTGGCCTTCAACGCCTTCCGGCACAAGCTTCAGCGTGTCCTTGACGTCATCCTGGAAGTAACGGTCTGCAGAGCCGCGCGCCATGGCGCCTACGCTGCCCATGCCGCGGTATGCCTTGTAGGACCGGCCCTGATAGAGGAACACTTCGCCCGGCGCTTCTTCGGTGCCTGCAAGCAGTGAACCCACCATACAGGCGTTCGCACCAGCGGCAATGGCCTTGGCCACGTCACCGGAGGTCCGGAGGCCGCCGTCAGCAATAATCGGAATGCCCTGGGCGGACGCCACTTTGGCAACGTCGGAAACTGCTGTCAGCTGCGGTACGCCCACACCCGCCACGATGCGCGTGGTACAGATGGAGCCTGGTCCGATACCAACCTTGATACAGTCAGCGCCCGCATCAATCAGTGCCTTGGCGGCGTCAGCGGTTGCGACGTTACCAGCCACAAGCTGGACGTTACCGAAGGCTTTCTTGATCTTGGCAACCTGCTCGATCACGCGGGAAGAATGGCCGTGGGCCGTATCCAGCACGATCAGGTCACATTCGGCGTCTGCCAGCATGCCAGCACGCTCAAAGCCCTTGTCGCCAACGGTCGTCGCAGCTGCCACACGCAGGCGACCTTTGCTGTCCTTGGCGGCGTTCGGGTTTGCAACAGCCTTTTCAAGGTCTTTCACCGTGATCAGGCCAACGCAGCGGTAGCCTTCGTCAACAACGATCAGCTTCTCGATCCGGTGCTGGTGAAAGAGGCCCTTGGCTTCTTCAAAGGAAACACCTTCGTTCACCGTCACCACATCACGGGTCATCAGCTCACTAACCGGCTGCTCCATGTTGGTGGCGAAACGTACATCGCGGTTTGTCAGGATGCCGACCAGCTTCTTGGGGCCAACAGCGCCGTTGCGCTCAACCACCGGAATCCCGGAAATCTTATGCTGCGTCATCAGGCGCATGGCTGCGGCCAGGGTCTCATCCGGGTGCATTGTCACCGGGTTCACCACCATGCCGCTTTCGAACTTCTTGACCTGGCGGACCATTTCGGCCTGCTCTTCTTCGGTCATGTTCCGGTGCAGCACACCAACACCGCCCGCTTGCGCCATGGCAATCGCCATTGGGGATTCGGTTACGGTATCCATCGCCGCGGAAAGAAGCGGCAGGTTCAGTTCGATTGATTTTGTGATTTTGGTACGAACGTCCACCTGCGCAGGCATGACATCACTGGCTGCCGGTACAAGAAGAACATCATCAAAAGTAAGGCCGAGGCGAATATCCATTAGGGCGATCCTGCTTTCACTGTGGGCGCATTGTGCGCGCTTTGGGGGCCCAAATTTGCCCCGCCGGATTAAGATATTCGCCGTTCAATACCCCGAAGGCCGCCCAAAAATCAACGTTAAACTTCGCCCAGAGGAAAATCAGATGAAAACTATTCGGAATCGGCCTCTTTTCGACCCTTGAAGCCAGTCGCCACCACGAACCATTCCTTGGAATCCTGCCGGCTTGACGGCGGCTTCGCGTGCTTGACGCTGGTGAAGTGCCTGTTGAGCGCCAGGATCAGGTCATTGTCGGCCCCGCCCTGCAGCACCTTGGCCACGAACGTGCCACCGGGTGCCAGCACCTTGACGGCAAAATCAAGCGCGGCTTCACAGAGCGCCATGGTGCGGATCTGGTCTGTCTGCCGGTGCCCGGTGGCCGAGTTGGCCATGTCGGACAAGACAAGGTCGGCCGGACCTTCAAGGGCGTCCATCAGGCGCTTTTCAGCGTCTTCAGCCAGGAAATCCATCACCCAGATGTCGGCGCCCTGAATGGGTTCCACTTCCTGAATGTCGATGCCGATGATCTGGGCGCCGTCTTTCAGTTCCTCTGTCAGCACCTGCGTCCAGCCGCCGGGGGCACAGCCCAGGTCCACCACACGCTTGACGCCCTTGAAGAGATTATAGCGTTCCGCCAGCTCCTTGATCTTGAAGGCCGCGCGGGAGCGGTATCCAAGGCGCTGGGCCTCGGCGACATAGGGGTCGTTGAGCTGACGCTGCAGCCAGCGGGTCGAGCTGTTCTTGCGGCCACGCGCCGTCTTGACGCGGACCTTGGCACCGCGCGCCCGGCTCCGGGTGTTCGATTGCTTGTTCCAGCCACTAGCCATTCTTCTCTACCCTTTTTTGTGCCCTGTCGCCCTGCTGAGTCTTGTCGCCACGGTAAAGCGGGCGCGCCCGCCGGGGCGGTTGTTCCATCTGCATCAGGCCGCGCAGGATGCCTTCCCGGATGCCGCGGTCCGCCACGCGTAGGCTTGGCACCTTCCACATCCCCAGGATGGCCTCAAGAATAGCACAGCCCGCCACAACAAGGTCAGCCCTTTCCGGGCCAATACAAACCTGGGCGGCACGTTCATCATGCGTCATGGTGGCCACCCGGCGTGACAGGGCGTGAATATCCTGCGATTTCATCCAGGCGCCGTCCACTTTCTCGCGGATATAGCGCGGCAGGTTCAGATGCAGGCTCGCCAGCGTCGTCACGGTGCCTGAGGTTCCCAGGAACTGGGTCTTGCGTTTCCTGACCACATCAGAGACCTGATGCGCATCTTCAAAGGCCTGCAGGTGGTCCACCACCAGCTTGACCATCTTGTTGTAATGCTCGATCGGCAGAGTCTCGCCAGGCCGCCCAAAGCTTTCGGACAGGTTCACCACGCCCCAGGGAATGGACATCCATCCGGAGATTTCCGTGCGCTGCCCCGGGTGCACCCGCACCCAGATCAGCTCTGTTGATCCGCCACCAATATCAAACACCAGCGCGTTCCGGTTACCGGGCGCGATCAGCGACTGGCAGCCCATCACCGCAAGCCGGGCTTCCTCGCCCGCCGAGATAACATCCAGGTTGATACCGGTTTCGCGCTTCACGCGCGCGATGAATTCGTCAGAATTATCAGCCACACGGCAGGCCTCAGTCGCCACATGGCGCATGCAGGTAACGCCCCGGCGCGCGATTTTCTCAGCGCAGACTTTCAAGGCCTCAATGGTGCGGTCCATCGCTTCATCAGAGAGGCGGTTGTTCGAAGAGACCCCCTCCCCGAGACGCACGATGCGCGAGAAGGCGTCGATGACGCGGAAACCGCCGCGCGTGGGGCGGGCGATCAGCAGGCGGCAATTGTTGGTGCCCAGGTCAATGGCGCTATAGACACCGCGCAGGGGCGGCTGTGGCTGCCTGCCTGTCTGTTTCTTTGCGGGGGCGGCGGAAGGCTGCGCGGGTCGCGCTGGCCGGTCCGGCTGCCGTGAGCCGCCCTGACCTTTTGCTGGCGCTGCTTGAGGTTGGCCCGGCCCTTTGGCTTGCGCCGCATCCTGCCCTTTGGCACCGCGTCTGCGGCGGCGGGGGCGGCGTTTTTTGCCGGAATTCTTCTGTTGGTGCTCCGCCTGGCCTCCCGAAGGAGAGGTGCCCGGCGCGGCCCCGGCCGATGGGGCCTGTGGGTCTAACGACATACTTTTTCTCTTGTTATCTTTTTTTGTCGCAGGCGCCTGGCTGATGGGGCTTCGGCTGCTCTGCTCACTTGCCCTATCTTTAGCACCAGCGCGCCACAGAGCGCAATAAATTTCAGATGTAACGAATTGCAGAATATTGCCATGTTCCACTTTTGTTCTTGACGGGCCACATTTCCCGAGATAGAAGAACAAAAGATGAACGGAGGACGCTATGCCTGGATTTGAACATTTGCTCATTCTTTTGCTGTTTATCTTGCTGGGGGGCCTGGGGATGGCCGCAATGCAGGATGGGGCGTCCGTGATGTGGAAGCATCTGCGCAAGCAACTGCCCAAGGCCCCTCGTTCACGCGTACAGCCCCAGTCCCGAATTCCGGACCCGCTTTTCTTCCAGCGCTAGGCACTCTGGGTTTGGGCGGCTTATCCGGGCCGTCTCACCTGCCCGCCTAGCCTTGGCCTGTCCGGGCATGAAAAAACCGCCTGCGTGTTCACGCAGCGGCTATCTTGGTAACGACACTCTACCTGACATAAGTAAGAGGCGCGGCGAACAAACCACAAGGTGGTTGAAGCACCGCGCCTAATCCGAGCGAACCCCCAGGTGTGCCCGGCCTTCTCCGTCAGTGGCTGCCTAATCCGTGGGCGCCAGAAGATTGATCGTACCTCCCCAGATGGATCAATCCCGGTCTGAATTCGGTGAAGGTTGCAGCATCCCATAGGATTTGGTCGGTTCTGTCAAGGTCGCTTCTCATAATTTTGCGTCTTTTTTTACCAAAGATATAAAAAAGCCGCCGTTTGGCGTGAAAACGGCGGCTCATTTCAACATCAGTTGATTTTCTGAAGGCTTACTGAAGCGGTTCGCCTTGATATTCGGACACACGGCAATATTGCTCGCCCCCCACGGCGCGGATGTTGTCGCACAGCAGTTCGGCATCTTCTTCACGCTCCAGCGGTCCCACAATCAGGCGCAGGAACGTACCAATACCTTCCTGGTTCTGGGTATAGATGCGCGGGCTAAGGCCTTCAAGCTGACTGGCGAACGCCCGGTAAAGGGCTGACCAACCGCTGTCCACCTGGTCCTTCGACCGGTAGGACGCCAGATGCGCACCATAATAGGTGCGGCTGTCGTCCTGTGCGTCATTGGTTGCCGGCGTACCGTTGTCAATCGTACCCGTCTGGACGTCGGCACCCGTCTGCGACGTGCCTGTTGGCGCCGCCTGGGTGTTGTCTACAGCTGGCTGCGACGCGGCCTGAGGCTGGGACGACTGCTGTTGTTGCTGTGTCTTGCCGGGCGCTTTGGTCTGATACGCCGCGTTGCGGTCAATCATCTCAACGGAGAACAAACGGTTTTCAAGCGACTTGATTTCGGTACGAACGCCGGAAATATCATTCCTGACACGGCGAAGGGCTGCTTCGGTTTCCGGGTCTTTCTGCAGGGACGCCAGCTTCTGTTCCATGTTTGAGAGCGCCTGGTCCTGGCTTCTAACATGCTTCACCAGGTCCACATAGAGACGCTCGAGCGCGTTGAAGCGGTCCTTGAGGTCACGGTTATCTTCCGAAACACCTTCAACGCTGCGTTCCAGCGTTACCTGCCGGGCTTCAACGAGAACTTCCTCGCCCTGCCAAAGATTGCCGGTGCCGCCACACGCGCTGGTCAACAGCGCCATGCAGGCAACAATTGCCCCTTTTTTGGGAAATACTGTGGGTGCGCTAAGTCCCTGTGTCATGATCACGCCTTTCTACACATTGCTTTTCACCTTTATTTTCAAAGGCTAAGCTGCATCCATGCCTCACTTGGCAGTCTCTTTCAGCAGTGGAATATGCAAAGGGAGTGCCAATAAAGGCGATAAAGGCAATGATACCACGAATGGCAAAAAGGCGCAGCCCCTACCGGCTGGTCACATCAACCCAGTTGCTTGTGCTTGCGTCGGCGCTCGTAGGCCACATAAGAAAACGGCATGCTGGAAAGATACGCGATGGCAATGATAATCAGCACCGCCCAGGTACGAACGAACAGGCCCGCGATGACAATGCCGATGATCAGCATCACTGGCACAAACCAGGCCTTGGGCACGCGGAAGGCCTTAAGCGAGATGGTCGGGATGGTCGACACCATCAGAACAGCCACCACAACCGCATAGGCGGAAACAACCAGGCCATAATTTTGAACCGTTACGGCCTCAAGTGCAAAATCGACGATGAGCGGCATCAGAAGGAGCGTTGCGCCCGCGGGTGCCGGCACACCGGTCAGGAAACCCAGGCGCTTGCGGGGCTCTTCCTCGTCATCCAGCTTGGCATTGAAGCGCGCAAGCCTGAGCGCCATGGAGATGGCGTAAATCAGCGCCACAGCCCAGCCGAGCCGGTCAAGCCCCTCAAGCACCCACAGATACAGGATCACGGCCGGCGCCACCCCAAAGGACACCACGTCCGAAAGCGAATCCAGCTCGGCACCAAAGCGACTGGTGCTTTTCAGAAGCCGGGCAACAGTTCCGTCAAGACCGTCAAAGATACCCGCCAGCAGGATGGCAAAGACCGCCAGCTCCCACTTGTCGGCCAGGGCGAACTTGATCGACGTCAGCCCTGACATGAAGGCCAGGAGCGTCACCACATTCGGCAGGATCGTCCGGATCGAGATCTTCTTGAACAATAGTGCCCGTTTTTCACCGCCCATGTGGTTTGCTCCCCGCTACCTGATCTTACTTGTCAGCGCTGGCAGCTTTGCGGCGCGCTGGCGCCTTGCGGGCGATGATGGTTTCGCCGCCAATCATGGTCTGGCCCACGGCAACAGTCGCCTTCTGGCCCTTGTCCAGATAGATATCCGTACGGCTGCCAAAACGGATCAGGCCGAAGCGCTCGCCGCGCTCTACCGTCTGGTCCACTTCCAGATCACACAGGATACGCCGTGCCACAAGGCCCGCAACCTGGGCGAAGGCAATGTCATGGCCGTCTTCCGTGGTCATGCGAATCAACTGGCGTTCATTCTCTTCACTGGCCTCTTCCGCGGCAGCGTTCAGGAACTTGCCCGGAACATAGGCCACATTCGTGATCTCGCCTGCCGCAGGCGCGCGGTTTACATGCACGTTAAAGACAGACAGGAAGATGGAAATGCGCGTGCGCGGCTCATCGCCCATGCCCAACTCTGCAGGCGGCGTCGCTTCCATCACCAGGCACACAGTGCCGTCGGCGGGGCTTACAAGAACACCCTTTTCATCCGGCACCACCCGTTCAGGGTCGCGGAAGAAATAAAGACACCAGCCGGTCAGGATCAGACCGGCCCAACCAAGAGGTTCCGACAGGAAAAACAGGCCAACAGACACGGCAAAGAAAATTGCCACAAACATGTGCCCTTCCTTGTGGATAGGCGTCATTACTACATCCATAGCCTTCATCGGCGGCAACCTTCTTCTTTTGTAGGTAAATTTGGCACACACTGGCGATTTGAAGCCTCCACGTCAAGTCTGACGACCTGCGTGACCCGCTTTCCGCATGAGCCTGAAAAAAAATCTTGTCCAGATGAAGCGGATACAGCAAAAGAAATAGGAGGCCTTTAACGGTTGTTTAAGCCCGCACAGCGATCCTGTTGATGCGGCAAGGGGAAGCATTCACCCGAAACGATCAGGCCGCGGGGCAGCTAAGTAAACTGGCGTATTTGGAAACGGGGCAACATGAAACTTCACGAATCGCTGCAGAAGGTCAAAGGGCACCTCGACAGCCTCGACGATCCTGCCTTCGACCAGCTTGAGTTCGATTGGGAAGGCATCAAATTTCATGCAACAGCAGACACCGGCCAGGACGGCGCCGGGATCATCAGGCTGGATGCCAAGCTGGGCCGCCTGTATTTCACCGTTGAGAATGCCGCGGAACGCACCATGGCGATCGAGCGGGTCTATTCCACCAACCGCGGCATTGATGGCGCCTACAAGATCAGCAAGACAGGCGATGTCACCTACCACAGCGTGACGGCCACCAACCAGAAGCTTCAGGGCAATGACCTGGTGGGCGCGCTGACGCTGATATTGCTGGAATCAGAAAGCCACCTGCGGGCGCTCAGGTCCCACCTGAAAGCTACCTAAAATCAAATCAGAAAAGTTTGGGAAGTCCTAGCCCGTAGGCTTTTCGTCGTTGAGCGGCAGGCGGAACATCTGGCCGGGGTAAATCAGGTCCGGGTCGCGGATCTGTTCGCTGTTTTCGCGGAAAATCACGGTATAGCGCACACCGGAGCCGTAAAGCTGGCGTGCGATCTGCCACAGGGTGTTGCCTGGGCGCACAATCACACCACCTTCCGCGACCTCTGGGTCAATGGCCTGACCGGCTTCAAACGGCTGTTCGATCCTAAGCTGCACCTGACCGTCACCAATCGTCTGATCGACGCGGATCACATGGCGCCCCGGTGAAAGCGGCCGGCCCGTCAGCGCAATCTGCCAGCGGCCTTCATCGCCCGCGCGCATATTGCCAACGAATACATCGTCCAGATACAGCCTCACATCCACCCGCGGAAGCGACCGGCCTGCAACAATGGGGTCGCCGCCGTCACCATAATCGATGGTGTCCACGCTCAGGCTTTCACCCACTTCGCCAAAGGCAGCCACGCCCGGCTTCTGAAGGACGGTTGAGGCCCCCTCACCGCTTTTCGGCGTCAGCACGGCCACAACGCCGTTCTGTTCACGCTCAAGAAAACGCTGGTTGTCGCGCTCGGGAACGGAAACCACCACCACATTGTCGGCCTCAGAAACCTCGGCCCCGTCGCGTTCGCGGCCCTTCAGGTTCAGTTCCACAGACCCAGCGTCCAGCGGTTCTTCAAGAATCATCACCCATTCGCCGTTTTCATCGGCAGTGACCTGCGAGACCATCTTGCCGTTCGCGAACAGCTCAATGCGGGCGCCCGGCGCCATGCGCCCGGCAATCACACCGGTACCGCCGCGCGAGATTCGCACAAGGTCAAACTCAGGCACAGGCTTCTGGGCCTGTTCCGCTGTCGGCTGGTTCTCGGAAACTTCTGTGGGGGATGCAGGCGTTTGCGGCGCGGGCTCGTCTGAGAAAAGCACGTAGAGGATAGCGCCGACACCAATGGCCGCACTTACGGCACCGATGGCAATTCGGCGCATATCATCGCTCTTGCTTTCCAGTGGGCCCATAACTCACCATACATCCTGTTCAACAAAGCCTTAACAATCGGGCCTATATAATGAAAGATGAATTTATTAAAAACATGTCAAAACTTTGACAACTAAACTTTATGACCCTGAATTAGCGGGTTTTTCCCAATTTGGCCACCAGGTCACCATCTCTTGTGAGGTATTGTATGAAGTCGACACCCCAACCTACAACCACAATCCGTAATGTTTGTGTCTATTGTGGGTCACGAATGGGCAATAAACCGTCCTATGAGCAACTTGCGAAAGACCTGGGTGGCCGGATCGCAGGCGCTGGCCTGGGCCTTGTGTATGGTGCCGGCAGCATCGGACTGATGGGCGTGGTGGCCCGCGCCGCCCGCGACGGTGGCGCGCCTGTGATTGGTATTATCCCTGAGCATCTGGACGCGGTTGAAATCACCCAGGACGGGCTGACGGAACTGCACGTCACCCAGAATATGCATGAACGCAAGAAGATGATGTTTGACCGGTCTGACGCCTTTGTCATCCTGCCCGGCGGCCTTGGCACGCTTGACGAGACGTTCGAGATCATGACCTGGGCGCAGCTGAGCCTGCACAGAAAGCCGATCATCCTGATCAACCATGAAGACTATTGGACGCCGCTCGTTGATCTGGTCTCGAACGTGGTTGAGGCCGGTTTCGCGGCGCCTGAGAATGCGACACTTCTCAGCGTGGTCGAAACGGCAGAAGACGCAATCGAGCTGTTGAAACAGATGGAGACCGCCCCATCTGACGCCAGAAGCGAACTCTTTTAAGCCTGCATTGACAACGCTGACAGCAGAAAACCCGGCTGATTGCGATAAAAACAGCAAAAAGTCGTTTTTTTAGTGCGGTTGGGCCTTCAACTCTGCAGGTTCTGGTGATAGGGTGCGCCCAAATTCCGCACCGGTCCTCTCCCCGGCGCGATACTACCCCTTGGGAAAAAAATAAATTTGAGGGAACTATGAGCAAGATTACCGTAAAAAACCCGATCGTGGAAATTGACGGCGATGAGATGACCCGCATCATCTGGCAGTGGATTCGCGAACGTCTGATCCAGCCATACCTTGATGTAGAGCTTCTCTATTATGATCTGTCGGTTACAAAGCGTGACGAGACAGACGACCAGATCACGATCGACGCTGCAAACGCGATCAAGGAACATGGTGTGGGCGTGAAATGCGCAACCATCACCCCGGACGAGCAGCGCGTTGAGGAATTTGACCTCAAGAAGATGTGGCGCAGCCCGAACGGCACCATCCGGAACATCCTGGGCGGTACCGTATTCCGTGAGCCGATCATCATGAAAAACGTACCGCGTCTGGTTCCAGGCTGGACCAAGCCGATCGTTATCGGCCGTCACGCTTTTGGTGACCAATACCGCGCGACTGACTTCCTGGTACCTGGCAAAGGCAAGCTGACCATGAAGTTCGAGCCAGCCGACGGCGGCGAAGCCATCGAGCGCGAGGTCTATGAATTCCAGGAATCGGGCGTTGCCATGGGCATGTATAACGTGGATGACAGCATCCGCGATTTCGCCCGTGCCTGCATGAACTACGGCCTGAACCGCCAGTGGCCGGTTTACCTCAGCACCAAGAACACGATCCTGAAGGCCTATGACGGCCGCTTCAAGGACCTGTTCATGGAAGTGTTCGAAAACGAATTCCAGGACAAGTTCAAGGATGCCGGCATCACATACGAACACCGCCTGATTGATGACATGGTCGCATGTGCCATGAAATGGGCTGGTGGCTTTGTATGGGCTTGTAAGAACTATGACGGCGACGTGCAGTCTGACACTGTGGCCCAGGGCTTCGGCTCGCTCGGCCTGATGACCTCCGTTCTGATGACGCCTGACGGGAAAACGGTTGAATCCGAGGCCGCACACGGCACGGTTACCCGTCACTACCGTCAGCACCAGGAAGGCAAGGAAACGTCCACGAACCCGATCGCTTCCATCTTCGCATGGACGCGCGGCCTGAAGTATCGCGGCAAGATGGACGGTACGCCTGAGGTAACCCAGTTCGCGGAAGCGGTTGAGAAGGTATGTATCAATACCGTTGAGACCGGCTCCATGACCAAAGACCTGGCGCTCCTGATCGGCCCGAACCAAAGCTGGATGACCACAGGCCAGTTCTTCGACAAGATCGACGAGAACCTGAAAGCCGAGCTGGGCTAAGCCCCTCCCCGGTTAGCAATCAGAAAAGCCGCCCTATTCCGGGGCGGCTTTTTTTAATGCCTCACATCTGCCGCGGCTTCAATGGCAGCGTCCAGGCGCGCCAGGAGCCCGGGCTCAACGGCACGGGTGCACATCACAAAGGCTTCGCGCGCCTTTGGCATGTCGGGCAACGAGACAAACCCAAGGGCCTCCCCGCCAGCAGTTGCCGCGCGGTGCAGCGGCGCCATCATTTCATTTTCAAACAGGAAGTCGATCCGTCCCCTTACCAGCAATTGGACCAGGTTTTCATGGCTGGTGGAAACAAACAGATGCTTGCCCCGGCTGTTTGCCAGATAGGGGCGAAACGGCACTGCATATTTCGCCTCTGCGATAAAGCCGCCCGCCAGATCGGTTGTCTCGAACAGGGCCTGAACGGATGAAAGCGCTTCAAATTTTTGGATATCCGCGGTGCGGACCAGCAGACCGGACCGGCCAAACGTCCCGATCGCTGGCGTATAGTGGAATTTGGGCGCCCGATCCGCGTCATAGCTGTGGCCAGCAACGCAAAACGGCTGCTTGCCTTCCTCCAGGTCGCGGCGCGTGCGCCGGAAAGCCCGCTCCTGCCAGATGAGGCCGATGCCAGCCTGCGCCGCAGCCGCATTCACGAATTTGCCGAACGATCCGCCAATACCTTTGGGTGTTTTCTCCAGGAATGGCGGATGATCTTCAAACTGGAAAACGAGAGTGTTCCCGCCTTCTTCCGCCTTGGATGCTTCCTGGCCCATGAGGAATACCGACAGCGCAAACAGGTACAGGAACGCCGAAATCTGACGCACAGCAAGCTCCTTTCGCCCCCAATTTGCACAGGATGTATGGATCATACATGAAAGATATGCGGTTGCGAAGTGGCAGAATGGCTGTGGCAGGCGGCCTGCGGTGCCGTGACGGCCTTAATTGGTTACTGGTCTGTATCCCGCTCAGGCGCGTCCATGCCGGGGAGCAGCATCATCGCCTCGATGGCTTCATTGATACGGTCCCTCATCCCCTCCGGCAGGTTTCGGCTGCACAGGATGTGTTCGGACCCCGGCGGTCGCATCCCCTTGGGTTTCAGCGCGACAAGCTGCTGCCCGCCCGGCAGAGCCCTTTGCAGGTATGCCACCTGGTCCGGGTTGACCATGGCGAAATCCACGCGCCCACGCACCACCATAACCGCCAGGTCATTGTCGTCGCCACCGATGAACAGGTGGCGCTCCCTGCCCGCTTCAATGAGCGGCGTCTGCACGTCGCTGTATGTGGCCCCCTGCAGGAAGGCACCACTGATCGCCTTATCCGTCAGGATGTCGACAATGGATTCGTGGTCCTTGAATTTTTCCAGATTATCCTTCAGCACGGCAATCCCGGAACCGGACGACATGGCAAACGGTTTACTGATCCAGGAAGTCGCGGCCCGTTCCGGCGTTGTTCCGTACCCCGCGATGCACACCGGAGGAGTACCCTTGCCGTTTGCAATGCTGCGGAGCATGCGGCTGAAGGTTGCCTGCCGCCACTTAACCGTCAGGCCGGCAGCAGCCGCAATGGCATCAACCTTTGCCACAATGGTCCCCACAACCTTGCCGTCATGCTGGAAGGTATAAGGCGGGTAAGGCTCGTAAAGAAATGCGATCGTGTCGCTAGCTTCCGCAGATGGCGCCATGGCCACAGCCAGATAGGCGAAGGGAAAAAATACTGTGCGCATCAGGGAGGATTTCACCGACGCATGCTCCTGGATTCTCTAGAACGAATGGATAGTTAATCGCAGCTTATCACACTTGCGGCGACCGGGCGAGCCCCACCCAATGATCATAGTGGGCAATCATGGTGGCGCGCTCTTCGCTGCTCAGCAGACCATCTTCCACAAGATCGATCAACCGGCGAGAGGCAAACTCCCGCAACTCGTCCAGAAGCGGCGGATAGATGGACATCAGAATCTGCAACTCGGTGCTGTCGAGCCACATGACCCGGCAGCGGCTGCGCGCGACAGACGCCGGCTGTGCGCCGCGGTCACTGATGAGCGAACATTCCCCCAGAAAATCCCCTGCATTCAAGGGGATGGCCCTGTGGTGATAAAAGACCGTAATCTCGCCAGACAGAATGAAATAGATGCCATTGTCCCGGTCACTTCGGCGGGTCAGCACTGTGCCGGGCACCATCGTGACAGACCGAACGCGCGACGCCAGCTCCTTGGCGATATCCTTCGGCAGCTTCCTCAGCGCTGGCAGGTCATCCACCACGCCAACAGGCACCACGAATTCACGCCGGTGCACTTCGTCTGTGAAGCCCGAGGCAATAATCCCGATGGGCACAGCATAGAAGACGAACCCCATGATCATCACCACCCCGCCAATGACCTTCCCGAGGTCTGTCACAGGCACAGCGTCGCCGTAGCCCACTGTGGTAAAGGTGGCCAGGGCCCACCAGAGCGCCGCCGGAATACTGCCAAACACCTCAGGCTGCGCCTCGCGTTCCACCAGATACATCAGCGTGGACGCGAACACCTCCAGCCCCACCATGATCACCATGGCCGCCAGAAGCGCCTGCCGTTCGGCATAGATCACGCGCGCCAGCGACGACAGCGCAGGTGAATACCGCACCAGCTTGAGGAGCCGGAGAAGCCGGAAAATCCGGAGTGCGCGCAGGTCAAGCCCTGTCATCTGCCCCAGATAGAACGGGATAATGGCGATCAGATCGATGAGCGCCAGCGGCGAAAAGATATAGCGGATGCGCCGACCCAGAACCGTATCGCCGGGGACAGCCTCGCGCTCTGCACTGGCCCAGACGCGGGCCAGATACTCTACCGTGAAAATGCCAATGGAAATTGCATCAAACGCCCGGAACCAGGGGCTGTAGGCCTGCCAAAGGCTGTCGACCGTTTCCAGTACGACAGCCAATACATTCAGAAGGATCAAGGCTATCATGAACCCTTCGAACACAGCGGCTTTCCGCCCTGCAAAGCTTCCCATCTCCAGGAAGCTGTAGGTGCGTTGGCGGGCCGTCTGCGTTGTCATGATTTTGCCTTCCCTGCGCCCTAGCCCGCGATCGCCGCTTCGATAGCATCAAGGGCCTTGGCGGCATTTGCGCCGTCCGGGCCACCGGCTTGCGCCATGTCTGGCCGTCCGCCGCCGCCCTTGCCGCCTAGTGCCACAACACCGGCCCGCACGAGGTCAACCGCGCTCAAGTTGGACGTCAGGTCGTCGGTGACCCCCACCAGAAGCGCCGCCTTGCCGTCATTGACAGCCACGAACGCCACGGCGCCGCTGCCCAGAGATTTCTTGGCGTCGTCCGCCAGGCCGCGCAGGTCTTTCGGGCTGACGCCGTCCAGCACCTGACCGAGGAATTTGATGCCGCCCACGTCTTTTGCAGTCGGGCCGGATGCACCGCCGCCCCCGAGGGCCGCTTTCTTCT
The DNA here is from genome assembly GCF_001550055.1 of Kordiimonas lacus. Taxonomy (GTDB): domain Bacteria; phylum Pseudomonadota; class Alphaproteobacteria; order Sphingomonadales; family Kordiimonadaceae; genus Kordiimonas; species Kordiimonas lacus. Next base: position 688,112 of record NZ_LRUA01000006.1, read on the forward strand.
TGGCTTCCGAAAGCTCGCGCTCCAGTGCCTTGCGGTCAGCCTGCAGGCCTGCGATCCGCTCCGGCAGCTCAGCCGGGCTGGATTTCACCTGGGCGGAGGCTTCTTTCAGAAGCTTCTGCTGGCCCAGAAGATGCTCAAGCGCCGCTTCGCCTGTCAGTGCCTCAATCCGGCGCACACCGGCGGATACGCCACCTTCCGAAAGGATGGTAAACAGCGCGATGTCGCCCAGGCGCTTGACGTGGGTGCCACCACATAGCTCAACCGAATAGTGCGGCTTGCTGCTGGTTGCTTCCTCGCCCATGGACACCACGCGCACTTCGTCGCCATATTTTTCGCCGAACAGGGCCATGGCGCCAGCTTCAATCGCGTCGTCATAGCTCAGCAGCCGCGTCTCAACGGCTGCGTTTTCGCGTATTATGCGGTTCACTTCGCGCTCAACGGCGGCAAGCTCTTCGTCTGTCATGGCCTTGGGGTGTGAAATATCGAACCGCAGGCGGTCCGGTGCCACAAGCGACCCCTTTTGCGTGACATGCTCGCCCAGTTCGCGGCGCAGCACTTCATGCAGCACGTGGGTGGCAGAGTGGTTGGCCCGCAGTTTGGCCCGGCGCTCGCCGTCCACATGCATTTCAACCGTGTCGCCCACCTTCAGGTCACCTTTGGTAACGGTGGCCTTGTGAACATGCAGGGCGCCGACCATCTTCAGCGTGTCGGTAACCGTTACGTCAACCGCTTCACCCTTGAAGGTGCCGGTGTCGCCCATCTGGCCGCCGCTTTCGCCGTAGAAAGGCGTCTGGTTGGTGACAACCATCACCTCGTCGCCCTCGCCCGCGGCGTCCACGCGTGCGCCGTCCTTCACCAGCGCAACCACCTTGCCTTCGGCCTGTTCTGTCGAATAGCCAACAAATTCTGTCGCGCCGAATTCGTCGTTGATATCGAACCAGACCTTTTCAGTCGCGGCGTCGCCGGAGCCGGACCAGGCAGCGCGGGCCTTGGCACGCTGTTCTTCCATGGCGGCATTGAAGCCGTCCACGTCCACTGTGCGGTCCTGCGACCGCAGCGCATCCTGTGTCAGGTCAAGCGGGAAGCCGTATGTGTCATACAGTTTGAAGGCCACGTCGCCCGGCAGTTCAGCGCCGTCACCGATTTTTGTCAGTTCGTCGTCCAGCAGCTTCAGGCCCTTGTCCAGCATCTGGCGGAAGCGGCCTTCTTCAAGCTTCAGCGTTTCCTCGATCAGGCGTTCGGCACGGCCCAGTTCCGGGAAGGCCTGGCCCATTTCGCGGATCAGCGTTGGTGCCAGCTGGTGCATCACCAGGTCCTTCGCGCCCAGCATATGGGCGTGGCGCATGGCCCGACGCATGATGCGCCTGAGAACATAGCCGCGGCCTTCATTGGACGGCAGCACGCCATCGGCGATCAGGAAGCTGCAGGCCCGCAGGTGATCGGCGATCACCCGGTGGGATGCGCGCGTCTTGTCGTTCTCACCGGCACCCGTGGCGTTCACGGACGCAGCGATGATGGCCTTGAAGGTATCGATTTCATAGTTGTCGTGCGTGCCCTGCATCACGGCAGAGATACGCTCCAGCCCCATGCCCGTGTCGATCGACGGTTTCGGCAGGTTGATGCGCTCGCCGGAGGCCAGCTGCTCATACTGCATGAACACGAGGTTCCAGATTTCCACGAACCGGTCGCCGTCCTCTTCCGGTGTACCCGGAGGGCCACCCCAGATGTGGTCGCCGTGGTCATAGAAAATCTCGGAACACGGGCCGCACGGGCCGGTATCGCCCATGGACCAGAAGTTGTCTGATGTGGCGATGCGGATGATGCGTTCCTCGGGCAGCATCGCAATCTTCTTCCACAGGTCGAAGGCTTCATCGTCCTCGTGGTACACGGTGACGGTCAGCTTGTCCTTGTTGAGGCCATATTCGCGTGTGATCAGGTTCCAGGCATGGCTGATGGCCTCTTCCTTGAAATAGTCACCGAAGGAGAAGTTGCCCAGCATCTCAAAAAACGTGTGGTGGCGGGCGGTGTAGCCCACATTGTCGAGGTCATTGTGCTTGCCGCCGGCACGCACGCATTTCTGGCTGGAGGCCGCGCGGTTATAGTCGCGGGTTTCCGCGCCCGTGAACACATTCTTGAACGGCACCATGCCGGCGTTGACGAACATCAGCGTCGGGTCGTTGTGCGGCACCAGCGGCGCGGATTGCACCACCTGGTGGCCCTGCCCCTTGAAATAGTCCAGAAACGCCTTGCGGATGTCGTTGGCGCCAGTGATTGGTGCGGTCATGGAATTGGCCTCAAGTCCTCGAAAACAAAATTCAGGCGCCGCCATGGGGTTAGCCCATTTTGGCGGCACCGGTGCTTACCGCCGTTTTAGCGTGGCAATACTGAAGTGTCTAGCGTCAGCAAGGCGATTGCAGGCTGGAAGGCACCATTTATTTGAAAGAATTGCGTTCGGGTAACTAGAAGTCCGTGCTGAAAGCCGCCAGCATGGCCTACCGCTGCATCGCGGCGCGAAGTTTGCGGTAGTCTTTGAGGGAGCGGGCATCCAGCCACTGTTCATAGAAGGCGTCATAAACGGCGCTGACTTCTTCTGTTGCGATCAGCCTGTTGATCTCCGCAATCACTTTGCGGCCCAAAGGTTTGTCGCTACAGCTAAAGCCGCCGGACTGGAATCTGGCCTCCCCCGCGATCGGAAGGGCCACAAAGGCCTCCGCCTTCCCGAGCTTGCTGAACTGGTGATAGGCTTCAGCCGGAAAACCGAAAGTATAGTCAATACGGCCATGATCCAGAAGCGCGCCATAGCGGTTAAACGGGATCACCACCATATTGTCCGGCATGCCGACCGCCTTGAGCGTGTCATTGATCAATTGGCTGTAGAAGCGGTCTGGCACGACGCCGACCGCAAGGTCACTGGCAGTCAGCAGCCGTGTAATATCAACCTCCCCCGCCGCGTTCAGGTACGGCTTGAAGCGGTGAAGGTTTCGGTTCATCACCACCACCCGGTTGGTCATGACATGGTAAACATCGTCGCTGAAGTTGGCGAAAGCAGCCCGCTCGGGTGTCTCAAACAGGGCCACGCTGCAGACGCCGTCGTGCAATTTCATTTGATTGTAGGTGCGCGTCAGGTTCGCGGTTGCAGGCACATGCCGGTAATCCGGCAGCTTTTCTGACATATAGCGGACGATCTGGTCCCCATAGCCCTGCCTTTTCAGCGGGCCGTCGGCGATAAAGACCGGGGGGAAATTCGGGCTGAGCCAATGAATGACAGGCTTGTCAGCGGCCCACAGGGTCGCGGAGCCGCCGACCAGAAGCCCAAGAAGGCACAAAAACCGTATCACTATGCAGCCCCACAGTCTTGAACCCCATCCGTTACGCATAGGCAAAGCTAGCGCAGAATGGCTAACTTTTCCTTAAATCGGCCTGGCACACGCCGCCTTCAACACAGCTCCGTCTGCGCACCCAAAACAAAAAGCGGCCCTCGGGAGAGCCGCTTTCTTTACTTATTCACAATGTCGCTTGCGCGCATGGACTTATTTGTCGTCGTCGTCGCTTACGACCGCAGGGTCAACCAGCATGGCTTCATTGACGAGGCCTGCGTTCTTGCGGATCAGCTGTTCGATCTCATTGGAGATGTCCGTGTTCTCGAGCAGGAAGCGCTTGGCGTTTTCGCGGCCCTGGCCGATGCGCTGGCTGGAGTAGCTGTACCAGCTGCCGGATTTCTCAACCACGCCGGCCTTGACGCCCAGGTCGATAATCTCGCCCATCTTGGACACGCCTTCGCCGTACATGATGTCGAACTCAACCTGCTTGAACGGTGGTGCCAGCTTGTTCTTGACCACCTTGACACGGGTCGCGTTACCAACGATCTCGTCTTTTTCCTTGATCGCGCCGATGCGGCGGATGTCCAGTCGGACAGAGGCATAGAACTTCAGCGCGTTACCACCCGTTGTGGTTTCCGGGCTGCCGTACATGACGCCGATTTTCATCCGGATCTGGTTGATGAAGACCACGATGGTGTTGGATTTGGAAATGGAGGCCGTGAGCTTGCGGAGCGCCTGGCTCATCAACCGGGCCTGCAGGCCCACATGGCTGTCGCCCATTTCGCCCTCGAGTTCCGCACGCGGCGTCAGCGCCGCCACCGAATCCACCACAAGGATGTCTACGGCGCCGGAACGCACCAGCGTGTCGGCAATTTCAAGCGCCTGCTCGCCGGTATCCGGCTGTGAGACCAGAAGTTCGTTCACGTCCACACCCAGCTTACGGGCATAGACAGGGTCCAGCGCGTGCTCGGCGTCCACGAAAGCGGCGATGCCGCCCTTTTTCTGGGCTTCTGCAACCGCGTGCAGCGCCAGCGTGGTTTTACCGGAGCTTTCAGGCCCATAGATTTCGATGATCCGGCCCTTGGGGAAGCCACCGATCCCGAGCGCAATGTCGAGATTGAGCGAGCCGGTCGAGATGGTGTCGATCTCAATCCCCGATTCCCGCTGCCCCAGTTTCATGACAGAGCCTTTACCAAAGGCCCGGTCGATTTGGCCAAGCGCTGCTTCGAGCGCTTTTGTCTTATCCATGGAGTTTCCCTTTACCAACTGTAGTTCCGCTGTTGCCATGATCGGGCTCCCTTATTCCACAGGCTGATATCCCTTGCAACGGATGATTTAAATCCTTTGCGCTTGCCCTCTTGTACCCATTTTGTTCTCGTTAGGCAAGCTCTAATATTCTTGTTTTGTTCTCATGGCCTCTCAAGGGCCGGAACAGCGGAACAAAAAAGGGCACAACGGGTGTGCCCTCCGTGTGCCCTTTTGCCTGTTGTGTGCCCTTGTGGGCTCCCTTTATCCGAGGATCGACTTGACCTGCCCTGCCAGGTCCTTGAGCGAGAAGGGTTTCGGCAGGAACAGGAATTCTTCGGCTTCCAGGTTCTGACGGAAGACATCCTCCGCATAGCCCGAAACAAAGATAACCGGCAGGTTCGGCAGGTTTTTCCTGGCTTCCTTGACCAGTGTCGGGCCGTCCATGGTTGGCATGATCACATCCGAGATCAGGAGATCGATCGGTTCCGGGTGGGTGTTGAGGATATCCAGCCCGGCTTCGCCCGAGGCGGCTTCAAGCACCTTGTAGCCTTTGTTGGCGAGCGCCCGGCAGGCGAACATGCGCACCGGGTCTTCGTCCTCGACGATCAGGATGGTGCCCTTGCCCGTGAGGTCCCGCGCGGGGGCTTCCGGCTTCTGGGCGGCGCTTTCCACCTCGGCTTCCGCGGCGTGCGCCTTGAAGAACAGGAGGAACCGCGTGCCGTGGCCAAGCTCGGATTCGACAAACACAAAGCCGCCTGTCTGCTTGACGATGCCGTACACGGTGGCGAGGCCAAGCCCCGTGCCCTGCCCGACTTCCTTGGTGGTGAAGAAGGGCTCGAAGATTTTCGACATATTTTCCGGCGCGATGCCGCTGCCGCTGTCGATGACTTCCACCAGCACATAATCGTCCGGCACCACCACGTCATAGCGTTCGATCAGCGGGTCATCGGGCCCGATCATGCTGGTCTTGATTTCCAGCTTGCCGCCGCCCGGCATGGCGTCGCGCGCATTGACCGCCAGGTTGATGATCACCTGTTCAAGCTGGCCTTGGTCCACCTTCACTGGCTGCAGGTCTCGGCCGTGCACGACCTTGAGTTCGATATTTTCGCCGATCAGGCGGCGGATCAGGTTGGACAGTTCCGCGAGCACGTCCGTCATCATCAGGACCTTCGGCCTGAGCGTTTGCTGGCGCGAGAAGGCCAGCAGCTGGCGCACCAGATTGGCCGCGCGGTTGGCGTTCTGCTTGATCTGGATGATATCCGAGAAGGACTGATCACCCGCATCGTGGCGCACCAGAAGGAGGTCACAGAAACCGATGATGGCTGTCAGCAGGTTGTTGAAGTCATGGGCCACGCCGCCCGCCAACTGGCCAACCGCCTGCATCTTCTGGGCTTGAACAAACTGTCGCTCGAGACTTTTTTCCTGCGTAGTATCAATAAGATAGAGGATAGCGAAGGTTTCCTCGCCCCTGGAAATGGCAGACGAATAGATCTGCCCCACCCGCTCAGGCTGACCGTCATAGACCACATCAAGCGGCGTTGAGGCAGGCTTGCCGTCATGGGCAAAGCCGATCAATTCCTTGAGTTCGGCCCGGTCGTCTTCTTTCACCAAATCCAGTACACTGGAGCCCACAGAAATGCCCTGTCCGGCCGGGTGGCGCTTCAGCGGCTGGTTATATTCCTTGATCCCACCGTCGCGCGCGACCACGGCCACGGCAATCGGGGCGGCATCAAAAATCGGATCGATCAGGAACTCGCGGTCTTCCGGCACCAGACGGCCCCGCATCTGATCCAGCTTGCGCAGAAAACGGTAGCGACCCAGGTTGCGGTCTTCCTCTCTGGACGGCAGCGGCATATCCACCACGTCCACGTCCATCCGTTGCTTCTTGCCGATCAGCAATTGGGTTTCCCCCGCTTTCAGCTGAATCTTGAGCGGCATCTCACCAGGGCTGAGCCCCATCCATTCCCGGAGCGTATCGTTGATATAATGAATTTTGCCTGAGGCATCCTCAAGCAGCACGCCACAGCCCAGGCGTTCAAACAGTGGCGCGCCCCAGTCGCCGATCATTTTGCGTTCATGGTCCAGCCGCTCGCGGTCGCCCACGCGGGACGCGCGCCACAAGATATGGTAGCCGGTCCGTCGCCCAATGAGCTTCAGCTTTTCCGTGTCGGCGCGATCACATGCGAATACGCCGCGCGACTGGCCCGTTTGTGCCGCCAGCGCCAGCGTTTTATCAAACGCTTCCTTGACTGTGTCGCTGCGAAACAGGTCGCCCATCATGCGCACACGCCCCATAGCGAGGCGGTCGAACGCCGAGTTTGAGGCCGTGATTTCGCCGCGGAAATCGCTTAGTGCGACTGCGCGCCGGTCGAGCGAAACAAGGGTCTGGACCAGCTCGCGGTCGGCAAACTCGACCTGATCTATCGGTTGCTGCAATCCGCCCAGCGCCCGCAGAAGCGTAAGCGCCGTCGCGATCAGGAGAAGTCCGCCAAGGATAGCAGCAATCGCTGCGCCCCATGTCACGGCCACCAGGGCCGCAATCCCGATGGTGCCAATAAGGCCAGCCAGCGCGACAGTCAGCAGTTTCACACCGGACTTGGCCTCGCTTTGATGCAGCGCTTCCTGAAACGGTCTTGGCAACCGGCTTTCCATATATGCCTACCCCTTTGATCCCTGTTCAGCCCACCTGGCCCAGAGAGTAGCCACCCTCCGAGCGGGAACGCAAGCCCGTTAACGCGATGGTTTGAACCCCGCCCGCCTGAGCTTCATGATATAGCTAATGACTTCTGCCACGGCCTTATAGTGATCCGGCGGCACTTCCTCATCAATTTCCACGGTCGCGTACAGCGCCCGGGCCAACGGCGGGTTTTCAACGATCGGCACGCCGTGCTCGGTCGCCACTTCCCGGATCTTGAGGGCAACCCCCTCGACCCCTTTGGCCACCACCATCGGCACATCCATGGTGCCGTGCTTATATTCCAACGCCACTGCGAAGTGGGTCGGGTTGGTGATCACTACATCGGCGTCAGGGACAGCTGACATCATGCGTTGGCGCGCCCGCTCCATACGGATGGATCTCAGGCGCCCCTTAACTTTCGGGTCACCGTCGGTTTGTTTGTGCTCATCCTTGACCTGCTGCTTGGTCATGCGCAGTTTCTTGATGTGCTGATAGCTTTGGTAGGAAAAGTCGATGGCCGCAACCACAGCCATGACAATCAGAACACCGATCAGCAGCTTGATGATCATGGAGTGGATCAACACTACAACATCCACAACCGGCAACAGCATTAACGTATCCATGCGGCCGCGCTCAGGATAGACGATGATCACAATCACGGCAGACACGGCCGTCAGCTTGGCGATCAGTTTAAAGGCTTCCACGCCCAGTTTGTCCGGCGCCCATTTCTTGGCGTTGGAGATCGGACTGAGCTTCTTGAAGCTGGGCTTGATCTTTTCAAACGTAATGGTGGTCTTATGTTGCATCATATTGCTTGCGATCGCGGCAACCACCAACGCCCCAAAGGGCACCAGCAGAACCAGGAACACGCGCCACATTGTAGGCATCAGGCTTTCGAGAGGGCCAATCTGATCGGTGTCCATCAGATGCAGCGTGGACATATGTACATAAAGCGTATCCGCAACTGTCGTACCGATAAAGCCACCCCCTGCACCGATCACAATGGCAGCAATGGCCAGCATGAAAAAGGTTTTGACTTCCTGGCTTTGGGCCACGTCACCTTTTTCCTCGGCCTCGCGCAAGCGTTTCGGCGTCGGTTCCTCAGTTTTCTGGCTTTCGTCTTCGTCTGCCATTCTTTACCCCAGAAAGCTCACGAGCAGTTCTTCAAAACGCTCTATAAAGAGTGCCATCATCGAGCCTATTAAGATCATCATCAAGGCAAAGCCCATAAACAGGTTGATAGGCATACCGATGAAAAATACCTGGAAGGCCGGGATCATACGGGAAATCAAGCCCAAGCCTGCATTATAGATGATACTATACGCAATGAACGGTGCCGCCATATGAAATCCCAGCAGGAACGCGCTGGAGGTATATTCAACGATCACCATGGCGAGATCCGTATAAGGCAGGCCCAGCGCCACCGGAAACTTCAGGTAGCTATGGGCCATTCCAAGGATCATGAGGTGATGCAAATCCGAAACAACGATCAGCGTGACCGCAACCAGTGTCATGAACGCGCCGACCAAAACACCCTGACTACCCTGGCTTGGGTCGAAGGACTGGGCTGCGGCTAAGCCTGTCAGGAACGCAATCACCGTACCGGCGATGTGAGTTGCTGCAAGCATGATACGGGTAACCAGCGCGAGGACGGCTCCAATCATCGCTTCTCTGACAAGAAGGGCACCCAGAACGAAGGCATTGTCGGGCATTGGCGGCAGATTCTCGCGGACTGCCAGATAGATCACCAACGCCAACACAAACCCCATTGTCGCCCGAATACGACCGGGAACCGACTGGTCCCCTAACACCGGCATCAACATAACAAGGGCAATCAGGCGTGTTGCAACGAGCACGAAACCGAATGCTTCTGCCGGCAGGACTTCCCCCAGCATGGCTTAGCCGCCGGAGATGATGCGTTCAGAAATGCGCAACATCAGTGCAGACATATTTTGGCCCATGTAAGGCATGGCGAGGAGCAAAACGGCAAACACCGCAATGATTTTGGGAACAAAAGTCAGGGTCATTTCCTGAAGCTGGGTCAGGGCCTGGATGAAGGCAACCGTCAAGCCAACGCCCAGGCCAACCGCAAGGATCGGCCCTGCTGTCAGCAAAAGGGTCATCAGGGCGTCACGCGCCACTTCAATGACGTCACCACTTTCCATAGAATACTCGCCCCCGCCCGGCTGGATTAGATTGGCATCTTGAGGATATCATTATAGGCGGCGATCACCTTGTCACGCACAGTAACAACAGTGTTCACAACCATCTCCGCGTTGGAAACAGCTGTCACCACGTCAACCATATCAGCTTCATTCACCAGCGACTTGGCCGCCGTGAGTTCCATATGGCTTGTTGCCTGCTGCACGTCTCCAACGGCGTCGTTCACAAGGGCGGAGAAGGCGCTGTTGGATTTCGCGCCGTCCAAACCGTCGCGGGAACCCAGGCCGGTTTCCTGCATCTTCTTGGTCGCCTGTGAATAGGCATTGACCGCATCAAGTTGCTTGATATTCATGGCCTACTCCCTACCGCAAGAGATCAAGCGTCATTGTGGCCATCCGACGGCTGGCCTCAAGCGCATTGATGTTTGACTGGTAAGTCCGCTGAGCCTGGCGCATATCCATCATCTCGATCATGCCATTGACATTGGCCGTCTTGATATAACCTGCCTCGTCCGCAGCCGGATTGCCCGGATCATATTTCTTGCCGAATTCCTTCTGATCGAATTCCACCTTGCCCGGCTTCACAAGTTCAACGCCAGACGCGCGATCAAGCTCCGTCTGGAAGGTGATGATCTTGCGGCGATATGGGTCTGCGCCCGGCTCGCTTGCGACCGAATTCTGGTTGGCGATGTTTTCGGAGATTACGCGCATGCGCACGGACTGCGCACGAAGCCCAGCCGCCGAAGCCATCATAGCCTTTTCGAGATCCATCGCTTGTTCCTTTACACTGGTTCAAGCGGGTCATGACGCTGTTCTAGCGCCCGCCACCCTTGCCTAGGGCAATATTCAACAGCCCGATATTCTTTTTGTAGAGGTTGACAACCATGCCGTATTTCATCTGGTTGTCAGCCAATTTCATCATTTCTTCTTCAAGCACCACAGAGTTACCGGATGGCGTTTCCTCGCTGTCCTTGACCTCACGTGTGCGCATTGTCACAGAAGAAGAACCACTCGTATCCATGTGGCGAGAATTCTTGGTGCGCATTTGCGTGCCCTGCGGCCGGTCCGAGACAAGGTTGTCGACAAGACCAGAAAAATTCTGTTTGTCCAGTTCCTTAGCCTTATAGCCCGGCGTATCCGCATGACCGATGTTTTCACTGATCACCGTCTGGTTGGTGTTCAGCCATTTCATGCGGCTTTTAAGGGCAGCCATCAGGGGAATATTGGTTAAATCCATGCTTCCAACAGTCTCTGTTTGCGCGCGTCTTTCATTTAAACGTACCATAACATGCACCGGAACCGGTTAACAAGTTGCAAACACGCGATATTTTTCCACTGCCCCTTCCGCAAGCGCTTGCATTTTGACCCGATTTGTCGCTCAATATCGCCATGTCAGACCAGAAACCGACAGATGCACCCAAGCCGGTGCCGGACACAAAAGCCGTTGCAGTAAAAAGGGATAGCGAACAGGCTACGCCCCGAATTACTGCAAAAGGGCACGGCTTTAATGCCGAAAAGATACTGGACATTGCCTTTGCCGAAGGCGTCAAGGTCCGCCAGGACAAGGACCTCACGGAGCTTCTTGATGCTTTTGAAGTCGAGAGCCCTGTCCCGCTTGAGGCCCTGCATGCCGTGTCACTCATTCTTGAGCGTGTCTATGCCGAAAATAAAGCCATGACAGAAGCGCGCGAGCATGACACAGATACAGTCGAAACCACAGAGCTCTTGGAGCCAATGCCGGCCGACGAGCCAGCCCAGACCAATGACGACGACGGGAAAGAAAGCAACCAATGACCAGCGAAGCCATTAGCGCCTTTTCTATCTTGTTCGTGATGCTCGGTTTTCTGGCCTTGGCGGCCTGGGCTGTGAAACGCTTCGGGCTGATCCCCGGACAACCCCGCATGACAGGCAAGAAACGCGAAATTACCATTCTCGACAGCCAGATGCTGGACGCCCGCAACCGCTTGGTGGTTGTGCATTGGCGCGGACGGGACTATTTTCTCGGCACCGGGCAGCACGGCGTGACCTTGATTGACGGCCCGACCGGACATAAAGCCCCATCAGGCTTCGAACAGGCGCTAGCAGAGGAAACACAACGTGAAAAGCCTTAAGTTTCACCGCAAGCTGATCATCCATAGCTTTCTGTTTCTGCTGCCGCTGGCGCTTGCCGCCGTGCTGATGACAGCGTCACCTGCCTCCGCTCAATCGCTCAATCTTGACCTTGGGGAATCAGGGTCACTGAGCGGTCGCGTCGTACAGATGATCTTGCTGCTGTCTGTGCTGAGCCTGGCACCCAGCATCCTGATCATGATGACCAGCTTTACCCGCATGATCATTGTCTTCTCGCTGCTCAGGAGCGCGATGGGTACACAGCAGACACCGCCCAATATCGTGTTGATTTCGCTAGCCCTTTTCCTTACCGGCTATGTTATGGCACCGACGCTAACCGCTGCCTGGGACCAAGGTATCCAGCCGCTGATAAATGAGGAAATCGACGAACAGGAAGCCTTCGACCGCGCGTCTGTACCCATGCGAAATTTCATGATGTCGCAAGTGCGGGAAAAAGACCTTGAGCTGTTCATGAACCTATCGCCAGACGGCCCGGTGGAGACACAGGATGAAATCACACTGACCGTTCTGGTGCCGGCTTTCATGATTTCTGAACTCAGGCGCGCCTTCGAGATCGGCTTCCTCTTGTATGTGCCTTTTGTGGTGATCGATATGGTGGTGGCCTCGATCCTCATGTCCATGGGTATGATGATGCTGCCACCTGTCATGATCGCCATGCCGTTCAAGCTGATCTTCTTCGTCATGGTGGACGGCTGGAACCTGGTGGCCGGTTCGCTGGTTCAAAGTTTCGGCACGGCCCCGCCGCCCGGGGTGGGCACTTAGTCGCCACTCGCGCCGGTGTTGTGATCCTCCATCTTTTCCGCTAGCGTTCCCCTTGGTACACACAGTGTGTTTTATCGATGGGGGTCGGTATCATGTTAAACGTTCGCGTGCTTGGAAGGCTGCAAGGCCAATTCGTCGCCATTTTCACCACAGAGAAGTCTTTTAAAAACAATCCACTACTTGGGTCCCGCGCAGCAAACCTTATGGGCCTGCACGTTGTCCGGCTGATCCTGGCCAAGACATGTTTCGCTTTCAGGCGCTTGCTATTGTTTCGCTTTGCCTCGGCCGATGAACGAAGCATGTTTCGCCGCGACGGGCTGCTTGTGATTCCTGATTTTATATCAGCTGACGAACTGGACGAGATCCATGCAGACATTGCGGCCTGTCTCCAGGATGTGCGCCAGTTGACAGAAGGCAGTTCCACGCTCTGCCGTATACAGATGGACGAGAAGGCCCGGAAGGACATGCCAGCGATTGCCAAATTGATCACGTCAAAACGCTACCTGAACTTGCTGGCCTACACCGGGGCAACCCTGAAAAAATCACCTGTTCTTTTGCAACGCCTGCACCACAATGACACTACCGGTACAGACCCGCAGAAAACGCCTCATAGTGATACGTTTCAGCCTACGATGAAAGCCTGGCTGTTCCTTGAAGACGTTACCGAACAGAATGGGCCTTTCCATTTCATTCGTGGTTCACACCGGCTAAGCCTGAAGCGGCTTATGTGGGAATACCGTTACTCCCTCAAGGCAAAGCGCCTTACTGATGGACATAGCGAGCACGGCTCGTCCCGTTTCACAAAGGAAGACCTTAAGCAATTGGGGCTCGAGGCACCGCAGCCGATTTGTGTGCATGCTGGCACATTCGTGATCGCCAACACCCATGCCATCCACTGCCGGGGAGATGCGCAGCCCGGCTCCAGCCGACTGGAGCTTTGGACGCACCGCCGCGCAGCGCCCTTTCTGCCCGTACCCGGCTATTCGACAGCCGCTAAATTGGAACGACTGTACCGAAAGCGCAGCCATAAATGGCAACGGCAGGACAAGGCGGCACAATCTGGCACACCCCACCCCTTTCCGAAGGTCGACAGAACTAGGTTGCGCCCATAACCGCCACTGCCGGCATAGGCAGAGCAGCCTATTTGTCGGCTGGAATGGGCACTCGCGCCACCTGCGGGGCCTCCAGGCTGCCCAGATAGAGCATATCCCCCACCTGCTCAGCAGAAGTGATCATATAAACATTATCGCCGCGCGGGTCCTGCAGCGTGCGGATTACCTGCCCCTCTTCATCAAGCGCGATCACCAGCCCCATATGAATGGCTGACGGCTGCAAGAACGTAGGCAATTTCGATACCAGCGCCTTGGCCCAGGGCTTCGGGTGAAGGCCATCCATCTTCGGGTTCCGGGGTGATGGAATCGCCAGCCAGAATGTCCCCTTGCGGTTCGCAGAAATGCCATCCGGGAACCCCGGCAGATTATCGATGAAGATGTCTGAGGTCCCGGCCTTTTCGCCTTTCAGCCAATAACGCGTCACCCTGTAGCGACCCGTTTCATTGACCAACACAAAATCTTCATTCTGCGACAGTGCGATACCGTTGGCGAAATAGAGGTTCCCCAGCAGTTTGGTGGTCTCACCAGTGGCGGGGTCAAACACCAGAAGCCGGCCGTTACCGCGCGCCTCCAATAGGTCCAGGCGGTAGTCGGGCTGGTTGTAGGTGAAGCTGGCGTCCGAGAAATAGATTTTGCCATCGCTCGCAATATCCAGGTCGTCAGCGAAGGCAAAGGGCACACCGCCCTCTTCCGTGCTCAACACCGTCATGGCGCCTTCAGTATCGAAGGACAAAAGCCCTTTCCAGGCGTCCGCCACAATCAGGTTGCCCGCTGCGTCAAAATGCAGCCCAAGCGGCCTGCCGCCCTCAATGGTGGCAAACACTTCCTGTGTGCCGTCCTTCAGGATACGCACGATGCGCCCGTCATGCAGCCCGCCATAGATGCGACCACCTGCATCCACGGCAACATCCTCTGGTCCCTGGCTGAACTGCAGCGGAATGGTCTCGGCCTCCAGAAGCGCTTCGTTCGTGGCATAGACACCGGTGAAGCCGGGCCCTTCAGGCGGCGTATAGGCAACAGGATCAATCTTGGCCGGCCACAGAATAAACAGCAGCAGCAAGGCCACAACCGCAGCTGCGCCTCGAACGATTATCTTTTTCATCAAGTCCCCCTTTTGGTCACCCATGCCCTTGATAGCGAGGCGCCCCCAAAAATCACTCGTCCATTATCGGTGGCTCGCCCAGCTGCTCCCACAGCTCGATCTTGGTGCCCTCAGGGTCCATGATCCAGGCAAATTTGCCATATTCGAACTCTTCGATCTCGCCAATCTGCTCGACGCCCATCTTCTTGAGCCGCTCGACAAGCTTCTCAATGCCGCGGACCCGCAAGTTGATCATGAACTCCTTGCCGGACGGCCGGAAATATTCGCTTTCGCGCTTGAAAGGCCCCCAGACAAAATACCCCAGCTTTTCCGGGTCATCATCTTCCCTGAACACAAAGGATGCACCCGCCCCGTCAAAGGGAAATCCAAGCTTGTCCTGATACCAGGACACAAGCTTTTCCCGGTCGCGGCATTTGAAAAATATTCCGCCCACACCGGTTATTACCCCTTCGGCATCAGACATATACTCTCCCCTGTTCAGTTCGGACCAGTGGCACCAGGCTATACGGCCAGTGACACTTCTTCCATAACATAGAACAGGCAGTCTTGCCGAACCACATCAACATTTGTTGTCGCCATTGAGGGAATAAGTGCCTTTCGCACCGCCAATGTGCCGCCAGACTGGGCAAATAGGTCTTCGGTGATATCCCGGCCCTGATCATCCAGTGCAATCAGTGGCATTGGCAGGCTTTCGGAGGTACGGGCAATCGCCGCTCCTGCCTTAAGGGCCCCGAAATTGAAATGGTCCAGGTCCGGCCGGAAACAGACATCACTGCCCTGCCCCGAAAATGTGAAATCCAGCCCCGGTTTCACCTTCACCGTTGCCTTGGTTCTGAGAAGATGGATATCGCGCGGCGCCACTGGATGGTCCGGGATGTGGTGCATATGCAGGCAGGCATCCAGATATTCGGTCGCATGCGCAAGCGCCGCGCTTTCACCGGCCTGGCCGCACTCAAGCGTCACAGCTGGCGCATGCATTGCCATTGCCGCGGACTGGACACCAAGCGGCCGGGTAAAATAGACCACCGTGCGCGCAAACAACGACGCAAGCTGAAGAAAAGCGGTATCGAGGAAATTGACGCAGCCATAATGCGGGTTGCAGCCAGTGTTGTTGTGAAGATCGATACTGGCAAACAAAGGTTCCGCTGTCACTTTTGCCACAACGTCGGCCATCAGGGCCGTCTCCGGCCCCGGCGCCATATCCGTGCCTGGCCAGGAACGGTTATAGTCAAGCTGCCCCTCGAGCACGCGCCGGCCAGTTTTTGCCGCCGCAACATTTCCAACAAACAGCCACATGGCACGCGGCAGTTGGCTGCCTTGATACTTGCGCAATATGGCCTGAACGGCCTCGAACCCTGTAGGTTCATTGCCGTGCTGCAATACGGTTACAAACAGGGGCGGTTTTCGCAGGCCTTCCAGATAGAATAACGAAGGGCCCCCAAGAATGTCCGCCAACTGGTGCGCCCCGCAGGATAAAAACGTGTCTGGTACCTCGTCGAAACATTGAAGCATGGCTACAGTGGCCACTCGTGGACCGGCGTGTCTGTTTGCTGCCTGGCCATATAGGCCTCGAGCATTTCCTCCATGCTGGCACCGTGTGTCCTCACGAACGCACGCTGCCAGGTTGCGCCGTTCTGGCCGGTTTCCGCCCGCCCCCGAATAATGCCCAGATAACGATGTATATCAGCAGGGTCTACATTCAGCGACTGAAGCCCCTCCTCTGCCATAGGCAGAAAGACTTCCTGAATGAGTTGCCTCATTGGCTTTCCGTCCTGATGGTCCCAGCGAATGACAGCGCCCAAGCCGTCCCTTGCCGCCAAGTAGAAATTATCCCGCGTGGTGAAGAACTGTGCGCGCTTATGCGGCCGCGTGTCTGCATTTGCAAGATAGGTGACAAGCCCATAATAGAAGGCCGAATTTGCCATTGAATCCGCAATGGTCGGGCCTGCGGGTACAACGCGCTGCTCCAACCTGAAGTGGGGTGTGCCGTCCTCGTCCCAGCCAACCAGCGGCCTGTTCCAGCGCCAGATCGTACCATTCTGCAGCCGGAAATGATCCAGCTTTTCGGCCTCCCGGTCGGTCACATGCGGCAGCAGGATCGGATAGCGTTGGCGGTTGGCCAGGAACACTTCGGAAAGGCTTTTTTCAATGAAACGAACGCCAAAGGTGACGCGCTCCTCATAGTCCCAGTCCCCAACCGACACCGCCTGCTCAAAAAGCGGAATGCGGCTTTCTGCCCAAAGGTCCCTGCCAAAAAGATAGGGGCTGTTTGCCGATACCGCGACCAAGGGCGCTGACGCCAGCTTCGACGCATTGTAATAGTCCACGCCCCGACCGTTCGGGACCTTGAGGTGAATCTGGAAGGAAGTTGCAGCCGCCTCCAGCATGACATCCATATGGTCGCTTACCAAGTGCTCGCGTCCTTCGATGTCCAGTTTGATCGGCTTCCCTTTTCGCAGGCGAAAAACCTGCTCGTTCAAGGCCTTATAGCGCTGGCCGGCAGACATGTTTTCGGTACAGAGGTCTGTGCCTTTGACCGTAGGCAGGATGCCGATCATGGCAAGCTTCAGGTCCATCTTGGCAGCGGCATCAACGGCCCTGTCCCACAGGCCAGCCAAGTCGGCATGCAGGTCTGATAGCGCACCCCCAGTCAGCTCCGCAGGGTCGCCATTGAACTCTACGTTGAAACAGGAGAGTTCCGGCACCACCAAGGGGCTATCCAGCGCCTTTATGAAAGCGTCATTTTGGGGGACCGGGTGCATATTGGGGCCTACAAGCCAGGCCTCCAGCTCAAATCCCGCGGTAGCCGGGCCATTAGACAAAGCCCCTTGCTGCTCCCAGGTTTCAACCAAATCGGTTTCCGCCCTCAGGCGCTGGCCGAACGCTTCATAATCCTCGTCACGAAACTCGCTGGTATCCAGTTCCTGCCCCATATAGCCTCCCTGAAAGCGGACGTCTGATGGGCAGTATAATGCAGATCAAGACAAAGGCCCACCTTGACCGATGTCAAAGTGAGCCTCTTGGAATTCTCCGGATCGGCTTTCGGAAGCCTTAGTAGACTTCCTCTTTTGTTTTCAGGAACTTGAGCGATGGAAAATCATCCTTCGCCTTATCAAGATGCCAATTGTTTCGGGCCAGATAGACCGGCGCGCCAGCATGGTCAACCGCCATCGATGCCCGGTTCTGGTCAGAAAACTTCTTGATCTCGCGCGGGTCGCCTTCCACCCACTCAGCCGTCATCAGGCTGGTGGCTTCAAAGCGGCAAGGCACTTCATATTCTGTCCGAATACGGTCCGCCAGCACGTCAAACTGCAGTGGACCCACAACGCCCACAACCCAGTCACTGCCCAAGGCAGGTTTGAACACACGCGCAGCGCCTTCTTCCGCCAGCTGCTCGAGCGCCCGGCCCAGATGCTTGGCTTTCATCGGATCTTCAGGACGGACCTTCTGCAGGATTTCCGGCGCGAAGGAGGGCACCCCTGTGAAGCGGATCATTTCACCTTCCGTCAGGGTGTCACCAATGCGCAAGTTGCCGTGGTTCGGCAGGCCAATGATGTCGCCCGGATAGGCCTCTTCAGCCACGGCCCGGTCCTGCGCCAGGAACAGCTGCGCGTTATGGATCGCCAACGTTTTGCCGCTGCGGACATGCTTCATCTTGATGCCCTTCTTGAAGCGGCCGGAAACAACCCGCACAAACGCGATGCGGTCGCGGTGCTTGGGGTCCATGTTCGCCTGAATCTTGAACACGAACGCTGTTACCTTGCCTTCGTCCGGTGCGACCTGGCGCTCAAGCGCCTTGCCAGCGCGCGGCCGGGGCGCAAAGTCCGCCAGTCCTGCGAGAAGCTCCTGAACACCGAAGTTGTTGACAGCTGACCCGAAGAAAACCGGCGTCAGCGTGCCTTCAAGATAGTCCTTCAGGTTGAACTGGGGGCACAGTTCCCGCACCATTTCAACGTCGGTCCGCAGCTTTTCAACCGCATAGTCGGGCAGTAGCTCATCCAGCTTGGGGTCATCGAGCCCCTGGCATTTGATGCTTTCCGAAATGCTGTCGCCCTTGCCGCGATCAAACAGGATCAGCTGATCGTGGATCAGGTCGTAACAGCCCTTGAAATCGCGGCCCATGCCGATCGGCCAACTGGCCGGTGCCACATCAAGGGCCAGCGTCTGCTCAACTTCATCCAGCAGCTCGAACGGGTCCTTGGTTTCCCGGTCCATCTTGTTGATGAAGGTCGCAATCGGCATATCGCGCAGGCGGCAGACTTCAAACAGCTTGCGGGTCTGGGTCTCGATACCCTTGGCGGCATCCAGCACCATCACCGCGCTGTCGACAGCAGACAGCGTCCGGTATGTGTCTTCCGAAAAGTCTTCGTGGCCTGGGGTGTCCAGCAGGTTGAAGGTGCGCTCGAGATAGTCGAATGTCATGACAGACGACGCCACAGAAATACCACGTTCCTGCTCCACCTTCATCCAGTCAGACCGGGCGCGGCGGCGTTCACCGCGCGCCTTCACTTCCCCCGCAGCCTGAATGGCACCGCCGAACAACAGCAGTTTTTCTGTCAGGGTGGTCTTGCCGGCGTCAGGGTGCGAGATGATCGCAAACGTCCGCCTTCTTTCGATTTGCTGTGCCAGAGACATCAAGTCTACCCAACTGTTTTCAGGCGATTCGCCTGGATTTTCATGTTTCTTTCCGGCAACCGCGCCAAAGGCCGCTTATCTCGCCGAAATTCGTCGGCACCCTAGCGATTTCTACGGGGATTGAAAGAGGAAATCCGGCTACTGGCGCTGAATCTGCTGCAAAATTGCAACATTTTTGCAAAGTGACCGCCATACGCGTGCAACAGGCCTTGCAACCTAAGATGATTCAATGTATGCCCCGCCCTCATGGTTAATTAGGCATTAACCAAACTATCAGGCAAACAAAAAGTAAATAAAGATTCATCAGGCGCAAATTTTCGTTCGAACTCTATCAGAGGAACTGAATAGTGTCTAAATTACATAGTTTGTCTTTCGATCACCAATATCATCGCCTTTCCTTTGAAGGCTTTCCAATTCACCTGAAAGAATATTCAAAAGGACTGACCGACGTCCCTCTGGTCTTTATCGGCGGCGCTTTCCAGAATATCACCCAGGTCGAAAAGCTGAGCAATGCAATCGCTGAAAAATCCTGGGTGATCACCATTGATACACCCGGCAACGGCGATACCGGTATCCTGCCCCACACCTATGGCTTCGATTTCATCTGCCGCGCCATCCACAGCGCGCTCAAGTCGCTTGGCGTAGACCGGATCAACCTCATGGGCTGCAGCTATGGCAGCATCATTGCCATGCGTTATGCCCAGAAATATCTGGGCATCGACAAACTGATCCTGGCGTCTGCCATGGCGGAACTGCCGCGCGAGCTTGAATATGACTTCAACCTCTTGCTGTTCCAATTGGAATGGAACCGCATTGAAGAGTTTGCCGATGGCTTCACAAACCTGATGACCAACCCGGAACTGCGTCAGACCAACCGGATTGCGCGCCTGACGGCCGACAAGCTGAAACATGCATTGTTGAACGCCAACACCGGCATCAAGGAACAGTTCAAGCACAATACGCTGCGCATCCTTCGGGACGGCAAGACTGACCTGAGCCTGATGCCGGACGTCGAGGCAACCATCTTCACCGGCGAGCACGACCATTTCGTGCCGGTAGAGGCCAACCTGAAAGTGGCCAATTCCTTCAAGAACGGTCGTTTCATTGCCGTACCTGGGGCCGACCACATGATCCATGTGGAAAAATTCAAGCGCATGATCGAGATCATCCACGACACACTGATGGATAGCGAAGAGACAGTCGAAGGCGCCTTCACAATGGACCGGGCTGCGTAAGCCGGCCATCTTGCCCCTGAAAACAAAAGAAGGCCGGAAACAGCGCTTGCTGCTCCGGCCTTTCAGATTTCACGCCCGCTCGGGTGGATCACGGATGGGGAGGGGGAAGGAAGAAGTCCAATCTCCAGCAACCGGCGGGCGTTCCCATGTGCCTTGGCTTTTGCGGTGCTGTCTCACGGTACCGGCATCGGCGTCAGGCCTTTAATGGACTATATAGTCCAGAAAAAAATTAATACAAGACTAATGAGTCTACTTTTTATCAAAAAATGCATTGATCGCCCACCAGACCAACGCGCCCCGCCCTCCGGCTGGGTTAATCAGGCCTCCTGACACAATTTTTTATATGACAGCGCTATCACGATAGAGTATGTGGCCAGAGAATGTTTTCCCAAGGATTGGAACTGAACCGTGCCATACCTGACCCTGATAGGCCTTCTGGCCGGCTGCCTCACAACCATCGCCTTTGTGCCTCAGGTTGTCCGTGTCTGGCGCACCCGGTCCACCACCGACATTTCCCTGGGCATGTTCGGCCTGATGTCTTTGGGTGTCTTCATGTGGCTCGTCTACGGCTTGATGCTCGGTGATATCCCGATCATCGCCGCCAATGCTGTTACGCTGCTGCTGGCGACATCAATCGTGATCGCCAAGGTGCGCTTCGGTTAAAGAAAAGGCCGGGGTACCCCGGCCTCTCCACATCCTTAATCTGCTTGCAGCGTTCGCTTGAAAAAGGCCAGCGCCTGATTATACAGGTGGGCCTGCGCGGCCTCTCCCCGAATGCCGTGCTTCTTGCCCGGATAGGTCATCAGCTCAAATGGCTTGCCGGCATTCTGCAGCGTCGACATCAGCTTCACAGAATTATCGAAGAAGACGTTGTCGTCGGCCATGCCGTGGATCAGCAAAAGCTTACCCTTGAAGCCGTCGATATATTTGAAAACGCTTGAGTTTTCATAAACGTTCCCCGGCGCGTCGGGAAGACCTAGATAGCGTTCGGTATAGGCCGTATCATAGAGCCGCCAGTCGGTCACAGGCGCCACAGACACCCCGGCCTTGAAGACGTCCGGCGCCTGGAAGAGCGCCATCAGCGTCATGTAGCCACCATAGGACCAGCCCCAGAAGCCGATATTGTCACGGTCGATATAGTCGAGGCCCATCAGGAAATTGGCACCGGCCACCTGGTCTGCCACCTCAACCGTACCCATGGCATGCTTGATATGGCTTTCAAACTTCAGGCCCCGATTGGCCATGCCGCGGTTGTCCAGCACAAGCACAACGAAACCGTTCCGCGCCAGAATATGGTTGAAACCCAGATGCCAGTCATGCCGCACTTTCTGTCCGTGCGGGCCGCCATACGGTGCCAGTACAGCCGGATACTTGCGCCCCGCGTCCATAGTGGCGGGCTGATACATGCGGTAGTAAAGGTCTGTACCGTCATCCGCCTTGATTGTGCCGAAAGTGGTTTTCACCCGGCTATCCAGATACGGCCCGAACGGATGGCTGGCATCCAGCTTGTTCTCAAGGATGGCAAACCGCGTGCTGCCATCCGCCAGGTTGCGCACCATTACCTGTGGCGGCTGGTCAGGGCTTTCGAACTTGTCGACAAACACGCCCTCGCTCACCGTCACCTTGTGCCAACCGGCCTCGCGGGTGATGCGTTTGACCTCTCCGCCCTTGAGCGGCACGCTATAAAGATGCTGCTCCAGTGGACTGTCTTTGTAGCCAGTGAAATAGACCAACCCGGCTTTCCTGTCGACATGCTCGATCTCGTTCACGCTCCAGTTGCCCGAGGTGATCGGGGTAAACTCGCCGGTATCAAGTTTATACCGCAGGATATGGTTGAAGCTGCCAGCGTCGCCTTGCGGCCAGTCA
Source organism: Kordiimonas lacus (assembly GCF_001550055.1). Classification (GTDB taxonomy): domain Bacteria; phylum Pseudomonadota; class Alphaproteobacteria; order Sphingomonadales; family Kordiimonadaceae; genus Kordiimonas; species Kordiimonas lacus. The sequence continues at coordinate 710,361 of NZ_LRUA01000006.1, forward strand.
CGGCTGACAAGCACTTCTTCATAGCCAATGGTTTCGAAATCGTCGTTCAGGTTGATCCAGACATCGCTGGTCAGCTTCCTGGCGAACCGCATACACATGTTGCCGTCACGCTTGACCACCCAGTTTTTGTCTGCATCCGGCCCACACTTTGGAAAGACCCGGTTATTGCCATTCCCGGCAATCAGATTGTAGGTCAGCTCTGTCTGCGTGCGGTTCAGTGTCTGGGCCACCAACAGGTTCGATGACGCCAGCCAGTCCACGCGCGCCAGATATTCTGCGCCGCCTGTCCCGACGACATCCGCCGCCAACGCGAGATCCTTCGGCTCATCCGGCTTATTCAACCGCACAATCTTCAGGTTCCATTTAACATTCGGCGTGCCAGCTGAAGGATAGCGCTGCTTGTGCGTGATGACGCTGCCATCACCCTGGATTTCGTAGCGATCCTTTATTTCAACCGGGGATTCGTCCACCTGCTGGAAGGCGATAGCGGCCTCATCAGGTGACCACCAATAGCCCGTGTAGCGCCCCAATTCTTCCTGCGCGGCAAACTCGGCCATACCGTTCGACACGGTCTCGCTTGCGCCAGAACTCAGTTGAATTTCAAGGCCGCTTTCAATGTCGATTGCATATAATTCCCGGTCGCGAATGAAGGAAACATACCGTCCCTTCGGGCTGAACTGGATGTCTGTTTCAAACTCTGGCGTGTCCGTCAGCCGTTTGACGTCGCCACCAATGGGCAGCACATAAACATCGCCACCAACGGGAAACAGCAAGGACGTTCCGTCCGCATTCCATTCATAGCTCACGATCCCGCGCTTGCCGGTGAGCGACCGGTCGCGCTCGCGCCGCGCCTTTTCTTCTTCGCTCAGCTCTTCTTCCTTGCCGCCCAGGAGGACAGCGGAATCTACCAGCAGAGACGCCTCCCCGGTCTCGATGTCATACTGCCACAGATCAAGCTGGGCCTTGTTCTCGGCTTTGCCCTGCAGGAAGGTGATGCGGCGCCCGTCGGGCGACATCTCAAGCCCCTGTACGCTTGGTCCGCTGATGCTCGGGCTGCCAACCAGCCGTTCAATCGTCAGGTCTTCAGCCCCGGCCGTCCCAGCCGTGAGAGCACTAAGCGCCAGAAAAGAAGCGCCGGTCTGTATCATTTTCTTCATTATGTTGTCCCCGTTGGTCGCCGACACCTCCCAAGTGTCGTTGCAGTCGGCACAGTAAGTTGCCCATTATGGATTAAGTGTATAGCCCTGTTGCTGCAGAAGCGCATGAGCTGTCATCGCCGACAGTGCCATCTCGACACCCGGCAGAAGGTCTTCCGTCTTCACGCCCTGATAGGCTGCAGACTGACCACAAACGTGGAATGTCACGCCATGTGCCATCAAGGTTTTAATGAGGTCTGCATTGGCGTTCGGGCCGCCATATTTCTCGTCGTTCGTGACATCAAAAACAGCCTTACCGTGGATCACCACAGCCAGCTTGATATTCCTGGGGTCTGCGCCCGCCGCCACATGCATATTCAGGAAACGTGCGGCGCTCTCCAGCCGGCGGCTGACCTTACCCTGCTCGCCTTTATCGACCACGTCAAAGGCCACTTGGAACTGGCTGTCGGCTGACAGGGCCGTGGCACCAGGCACAGCCACCACTGGGCCATATTCCGTGATGAGAGGCCCCTTGGTGAATTCGGCATCGTCCGCAATCACCGGCATCGCGCATAGCATGCCGGTGCACAAGAGGGCTGCGCCCACTAAGGCCTGTTTCATCGTTTTCTCCCTGTCGAACCTGTCCTCTCTCGCGCCTAGCAAGATAAAGGGTCAGGCTCAAATCACATGTCTGTTTATTTCTTGGTGCAGATCTGCATGAAGCCGGCTGTGATAAAGGGCACCATGCGTTCATAGGCCCCCACCATGTCCTTGGACCGCGCGATGCCGTCCGAAAGTTTATCGATCCGGCCTGTGTTGGCGAAGGTAAGCGTCAAGGCGCCTGAAAGGAAATGATAGGCCCAGTATAGATTTTGCGGCTCAGAATCCGGCAGTGCTTTCTTTAGTGCATCCATGAACCTACGGGCCAGTGGGTCAAAATATTTGGTCATCAGCTGGCCACCCCATTCCGGCGAGTTGTTGACCTGGGCCACCAATTCAAAATAATGCCGCCAGCCTTCGTCTTCTTCATATCCGAACGCCAGAAGCGGCTTCAGGTAGGCATCGATGATGGCCTCAACCGTCGGGCCAGCTTCTCCTGCTTCCTGCTGGCATTTCTCCAAGGCTTCCAGTCGGGTCTGGTTCAAAACCCCGGCCCGCCTGAGCAGAATCGCATCAAAAAGGCCGCGTTTGTTGCCGAAATGGTAACTGGCGAGCGCCAAGTCTACCTCCGCCTTCACAGCGACCATGCGCATGGACACACCGTCGAAGCCATGCTTGGCAAAGAGCGCCTCAGCTGCATCAAGAATTCGGTCTTTACGCTTAACCCGCCGGTTCTCTTTGGTTTTAGCCAATGCATCCCCCTCCTCATTACCCCTTCTTTTGTAGCCCAGGCTGCAGTCATTCGTAAATCTCTATTTTTTCATTTTTCAATGACTGTTGAAATTTTGATTGACAATTCAACAAATGTTGAGTTTTTATGAGGTCGAAGGTCGAAAAATTCATCTACATTCCTTGGGAGGGGAAACCATGAGACGATTTAACGCCACACGAGTATCTTTGTTGACCAGCGTCTGTTTGGGCAGCCTGGCCGCCACAGCGCCGACTGTTGCCCAGGACGATGCCGTTAGCGGCTTTGCGCTTGAGGAAATTCAGGTTACAGCACGTCGCCGCACGGAAAGCCTGCAGGATGTGCCAATTGCGGTAACGGCTTTTTCCGCCGATGAATTGGCGCTTCGCGGTGCAGCGGATATCACCGATATCGCACAAGTCGCGCCAAGCGTGACGCTGGAGCCATCGCGCGCCACAAACTCCACGCTTACCGCCTTTATTCGCGGCGTCGGCCAACAGGATCCGCTCGCGGGCTTCGAGCAAGGCGTTGCGCTTTACCTGGATGACGTCTATATCGCCCGGCCCCAAGGCGCGCTACTGGACATCTATGATATCGAGCGCATTGAGATCCTACGCGGCCCACAGGGCACGCTCTATGGCCGGAATGCCGTGGGCGGCGCCATCAAATATGTCACCAAGAGACTGAGCGACGAGCCTGAGTTTGGCCTGAAATTCTCTTATGGCACCTATGACCAGATGGATGTGGTGGCTAAAGGGTCGGTGCCAGTCAGCGATACCGTCCGCGTGGGTGCCACCGTGGCGTCCCTCAACCGTGACGGTTTCGGTGAAAACCTGACAACAGGTGAAGACAACTACAACAAGCAAATCCTGGCCGCCCGCGCCAGCGTTGAATTCCTGCCAAATGACGCACTCTTTATCCGTGTGGCGGCAGACTATACCAATGACGATTCAAACGCCGTTGCGGGCTACCGCCCCTACCCTGGCGCATTCAGCGGCACCCCGGTAACCGACAGTGTCTATGACACCTATGCCGGTGCCACCCAAAACGCTTCAACAGCTGCCATCGGCGGCAACAATGAAGTGACATCGAAAGGCATCCAGGGCTCGATCGAGTGGACCGCAAGCAACAGCGTGACGTTCAAATCCGTCACCGCTTACCGTGAAGACTATACCGAATCCGTGATCGACTTCGACAGCCTCGCCGTTGACGATTTCGATGCGCCGGTCATTTATGACAATGAGCAGTTCAGCCAGGAATTCCAACTGCTGTACACCAGCGACAAGCTTTCTGGCGTATTCGGTTTCTATTATCTGGACGCGTCTGCCGCGAACGACTTTGACGTCGTTCTGGGCCAATTGGGCCGGGTCGCCTTCGGGTCAGAGCTGACAGCCTACACGGGCGGTACGGTTGACACCAAAGCCTGGTCCCTGTTCGCAGATGTCACCTACGATTTCACAGAGGCCCTGTCGCTATCGCTTGGTGGCCGCTATACTAACGACAAGCGCTCTGCTGATGTTTTCCGCGCCACTTACCTGAACGGCAACTCGCCTTTCTTTGGCAATGAAGACGCCATCCAGCTCGCGGTATCGAGCGACTTTGAAGCGGAACGCACCTTCAAGGACTTCTCACCGCGCATTGCGCTGGACTATAAGCTCAGCGAAGACGCCCTTGTCTATGCGGGTTTCAGCCGGGGCTTCAAGGCCGGCAGCTTCGACCCGCGCGGCGCCAACATCACGTCGCCTGAAGTTGAAGACGGCTTTGCCCCGGAAACGCTGGACAGCTTTGAAGTCGGCCTGAAATCCACCTGGCTGGATGGGCGTGCGCGGACCAATATCGCGGTCTTCTATTCCGACTATAAAGACATGCAAATCCCTGGCTCTCTGCCAATCGACACAGACGGTGACGGCACCAATGACGGCTTCGTCGGCACAGTGACAAACGCCGGTAAAGCGGAGATCAAAGGCATCGAGGTTGAAGGCAACTTCCTGTTGACGGAAAACCTGACGCTGCAGGCGTCCCTGAACCTCCTGGACGCCGAGATCAAGGAATGGATCCTGAACGGTGAGAATGTCGCCGATCAGCGTGAAGTCCAGAACACGCCTGAGTTCATGTCCTTCGTAGGCCTGACCTACACGACAGAGCTTTCAAGCGGCACCCTGAGCATCAACGCCAACTGGTCGCACAAAAGCTCGATCGTGCAGTTCGAAACGCCGGTGCCTGAAATTGACCAGGATGCCTACGACATTGCGAACGCAAGCGTGGTCTGGACATCGGAAAGCGAAAAATATCGCTTCGGTGTGCACGGCAAGAACCTGTTCGACACCCAGTATAAAACTGCTGGCTACAACTTCCCGACGCTGGGGCTCGAGAACAACATCACGACGTTCTACGGCCCTCCTCTGACCGTCACCGCGACGTTCGAGGTGCGTTTCTAGATCGCCAGTATCCAGATGCCGGGGGTCCCTTCCGTCCCCCGGCACCCCTAACTCCCAGGCAACCCCGCTAAGACCATAGGATTGTCAAATGGCTGCATTTGATACACATGCCCCGCTATTGCCCGAAATCCTGTCGCTGCACGGCAAATGGAAACGGAACAAGCCCGCCCTCGTGTGCGGCACGGAAAAGATCTCCTGGGCCGCGTTTGATCGGCGTACCAACCAACTGGCTAATGTTCTGATCAAGGCTGATATCAGCCGCGGCGCCATGGTGGGCATTGTGATGTCGAACGGCACAGCCATGGTTGAAACCATCGTGGGCGTGATGAAATCTGGTGCCTGCTCGGTCCCCATCAACCTGTCCGTCAGCGACGAAGCCCTGATGGCCATGCTGGAGGACGCGGGCGTTGCGGCCCTTGTGGCGACAAAGGACCAGAAAGATCGGCTGCAGCCCTATCTTGAAGCCCATCCCGGCACGCTGGTGCTAGTGGTTGGCGAAAATTATGAAAGTTTCCGCGATGGCGGCGATACAGCAACCCCGTCCGTCGAAATTTCCGGCGATGACCCCTTAAATGTGATCTACAGCTCTGGCACCACCGGCATGCCCAAGGGCATCCTGCATGACCACCAGGGCCGCCGCGACTGGGCCTATGACCTGACGGTGGCGCTTCGCTACCACGGCGGCGCGCGAACGCTTTTCACCATCGGGCTTTATTCCAACATCAGTTGGGTGGGCATGCTGTGTACGCTCCTTTCTGGCGGCACCATGTTTATTCATGAGAAATTCGACGCTGAAGCGGCTCTGAAGACCATTGAGGCCGAGAAAATCACCAACTTTGCCATGGTACCGATCCAGTATCAGCGCCTGTTGGAAGTCAAAGGCCAGGAAAAATACGACCTCTCCTCCATCGAGGCGGTGATGAGCTGTGGTTCGCCGCTGCACGCGGACCTGAAAGCAGCGCTGTTCAAGCGCCTTGGTCCCAAGGCGGTGATTGAACTGTTTGGCCTGACGGAAGGCCTGATCACCACGCTGGACCCCGAAGAGGCCGATGGCCGCATGTCATCGGTGGGCAAACCGCTTCTGGGGACGGACATCAAGATTATCGGCGATGACGACCGCGAAGTGCCCCCGGGCCAGTCAGGCGAAATTGTCGGCGTGGGCCGCACCATGATGCCCATGTACCTGAAGCGCCCCGACGCCACTGCAGAGGCCACCTGGACCGACGAGACCGGCCGAGGCTGGTTCCGCACCGGCGATGTTGGACAGCTGGACGAAGAAGGCTATCTCTATATCGTGGACCGCAAGAAGGACATGATCCTCTCGGGCGGGCAAAACATCTACCCGCAGGATATAGAGGCTGTATTGATCACACACCCGGATATCAACGATGTTGCCGTCATCGGCGTACCCAGTGAAACCTGGGGCGAGACACCGCTCGCGGTCGTCGTGCCGGAAGCGGGCATCACGCTTGATGCCGCTGAGGTCACAGCCTGGGCCAACGAAAGGTTGGGCAAACAGCAGCGGATTGTCGGCGCGGTGTTCAGGAACGCCCTGCCCCGCAACGCCAACGGCAAGATATTGAAGCGGGACCTGCGCGACATCTATGGGGACAAGAATTATGGCTGACTATACAGATGAATATTTCACCAACCCGGACGGCCTGAAGCAGCATTACCGCGACTATAACCAAGCCGGCGACAACGCCCCAGTTGTGCTGTGCATGCCGGGCCTGACGCGGAACGGCCGTGACTTCGAAGCCATCGCCGAGCATCTGTCCGACCGATGCCGGGTGATCTGTGTGGAACAACGCGGGCGCGGCCAGTCTGACTGGGACCCGAACCCCAGCCGCTACCTGCCTGTAACCTATGTGGCTGACATGATGGCGCTGCTGGCGCACCTGGGCGTGGATAAGGTGATCGCCATCGGCACATCCCTGGGCGGCCTGATGACCATCATGATCCAGGCCATGCACCCGGGCAAGCTGCAGGCGGCCGTGATCAATGATATCGGGCCGGAGATCGACCCAAAGGGCATCGAACGCATCAAAAGCTATGTCGGCAAAGGGACGCCGCCTGAAACGTGGGAAGCCGCCGTGGAGGCCGTGAAAACCGCGAACGCGGGCGTCTACCCCGCCTTCACGGAAGAAGACTGGCGCTGGTACACCGAAAACCTCTATGAGGACGTGGACGGCAAACTTGCCGTGATGTACGACCCGGCGATCAGCCAGAACTTCAATTCGGAAGAAAGCCAGTCCTCACCAGACTTGTGGCCGTTTTTCAAAGCGCTGCATTCCATCCCTATGGTGGTCCTGCGCGGTGGCATCTCGGATATCCTGTCGGCGGAGACACTGGAGCGCATGGCGCGCGAGCACCCGGACCTGGTGCCTGTTACCGTACCGGGCATCGGCCACGTGCCGCTGATGCGGGAGCCAGAGTGCAAACAGGCCATCGACGAGCTTGTCGGGCGCTTCCTGTAATTTTTTTGACCTTTTTATGGACACCAGAAACGGTCTGTGGCAAAGCTGCGGGCCGTGTCTTTTTGTATTTTTATTTCAGGGAGTGACGCATGAGTGAACAATTATTGCCGATAAGCGCGCAAGATGTTTACGATGCAGAAGAAGCAATCCGGGGTGCCGTGAAACGCACGCCCATGGAAAAATCCGTTACGCTGTCTGAAATTACCGGCGCAGAATGCTGGCTGAAGTTCGAGATTTTCCAGTTCACCGCTGCCTATAAGGAGCGCGGCGCGCTCAACCGCCTCTTGTCGCTGCCCGAAGGCACCAAAGGCGTTGTTGCGGCCTCCGCCGGCAACCATGCCCAGGGCATCAGCTACCATGCCGGGCGGCTTGGCATTCCAGCCACCATCGTGATGCCGGAAGGCACCCCGTTCAACAAGGTGAAGCGCACCGAGGAACTGGGCGCACGCGTGGTGCTGACCGGCCAGGATTTCGAGGAAGCCACCAAAGCGGCCTACGAACTCGCCGACAAGGAAAACCTCACCTTCATCCACCCGTTCGATGACCCGCATGTCATGGCGGGCCAAGGCACCGTGGGCCTTGAGATACTGCAGGATGTGCCCGACCTGGATACCCTCGTGGTGCCCATCGGTGGCGGCGGCCTGATTTCCGGCGTGGCGACCATTGCCAAGCACCTACGCCCCAACATCCGCATCGTCGGCGTGCAGACCGAAGCGTTCCCGGCGATGAAAGAGAAGATGGACGGCACGCAGTTGGCCGGCGACAATATCTCCATCGCTGAAGGCATCGCCGTGAACCAGCCAGGCGAGCGCACCCAGAATGTGGTGCGCAAGCTGGTGGACGAGATTGTCACGGTGCCCGAACGCGCCATCGAGGCCGCCATCATCACCATCATGGAAATTGAAAAGGTGGTCGTGGAAGGCGCAGGCGGCATTGGCCTTGCAGCCGTCATGACCCACCCTGAACTGTTCAAGGGCCATAAGGTCGGCATCGTGCTGTCGGGCGGCAACATCGACAGCCGCATGCTGGCCAATGCCATCATGCGCGGCATGGCCCGCGACGGCCGTCTGGCGCGCCTCCGGATCACCATGATGGACCAGCCCGGTGCGCTGGCGAAAGTCACCGACATCGTGGCCCGCGTGGGCACCAATATCATCGAGATGCGCCACCAGCGCGAGTTCGGCGCCCTGTCGCTGAAGCAGACCGAGATGGAACTGGTGGTCGAAGCCAAGGACCAGGAACACGCGCTCAGGCTTGTGCGTGCGCTTGAAGACGCCGACTTCAAGGTGGACTACGCCAAGACCGTCTAACCGCCGGTATCATTCGAAAAAGCAAAGGCCGCCCCAAACGGGACGGCCTTTTTATTTGGTTATCAGCGACTGGCTTAAGCGAAGTCGTCTGCCGTGATTGTGGTGTAATCCGTGTCCAGCAGCGTGATCGACCCGTCGGCATAGGTGATAACTGTATCGTCACCGTCCTGCACGACCGAAACCGGCCCTGCGGTATAAAGCTCGATCAGGTCAACACCGTCTTCAAAGTCTGCAATCACGTCGTCACCGTCACCGTCCACAAAGGTGAAAGTGTCAGCGCCCGAGCCGCCGAACAGAAGGTCGTCGCCTTCAAAGCCGCGCAGCACATCGTCGCCCGCGCCGCCGTCCAGCATATTATCGACCTCATTGCCCCACAGCAGGTCACGCTCAGACCCGCCAACGGCATTCTCGATCACCGTGCCGTAGGCAATGCTGATGTTAAAGAGCGCCGTTGCCTCAATGCCGGACACGCCTGTTTCAGACGCAATCTGGTTACTTGCCAGGTTCATCCGACCTGCGGCCACAGCATCAACAGTAGCCTGGCCGATATCGCCCAGCGGGAAGCCTGCAATGTCGGACAGATCAGCGCGGTTGGCGTTGATCACATCCGCATCCGGCACTGCCTGTGCGGCGGAGCTGAAAGCACCGTCATGCAGGTCGATGAACACGCTGGCGCCAAAGCCGGACATATCAAGCGTGTCAATCCCGCCTGCGTCATAGATCGACAGGTTCGGGTATTCGTTGAGCGAAAAGTCAAACACGTCACGGCCAGCGGTTGAATTGAAGCCGTATGTGGTGTCGTCCGCCCGGGTGTTTTCATCTGCGCCATATTTGGCCTGGATGGTCAGGATGTCATGCAACATCGGCGTCTGGGCGTTACCGAACAGGAACGTGCTCCAATCGATGACGGAAGCGCCGGTCTCGGACGGGCTCCAGTATGACATGATGCTATATTGCTCACTGTCCTGGGCATATTCAGCCTGGTCCACATAAGTGGTTGCGCCAGCGCCATTGTATGCACCTGGGTGGCTGAGGCCAACCGCATGGCCAATTTCATGGATCAGCGTGGTGGCCCCATAGCCATTGAAGCCGAGCCAGTTGTTGGTCCAGTTGATTTCGGGGTCAGCAACGAAGACATCCCCGAAGAACTTCCAGCCCTGGGCATTGGTGAAATCATATTCAGGATAGTAGGCATAGGCCTGCCCTGGGTCAGCCGAGCTTGCAAACTGGATGTCTGCCCCGCGGCCGTTCATTTCAACGAAAGTGGCGTCGATCAAGTCATCCCAAAGCTGAATGCTGTCGCGGGCGGCATCGCGCTGGGCGTCTGTAAAGGGCGTCAGCCCCTCGCCTGCGGTGAAGCCATACTGTGGGTTGTTATAGAGGCCCGTCAGGTTATTGCCGTCCAGGAACGTGTAGGTGATGGTGCCACCATTGACCTGCTGGCTGTTGCCCGAATCGATCTGGTTGATGACACCGTCCAGGTCCAGGATTGGCTTGTCCCTGAAGGTAAACCCGGCATAGTCATCCAGATTGAAGCTTTCAGGCGTTACCCCGGTGAAGCCGTCGCGCCAGAGATTGCCATCGTTCCAGGTGCTGGCGTCATCCCATAGCGTGACAGCCTCGCCGCCGGGCAGTTCATCAGTCTCGATTGTGGTTTGAGTGTTTGGCATTTTTTAGTTTCCTCCCCTAAAAAGATGATCAACTTATTGGTGAGCCGGGGAAGGTGTCAACTGAAACTATTAACCAAAAGTTAATTTTATTTCCCTTTTAAGGGAATTAAATACACCATATAATGGTTTTTTAGCCGGGAGACACACGTATGTCCTACGAAGGCAGCTTCCCCCATGCATGGGAAACGGGTATTGCCGAAATCGATGATGACCACCGACATCTGTTCAAAACACTCAATGAATTCATCGCAACTGATGGCAAATCCCTAGTGGACGACAGCCATATCCTTGACTGGTTCCTCGCCGAACTGATGAATCACTTTGAAAAAGAAGAGCGGATCATGGAGATGCATGGCTACAGAGCCGCGGGTGAACACCGGGACCATCACCGCTATGTCTTCAAACAGCTTGTGGCCCTGAAGGACAAGAACCTGTCACCAACGGAGCTGGCACACGAATGCCAGAAGGCCCTGATCCGCGACCTGTTGGTCAAGGACCTGCCCTTCAAGGAATTCATGCAGAAGAGGAAGGCTGCGGGTTAGTCGGAAGACTCAGCAGCAAGGTATCGGAGGGCCATAATTTGCCCCGGTATCATACTTAGAGGGTGAGGCAGCGGTGCATGCGCCCTTTTCCACGACACGCCGGGATTGGGATTATCAGTCAGTCGGGCAATCACCCCGTCAAAGCCGCGCCAAAATTTCTCCTGACTTTCAGCACCACTAACGAGATACAGGTGTGTGTTTGAACCTGTCTCCATCTTTAATCTCTGGCCCACTTGGTCCAGAATTGGTTCATAATGGAAGACTGAGGGAACATAGGCGAAATGTGCATCAAAGAGCCCTGGATGCTCCGCAAAAGCATAGAGGGCATATAGCCCACCATACGAATGTCCGGAAATAACATTCTGCCCTGAGGTCCGAAACCGGCCATCAATGTGAGGCATGAGTTCACTCTCAAGAAATGCAGTAAAGGCTTCAGCGCCTCTGTTTGGCGCAAAATCACGCGTGCGGTGGCCATGGGTATAGATGGCGACCAGAATAACCTCTGGCGTGCCGACAAGAGCAGAGAGCATGTGAGCATTTGCTGCCATCAGCTGGCCGTGCCTGGTTTTCTCACCGTCCAATGAATAGATCACGGGGTAGTGACTGCCTGCCTTTTCATCGTAACTCGCCGGTAAATATACTTGGAAACCCCTTTCCTCACCAAGGAGGCCGGACTGTATCTGAGCATGATGTCCCCAGCGGTAAAACAGGCCCAAATATGCAACAAGGACAGCCACCGAGAAGGCAACTGTCCTTGCTAGCCATTTTAAAATCTTACGGCTCACAGCTACTCCGCCGGGATACCCTTGGCTTCCTTGTCTTCATAGTCTTCGAGTTGCGCTGCCACATGGCCGGGTGACTTGGTGAAGCGCGCGAAGAAGTCATAGAAGACCGGGATGATGAAGAGCGTGAAGAAGGTGGCCACAATCACGCCGCCAAAGACCGTCACACCAATGGTGATACGGCTGTTGGCGCCTGCGCCCGCTGCCATCATCAGCGGCACTGCCCCCATGGCGGTAGAGAGGCCCGTCATCATGATCGGCCGCAAGCGGGTTTTGGACGCGTCCAGGATGGCCTCGCGCACACTTTCGCCCTCGTCCCGAAGCTGGTTGGCGAACTCAACGATCAGAATGCCGTTCTTGGCTGCAAGGCCGATCAGCATGATCAAACCAAGCTGGCTATAGATATTGAGCGTACTGCCCGCCAGATAGAGCCCCAACAGCCCCCCAAGCACCGCAAGCGGCACAGTGAGCATGATCACGAACGGGTGGATGAAGCTTTCAAACTGGGCCGCCAGGATCAGGAACACCACGACCAGCGCCAGCACGAAGATGAAATAGATATCGCTGCCCGCTTCCTTATACTCGCGGGTGGCGCCTTTATAGTCGATCTTGGTCACGTCCGGGATCTGCTCGCGCACCACGCCTTCCACATGCTCCAGCACCTCGCCCAACGTGAAGCCCTCGCCCAGGCTGCCCGACAGAGTCAGTGCCCGCACGCGGTTGAAGCGGCGCAGGCTTCCCGCGCCAGAGACTTCCTCCACATTCACCAGGTTCGAAAGCGGGATCAGCTCGCCGGTGCGGCCTGACGCCACATGAATATTTTCCATATCCAGCGGCTGGCGGCGGTCTGCCTCCTCGGCCTGCAGGATCACGTCATATTCTTCGCCGTCCTGCACAAAGGTGGTTACACGCCTGCCGCCCATCATGGTCTCGAGCGTCCGGCCAATGGCCTGGATGGAGACGCCCATGTCGGCTGCCCGCGCCCGGTCGATCCGCACCTTGAACTGGGGCTGGGTCTCGCGGTAGTCGGCATCCAGGCCCACAATACCGGGATAATTCTGCAGTTCTTCCAGCATGATCTGCTTGAAGCGCCCCAGGTCGTCATAGGTGTCGCCGCCGATGACAAATTCGAAGGCTTCGCCCCCACCCCGGCGGGTCAGGCCAGAGGTCTCAATCGGGATCGCCATGGCGCCGGGGACATTCATGATCAGTTTCGGGCGGATTTCGTTGAGGATTTCAGTAGAGCTGCGCTCACGCTCATCCCACGGGCTCAGGATCAGGAAACCCCAACCGCCGCCGCCGTCAACACGCAGCAGGATACGCACCAGCTCACCGCTGTCCAGAAGCGGCTGCACCTGCTCCTCAATCTTGTAAACCTGCTCTTCCATGAACTCATGGCTTGCGCCCTCAGGCCCGCGTACCACCATGAACAGGCCGCCGCGGTCTTCAATCGGCGCCAGTTCAGCTGGAATGCGCTGCTGCAGCCCCGCGATCAGGCCGAAGCAAGTCAGGAAACACAGGGTGACAATGCCTTTATTGGCCAGACAGATTTTGAGGATATTGCCGTAGCCTTCCTGCAGCCGCTTGAAGGCGCGGTCCAGCATCTTGGCAAAGGCCGGCTTCTTGTTGCGCCGGCGCACCAGCTTGGAGCACAGCATGGGTGACAGGGTCAGCGCCACCAGGCTTGAGAAGGCAACAGCCGCCGTCATGGTGATGGCCAGCTCGCCGAACAGGCGGCCCACGTTCCCTGTCAGGAACATGATGGGCACGAACACGCCAATGAGCACCATGGTGGTCGCGATCACGGCGAAGGACACTTGCCGCGCGCCGCGGTAGGCGGCCAGAAGGCCCGGTTCGCCCTCTTCCACACGGCGGTAGATATTCTCAAGCACCACGATGGCGTCATCCACCACCAGGCCAATGGCCATCACAAGCCCCAGAAGCGTGATCAGGTTGATCGACACACCGGCGATATTCAGAACCCAGAAGCTGGCGATGATACACACAGGCACGGTGACAGCAGGCACCAGTACGGTCTTGATGTTCCCAAGGAACAGATACAGCACCAACACCACAAGTCCCATGGCGACCGCCAGCGTGAAATAGACCTCATCAATGGCTTTCTCGATGAAGACAGAACTGTCGTAGGACGGCAGAAGCTCCATACTTTCCGGCAGGGTTTCACGGATGCGCTCCATTTCCGCTTTCGCGGCTTGCGCCACGGCAAGCGTATTGCCCTTGGACTGCTTCACCACACCCAAGCCAATGATCGGAATACCGTTCCCCCGGAAAGTCCGTTCATCGCGTTCCGAGCCCAGTTCAATACGCGCAATGTCGCCAAGGCGCACGAAGCCGCCGTCTGTGCCCTCCTTGATCACCATGGTCTGGAAATCTTCGGGCCGCGCATATTCGCGGTTCAACCTCACGATGGTGTCACGGTTGATGGATTGGATCTTGCCAGCTGGAAGCTCCACATTTTCCGACCGCATGACGCCTTCAATGTCCTGCACGGTAACGCCGCGCGCGGCCATGGCCTGTCTGTCCAGGTGAATGCGGATGGCATAGCGCTTCTGCCCGCCAATGCGCACACCCGCCACGCCGTCCACCACCGAAAGGCGGTCAACGATGTTCCGCTCGGCATAGTCCGTCAGCTGCAGGATATCCATCACCGGGCTCGTGAGGCTGAACCACATGATCGGGCGGGTATCGCTGTCGGCCTTCGAAACCTCAGGCGGCTCTACTTCTTCGGGCAGGTTATTCAGCACGCGGCTGACCCGGTCGCGCACATCGTTGGCGGCGGCGTCGATCTCCCGGTTCAGCATGAACTCAATGGTAATGCTCGACCGGCCGTCGCTCGACGTGCTTTCAATCGTCTTGATGCCCGGCACGCCTGCAATGGCGCTTTCGATAATCTGGGTAACGCGGGTTTCCACAACAGCTGCGTTCGCCCCCGGATAGTTGGTGCGAATGCCCACCACCGGCGGGTCTACGTCCGGCAGTTCACGAACCGACAGCTGCTGGAAGCTGATCACGCCAAACGCGATCAGGAGCAGGCTGACAACGGTGGCAAAAACCGGTCGCTTGACCGAAACATCTGTCAGGATCATGACGCGTCTCCAGCGGCCTTGTCAGCTGCCATATCGATCACTTTCATGCCCATGCGGCCAAGGCGCATGGTGCCTTCTGTCACGACGCGCTCACCTGCTTCAAGGCCGCGTGTAACCTCGACATAGCCTGGACGGCGCAAGCCAAGCGTAACCTCACGGCGCTCGGCTTCCCCGTCCTTCACCACGAACACAAAGGTTTTGCCGCCAGTGGGGACGACAGACTCTTCTGGCACACCAATCGCCTGCCAGGACCGGTTTATCACTTCAACCCGCATCAGAAGACCGGGGCGTAACGCATGGTCTTCATTGGGAATTTCAGCGCGAACAATGACCGACCGAGTCACAGGATCAACCCGGCTATCGATGGTTGTCACCACGCCCTTGAACAGGCGGTCCGGGTATGCGGAAACCTTGGCCTCAACATCCTGCCCGGGTTTCAGCGTGGCGATGAAACGCTCAGGCACGGAGAAATCCAGCTTGATGGTATCGATTGCGTCAATGGTGGTGATCGGGGTGTTGGGAGTGATCAGCGTACCCTCGCTGATCTGCCGCAGGCCCAGAAGGCCGTCAAACGGCGCCTTGATGCGCTGGTCGGCCAAACGGGCGGCGGAGGCATCAACGCGGAAGCGGGCTTCGTCCAGACGGCGGCGCTCAGTATCCAGCGCAGCGGACGAGGCATTGCCTTGCTTGACCAGATTCTCGATGCGCCGGAAAGATCGTTCGGCTTCCCGCAGGTTTGCTTCCGCTTCCTGCAACTGGGCTTTTTCTTCGATATCCTCAAGAACCACGAGTACCTGGCCGGCCTTGACGATATCGCCGTCACTAAAATGCACTTCGCGCACGGTGTCTGACACCCGCGAGGTCAGCGTGACAGATTCACGGGCATTCGCTGTGCCCAGAGCTTCTACAATATCGGTGAAAGTGCGCTGGGTCGCTGGGGTCGTGACAACGCTGACGGCGCGTGGGCCCCGGCCCCGCTCTGTTGCGGCACCATCGGCCATCAACAGCCAGGCAGCCGTTCCTGCCAGCGCCAAAAAGATCGCACCCAATACCAATCGACCCGAATTCATAAATGCCTCACACTTGCTGCAGCCGTTCGGAATTCCATACGAACGAACCCATAAACCAGTTTATACAATCAACGCTTTTGTAAAGTTCTTCAAACAGATAGCGACACTATAGCATCAATTTTGCGAGACTTTGTGACTCTAAATTAATCGGTTTCATTCAAAATTGCGTCAGGCTGTTCAGCCGATGCGATAAACGGAAGTTGTGTGTACTCCGCCGCTTAAGCCTGCAGATAATCCTGAACATGCACCTCGAACCGTTCACCCACTTCAGCCACCCCCGCAGGCAGCTGGTACCCCGGCCGGAAAAGTGCAATTTTGCGCCGATAATCGAACCCCTGCAGCTGGACGGCAGCCACCCGGTCATCCACCAGACTGGTGGGGACCACGGTGCCACCCAATCCCGCGGCCACCATGGCGATAGCGCGGCTGTCATTTGGCGTGCGATACACCAGTCGCGGGCGAATATTCTGGTCGGTGAAATAGCGGCTGGTCTCAGACAGAACCTCGCACCGGCTGCGCACAATCATATATTCCTCGCCTAGGTCCGCCGCAGTCACACGTGTGCGCCCAGAAAGCGTATGGTCCTTCGCCAGGATGAAGCTGTAGCCTTCCTCATAAAGTGGCAGTGCGGCCTCAGCCCCCTGCCCACGGTGGATCGACAGCGCGTAATCCAGGCTGCGGTCATCCAGGCGGTTGGAAAGCTCCTGTTCCGTGCCGTCAAAAATCTCGATGGTTGCCCGTGGCTCGGCGCGCTTGAACGCCGCCAGCATCTCCCCCATCGCCCGGTTCGACAGGGTCGTGAGAATGCCAAGTTTCAAAACTGGCGCCGCCACGTCGGCCTCCAGCACTTGCACCGCCATATTGCATTCATGCAGGATGGCCTTGGCGCGCGGCAGAAAACGCGTGCCGGCATCCGTCAGGAAAACCCGCCTGTTGGAGCGCTCGAACAGGGTATGCCCAAGCTGGGTCTCAAGCTTCTTGATCCCGGCGGAAAGCGTTGGCTGGGTTACGAAAACCCGGTCAGCCGCCCGGGTGAAGCTGCCCGTTTCCACGACCGCCAGAAAATACTTCAGAAGGTATAAATCCATGATAGACGCCATCTATGGTTTCTATTTTTCCATTCGATTGTACCGATAGCACGATCTGCCGTAAACTGCCAAGCGTAACCAAAGCACACCCGGATTTCACAAGGGTGCGGACGGGAGACCTCATACATGTCAATCATCCATTCTGGCATTCAGGCCGGGAGCGCTGATTTTGAAGCCAATGCGGCCCATATGCAGGCCCAGGTAGATGACCTTAAAAACAAGATCGCCAAGGTATCCTTGGGCGGCCCCGAGCGCGCACGAGAGAAACACCTGTCACGCGGTAAACTGCTGCCCCGGGACCGGGTGAGCACACTTATCGACCCCGGCACAGCGTTCCTTGAGCTGTCGCAACTGGCGGCCTACGGCATGTATGACGCAGACATTTCCGCCGGCGGCGTGATCACCGGCATTGGCCGCGTTGAGGGCACTGAGTGCATGATCGTATGCAATGACGCGACAGTCAAAGGCGGCACCTATTATCCTGTCACGGTGAAGAAGCACCTGCGGGCGCAGGAAATTGCGCGCGAGAACAAGCTGCCGTGCATCTATCTGGTGGACAGCGGCGGCGCCAACCTGCCGAACCAGGATGAAGTCTTCCCCGACCGCGACCATTTCGGCCGCATCTTCTATAACCAGGCGACCATGTCGGCAGAAGGCATCCCGCAGATCGCTGTGGTGATGGGCAGCTGCACGGCAGGCGGCGCTTACGTGCCCGCCATGGCGGACGAAAGCATCATCGTCCAGAACCAGGGCACCATTTTCCTGGGCGGCCCACCACTCGTGAAAGCTGCCACCGGCGAAGTGGTGTCAGCGGAAGACCTGGGCGGCGGTGACGTTCATGCCCGCACCTCCGGCGTTGTGGACCACCTGGCGAAGGATGATTATCACGCCCTTGGGCTTGCGCGCCGTATTGTCGCCAACCTGAACCGCGAGAAGCGCATTCCTGTGAAAGTGCGCGAAACCCGCGCGCCGCTTTATGACACCCGCGAAATTTACGGCGTGATCCCCAAGGACAGCCGCCATCCCTATGACGTGCGCGAGATTATCGCCCGCATTGTCGACGGCAGCGAATTTGATGAATTCAAGAAGCTTTACGGTGAAACATTGGTATGCGGCTTTGCCCATATCCATGGCTTCCCGGTTGGTATTGTGGCCAACAACGGCGTGCTGTTCTCTGAAAGCGCGCTCAAGGGCGCGCATTTCGTGGAACTTTGCGCCCAGCGCGGTATCCCGCTGGTATTTCTCCAGAACATCACCGGCTTCATGGTCGGCCAGAAATATGAAAACGGTGGTATCGCCCGTGACGGCGCCAAGATGGTAACCGCAGTCGCGTGCGCCAACGTGCCCAAATTCACCATCCTGATTGGCGGCAGCTTCGGCGCCGGCAACTACGGCATGTGTGGCCGGGCCTACCAGCCGCGTTTCCTGTGGATGTGGCCGAACGCCCGCATCTCGGTGATGGGCGGCGAACAGGCCGCTGGCGTACTGGCCACCGTCAAACGCGACGGCATGGAAGCCCGTGGCGAGGACTGGTCCACGGAAGACGAGGAAGCCTTCAAGGCGCCAATTCGCGACATGTATGAGGAACAGGGCCACCCCTATTACGCCAGCGCGCGCCTGTGGGACGACGGCGTGATCGACCCCGCTGATACCCGCCGGGTGCTCGGCCTTGCCCTGTCCGCCTCCATGAACGCCCCAGCCGAGGAAACACGCTTCGGCGTGTTCCGGATGTAAGGAAGACGAACCATGTGTGATGTAAAACCCCTTCTTTGCAGCATTGACGACCGCGGCGTGGCGACTGTGACGCTGAACCGCGCGGATGTGCATAATGCCTTCAATGACGACCTCATCTGGGAACTCAAGAACGCCTTCAAGACCTTGGGCGAAAACACCGACGTGCGGGCCATCGTGCTGACCGGCGCAGGCAAGAGCTTTTCCGCGGGCGCCGACCTCAACTGGATGAAGGCCGCAGCCGAATACACCGACGAGCAGAACAAACGGGACGCTATCGCGCTTTCGGAAATGCTGTCGACAATCAATGGCTGCCCCAAGCCCACCATCGCGATCGTGAACGGCGCCACCTTTGGCGGCGGCGTGGGGCTTGTGTCCTGTTGCGATATCGCCATTGCTGTGGACGACGCCAAGTTTTCGCTCTCGGAAGTGCGGCTTGGACTGACGCCCGCGACTATCTCGCCTTATGTAGTGGCCGCGATTGGTGAGCGCCAGGCACGACGCTATTTCCTGACAGCTGAGCGTTTTGACGCGGCGGAAGCCCTGCGGATCGGCCTGGTGCATGAAACCGCGCCGTCGCTGCAGGAGGCCTTCAGTAAGGCCCACATCTTCCTCAAGAACATCCTGGCCGGGGCGCCGGGCGCCCAGCGCGACGCCAAAGCGCTGGTATCTGTGGTCAAGAACAAGCCGATCACCGAAGAGCTGCGGACCAATACAGCCGAGCGCATCGCCAAGCGCCGTGCCAGCGTTGAGGGCAAGGAAGGCCTGTCGGCGTTCCTTGAGAAACGCAAACCGGAATGGAGCATCGACGCATGAGCAGCCGCATCAAGAAGCTTCTGATTGCCAACCGGGGCGAGATTGCCTGCCGCGTGATGGCCACTTGCCGCCAGATGGGCATCAAGACGGTTGCCGTTTATTCTGCTGCTGACGCCCATGCCCTGCATGTGAAAATGGCGGACGAAGCCGTATTCATTGGACATGCAGCGGCAAGCGAGAGCTATCTGGTCGGTGACAAGATCATCGACGCCTGCAAGCGCACAGGCGCGGACGCAGTGCACCCCGGATACGGTTTCCTATCGGAAAACCCTGAATTCGCAGAAGCCTGCGCCAAAAACGGTATCATCTTTGTTGGCCCATCGGCGGCGTCCATGCGCGCCATGGCGCTCAAGGGTGCAGCCAAGCAGCTGATGGAAGAAGCGGGCGTGCCCGTAGTGCCGGGCTATCACGGCGAAGACCAGTCGGTCGCGACGCTGACGGCGGAAGCCGAGAAAATAGGTTATCCCGTGCTGATCAAGGCCGTGGCTGGTGGTGGCGGCAAGGGCATGCGCAAGGTGTTTGACGCCAAGGAGCTGCCAGCCGCCATTGAAGCCGCCGCGCGCGAAGGCAAGAACAGCTTCGGCAACCCGGAACTCTTGATCGAAAAATACATCCAGAAGCCGCGCCACATTGAAGTGCAGGTGTTTGGCGACAGCGACGGCCATGCCGTGCATTTGCTGGAGCGCGACTGTAGCTTGCAGCGCCGCCACCAGAAAGTGGTTGAAGAGGCCCCTGCCCCCGGCATGAGCCTTGAGATGCGCCGCGCCATGGGTGAAGCTGGCGTTAAGGCTGCCGAAGCCATTGGCTACCAGGGCGCTGGCACCGTTGAATTCATCGTGGATGTCGCAAACGGGCTTGAGAGCGCGCCTTTCTATTTCATGGAAATGAACACACGCCTGCAGGTGGAGCATCCGGTGACGGAAATGATCACCGGTCAGGACCTGGTGGAATGGCAAATCCGTATCGCCGAGGGCAAGCCACTGCCACTGAGCCAGGACGAGATTGAAGCGCTGGCTGACGGCCACGCTGTTGAAGTGCGCCTTTATGCCGAAGACCCGTTCAATAATTTCGCACCAGCCGTAGGCCGCATTGGCATGTTCGACCCATTTGCCGACACAGGCCCCACAGGCCGCATTGATGCGGGCGTGCAGGCGGGCGACGAGGTTTCGATCCATTATGACCCAATGATCGGCAAACTGATCGCCTGGGGCGAGGACCGCGAGCAAGCAATTGACGCGCTGATCAATCTGGTGGCTGAGACACCGGTGACGGGCCTGACCACCAACCGCGATTTCCTGTTGCGCGCCCTGAAGCACGAAGACTTCCGTGCGGGCGACGTGCACACCGGCTTTATCGAAGCCTTTGAAGACACCCTGCTGGCCAAACCAGTTACCAAAGCAGCCGACTATGCTACGGCAGCCGTTGCTATCATTGCCGCGCGGCACGTCCGGGCGCATGACGCGGACCCATGGTCCCTGAGCGACAATTTCCGCCTGAACCTGCCCGCAAGCGAAAAGCTGTGGTTCGACAGCGGCGACGGTGAGTTCATCACGGCCCATGTAGTGGAAGATCGCCAGAATGTATCTGTGACCGTGGGTGACGACACCTTTGCCTACAAGTGCCCGCATCTGGTGGACGGCATCCTGACCTTCAGCCAGGACAGCCTCAGGCAGCGGCTGTTTGTGGAGGTTGACGCCGCGCATGTGTCAATTGTCACCGATGACCGCACGCTGACGGTCAAGCGCCACGCGCGCGACGGCGGCGCGGACGACGAAACTGACGGCCCTGGCACCATCACGGCGCCCATGCCGGGCAAGATCCTTGAAGTGAAGGTTGAGGACGGCGCGTCGGTCGAACGCGGCCAGCCGCTTCTGGTGATGGAAGCCATGAAAATGGAACAAACGATCAGCGCCCCACGGGATGGTGTTGTGACCGGCCTGAGCCTGAAGGCAGGCGACCAGGTCGCGGACGGTGCCACCCTGCTGACGATCAGTGACGAATAAGTAAGCCAATAAGGGACAAGAAAAATGTTTGAGTTTCCCCATTTGAAATTCGGCCACGGCGAAGATATGGAAATGCTGCGCGAAACGGTGGCCCGCTTCGCCCGCGACGAGATCGCCCCGCGCGCCGAAGAGATTGACACAACCAACACCTTCCCGTCTGACCTGTGGCAGAAGATGGGGGACCTGGGCATCCTGGGCATGACAGCCCCTGAAGAGTTCGGCGGCGCTGACATGGGCTATCTGGCCCACGTGATCGCGATGGAAGAGATCAGCCGGGCGTCCGCAAGCGTGGGCCTGAGCTACGGTGCGCACTCAAACCTGTGTGTTAACCAGATCACCAAAAACTGTAATGCCGAGCAGAAAGCCAAGTATCTGCCCAAGCTGATCACGGGCGAGCATGTCGGCGCGCTGGCGATGTCAGAACCCGGTGCGGGGTCAGACGTGGTCTCCATGCGCCTGAAAGCCGAAAAGCGCAACGACGGTTACATGCTGAACGGCAACAAGATGTGGATCACCAACGGCCCCGATGCCGATGTCCTGATGGTTTACGCCAAAACCGATCCGGACGCTGGCCCGCGCGGCATCACCGCTTTCCTGGTTGAGAAAGGCATGAAGGGCTTCTCGACCGCCCAGAAGCTGGACAAGCTGGGCATGCGCGGCTCGAACACCTGTGAACTGGTGTTCGAAGACTGCCTCGTGCCGTTTGAAAATGTGGTACGCGAAGAAGGTGACGGCGTGAAAGTGCTGATGTCCGGGCTAGATTATGAGCGCGTCGTCCTGTCTGGCGGCTCGCTCGGCATCATGCGCGCCTGCCTCGATACCGTCATCCCCTATGTTCACGAACGCACCCAGTTCGGCAAGGCCATCGGCGAATTCCAGCTGATGCAGGGCAAGCTGGCGGACATGTACTCGACCTGGGGCGCCTGCCGGGCCTATGTTTATGCAGTCGCAGAAGCCTGTGACCGGGGTGAAACCACGCGCAAGGACGCGGCTGGCTGCATCCTCTATGCCTCCGAGAAAGCAACCTGGATGGCGGGCGAAGCGATCCAGACGCTGGGTGGTAACGGTTATATCAATGAATATCCCACCGGCCGCCTGTGGCGCGACGCCAAGCTTTATGAAATCGGCGCCGGCACATCAGAGATTCGCCGCATGCTGATTGGTCGCGAGCTGTTCAAAGAGACAGCCTGATCCGCCAGAAAATGGCGACATTTCGCCGCAGCCATGATTTGGGCGTCTTCCACAGGAGGCGCCCTTTCTTTTTATATATTTGATTTTAAAAAGTTTTTCCGCACCGCCGAGCGCGCGCTCTAATTTTCACAATCATTTTTTGCGAATGATTATTAAAATTATTTGACAATGTCACGGGGCCCGGCTAAATCCTGCGCATCACGCTAACTAATAATGGTTATCAGTTTTAATTGCAGAATTAAGAGCCACCCTCCCCTCCCCGAAATGAAGGTGGCCGATTTGAAACAGGGAATGACATGAAACACCTCATCAAGACCTCCGTTTCCGCCATGGCTATGGCTGCTGTGCTTGCAACGACCGCCAGCGCACAGGACGACATGCCTTCGAAGGAAGAAATGTGGAAAATGCTGATGGCTCAGCAAAAACAGATTGCTGAGCTCAAGTCCAAAGTGGAAGCGCTGAGCATGGAAGGTGTTCAGGTCTCGGCCGCTGATCGCAAGGAAATTGAAGAGCTTCGCAGCCAGGTAGCGACCAACACAGAGGCTGTTGAAGCCACTACCGGCCTTGTTGAAACCGCCCTTAACGGTGACAGCAGCACGCCAGACAATGCGCTCCGCAACTTCCGCGGCGCTGACTGGGCCCGCCGCACCACCATCGGCGGTTACGGCGAGCTGCACTATAATGGCGGCGACGCGGACGAGATCGATTTCCACCGTTTCGTTCTGTTCGCCAACCACCGGTTCAACGACTGGATCCAGCTGCAGTCCGAGCTTGAGCTTGAGCACTCGCTGGCCGGCGACGGCAAACCAGGTGAAGTTGAGCTTGAGCAAGCCTTCATCGACATGGACCTGACAACCGGCCTGGGCCTGAAGTTCGGCGAGCATGACCGTCACAATTTCCGCGCCGGTCTGTTCCTGATGCCTGTTGGTATCCTCAACGAAGTGCATGAGCCCAACACCTTCTTCGGCGTTGAGCGCAACAATGTTGAAAAGAACATCATCCCGACCACATGGTGGGAAGGCGGCTTTGGCCTGAACGGTCAACTGACCCAAGGCCTGTCGTATGACATCTATTACACGTCCGGCCTTGCTGTGGCGACCGAAGGCAGCAAAGCCTACAACATTCGCAGCGGCCGCAAGAAAGTGGCTGAGGCACCAGCAGAAAACGCAGCGATCACCGCGCGCCTGAAGTGGACCGCGATCCCAGGCGTTGAACTGGCCGCAACCTTCCAGCACCAGAATGACATCACGCAAGGCGTTGCTGATGCTGACGCGAACCTGTTTGAAGCACACGCCAACATCCAGAAATCCGGCTTTGGCCTGCGTGCGCTTTATGCCCGCTGGGATATCGACAGCGCTGACGCCGAAGCGATCGGCCGTGATGAGCAGGTTGGCTGGTACATTGAGCCAAGCTACCGCTTCTCCGTGTCCCCAGACTTCGGTGACTTCGGCATCTTTGCCCGTCACGAGCAGTGGGATACCGAAGCTGGCCTGGGCCTGGACAGCAACAACAAAACCACAACATTCGGCTTTAACTATTGGCCACACAACAATGTTGTGTTTAAGTTTGACTATCAGTCGCAAAAACTGGGCTTCGGCGCGGATGGTGACGACCGCATCAACCTCGGCGTTGGCTACCAGTTCTAAGCCATTGAGGCTTAAAAGAAATTGGGTTTGAATGGTACAAAAGACCAAACAAGACAAACTCACACTATGGCTCCGCCCTCTCGTCACGAGGGGGCGGCTTTGCCTGTTTATAAGCATGCTTGCCTGGGGCTTTATGCCCTTCCCGCTGAATGCCGAAACCGTAAAGGCAGAGACTTATCAGCCACCCGCAGCCTTTGTCGCCAACGCGTTTGGCGGCAAAACACCGCGGCCTAAGACGCTCTGGCTAAAGCCTGACCTTCAGGACCAGATCGCGGACATCATGGACCAGCCGCTCAGCGCGCTGCGACTGCGCTATTGGCGCGAGGGTGACCGCACCGCCTGGATTCTGGAAAAAGTGGGCAAGGAACAGCCCATCACCGCGGGCTTTGTTGTGGAGGCCGACAAGCTGGTTGAAACCAACGTGCTGGTCTACCGCGAAAGCCGGGGTTGGGAAGTGAAATATCCTGCCTTCAGGAACCAGTTCGCAGGCGCCATGCTGGATGATGCGCGCGAACTGGACACCAACATCGACGGCATTTCCGGCGCCACCCTTTCCGTGAACGCCATGCGCAAGATGGCACGGCTCGCCTTGTTCCTCCATGGGCATGTGGTAGCCAAAGGGGCCAAGTCATGAACGCCCCGTTCCTGGACCCGAAAACATCAGAAAAACGCCGCCGGGCCGCCAGACTGCGGGCATCGCTGGTACGCTGGCACCGGCGCCTTGGGGTCGCGGCGGCCTTATTGGTGCTGCTTTTGTCGGTGACCGGCATCATCCTGTCACACGCGGAAAGCTTCCGCCTGCATGAAACCAACATTTCTCCCGTCCTTGCTGAGACATTTTATGACGCAGCACCGGCCACCCCACCATCTGGCGTGGAAACGAGCCAGGGCTGGCTCGTCTGGCTGGACCGGTCCCTGTATCTGAACGGAATGGCGCTTCCCCGACAGCTCGGCACGCTGCACGGCGTTGTGGAAACCGATATGCTGGTTGCCATTGCGGGACAAAATGAAATTCTGCTGTTCACCCGCGACGGTGATTTTGTCGAAACACTAAACAGCGCGGCACTCCCCGGCCCTGTAGACCGTATCGCCAAAATCTCGGATGATTTGGTCGTGATCGAAAGCGCTGGCGGGTATTACCAGACCACTGGCGACTTCCTTGACTGGCAGGCGACAGAGTTTGAGACCGCCGACTTTATCGGCTGGTCCGCGCCCACACAGGCCCTGCCCGCTTCAGTTCGGCAAACGGCTTTGGAAGTACACGGTGTGGCGGAAGTGACCACGCACCGCTTTGTGTCAGACCTCCATAGCGGTCGCACATTTGGCCCCTGGGGGCCTTTCATCATGGATGCCGCCGCCATATTGCTGATCTTCCTGTCGCTTTCGGGCTTCTATATGTGGTGGCGCCAGCGCAGGGCCCGCATCCAGAACAAGCGCTTGATGCCGCCAGCGGAATAATGGCCTAAAGCCCGATACGGATCGGATCACCTTCCAGAGGCCGCAGCAACGCAGCGGCGCCTTCGAATTTCGACAGTATCTCAGGCGCTTGCTCGGGCGGCACCACTGTCAGCACTGTCGATAGGCCGTCTGCGATCGTGGCGGTTGGCGCCGTCACCGTCACGCTGTGATAGCGGTTTGCGCTCAACCCGGTCTTGGGGTTGAAGATATGATGCACGTCACCTCCCGTGTTGAAAACAGCTCCGCTGGGCGACGATGTCGATACCGCGCGGTCTGTCACCTCCAGCGTTTCAAACACGCGCCATGGCGCCTCCGCGTCGGCAATGCCAATCTGCCAGGGCTTTACGCTGCCGTCCGGCTGGGGCTTGCCGCCAAGGGCACGGTATTCGCCCATATTGATCAGGGCGTGGTCAAAGCCCCGTTTGCGCAGAATTTCATGGGCGCGGTCCGTGAGGTAACCCTGCACAATACCATTGAAACTGAGTGCCATGCCCTCGACCGCCAAACGGATACTGCCGTCATCAACCAGAACCTTATCAAGCCCGACCTTAGCGCGCGCAGTCGCGATCGCTTCTGGCGATGGCCCCGGATCATCCGGTGCACGCGGTGTGGCATAATAGTCGGCATACAGCTCCCACAGCGGCTGGATGGTTGGGTCGAACAGGCCGTCGCTTTCCCGCCACAGGCGGCGGCTGACATCAAGGATTTCCAGCATTTCGGGTGCTGCGGGCGCAAGCCTGCCAGATTTGTTCAGGCGCGACAACTCAGACCCGAATACATAGATAGTGAAAATGCCAGCCAGGCGCTTCACCTCCGCCGTGATTTCCTTTATCGCCGCAATCGAGGCAGCGTCATGCTCATGATAGAGCGTCAGGTTGGTTTCCGCCCCAAGGAGGCTGCCTTCCCACACATAGGGTGTCAGCTTTTTGCGCTTGTCCGCATTTTCTCCGCAGGCGCCAAGGGCCAGGGCTGCGGTACCGCCCGCAACAATCTGCAGAAAACGTCTACGTGGCAATCCGGCGTCTTTGAGCATGCATATCCCCTATCATGTTGATCCAGTCTAGCGGTTGGAAACAACCGGTTCAATTGATCAATTCTATCCCTGTGGGTCAGCCCAGCATGTGATTCTTTGGCCGGAATCCGCTATAGTGCCCTCGCGGTTGCCCTGTACCTTTCGCCCGCGCCAAACAGTATCAGAGAAATATATTGATTTTTGGCAAAAATACGTCAGTATTGCTGACGTTATTTTGACACCCCATAGATTGAGGTTCTAGAGCCATGTCTGAGTACAAGCCCTTGAAATTCCACGTGCCGGAGCCCCCGCGCCGCCCGGGCGACGAGCCTGACTTTTCTGGTGTAGTGATTCCCGAGGCAGGCAGTGTGCGCCGTCCTCCGGTTGATTCCAGCGCCGCCGACATGAAGGAACTGGCATCCACCATGGTTCGCGTCCTCAACAAGGATGGGGAAGCTGTTGGTCCGTGGGCTGAGGGCCTTGATGACGACATCCTCATCCAGGGCCTGAAGAACATGATCCGTGTTCGCGCCTATGATGAGCGGATGATGACCCTGCAGCGTCAGGGCAAGACCAGCTTTTATATGAAGTGTACTGGCGAAGAGGCAATCGCCGTCGGGTTCCGTGCCGCCATGGAAAAAGGCGACATGAATTTCCCGACCTACCGCCAGCAGGGCCTGTTGCTCTCGACCGATTATCCGCTTGTCGACATGATCTGCCAGATTCTGTCGAACTCGCGCGATCCGCTGAAGGGCCGCCAACTGCCGATCATGTACAGCTCGAAAGAACACGGGTTCTTCTCGATCTCCGGCAACCTCGGGACCCAGTTCATCCAGGCCGTTGGCTGGGCCATGGCAAGCGCCATCAAGGGCGACACCAAGATCGCTGCGGGCTGGATCGGTGACGGCTCGACCGCAGAAACCGATTTCCACGCCGCGCTCGTGAACGCGTCCGTCTATAAGCCGCCTGTTGTCCTGAACATCGTGAACAACCAGTGGGCCATCTCCAGTTTCCGCGGTATCGCGGGCGGTGACCACGCCACCTTCGGTGAGCGGGCGCTGGGGTATGACTTCCCTGCCCTGCGGGTCGACGGGAACGACTTCCTCGCGGTTTACGCGGCCTCCAAGTGGGCCGTTGAGCGCGCGCGCCGCGGGTTCGGCCCAACGCTGATCGAGTGGGTGACCTACCGCGTAGCGCCGCACTCCACGTCGGATGACCCAAGCCAGTACCGGCCGAAGGAAGAATCGTCCGCCTGGCCGCTGGGTGACCCGATTCTCAGGCTCAAGAATCACCTGATCAGCCGCGATCTGTGGTCAGAGGAGCGCCAGACGCAAACCGAAGCCGAGTATAATGATGAAATT
The DNA here is from genome assembly GCF_001550055.1 of Kordiimonas lacus. Lineage (GTDB taxonomy): Bacteria > Pseudomonadota > Alphaproteobacteria > Sphingomonadales > Kordiimonadaceae > Kordiimonas > Kordiimonas lacus. The sequence goes on from NZ_LRUA01000006.1 coordinate 738,547, forward strand.
CGTGCCGCCACCAAGGAAGCCGAAAGCTATGGCGTGATGGGGTCCGGCGCGAGCCCGAAAGACATGTTCGACGATGTGTACGAAGAGATGCCGCCGCACCTCCGTGAACAACGCCAGAAGTTGGGAGTATAATCCATGCCGCAGATGTCTATGATTGAAGCCATCCGGGATGCGATGGACGTGAAAATGGGCCAGGACGACGATGTTGTCGTTTACGGCGAAGATGTGGGTTATTTCGGTGGTGTATTCCGCTGTACGCACGGCCTGCAGAAGAAATATGGCTCTCACCGGGTGTTCGATAGCCCGATCAACGAGAGCGGCATTGTGGGCACCGCCATCGGCATGGGTGCCTATGGCATTCGCCCCTGCATCGAGATCCAGTTCGCCGACTATATCTATCCGGCCTACGACCAGATCGTGTCCGAAGCCGCGCGGCTTCGCTACCGGTCGAATAAGGATTTCACTGCACCGATCACCATCCGCACGCCCTGCGGCGGCGGCATTTTCGGTGGCCAGACCCACAGCCAGAGCCCGGAAAGCCTGTTCACCCACGTCTCCGGTGTGAAAACAGTGATCCCGTCAAACCCGTATGACGCCAAGGGCTTGCTGATCGCCTCCATTGAAGACAATGACCCGGTGATCTTCTTTGAGCCCAAGCGTCTTTATAACGGCCCGTTCGACGGCCACCATGACCGCCCGGCATCGAACTGGTCCAAGCACCCGCTGGGGGACGTGCCGGAAGGCCACTATACGGTGCCGATCGGCAAGGCGTCTGTGTTCTCTGAAGGCAAGGACGTTACAATCCTGACATACGGCACCATGGTGTTCGTGGCAGAAGCCGCCAAGAAGGAAACCGGCATCGACGCCGAGATCATCGACCTGCGCACCCTGATGCCGCTCGATGTGGATACGATCGTGGAATCGGTGAAGAAAACCGGCCGCTGCATGGTGCTGCATGAAGCAACGCAAACCTCCGGCTTTGGCGCTGAACTGTCGGCCCAGGTGCAGGAGCGCTGCTTCTACCACCTTGAGGCACCTGTTGTGCGCGTCTGCGGCTTCGATACGCCCTACCCGCACGCCCAGGAATGGGACTATTTCCCTGGCCCGGCCCGCGTTGGCCGCGAGCTTAAAGCAATGATGGAGGCCGTATAATGGGCATTCACAAAATCCAGATGCCAGACGTAGGCGAAGGGATTACCGAAGCCGAAATCGTTGAGTGGAACGTCAAGGTTGGCGATGTCGTGAAGGAAGACGACGTGATTGCCGCCGTGATGACCGACAAGGCAACCGTTGAGATCCCCTCCCCGGTTGATGGTACCGTCACCGAAATCCTCGGTGAGATCGGGTCCATGACGCCGGTGGGCAGCGTGATCATCGCGCTTGAGGTCGAAGGCGAAGGCAACAACATCCCGGATGCGCCTGTGGCAGAGCCTGAGCCCGCCCCGGAAGCTGAAGCCCCGAAAGAACCATCGGATGAAGCACCCAAGGCAGCTGCAGCAGCCTCTTCCGGCGCCTCCGCGCCCAAGCTTGCTGCGTCCGCGCCCAAGGCCAAGGCTCCAGCCAAGGCTGGCCCAAGCGGTGCACCGCGCGCCGAAGGCGAGAAGCCGCTGGCGTCGCCTGCTGTCAGGAAGCGCGCCATGGATGCCGGCGTGAAGCTTCAATATGTGCACGGTACGGGCCCGGCGGGCCGCATCACGCACGAAGATCTGGAAGATTATATCTCCGGCGCCAGCGCGCCTGCCGGTGGCTCCAGCCGCCGCGCAGACACCAGCGTTGAGGAAATCAAGGTTATTGGCCTTCGCCGCAAGATCGGCGAGCGCATGCAGGACGCCAAAAGCCGCATCCCCCACATTACCTATGTGGAAGAAGTGGATGTGACCGAGCTTGAAAGCCTGCGCGAGCACATGAACGCAACCAGGAAGGCGGATCAGCCAAAGCTGACCATCCTGCCTTTCATCATGCTGGCCATGGTCAAGTCGCTGAAGGTCTACCCAAAATGCAGCGCGCATTATTATGATGCCGACGGTGTGGTGCACCAGTTTGGCGCCGCGCACATCGGCATGGCCGCGCAAACGCCGGGCGGCCTGATGGTGCCTGTGCTCAAGCACGCTGAAGCCATGGACATCTGGGGCATCGCCAATGAGACCCGCCGTCTGGCGGAAGCTGCGCGCGACGGCTCGATCACGCGGGAAGAGCTCACAGGCTCCACGATCACGCTCTCCAGCCTCGGCCGGATGGGCGGTATCGTCTCGACGCCGGTGATCAACAGCCCGGAAGTCGCCATTGTTGGTGTCAACAAGGTTGCTGTTCGTCCCGTGTGGAAAGACGGTGGCTTCGCACCGCGCAAGATCATGAACCTGTCGTCCTCCTTCGATCACCGCATCATCGACGGCTGGGACGCAGCAGAATTCATCCAGAAAATCAGGGAGCTGATGGAAAACCCAGCCACCCTGTTCATGGAGGACTAAATGACGACCATGAACTGCAATACACTCGTGCTGGGCGCGGGACCCGGCGGCTATGTGGCTGCTATCCGCGCAGGCCAGCTTGGCATCGACACCATTATCGTTGAAGGCAATAAGCCCGGTGGCACCTGCCTCAATGTGGGCTGTATCCCCTCCAAGGCGCTGATCCACGCAGCGGAAGAGTATGAAAAGGCTGTTCACTATACCTATGAGAACAACCTTGGCATCACTGTTCAAAAGCCTGAGATTGACCTCAAGAAAACCGTTGGCTGGAAAGACGGCATCGTGAAACGCCTCAACAGCGGCGTCGCGGGCCTTCTGAAGAAAGCCAAGGTCAAGTCGGTCGAGGGCTGGGGCACCATGGTTGACGGTAAGACCTGCGAGGTCGAAACCGCTGACGGCAAGGTGACCATCAAGGCCAAGAATGTCATTCTGGCCACCGGTTCCGTGCCTGTGGAAATCCCAAGCCTGCCCTATGGCGGCAATATTATTTCCTCAACCGAAGCGCTGTCGCTCGACAAGGTGCCCTCAAGGCTTGTTGTCATCGGCGGCGGCTATATTGGGCTGGAGCTTGGCATCGCCTACGCCAAGATGGGTGCAAAAGTAACCGTGGTGGAAGCCATGGGCAGCATCCTGCCCCAGTATGACGCAGAGCTCACCAAGCCGGTTGCCGAAAGCCTCAAGAAGCTGGGTGTTGAGGTTCTCCTGAACACCAAAGCCAAGGAAGCGACCAAAAAGCAGGACGGCCTGGTGGTAGAAACGGCAGACGGCAAGGATGAAACCCTGCCCGCAGACAAGATCCTGGTCACTGTGGGCCGCCGCGCCAAAACCGATGGCTGGGGCCTTGAAGGCCTGGACCTCAAGATGAACGGGCGCGTGGTCGCCATTGATGACAAGTGCCAGACATCCATGACCGGCGTCTACGCCATCGGCGACCTGACGGGTGAGCCCATGCTGGCGCACCGCGCGATGGCACAGGGCGAGATGGTCGCGGAAATCATCGCTGGCGAAAACCGCACCTTCGACAAGGTCGCGATCCCGGCTGTGTGCTTCACGGACCCAGAGATCGTCACCGCTGGACTGTCGCCTGACGAAGCCGAAAAAGCTGGATACGAGACGCAGATCGGCCTGTTCCCGTTCCAGGCCAATGGCCGCGCCATGACCATGGAAGCCGAGACCGGTTTCGTGCGTGTGGTTGCCCGCAAGGACAATCATCTGGTTCTGGGCATCCAGGCGGTTGGCAAAGGCGTGTCCGAGCTTTCAGCCGCCTTTTCCCTGGCGCTGGAGATGGGCGCGCGCCTTGAAGATATCGCAGGCACGATCCATGCGCACCCAACCCAAAGCGAAGGCTTTCAGGAAGCCGCGCTCAAGGCCCTGGGCCACGCGCTGCATATCTAAACGTAGATATCAAACCGAAAAGCAGATGCCGGGGCCACCACCCCGGCTTTTTTGCTGCCCATTTGTAGGAAGTGAAGTTTTTTGCCAAATGGCAGAACTGATGGTCAATGCCATGCATCTGAGTCGTAGGTTACCCTTACGGAATGCATAGGAAATCTAGGCACTTGGCAAAAATTACTTGTGCTTGATCACAAATTACAAAAAAGCCCTCAAAAGCTATCTTAAGATTGCGAAATTCAGAGATCTTCGAAAGCTCATTTCCCAAATTTAGTGCGATAATCCGCCCAGATTAGAGACCTGGCTTTTCGGGGAAGATACCACCGGGAAGCGGAAGATGTGGTTACCAGACGGCCCGGCCCGGCCCAGCCAAAACAAACAAGCATGCCGGCCCCCGTGGGAACGCCCCTAAAGCCCCCAAGGTAACGACAGGGTATGACGAGTAACCGGGGAAACCCGGCACGGGATTAATTGGGAAGGATTTCGACTATGCCCGTTTTCGATTCACGCAGCTTCAAGAACCACGAACAGGTCGTATTCTGTTCTGACGAAGCTTCTGGCCTGAAAGCCATCATCGCTGTGCATTCCACTGCCCTCGGCCCTGCCACAGGCGGCACGCGCTTCTGGGACTATGCTGCAAACCACCGTCGTTCCGCGCCAATCGATGTGGCCGAAACCCGCGGCGAGCAGGATGCCGTTTATGACGTCCTGCGCCTGTCGCGCGGCATGTCCTTCAAGAACGCGATGGCTGGCCTTCGCCTTGGTGGCGGCAAGTCCGTCATCATCGGCAACCCGAAAGAGCTGGGCACGCCAGAGCTGATGCGCGCCTTCGGCCGCATGATCAACCGTCTGGGCGGCAGCTACTATGCCGCGGAAGACGTTGGCACCAGCCCTGACATGCTGGCGGCAGCCGCAGAGACCACCAATTTTGTGTGTGGCCTCGAGGGCGGCGACTTCGGCACCGGCGACCCATCCCCGCACACAGCCCTTGGCGTCTACACCGGCATCAAAGCTGCTGTGAAACACCGCCTGGGCAAAGACAGCCTCAATGGTGTGACCGTTGCGGTTCAGGGCCTTGGCCACGTTGGCCAGTATCTGGTTGACCACCTGCGCGGTGACGGTGCGAAAATCGTCGTGACTGACATTGTTGACGCCAACATCCAAGCGGTTCTGGCAAAAGGTGACGCCGAAGTGGTTGCGCCTGACGCCATCCACGCTGTGGACTGTGACGTGTTCGCGCCTTGTGCCCTCGGCGGCGTGTTGAACCCGAAATCGCTGGGTGACATCAAAGCCACCATCGTTGCGGGTGCCTCCAACAACCAGCTGGAAACTGAAGGCCGCGAAGACGAAGAGCTCAGGAAGCGCGGTATTCTGTATGCGCCTGACTATGTGATCAACGCTGGTGGCATCATTTCGGTTGAATCTGAAGTGTATAAGGAAAAGCCAAACGCTGCAGAGCGTGAAGCCAAGGTTCTGCGTATCGGTGACACGCTGACCAAGATCTTCAATGCCAGCGACAAGGAAGGCCGCCCAACGGGTGTGATCGCCAACGAAATGGCTGAAGACATCATTCGCCGTGCCAACGAAGCCAAGCTGGCTGCGGCAGCTGAATAACAACAAGAACTGAAACTTTCCTCCAGAAAGTTCCTGAAGGCTCCCGCAATCGCGGGGGCCTTTTTTCTATGGCATATGAGCCCCCTACCCGCCCCTTCGCACTACAGCAAAAAGAAAGGCCGCCACAGGTGTGGCAGCCTCAATTAGGCCCTCAGGCCAGCCCAAATTATTATTGTTGTGACGTCTCTCTAGCTCGCAGCCTTCGCCAGGCGTCCGCCCGCGTTCGCATAGGCCTGCGTACCGTTATTGTGTACCTTGTCTGTATCGAGCACTGTGTCTGGTGTATAGACAGTCTCGTTGGCTTCCAGCTCGTCATAGATGGGGCCGAAATCCTGGTATGTTGCGTCCAGAAGCTCCTGGAAGCTGTCGATCACCCAGTAAGTCTGCTGGAAGTCGTCAATGCGGTAGTCGGTTTTCATCAGGCGCATCAGGTCAAAGTGGATGCGGTTCGGGCTCGCGTCCTCAAGGCAGAAGATGCTCTCTGATTTGGAGCTGACGATCCCGGCACCATAGATGCGCATGCCCTTCGGGGTATTGATCAGGCCGAACTCCACGGTGTACCAGTAAAGTCGCGCCAGATTCTGCAGCACGCCACGGCCAGCCGCGCGTTGGCCACCCTTGCCGTACGCTTCCATATAGTCAGCAAACGTCGGGTTCGCGAGAAGCGGCACATGGCCGAACACATCGTGGAACACATCCGGTTCCTGCAGATAATCCAGCTGCGCTTCCGGGCGAATGAAGTTGCCCGCCGGGAAGCGGCGGTTCGCCAGATGGTCAAAGAACACATCATCCGGCACCAGGTCCGGCACCGCGACAACCGTCCAGCCCGTGATATCCTTCAGCTTTGCCGACAGGTCGTCAAAGCGCGGGATACCACCATCCGACAGCTTCAGCGAATGCAGCCCTTCCATGAACTCATCGCACGCGCGGCCTTCCAGCATCTGTTCCTGACGGGCATACAGCCGGTCCCACCGGTCATGCTCCTCGTCGGTGAAATGCTCCCAATTCTGGTCAACGGTATAGTCTTCGTTTACTTCAACTTCCCGGCCAAGACGTGTCTTGATTTTCATGGGTCCCTCCTAACAAAAAACGTTACGCTTGCGGCGCGTCCGGCTGGTTCTCCGGCGCGGCTGCGATAAAGGCCTGCTCTTGCTGGCACGCGGCATCGATGGACAGAATGGTTGGGAACGCATCAAGTGGCGTGCCGAAACGCCGCGCGTTCCAAACCTGCGGCACCAGATAGATGTCAGCCATGCTCGGCGTGTCGCCAAAGCAGAAGCGGCCTCGGTGCTCACTTGACGCCAGCATGGCTTCAAGCGCCGTGAACCCCTCTGTAACCCAGTGATGATACCACGAATTGGTAGCATCTTCATCCGCACCCAGCTGGCCCTTGATGCGCATCAGCACCGATAGGTTATTCAAGGGGTGGATATCGCAACCGATCAAGCTCGCCAGCTGGCGCACATAGGCACGGTCGGCCATGCCTTCCGGCAACAACGATGGCCGTGGGTAGGCTTCATCCAGATATTCGAGGATGGCAGGCGACTGGCTCAGCGCCACATCGCCATCAATGAAGTACGGCACCCGCCCCTGCGGGTTCAGCTTCAGATAATCCTCGGATTTCTGCTCGCTCACACCCGGCTTCAGGTTGATGGCGCGGTGCTCATAGTCAAGCCCCTTCAGCCCAAGGGCAATGCGCACCCGGAAGGCTGCCGAAGACCGGAAATAACCATATAGGATGCGCATCATATTCCCCGCTTTAGCCTTGGGTCACAACCTGATCGATGGCACCGAAGATCGACGCACCGTCACGGTCAAACATTTCGATTCGAATCGAGTCGCCAAACTTCATGAAGCTGGTCGACGGCTTACCGTCCTCGATCGTTTCGATCATACGGATCTCGGCAATACAGCTATAGCCCACACCGCCCTCGGAAACCGGCTTGCCCGGGCCGCCGTCCATCTTGTTGGACACGGTACCGGAGCCGATGATGGCGCCAGCGCCCAGCGGACGGGTTTTCGCGGCATGCGACACCAGCTTGGCGAAATTGAAGGTCATGTCGATGCCGGCTTCGGGCTTGCCGAAGATAGTGCCGTTATAGTGGGACACTAGCGGCAGGTGCAGCTTGGTATCTTCCCATACGCCGTCCAGCTCATCAGGTGTTACGCACACGGGGCTGAAAGCGCTCGAGGGCTTGGATTGGAAGAAGCCGAAGCCTTTCGCCAGCTCACCCGGGATCAGGCCCCGCAGCGATACGTCGTTCACCAGCATCAGCAGCTTGATGTGGCCCGCGGCGTCTGCTTCGGACACACCCATCGGCACGTCGTCGGTGATCACAGCAATTTCAGCCTCGAAATCGATACCGAAGCCCTCATCCTGTGGCATCACAATCTTGTCGCGTGGGCCCAGGAACGTGTCGGAGCCGCCCTGATACATAAGTGGGTCAGTCCAGAAGGTTTCCGGCATTTCCGCGTTGCGTGCTTTACGCACCAGCTCAACGTGGTTGACGTAAGCGGAACCGTCCGCCCACTGGTAGGCACGCGGCAGCGGTGAAGCACAATCCGCTTCATTGAAGGCCTCGCCTTCAACCGCGCCGGAATTCAGCGATTCATAAAGCGCGCGCAATTTCGGCAGCGCTGTGGCCCAATCATCAATGGCAGCCTGAAGGGTCGGCGCAATATCTGCTGCCGATGTCATACGCTTCAGGTCTTTGGACACAACAACAAGTTTGCCGTCGCGGCCGTGCTTGAGAGACGCAAGTTTCATAAACTCTGTTCCTTAAACTTTTTTGTTCCAGATCGCCCATGGGTCCCGCACCCGTGGGCGTTTGCCAGATCTTACCCCTGATGCCCGGGGAATTCACCTTCGCCGTGCAGCCAGGCTGCCGTCTTTGGTGCTTTCTTGGTTTTCGACCATTCTTCCAGCATTTCCGGACCCACGCGCTTCAGCTCCTGAAGCATGCCGGGCTCGTCCGTGTTGGCGGCCAGCTCAATGCGGTGGCCGTTGGGGTCGAAGAAATAGATCGACTTGAAGATGGTGTGGTTTGTTGGCCCCAGCACTTCAACGCCCGCAGCCTCAAGACGTTCCTTCGCTTCCAGAAGTTCGTCCATGCTGCCCAGTTTGAATGCAATATGTTGCACCCACTCAGGCGTGTTGCTGTCGCGGCCCATCTCAGGCTGGTTCGGCAGCTCGAAGAAAGCCAGCACATTGCCGTTCCCGGCATCCAGAAAGATATGCATGTAGGGATCAGGCTCGCCCGTGGACGGCACTTCGTTTTCCGCAATCGCCAGCTGGAAATCCATATCCAGGTTCTTCTGGTAAAATTCCACTGTTTCCTTGGCATCCCGGCACCGGTACGCCACGTGATGAACGCCTTGAAGCTTCATTGGTCTAACCCTTCGAATACTTGATACCTGTTGCGCAGGGGCACAAAGCCCCTGCCCGACTGCCATTTGGTTAGGCTGCGTTTTCGTCGACCTTCAGCGCACCACGGCGAATCTGGTCGCGTTCCATGGATTCAAACAGCGCCTTGAAGTTGCCTTCACCGAAGCCGTCATCTTCCTTACGCTGGATGAATTCGAAGAACACAGGGCCCAGGCGCGTTTCAGAGAAAATCTGAAGCAGCAGGCGAGGTTCGCCGCCTTCGGTCGTGCCGTCCAGCAGGATACCGCGGGATTTCAGCTCGTCCACGGGCTCGCCGTGGCCTGGCAGACGCTCTTCCAGCATTTCATAGTAGGTTTCCGGAGGCGCGGTCATGAACGGCACGCCTTTGGCTTTCAGGCGGTCCCAGCACTCCAGCAGGTTGTCGCATGAGAAAGCGATATGCTGGATGCCTTCGCCGTTATAGGCCATCAGGAATTCTTCAATCTGGCCATTGCCGCCAGCCGCTTCTTCATTGAGCGGAATACGGATCTTGCCGTCAGGTGCGGTCATGGCTTTCGACGTCAGGCCGGTATATTCGCCTTTGATGTCGAAATAGCGGATTTCCTTGAAGTTGAAGAACTTTTCGTAGAAATCAGCCCAATATGCCATGCGACCGCGATAGACATTGTGTGTCAGGTGATCAAGCGTGTGGAAACCACAGCCTTCAGGGTGACGGTCCACGCCTTCGATCCACTCGAAATCAATGTCATAGATGCTGTTGCCGTCGCCGAAGCGGTCAATCAGATAGAGCGCGGCACCGCCGATGCCTTTGATGGCAGGCAGGCGCAGTTCCATCGGCCCCGTTGGCATTTCAATGGGCTGCGCGCCCTTCTTGAGGCACTCTTCATAGGCAAAGTGGGCGTCTTTCACACGGAAAGCCATGCCGCAGGCGCTGGGGCCATGCTCTTCGGCATAGTATGCCGCCGGGCAGTTCGGCTGATAGTTCGCGATGAAATTGATGTCGCCCTGACGCCACAGTGTCACGTCCTTGGAGCGGTGATTGGCCACGTGGGTAAAGCCCATGCTTTCGAATACCGGCTCCAGAATGCCTTTTTCAGGTGCCGTAAACTCAACAAATTCAAAGCCGCAAAGGCCCATTGGGTTCTCAAAGAGATCGGCCATCTTCCAACTCTCCTATATGTCCTATATACAAAATGGAAAGGCGTACAAAAATCTGCTCCCGGAATTTTCGAAATTTTGGACGCCGTGTTAATTTCTCTTGAACCCATATTAGTTTCATACGAAACTAATTGCAAGAGCATGTGTGAGGGAACGATGAAAAAAAATTCAGAGGACGCGATCTGCCTTGCGGATTTCCTGCCCTACCGGTTGTCGGTACTATCGAACCGGATCAGCCGCGCGATTGCCGACGGCTATGAAGAAAAATTCCAGCTGAGCCTGCCTGAATGGCGGGTTATGGCGGTTTTGGGGGAAGAAAGCGACCTCTCGGCAGCCCAGGTGGCCGAGCGCACGGCCATGGATAAAGTGGCTGTATCCCGCGCCGTGAACAAACTTCTGGACAGCGGCCGGCTGGAGCGCCACTTCTCGCCGGAGGACAAGCGCCGGTCCGTTCTCGCTCTCTCGGCCGATGGCCGCACCATCTATAACGAAGTGATTCCGATTGCGCTGGGCTATGAGGGCAAAATTCTCGCGAAACTGAGTGCTGTGGAAAAAGAGGCCCTCACGAGCCTTCTTGATAAACTGGAGACGATCCAGCTACAGGCTTAATCAGCCTTTACGGGCTCTGCATCCGGCATCCCGAACAGATAGCCCTGCAGATAGTCCACGCCCGCACTTTCAAGCATGCGGGCGGTTTTATTGTCTTCAACGCCTTCTGCGATCACTTTGATGTCTGATTGCTTGGCGGAATCAACAATATTGGCCACCAGCGTCCACTTGCGGCCATCATCATTCAGGTCGTGGGTCAGCGACTTATCAAGCTTGATGAAATCAGGCTGGATTTCCGTGATACCCGAAAGGTTATTGAAGCCGGTGCCAAAGTCATCAAGGGCAATGCGAATGCCCCGGTCCTTCAGGCGGCGCACCAGGCTGCGCACGGTTTCCAGGTCAGACAGCTGCTGACTTTCGACAATCTCGAACACAAGCTGGTCTTCGGCCAGCCCGCTTTCACCCAGCACGTTCGACAGCCAGGCTTCCATACCGTCTTCGGTGTCGATGGTGAAGGGCAGAACGTTCACAAATACGCTTTCCTTGAGGCCGAAACCCTTTGCGGTCCGGGTCGCGCACTCACCGGCGGCCATATCAAGGGCATAAAGCATCCCGGCGGATTCGGCGGTTTCAAACAGAACCGGCGCCGGGATTTCCATGCCATCTGTGTGCAGGCCGCGGATCAGGAATTCATAACCCATGATATTCTTATGGTCCTCAACACACACAATCGGCTGCAGCAAGGATTTGTAGCGGCGGTCGACCAGCAAATCACCCAGCCACTGGGCAGACAGGCGCAGACCGAGTTCCTCAACGGTATGAATACTGCCAAATTCCTGAAGTGTCGGCTTGGCGTTTCCTGACAGCAGCGCCCGGATCAGGCGGCGCTCCTTGGAGGCGAAGGCCTGCTCAAGAACCGGTAAAACCGATTCCATATCGTCCGCAAGGAAGCAGACAACAAGCGGCTCGCCCGTTGGCACTTCAATAAACCCAGCCTTGATGAGAATGGCGCGCAGACGGTCACTCAGATGCTCGTCATAGCACCAGAAGAAGGCATGCCCCAAACCTGAGACAATTGGAAACAAAGACTGATCAGGCAACACTCGACCCCTCAAGCTGTCTGATATTAACTATCACTATGGCCTCACACTCAATCACTTTTCACCACCCGGGTAAAGGCTTGTTTCCAATTTGTTACCCCCTGCCCCAACAGGCCAGAAAGAAGCAAGCGAGCCTTTCTTGCCCGCAACCATCCAGCAGGGACAAGTCCCCTGGACAGCAGATCAATTTCGGCCCCACGATAGCCATAAGACCTTTCGAATATCTTACCGCCACGCGCGCGAGTTGATAAAACAACGGGCATGACCTTTGCGAGCGCTTCAGCTTTGTCGGCCCAGATCTCAGACAGGTGCCCCGCCCCAAAGGCTTCTATCACCACACCTTGATAGCCAGCCTCGGCCACCATATCGAGCATTCGGCCGTCGTCATCTATCACGGCACTCACAAGGGCCACAGGCGCAAATTCTTTGACCCCAGAAAGACTTACGTCGCGCACTGGGCAATCCTTGCGCCAATGCAACTGCCCTTCCGCAACCGTAGCCATCGGTCCTTGCTCTGACTGGAAAGCCTGCAGGCTCGACGTGTGCTCCTTGGCGACACGCCAGGGATCGTGAAGCTCGCCGTTCATCATAAGCGCAACGCCGCGCAACCGGCTGTCGGTTGCCGCCAGTACAGAATCATAAAGGTTCGCCGGTCCATCGGCCCCCGGCTGATTGGGCGTGCGCATGGCGCCGGTAAAGACAACCGGCTTATCACTTTGGTTCATGAGGCTGGCCAGAAACGCCGTTTCTTCCATCGAATCAGTGCCCTGGGTAACAACGACAGCATCTGCGTCACAGGCGCTGGCACGGTCCATGATATCGGCGATCAGCGGCATGGTGAGATTGGCGCTGCCCTTCTGCACCAGCGTTTCAGCGTGCAGGTCGGCCAAATCCTCAAGGCCCGGCACGGCCGAGATAAGGTCGCGCGCGGTCAGAGACGGAATGACCCCCGCGCTTGCGCCGGGGGTCATCGCAATGGTTCCGCCGAGGGCGAAAACCTGGATGACGGGTTTCTTGTTCATACCCGCCATATATACCAGTTGACGTTACGCGCCAATAGCTTCCAGCGCTGGCGTGTAATCAAGGTTCTGGTCGCGTGCAACGGCTTCATACGTGATCTTGCCTTCGCACACATTCAGGCCCGCCAGCAGGTGCTTGTCGTCCGCCAGCGCTTGTTTCCAGCCCTTGTTGGCGATGGCAACAGCATGACGGAGCGTCGCGTTGTTGAGCGCCAGCGTGGAGGTGCGGGCAACACCACCCGGCATGTTGGCAACGCAGTAATGCACCACTTCATCAACAATGTAGGTTGGGTTCTCGTGAGTCGTCGCCTTGGACGTCTCGAAGCAACCGCCCTGGTCGATGGCCACATCAACAAGCACACTGCCGCGCATCATCTTGCCGATCATCTCGCGGGTCACCAGCTTTGGTGCCGCCGCACCCGGGATCAGAACCGCGCCAACCACCAGGTCAGACGCCAGGCAATGCTCTTCAACGGCATCCTGCGTGGAGAACACAGTCTTCACTGTGCCCTTGAAGATGTCGTCCAGCTGCTGCAGGCGGCGGATCGAACGGTCAAGGATCGTCACGTCCGCGCCCATGCCAACAGCCATACGCGCAGCGTTCGTGCCCACGACGCCACCACCGATCACGGTAACTTTGGCAGGCGCAACGCCTGGCACGCCGCCCAGCAGCATACCACGACCACCTTGGCTCATCTCAAGAGCATGAGCACCGGCCTGGATCGACATACGGCCCGCAACCTCAGACATTGGCGCAAGAAGGGGGAGGCCGCCAAAGTCGTCGGTTACGGTTTCGTATGCGATCGCAATCGCACCGGATTTGATCAGACCTTGGGTCTGCTGGGGGTCCGGAGCCAGGTGGAGGTAAGTATAGAGGATCTGGCCTTCACGCAGCATTTCGCATTCAACTGCCTGGGGCTCTTTCACTTTCACGATCATGTCGGCTTTCGCAAACACTTCAGCAGCTGTATCGATGATTTTGGCGCCAACAGCTTCATACATGTCGTTGGTGAAGCCGATCTCGAAACCGGCATTATTCTGAACGATAACCTCGTGGCCGTGTGCAATCAGCTCACGTACAGACGCAGGCGTCAGACCAACACGATACTCACGGTTCTTAATTTCCTTAGGAACACCTACAAGCATTCTGCCCTCCTAAAAACTGGTTTTGCTTGTGCGGCAAGGGATCGCCTGACGGCCTTATGATCGGTCGTTCCAGTCCCCTCACTTCTCTGGCAGGGAATTTACTCCAAAGCCGTTAGAATGTCCTTGCAAAGACATGCGTTTTGATTGATCATTTTGCATGATTATTGTGCTATTTAAAATATATACGCAGGAATCTGCGAATGATTAAACTTGATAAGATTGATCGTGCCATCCTGGATGCCCTGCAGAAGGATGGCCGCCTGTCGAATGTTGAGCTGGCTGACAAGGTTGGCCTATCGGAATCCGCATGCCTCAGGCGCGTTAAGAACCTCGACGACAAGGGCGTGATCATGCATTACGCCGCCCACCTGAACGCCAGCGCCGTCGGCCTACCAGGCACGGTGTTTGTGCGCATCTCGCTTGAAGACCAGCAGGAGGAAAAGCTCCGCCGGTTCGAGGAAGCCGTGCGCGGCGTGATGGAGGTGATGGAATGTTATCTGATGAGCGGCGACGTGGACTATATGATCCGCGTGGCGGTGAAGGATGCGCCGGATTATGAGCGCATCCACAATATTCTCACCCGCCTGCCCGGCGTGGCGCGCGTGCATTCAAGTTTCGCGCTCAGGAATGTGCTGAGACGGACAAGACTGCCCCTGCCCGCCCAGGAAGGCTAGCGGCCCGGCCTAGAGCCAATCCGGCACCGGCAGGTTCTTTGACTTCAGAAATTCAGGGTTGAACAGTTTGGACTGATAACGAAGCCCACTGTCACACAGCAACGTCACAATCGTGTGCCCGGGCCCCATCTGTTTCGCCAGACGAATGGCCCCTGCTACATTGATCCCGGTGGAGGAGCCCACACACAGCCCCTCGCGTTTCAGCAGGTCGAATGCGATCGGCAGTGCTTCCTCGTCCGGAATCTGGAAAGCCTCATCAATCGGCGCGCCTTCAAGGTTCGCCGTAATCCGGCCCTGCCCGATACCTTCGGTGATGGAGCTGCCTTCGGCCTTCAACTCGCCATGCTTGACATAGTTATAGATGGCGGCGCCCATCGGGTCAGCCAGGCCAAGAACGATGTCCTTGTTGAATTCCTTGAGTCCCATGCCGGTGCCCACAAGCGAGCCACCGGAACCAACTGCGGTGATAAAGGCGTCAACCTTGCCGTTCGTCTGGTCCCAGATCTCGCGCGCAGTGGTTTTGATGTGCGCCTCGCGGTTCGCCACATTGTCAAACTGGTTGGCCCAAATCACACCATGCTGTTCCGTTGCGGCAAGCTCTTCAGCCCGGCGCTTGGCCACATGGTTAAAGTTTCCCGGGTTGGAATATGGGGCGGCAGGCACAAGTTCGAGCCCCGCGCCCATAATGCGCAGCGTATCAATCTTTTCCTGGCTTTGGGTGTTGGGCATCACGATCAGGGTACGGTAACCCTTGGCGTTCGCCACCACCGTCAGGCCGATACCCGTGTTGCCGGCAGTGCCTTCCACAATCAGCCCGCCAGGCTCAAGAAGGCCCTTCTTTTCGGCATCTTCAATGATATTCAGCGCTGGGCGGTCCTTCAACGACCCACCGGGATTGGCATATTCCGCCTTGCCCAAAATGGTGCAGCCTGTCAGTTCTGACGCATATTTCAGTTTGATAAGCGGGGTGTTGCCAATTGCGGCAAGCGCGCCAGTCTGGGCCGTCATGATGAACTCTCCAAAAGAAACTCTTTCTTAATTGGCTAGCGTTTTGACAATTTCAAGAAAAAAATCAACCCAATAATTCGTGATGGCTGGAATTTATTTCTCTGACACGTGAAATTGGTTCAGGTAGAGGATCGTGTCCACCGTATCCCCATCGTCAAGAAACGGCAGGCACAGCGTGTCATAGGTTTTATAGTCCTTCTCAGGCGACCAGGCCAGTGGCAGGCCGATAATCAGCATGGGCTGCACCTTGGAGACAATCCAGCGGGCGCGGCGGATCAGCGGTTCGGTATTCGGGTAATCGTCGACATAGTGACCGGTCGCGTCATACCCGATGGCACCCACAAAGGCGGACCCCATCAGGCGACACTTCATTCTGAACGGATCATAGCTGACATCAAAGATTGTCAGAAACGGCAGATATTCACTGATATTCATAGGCGACAAGGTGGTCCGCGGCGGGGCCACCTTGTTACCTCGAAGGTCCTGCCACATCGCCAGGAACCGGTCCGCCAAGGGCCAGCTGTTTCCAGCAAGGTCACGACCGATATATACCTTTGCCGGAACGGACAGGCCGATCAGGGTTTCCAGGCTATCGGGCGCTGGCTCTTGGGTCATTCTTCCTCGTTCAGTTGTGCCTCAATCCATTCATCGATCCGGCTTTCCAGAATATAAAGCGGGATACCCCCCGCAGACAGGACTTTATCATGGAATGCCCGCACATCGAACTTGTCGCCCAACGCCTTGGTTGCCTTCTCGCGCAGTTCCACGATCTTCAACTCTCCCATCTTGTAGGCCAGCGCCTGGCCCGGCCAGGCGATATAGCGGTCTACTTCCGTGCGGATATTATGCTCGGACAAAGCTGAATTTTCCGTAAGCAGCTGGATGGCCGCTTCCCGCGTCCAGCCTTTTGAATGGATGCCGGTGTCGATCACCAGGCGGCAGGCGCGCCACATCTCGTAGGTCAGGCGGCCAAAGCGCTCATAGGGCGTCTCATACAGGCCCATTTCTTCGCCGAGCCGTTCGGAATAGAGGCCCCAGCCCTCGCCGAACGCATGCGGATATTGGCCCAGGCGGAATTCAGGGACGTTTTCAAGCTCTTGCGACAGCGCGATCTGCAGGTGGTGCCCCGGCACCGCTTCATGGAGCGTCAGCGCAGGCAGCGTATAAAGCGGCCGTTTGTCGAGCGCATAGGTATTCACCCAATATTCCCCACCCCGCGGCGCATCCAAGGGCGCACCCGAATAGCGGCCGGTGGTGTAATTTGGTGCCAGAACGGCGGGCACTGGTTCCACCCCGTACGGCTGGCGCGGCAGCTTGCCAAACAGTGCTGGTAGCTTGCCGTCAGCCTTTTTGGCCAGATAGCTGGCGACCATCAGCAGTTCTTTTTCTGTCTTGGCATAAAACTGCGGGTCGGTGCGCAGGAAGGTCAGGAATTCCGCAAAACTGCCTTCAAAGCCAACTTCTTCGATAATGGCTTCCATGGCTGCCCGGATACGCGCAACCTCGCTCAGGCCAATCTGGTGCACTTCATCGGGGGAAATATCAATGGTGGTATAGTAGCGCACCATGTCCTCATAGTAGGCCGCCCCACCCGGCACTTCGCTGATGCCCAGGCTTTCCCGTGCAGCAGGGTAATAAACGTCATGCATAAAGCTGGCGAGTGTGGCATAGGCTGGCAGGACATCGTCCTTGATGACCGCCCGCGCCTCTGCCCGCAACGCTTCTTTCTGCTCATCCGTCAGGCTTGCCGCCATATTGACAAAGGCCCCATAGAAGGAACTGTCCTCCGGTGCGCCTTTGGCCAGCACGTCAAAGCTTGGCATCAGGCCCTTGAGTACCACCTTGGGCATGGTGAAGCCTTCCTGCAGGCCCGTGCGCATGTGAGCCGTGTTTTCTGCCAGGTAACGCGGCAGGTCCCTCATCCAGCGGATATAGGCCTGATAGTCCGCCACTGTCCGGAAGTTGATGGATTGCCAGGCACGCGTTGGATAAGTGTGGAAGCCGCTGTCGCTAAAGAGCGGCTGGCGCCATGTACGGTGCTTGGAATTCAAGAGGCGGCTGTCGATCATGTAGCGGAACATGTCATAGTTCAGTTGGCCTTCTTCATCCAGCCGCTTGCGCTTTATGTCGTCCAGGCGCGCAAGGAACTCCCGGTTCTTTTCTGCCCGGCGCATTTGATCCTCAAGCGCAAGGGAGCGAAAACGGTCTGCAACAGGACGCGGCTTGCCGCGCGGGCCAGTCCCTGGGTTTTCCTGGTAATAGAAGGCGCGCTCATCCTGCATCAGCAGCTGAAACTTTTCTTCGGCGCTTTCGCGTCGCTCCATGCCCGAAGCCGTCACACTTGTCAGCATTATCGCTGATGCCAGCACCCCAGTTTTAAACCATACTCCCATGGATCGTCCCCTTCCCGATTTACGCCGATTGCCGCCTTATAACTTTCGTTCAGCAGCAAAGACTTGATGTTGTTTCCTTCATGCGAAACAATCCAGCGTCTGTCAAATGGGAGCGAAACATGTGGTATAAAAAAGTCGTCGCAGCAGTGGCGATTGTGACACTGGGGGCATGCATGAGTGAAACACCGGAAAAGCCTGAGTATGCACTTGTGATCCATGGCGGTGCCGGGACGATCACGCCAGACAAGCTGACGCCGGAACTGGAGGCCGAAATCCGCGCCGACCTGATGGCAGCCCTGACAGCCGGGGAAGCCGTTCTCAAGGATGGTGGTGAAGCGTTGGACGCCGTAACAGCCGCCATCCAGGTTATGGAGAATTCACCCCATTTCAACGCTGGTCGGGGGGCCGTGTTTACCGCCGAAGGCAAGAACGAGATGGACAGTTCGATCATGGACGGCCGCACGCTGGATGCCGGTGCGGTATCTGGTGTCCGGAACATCAGGAACCCCATCCTGCTGGCGCGGGCAGTGATGGAAAAATCGCCCCATGTGATGATGCAGGCGCACGGCGCCGAAGCCTTTGCCGCGACGCAAGGCATAGAAACAGCGGACGACACCTATTTCCACACCGATCACCGCTGGAGCCAATATGAAGACGCCAAAGCCAAAAAGGCCGGCCCCATGCTGGATCATGACGGCAAGCCTGCTGAAGGAGCCGATGCGACAAGCAGCGCAGACGATGGCCTGAATGGCGACTATAAGTTCGGCACCGTAGGGGCTGTCGCACTGGACAGAGACGGCAACCTGGCAGCCGGTACGTCAACAGGCGGCATGACCTACAAGATGCACGGCCGGGTGGGCGACAGCCCGATCATCGGTGCGGGCACATACGCAAACAACGAAAGCTGTGCTGTATCAGCGACCGGCCACGGCGAATATTTCATCCGTGCGACTGTTGCCCGCAACATCTGCGCACTCATGGAATATGCAGATCTCAGCCTGCAGCAGGCCGCCGACCGTATGGTGATGGACCAGCTTGTGAAAATGGGCGGTGACGGCGGCATTATTGCAGTGGACAAGGACGGGAATATGTCCATGACCTTCAACACATTGGGCATGTTCCGCGGCACCGTCAGCAGCAAAACGGAAGCCGGCGTCGCAATTTATAAGGATTAGGGGCTAACCCCCGAGTTCATCCAGAAGACCATCAAGGGCGTCTACGCCGCTTTTGTCTGGCGCGCTGGCAGGCTCATTGATGCTGCCCTTGCGGACTGGCGCCTTTTTGCCTTCAGGCGCGCCGTTTTTCGTCGCCTTGGGCGGCGCTTCAGGCAAGGCTGCAGGAATGTCTGTGGCAACGCCTTCCTTGACGATGGCGTGGATTTCTTCGCCCAGCACCTGGTTGATCACCATCAATAGCCGTTTGCGGTTGATGGGTTTGGTCACCACATCCTCCATGCCGGCCTGCCGAAACCGTTCGATCTGTTCAGGGAACGCGTCCGCCGTGCACCCCACAATCGGCACCCTGGCCTTGTCACCGTCCATGGCGCGAATCCATTTTGTGGCATCAATGCCGCCAAGAACCGGCATCTGAATATCCATAAGGATCAGATCGAAATCCTGTTCTTCCGCCAGCCCACAGGCCTGCGCGCCGTTTTCCACTGCCACCAGCTCATGGCCAAGCTTGCCCAGCATATTGTCGATAATGCGCTGGTTGATCAGATTGTCATCGGCCACCAGGATACGCAGTTTGCGGCTGGCAGAGGCTTCCAGCACCGCCATATCGGACGAGTCATAGCCAAAGTCATCAACCAGATCCTCTTCACTGCCCTCACGGCACTGAAAGGTGAACCAGAAGCTGCTGCCTTCGCCCTCTTCGCTTTCGACACCAATCTCGCCGCCCAGAAGCACCGTCAATTGCCGACAGATGGCAAGCCCAAGCCCGGTACCACCAAAACGCCGCGTTGTGGACGCATCGGCCTGGGTGAACTTCTGGAACAAGCGCCGCTGTGCTTCATTGCTGATACCAATGCCTGTATCGGTGACCACAATCTTGATTCCCAGGTCACTGCCAGAGCCATAATCGCGTGACGCATGGATGGTCACACCACCGACTTCCGTAAACTTGAGGGCATTACCCACCAGGTTGAACAGGATCTGCCTCAGGCGCGTGGGGTCCGTGATAACCACTTCTGGCACGTCTTCCCCGCATTCCCAGGTAACGTCCAGGCCCTTTTCCTTGGCCTTGGGCTCCAGGAAATGGATGGTGTCGGAAATCACTTTCTCGATTTTGGCAGCGTGGAAATCCAGTTCCACTTTCCCGGCTTCGAGTTTCGAAATATCCAGAATATCGTTGATGACAGTCAGCAGTGTCTGGGCGGATTGCTGCAGCGTCTGGGCGAAATAGATCTGGTTTTCATCCAGCTGCGTGTCCATCAACAGATCGATCATGCCAATAACACCGTTAAGCGGCGTCCGGATTTCATGGCTCATAGTGGCCAGGAACTCGGATTTGGCAACGTTGGCCGCCTCGGCGGCATCACGCGCTTTCGAAAGTTCATTCGCGAGCTTGGCGAAGGCCTCGCGCTGTTCCTTCAGCACCGCCTCGTTGCGGCGCTTATCCTGCACCACTTGCTGCAGGTTATATTCCACTTCGGAAAACTCGATCAATCGGGCCCGGGCTTTTTCCGCCGTCGTGCGTACCGTATCCAGGGCTTGCTGCAGGTCCGGCCGGTTGATCAGCTCTTCCGATGCCTCGGCATACTGTATTTTATCGCCCGCCACCCAGCTTTGCAGGTGCTTGAGGAAGTCTCCCTCAGGCTCAATCATATTGGCCTCGATATATTGGCGTAGCGCAAACCCGACGATGCCGCCAATCACGGCGGTCGCCACCAGCGGCCAAACCGGCGGAACCGTTTCGGTGGCGAACAGGTAAATAGGCCCCGCAGCCACAACTGCGGATATCGCTGCTATCCAGGGGATGACTTTGACCATTCGGGTCATATGCGTTGAGCCATAAAAGCGGTGGTTGTTTTTGCCAGACTAATGCGTCGAAGCCAAAATCGCAATATATGTAACCAGATCGGGTATTTAGAACTGGATTCGACGGGTAAATCCACCGTCAACCACCAGGTTTGTACGGGTTACCCAGGAAGCCGCCGGGCTGGCCAGAAACGCCACACAGTTTGCGACTTCCTGTGTTGTGCCAAGCCGCCCAAAAGGGTGCCTGGCCACGACACCGTCATAGGCTTCCTGCTGGGCGGCCTTCACCTGCCCCCAGAAACCATCGTCAACATGAACCGGGCCGGGAGACACAGCATTCACCCTGACCCCGTGCTGGGCCGCCAGGTCACCAAGCTGGCTAGAATAGGATATAAGGGCGGCCTTGGCGGTGTTGTATGGCGCAGGGGCGCCCATGGCTTCAACGCCTGCGATACTGGCAATAATGACAATTGCCCCGTCACTGCCCTGTACCAGTTGCGGCAACAGGCTTTCGCAGCCCCGAACAGTGGCCAACATGTCCACCTCAAAAGCCGTACGCCAGCCTTCTTCCCCCTGCCCGGCGCCTCCAGATACATTGGGCACGAAAATATCAACACCGCCCATCGCTTTCGCGGCTTCTTCAAGCCACGCCAGATAGGCCTCAGGCTGCCGGACGTCCACGGCACTACCCCAGACGTCATGACCGGCGTCGGTCCAGTCTTTCAGCCGGGCAGCCACTTCATCTTTATTTCGGGCACAGAAAGCCACCTTGGCGCCCTCCGCCAGGAAGGTCTGGGCAATGGCCAGACCGATACCGCGCGTGGCACCTGTGATGATGACGCGTTTGCCTTTAAGACCCAGATCCATAATCAGCCCCTTGTTGAGGCTTCCCCTAAAGCGATGCTGCCAAATCCCGCAGTTCGCGGCGCAGCACCTTGCCAACAGGTGACTTGGGAAGCTCGTTCACAAAGCATACAGTCTTCGGAACCTTGTATCCGGTCAAGTGTTCTCTGCAGTGACGGATCACTTCGTCATCTGTAAGGTCTTGATCTGCCTTGACAATATAGGCCACGACTTTTTCACCGGTCTCACCGTCCGGTGCCCCGACAACTGCGGCTTCCGCGACCCGGTCGAACCGTGTCAGCACGTCTTCAATGTCAGTTGGGAATACGTTGAAGCCCGATACGATCACCATGTCTTTCATACGGTCCACGATGGAAAGGTAGCCTTCTTCGTCAAAGATCGCCACGTCGCCGGTCCTGAGCCAGCCATCATTGATGGCTTCATCGGTGGCCTCGGCATTATTCAGGTAACCCTTCATGATTTGTGGGCCCTTCAACCAAAGCTCACCCGGTTCGCCGCGCGGACGATCCTTACCGTCCTCGCCCACGATCCGCACTTCAGTGCCCGGGATCGGGCGACCGCAAGTCCCCCGCCTGGGCGGCTGATCCAGCGGCATGGACGCGACAATGCAGGTCCCTTCCGTCAGGCCGTAACCTTCATAAATAGGCGCACCGGTGATGTCCTCCCAGGCGTCAGCTGTTGCAGGCTGCAGGGGCGCCGCACCAGACATGCAAAGCCTGAGCGATGTTGGTGGATTGGATGTAAACCATTTTTCCTGCATCAGGCCCAGATACAGCGTGTTCACGCCCGGCATGATGGTAATATCGAAATTCTCGAACACCGGCTTCAGATTTGAAAGCGGCCTGGGAACCGGCACCAGCACCACATGGATGCCCAGATGCATGCTATTGATGGCGCCAACAGCCAGTGCATAAACGTGATACAGCGGCAGGATCAGCATCAGCGCGTCATCAGGCTGCGCCGAGAAGGCTCCCTCGCGGTGGTTGGCCTGCGAAATGTTGCCCACGACATTGCGGTGAGTCAGCTCCGCGCCCTTGCTGCGGCCTGTTGTGCCGCCGGTATATTGGAAGATCGCCACATCATCGAGTGTCGCGCCTTCGCGGTAAGCCTCAATGTTGACCCCGGCCGCCAGATGCTTGCGCCCCTTGCGGATCACGCCGTGGATCGAACCGGCCTTTTCCGCGCCAAAATCAGGCACGGCCTTTTTGATATACTTCAGCGCAAACCCAAGCAGGTGGCGTTTCATACCGGGGAAGAAATCAACCAGCGAAATGGGGTAAATGCGGCTGACGTCCGTGTCCTTGATGGACTCCTGCACCCGGTCACCGAAAACATCAATCACAAACCAGACCTTGGCACCACTGTCTTTCAGCTGGTGGTTGGTCTCGTCCGGCGTATAGAGCGGATTCACATTGGTGATAATCAGCCCCGCCTTCATGATGCCGAAAGCCAACACCGGATAGGCCAGCGTATTGGGAGACTGGATCGCTACCACGTCGCCGGGCTTCAATCCCAGGTCTTCGCGCAGGTAGGCGGCGACGGCGTCAGAGTATTCCCCGAGTTCCGTGTAGGTCATGGTGTGGGAGTGGCCTGTGGGCAGCACACAACTGAAAGCAGACTTGCCCCCGTGGGCGCGCACACAGTTGTCCACCATCTCGCCAAGGTGCCCTGCAAGCAGGTCCTTTTCAGTAAACGGCACCTCGTCCATCAACGTTCCCTCCATGTTACTCCCACTTCCCTAATAATAGCCCACTAGTCGGGGGCGGCTTCAAGTCTATTCATCAGCGCGTCCTGATTTTGGCAAAGTTCCCCAAACTCGTCTGCCATGCGGTAGCTCATATCCACCACCTGGCGCCAATAAGGCAGGCGCTCACTGTCTTCCATATCGGTAAAATTCTTGCGGTCCGGTATTCGGCCGTTTGGCAGGCTGGCAACAAACTCGTCCGTTGGCGCCAGGATCAGCTGCTGGTCCAGCACGTCGCCTGTCACCCGCCGCCTCTCGCGCGCCTTGTCGAACCAGCCCGGCACCAGATGGCCGTAGAAATGCGGATAAAGCACAATGCCGTCGTCATACTGCCACGGGATCTCGAAGTGATAGTCAATCACCCCGCCATCCCGGTATACGCCCTTGGGCGCCCCCATGATATCACGTACGGCTTCCACCACGAAAGGAATGGAGCCTGAGGCCATCAGCGCATCGTGGATCGCGTCAGCCTGCAGCTTCACATCGATCCGGCCGAAATCTGCCCAGGCGCCTGAGCAAGCCACACGGTCGCCTGAATGGAATACGGCGCGCTGGAAGAAGTTCCCCAGAAGCGGCCGGCTGATGCTGTTGGCGGCGAAAGCGCCCAGAAGCCCTGCGCCCTCAAGGAAACGCGATTGGCTGCCGGTTGCGCCCAGGCACTTTACCGCCACGATATTGAGGTTCCGCGCTTTGTTGGCGATGATGGCGTCCCGCACATCCGGGCCCATAATCTGGTTCAGAATGCGGTAGGATGCCTTGGTCACGGCTTCGGGTGTGGCGCCGTCTTCCTTGCGGTAGCTGAAATAGGCATCCTCAAAGGCGTTGAACATGGCCCCCGCATCCGGGTGGGACGCCAGCGTCATACGCCAGGCGCCGATGGAGGAGCCCACCATGTCGATCGGGCGTTTGGCATCCTTCAGCCAGTCACCAAACACAAACTGGTCCAGCCCGCGCAGGATCAGCCACTTGGGGCCGCCCGAGGCGCCAACAACAAGCCGCACCAGGTCCGGGGTCAGCCCCTTTTCCTCTATGCGGCGGCGCGCTTCTTTTCCTGCGATAAGACGTAAGGCCTTCATACACTCCCCATTCCTGTTTGTGCCCGTGGTTTACGTTCACGGAAAGGAAGATACAGCCCTCGCGATCTTTTTCAAGACTAACCAGTCCAGAAATTTAAAAAACTAAAAACAAAGGCCGCGACATGACTGCCGCGGCCTCCACATTCAGGCATGCAATAAGCTTATGGCTTCAGGATCACTTTGCCTTTCGCCCGGCGTTCGGAAAGGCATGCGAAGGCATCCACCACATCGTCCAGGGCAAACACATCGTTCACCAGCGGCTTGATGGTGCCTTTTTCGAACATGCCGAACATATCGATCATATTCTGCATCTGCACCTTCGGGTTAGCGCGGGCGAAATTGCCCCAGAAGACGCCAACGATAGAACACTGCTTCAACAGACACAGATTGAGCGGCGGACGCGGGATATCGCCTGCGGCAAAACCGATCACCAGATGACGCCCACCTGGCGCCATGGTCCTGAGCGCGGCTTCGGTATAATCGCCGCCCACAGGGTCATAGATCACATCCACGCCCTTGCCGCCGGTGATTTCCTTCACCCGGTCCTTCAGCTCTTCCTTGGAATAGTTAATCAGGTGATCAGCGCCCGCGTTCTTGCAAAATTCAAGCTTTTCGTCTGTGCTGGCCGCCGCGATCACGGTCGCGCCCATGGCCTTGCCCAGTTCAACGGTTGCGAGGCCCACACCGCCCGCTGCACCAAGCACCAGAAGCGTTTCGCCCGGTTGGATACCCGCGCGCTGCTTAAGCGCGTGATAGCTGGTGGCATAGGTGATGGTGAAACCGGCAGCCACTTCAAACGGCATGCTGTTGGGCATTGGCACCAAAGTCATGGCAGGCGCCACGGCTTTTTCGGCAAACGCGCCCTGCTGGTTGAAGAAAATCACCCGGTCACCGACCTTCACATTGGTGACACCCTCGCCCAGTTCGGCAACGACGCCCGCGCCCTCGCCGCCCGGCGTGAACGGCAGGTCTGGCTGGAACTGGTATTTGCCCGCCACCATCAAAACGTCAGGGAAATTCAGCCCCCCTGCTTTAACGTCGATCAGCACCTCGCCCTTGCCTGGGGTTGGATCTTCGATCTCTTCAACTTTCAGATTGCTGGCGTGGCCCAGCGCGTGGCAGCGAACCGCTTTCATAATCTCTCTCCCGGAAACAAAAGGCAGGCCCCTCGAGGCCCGCCCTGTATTACATCAGATATTGGCTTATGCCACCTCAAAGAGGCCGGCTGCGCCCATACCGCCGCCCACACACATGGTGCAAACAACATATTTGGCACCGCGGCGCTTGCCTTCGATCAGCGCGTGACCAACCATGCGCGCACCTGACATGCCATATGGGTGGCCGATGGAAATGGCACCACCGTTGACATTCAGAAGCTCATTCGGGATGCCCAGCTTGTCACGGCAATAAAGCACCTGCACAGCGAAGGCTTCATTCAGCTCCCACAGGCCGATGTCATCCATCTTCAGGCCGTTCTTCTCAAGAAGCTTTGGAATGGCATACACAGGGCCGATACCCATCTCATCCGGCTCAAGGCCAGCAACCGCAATGCCGCGATAGATGCCAAGCGGGTTCAGGCCGCGCTTTTCGGCTTCCTTGGCTTCCATCAGAACGGATGCGGACGACCCGTCAGACAGCTGGCTGGCGTTACCCGCCGTGATGGTACCGCCTTCAATCACGGTCTTGAGGCCATTCAGGCCATCAAGCGTGGTCTCAGGCCGGTTACCTTCGTCCTTGTCGAGCGTCACATCGTGGAAGGTCATTTCCTTGGTTTCTTTGTTCACCTGCACCATCTTGGTGGAAATCGGTACGATTTCGTCGTCGAACTTGCCAGCCTGCTGCGCCGCAGCCGTGCGCTGCTGGCTCTGCAGGCCATATTCGTCCATGGCGTCACGGCCAATACCATAGCGTTCCGCCACAATTTCCGCCGTCTGCAGCATCGGCATATAGGTGTGTGGGTGCATTTCCACGAGCGACTTGTCCACGGCCTGCCAGCGGTTCATATGCTCGTTCTGCACCACTGAGATGCTGTCCTGGCCACCACCAATAGCGATGTCCATGCCGTCAGAAATGATCTGCTTGGCCGCCGTCGCGATCGCCATCATGCCAGATGAGCACTGACGGTCCATGGTCATGCCCGATACGGTAACCGGCAGGCCCGCGCGCAGGGCTGCCAAACGGCCAATGTTGGCCCCTTGCGAGCCTTGGGTCAGGGCGCTGCCCCATACCACGTCTTCGATTTCGCCGCCTTCAAGCCCAGCACGCTTCACCGCGTGAGCAATGGAGTGCGCGCCGAGGGTTGGTCCGAGAGTGGCATTCAGGGCCCCGCGATAGGCTTTGCCGATCGGCGTCCGGGCGGTTGATACGATTACTGCTTCCCGCATGGGAGTTCTCCTTGTTTGGTCTAAGCGCCAGGCGCGTTACATTTTTACGCCGAGTGTTTTCGCGGCTTTTCCGATAAACTTCATGGATTGCTGTCCGCCCTGCACCAGCTCCTGCTGGCCTTCCGGGTTGGACAAGTCGTCGAACTGGGCACGGACATTCTCCGGCGTCTGGTCTTCAGGCTTCAGGTAGATGCCGTCGGTTTCATACACCACAGCCTTGGCGTAACCACCTGCACCCGCCGCCAGAATGGTGCGGTTTGGTGCGTCCCGGTCACACAGGGTGATCAGGCCGGCCGTCACGGACTCAGGTGTCGAAAGGTCTAGCGCCGCTTGCGGCAGCAGGCCTTCTGTCATGCGCGTGGCGGCCATCGGCGCCAGACAGTTGACACGGATGTCATACTTGCCGCCTTCAAGGCACAGCGTGTTCATGAAGCCCACCAGCGCCATTTTGGCCGCGCCATAGTTGGATTGCCCGAAGTTGCCGTAGAGGCCCGAAGACGACGTGGTCATGACGATACGACCATAGGCCTGTTCGCGCATGATCTCCCACACTGCCTTGGTGCAGGTAACCGAGCCCATCACGTGAACCTTCATGACGAATTCGAAATCCTCAAGGGTCATCTTGGCGAACGTCTTGTCGCGCAGCACGCCGGCGTTGTTGATCAGCACATCGATGCGGCCCCATTTGTCCATGGTTTTACTCACCATGTCGGCTACCTGCTCGGCGTCACACACGTTGGCGCCGTGGGCGATGGCTTCACCCCCCGCATCGGTGATTTCCTTCACAACGGCTTCAGCCGCCGCAGATGAGCCGCCCTGACCGTGCACATCGCCGCCCAGGTCATTCACAACCACCTTGGCACCCCTGCGCGCCAACTCAAGTGCGTGGGTCCGGCCAAGGCCGCCACCCGCGCCGGTTACAATCGCCACCTGGCCTTCGAAACTGATACTCATGAAATGTCTCCTAACCTAAATCTATTCGCCCACCACGATCATGGTCAGCCACTCGGCGATCAGCGCCGGGCGGTCTTCGCCTTTGATCTCGATGGTAATCTCGTTTTTCAGCAGCAGCCGGTTGCCGGGCTTTTCGTCCACACTGGCCAGCTTGACCCGCGCACGGATTTCGCTGTTCACCTTCACGGGGCTCATGAAGCGAACCTTGTCGCAGCCATAGTTGATGCCCATCACCGTATCCTTCACCCGGAGCGATGCGCCGGATGAAAGCGGCGTCAGCAGCGACAGCGTCAGGAAGCCATGCGCGATGGTGGTGCCGAACGGTGTCTTGGCGGCGGCCTCAGGGTCGATATGAATGAACTGGTGATCGTCTGTCACGTCCGCAAACTTATTGATGCGGTCCTGATCAATTTTCATCCAGTCAGAGACACCTGTCTCCTTGCCGATGTAATTCTGAAGGTCTTCCTTTGCGACCATTTCTGCCATTTCGGCCCCCTCTCAATCCTTGAAAACTCCACTTTGGAGCTTTGATTCAACAATGCAGAACAAGTATTTGTTCCGACTCAATTTTTACGATTCGAATCAGTCTGCGTCGTCCGATTCGTTTTTGCGTCGTTTTCCCTCACATCACGGCAACGCCGACAGACCTCCATCCAGTGGGATAATGCCACCTGTAATGTAACTACCGGCCTTTGAAGTCAGCATCAGAAGCACGCCCGCGATGTCTTCTGGCGTGCCACAGCGGCGTAGAGGTACGCCTTCTTCCATCGCCTTGCGGCGCGCTTCGTCACTCGTGATATGGGCCATCATGCGGCTGGGAAAAGGCCCCGGTGCAATGGCGTTCACGGTAATGTTGTCGCTGCCAAGCTCGTTCGACAGCATGCGCGTCAGGTGATGCACCGCCGCCTTGGAGGCACCATAGCTGTAGGCCGTGTTCGACACAGGCCGCGTACCCACAACGGAACCCAGATTAACAATCCGGGCCGGGTCTGACGCTGTTGCTGACTTCCTGAGCATCGGCAAAAGGCGACGCGTCAGGTCGGCAACCGCCGTGACATTCAGGGTAAAGACCTCATCCCATTTGGACCGGGGAAACTCCTCGAACGGGGCACCCCATGTCATCCCGGAATTGTTCACCAGAATATCCAGCTTGTCCTCATGCGCCGCCATGGCCTTCGCCAGATGGGCCGTGCCCTCTTCTGTCTTCAGGTCAGCCTGCAGCGCAATCACCTTACCCGGGCCGACGGCATTCAGCTCTGCGGCAACGGCCTCGCAGCTCTCCAGCCGCCGGGATGCAATATAGACCTTGCATCCGGCGCGCACGAGCGCCTCTGTGGCCATGGTGCCGATGCCCGAGCCTCCGCCCGTCACCAGCGCCACTTTGCCTTCGATGCTGAAAAGGTTGGAAATCTCCATGCCTTTATCCTTCAAGCCCGCTTAAACGCTGTTTGAGCGGTATTTCTTCAACTCAGTCCGGGCGATCACCATGCGGTGCACCGCATCCGGGCCGTCGGCGAAACGAAGCGTCCGCTGACCGTGCCACATAGCCGCCAGTGGGAAGTCCTGGCTGATGCCCTGCCCGCCATGCATCTGCATGCTTTCGTCGATCACCTTCAGCGCCATGCGCGGTGCCACCACCTTGATCTGGCTGATGTAAGGCTGTGCCGCCTGCGTGCCGATGGTGTCCATCATGTGTGCAGCCTTGAGGCACAGAAGACGCGCCATCTCGATCTCAATCCGGCATTCGGCGATGATGTCATAGTTGGCACCCAGCTTCACAAGCGTCTTGCCGAAGGCTTCCTTGGAGAGCGAGCGTTTGATCAGCAATTCAAGCGCACGTTCCGCCGCGCCGATGGAGCGCATGCAGTGGTGGATACGGCCTGGGCCCAAGCGGCCTTGGGAAACCTCAAAGCCACGGCCTTCGCCGAGAACCAGGTTTTCCTTTGGCACGCGCACGTTGGTAAAGCGGATATGCATATGGCCGTGTGGTGCGTCGTCGTGGCCGAACACCATCATTGGGCGCAGCACCTCAATGCCGGGGGTGCCAGCTTCCACCAGGATCATGCTGTGCTGGCTTTTGCGCGGCGCTTCGTCGCCTGCAGTTTTCACCATGGTCACATAGACCGCGCAGCGCGGGTCACCGGCGCCAGACGCCCAGTATTTCTCACCGTTCAGGACATATTCGTCGCCGTCCAGTTCGGCCGTCATGGCAATGTTGGTGGCGTCAGACGAGGCTACGTCCGGTTCCGTCATCAGGTAAGCCGAACGGATTTTGCCTTCCAGGAGCGGCTTGAGCCACTTTTCCTTGTGCTCGTCCGTGCCGTAGCGTTCGATCACTTCCATGTTGCCGGTGTCGGGCGCAGAGCAGTTGAAGCTTTCCGCTGCAAGGTGGGACCGACCCATTTCTTCTGCCAGATAGGCATACTCGACAGTGGTCAGGCCATAGCCTTCCTTACTGTCCGTCAGCCAGAAGTTCCAGAGGCCGGCCTCTTTCGCCTTGGCCTTCAGGTCTTCAAGGATTTCCGTCATGCGCGGCGTAAACTCGAACCGGTCGCCCGTACCACCCACTTCGTGATGATATTCATCGTCAACTGGCACAACGTGCTCATCGATGAAGCTGCGAACTCTTTCTCTCAGTTCCTGGCCGCGTTTGCTAAGCCCCAAATCCATAGACATGACTAATTCCTTCTTCTCTTAACTCTATTGTTATGCTGCCGCTGCTGCCCAAAGGCCGCGGTATTGTTCCTTGATGCCCTTGCGGTCGATCTTGCCCGAGGCAATGATCGGCAATGGCTCATGCGTGATCCAGATTTTCTCAGGCACCTTGAAGGCGGCCAGGTGTTTGGCCACCTCGGCCTTCAGGTCAGCCTCGCTGATATCCCGGTTGACGGACACAACAGCGCCTACAAGTTCGCCAAGGCGTTCATCCGGCAGGCTGAAGACCATCACGTCATCGACTGCATCATGCGCGTGCAGCACGCCCTCAACTTCAAGCGAACTGATGTTTTCGCCGCCGCGGATGATGATGTCCTTCAGGCGATCAACGATATAGAGATACCCCTCGTCGTCCAGATACCCGACATCGCCGGAATGGAACCAACCGTCCTTGAAGGCCCGCGCCGTAGCTTCAGGGTTATTCCAATATTCACGGATGTTGACCACGCTCTTGATACACACTTCGCCGGGCTCACCCGCCGGCAGTTCCTTGCCCGTCGCCGGGTCGGTGATCCGCACATGGATCAGCGGCGGCGTCGGTTTACCCGTGCTGGTGGGCCGGTCAACATATTCGTCAGCCGACAGCACGGCGGTCAGACTGTTGGTTTCTGTCAGGCCATAGCCGATGCCAGGGTTGGCGTTCGGGAAAGACTTTTTGATCAGTTTGACATGCTCGGGCGGGCGCGCGGCGCCACCACCACCGATGTCTGTGAGCGTTGAGAGGTCATATTTGCCGCGAAGGTCCGACGCCGCCATCTCGTAAGACATGGTGGGTACACCGGTGAAGGTGGTCACCCCCTCCTTCTCGATCAGGCGAAAGGCTTCTTCCACGTCCCACTTGTACATCATCACAAGCTTGCGCCCGATGGTGGCTGACACAAACAGGACCGGCAAAAGCCCCGTGATATGGAAAAACGGCACCGCCACCAGCATCACAGGCTGGAAATCCGGGTCCGGGTTCAGGCGCCCCAGCATCTTGAGCGACAGGGCAATACACACCCAGTTCATCAAAAGGCTGACCACCGCCCGGTGTGTGGAAAGTGCCCCTTTCGGGAAGCCGGATGACCCACTGGTGTACATGATCATGGCCAGATCTTCTGGCCCCAGGTCCACCGTTGGCCACACAAACGGCTTCTTGCCTTCAAGCGTGGTGGCCATGGCTGTCACATTGGCAGCTTCCGGCGCGACATCGCGCGCGACAATGATCTGCATGTCGGCCTGTGTCATGAACCTGAGGGCACGCTCACCGTCCGTCACGGCAACTTTGGCGCCGCTGTCCTTGATGCCCCAGGCGATCTCTTCTTCGGTCCACCAGGCGTTCATCACCACCGCAACACCACCGGCGGCGATGATTCCCATATAGGCGATCGGCCATTCCGGATAGTTGCGCATGGAAAGTGCGACCCGGTCGCCCTTTTTGACGCCGAAGTCATCCACCAAGGCCTGCGCGAACATGGATGCGCGGGCGATTGTGTCCTTGAAGGTCAGCCGTTCATCGTCATAGACCATGAACTCCTTGTCGCCGTGCCCCAGGAACATCATGAAGGCTTCCCGCAGGCTGGGCGGCTGGTTGGCAAACACGGTGTGTGTTACGCCATTAATTTCCTGTTCCGTCGTCTCGAACGGCATGCCTTCGCGGGTCAGCATGCCAATCACCTGATCGGACGGCGTCGATGGGTCGACGCTTGGCAGGTTCAGATTATCAAATGCACTCATTCTCTACCCCCTCCGGCTCAATAGCCTGAGCAGGCTGCAAACCTGTCTGCGTGATAATTATAATCACCGAACAGATGCTGAAGCACCCGCGCGCGCTTGATGAAGAACCCGAGGTCGAACTCGTCAGTCACCCCCATGCCGCCATGCATCTGGATCGCTTCCTTGGTTGCAAGCTCCGCAGTTTTGCTGGCTTTCGCCTTCGCAAGGCTTGCGAACCAGCGGATATCGCCGCCCGCATCCGCCATCTGCAGCGCTTTCAGCACGGCTGACCGTGTCACTTCAATCTCGCCAAACCATTCAGCGGCCCGGTGTTGAAGCGCCTGGAAGGAGCCAATCGGCACGCCGAATTGCTTGCGTTCCTTGATATATTCCATGGTGACCTCGAACGTCTGCTGCGCGACGCCCAGCAGCTCCGCCGCCACGATGATGCGGCAGCGGTCCAGCGCGGGCTCAAGCACGTCCATGGCCTTGCCTTCAGCACCTAGAAGCTCAGCGGCATCGACACCTTCGAACGTCAGCTTGGCCCAGTTGCGGCTGTCCATGGAGATCACACGGTCGACGATCAGGCCGGATGCGCCCTTGTCCACCAGATAGAGGCTCAGGCCGTCCCGGTCACCCGGCTCGCCCGAGGTGCGGGCCAGCACGATGACCTTATCAGCCACATGCCCGTCCGGCACGAAAGTCTTGAGGCCGTTCAGCTTGCCGCCAGCGGCCTTGAGTGCCGTTCCTTCAGGGTCATGCTTGCTGGTCTCATCAAGCGCCAGCGTTACGATCAGCTCGCCGGATGCGATGGCAGGCAGCAGCGCTGCCTTCTGTTCCTCGCTTGCAGCAGCCGCAATAACCGATGCGCCCACCACGCTCGACGCCAGAAATGGCGAGGCCGACAGCGTTTTGCCCATGGCTTCCGCCACAATACCCGCGCCGACACAGCCGAAGCCGGTGCCGCCGTGGTCTTCATCCACCATCAGGCCGGCAAAGCCCATCTCGGACATTTCCTGCCACAGGTCAGCGGAATAGCCTGTCTCATCCTTGTTATCACGCAGCTTCCTGAGCTGGGTGATCGGTGCTTTTTCTGCGAAGAAGCCCTCTGCGGATTCTTTCAGAAGCTGCTGTTCTTCATTCAATACCATTGCCATGGTGAAACTCCCCCTTAACTCGGCAGGCCAAGCACACGCTTGGCAATGATGTTGTGTTGAATTTCGGTGGTGCCACCCTCAATGGAGTTGGCTTTGGTCCGGAGCCAGGTGCGCGGGATTTCGCCGTTGTTGGAGAACTGGCCTTCCCACTCAAACGCATCAGAGCCGTTGATCTTGACGATCAGCTCGTGCCGATCCTTGTTCAGTTCGGTACCGTAAGCCTTGAGGAAAGACGAATAAGCGCCCATCTCGTTGCCGGCCTTGGCCTCATCCTTGGCGCGCTCCATGGTGAACATGAAAGACATGACGTCGATCTCATGTTCGGCAATCTGGTGGCGGAGCATGGTTTCCGGCAGCTCACCCGCGTCATTGGTGCCCAGTTTGTCGACCGCAAGGCGGTTGAGCGGCGTGGGCACACCCATTTCAGAAATGCCCGTGCGCTCGTGCGTCAGCAGGTATTTCGCGACCGTCCAGCCCTTGTTCACTTCGCCCACAAGGTTCTTCTTGTATGCCTTCACATCGTCAAAGAAGGTCTCACAGAATGGCGAATAGCCGGAGATCAATTGGATCGGCTTCGTCGACACGCCCTCGGATGCCATATCGAACAGGATGAAGCTGATACCATTGTGCTTGTCTGTTGTATCGGTGCGGATCAGGCAGAAAATCCAATCCGACTTGTCAGCATAGGACGTCCAGATTTTCTGGCCGTTGATAATATAGTGATCACCCTTGTCTTCAGCCTTGGTGGCGAGAGCCGCAAGGTCAGACCCCGCGTTGGGTTCGGAATAGCCCTGACACCAGCGGATCTCACCGCGCGCGATGGACGGCAGGTGCTCAAGCTTCTGCTCGTGCGTACCGAACTTCAAAAGCGCCGGGCCAAGCATCCAGATGCCGAAGCTGGTGAGCGGCGAGCGCGCCTTGATGCGCTTCATCTCTTCCGCCAGGATTTTGGCTTCGTCTTTACTAAGGCCGCCACCGCCATATTCCTTTGGCCAGGTCGGCACTGTCCAGCCGCGCGCGCCCATGCGCTCAAGCCACAGCTTCTGGTCTTCGCTTTGGAAATTGAAATTACGACCGCCCCAGCAGATGTCTTTTTCGCCTTGCGCAGGCGTGCGCATTGATGCAGGGCAATTTTCTTCCAGCCAGGCCCGCGTTTCCGTGCGGAATGCCTCAAGATCACTCATTATACCAGTCTCCCCAGACGTCGCCCCTTCCCGGGCGGCAATACAAGTCTCAGGGGTAAGGAGTAAGGCGGTTTTGCCCCACGGCAAGGCGTGGAGCGAAAGTTTCTGGCCGAACTGGCCGTAACGTCAAAAAAACTTCTGATCGGCTGGCCTAAGCTGAAAACAATCCTATCTAACTGTCCGTCTATCCTGTCGTTAGAGACCGGCAGCGCGCGCAAGAATGAGGCTTATGGCTGGATTTTCCTATCAAACTGTATGGCGGCTCGCTGGGCCGAATATTGTCAGCAATATCCTGATGGTCTCCATCTCCTTCGCGCATCTCTGGATCGTGGCGCCTCTGGGGCCGGAAATGAGCGCCGCCGTTGTCGCCGGAGGGCGGGTGCATTTCCTATTGATGGCCGCCGCCATGGCGCTATCGGTTGCCACAACTGCTGTAGTGGCCCGTGCCTGGGGCGCGGATGACACGCATGAGACATCAGCTTCGACCGCCAGTTCGCTCGCCCTCGCGATCATGATTTCAATCGTGCTGGGTATCACCACCTACTTTGCAGCGCCTATTCTCGTGAAAATGTTCAGCCTGGACGGCAAGACCGCCGCGCTTGCGGTGGCCTATATCCAGCCGGCGGCGCTCCTCAATATCGTCTTCGCCCTGATGCTGACAATCGCCACAGCCTTTAGGGCCATTGGCGATGTGATCAGGCCGCTGCGTTATATGGCGGTCGGCGCCGGAGCCGCAATCCTGCTTTCCTACATGCTTGTGCGCGGCGCCTTTGGGGCGCCTGCTGTCGGCATTGCCGGGATTCCCTGGGGAACGGCTGCCGGCCAATCCCTGATTGTCCTGTGGTTCCTCGTCAACTGGTTGCGCGGGCGATATGTATTCCGCCCTCACCTTCAAGGGGCGCTCAGAAAACGCCGGATCGGGCAACTGGTCAAGATCGGGGCGCCTGCCGCGATCGAGCAGGTGTTGATCCAGATGAGCTTCCTTCTGTTCATGATGCTGATCAGCAGCTACGGCACCGCGGCCTTTGCCGCCTACGGCATCGGCATCACCATCCTCAGCATCACCATCGTGGTGGGACTGGGCTTCGGCACCGCCAGCGCGACACTTTCGGGCCAGTTGATCGGCGCTGAAAAGCACGACGAAGCCGTCGCCAGTGGCTGGGCCGCCATGCGCCTTGCCATGGTGGGCATGTGCGCGCTCGCGGTCGTCACCTACGCCTTCAAAACACCCCTGGCCAATATCCTGTCCGCAGACCCTGTCGTGCGGGCAGACACGGAATTCTTCATCCTGATCCTGGCGCTGATCCAGCCGCTGATGGCAATCGAATTTGCCATTGGTGGTGCACTAAGGGGTGCGGGCGATACGCGCTACCCGCTGTTTGTGACATTCTGCGGCATGATTGTCGGGCGCCTTTCGGTCGGGTTCGCTGTGCTGGCCCTGGGCGGACCGGTTGAGGCCATGTATAGCGTGATCGTTGGCGACTATGCCATCAAGGCTGCCCTTTTGGTGCGCCGGTACCGCAGGGTTGACTGGACAGAGATGGAGCGCCACCCTCATGCGCCCAGCGCACTGCAGTCAGTTGCGGGCATCAGTCGCGGCCCGGTCCGCAGCTTCTTTGGCCGCCGCGAAACCGTAGAAAAACAGCCATAATCACAAATTTACAGCCAAGCTTTGGACATGGCCCCCAATTGGCCTAGTTTCATGACTGGAAGACGTCGGGGCACGGCCCCAATCAAAGGAGGGGAAAATGGCAAAACCAGGCATGCTGGACATCAGAAGCGTCAAGGATCAGGTATCGGCAGAAGAATGGCAGGCCCGCGTGGACCTTGCCGCCGCTTACCGCATGATGGCCTATATGGGCTGGGACGATTTGATCTATACCCACCTGTCCATGCGCATTCCGGGGACAGACCACCATTTCCTGATCAACCCGCTGGGGCTGATGTTCGAGGAAATCACGGCTTCAAGCCTTGTGAAGGTGGACCTGAACGGCAACCAGCTGATGGACACACCCTTCATCCCCAACGCTGCCGGTTTCGTGATCCACAGCGCCATCCACGAGGCGCGCGATGACGCCAACTGCGTGATGCACCTGCACACGGATTACGGCATTGCGGTATCGAACCAGAAAGATGGACTGTTGCCCATGTGCCAGACCAGCATCGTGCCCTGGGCCATGGTGGCCTATCATGACTATGAAGGCTTTGCGGTAAACGACGGCGAAAAAGAGCGTCTGGTTGCAGACTTCGGCACCAAAAACGCCCTGATCCTCCGTAACCATGGCACGCTGACGGTTGGCGATACAGTTGCAAAAGCGTTTGAAGCCATGTGGTTCCTGGAGCGCGCCTGTAAAATCCAGGTGCTGACACAGTCTACCGGCGCTGCCATCTATAAGCCAAGCCAGGAATCGATCGACAATGCCCTTCGGGACCTCCGCGTCGTGGCCGGTGCAAACGGGGCTGACAATTTCGTCTGGCCCGCTATTCTGAGAAAAATGGAACGGCTTGACCCAAGCTTCCGTGACTAGCTTTTGATTTAACACCAGGGGTTTTATGACCAAGGTTCAACCGATTATTGACCAACTGGCCGTTGAACGGCTGGATAAGCTGCTGTTTCGCGGCACACCAAACCAGTGGCCGAACCAGCATGTGTTTGGTGGCCATGTTATTGCGCAGGCCATGGAAGCCGCAACGCTGACGGTCGGGGAAGGCTATAAGCTGCATTCGCTGCACTGCTACTTCCTGCGGCCGGGCATCGCCACCCAACCGATCCTTTATGATGTGGACCCGATCCGCGATGGTCGCAGTTTTGTGACCCGGCGGGTC
The DNA here is from genome assembly GCF_001550055.1 of Kordiimonas lacus. Lineage (GTDB taxonomy): Bacteria > Pseudomonadota > Alphaproteobacteria > Sphingomonadales > Kordiimonadaceae > Kordiimonas > Kordiimonas lacus. The sequence goes on from NZ_LRUA01000006.1 coordinate 776,030, forward strand.
GTTGCCATCCAGAACGGTGAGGCGATCTTCACGATCGCGGCGTCCTTCCATGTGGGCGAACAAGGCGTTGAACACCAGATAGATATGCCAGATGTGCCCCAGCCGGAAGACCTGGACGATGATGAGGCCTATTATGCCCGCGTGCTGCGCGCCTTTGGCAAACAGCCCAAGGACAAGCCTTTCATGCCGTTCGAGATGCGCTCCATTGACCGGATGGACCTTGAAAACCCGCAGCCCAAAAGCCCGGAAACAGGCTATTGGTTCCGCTTGAAGGAAAAAATTGATGGTGACCAAGCGCTGCATGCCCGCCTGATGGCCTATATCTCCGACTTCGCTTTCCTGTCAGCGAACCTCAGGCCGCACGCCATGATCCCGCGCGATCCGCGCCTGAAGACTGTGGCCAGCCTCGATCACGGCATGTGGTTCCATCGGGAAAACTTCCGTGTGGACGACTGGATTTACTACAAAACTGACGGCTACTGGACCGGCAAGGGCCGCGGCCTCGCCCGGGGTGCGCTCTATGACCGCACGGGCCGGTTGCTGGCCTCCACGGCACAGGAGTGCCTGCTGCGGCTCAAACAAGAAGAAAAAGAGGCCCTTTCCTAACCGGAAGGGCCTCTTTGGCTTGTTACCAATTTCAAGGGCTTACTTGAGCCCGTATTTCTTGCGCCAGACCACATAGCGCACTTCAACCCCGCTCATGATACTGCGCCTCAGCCCTGAGGCCGACTTGACCATATCGAGGGTCTCGATGGCCATTTTCTTGTCTTTCTCGTCCGGTTCCCACGTATCCAGCGCCATATAGCTGTCGCGAATCTGCACAGCAGTTTCCTCGCTGACATTATAGTTGCCGACGAGATCAAAATACTGATCCAGCGTGTTCTTTTTGGCTGGCAGATTGTTTGAGACCTGTGAATAGACAAAATAACCGTCCGCGCGCACCATGGCCTGCACATGGGCCGTCCATTCATGGTCTTCGCGGAAAGCGCGCAGGTCATCCATGCAGAAGAGCGCGTCAAACTTCATCTTCTCGCGCCGCATTGGGTCGTCCAGATGATGGGCCGGATGAATTTTGGCTGCACTTGTGCCGACGAACATACGTTCCAAGTGCTCGCGGCATTCGACCCTGCCCTCATAGGCATCCACCGTATAACCGCGCTCGACCATGGTTCTCACCAACCGTCCGCCGCCCGGGCCAATCACACCAACCCGCGCCCTGCCGGGCAGGTCACTGAACATGGCCATGTCTTCGATGATGTCCAGGCTGATCGGACGCTCGCAATAGTCCATATTCTGCCCATTGAAGAGCAAATCCAGTGCGAGCGAGAAAGCTAGTTTTTCAGCCACAAATGTCCCCTCTGCCGTGCTTGGTCCATAAGCCGCAGAATAACGACAGAAAGTGAACCAATGTTAAACAACTCGCCACAATTGTAGCTGAGTACGAAAGCCTGAGAATATTTGCCTGAAAGAATAAAGCCTCCGACGCACTGCACCGAAGGCTTCACCCTATACCATAGATTTTTCGCTAAATGCCAGATTTTTCAATCAGTAAGCGAGCATAGTTGCCGATCTGGTTGGTTCGCCCACCAAACCCTGCAAACGCCTTGTTCTTGGTCTGGCCATGGTAATAGCGATAATAGATTTGCTGCAAAATCACCGCCAGGCGGAACACGCCGTACACCAGATAGTAGTCGAACTTGGCCAGGTCATAGCCGGTCTTTTCGGCATAGAGCTCACAGATTTCCTCGCGGGTCAGCATACCGGGCGCCATGCAAGGCTGCATGCACATGGCAATCATCTCGTCCGGGTCACCGGGCTGCGACCAGTAGGCCAGCGTGTTACCAAGGTCCATCAATGGGTCGCCCAGCGCGCTGATTTCCCAGTCCAGGATCGCCTTGATCTCGAACGGGTTGTCTTCGCACAGGATCACATTATCGAGCCTATAGTCGCCGTGCAGCACCGCGTGGCCAACCTCACCCGGCGGCATATGGTCTTCCAGCCACTTGCGCACATCGGCAAAATCTTCGACGTCATCGGTGATCACGCGCTCATAGCGGCGGTTCCAGCCTGTCACCTGACGTTCCACATAGCCTTCAGGCTTGCCGAAATCACCGAGGCCCGCCGCCTCATAGTCAACCTGATGCAGTTCGATCAGTTTGTTGAAGAAAGACAGGCACAGTTTGCGGCCTTCTTCTTCGCCAAAGCCCCAGCTTGCGGGGATCGTGCGGTCCAGCTTGCGGCCGTCCACCTGTTCCATCACGTAAAATTCAGCGCCCAGGGGGCTGCCTTCGTCCGGCACATGGAAGTAGGTTTCTGGCACCGCCGGGAAGACCGGTTTCAGGGCATTCATCACGCTATATTCGCGGATCATGCTGTGACCTGATTTCGGACGCGTGCCATGCGGCGGACGCCTGAGAACCAGACTTTTGTTCGGGTACTGGATCGAATAGGTCAGGTTCGAATGGCCGCTGGCGAACTGGCGGATCGTCGGCGTGCCTTCAAGCCCGCCAATATGCTCTTTGATGATATTGTCGATCAGATGGCTGTCCAGCTCCTCGCCTTCACGCACATTGACCGTTTTATTGAGCGATTCTGTCATGTCTGCCTCCCTTACGCCGTCCAGCCGCCGTCCATCACCAGCGTGGTGCCGGTGGTGAAAGCCGCCGCATCAGACGCCAGATACAGAACGCCGCCCACCATATCCTCCGGCTTGCCCGCGCGCGGGATCGGGAACTGGCTGGTGTATTGGGACAGCATATCTTCATTCGACGTGAACACGGCCGTCATCTTGGTATCCACCAGCCCGGGGCAGATGGCATTCACACGAATGCCGTCATGGCCATATTCGCGGGCGTAGGCCTTGGTCATATTGATCATGGCCGACTTGGTCATTGAATAGATGCCCTGCAAGTGCCCCGGCGAGATACCGTTGATAGACGCCACATTGACAATGGCGCCGCCGCCCTGCTCTTTCATCATCTTCACCGCTTCAGCGGACAGATAGAAAGGGCCTTTCAGGTTCACATCGATGGTTTTATCGAACGCGGCTTCCGGCGTTTCGCCAATCAGACCATAGAATGGGTTGGTGCCACCGCAGTTCACCAGTACGTCCAGGCGGCCATATTCCGCCTTGATCCAGTCAAACACCGCCGTCACATCTTCCATCTTGCCGGCGTGCGCTGCCTTGGCCTTGGCGTCACCACCATCCGCCCGGATGCTTTCAGCAACGCCCTCACAGGCGTCCTGGTCACGGGAGGAGACGATGACCTTCGCGCCGTTGGCGGCAAAAGCGCGCACGATGGCTTCACCAATACCGCGCGAGGAACCGGAGACAAAAACCACCTTGTCGGTGAAATCCATTAATTTGGTATAATCCATTGAAAATACTCCCTAAAATCAGATCGGACGACCGGTGGTTTCCAGCTGGTGGCGACGGAACTTGCGCATGCCCCCCACCCAGCGGTCATAGTCATTGGCCTTGTGTTTGAAATAGCCTTCCACCTGCTCATGCGGGCGGATCATGAAGCGCCCTTCCCGCATCATGGCAAGTGTGCGGCTCGCCAGTTCCTCGGCGGGCATGATGCCGTCCGCGGCGGCAGAGCTTTTCTCCGCGCCCGCAGTCATCTTGCTGGTCACGGCCTGTGGGCACAGGCAACCGACATAAATGCCGTCGTCGCCGTGGCTGATGGCCAGGCTTTCGGCAAAGCCCACCGCTGCGTGCTTGGTGGTGGAATAGCTGCTGTCGCCAATCTGGCTCAGGAGGCCGGCAGCACTTGCGGTGATCAGGAAACCGCCTGAGCCGCGCTCAACCATGCCCGGCAACACTGCCCGGCACGCCAGGATGTGGGCGAACACATTGACTTCCCAGATTTTCTGCCATTCGGCGTTCGAACGGCTGATCACCGTCCAGTCTGGCGCGTCGGAGAAGATAATCCCGGCGTTCGAGCAATAAAGGTCAACCGGACCAGCCGACGCCTCGACATCCTCAACCATCGCCTTCACGGCCGCTTCATCGGTCACATCCAGCCTGTAGGCCTTGGCGTTCGGGCCGATCTCACCGGCCACCCGCTCGGCGCCCGCAGCGTCCATATCCGCCACGGCAACAGCTTTCGCGCCCTCGGCGGCAAACAGCTTCGCGAGCGCCTCACCGATACCGCTGGCACCGCCTGTCACCACAATAACCTTGTCTTTCACATCCATTACAAACTCCCCTCCTGGCAATATTCAGGGGCCGAGATGGATGGTCTCCAACAAGGCCCTGAAGTCCTTTGGTAATGAAGTGGGGCGGCGCGTCTTTCTGTCCACATAAACATGGACAAAATGTCCCTGCGCGGCAGGTTCCTCGGCGTCTCCAGCGAAAAGGCCTATCTCATAGCGTACGCTTGAGCTGCCGATATGGGAGACTGCGATGCCGGCACGGACGGGTTCAGGGAACTCAAGCGGTTTGAGGTAGCGGCAGTTGGTTTCCACCACCAGGCCAATCACAGCGCCTTCATGGATATCCAGCACGCCGCCCTCGATCAGGAAGCGGTTCACGGCGGTATCAAAGAAGCTGTAATAGACCACATTGTTGACATGGCCATAGACGTCATTGTCCATCCAGCGGGTCTGGATATCAGACACATGCGGGTATGCGGTCACGCTGCGCAGGGCTACTTTCTCGCTCACCAGGCCGCCTCATAAATCTCGAGGGCGTCACTCCGGGTAATCTCACGCGGGTTGTTGACCAGCAGGCGTTCCTGAAGCATGGCATCATCCGCCAGCATTGGTAACGCCCCTTCCTTCACGCCCACATCCCTGAGGCGCTTTTCAATACCCACATCATCCGCGATACGTTCGAGCCAGTCGATCAGCGCGGCGGCACTGTTCCCAGCCCCCACAAGCTCCGCCAGTTCGGCATACAGGCCGCCCGCAACCGGTTCATTGAACCGAAGCACATGCGGCAACACCAGCGCGTTCGACAGACCATGCGGGATATGGAAATGCCCGCCCAGCGGATAGGCCAGCGCATGCACGCCCGCGACCGGCGCGTTGGCAAAGGCCTGCCCTGCCAGCGTTGCCCCCACCAGCATGCCCCGGCGCGCTTCCATATTGTCGCCCTCCTTGCAGGCGACCTCGATATTGGCGCCCAGCATCAGAAGCGCCTGGCGTGCGAGGCCGTCTGAAATGGGGTTCTTCTTGATCTTGGAGGTGTAGGCCTCAATGGCATGCACCATGGCGTCAATACCCGTCGCCGCCGTGATATGGGGTGGCAAACCTTTCGTCAGCGTCGCATCAAGGATGGCCAGGTCCGCCAGTAGCGTCTTGTCGGAGACGCCCATCTTGGTGCTTTCGCCCGTCGTGACAATGGCAATCTGCGTCACTTCCGACCCCGTGCCCGCCGTTGTCGGCACCTGCACCAGCGGCAGACGCCCGCCAGACACCTGGTCAAGGCCATAGATATCGCCAAGCGCCTGTTTGCCTGTGCACAGGATCGCCACCAGCTTGGCCACGTCCATCGAACTGCCGCCACCAAAACCGACAATCAGGTCAGAACCGTGCGCCTTGGCCGCCTTCACGGCTTCCAGCACCACTTTCTCAGACGGATCGGCCTCCACACCGTCATAGAGAGACGGATGCAATTCCGCTTCTTCCAGCGCCTGCATAACTGACCCGACCATGCCAAGGCGCACCAACCCCATGTCCGTGATGACCATGGGTTTCTGGCACCCAAACCGGGCCTTGAGGGTTGCGCCCAAATTGTGGGCCGCACCGTCCTCAACCAAAATCGATGAGACGCTGTTGAAATTATAGGCGATCATGTCCGCCACTCCTGACTGCTGGTTAACCTGTTACTTGATCTGACGCTCCACATTCTTGCGAAGCTTGTCCGTGTATGGTGGGACGATCCCAAGGAGATTGCCGATCGACAGTTTCGGGTGCCTCAGCACCGATTTCTGGTGGCTGAACTCCAGAAAACCGTCATAGCCGTGATAATGACCCATGCCGCTGTTACCCACACCGCCGAACGGCAGGTTTTCATGGGCCCCGTGCCACAGCACATCGTTGACTGTCACGCCGCCGGATGTCGTGCGCGTCAGCACTTCGGCTTCCTCGGCCTTGTCCCCACCAAAATAATACAGCGCCAGCGGGCGTTCCCGCGCGTTGACATAGTCGATCACCTCAGACGTCTTTTCATAGGTACGCACTGGCAGGATCGGGCCAAAGATTTCTTCCTGCATCACCTTCATGTCGTCGGTCGGGTCCAGGATCAGGGCTGACGGCAGCTTGTTGGCCTGGTTCTGGCCTGCAAAATCCTCATCCGCGGGGTTGATGATGCGCACATCCGCTCCTTTGGCTTTGGCGTCCTCAATATAACCTTCAAGCCGCTCCCGGTGCCGCGGGCTGATGATCGAGGTATATTGGTCGTTTGCTAGCATGGACGGATACATGCTGGACACCTTCTTGGTGTAGGTGTCGACAAAGGCGTCGCGCCGGTCGGCATCAATATTGATATAATCCGGCGCCAGGCAGATTTGTCCGGCGTTCATATGCTTGAAGGTGGCAACGCGCTCGGCCACCATATCCAGGTCTGCGCTTTTGCCAACGACAACCGGGCTTTTGCCGCCCAGCTCGAGCGTCACGGGCGTGAGGTTCTCGCTTGCCGCCCGCATGATCAGCTTGCCCACCACCGGCGCGCCCGTGAACATCAGGTGGTCCCATGGCTGGCTGGCGAAGGCCTGGCTGGTTTGCACCGCCCCTGTCACAACCGCCACTTCGGTTTCATCGAAGTTTTGAGCGAACACTTCTTTGAAGAAGTTGGAAGTGCGCGGTGTGTGCTCACTTGGCTTGATGATCACCCGGTTACCCGCCGCCAGCATCTGTGCAAGCGGCACGAAAACCATGGTCAGCGGGAAGTTCCAGGGCGTAATCAGCCCCACAACACCTTTCGGCTGCGGCACCACCTGCGCCTTGGCACCCAACAGCCCCAGCGGGAACTGCAGCTTACGCTTAGAGGGTTTCATCCACTTGTCCACATGCTTGATGGCATCCTTGAGGGCGCCAGAGCTTGCCGCTACGTCAGCGAACAATGTGGTCTCGGCGGACCGGTTACCGAAATCTTCCGAAATCAGGCGGATAAAGTCATCCTTATGATCCATCAGGCACTTGAGCGCGCGCCTCAGCCTGTCCTTGCGCACCTCCGCGCTTACGAAGCCTTCAGCCAGATAGCTGTGGCGCTGGGCCTGAAGCTTGGCTGCGATGTCTTCCGCTGGCGTCTCGTTGAGCGTCATGCCGTCCATGGTCTTTTCCCCCTTTGAAAAGTTGCCTTTCCCCAAAGGCAATGTGTTCCATTAAAGTGTAGTTCGGCAGCGCCGGACTTCAAAGGCCAAAACGAAAAAAGCCCGCACAGATGCGGGCTTTTCCATAGTTTCATGATTAAAGTAATCAGGCTGACCGCAACAGATGTATCTCTGCGCCCTTGTGGCTCTTTTCATCGGCGTTGTCGGAAGACGCTACGGCCTCTTCTTCTTTTGTGTCGCGCACTTCAGCCAGGAACCGATCCACCTCGCGCTTCAGGCTATCCGATTCAGACATCAGGCTTTCCGCACTTGTCTGCAGGTCGCTGGACATGGTGCGGGTCTCAAAGGCGGCCGCGTCCACAATCGACACACTGGCCCGGACTTGTTCTGTCCCAGCCGAAACCTGCTGCACATTTTGGGCAATCTCGCCGGTGGCTGCGGCCTGCTGCTGTACTGCCGCCACCACAGACTGCGTCACATCATTCATCTGGCCAATAATATCGCCGATCCGCTCAATCGCTCCCGACGCGTCGTTTGACACCAGCTGGATCTTTTCCACATAGGCCGCGATATCTTCGGTTGCCTTGCTTGATTGTGCTGCCAGGTTCTTTACCTCGGACGCCACCACAGCAAAACCTCGGCCTGCGTCACCGGCGCGCGCGGCCTCAATGGTCGCATTAAGCGCCAGAAGGTTGGTCTGATCGGCGATATCGCGGATCATTTTGACCACAGAGCCAATCTGGTGTGCGGCCTCCGACAGGCCCGCCACGGTTTCCGTGGTGCGGCTGGCTTCATCAACGGCGCTCAGGGCCACCTTCGCGCTATGGTCAAGCTCATCGCTCACGGACCGGAACGAGACAGAGAGTTCCTCGGTCGCCCCTGCCACGGCCTGAACGTTGCGCGATGCCTCATCCGTTGCATGCTGGGTCGCGCTGACTTCCGACGCAGTGCGTTCGGTGTTGCCGACAAGCTTATTGGCCGCCCCCGCCATGTTCCGGGATGCGCTCGCCACCGTTTCCACGATGCGCATCACACCCACTTCAAACGCATCGGCCATCTGCAGGCGTTGCTGCTGGCGGGCTTCCTGACGCTCCAGCCGCGCGCGTTCTTCGGCCTGCTTGTGTTCTTCAAGGCGGCGGGCGTCCTCGATTTCCTGAAGGCGCCGGGCTTCAGCTTCCCGGCGCTCGCCCTCGCGTTTGGCTTCGGCCAGACGCTCCAACTCAAACGTCTTGTCCTTGAAGATGCCTGCCGCTTCGGCCATGCGGCCGAGTTCGTCACCGCGGTCACGGCCCGGAATTTCAACCGTCTTGTCGCCTGCCGCCAGCCTACTGATCGCATCGGTAATACGGCCAAGCGGGCGCGCGACCGAAAAACCGATATACCAGGCCATAATGGCTGCGATCACGGCGCCAACGATCAATCCAATCAGGCTCTGGACCACAGCCTTGTTCACGGCTGCGATCATATCGGTCAGCGCAAGCCCTTGCTCATCACGGGCAGCCAGTTTTGCCTTGCCCGTAATGTCTGCAATGGCCGTTGCCGCCCCTTCAAGCTGGGTCATGGCATCCTGCAAGGACGTGGCTGCCGCATTCTTGGCGCGCAGGCTTTGGCGGATTACGTCGCTATCGCGGCGGGCATAGATCAGCACCCGCATGTCGCGCCGCGGTATGCCCTTCAGCGCCACCTGTGCTGTCCTGATCAAACCGTCCAGTTCTTCACCTGCGGCAATGGCCTCGGAAAAGTCTGCGGTACGGCCCGATGCCACATAGGCAATGCTGGCCTGGTTATAGCGTGCCACAAGCGGCCCTAATTGGCTTGCAAGTGCAGCTGCCTCGCCGCCCCTGGACTGCAGGAAATCGGCCAGCTTGGCGGCTGACACTTCCAGTTTGCCAATGCCAACAGCAACAACCTGAAGGGCGTCCTCTTCGTTCCCCAGACGGTTTTCAACTGCCGTGAAAACAGCATCAAAATCATGGGACGCGGCCTCAAGGGCTTTTGCCGTCTCGGCTTCGCCTGTTTGGGTCAGGATGTCGGCCACCTCGGTGCGGGTTTCTTCCGCCCGGGCCTGGGCCTCGGTCAGGCGCTGCCTGTCTTCCTCCCGGCCTGAGAATGCGTAAGTCCTGAGCGCGCTGGTTTGTGCCGCGATATCGGCCGCATAATCATTGACGTGCCTGACAATGTCAGTCTTGTCGGCAATCGCCTGAGAGGCGGTATCGAGCCCGCGCAAACCGGATGAGGAGATGCGGTTCGCCGCCGCAAGCGTAACGATGACGGCTGCGAAGCCGATGAGAATCCGAAGACGAACGGAAAGACGCATGGAGTGACCCTCGCTATGCGGTGCCTGCCACGCGTGCTGGCCCACAGTGTTGTTGTGCGAGGAAAAGGTAAATCCCTATTGTGACAGATATATTTCACTTCAGTGACACTTCTGCCCCAAGGGCAATATAAGGTGTCACACAACGGAAATATTAGGGGTAAAGCTCCGCCAGCTGCCAGTCCTGAGCGGCTTCATCCAACCGGTAGGTAATGCGCTCATGCAGGCGGAACTTGCGGTCGCGCCAGAATTCGAAATAGCGCGGCTTCAGCCGAAAGCCGGACCAATAATCAGGCCGTGGCACATCGCCGGCGCCAAACTTGGCAGTATATTTCGCGATGGCGCCCTCAAACTCAAACCGGCCTTCCATCTCGCGCGACTGTTGTGACGCCCAGGCGCCGATGCGGCTGGCGCGCGGGCGCGAGGCGAAATAGGCGTCGGCTTCGGCGTCTGTTACCGGCTCGACAGCACCCTCGACACGAATCTGACGGCGCAGGGTCTTCCAGTGGAACAGAAGCGCTGCGTTCGGGTTTTGTGCCAGCTCCCCGCCTTTGCGGCTTTCAAGGTTGGTGTAGAAAACAAGACCGTCCGCATCGCAGCCCTTCAGAAGCACCATCCGCACGCTCGGGAAGCCGTCTGGCGTTGCTGTTGCCAGCGCCATGGCCGTCGGGTCATTGGGCTCGCTTTCCGTGGCTTCGGCAAGCCAGGCGTTGACCTGATCGAACGGGGTTTCAAAAGAAGCACGCTTGTCGGACACCGGTCTTATTCCTTGTCAAAAAAAATCTTTTTCCGCACGTCGGCTGCACAGTCTGCTATATCAAATCTAAGCATCTATAAATGCAAGAATATTGCACGCCGTGCCCTGCCCCTTATATGATAGCAAGACACGTGATTCAGTATCTGTTTTTTGGGTTTGATACAATCCTATGAGCGACCTTTATGATATTTTGGGCCTAAACCGCGACGCCAGCCAGGCTGACGTCAAGAAGGCCTATCGTACTTTGGCTAAAAAATACCATCCAGACGCCAACAAGGATAACCCCAAGATTGTCGACCGCTTCAAGGAAGTGTCTGCAGCCTACTCGATCCTCGGGAACGAGGAACAGCGCAGGCGCTATGACCGCGGCGAGATTGACGAGACCGGCGCCGAGAAGCGCGCCTATTCGAACCCATTTGGGTTTGGCGGCGGCGGCAGGCGGCGGGCATCTGCAGGGTTCGACGATTTCGATCTTGACGAAGCCCAGGATATCTTCACCGAATTTTTCCGCTCCTCAAGCCGGCGCAGCGGCCCATCGCGGGGGGATAACCCGTTTGAACAGTCAGGCCGGAAGCGGGGTCTGGACCTCAGCTACAAGATCACCATCGGTTTTGACGAGTCGATCAACGGCAGCACCCGGCGCCTGACGCTCAACGACAACCGCAACGTGGACATCAAGATCCCACCCGGCATCAAGGATGGCCAGGTGATCCGGCTTTCCGGGCAAGGCGGCCCGGCCTTCGGCAAGGGCCCCAAGGGCGATGCGCTCGTGGAAATTCGCGTGGCGCCTCACCCCTATTTCACCCGCAAGGATTTGGATATCCATCTTGAGCTGCCAATCTCACTTGATGAAGCGGTGCTGGGCGGTGATATCGAAGTGCCGACCCCCAAAGGCCGCCTGACAGTACGCATTCCCAAAAACAGCTCCACCGGCAAGCGCCTGCGGCTGAAGGGCAAGGGCGTCAAGCGCGGTGATGAGGTGGGCAATATGTATGTCAACCTGAAGCTGATGCTGCCGACCGACCGCGACGCGGAGCTTGAAAAGCTGATGAAACAATGGTCCGGCGGCAATGGTGCTGACCTCCGCAAGAAAGCGGGGCTATATTGACACCATGGTAGCGCTGGAACGGCATAAGCGGGCCTGGAAACGCGCCCTCGTCCTGTTTTTCAGCAATCAGGGCATGGCGGCGGCCGGTAACATGGCGTTCCTTTCCATGCTATCGCTGTTTCCCTTCATCATCTTCCTGGTCGCTGTTTCCGGCTTCATGGGGCAATCCGAGCGCGGGCACGAAGCGATCCAGTATATGCTTTCTATCCTGCCGCCCGAAGTCTCAAGCGTTGTCGCCGGCCCGATCAAGGGTATTGTCAGCAACACCGGCGCCGAAATCCTGACCGGTTCGATCCTGCTGGCCATCTGGACCGCTGGAAACGGCGTGGAAGCGGCGCGTGAGGTGTTGATCAAGGCGTTTGGCAAGGAACACGCGCGCGCCATCTGGATCAGGCGGCTTGAAAGCCTGGGCGTGGTGGTTTTTGGCGCCATTGCCATCGTGATTGCCATGTCGATCATGGTGCTGGGCCCGGCGGTCCTCAAGGCCATCACCAGCCTGTTCCCGGACGCCATGATGGACGGGGTCAACACCACCTGGAAATACCTCAGCCTTCTGGTCAGCCCCGCTGTGCTGACGCTGGGGCTTTATATGGTCTACCTGTCGCTGACGCCCAGGAAAGTGAAGAACGTGGTGCGCCTGCCCGGCACGCTGCTCAGCGTCGCCGTGTTGATCGCAACAGCCAAGGGCATGTCGGTTTACCTCAAATATGCAGGCAACTATGACGTCACCTACGGCAGCCTCGCGGGCGTGGTGGTGATGCAGCTTTTCTGCTTCCTTGTCAGCCTCGGTTTTGTGCTGGGCGCGGAACTGAACGCAGCCTATACGTTCGACGAGGCAGACAGGGCAAAGGCAGAGGCACGCGCCAGCAAGCGGACTGCAAAGGACGCGGCCAATAATGGCGATGACAAACCGGCAGAAACCGACGCATAATCAGTTTCCGCCAAAACAATTGACGGGCGGGGCGCTTCGTGTAGGATGCGCCGAATTCTCGGCCTAACAGATATAAAAAGGGGGCGAATATGACCAAATTGATGGAAGGAAAACGCGGGCTTATCATGGGCGTCGCAAACGACCGCTCGATGGCCTGGGGCATTGCCAAGGCCTGCGCGGAGCAAGGCGCTGAGGTTGCCTTTTCCTATCAGGGTGAAGCCCTGGAAAAGCGCGTGCGGCCACTGGCGGAATCCATTGGGTCCGATTTCCTGGTGCAGTGTGATGTCTCCGACGCCGCGTCGATCGACGCCATGGCTGCAAAGCTGGCGGAAAAATGGGACAGCATCGACTTCTTCGTACATGCCGTTGGTTATTCCGACAAGAATGAGCTGCGCGGCCGCTATATCGACACCACGCTCGACAACTTCCTGATGACCATGAACATCTCCGCCTACAGCTTCGTCGCCGTGGGCCAGCGTCTCGAGAAGATGATGACCAACGGCGGCAGCATGGTCACGCTCAGCTACTATGGCTCGGAAAAGGTTGTGCCCCACTATAATGTGATGGGTGTGGCGAAAGCGGCCCTTGAGGCCAGCACCCGCTATATGGCGCGTGACCTGGGCGAAAAAGGCATCCGGGTGAACACCATCTCCGCCGGCCCGATGAAGACGCTCGCGGCGTCCGGCGTTGGCGATTTCCGTATGCTTTTGAAGTATAACGAGAAAAACGCCCCCCTGCGCCGCAACATCACGCTTGATGATGTGGCCGGTGCGGGCCTTTACCTCCTGTCTGACCTGTCTTCCGGCGTGACCGGCGAAACCCACCATGTGGATAGCGGTTTCTCCACCACCTGCATGCCGACAGACGACGACGCGATGAAGGCCTTCATCAAGATCCTCGACGAACAAGACAAAGACTAGGCTTTCATATGTCCTATAACACCTTTGGCAGACTTTTCCGTTTCACCACCTGGGGCGAGAGCCACGGCCCGGCGCTTGGCGCCACCGTCGATGGCGTGCCGCCGCTGTTGGAGATCACGGAAGAGGAAATCCAGGTGTTTCTGGACAAACGAAAGCCCGGCCAGAGCAAATACACCACACAGCGCCGGGAACCCGACGCTGTGAAAATCCTGTCGGGCGTGTTTGAAGGCAAAACCACCGGCACGCCTGTGCAGCTGATGATCGAAAACACCGACCAGCGCTCGAAGGATTATGGCGATATCGCTGAACGCTACCGCCCCGGCCACGCCGATTTCACCTATATGGAAAAATACGGCATCCGCGATTATCGCGGCGGCGGGCGCTCCAGCGCGCGCGAAACCGCGGCCCGCGTGGCGGCCGGCGCCATCGCCCGCAAGGTGCTGGGGGACGGTATCACCATCCGTGCCTCCATGGTGCAGATGGGTGCCCACAAGATTGACCGCAGCCGGTTCGACTGGGCTGAAGTGGACAACAACCCCTTCTTCTGTGCCGACGCGCAAACGGCCGAAGAATGGGCAACCGAGCTGGACGCGATCAGGAAAAGCGGCAGCAGCATTGGTGCCGTGATCGAAGTGGTAGCCGAAGGCGTACCCGCCGGTTGGGGCGCGCCGGTTTACGGCAAGCTGGACGCCGACCTCGCAACCGCGTTGATGAGCATCAATGCCGCCAAAGGCGTGGAAATTGGCGCCGGCATGGAAGCAGCCCGCCTGACAGGCGAAGAGAATGCGGACGAGATGGTCCCCGGCGCAAACGGCGGGCCGCAGTTCATGTCCAACAACGCGGGCGGCATATTGGGCGGCATTTCAACCGGCCAGCCCATCGTAGCCCGTTTTGCCGTGAAGCCCACCAGCAGCATCCTGACGCCGCGCAAAAGCGTGAACACGCGTGGCGAAGCCGTTGATGTGGTTACCAAAGGCCGTCACGACCCCTGCGTGGGCATCCGCGCCGTACCCATCGCCGAAGCCATGATGGCTGTGGTGCTGGCCGACCATATGATGCTGCACCGCGCCCAGTGCGGTTAATCTTCCTGGTCGGAGGCTGACGGTTCCGCCTGCTGGTCTCGTTCCCCAAGATGATAGCTGATGCGCCAGACGTGGTAGGCTACGCGCTGCAGCCAGCGCATGGCATCCAGCCGCGCCATCAGCGTGGTGTCCGGCCCATGCTCTTTGATGGAGCTATGCACCTCTGACTGGCGGTACCGGTGGCGCTGGACACGCATGAAGCCGTGCAGGCGCTCAAACGCCGCCCTGCCCGCCGAGATATCACCATCCAGGGTGAACCGCCCCACGGCATGCGCCAGCACGGCGGTATAGCGCGCCAGCCGCCTGTCGGCAGACAAGGCCCCCACCCGGGTGATCTGCGTGCAGCGGTGATGCAGGCGGCGAATATGGTCAAGCGCATGCAGCGCCGCCACCTGCTGGTCGGCCGACACCGGGTCTAGCGCGCTCGATGAGATCTCCTCCACATAGAGCTGGGTGTTTTCCGTGGCGCGCAGAAGCGCTTCCAGTCTTGCCTCCTGGCTGGCCTGCCGCGTTTCCGGCCGCAACTGACTATGAAGGATGGCAAAAGCTTCCTGCCCCAGCCTGCGGGCAACCTCAAGCGCCGTGGCCATGGCCACGCCGGGTTCCTTCAGGAGGTGCCTGTCCAGCCCGCGCTCCAGCGCTGGTACCTGTTCAGGCACCAGACGGGTGATAAAGCGGGCGAAGGCACCGGTGAAAGGCAGTATCAGGATCACGCCAAGAATATTGAACATGGTGTGGAAGCCCACGACCGCCATCTGGGCATTGCCCGCCGCGCCGCCCGCCACCCAGGCATCCATGAAATTGGTGTAAATCCCCACCAGGAAGAAGGCCATGACACCCGTCATGACGTTATAGATCACGTGGGCGAAGCCGGTTTGGCGCATGGCGGTTGAACCACCCACGGTCGCGAGGGCGGCTGTGAAGGTGGTGCCCACGTCCATACCAATCACCATGGCCGCCGCCTGCGGGAAGGAAATCGCCCCGGACGACAGCGCCACAAGGGCCGTCGCCACACCGGCGCTTGATGACTGGGTCACAAGCGTGATCCCCACACCGATCAGCACAAGCTGCAGGCGGCCCAGAAGGGTATCCGCCGGGAAGCTGTCGGGCGTGACAATGCCTTCAAAGGCTGCCATGCCGTGCTGCAGCGTTTCAATGCCGATAAACAGCAGGCTGAAACCCGCGAGCGCGGTGCCCGCGTGACGAAACTTTGGCTTACCAAACAGGCGCATCAGCACCCCAACAAGCAAAAGCGGCATCACCATCAGACCAAGCTGGAGCTTGAAGCCGATCAGCGCCACCAGCCAGCCGGTGATGGTGGTGCCGATGTTGGCACCAAAGATGACCCCCAAGGCCTGCGAGAATGTAATCAACCCTGCCCCCACAAAGCCAACGGCTGTTACCGTGGTGGCACTGGAGGACTGGATCACGGCCGTTGTCAGGGCACCGGTGACAGCGCCTGAGACCGGATTGGTGGTATAGCGCGCGAGGATCGCCCGCAAGGCCCCGCCGGCCAGCGCGCGCAAGCCCTCTGTCAGCACCGTCATGCCGAACAGAAACAGGCCAATGCCCCCAAGGGCGGTAAGAATATGCTGCATCATGCTGCCTTGTTGCCGTGTCAGGCCCCAAGTGTCTCTGACAAAGGTCAAATCTGGCAAGTGTCAATTTTTGATGGCACCGCTGCGCGGCAGCAGAAAGGCTCCGACAGCAGCCAGCAGGAACAGGACTGGCAGCAGCCAATAATCAGGCTCGCCCATGGTGTGCAGTATGCCTGCGGATATAACCACCCACAAAAACGGGATCACCCACAGCAGAAGCCGCCGTTCGCCCACAAGCAGGAACCAGCCAAGCGTCAGTGGAACAGCGGGATCGGGCATCAAAGCCACGGCCTCAAACGCGGCAGGCGCCCTGCCCGCAAGCATGGCAACAACAGGGTATAGCACCAGCGCCACTATCATAAGAGAAGCGCCGCCCCACGCCCCAATGGGTGACACATGCGCCGGACCTTTGACAGGATGTGCCCGCGCAATCAGCAGCAAAGCCCCCTGAAGCGCAAATAGCGTGGCAAAGGCGGGCGCTGCTGTCATTATTTCGGCGTAACGGCCAAGAAAAAACAGTGGCACCGGCATGACCCAGGCAGCAGCCAACAAGCCCCAAACCGGCAAGTCCTGACCTTTCTGGTACCAGAGCCACAGCGTACCGGAGAACCCAAGCACGAAAGCCAACGCAAGAGGCCACCAACTGCCCACATAGGCTTCCACCATGCGGAAATAGACAGCTGGCGAGAACATCAGGAAATCGGCCAGCTCATAGCTTTGCAGGGTCTCCCAGAAGAACATCTACAGGTCCTTCACATAGGCAGCCATACGGGCCCGCAGGGTCGCATCCGGCAGTCGGCCCTTACTTGCGGCCATATTTTCCCGCACATGCGCCACTTGCGTGGTGGCGGGGATGGCGCAAACGACCGCCGGATGCGATACGTTGAATTTCAAAAGATAATCCGCCCACCCTTTGAAGCCCTCAGCTTTCGCCCAGGCGGGGAACGGGTGGCGTTTGACCGCGCGGATCAGCCGCCCGCCGTCAAAGGGCCGGTTGACGATCACCCCAATGCCGCGCTCACGCGCAAGCGGCAGGATGCGGTCTTCCGCCTCCCGGTTGGTCATATTGTAGGTCAGCTGGACAAAATCGAGCGGCTGGTTTTCAAGGATTGCCGCCAGCTCGCGGTGTCGCCTGCCGTGCGACGTGGTCACGCCTACATAGTCGATGGCACCGGCGGCCTTCATCTCAAAGAGGACCGGCAGATGGGCTTGCCAATCACGCAGGTTATGCACCTGCAAGAGGCTGAAACGCAGCACACCCCAGTTCTTGAGGCTCGCCTGAACCTGCGCCCTGCCCTGGCGCGCGCCGTTGATCCAAACCTTGTCGGTGGCCATCAGCGACGGCGGCGCGCCCAAGGCCGTCAGCGCCTGCCCAATGGTGGCCTGCGATGAGCCATACATGGGCGAGCTGTCAATCATGCGACCGCCCGCCTCAAGGAAGGCCGCGATGACCTTCTGGCTGGCCTCAAGGCCAACAGGGTCATTCCCGACATTGAAGGTGATCCAGCTACCGAGGCCGATGGTCGGAATGGCTTCCCCGCTTGAGGGGATGCGTTTCAGCAGCATGTCACTTGCAGCAGACGCAGCACCCAGGCCAGCCAGCGACACCCCGGCTGCCCCCAGCATCGCAAGAACTGTCCGTCTGTCCATCCGGCGGTCCATTGGACGGTCCATTGGACGGTCCATCTGCTTGCCTGACACCATGACATGCTCCATAAAGTTATGACATAACATTACCAGCCGCGCCCGCGCCTGTCACTGGGCCAAAGGTTTAGCGCGCTGAAAATCGCCGCTGGCGCGTGTAGGCCCCTTCAGGTAAGCTCCCGCCAAACGGGGGAGTGACAGATGATGAAATGGCTGAAATACCTGCTGGCCGCGCTGATGCTTGGCTTTGCGCTGGTGGTCTATATTTCCTGGACGCCGGATATACCGCACGAAACATTGGCCGAAAAATACGCCACAGGCGCTTCAGATTTCATCGAACTCCCGTCTGGCGCCCGCGCGCACTTTCGCATGCAGGGCAATGCCGAAGGGCCGACAATCCTGCTGCTGCATGGCTCGAACGCGTCCCTACACACCTGGGAAGGCTGGGTGGACGCCCTTGACGAAGACCATTTCGTTGTCACCGTTGATTTGCCAGGCCACGGCCTCACCGGGCCGACGCCCGCGGACGATTATACCTATGGCGGCATGGTGGCTTTCGTGGATGAGTTCGCATCAGCCCTCAACCTGCAGGATTTCATCCTTGGCGGCAATTCGATGGGCGGCGGTGTCACGCTGGCTTATGCGCTGGCGCACGGGGAAAAGCTTCAGGGCATCGTTCTGGTGGACGCCGCAGGAGTGAACCCGCCCGCAGACACCAAAATCCCCATAAAGCGCCCGAAAGCCTTCGACCTGGCTGGCCGCTGGTACAGCGACTGGATCCTGGAGAATATCACGCCGCGCAGCTTTGTCGAAGAAGGCCTCATGACCTCCATCGTTGACCATACGCTGATCAACGACGCCATGATCGACCGCTATTGGGAGCTGGTGCGCCATCCGGGCAATCGCCGTGCCACTGGCATCCGTTTCGCCTGGTACAGGGACGGCGGCCGGGCTGACCTTGATGTGGCCCAGATCAACCTGCCTACGCTGATCCTCTGGGGCGAAGCCGACAGCCTGATCCCCATGGAAGTTGGGCAAATACTGGCAGAAAAGATCGAAGGCGCCAAGCTGGTGACCTACCCCAACATCGGCCATATCCCGATGGAGGAAATTCCGGCCATCTCAGCCACGGCTGTCAGAAGCTTCGTCGCTGACCTGCAGGACTGATATCGGCGTTTATTCTTCGTTGCGGAAGAAGGCGGCCTCCTGGGCCTTGCAGCTGTTCGCCGGCTTGGGCCGGGTATTGATATTGTCGACGGTCCAGCATTCGCGGTAGAGCGAGCAATAACACATGGATACGGTGACACGAGAATCCAGCTGCCCCCTCATAAGCGCGGCAATTTCGGGCGTTGTGTCCATCTTGATCATCTGAACACGGACGTCAGCAGGCATCAGCGCGCCGGGGTCCAGATCGGTAACCGCAACGGAATCCACATTTCGCTCCGGCCCGTCCAGACGTACTGCACCATCTGTGGCCAAGGCCACAGCCTGTGTCCAGGTTGCTTGTGCTTTACCATCAACGCTGACAGTCAGCCCCTCAATGGACGCCGGACCTATGCCCTGGTTGGTCGCCCCGATATAGAAGCTGCCTTCCTCGTCGCCCACATGGCTGCCGGTGAACACCATGATGCTCGGCAGCACCGAAAGGCGGGCATGTTCGCGCTCCATCATCGCCTCGTCATGCATCACCTGTGTCTGCACGATAGCCACCACCACAGCAGCGACTGCCGTGATCATGGCGGTGATGGACATCAGGAGTTCAAAGCGAATTTTCATATTTAAAATAATGCCTTATTTTATTTTCTTGAGAAAATACCTACAAGCTCCATATGGGGTGACCACAGGAACTGATCAACGGGCTGGACGCTCTCAAGCTCATAGCCGCCATCGGCAAGCGTACGGGCGTCGCGGCTGAAAGTATTGGGATTGCAGGACACGGCTACGATGCGCGAAACACTCGATGTTGCCAGCTGTTCCACCTGGTCCTTGGCCCCTGCCCGCGGCGGATCGAAGACGACAGCCTCGAACATCTCAAGCTCCTTGGTCGTCAGCGGTCTGCGGAACAGGTCCCGATGCTTGGCCACAATCTGCTTGAAGCCTGTGGCCACATTGGCGGCTGCCTGCATGGCATCCAGCGCGTTCTTTGCGCCTTCGGCCGCCAGCACCTGATGCTCTTTGGCCAGCGGGAAGGTAAAGGTGCCGATGCCCGAGAACAGGTCCGCCACCCGGCCATGGCCTGCGCAGCCGTCCACAACAGCCTTCACAAGCGCGGCTTCGCCCTCATCCGACGCCTGGATAAAGGCGGCCGGCGGCAGCGGCACACGGGCGCCTGCGAAATCCATCACCGCTTCGCGGCGGATTGCCACCGGGTCCAGGAAGCCCTGGTCCTGCCAGTGAACGGCGGCGATATCGTGGGTGTTGGCAAAATCCACCAGCGCCTCGCGGTCCGCCAGATCAAGCGCTTTCGCGGCATCGATCAACAGGTCAACACCGGAAGCCGTGACGGTCATATGCACGGTCGCTGCCATGCGCTGCGGCAGAATGCCAGCGAGCAAGGCCCTCAAGGGCGCAAACAGGCGCGTCAGCTCGGGCCGCGCGATCGGGCATTCCTTGACGTCCACAATCTGGTGGCTCTGGCGTTCGTTGAAGCCCAGCACCACACCGGATGCCACCCTGAGCGCCTTCAGGGCCACCCGGCGGCGGCTTTCCTGTGGGGTGATGATCGGGTCCCGCACGAGGCCCGCGTCAAAGCCGTGATGCGCCAGCGCCATTGCCGTGCGGTCCCTGACCCAGGCGGCATAGACATCGGGCTTCAGGAACTGCAGCTGGCAGCCGCCACAAGTGCCGAAATGCTGGCACGCGGGCGCTGTTCGGTCCGCGCTCTCCTTCGTGATGTCCACAAGGTCGGCATAAATGCCGTTCCGGCGCACGTCTTTTGCCGCCACCCGCGCCACATCGCCTGGCACGGTGCCGGGCACGAACACCGGCGTGCCGTCCCGCTCGCCAACCCCGTCGCCTTGTGCGCCCAGCGCGGTGATTTCAACGTCAAACAATTCTGCTTTTGCCATCAGGCCTTCTCGCCATACAGGAGGAATTCAATATTGCCTTCGGGGCCCTTGATCGGGCTTTCGGTCAGGCCACAGGCCGTCCAGCCGTCCATTTCATCGTTCAGCCAGGCCTGCATGTCCGCACAGACGGCCGTATGGAGCTCAGGGTCGCGCACCACGCCGCCCTTGCCCACATTCTCGCGCCCCACCTCAAACTGCGGCTTGATGAGCGCGATAAGCCGTCCACCGGGCTTCACCAGTGCCATGGCGGCCGGCAGCACAGTCTTCAATGATATGAAGCTGGCATCACACACCACGATATCAATGGGGTCTGGGATGGCTTCAGCGTCCAGATAGCGCGCGTTGGTCTTTTCCATCACCACCACGCGGTCATCCTGCCGGAGCTTCCAGGCCAGCTGGCCATGGCCCACATCAACGGCATAGACCTTCTGGGCGCCCCCTTGCAGTAACACGTCCGTAAAGCCGCCCGTAGACGCACCGACATCAATGGCAACAAGCCCCGTGGGGTCCACACCAAACTCTTTGAGGCCTTTTTCCAGCTTCAGGCCGCCGCGGCTGACCCAGTCATGTTCCTTGCCGCGTACTTCAAGCGCCTGGCCATCCTTGATCTGCTGGCCTGCCTTCAGGATTTTGGTTTCCCCGGAAAACACAACGCCCGCCATGATCAGCGCCTGTGCCTTGGCCCGGCTTTCCACCAGGCCGCGGTCCACCAGTGCCACATCTGCCCTGACTTTTGCTGCCACTGGTTGCCTCCCCCGGCCTTATGGTTTCTGCGCGGCTGCGCTGTCCCCTAGGGCCTGGCCATAGTCATTATGGCCGAGCGTTTTCAAAATGGTCGCGACAATGCCGGACGCATTGAGACCCGCGTCCTCATACATCTGTTCCGGCTTGCCATGGTCCTGGAACTGGTCTGGCAACTTCATGGCGCGAACCTTCAGGCTGCCGCCATCAAGGATGCCTTCCTCAGCCAGGAAATCCATCACATGCGCACCGAAGCCGCCGATGGCGTTTTCTTCAAGCGTGATCAGCACGTCGTGGGTCGCTGCAAGGTCGCGGATCAGCTGGTCATCCACAGGCTTGGCGAAACGGGCGTCGGCCACTGTTGTAGACAGGCCCCGGCTTTCAAGGTCTTCGGCGGCCTTCAATGCTTCACCGAGACGCGCGCCCAGCGACAGGATCGCAACCTTGCTGCCTTTCTTGACAATCCGGCCCTTGCCAATCTCCAGCACTTTGCCTTCATCCGGCAGCTCTACACCCAGGCCTTCACCGCGCGGGTAGCGCACAGCGGACGGCCGGTCATCAATGGAAGCGGCTGTTGCCACCATATGCATCAGCTCGGCCTCATCTGCCGCTGCCATCACCACCATGTTCGGCAGGCTGGCAAGGTATGTCACATCAAAGCTGCCCGCGTGGGTCGGGCCGTCCGCGCCCACGAGGCCGGCGCGGTCGATGGCGAAGCGCACCGGCAGCTTCTGCACCGCCACGTCATGCACGATCTGATCATAAGCGCGCTGCAGGAAAGTGGAATAGATGGCCACAAACGGCTTGTAGCCCTCGGTTGCGAGGCCCGCCGCGAATGTCACAGCATGCTGTTCCGCGATACCCACATCAAACGTGCGATCCGGGAAACGGTCGCCATACTTGTTGAGGCCCGTGCCCGACGGCATGGCCGCCGTGATGGCGCAGATCTTGTCATCTTTTTCCGATTCCTTGATCAGTGCGTCAGCAAACACATTGGTGTAGGTCGGAGCCTTGGGCGTCGACTTCTTGCGCTCGCCAGTCACCACATCAAACTGCGGCACGGCGTGATATTTTTCCTGGTTCGGTTCTGCGAACGGATGGCCATGGCCTTTTTCCGTCACCACATGCACCAGGATCGGGCCGTCAATGGCGTCACGCACGTTTTCCAGCACCGGCAGCAGGTGTTCCATATTGTGGCCGTCAATGGGGCCGACATAATAGAAACCAAGCTCGTCAAACAGCGTCCCGCCGCCCGCAGCCATGCCGCGCGCATACTCCTCGGCCTGCCGCGCCCGGTCCGCAAGCGGCCTAGGCAGCATTTCGATGATCTTTTTGCCGAAGCCGCGCAGGCTCAGGAAGGTGTGGGAGCTGACGATCTTCGCCAGATAGGCGGAAAGCCCACCCACGGCAGGCGCGATCGACATGTCATTGTCATTGAGGATCACCACCAAACGGTTGCCGGCCTGCTCGGCGTTATTCATGGCTTCATAGGCCATCCCGGCGCTCATGGCGCCGTCACCGATCACGGCAATCGCCTTGCCCGGCTTGTCCGCCATCTTGTTGGCGACAGCCATGCCAAGCGCGGCGCTGATGGACGTGGACGAATGCCCGGCCCCGAATGGGTCATAATCGCTTTCACCACGCTTGGTGAAAGGCGAAAGCCCGCCGCCCTGGCGAATGGTGCGGATACGGTCCCGCCGTCCGGTCAAAATCTTGTGCGGATAGGCTTGGTGGCCAACGTCCCAGATCAGGCGGTCGTCTGGCGTATTGAACACATAGTGAAGCGCCACCGTCAGCTCCACAACACCGAGACCCGCGCCAAAGTGGCCGCCGGTCACGGATACGGCGCTGATCATCTCTTCCCGCAGCTCGTCTGCGAGTTGCTGCAGCTTTTCCTTGGGGAGCTTGCGCAGATCCACCGGGGTCTGCACGCTATCCAGCAAAGGCGTTTCAGGGCGTACGCTCAACTTCTTATCCTTCTCAGCCTCTGGGCAATCTGCCCATGTGGCACAGGCCTGTCTGCGCAGGCTTGGTTCGCTTTGGCCCAAAAGGCCTCAAACGTTGCGATTTATAACAAAATGCGCGACGGCGCGCAAAAGCGATGCTTTATCGTCGAATTGCGCCAAATGTTCAATAGCCTGATCCGCCAAAATCTGGGCCTGCTTGCGGGCGCGCTTCACGCCCATCAGGCCTACCAGCGTGGCTTTACCGGCATCCTGGTCCTTGCCGATGGCTTTTCCGACTTGTTCCTCGGTACCTTCAACATCCAGAAGGTCATCGGCAATCTGGAAAGCAAGACCCAAATCACGCGCATAGCCATGCAGGGATGCCCGTGCCTGTTTGCCAGCGTGACCCATGATAGCGCCCGCTTCA
The DNA here is from genome assembly GCF_001550055.1 of Kordiimonas lacus. Lineage (GTDB taxonomy): Bacteria > Pseudomonadota > Alphaproteobacteria > Sphingomonadales > Kordiimonadaceae > Kordiimonas > Kordiimonas lacus. The sequence continues at coordinate 799,846 of NZ_LRUA01000006.1, forward strand.
GCAGAAAAACAGATCAGCGCGCCGGTTTTCATCTGCTGCAGGCGCTGCACGTCCATTTCGTCCAGTTCCAGCTCCGGCGCCTGAAGATCAATCATCTGGCCGCCTACCATGCCGCGGTGCCCCGAGGCCCGCGCCAGGTGCTTCACAAGCTCCAGCCGCACATAGGGGTCGGAATGGGTCTCGTCGCTCGACAGGATCTCGAATGCGATGCTCATCAAGGCGTCACCAGCCAGGATTGCCGTGGCTTCGTCAAACTTCTTGTGGACGGTCGGCATGCCGCGGCGCAGGTCGTCGTCGTCCATCGCAGGCAGGTCGTCGTGGATCAGGGAATAGCAATGAATACATTCGATTGCCGCCGCCACACGAAGCGCCTGGGGGCGGTCCACGCCGAACAATTCAGCGCTCGCAAGGACCAGGAAAGGCCTCAAGCGCTTACCGCCGGAGAAAACAGAATAGCGCATGGCCTCGACAACGCGGTCTTCAGGGCCACCATTCCGTGCGAGAATAGGATCGAGAACCCGTTCTATCGCTGCAGAGGTGGCAGCAAGGGCATCGTTAAGAGGTCCATTATCTTCCACGAGCAATCCGCCTATTCGACTTCGAGAGGCTGGGTGCCGGCAGCGGCGCCACTGTCGTCCAGCGTGATCTTTTCGATCTTCGCCTGGGCATCCTTCAGCTTGGCTTCACAGTGAGCCTTCAGCTGGGTACCGCGGGTATAAAGCTCAATGGACTGCTCAAGAGGCGCATTTCCGGATTCAAGCTTGGCCACAATCTGCTCAAGGGACGCCATGGCTTCTTCAAAGCTCAGCGCACTTAAATCTTTGGTATCTTTGCCTGTTTCGTTCATTGTCCGGAACCTTCAGCCCTTAGAATTGCCTGTGTGTCATAATCTGAGGCTGTTATAGGATGGCCCATGCCGAGACGCAAAGGTTATTGCTGCGAACCACTCTCATTTTAGGGTCAGAAATGGCGGATTTCTGTCAGTAGATGTCGGCCAACTCACGCAGGGCGACGCCGGGCAACGCCTTGGCCTGGCCCGCCACCAGACTGGCATCATATGTGCCTACTGCCTCAAAACGGTAGACGTCACCATCAAACGTCCGCTTCATCAGCGACAAGGATTCCAGCAGGTGCAGGTGCGCCAGCGCTTCGCCCAGCGCCATATAGAAATCCATGCCCGTCAATTTGCGCCGAAACAGGGATGGGAAAGTTTCAACCGGGGTGCGCGCCTCACTGCACCAGTCATGCAGCGACTTCAGTTTGCCCAGATGGCTGTCCACGAGCGCCGTCAGCCGCGTTTCCAGCCCCTTGAATACACGGCCATGGCTTGGCAGCACCAACGGGTCTCCCGGAATGCCCTTCATCCGCTCCAGGGACGTGATCCAGTGCGCCAGCGGGTTGGCTTCCGGCTCGCGCGCATGCACGGACACATTCGAGGTGATGTTCGGCAAAACCTGATCGCCCGAGATAAACAGCGGCTCGTCCAGGCACGACAGGCAGGCATGCTCAGGCGAATGGCCGCGGCCAATCACCACGCGCCAGCGCCGGCCACCAAGCATCAGGTCACTGCCGTCCTCAACGCGGATATAGCGGGGCGGCAGTTGGTGCACACCGCGGCGGTAGTTATCAAAGCGCGCACTGCGCATCATGGGCTCGAACTGCGGGTCCACGCCGGATTTCAGCATGAACTCGATTTCATTGTCAGGCACTTCCTTGGTGCCGCCCATCCACAGGTTGGAGGCGGTCATATACTCAAGGGCGGTCATGGTCAGCGACGCACCGAAGCGTTCCGCCAGCCAACCCGCGAGGCCGATATGGTCCGGGTGGAGGTGCGTACCAATGACGCGGGAGATTGGCTTACCGCCCAGGAAGTCCGCCTCAAGCGCTTCCCAGGCCGCGATGCCGCGTTTGCCCATGGAGCCCGTATCGACGACAGACCAACTGTCGCCTTCATCGAACAGATAGACATTGATATGGTCCAGCGACCACGGTAGCGGCATACGCGCCCAATAGACACCGTCGGCTACCGGAATAACGGTGCTGCCTTCAGGCACCGCATCACCGTGCGGGTACCAAAGACCGTCGTCTTCCACGACACCGCGCCGGTGGTCTGCCACCGACGCCTGTGCCAGAGCTTTGGCCTCACCCTTGCTCACACCTGCTTTGTTTTTGGTCATATGTCCCTTGTCCCGCTTGGATACTCAATACAAAGGGCCCCATGACCCCCTAGTGGCGCAGAAAGGCCTCTTCGGCCATATCTGTGATGTGGCGTGCCCCCGCCTTAATTGAAGGTAGAAGCGCAACGGCAGAAGGCAAGATTTGTTCGCGGTAGAATGCCGCCGTGGATACCTTTGCCTTCAGGAACGAAGGGTTCCCCTCGCCTGCAGCCAGGCACTTTTCTGCTTCAACCGCCTGTCGGCTGAGCATATAGGCGCCCAGGACGGTGCCGAACAGCCGAAGATATGGTGTCGCGGCGGCTGCCGTATCGACAATCTTGTCGAACCCGTTTTCAAACAGCGTGTTGGCGGCGTCTTCAAGCGCATCAACGGCTGGCGCAAGATCACCCGCATAGGCACTGCCTTCACCTGCCGCGAAATCGCGCATTTCTGCGATTAGGGCACGCCAATGGGCGCCACCGTCCGCATTCAGCTTGCGGCCCACAAGATCAAGCGCCTGGATGCCGTTGGTGCCCTCATATATCGGCGCGATACGAGCATCGCGGTAATATTGTGCCACGCCGGTTTCCTCGACAAAGCCCATGCCGCCATACACCTGGATACCAAGTGACGCGGCCTCAACACCGATATCGGTCGAATAGGCCTTGGAGATCGGCGTCAGCAGATCAGCCTCGCCCTTCGCAGCAGCGCGGGCCTCTGCATCTTCAAGTGCGTGCGCCCGGTCAAGCGCCCAGACATTCCTGTAAATGATCGCGCGGGACGCTTCAGCCGTCGCCCGCATGGTCAGGAGCATCCGGCGCACATCCGGGTGGTTGATAATGGTGACGCTTTCACGCGTTTTGGCGCCAATGGCTGCCGACTGTACACGCTCAAGCGCGTAAGACGCCGCGTGCTGGTAGGCGCGCTCAGCAATCGCGACACCCTCAAGGCCCACGCTGATGCGCGCATGGTTCATCATGGTGAACATGTTGGCCATGCCGCGGTTCTCTTCGCCCACAATATAACCAACGCAGTTGCCGTTATCGCCAAAGCTCATCACGCAGGTGGGGCTGGCGTGGATGCCCAGCTTATGCTCGATGCTCACACATTTGACGTCGTTCGGCTCACCCAGGCTGCCATCCGCGTTCACATGTACCTTCGGCACCAGAAACATGGAAATGCCTTTGGTGCCAGCCGGCGCGTCCGGCAGGCGCGCCAGCACAAGGTGGATCACATTGTCCGCCAGGTCATGGTCGCCCCAGGTGATGAAAATCTTCTGCCCCGTGATCAGGTAGCTGCCGTCTGGCTGCCTTGAAGCTTTGGCGCGCAGGGCGCCGACGTCAGAACCCGCTGAGGGCTCTGTCAAATTCATGGCGCCAGACCATTCGCCGGTGATCATCTTGGGCAGATACAGGTGGCGCTGTTCGTCCGTGCCGTGGGCATCAATGGCCTCAATCGCGCCAGATGTCAGCATCGGCAACAGGCTGTAGGCCATGTTGGCGGATGTCACCATTTCGTCAACCGCGGTCGACAACGTGCTCGGTAGCCCCTGCCCGCCCAGCTCCGGCTTGGCCGACAGCGTCGACCAGCCACCTTCCACATAGGCTTGGTGCATGGGCTTGAACACGTCCGGGCTGATGACGCCCTCTTCCGTCCATTTGGCGCCGATCTGATCACCTGGCACATTGGTGGGCGCAATCTCTCCGCCGGCCAGCTTGCCGGCTTCCTCTAGAATTGCTGCAACAAGGTCGTCGCCCGCTTCCTCAAAAGCGGGGATGGACGTCCAGTCCGCCAGGCCTCCAGCGGTTTCAAGGGCAAAGCGTATTTCTTCAAGCGGCGCGCGATAGTCAGTCATTATCCGAAAATCCTGTTAAATTCCGTTGTCAGATGATGCCACCTGGCCTATCAGCATAGGTGGCCGGGCCGCGTTGCGACCCAACTTGCTTTGTCCCGTGAATGCGAAATTGTGCATGGCAACATTTAAAACACAAGTGGTTTCTGAAACGGAAAATGGGGCTGTTTCCCTTGCTGTCCAGCATTTGGCTGCTGGAAACCTGGTCGCGATCCCAACTGAAACCGTTTATGGTCTTGCAGCTGACGCTACGGAATATGCCGCAGTGCAGCAAATATACAAAGCCAAGGGGCGCCCCTCCTTCAATCCGCTGATCTGCCATGTGGCCGATGTGGCCATGGCAAAAAAAATTGTCACCGTGTCGGCACTGGCTTCAAGACTGATGGAAATCTACTGGCCCGGGCCGCTTACGCTGGTGTTGCCGGCCAGACCAGATTCGCCGATTGCGGCGCCAGTTTCTGCCGGGCTGGACACGCTCGCTGTGCGCTGCCCCAACAAGGGCATCACGCGGGAGATCATCAGGAAGCTCGAGAAGCCGATCGCGGCGCCCAGTGCCAACCCGTCCGGCAAGCTGTCACCTACCAGCGCGGCCGACGTGCTGGCGGGCCTTGACGGCAAGCTGCCGCTGATTATTGATGCCGGCGACGCGCCCGAAGGCATTGAGAGCACCATCATCGGTGTGAAGAATGACAAACTCTATCTGCTGCGCCCCGGCACCATCACCGCGGACGAAATCGCAGAGCGCCTCGGCCAGCCGGTGCTGGACCGCAATGAAGATGAAATCTCGGCCCCGGGCCAGCTTCTCAGTCACTATGCGCCGGAAGCCAGCGTGCGCCTGAACGCGACTGAGAAACGGGACGGCGAGCTGCTGATCGGCTTCGGCGACATCAAGGGCGATATCAGCCTCAGTGCCTCAGGTGATTTATCAGAAGCCGCCCATAACCTATTTAAAACTATAAGAAATGCTGATAAAACATCAACACGCATTGCCGTTGCCCCTGTCCCCAATGAAGGGATTGGTATCGCCATCAATGACCGCTTGAAGCGCGCTGCAGCGCCCCGGAAAGACGCATGACTGACCAGAAGCACATCGATGCGCTAGTCGCCCTCGCCGGCCCCAAGGGCGCGTCGACAGACGCAGGCGAGATTGCCCCGCACCTGAGGGAATGGCGCGACAAATTCAACGGCCAGACGCCCCTGATGCTGGCGCCCACTGATACGGCGACCGCAGCAAAACTAGTGCGCTATTGTAATGACCATAAGATCGCCATCGTGCCCCAGGGTGGCAACACCGGCCTGGTGGGCGGGGGCATCCCTGGACTTGAAGGCCGCGATGAAGTGCTTTTCAGCACCAAACGCATGCGCGGCAGCATCACGGTTGATCCCGATGACATGACCATCACGGCAGACGCAGGCTTTACGGTCGCGGAAATGCAGGCGGCTGCGGCCGACCATGACCTGCTGTTCCCGCTATCGCTGGCGTCAGAAGGCAGCTGCACGGCGGGCGGCGTGGTATCGACCAACGCGGGCGGTGTGCATGTGGTGCGCTACGGCACGACCCGGGCGCTGACACTGGGGCTTGAAGCGGTTCTGGCAGACGGCAGCATCCTGCACGACCTGTCGGCGCTGCGGAAAGACAACACAGGCTATGACCTGACCCAGTTGATGGTTGGCGCCGAGGGCACTTTGGGCGTCATCACCAAAGTCACTTTCAAGCTCGCGCCCGCGGAGAAGCAGCTGCACAGCTGCTGGCTGGCCGTGGGCAGCCCCCAGGATGCCCTCAGGTTGCTCAGGAGCGCGCGGGAAGCCACGGGCGACCGGGTATCGGCCTTTGAACTGATGCCGCGCTTCGGGCTGGAGCTGGTGCTGGCACATATCCCCGGCACCACCGATCCGCTTGAAGAAGCCCATCCGTGGTATGTGCTGACGGACATCGCATCAAGCAGCATGGACCCTGCCCTTGAAAGTCAGGTGAACGACTGGCTGGAACGGGAAATGACCGCCGGCACCATCAAGGACGGCGTTGTGGCCAGCACATTGGCACAGCGCGAAGCCCTGTGGCGCCTGCGCGAAACCATGTCGGAAGCGCAAAAGCATGAAGGCGGCAGCATCAAGCACGATATTTCCGTGCCGGTCTCGAAAGTACCGGCCTTCCTTGAAGAAGCGGGCGCGGCTGTTCAGGCTACCTGCCCCGGTGCACGCCTGACACCGTTCGGCCACCTGGGCGACGGCAACATCCATTTCAATGTCATGCAGCCGAAAGAGGCCGACAAGCAGACGTTCCTGGACGGCTGGGAAGCCATGAACGCCATGGTGCATGATATCGTGACCTGTTATGGCGGGTCGATCTCGGCTGAGCACGGCATTGGCACGCTCAAGCGCGCGGAACTGGCGCGCCTGAAGGACCCAGCCCAGCTGGCGGCCATGCGCGCCGTCAAGGCAGCACTTGACCCCAACAACATCCTGAACCCCGGCGCGCTGTTCGGCTGACATCTCTTGGTTTAAGGCGACTACTGGTTTCTGGGGTTGATGCCCTGCTTGCCCTCATAGAATGCCTGCAGCACTTTCAGGTCCGCTTCCATGTCACCTGTGGGGTAAAACAGGTCGCCAAAGCCAATTTCCTTGGTCGAGGCATCGAGGTAGGCCGGCAGGATCGGCACGCCCGCCTGAACGGCAATGCGGTAGAAGCCGGTTTTCCATTTGGTAACCTTGGACCGCGTGCCTTCCGGCGCCAGCCCCAGCACCAGGCGGTCGCGCTTGGCAAATTCTTCCACGGCCCTGTCGACTGCATCGGCCGCCGACTTGCCTTCCCGTCTCACCGGAATGCCGCCCAACCAGTAAAAGAACCAGCCAAGCGGCCCTTCAAACAGGGTGTGCTTGCCCAGGAAGCTGATATGCAGCTTCAAATAGCCCACAGCCGCCATGAATACGGGGAAATCCCAGTTGCTGGTGTGGGGGGCCGCGATCGCAACGAACTTGGCGTCACTTGGGAACCTACCAATCACGCGCCAACCAAACGCCTTCAGGAAAAGGCGGCCGGTATGATACAGCAGCGCGGAAAAGAAGCGGTTTTCGTAGATTACTCTGTTGGACACACGGGCCTCACAAACAAAAAAGGTTGCGCAGCATAGTCGGGCACCGCCCACACGCCAAGCTTTTCTATCGACCCCGGATTGTGCCCCAATAAAAAACGGGCGGACAGGACCAGGTCCCGTCCGCCTCGTAGTTCGTGCGGCATCCACCCTCAGGCAAAAGGCGAACGCGCCATACTCATTCGAGTAACCTTAGCAGATCTCAGGCAAAAATCTTTAAGGTGCTCTAACAATCGCAAGGGGTGTGCCAGAAATGAGACCCCTTATATTTCAATGGGATAGATATTTTCGTCCCAAATCAGGACACTGGACCATTTCGATATCGTGTATCAAAATGACACATGTGCCGTTTTGATACTATAACGCAGCAACTACCTTGTTGAACCGATCCTCGTCTTCGCCATCGACCCACAGATGGGGTGACAAGCGTAGCAAATCCCCGCGCAGGCTGACCGACACACCGGCGTCCTTGAGCGTCGCCTCAAGCGCAGGCCCCTTATCGCCGACACGCACGCCCAGGATATGCGCTGCCCTGCGCTCGGATGCGATTGGTTCCATGCCCCTGGCCGCAAGCACCGCTGCCATCCGCCCGGTGATGGCACCCAGGCTTTCATAGATATTCTCTACGCCCCAGCCCAACAGCTGGTTCAATCCTTCAAGAAAAATGGGGGCCAGAACATGATTGGCCCGCTCGCCCATATCGAACCGCCGGGCGCCAGGCTCAAATCCGTCGCGGTAATTCACCAAGTTGGCAAAATTCCGGCTGCCCTCGCGGGTAATCCACCCCGCTTCAATGGGCACGCCCCCGTGATGGCGCGGCGCCACATACATCAGGCTGATGCTATAGGGCCCCAAAAGCCATTTGTAGCCCGCAGCAACCATGAAATCCGGGTCGATGGCCGGTATGTCGATCGGCATGGCACCCAGCGACTGGCTCAGGTCCAGCACCAGCGCCGCGCCGACCCGCTTGCAGGCAACGGAAACAGCCACAAGGTCAACCACCGCGCCAGACGACCAATGCACATTGGCAACAGAAACGATATCGATGGCCTCGCCTTCGCGCTCCATAACCTCGAGTATAGCCGATGTCCAATCATCGTCTGACGGCTGCGGCACCGCCAACACCTCACCGCCGGCCGCCTTGGCGCTTTCCTGCCAGGGATAGACATTCGACGGGAATTCCTCGGCCATCACCAATACTTTGCCGCCCGCGGACACTGGCAGGTTCTTCGCGGCCGTGGAAATGCCGTAGCTGGCGGACGGCACAATGGCAACATCATCCGCTTTCGCCCTCATCAAGGCGGCACCTGCAGCGCACACATCGGCAGCGGTATTGAAAAAATCATCCGCGCCAATACGCCAGGGCTGGGAGGAAAGCTGAAGGGCCTGCTCTCCGGCAGTCACCTGCGCACGGCTGAGCGGCGTCATATAGGAAGCGTTGACGTAACAAACGTCGCGGGGAATATCGAAAAGGTCTCGCTGCGCTGGAAGGATCATTATTGGCTCCTGTTTTCAGCCACGGTAAGGGCTGGCCCACGAGGAACCAATAGAATTTTTCCAATATAAAGTTATAGAAAAGCTAATTGCCGCGGATCAGCCGGTCATAGGCGATCAGGAGCACGCCAATAACCGATTTGGAAAAGCCAGCGGCCTCGAGAAGACGCGCCATGACTTTCTTGTCACCCTTGCTGAGCCGTGCCTCCACAGCGTCATACGGGCGGTCCAGCAAAACAGCGATCGCCATGGTAAACAGCTTCACATTGGCATTCTGCAGGTAGCTGAGAAGCACGTCTGATGTCAGGCTGCCAACCTGGTCCAGTTGCTTCAGGTAATTTTCGACCTCGCTCAGCGGTGCCATTTCCAGCGTGCGTGAAAACACTTGGCGGTTCGCCATGGAGACCAGATAAGACGCATAGTCTGTCGCCAGGCCGAATTTGCTGGAGAGATATTCGCCGTATCGCTTTGAAATCTTGAAGATGATGCGCTCAACAACTGCGGCCGGCAGATCGGCCCGCTGGGCCAGCTTTTCCATCAACGACCGTTCTTCAGGGAAACGGTCAACAACCCGATTGCAGCTGCGCTCAGACAGTTCAACCGTGTCGTTCCCAACAAGCGATTCAACCGCGCTCTGGCACCCGACATCGCTGATGGCATAGCTGACAGCTTCAGACAGGCCTACACGCTGCGCAATGGCTTCCTGCGCGCCTTCGCTACAGCTGCGCACGATATCTTCCAACAGTGCATCATCCATGGCCTGTGAGGCCATCAGGAACGGCATGGATACCTGATCGATGTCCTGCGCCAGCTTGGCTACAAGGTCTTTGGGCAGAAAACTGCAGACTTTGAGCTCGCGTGACAGGGCCTCGCGCACAGAAACCGCAGCGTCTTCCATCAGAATTTGGGCCAGTTCAAGAGCGTCAGCCTTGTCGCCAGAACCGTTTTGCTTGGCCAGAATCTTGCCAACCTTGCGCGCGATCTCCACGCGGGCGGCCAGATCCACATGCCTCAATTCTTCGACATCATTGATATTAACGCTCATTCGATCCTACCCAAAACAGCTATCGGCCCCACACGCCCATTGAATGGCTGGCGCCCAGATACCCTTTTTGACGGCAAATTCCTAGTCAATTCTGACTTCCTTGAGACCCTTGGCAAATCTTGCTGCGTTATCTGTATATATTCGCTCAGACATCTTAATCATTTCTTGTTCTTCAGGCTTTAGCTTGCGCACAACCCTTGCTGGCGCACCCACAATCAGAACGCCCTCCGGGAACTCCTTACCCTCGGTAATCAGGCTGTTTGCGCCAACAATACTACCCGCCCCGATCTTGGCATGGTTCAAAATGGTGCTTCCCATGCCGATCAAGGTGTGATCGCCAATGGTGCAGCCGTGCAGCATGACCTTATGGCCAACAGTAACGCCCTTGCCCACAACGCACGGCGCGCCCAGATCCGCATGTAAAACAGAATTATCCTGGATGTTGCTGCCCTCGCCGATAGTGATCGGGTCATTGTCGCCCCGGATCGTGACACCAAACCAGACGCTGGCGTTGGCCTTGAGGATCACATTGCCGATCACAGCTGCATTGGGGGCAACCCAGACACTGTCGTCCGCGCATTCGGGCGCCACGCCATCAAGTTCATAAATCATGCACAAAATCTCTATTTGGGTTTTAAATCAGTCACATTCCAAGTATCACGCTAGCATAGAGGAAACAGATTGAAAGCCCAACATTGGATTGTGGCCGTCAACCCCGAACGAGTGCGAGATGGCAGACGAAGACGTGACGAAGGATCAAACGACCCAGCTTGAATGGCGTGGTAATGCGCCAGTCTCAAAAGCGTTTGACGATGTCTATTACTCGGCTGAGAACGGCTTGGAAGAAACCAATTTCGTATTCCTTTCCGGCATTGGCGCCCCTGACGTGTGGGCCGGCAAGGACCATTTCGTCGTTGCGGAAACCGGCTTCGGCACCGGGCTGAATTTTCTGGCCACCTGGAAGAAATGGGAAGAAAGCGAAACCGAAGGACGACTGACATTCATTTCGGTGGAAGGCTACCCGCTGTCTGAGGACGCGCTTGAAGAAGCGCACCAAACGTTCCCTGAAATCGAGCCCTATGCCGCGGACCTCAGGGCCGCCTGGCCACCGGCAGCCCCAGGTTTTCACGCCCGGTCGTTCGCGAACGGCAAAATCCGGCTGATCCTGATCTTCGGGCAGGCGGCGGAAGCGTTTGCCCGCCTGAACGCCAGCGTGGACGCCTGGTACCTGGACGGATTCGCGCCAGCCAAAAACCCGGACATGTGGTCGGACGCCCTGATGGACCAGATCGCGCGCCTGTCGCATGTAGGGACGCGCTTTGCCACCTTTACTGCAGCAGGGTTCGTCAAACGGGCCCTGAGGGACAGAGGTTTCCTTGTTGAGAAAACACCGGGCTATGGCCGCAAACGCGAACGTCTGGTTGGCGAAGCACAGGCCCCGCAGGACCTGGACCCGCAACCCACAACACGCCCTGAATGGGCGGACCTTGGCCAACCGAATGAGGGTTCGGTCGCTGTCGTCGGCGCAGGCATCGCCGGCGCCAGCGTGGCCGCAGCCTTGCAGGCGCGCGGGCGCCGGGTGACGCTGATCAGCACGCCGGAACGCCCATGCGCCAGCCGGGTGCCCGCAGCGATCCTGTCACCCCGTTTCATGCGGGAGCGCACGCCGGCGGCCGAGTTTTTCACCAGCGCCTATGCCTACAGCTGCGCCTTCCCGGCCTACCGGAAAGCCTGGGCCGAAGTGCCCGGCGTACACCAGCTTCCAAAGAATGCTGCAGACGCAGACAGGCTGGATGAAATCCGCACCGCCCTTCATTGGGGCAATGACTGGCTCAGCGCCGCCGATCAGGGGTTCCTCCTGCCGCGCGGCGGGTCGGTGGACGCCAGTCTGGCCCTTGAAGAGGTCTGCAGCAGTGTGCCGCAGACCCAGATGACCGTTGCCAAGATTGAGAAGGCTGGTCCGGTCTGGCGGCTGCTCGGCGAGGACGGCCAGGTGCTGACCGCAGACATTGTAGTGCTGGCGACCGGCATCGGTACATCCGACCTGCTGGCCACTGATGACTGCCCCGAGCTAAGGCCCAACCGTGGCCAGGTGGAGCTTGTCGGCGCTGACGCAGCCCCCACCCTGCCTTTAGAAAGCATCGCCTACGGCGGCTATGTGACGGCCGAAACGGCGGGCTTCCGCACCATTGGGTCCACCTTCGACCGGATGGAGGCGGTGTCCGACAGCGACCATGAGCCAAACAAGGATGACCGCTTGCGCATCCTGGCCATGCTGGACGAAATCGTCGGGGTAAAAATCGCGGAAGATGTGGTTGAGCGCTCGTGGGCAGGCGTGCGGGCCACCACGGCCGATCATCTGCCTTTTGTGGGGCCAGTTCCGAAAGGCGGTGAAGCCCGGGCACAATATGCCCCACTGGCCAAGGACGCCAAGCTGCGCGGCCTCGGCACGCCGCCGCTCCATGACGGGCTTTATATGCTCGCGGGCCTGGGGTCGAAGGGCTATCAGTACGGCCCCATATTGGGGGACTATCTGGCCGCCATGATCTGCGGTGACCCGCTGCCGCTGCCGGACAACCTGATCGCGCCCCTGCATCCGCTCCGTGACCTGGTGCGCACCCTCAAGCGCTCGAAAGCTTAGGTGCCCTCTGGACTGTCCTCTGGACTGTCCTCTGGCCTGTCGCCTTCATCCACCAATTGCTGCGCCAAGGCTTCAAGTCGGGCGATTTCATCCCGCTTGCGCTTCAGGAACGGTATGGTGAAAAAGGGAAACAGCAGGAAAAACAGAATGGTGCCTACCATCAGGTAATTCGCGACGGTCAATTCCGGGTGATCAATCGCCCCATATCGCTCGATCAACGACCAATAGATATAGATGAAGGTCAATAGGCCGAGGCCACAGCCCCAGTTGTTCACGACCATATAGCGGACAGAAGACCGGGCGCGCCTGATCTGCAGGTCGACAAGGGACTGGGCCGTGCCGTCCGCCTGCCCCCAGGCGCCCGCGCGAATGAAACAGGATGCCCAAAGGCCGAGGCCACACAGCAGAAGCATAGCAACAGACAGGGCCGTACCGCCCACTTTATCAGCCGCATCACCGGTCACCAGATGCCATCCGAACAACGCCATACCGCCCAGGCACAGGACCACCTCGATCGCGAAATTGATACGCATGCGCCACCAGACGAAGCGGGCGTGGCGGGCCATCTTGTCCATGTCGACTTCCGGGCTTTGCTGCCAGATGTCTGTCAGGTCATCCCAATCGGGCATGTTGCTGTTTTCCGTCATCGCCCTTCTTTCCCAACTGATGCTTGCATCAAATCTTTCAGGGCCGTCTTCGCCCTGCTGAAACGCACCATGGCGTTGTTTTCACTGATCCCCAGCGCGTCTGCGATCTCCCGGTGGGAGAAGCCTTCAAGCGCCAGCGTCGTTACCTGCTTAAGCGGCAACGGCAACGCCCGAACAGCAGAGAGAAGCGCTTCACGCTGCTGGGCTTTTGCCACGTCCTCCTCGGGGCCTGCCCGCTCGCTTGGCAGGGCGTCATCCAGCACGGTTTGGCGCGGGGCCTTCACCGCCCTCGCCACATGGCTGATGCACCGGTTCTGGGCGATCCGAGCGGCATAGGCCTTCAGGCTGCCGTCACCACGATACTTTCTCAGCGCCTGCCACAGCGCCAGCGAGACTTCCTGCATCAGCTCCTCCTGCAGCGACGGATCGGCCTCATATGACGCCACGATCCGCCCCAGCATGTTGCCGTGCTCCTGCAAGACTGCCTTGATATCCACGCGCTTGTCGCCCCGCCCCTACCGAATTTGCCCTATGCTTCAGACAGTATCTGTTCGCTGGAAAGCCGGCGGCTTGTCAACCACAAGCACACGGCGGTACCCAAAATGGCCGACAGGAAAGCCGAGCCAGTGACCGCCAGATCAGGCGTGCCGTCAAAGAAAATCCGTCCCAGGCTTTCGACATCCGCGAAGATCGGCAGATATTTGGTGACCGCCGGCAGTTTGTTTTCGCCGTACATCTTGGCGTAGCCCACAATCACCGGCGCCATCATCATCATGGACATATAGGTCTGGCCTTCCTTGAAGCTTTTGGCATGGATGCTGACCGCGAGCAGGACCGACGCCACAAACATGCTGAGCGCCGCCAGTTCCGCCACCGCAAGCGCGAATCCGCCCACCGTCAACTGCAGCTTGAACGGCAGCACATCCGCCGGCACGAATTGAAGCAGGATCAGGTCAACGGTGACCGCCAGCATGGTGCCGCCGAAACAGAAGCTGGCCACCATGGCCCATTTGCCCGCCACCAGATGGCCGGTGGAAATGGGCTGCGCCATCAAACACTGCAGGCTCTGGCGCTCGCGCTCACCCGCCAGCGCGTCAAGCGCCACACTCATGCCCATAACAAAAGGCGCCAGCATGAAGACCAGCATCAGGCTGTTACCCAGCATCTTGTTGATGAAGCTGGAAGGCGCAAGGTCTGACGTATTGACCATGATCGGCGCCATCAGCCCAAGCGGCACACCGCGTGTCACCAGCCGAATACCCGCCACATGCTGGCTGTAGGCATCAAGGGCCGCCCGCACTTCACCGCCCCTGTCCGCCTGCTGGCGCGAGGTCTCGTCCACATAAAGCTGGATCGGTACGCTTTCACCGCGGTGGAGCTTTTCGGCGAAATCGTCCGGCAGCACCACCATGGCATCCGCGCCATCCGGCAAGCTTTCAGGTTCCGCAAGCGACACCACTGGCGTAATTTCAAGCCCCTGTTTCTCCAGGAAAGCCACCATGCCCGGTGCCTGATCCCCGCCCGAAAGCGCGAGGGTCGACCTTGCTGTCTCTGCCCGGTCGTCAGCCATGAGGAAAAAGATGAAGGCCATCAGAAGCGGCACACCAAACGCATAGGACGCGATGGCCAGCACCGCGCGCTTGTCGCGCAGCATGTCTTTCATTTCCTTGCGGTAGACAATTTTTATCAAGCGGTTCATGCGGCGGCCCTCCCGTGCGCAGAAGTCAGCGCCACAAAGGCTTCTTCAAGGTTTGGCTGGCCCGCCTCGCGCACCAGGTCTGCAGGCGTGCCGTCAGCGCACACGACGCCGTCCGCGATCATCACCACATGGTCCGAGAGAATTTCCACCTCGGCCATCACGTGGGACGACAGCAGCACACAGTGCCCCGCAGCCTTCAGTTCCAACAGGATTTGCCGGAGCATCCGGATGCTCATGACATCGAGGCCGCGCGTGGGTTCATCCAGCACGATATTCTGCGGCTTATGGATGATGGCCCGCGCCAGGGCCACTTTCATGCGTTGGCCCTGGCTGAAGCCCTCCGTACGGCGCTCCAGGATATCTTCCGTATGCAGAAGGCTGATCACTTCATCCACGGCGCTTTTAAGCGCCGGCCCCTGCATGCCGTGAAGCTCCGCGTAATATTCCAGATGCTCGCGCGCCGTCAGCCGGGTATAGAGGCCAAACTGGTCCGGGAAAATGCCCAGCAGTTTCTGCGCCCCAAGAGGGTCTTCCTGGACACAAATGCCGTCCACCGTGACCTGGCCGTGGTCGGGCTTCAGGAGCGCGGCCACCGTCCGAAGTGTGGTCGATTTCCCCGACCCGTTCGCGCCGAGAAGCGTGGTGATGGTGCTGTCTTTCGCCGTGAAACTGACGTCCCTGACGGCCTGAATCTCACCAAAATTTTTCGCAATTTTATCAACAATAATCATAACTTACCCCCCTTACTTCACAGTACCATTGAGGCCAGTAACGACCGGCAGGCGCTTCAGGTGCCCAAGGCATGCCGTGTCCAACGCACCCGCATCAAGTGTGGTCACGAATTCATCCAACAGGTGCGGCATGCAGGCTGTGTTGCTGGTGATATGGCCATTGCCCGCGACCACGATATGGCGACCGTTCGGAAAGCCTTTCAGCCAATGCTCGCCCATCGAAGGCGGGGTCACGGGGTCCAGGTCCCCGCTGAGGATCAGCGCAGGCACATCGCTGGTGACAGGGTCATGGGCGTCTGGCGCACCAGGCAGCGCATCCCAAGCCTTGCAGCCTGCATTCCAATATTGATAGTAGCTATCCTTCGCGAAGCTGTCCTCGGCGGCGCGAGCGAGCGCATCCATATCCGTCCGCGGGACCTCTTCGCCGCACAGGATAGAAAGGGTGGCCCCCAGATACATGCTATCGGACACAGAGGCGCCGCCCGCATAAAGGGCGATCAGTGGCTCCAGGTCACCCTTCGCAGCGGCGTCCACCACAAATGGCAATAGCACAGTCGCGTCGGTCGAATACATGACAGAGCGGATGCTTTCCACCGCCATCACAAAGCTGATTTCAAGGTCAAGCGCGTCGCCTGTCATTGGGTCATTGCCGGTATAGCGCAAATCACCTGCGGCGGCCTTGTCGAGAAACGCTGCGACTTGCGCTTCAAAGTCCGGATAGCGGCTGGCGCAGGCTTCACTGTTGCGGCAGTCTTCGGCCAGCATATGCTTGGCGCGCTCTGCCGAGACTGGCGCGCTTTCAAACAGGGAAACGTCCGGCGGCGCGACACCATCGACGATGATGCTGCGCACATGCTCAGGATGACGCTTCAGATAGAGCCCGACCGTCCGGGTACCCCAGGAACCGCCCCACAGGTTCAGCTGGTCATAGCCAAGCGCCTGACGCACGGCCTCCATGTCACGCACCACATTTTCCATGGTGAAATGGCGCACATCAATGTCATTCTCTTTGCGGCAATCGGCGACGAAAGCCGTCCAGTCGTCCAGGCTGGACATCATCTCGCCCGGCTCAACCTCACAGCGCAAGCCGTGGGATTTGCCGGTGCCGCGCTGGTCCACCAGCACGATATCGCGCGATTGGCGGATTTCCCGAAATGCGGCGGACGCCAGAACACCATATTCACCGGCCGCCTGGCCCGGCCCGCCCGCAAACACCCAGATGGGGTCAGGTTCCGACCGGCTGCTTTTGGCCGGAATGACCGCCGCGTGCAGCGTGATCTGCTCGCCTTCCGGGCTGGCATAATCAAGCGGCACATCCATTTTAAGGCAGCGTACCCGCTCCCGCACACCTTTGATGAAGCAAGCTTCTGTCGGCTCCAGACCGCCCTGGCCTGCCGCATCATTATCCTGCTGGGCGCCTGCGGGCAGTATCGCCGCAAGCGCCAGCAGTCCTGCTGTCGTGATCTTGGAAAAAGTCTTCACCGAATTCGTCCCCCTGGTGATTGGCCTTATGTGTTTCTAACGCACTTGGCTTTTCAGTCCATAGGGGACGAAAAAACTTACAGGATTATTTTACCGTGGCACGTCACCCGGTGCGGCGCGCCACCGTATGGTTCTTCAGGACCTGGTCCTTCTGCCTGCCCGCCAGTTCGGCCAAATGGTCGAACTTATGCTCGAACGTGCCGACGCCTTGCGTGAGCGACCGAAGCTCAATGATCAGGTCCTGCATTTCGGACGCGGGCATCTTTGCGTCGATCTGATCCCACCCGGGCCAGCCGTCCCGGCCGTCAAAGCCCATGATCTGCCCCCGTCGGGAACTGATCATGCCGTTGATCTTGGCCATATAGCTTGTGGGCGCCATCACGCGGACATGCTCAATGGGCTCCAGGAGCACAGGATCGCACTCGGGCATCGCGTCAGCCATGGCCATGCGGCCCGCTGTCTTGAACGCCATGTCAGAACTGTCCACGCTGTGATGCTGACCGTCCTGCAACGTCACCTCCACGTCAACCACGGGGAAACCAAGCGGCCCTTGGCGCAAATATTCCTTCACGCCGGCCTCGACGCTGGGGATATATTGCTTGGGCACCGCACCGCCCGTGACCTTTTCCTGGAATTCAAAGCCTGCCCCCAGGCTACGGGGCCGCACTTCGATCACCACATCGCCAAACTGGCCATGCCCGCCTGACTGCTTCTTGTAGCGGGTGTGCTGAACCTTGTTGCGGCGGATGGTTTCCTTATAGGCCACGTGTGGGTCTGCGAACCGAACCTCAACACCATATTTGTCATTCAGGCGTATCATCGCGGCCCGCATGTGGATTTCGCCCTGCCCCCAAAGGAGAAGCTCGCCTGTATCTTCATTATGCTCCACCTCATAAGACGGGTCTTCTTCCACAAGCTTGGTCAGCGCCTCAGACAGCTTCGCTTCATTTTTGCGGTCGCTGACCTCGATGGCGCGGGCATAAACCGGCTGAAGCTTTTCAGGCATCGGAGCGTCCTTGCCACCAAGCGTTTCGCCGGTATTGACCCCATCCAGCCGCGGGACCGCCACGAGGTCCCCCACATCGGCCATGGTGGCTTTCTTGAGATCAGTCCCAGCTATCCTGAACAGGCCGCTGATCTTGTTGCCATCAACATGCAGCCCTTCAGTGACAGAGCCCTTGAGCACACGCGCGAAAGACAGTTTGCCCATATGGGACAGATGCCGTGTCTTCAGAATATAGGCGGCTATTTCCTTGGTTTTCTTGGGCATCATGCGCTTGGACGCCAGCTCAAAGCCGGGCATTTCATGCCGCAGCGCCTTCATCAAGCGCTTCAGGCCGTATGCTTGTGTCGCGCAGCCCATCAGCACCGGCATGATGCGCCCCTCTTTGAGGTCATCGGCCAGGTCGGCGAACACCTCGTCGCTCGGCGGGTCTACCTCCTCCAGCAGTTCTTCCATCAGGTCGTCATGGAAATCCGCGAGCGTCTCCAGCATATGGAAGCGGTCTTCGGCAATCTGCTCCAGAATGCTCTCGGCGCCGTCCTTGATTTCCCTGCTGCCGTCCATGCCGTAGTTGTAGGCCCGCTTGGACGCCAGATCGACGAAACCGGTGATGTCATTGCCGTC
The DNA here is from genome assembly GCF_001550055.1 of Kordiimonas lacus. GTDB lineage: Bacteria > Pseudomonadota > Alphaproteobacteria > Sphingomonadales > Kordiimonadaceae > Kordiimonas > Kordiimonas lacus. The sequence goes on from NZ_LRUA01000006.1 coordinate 818,312, forward strand.
ACGGATGGGTACGTGCCTCAGCACTGCCGGCAAGGCACTGACTTCATCGAGCGCCGCAGCGATTTCGCGGATATGCACATCCGAATGGTCAATCTTGTTGATGAACATCAGATGCGGAATGCCTTCCGCTTCCAGCTCATGGAGCAAGGGGCTTAAGGCGAATATTTTCGCAGGCTCCGGTTCAGCCACCACCACGGCGACATCTGCCGCATGCAGGGCATTCCTTGTTTCCTGCATAAATTCGATGGAGCCGGGGCAATCCAGAAAAATATACCGGTCATCCAGATAATGGACAGAGGCAATATTGGTATCGACCCCCATGGAAAGCGCTTTGGCCTCCACACTGTCGTCACCAAAAACCCGCTCGCCATTTGCCCGGCGGCGGGTTGTTTCTGTCAAAAAAAGAATATTTTCAAGAAGTGTGGTCTTACCGCTTGAATAGGGGCCCACGAGCGCAACCACCCGCGGGCCGTGTAGAGTGCCTTTGGCCATCTGTTCCTCCGTCCCAAACGTGTTTACCGCCGGGTGAAACCGAATGTTCCACCAGCGACCGAGGCACAGGCATGTTGTTCTTCGTAAGCGGACAAAAAGCCTACCAGAGGCGACGGCGCACCGCAAAAAAACTGGAGCTGCCGCAACGACGGTTCACAACCCCTTGTGCATACTCCACAATTTATTAGGTCAGATGCCCTGCCCTTTGACGCCCCCACGACAAATCCAGTTGCCGAGTCGGACCTTCAAGCGTGAAACCGCTTGACCATCGGAAGCTGACTTATCATGTATGTGTAGGCTTTTTCCCTGCGGAATGTTCAGGAGTGAGACGGGACCATGACGAACCAAACGGTTGAAATTGTTGAAGTTGGCGCGCGTGACGGCCTGCAGAACGAAAAAGTCATGTTCTCGACCGACCAGAAGGTGGCGCTGATCACCCGCGCGATGGACGCCGGACTGAAGCGTCTTGAAGTGGCAAGCTTCGTTCACCCCAAACTGGTCCCGCAGATGGCCGACGCCGAAGCGGTCATTGCTGACCTGCCGGATATCAAAGGCGTTGAATATGTCGGCCTGGTGCTGAACAAGCGCGGCCTCCTGCGCGCGCTGGCGACCCGTGAGGGTAACAAGCGCGGCGTGGATGAAGTGGGCTGTGTGGCCACCGCCTCCAACACCTTTGGTGAAAAGAACCAGGGCCAGTCACGGGAGGAGTCTGTGGCTGTCAGCAAGGACATCATCCGATTGGCGAACAAGGAAGGCCTCAAGGCACAGGTCACCATTTCAACCGCCTGGGGCTGCCCGTTCGAGGGCGAGGTACCCCCTTCTGTGGTGGTGGATATGGCCAAGGAACTGGCCGACGCCGGCCCGCGTGAGATCGCGATTGCCGATACCATCGGTGTGGCGGCGCCCATCCGGGTGCGCGAGATATTCGAAGCCGTCAGGGATGCCCTCCCGGGCATGCCGCTCCGCGCCCATTTCCACAATACCCGCAACACCGGCATCGCCAATGCCTGGGCGGCGTATGAAGCTGGCGTGCGCATTCTGGATAGTTCGGTCGCGGGCCTGGGCGGTTGCCCGTTCGCGCCGCGCGCCACTGGCAACATCGGCACCGAAGACCTCCTTTACCTGCTCGACCGCTCAGGCATCACATCAGGCGTGGACCTGGATAAGGTGATCGCCCTCTCGGCCTGGGTTCAAGAGGTACTGGGCCGCCCGGTGCCCTCCATGGTGGCGCACGCGGGCGGTTTCCCTAAAGGTCAGTCCTAATAGTTCAGGCCTGACGCCCTAGAGCGCGATATAGATCCACAAGGCCATCAGCGGCACGTTGCTCAGGAAAAATATCTTGAAGCGCGTAGGCACATCATTGCCGGTCACATGCACCAATGTGTGGATGACCCTGAGCGCCACATAGGCCCAGGCCAGACTCAGGCTGATGGCATCAACCTTGTCCAGCATTCCGGCGGCCACACACGCGGGGTAAAACAGCATTGGCATTTCGAACAGGTTGGCAAAGTTACGCTGTACTGCCTGCACGCTCGGGGGCTCCGGGCTTTCACCGCGAAAAGTTTTAAAGAAGGCCGGATTCTTGGTTTCACCAGATTTCACGGCCGCAAAGCGCCGCTTAGCCAACAAAGTGACGACGCTGAAAGTCAGCGCCGCCATGCCCAGCATTGGGTAGAAAATTGCCTTGTCCACCGATGGTCCCCCTTGGTGGTCTGCCAGGCCTCTATTTGGCCGCAGCAAACAGTTTCGGTTGCTCCTCCTGAAGCCGCGCCAGCGCCCGCTGTGCGATGTCACTTTTCGGCTTCAGCCGTACAGCCTTGGCATAGTCCTGATGCGCATCGGCATATTCGCCTTTGGCTTTCAGAACATTGCCCCGGTTCACATAAGCGCGCCAGAAATGGCGATCTTCAGCGATAGCCCGGCTACAGGCTTCTTCGGCACTATCCAGCTTGCCAAGCGCATAGTCAACGGCGCACAGGTTATTCAGAAGCGGTACAAGGCGTTCCTTGCCCAAGTTGGTCTCCGCCGCCCGGTGGAAATATTTGGAAGCGGTTTTCAGGTCACCCTGCATCAGGGCATCTGTGCCGCGCTCGATATTGCGGTCAGGACCGGCGTAAAAGGTTTGCGCATTCGCTGCTGCGGAAAAACTTGCTACCGCCAGCACCGCGCCGGCCACCAGTGATTTACGTGTCGTCCACATGTCTTGTCTCCTCGTCGCATGTCGTGACGCGGGCAAATGGGGTTCAGGGAGGGTTGCCCGTGTCATAGGGCCTATATGTGAATTTCATTTTTGGATGTAATTGACAATTTATGCAGATTAGCTATTCATAATTGAATTGTTCTAGATTTCTGTGGAGGCTTCCCATGCTGGATTGGGATGATCTGAAATACTTCCTGGCCATGGCCGAACAAGGCAGCCTGTCTGCCGCAGCCCGCAAGCTTAATGTCAGCCAGCCGACCCTGTCGCGCCGCCTGACCGCGCTTGAGGAAAATGTTGGGGCCGAGATTTTCTCCCGCACCCGTACGGGGCTTGAGATGACCGCCCTTGGCGAGCAGATGATGAACCACGCCCGCCACATGCAGGATGACGTGCACGCCATCGAACGCCTGATCACCGGCCACGACAGTAGCCTGCAGGGGTCAGTTGTAATCAGCTGCACCGAAGCCATCGGCTCCCTGTGGCTTGTGGACAAACTGATCGGTTTCCGCAAACAGTATCCCGGCATCACAGTGGATGTGAAGGTGGACAATGCGGTGTCTGACCTCCTCAGGCGTGAGGCCGATATCGCCCTTAGGATGTTCCGCCCAGTACAGAATGACCTGATCTGCAAACGCACGGTCTCAATGGCTTACGGCTATTATGCCCATAAGGATTATCTGGCTGAGCACGGCATGCCCAAAACCATGTCCGACATGAAGAAATATGACTTCATCCTGCCGCACGACGAAATTCTCGCCTACACCTCGACCGAGCACCGCAAGAGCATCGGCGCGCCGAAGGGCGCCGCTTTCCGGTCCAACAACCTTGTGGCGCTGTCTGCCGCGGTGAAGGCTGGCTATGGCATCGGCGCCTATTCATGCCTGGCCGCCGCCAACGACCCTGACCTTGTGCGCCTGTTTGACGATTATGTGGTCTTCAGCTCAGATATCTGGCTGGTGAGCCACACGGAACTCAGGCGCAGCGCGCGCATCCGCGCCATGTATGATTATCTTGGGGACCTGCTGCAGGACAATGCGGCTGCTTTCGCGGGCGCTGCTTGAGGGCCATAGGCCGCATCAGCCACCCAAGGCAGTTGAACGGCACGGCAACATGACCTAAAGATCATTCCAGACAAGATTTATGTGTGCCATTTCTGCGTACCTCAGGGGGAAAAGACATGATGCTGAACAAACTCTATGCCCGGCGGGACCGTGTCGCGAAAATGCGCCGTACGGTGGATGTTGGCTGGGTCATGAAAGCCCCCAAGGCTGGTGTTGTCTGGTATGAGCCCGAGCCCTTCCGCCAGAATGTACCGGAATCGCCCGACGCGAAATCTGTACAGAAATGCCCCGGTGCGATCGATTTCGACAGCCGTCATTTCGTGGTCAAATGCCCCTATGACCTGCATCTGCGCCTGACGCGCTCACCGGACGGGAAACCACAGCTCTTGAACGTCCAGGGCGCCAATTCGGCGATCCGCTCGAGCGTCATGAGCCAGATCATGCTGATGCACCCGCAAAGCGAATGGCGCCACCCCGACAGGCCGCTGTTGCAGTTCGTAACGCCCTATGTGTTCATCTCTGACGAACCGGTGTGGATCAACCAGCTGCCACCTTATCTGGATTACCTGAAAACACCGCGCCCCGGCCTGATGATTTCCGGGCGCTTTCCGATCCATATCTGGCCGCGCCCCTTCATGTGGGCGTTCGAATGGCATGACACCACGCAGGACCTGATCCTCAGGCGCGGCGAGCCCTGGTTCTATGTCCGGTTCGAAACGCAGGACCCAACCCAGAACGTCCGGATTTTTGAGGCCGAGCGCACCAAGGAACTTGAGGACTATATGCAGTCGGTGCTGGATGTATCCAACTATACCAACCGCACATACAGCCTGTTCCGCCAGGCGGAAAACCGCCGCCCAGAGCGCTTGTTGGTGAAGAAAAGCTGAGGCCTTAGCTAGCGCAGCCGGTATCGGGCCAACACTTCGTTGCCCCGGCCCATGTAGGTGACTTCATCAAAACAGCCACCCGCCATGGTGACACCCCGACCATGCTTTTTGGTGTGGCCACCTTCCACGCCTGTGAAAGCCTGATGATCAAACCCTTCACCAGGGTCTGTGATGCGGAAAAGAATATCAGTGTCCGTACGGCGAAATTCCACTGTGACATACCGGTCTGCATAAGCGGGCAATGACCGCCGGTATTTGATTTCCTCCGACAGCCGACCTTTTTCGATCAGCCGACCTTTTTCGCCGTGACCAATGTTGAGGCAGCCGTGCTCCACAGCATTGACGAACAATTCAGTCAACCCAAGCGCAACCGGAACCGGTTCCGCGCACGCCCCCGCGAGCATGGTGGCCAAATTCTTGGCCTCTTCCCGCGTCCTGAAGCGGTAGCTGGCGAGGTCCACATCACCAATTTCTGCCGTCCGCCGCCCAACAGCATCTGCGGCTGACAGGCGCAGCAGATAGTCGTCCGCCTCTGCGTGGACAGCGGCCCACAGGGCATCCGCCCCCTTACCCAGGCTGACAATGCGGCTGACATTCAGGTCAAACTGCAGTTGCTTCAATCCAGGCTCACGGTCAATATCCGCCCATAGCACAATCGGGCCGCCTGCCTTGATGAAGGCGTCGCCCAACGTCGAACAGATTTCCGCAGGCCCTTCCCGGCGAGCCGTTTCTGCGTCTGTGACAAACCCAACCACAGGCAAATCGCCGTGCACCTCGTTTGCAAGACTGGCGGTATCGGCCACGCGCAGGCACTCAAACTCTACCGGCTGGCTGACACCCACGACTTCAGCAAGCGTGCTGTTGTCAGGCGTCATAACCAAAACCCGCCCCTTGACCCCACCCGTGACAGCATCGTCTGAAATCGCACTGTGCTGATCACGGTGAATGGCCAGAGCTGTCAGGTCATCGGGCAGTTCGCCGGGCAACTTGGCGTAGAATGATTTCAGCAACCGGTCCAATAGTGTTTCGCGTTTACCTGCCTTTGCTTTGCTTTCAACTTCCGCAACGAAGCCGTCTTCACCCAAAAAGGCACCATCCGGCCCCGCAGCTTCCAGAAGCACGTCCGAATAACAGATGAGCGTTTCGCCGGCGCGCAGGCAAGCCGTCTTGTTTTCATATCCCGGACGGCTGAGAATACCCACCGGCGTGCCCGCACTGTCCAGCAGGCGCACCTTGCCCTCCGTGTTCACAATCATCGGCCTTGGCGCGCCGGCTCCGGCATAAACAATATCGCCGGTCCGGTGATTGATCACCGCATAAAACATGGTCACAAAGTGCCCCAGCGGGAATGTGGGCTTGAGCGCACCATTCAGGCACGTCAGGAAGCTTGCCGGGTCGTCACGGTACATCTCGAACCGGGTCATGGTCGCATGCAGGCGGAAGGTATTCAGCGCAGCCCCTACCCCGTGGCCTGACACATCCAGTATGAAAACGCCAAACTCGTCGTCAGAGAGCGCCCAACCGCCCCACAGGTCGCCGCCCAGTTCAAACGAGGCCTTATAGTGGGTTTCAAACGCCATACCCGAGATATGTTCAAGCGCGTCGAGGGACTCTTTGTCGGGCAGAAGGGAATGCTGCATGTCCCGCGCCATGGAAAGCTCGGACTGCATACGGGTCTGGAAATCGCTCAGGTTCTTGATCAGGAACTTGTTTTCAAGGTGCATACACACCCGGGCCAGCAGTTCCGGTTGGTTGATGGGCTTGGAGACAAAATCTGTCGCGCCACTGCTGAAAACCTTCACGCGCTCTTCCGCGGTTTCCGAGGCTGACTGCACAAGAATGGGCATTCCAGCCGTTTTCGGGTCAGCCTGCAATATCCGGCAAACCTCATAGCCGGTAACCCTTGGCATATTCAGGTCAAGGATCAACAGGTCAGGCGGCGTTTCCTTAATGAAATCAAGCGCATCCTGGCCATCTGCAGCATAAAAGAGTTCGGTAAATCCCGCTTGCTCGAGGCAGCGCCCAATGATCTGGCGCATGATCGCCATATCATCCACGATAAGGATGGTGGCACCCCGAACTTCGGCTGCGAGTTCCTCGACCCGGCCGGGTATGCCCGTATTCTCGACGCTGTTCACCGTTGCAGCCGTTTCTTGGCAGCCAGACGCTGCATCAAGACTGCAGCAGGTCAGAAAGCTTGGTCAGCTTCAACATGCTTGCCACGTGCCCCTGCGCGCCGGAAACAGACAGCTTCCATCCCGCCGTATCGGCCTGCTCTTTGGCAATGAGAAACATGCCGAGGCCTGCAGAATCAACCATATCAACGGCTGACAGGTCAAACACACAGGACGTGATATCGCGGTCTGCCAGGTCTTTCAGCAACTGCCGGAACGCAACATTTTCGGAAAATGTGATGTCGCCCGTGAAGGTCGCTGTGATTGCACCATCCTCTGAATCCTTGATGCGGTATTCCATAAAAATCCCCCTTCGGCCCAAAAAGCCTGAAATGACGGGGTAGACAACCAAGGCTTGACCCAGGCCACCTGCCCATTGGAAATAACACCCAACCCACAGATGGTATTATGCTTCAAAACTTTAATAATTCAATAAGATAGGCGGTCAATCACAACAAGCGTACAACGCCGGCGTGCCATCCAACCCTCAGGGATTTGGGCTCATACCCGCCGATGCTTGAAATCCCGGATGATTTCCGCCGCCGCATTGTGCCCCGGCACACCGGTTACACCGCCACCCGGATGCGCACCCGAACCACACAGGTAAAGCCCATCAACCGGCATGCGGTGGTCTGCATGTCCAAGCACGGGCCTGGATGCGAACAGTTGGTTCGGTGTCAGCTGGCCATGGAAGATATCACCGTCAATCAAGCCGAACTTTCGCTCCAGGTCCAGTGGCGAGTGAATTTGGCGCGCGATAACGGCCTTCTTGAAATTGGGCGCATACTTGGTGACGGTATCAATGATCAGGTCAGCCACCTCTTCCCTGTGGTCGTCCCAGCTCTTGCCGTCCGGCAAATGAGGAGCGAACTGCTGACAGAACAGGCTGGCCACATGCTGGCCCTCTGGCGCCAGTGTATCATCCAGCGTGCTGGGGATCAGCATCTCGACTATGGGTTCTTTGGACCAACCCTGAAGCTGCGCATCCAGATAAGCGCGGTCCAGATAGTCCATGCCCGGGCCGATCACGATGCCGGCGCTATGATGGGGCGCCTGCCCTTTGGCTGGCAAGCAGGTAAATTGCGGCAGTTCCGACAGCGCCACATTCATGCGGAAGGTGCCTGACCCACTTTTCAGGTGCTTGATACGCTTGCCGAAATCTTCCGGCACCAATTCAGGGTCCACCAGCTTACCAAAAAGCAGCTTCGGCGCCACGTTGGCCGCCACCGCGCGCGCCTTGATAATGGTGCCGTCCTCCAGCGCCACACCGCAGACCTTGCCTTTTTCCGTGATGACTTCCGCGACCGGGCTTTCAACCCGAATTTCGGCACCGGCCTCAAGCGCTGACTTGGCGATGGCTTCACTAATTGCGCCCATGCCGCCAATAGCGTGCCCCCACACACCCTTCTTGCCGTTCACTTCACCAAAACAATGGTGCAGCAACACATAGGCCGTCCCCAGCGCATTGGGGCTGGTGTAGGCGCCAACAATCCCGTCAAAGGCGAAGGCCGCCTTGATCATGTCATTTTCGAAATAGCGGTCCAGCATATCGGCGCAGCTTTGTGTTGCCATGTCCAAGAGCAGGCGCTGTGCCTCGATCGGCTGGCGTATGGCGCTCAGGCCCAGCTTGGCGGCCTTCATAATGTCACGCAGTCCGCCGCCCGCATTTGGCGGCGCCTGCAGCAGAAGCTGTCTCAGCTCGTCGGCCACCATGGTGATATCGGCGCTGTAGCGGTCCAGCGCCTCGGCATCATGTTTGGAAAAGCGGGCGAATTCTGTCTTCTGCTCCTCGCTGTCATAGGAAAAAGCCAAGTGATCGCCATTTTTCATCGGGAAGATGTTGGCCAACTTCCGCTCCACGAGCTTAAGACCATGGCGGTGCAATTCCAGGTCGGCAATCACCTTGGGGTTCAAGAGGCTGACGGTATAGGACGCAGAGCTGTTGCGAAAACCCGGGTGAAACTCTTCTGTCACCGCGGCGCCGCCGAGCATGTCACGGCGTTCAAGCACTACCACCTTGAGGCCCTTTTTGGCCAGATAGGCTGCACAGGTCAGGCCGTTATGGCCACCGCCGACAATTGCCACGTCATACATAGATTCACTCCCTCAAAAAAGTCCCCACAGGTTGGGTACGACAGTCCTTGCGTGCGGGCAATGGCATTTTTGCAGGTGCGGCTTTCCGATTGCCAAATCTACCCTTCACAGTCGCGCCCCTTTTCGCTACAAGCGGATTAAGTTTCTTTGTCAATTAAGGTTTCAGCCAATGAAGACCGTCTTTGTTATGATCAAATGTGAACTGGGTCGCACCTATGATGTTGCGGCTCATTTGGCGGATGAAATTCCTGAGGTTCGCAGTGTCTATTCCACATCCGGCAACTATGATCTTCTGGCCCAGTTCCAGCTGGGTACGGACCAGGAGATCGGCCGCTTCATCACGCAGCAGGTGCAAACCACGCCAGGCGTCAAGGACACCTACACGATCATCGGCCTGAATGCCTTCACTGAAGACAATATGGGCGCCGGACCAGACCCTATCTGAGCCAATCCCCATCTGACTTTCTGCTGATGTTCAGCAAAAAAAGGGGCGCCCCGAGGGTGCCCCTTTTCTATTCTGCTATCCCTTATTTACAGCCGTGCACGCAGGCCCCGCTGATAAAGGTGTTGATCACCGTGATATCGCTGATCGTCTCCGGGACAATCTTGTAGGGGTCGGCGTCCAGGATGATGAAATCTGCTTCCTTGCCCACTTCAATAGACCCACGGATATCGTCCTGCCCCATCAGGTAGGCGCCGTTAATGGTCAGCGCACGGATCATATCATCAACACTCAGCGCCTCCTCGGGAATCCAGCGCTGGTCTTCAGCATTCAAAGGGTCCTTGCGCAGAACCGCTACTTCAATGGAATGAAACGGATTGCTTGTGGATACCGGCCAGTCGCTGCCCCAGACAATGCGGGCATCCGCCTCGACAAAGCTTTTCGCCGGGTAAAGGCTGTCGCGCAGCTCTTCCTGCAGGAACGGTTCTGTTAGCTCAGAGATGTAAGCATCCCGGAAGTGCCACAGCGTTTGAAGGTTTGCCGTCACACCCAGGGGCGCGAAACGCGCGATGTCTGATGGCTGCACGATTTCCAGATGGGAAATATGGTGGCGACGGTCCCGCTCACCATTTGTTTGAATGGCAGCCTCAAAGGCGTCAAGACCGACGCGAGCGGCCCGGTCCCCAAGGGCATGCATATGCACCTGGAAGTCCTTGGCTTCAAGCTGGGCAGTATAAGCATTCAAAGCCTCTTCGCTCAGATTGATTTCGCCCGCGTGCTCCGGCCCCATCGGGGCGTTGACATAAGGCTCCAGAAGCGCCGCTGTATGGTTTTCCGGCACACCGTCGACAAAAATCTTCACAGCTTCTGCATCCAGGCGCCCGGCACTCCGGGCCCGGTACTGCGCACGGCGCGCCACCAAACGGTCAACAGTCTCTGCAACATTGTCCAAAGTCACCTCAGAGGTCACCATTTCGTTTGCCGCCAGCAGCGACACGCGCACCCGTTGTGGCAGGTCTGCGCGTTCCGATGCCGCCAGATAGGCCTGCTCGTTCACATCCGACATGATGGCCGCATCAATGGTTGCGGTAATGCCGTGACCGGCCTGATAGGCCATACCCGCTTCAAGATTCTTGATCACATCTTCAACCGCTGGCGCCGGGAATACGTGAGCCACAAGGCCTTGCGCGCTTTCCCTCAGGGTACCCGTCGGGTTGCCATCAGCGTCGCGCTCAAGTCGGCCATTCACAGGGTCTTCCGTGTCTTTGGTAACGCCAGCAAGTTCAAGCGCCTTGCTGTTCACCCAACCATTGTGACCATCCGCCGCCACAAGGAAAACAGGCCTGTCCGGAACAACAGCATCCAGCAGTTCTTTTGATGGGTTGGCGTCGGGGAACAGGTTCAGCTCCCACCCACCGCCGGTGATGGCCCCCAGTTCGGGGTGCGCTTCAGCATAGGCCTTCACCGCAGCCAGGACTTCATCCGCCGAGGTCATACCCTGGAGCCCGAGCCCCAGCAGTGTTCCCCCGCCGTCGGGTAAGTGGGCGTGGCTGTCGGTAAATCCAGGAAAGACGGCCTCGCCCTGCAGTTCGATCAGCTTGGTCGCATCACCCCTGTAGGCAGCAGCGTCCGCATCTGACCCGACATAAATAATCTTCCCGTCTCTGACAGCCATGGCTTCGGCGACGCTTTTTTGTCCGTCAATTGTGTAGATGGTTCCCCCGGTCAACAGCAGGTCAGCCGGCGCAGGCGCCTTGCCTGCCTGTTCCCCACAGGCTGCAGCGAGCAGAAGCGCGCCAAGCGGCAAAAATCTATTCATCCTCTTTCCCCTTGATAATGTGATCACATTTAGGCGAGAAGATATCGAAAACCGATGCCTAATGCAAAGCATTATCTGAAAAATAGGCGTGAATAATCCAAAAAACTTACTGACCGAGGCCTGACCGTCCAGTCAACATTGTGATCACTATATAGCGCCTCAAGAAGGCTTTTTAGGCCCGGACTACCCCTGTCCTGTCGATTTGGCGGTGCAGCGACACTACCCACCAAAGCACCAGCACCATGATCAAGCCACCCGCCAGAAGCGGCAGGCCATTGAGCTGCTGGTTCAAAAGCCCGGCAGTCAATGGCCCGGTGGAACGCCCCAGCGACTGCATCGACTGGAACACCCCCATCACCGCGCCGCGTTCGGTTGGTTTCGCCCTGTGAGATGCCAGCGCTGCCATGGATGTGTTGAAAAGTGCGGTCCCAAGGCTGGTGGCGGCAATACCCAGATAAACAAGGCTCGCTGTGGGCACCAGCATGATCAGGAACAGCCCCACCCCCATGAAGAACACCCCGACGCGGGCCAGCGAAATCTCGCCAAACCGGAGCGTCAGGCGCCCGATCAGACCGCCCTGCACAAGCATCAGGATCAGGCCAATCATGAAGAAGAGCTTGCTCATGTCCGGCGGCCCCCACTGGTAGCGCGTTTCCATGAAATAGCTGAGCACCGATTCCATCATCGACAGCGGCACGGTAAAGCACAGCATCATCAGGCAGATCTGAAGCAGAATTGGGCGGGTGCGAATGCGCCCGAAGGCTTCCAGGCGGCTGATGCGGTCTTCGCCTTCCACAGTATCCGTGTGGCTTTCGCGAAAGCGGACGGCAACCACAAGCGCGCCCACAAGCAACAGCCCGGCGGCAATGGCTGCAGGCACGGAAATGGTGGCGGTCTGTGCGTCACCGCCCCCAAAAATGCCGCCCACGGCGGGCCCCAGCGTGAAGGCAAGGCCGATGCCCGCCCCCATAAGCCCCAGCCCTTTCGCCCGGTTTTCCGGCGCTGTCAGGTCGCTCACGGCTGCCATCACCACCGACGTGTTGCCGGAAAAGATGCCGATGAGGGTAAGCCCCAGGAGAACCATGGCCGGCGTATCTGCCATGGTGGCCAGAAACAGATAGCAGGCGGAGGCGCCCACAAGCGTGATGATCAGGATGGGACGTCGGCCAAACCAATCCGACAACCGCCCCCACACGGGGCCAATGATAAACTGAGACAGGCTGTAGCTGGCCAGGATCGGCGTCGCTTCCGCCTGGCTGGCACCCAGGTTTTCCAGCACATACATGATGGACGGCAACAGCATGGCAAAGCCCGCCATCACGAAAAATACGACTAGAAACAGAATCGGCATAAAATATCCGGCGAATTGGGCCGCAAGCGGCCAGGAAACGTCATTGACCGGTTTTACGCACTCCACCCCAATAACTCAACAGCCGTGTCAGCGCCTCGTGGCCTATGCCTAAGTGGGCTCCCCTCAGGCCCCGCCGTCAGCCTTGGGCGGGTCGTCACCTGTCTCAGGTTCTGTCTTGGGTGCTGTTTCAGCTGCGTCGTCAGCCGCAGGCGCGCCATCGCCCCTCGTGTCATCAATCAGCTTCTGTTTCGCGGCTTCACGCTTTTTGCGGCCTTTCTCAAGCTTGGCGCGGCGCTCGGCCTCCTGTTCGGCCTCTGCATCCGCTTCAGCCTTGATGGTTTCCTGCCAGCCATCCACAAGCCCGGCCAGATAGGTCACCAGTCCGGCGTCAGTGCCTTCCGCCAGCTTCTGCGCCTTTGACGCCTTGTTGATCGCGGACGAATAATAGCCCTGACGCGCAAGCGCCAGCGACATGTCCGCTGCCACAATGGCAGAAGACGGCAGAATCTCTTCAGCCTGCCTCAGCTCAGCCATCGCCTTCTGCGTTTCGCCCTGTTGCAGGTAAACCCGCCCCAGCATGGCATGGATTTGGCCGTCCGAGGGCGCACTGGCCGCCAGCCCCACCAGGTCTTTCTCGGCATCATCAAACCGCGACAGGGCAATATAAACCAACGCCCGGTTCTTGATGGCTGACTGATAGTCGACATTTTCCTTGAGCGCCGCGTCGAAATGGCCAAGTGCCGCCTCAAAGTCGCGCTGACGATATTTGACCGACCCCAGGATATTCGCCGCCTGGGCAGACCCCGGCACCCGCGCCTGTATCTTGTGCGCCAAATCCTCGGCCGCTGCGTAATTGCCCTGCCCCAACCACAGGTTGGCCAGTACCGCCATGCTTTCCACATCATCCTGATTCTGCAGATAGTAAGCCTGCAGTTCCTCGGTCGCGCCTTTCTGGTCACCCGCAAAGAAGCGGGCCAGCGCCAGGCGCCGGGTCAGCCCCTTCATCAGTGTTTCACCGTCAGCGCCGCGCTCTGCCGCCAGGCTACGGGCTTCCCTGAGACGGTCCCGAACCTTGGCCACTTCCCCTAGCGCCCCGTGGGCGGCGGCGGCCATCAGGACAGCCTCAAGGTCCCCCTCTTCCTGATCCAGAAGCGGCCTCAGCACATCAAGGGCTTCCTGCGCCCGCCCGCGCTGTGAAATGCTTTCCGCCAGCGCCAGGCGCGTCAAGCGGTCGCTCGGCTGGCCCTCCAGAAACCGCTCCAGATACATGCTGGCCGTGGAATATTTCCCAAGCTGATACGCCACATGCCCGTAGGTGCGCGCAGCCGGCGGGTAAAGCCGCGTCAGGTCCCCCGTTCTCAGTAACAGCGCTTCGGCTTCGCCGGGCTTGCCGGTCATCGCCAGGATCAGTGCCGAATGATATTGCGCCATCGAATTACCGGGCGACAGAGCATAAACCGCATCCAGCTCCTTCTGCGCGTCTTCAAATTTTCGGGTATCAATATAAGTGCCCGCAAGTTCCAGACGCGCAAGCAGGTGGCCACTGCGGGCCGCGACAGCTTGTTTCAAAAGCCCCACGGCTTCCTCATGGCGCCCTTCATAGCGTGCAATGGCGCCGCGCACGTGCAACACGCCCGGGTCGTCCGGGGCCATCTCGCCCGCCTGTTCTGCAAGTCGCCCGGCCTCTGCCAGATCACCCTGCGAAAAAGCCAGAGTCGCCAACCCCAGATAGCCACCGAAATGGTCGGGCCGTTCCTTGATTGCCTGCTGGAAATACTCCCGCGCGGCATCCGGGCCGCGCCGGTCCCGCGCCACGTCGGCTTTCAGCAGCAAGGCATCAAACCGGTCATCTGGCGGGATGTCCCCTTCCACCAGCACCTTCCAGGCGCGGTCCATTTCCCGCTGGGCCACAAGGGCACGAGCCAGCGGCAGCACAAGCTCCGCCTCATCAGCGCCCGCTTCGCGTGCTTTCTCCAGCGCCACCTCTGCCGCAACACCGTCCAATACGTCGTTATAGACCTTCGCCAGCACCAGATAGTCATGCACATCGGCGATATCCGCCTTGTCCTGCGCCTCAATGATTTTGACAACCATCGGAAAATCGCCTGCGTCCACGAACGCATCGATCTCCGCGTCTGTCACGGCGTTATAATCAATATCTTGTTCCGCATCGTTGTCGCCACACGCAGCGAGCATCAGAAGCGATACTAAAGACAACTGTTTCAACATGCCCGAACCCCCATTCAGTTCATGAAACCCATAATGTGATATCCAGCATAGGTGATAACCATTCGCGATTACAACATAGCCGATATTTTCCCGTGACAATTTTATGCAAATGCAATAGAAAGCTTAGCTAATGCCGGAGCCTTTAGGCGCAGATAAACCTAGGTTTACAGTCAGGATTCCGGTTTCGGGCATCGTCGAAAATGACAACCGCAGATAGATAGGGCATAAGCGGTACAAAGCGAATTGGGGTTCGAACGATGAAATTCTTGAAAATGCTTGGCGCGGGGCTTGCGGCCTTTTTCGCTGTATCTACAAGTGCATACAGCCAGGACGCCACCTATCCTTTCATTGATGTAAAATCTGACGTGGGCAGCTACGACCCGGTAGCGCTAGGTGAAGACATACAGCTTGACGGGTGCGGCACCTCCATCTGGGCGGCCAGCGGCACCAGCACCTTTTCCTGGTGCGACATTACCGATTATGCCGAATTCTCGCTGTCCTGGTCAGTGTGGAACTGGGACACCTGGAGCTGGACAACCTTTGCCTCTTTCTCAGGCAACAGCGTAGGCAGCGGCCTGACTGCCGTGGTCAACACTGGTGTTGGCTCACCTTTCACATCGGCGGGTGTCTATTATATCGGACTGCTTGCTGAAGTGACCAGCTCTCAATATAGCCTTGGCAAGGATGTTTCCATCACACTGCCCGGCGGCCTTATCCGTTATCCGGGTGGCGACAGTTCCCTCAGCTATGACGGCAGCACCAACCGGGGCTTTGATTACACTGCGTTGGTAATTGACGACGCGGCATCGGTACCCGAGCCCCTTGGCGCGCTTCTTCTGCTGCCTGGCCTGATTTACATGGCGCGGCGCGAACGCAGACGTCGCAAGGCGTAAGAGGAACATGAGACACAAGAAAGGCCGGAACGATCCGGCCCTTTTTCTATGGCTTTGAACACCAGGCTGTTAGGGTTTCAAGCTACGAAAGGCTTCAGAATTTTGGGGCCTGAACGATATAAGCACCAATGTCCGATTCCCCCAGGGCCCTGTTGGCCTCCAGGCGGTTCATCCCTTCGACCAGCACATAACGGCCTTTGCCGTTGCGCACCTTGATCGGCTTCGGGTCTTCGCCATTCAGCAACTTCTCGGTTACGGCGTCCACCTTGCTTTGGTCCAGCTCACCACGCCTGGCTGTAGGGATGTAAATTTCGTCGATTTTTACAGACACGATTTTCAGCATTATCCGGTTCCATATCTGCTAATGCCCAGCCTTGCAGCATGGGCGTCTGGGCAAGGCGCGCCTGCCGGGTGGCAGAGGCGAATTTTTGAGATATCATAATTGCCCGTCAAGCTTAGCCGATCAGCCGCACTTGGCAAGCCGTATCAGTCTTCGGGGGGCGAGCATTTTCCCGAAAAAAAAAGGTGAGGCACAAAGCGCCTCACCTTCATGTCTTTAGGCTTGTCTTTAAGTCAACTGCAGGTTTTCAGCAGAAGATTTGCCGCGCATTTCGTCGACCTGGATTTCATATCCAACTTCGTCGCCTTCATTGAGGCCGCTCAGACCAGCACGTTCGATTGCGCTGATGTGTACGAATACGTCAGCACCGCCGTCAGTTGGTTTGATGAAGCCGAAGCCTTTGTCTGGGTTGAACCATTTTACAGTACCTGTAGCCATGTGAATTTCCTTTCAGTCTACATTTTGGATAACGGTATTAGTTGTTTAGTGTGTGCCTTTTTCAGGCGATGCCTGCCGCGAGTGACTTGCTCTTGCCGAGCATGCGCATCAAGCCGTCGGTGGGCATTTCCGGCCCAGGTTTGCGCCATGGTGGCGCGCTGGGCTTCCTGCTCTGTGGCTTGCTTTTTATTTCAATGCCACGGCTGGATTTCTGATTCTGCTCTGATGTTGCCTTTGTTGCCTGTGGGCGAGCCTGCGAGGCGGTGCGGGTCTCGTCGCTGCTGTCAGCGCCAACCTTGGCCTGTTCAGCCTTGACCTGATCAGAGGCAGGCAGCAATTGCTGGCCTGTGAGTTTCTCGATCTCGCGCAAAAGCTTCACTTCGGATGCATCGCACAGGGATATGGCAACGCCGCTTCGCCCTGCCCGTGCTGTGCGGCCGATCCGGTGCACATAGGCTTCGGGAACATGGGGCATATCGAAATTGATAACATGCGAGATGTCGTCGATGTCGATGCCGCGGGCTGCAATCTCGGTGGCGACCAGGATTCTGGTTTCGCCGTCCCGGAAGCCTGCCAGGGCCTTCTCGCGCTCGCCCTGACCCTTGTCACCATGAATGGCCTCGGCGGGTTGCCCCGCGCCTGCCAGATGGGCCGCGACCTTGTCCGCGCCGTGTTTGGTGCGGGTAAAGACAATGGCTTTTGTCACCGTGTCGTCGGCCAGAACATCAACAAGAGCACGGCTCTTGGCATTCTTTTCAACACGCATCACGATCTGGGAGATGCGGGCGATCGGCGTTGATGCCGGCGCAACTGAAATTTCGGTCGGGTTGGTCATGAATTCATTTGCCAGCTTCCTGATCTGTGGCGGCATAGTTGCCGACATCAGGATGGTCTGGCGCCCTTTGGGCAGTGCCAGCATGATCTTGCGAAGTTCAGGCAGGAAGCCCATGTCCATCATCTGGTCGGCTTCATCGGCCACCACCTGAAGCGTCTGGTCCAGCCGGATCGCGCCCGATGCCATATGGTCCAAAAGCCGACCCGGCGTCGCGACAATGATGTCGACGCCCGGGGCGCAAGCCGCAATCTGGGGCCGGGGGCTGACGCCGCCGACAACAACAGGGGCGCTCACTTTCATGAACTTGCTGAAGGTCTGGATTTGTTCTGCAATTTGCTGGGCCAGCTCGCGCGTCGGCGTCAGAATGAGCGCGCCGCAAGTTCCTGGCCAATGCCGCTTTTTCCTGGCTGCAATCCGGTTCAGGATCGGCAATACGAAAGAAGCGGTTTTACCGGTTCCTGTCTGCGCGATGCCAATAACGTCGCTGTGGGCGTTCATGGCCGGGATTACATCACGCTGGATAGGTGTTGGGGTAGTATATCCTGCTGCATCAACAGCGCGCAGGACTGACTCAGCAAGGCCGAGGTCTTTAAAATAAGTCAAATAGTCTCTTCAATCCTCCTGCAACACATCACCTCAGGAGGCGACAGAAAGCAGGCACTTTGTTTGGGAAGTCTGTGTAGATCAGCTGCCGTATGTTCTTTGCCAAAATTGGCTATTATTCAAGGCAGCAATCGAAGGATCAATGACGAGAATGGAATGCCGCTGATGAAGTCATCTACACACGGCATTTGCACCGCTTAGAACACGGATCCGGAACAATAGCAAGCAAATCATCAGTTGCCTGCCCATCAACTCGCCCCCCACAGCGTCTGAGCACTGAACATATCATGTCACCCTACCCAGCGCCTAACGCCTTACGATTGACTGATGGTTGTGTGCCACCGTAGGTCCATCCAGATAGCCCCCTTGCTGCTACCCAATAAAAAAGGCCGGAATGATCCGGCCTTTTCATCATTCGATTTCCCAGAACGTCTTACTTCGCTTCAGCCATGATCTGCTGCTGCGCTTCGCCCAGAAACTCTTCAAGGTGCTTCTCAATGCGGTGGCGGGAAATATCCAGGCCTTTGCCTTCGATATCCGCCAGCACCTTGCGAATCACGTCCTCGTCGCCGTCTTCCTCAAGGTCGGATTTCACAACCTCTTTGGCGTAGGCCGCTACGTCGTCACCCGAAAGGCCCATCTCACCGGCCAACCACTCGCCCAGCAGGCGGTTCCGACGCGCGCGCGCCTTGAACATCATGGTCTCGTCGTGGGCGAATTTGTCTTCAAAAGCCTTCTCGCGGCTGTCGAACGTGGTCATTGTTACTCATCCTCTTATCCGAGTCTCAGATCGAGACCCCACTAATTTAGCATAGCGCTTCCCTCTATAAAGGAAATTTCTGCGCACATTTCCAGACCTTAGACGAAACTTCTTGTTATTTGTTACAGAAAGATTGTCGCAGGGAACCTTTTCCCTTATGTTCGCGCCCGCGCAACCCACTGACATCCCTCAAGCTGAGGAAAAGAGGCAATATATGTCCCGCCGCAACAAGATTTACGAAGGCAAGGCCAAAGTTCTGTTCGAAGGCCCTGAGCCCGGCACTATTATCCAATATTTCAAAGATGACGCCACTGCGTTCAATGCCGAAAAAAAAGGCACGCTCGCAGGTAAAGGCGTGGTGAACAACCATATCTCTGAATATATTTTCACGGCCCTGGCCGACATCGGCGTTCCAACGCATTTTATCGAGCGCACGTCCATGCGCGAACAGCTGGTTAAAGCTGTTGAGATCATCCCGGTTGAAGTGATTGTACGCAACATCGCCGCCGGTGGCATCTCCAAGCGCCTTGGGATCGACGAAGGCACCCCGCTGCCCCGCCCGATTGTTGAGTTCTGCTACAAGTCCGACGAGCTGGGCGACCCGCTGATCGCTGAAGAGCATGTGCTGGCGTTTGGCTGGGCCGACGAGATCGAGCTTGAGGAAATGACGCACTATGCCCTGCGCATCAACGATTTCCTCTCCGGCCTGTTTGCCGGCATCGGCATCAAGCTGGTGGATTTCAAGCTTGAGTTCGGCCGCCTTTATGAAGGCGAAGACTGCATCACCATTCTCGCAGACGAGATCAGCCCCGATGGCTGTCGCCTGTGGGACATGAAAACCGGTGAGAAGCTGGACAAGGACCGCTTCCGCCGCGACCTTGGGGGCGAGATGGAAGCCTACCAGGAAGTCGCACGCCGCCTTGGCATTCTGCCGAACGCGGACATCACCGAAATCGCAGATCATCAGAACAAGGGCCAGAAGCAGTAGCTTCTGGTCCGACCTTTTTGTAAGCCCAAAGCCTAACGGCACAATTATCTGACTGAAAGAAAGTGAGCCCAATGAAAGCCCGCATTCACGTGACCCTTAAAAACGGCGTTCTGGACCCTCAAGGCAAAGCCATCGAGCACGCGCTCGGCAACATGGGATTTGACGGTGTCGAAGCCGCCCGCCAAGGCAAATATATCGAGCTGGACCTCAAGTCCACGGATCGCGCATCGGCGGAAAAGGAAGTGGACGAAATGTGCCGCAAGCTTCTGGCCAATACCGTGATTGAAAACTATTCCATCGAACTGGAGTAGATCACATGAAATCCGCGGTTATCGTTTTCCCGGGATCGAACTGCGACCGGGATATGGCTGTCGCCCTTGAGAAGATCACAGGGCAAAAGCCACTCATGGTCTGGCACCAGGAGTATGATTTCGACAAGGTCGATTTCATTGCCCTGCCAGGCGGTTTTTCCTACGGCGACTATCTTCGTTGCGGCGCCATGAGCGCGCGCAGCCACATCATGAAGGAAGTGATCAAGCGCGCGGAAGCGGGCGTGCCCACTTTCGGCGTGTGTAACGGCTTCCAGATCCTGACGGAAACCGGCCTCCTGCCCGGCGCCCTGATGCGCAACGCGGGCCTGCATTTCGTGTGCAAGGACGTGAAGATGACGGTGGAGAACGCCGACACCATGTTCACAAGCGCCTACGCAGCCGGCGAAGAGATCACCATCCCGGTTGCCCACCATGACGGCAACTATTTCGCTGACACTGAGACGCTCGACCGCCTTGAAGGCGAAGGCCAGGTGGCGTTCAAATACAACGAAGACATCAACGGCGCCCAGCGCCGCATCGCCGGCATCACAAACGCCAAAGGCAATGTCCTTGGCATGATGCCTCACCCTGAGCGCATGATCGAACCAGCACTTGGTGGCTCTGACGGCCGCAAGCTGTTCGAATCTGTCATGAACCGACTGGGCTAAGGGGAAGAGCAATGAATAACGGCAACGAAATCAAGATCACCCCGGAACTCGTCAAGGAACACGGGCTGAACGAAGAAGAATATGCGCGCATTGTCTCGGCAATGGGGCGTGAGCCAAACTATACCGAGCTTGGCATCTATAGCGTGATGTGGTCCGAGCACTGCTCCTACAAATCCTCGCGCTTCCACCTGAAGAAGCTGCCCACCAAGGCCCCTTGGGTTATCCAGGGCCCGGGCGAGAACGCCGGCGTGATCGACATTGGCGACGGCCAGGCCGCGATCTTCAAGATGGAAAGCCACAACCACCCATCCTATATCGAGCCCTACCAGGGCGCGGCGACGGGCGTGGGCGGCATTCTGCGCGACGTGTTCACCATGGGCGCCCGGCCTGTGGCCAACATGAACGCGCTCCGCTTCGGCGAGCCTGACCACCCGAAAACCCGCCACCTGCTGGCAGGCGTGGTTGAAGGCATCGGCGGTTACGGCAACTGCGTGGGCGTTCCCACCGTGGGCGGCGAAACCAACTTCGACGAAAGCTACAACGGCAACATCCTTGTGAATGCCATGACCGTTGGCCTCGCAGACACGGACAAGATCTTCTACTGCGCCGCAGCGGGCGTGGGGAACCCTGTTGTCTATGTGGGCAGTAAGACCGGCCGCGACGGCATCCACGGCGCCACCATGGCGTCTGCCGAATTCACCGAAGACAGTGAGGAGAAGCGCCCGACCGTGCAGGTTGGCGACCCCTTCACCGAGAAGCTGCTGATTGAAGCCTGCCTTGAGCTGATGGCCACCGATGCCATCATCGCGATCCAGGACATGGGCGCGGCGGGCCTGACGTCGTCAAGCGTTGAGATGGCATCCAAAGGCGGCGTGGGCTTTGAGCTGGACCTCGATCAGGTGCCACAGCGCGAAGCGAACATGCTCCCTTACGAGATGATGCTGTCTGAGAGCCAGGAGCGCATGCTCATGGTCCTCAAGCCGGGCCGTGAAGACATGGCGAAGAAGATCTTCGAAAAGTGGGAACTGGACTTCGCCGTGATCGGCCATATCACCGACACCGGCAACCTGACGCTGAAGTTCGGCGGCGAAGTGGTGGGCGACATGCCGATCAACAGCCTCGTTGAAGACGCGCCAGAGTATGAGCGCCCCTACGTGCCAACGCCGAAGCGCGACGCGGTGGACGTGGACGCGCCTGCCGACCTCGGCAAGGCTGTGATGGACCTGATCGGTGGCCCGAACCTTTGTTCGCGCCGCTGGATCTGGGAACAGTATGACCACATGGTGATGGGTGACACCATCCAGCGCCCCGGTGGCGACGCCGCTGTTGTGCGCGTGCACGGCACAGAAAAAGCGCTGGCGATCTCAACCGACGTGACCCCACGCTACTGCTACGCCGACCCGGTTGAAGGCGGCCGTCAGGCGGTTGCGGAAACATGGCGGAACATCACGGCTGTGGGCGCGACCCCTCTTGCCATCACCAACTGCCTCAACTTCGGCAACCCCGAGCGCAAGGACATCATGGGCCAGTTCGTCGGCTGCCTTGAAGGCATGGGCGAAGCCTGCCGCGCGCTGGACTACCCGATCGTGTCCGGTAACGTGTCGCTCTATAACGAGACCAACGGCTCCGGCATCCTGCCAACGCCCGCCATCGGCGGCGTGGGCGTGATGGCTGACAGCAACAAGATGGCCACCATCGCGCTTAAAGGCGCGGGCCAGACTGTGGTGCTGATCGGCGAAACCAAGAACGAGCTGGGTGCCAGCCTCTACCAGAAGCAGATTCTGGGCAAGAACGAAGGCTGCCCGCCGCATGTGGACCTGGATATCGAACGCCGCAACGGTGATTTCGTCCGCGCGCTGATTGAAAATGGCCAGGTTTCCACCTGTCATGACCTGTCTGACGGCGGCCTGATCGCAGCCCTCGCGGATATGGCGATCGCGGGCCGTGTGGGCGTGAGTGTGAATGTCGAGGGCGACCTGCCACTTCACGTAGTACTGCTGAGCGAGACCCAGGCGCGTTACCTTGTGGCAACCGACGCCGAGACGGCAGAGACCATCCGCAAGGAAGCCAAGGACGCCGGCATTCCGGTGGCCGTACTGGGCGAGACCGGCGGCGACCGCCTGACCGTCAACGGCGGCGTGCTTGATCTGGCGCTCAGCGACCTCACGGCCGCGCATGAGGGCTGGATGCCGAACTATATGGCAAAAGAGCCGCTGTCGGCCTAAGCAGGCAACACGACTTAATCACGAAAAAGGCGCCCTACCCGGCGCCTTTTTCTGTTTGCGGGTCACACGCCCACCGTGCCGGGGTCGACTAAAGGCCCCGGGCTTCCGCCCAGTCTTTCAACGCATCCAAAATATGCAGGGTCGACCGCCCTTCGTCGGTGATCTCATAGCTCACGGCGAATGGTTTTGTGCTGATCACCGTGCGCACCAGCAAGCCCGCGTCTTCCAGTTCCTTCAGCCGCTGGGTGATCATCTTCTTGCTGGCACCCGGCAGCATCCGGGCAAGCGCATTGAAGCGCACCGGGCCATCCTTCAGGTGCCACAGGATAGTGCCCTTCCATTTGCCGCCAATGATCCGCATGCCGTTTTCAATGGCGCATGGTGTCAGCCAGCCATCGGGCTTGTTGCTCGCATCCATCGCTTCTGCCTCACTCGCATTGCTGCCTGTTTGCATTCGAATTTAGGTTACAAAAAGTATACTAGTTGATTTTATAAACCAATGTACCCACCTTCGCCAGCATCATCTTCATGCAGACGAAGGAGCGACAAATGAAGGATCAGATTACCACGGCACTGGTTATCAACGGCGCGGACCCGAGCGCCTATTCACGCGGCGAGTTTAACACGGCCATGGCAGACGCGGCGGCAGCCGCACTGGCGCCGCATATGACCGTGCTGAGAAGCCGTGTGGCAGACAATTATAATGTGCAGGCTGAGATCGAAAAATATCGGGCGGCCGATCTGGTGATTTATCAGTATCCGGTGTTCTGGTTCATGGTGCCGGGGCGGTTGAAGCAGTATATGGACGATGTGTTCGCCTATGACGCTTTTTTCACCTACAACGATGGCCCGTATGGCAGTGGCGGCCTGATGCACGGCAGGAAGGTGATTTTTTCCACCACCTGGAATGCGCCGGCAGAAGCCTTCGCGGACAGGAATGCCTTCTTCGGCGGCATGAACCCGGCCGAGGCCATCCTGCCCATGCGCAAGGCCCACCAATATTGCGGCTTCACGGAACTGCCCCATTTCTCCAGCCACAATGTGATCAAAGACCCGCAGTTCGCAAGCCACAAGGCCCGGCTTGAAAGCCACCTGCGCAAGGTGCTTCACCTCGAAAAAGCTGTAGCCGCGGCCTGAGCTGTTTTCAATGTCCTCAAGGGGCCAATGGTGCCCCTTTGAGGTGCAGGATTCACTGGCGCCTTTCTATGGATCTAGCGCCGTTCAACGGCACTGATGAGCACGGAAAGGCCGAAGATGAACGCCCCATGGATTGCCGGGGCCACCAACAGGATGGGGATCGCCAGCGGCTCCTGCCAACCGGTATAGCCAACATAAGGGAACCCATAATTCGCCGTCAGCAGAAATGTCCCCACAAAGGCGGGCATCCCGCCCTGCATGACGCCACGCGCCCCCACCTTCAGGCCAGCAATCATAGGCAGGATGATCCAGATGGTCAGTAACGCACCACCGAGTCCCGTGAAAAACTCTCCGGCGATCAGGTAGCAGAGATGCAGAAGCCCAACGGTCGCGAGCCCCGCGATCACCCACTTATAGTGGCCCGGCCCCTCTGAATGCCGATGCCGCCGATGTGGAACTGTCTTCATGTCTGCCTCAATGGTCTCACCTACATCCGCAGCGACAATGCTGCGAATTCATCAGGCATGTACGATGCCATAAATTCTCCACATCTTATGGTATAGTCTGGCCGTACAGAGACAATCATAAAAAGGGAGATCACGTATGACACACTTTATGAAGCCCCTGACCGCCACTGCCATGCTGCTGGCCCTTGCCGCCTGCGGCGATAGCGGCGACAGCACGCAGAAGGCTGACGATACGGCCCCGGCTGCGACGGAAGCCACTGCTGAAAAATCCACCATGGACACAGCTGCCGATATGGCCACAAAGGCCGCTGAGGCTTTGAGCCTGGACACCAGCTCGCTCGACGCTTTCAAATCCAGCCTGGCGACCATGAAAGGGTCGCTGTCAGCAGAAGATCAATCGAAGCTGATGGATGCCCTTTCCGGCATGGTGGCAAGCGACGGCAAATCCAGCACCGGCGGCCTGATGGATACCGCCAAGAAAATGGCTGAGGGCAAGTCGCTCACCGAAACGCTCTATGAAAAAATGGGCGACAAGCTGGACGGCAAGACATTCGAGGACATTCTTGCCATGAACGGTTAAGTCCTTTCAATTTCACGGGAAAAGGCGCCCCAATCTGTGGGCGCCTTTTTCTTTGCGCCCTGCCCGCCACAGCCTTGCCGCACCGTCGTCACAATTCCGCTACAACCCTGCGTTAGTAAAAATAGCCAGGGGCTAGACATTGAGGGAGAATGACCATGAAACGCAATATGGCTCTGAAAGCAACTGTTGGCCTGCTGGCGCTTGGCGCCACCAGCACCTTGTCAAGTCTGCCCGCATTCGCGGAAGAGACAACAGAAGTGGCTGCCGCCGAACAGGCAATGGTGGCCAAACTGGACACCAGTTCACTTGCAACATTCAAGGCAAGTATCCGGGCAATGAAAGCCAGCCTGTCCAGCGAAGACAAAGAGCAATTGACTCTGGCTTTTGAAAAGCTTGCTGCAAGTGCCACTGAACCTGCCGCGGGTGGCGAACCAGGCACTGAAGCCAAAACGCCCGACGTGCGGTCGACCATCGAGATTGTCTATACCACGATGGGCGACAAGCTGAGCGGCAAGACCTTTGCTGAAATTGTTGCCCTGGCTGGGTAACACCTTCAGTTTCGGTCGTCATTCGCCAACTTGATTGGCGAATCTATAGGAAGCCCTGGACTCGCCGGTCAAGCCGGCGAGTGACGAAATGGGAAACTGACCCAAAAAGGCGCCTCACGGGGCACCTTTTCCTTTGCCGGATACAGAGCCGCTATTTGGCTTTCCTGAGGCCCATCAATGCCGCGATGGTCATCAGCACCACGCCGCCCAGGAAAACATAGCCGCCCCATTCAAAATCATCGATGCGCAGGAACAGGCGTTCTGCGATATGCTCGCCTGCTTCTTCAAGCGGGTCCGTGACATGCTTTTCCACTTCGCCCCAGAAGCCATGCTCTCGCTCAAGATGCAGCTGCCAGCGGATGAGCGGCCAACACAGCGCCCCCCAAACGCCCAAGACTGCGACGAAAGCGCCCTTGCGGGATTTCACAACGTCCAGCATTGGCGCCAACACCGCACAGGCAATCAACGCATAAAGCTGCGGCTTGCCAATGTCGGCATAGCTGATCACCTTCAGGTGGATTACATCCAGCAGGGGTGAAAAGGCGCCGATGATGGTCATCAGCGCCCCTGCAAACATCACAAGACTGATGTTTCGGTTCGGTTGCTTCACGGTATCGCCCTTAGGCTTTCTTTGCTGCCATAAAGGCCATCACGGCACCGACCGTCATGACGATCATGCCAAGAACGAACATCAGGCCGCCGATTTCCATGTCGAACACGTTCGAGAAAATCCGGCCAGCCACATCTGATGCGGCTTTCTGGATCGGGTCTGTCACCTTCGAGAGCTTGCCCATCAGGCCGCCATCGTCACCGCTGTCACCGCCCATATTCTTGATAACGGGCCACAGCAGCACCAGCCACGCACCGATGGCCGCGAACAGGCTGAATTTGCGTTTGTCGAGGAAGATCACAACCGTGGCCGCCAACGCGAAGGCCACCAGTAGATACACTTCCGGGTCTGCCGCGTCTGCATAGCTCATGGTGCCGATACGGCCAATTTCCACCATCGGCAGAAACGCGCCAATCGCCACCATCAGCGACCCGACCAAAGTGATAATATCATTACGCCCAAGACTGATTTTCATGAGATTGCTCCCCTCTTATTTAAAGCCCACGCCATCCTACGCCCAAAGTTCGATGTAAAACAAGCGCTTAGATCGAAGCCACCACCAACGGCGGTCCTATTGAAGGAACGCCTGCAATAAGGCACGGCGATCTTTTCAATCTGCGTTGGAGGAGCGCTTCCGATTGCCGAACCGGCGGGTCGCTGAAGGTAGCAGACGTGACGTGGCCGGCTGGACGCGCCCCTGCTGCAACTTGGATGAGGCATTAGAGGCTTCCAGCCTGGTTTTTTTTGTTTCTGGATAATAGTTGCTACCCAACCACCCAGTACCAATAACCGTGACTGCCAAGAGTGCAAATGGCCAGTGTTCCATGGCGCTGTGCACATAGGAGGCTTCTTTGACATTGCCGAGCGGGTAGCTAAATAGGTTCGCAAGGCTGACGCTGATCACTGTAACGAGAATGAGGCAGATAAGTATGCCAACATAATAGCCATGGGAGGAACGCGGCACGAAAGCAAAGGCGGCAGCCGCCAGCATCGGCACGTGCATCAATAAGCGGCCCGACATTGAAAGCTGGTTCACCTCAACCAGTGGCAAGGTAAACCAGGCGGCAAGCGATACAGCCACAAATGCAATGCTAATATAGGGTGTCCAGCCTGCATCCACGTATTGCCATGTTTTGTGTTGGGACTTCCACAGCACGGTTTCCTCAGTTGTCGTGAACAACTCGATCGCGGCACTGATCCACACACCGAAAGCCAACATAAGGAGTGACTTCGAAACAAAGCTCGTGAGCCCCAAATCCTCTGACAATATGGGATGCACATGAAATAGGACCATAGCCAGAAGGGGGATTGGAAGCCAACGGAAAAAATCGACTTTGAAAAGCGGCCAGCAGCCACCCAGAAGCATGAATAGTGGCAAACGACGCCACAATAGTTCGAGAAACGTTTCGCCTGCATAGGCATCGCGCCACATCGGCCCTGATGTCACAGCATAATAGTGTACGACAACCAACGCCGCCAACAATGTGGCGATAATCTCTTTAGCTTTCATGTCGGATATGCCCCCATCAGCAAAATCTCTTCTACGGATAGGCTATCGCACACCTATAGGGCGCGCAAACAACTACTAAAATTTGAGTTTTCTGATCAAGGCTATGAAATATTCCGCGCTAGCCAAAGGCTGCACTGTTCTCCAGTTCGCCACAACGAAGCAGGCGGCTGTCGAGAACGGCTGCCTGCCTGTGCTTCACCGCTTTGCGGTATTCAGGGTCTGTCACCATTTCCATGAAGGCGCCGGCATTCGGGTAGCGCGCCACAAATGCCAGGTCCCACGTTTCTTCCTTCGGGCCGATCAGCATCAACTGCGGCGCACCGCGCCAGACAATGCTGCCGCCCACGCGCGCGAAGATGGGGCCGCTTTCCTTGCCATACGCCTTGTAGGCGTCTGCCCCCGTCACCACTCCTTCTGGCGCTGTGCCCTCATACTCTGCCTTGTCCTTCAATCGGATCAGGTTCAGCATATTGATGGGCTGGTCGCGCGGCAGGTCCTTGAAGGCTTCGAACTGCTCGCGCTCGGGGTCGATGTGGCTCATAGTGTTCTCCCTTGTGGTTTATCCTGACATAGGGGAAAGCAGGCCTGCGGCAAGAAATTGCTCAGCCCATCCAGCTCACGATTTCGCGAACCACGCCGTCGGGCCGACGCGCCCAGTCAAAATGGCCAAGATACTCGCCCTGCTCTGTCTCTGTTAATTTGCGGCCTGTCAGGTCTGCCGATTTGAAGCAGCTACGGCTGAACGCAACAGCTGTATCGGGGGCCAGGCCGTCCCTCTCAAACGCAAGCGACAGCACCCGCCCCTCATAGCCCGCAATCGCGTCCATGGCATCTGGTGTTGCGGGGCCATCATAGCTGCCGCCCATGGCCCAGTCGCGCCAGTCCAGCATCAGCTGCCTGTATTCCCGCCCGCCAAAGCCCAGCCTGTCGCCCGGGAAGTGGCCCACAAGGGCGGTCAGCGCCGGCAGCATGCGACAAAGCCATTTGATCTGCCGCGCCCGCTTCGCGGGAAACAGGCCCTGGTAGGGAAACCCGCACGCCAGATGCACCACGCCCGCAATATCGTCCCGTTGTCCAGCTGTGATGGAACTCAGGTGCCCGCCCAGGCTGTGTCCGCCCAGAAAGAAGGGGGCATCGGGGAACAGGCTTTGGACGTGATTGATCGCCGCGGGAATATCATCGTTCAGAAAAGCATCGAGGCCGAAGGATTGGCCGCGCCCTGCCCTGTAGGGGCTTTCACCGTGGCCGCGTTGTTCAAACAGGCACACCCCGACGCCCGCGCCCGCCAACCCTTCCGCCAACCGGCGGTAGAAGCGTGCCTGCACACCAAGGGCCGGCAACAACAGCAGCGCCGCCTTTGGCTCCCCCCCGGGTTCAAATGACCATACAGGGACAGAGACCCCGCGGCCGTTATCGATGTTCGTCCAGTCCCCCATATGTGCCTTCCATTTATCAAACTGATCAGTCTCGTAAATGGACGCTAGCGACTTTGGGGATCAGAATCAATCCTGATCCGGATTGGGGAGGTGTGCTTTCAGAAGGGCCTCTGCGGCAGCTTCCTCTGCTGTGTAAAAGTCCGCGTCGACACTGTGGTCATAGCCTTCCTGCCGCGGCGCCATCAGGCCCTCAAGCGGGCTCAGGTCAAATGGGCACACTTTGGGCACTATGGGTGTGCCCTTTTGCGATTTTTGGGCACTATGGGTGTGCCCATTTTCCATTAAAAGATACCCTATTGTGCCGGCAAAATCGGCGCACAGGGCCTCGTAACTGATAGACGTGTGGGCCCATTCAGCCGCGAACAGATCAGAGAAGCGCGAGAGCAGATAGTGCACCCGGTAGGGATGAGTTTTCCGCGCGTCTGCAAGCAGCCACGGGTAGCTGATCGCCAGATCCCGATACCAGGGCAAAAGGTAAAAATGGCAGTAATCAGAATACGTTATCAGATTCCAGTCACGATCATTGGTGGCTCCCTTCAGTGTCGATCGCCAGCTGTCGCGCGGGTTTCTGCGCAGGTGCAGAATGCTGGCATCCGGGAATTTGGCGCGCAAAAACGGCAGGCGAAAATCGACCCGGTTGAACTGCAGAACAGGCCTCTCCGCAGCATGTGAAATCAGCGCGGCGACGTATTTTTCAAGGGCACTAGAATGGGCACTATGGCCCATGGCCAGATTCTGATAGGTCCATTTTGTCGAAAACAACTCGGACATATGCTCCAAGTCGTTGTAATTATTATAGTAATTCTGGACACCCCGATGAGTCTCGTCTGTGCCCTCGCCGCGCGTAGAAGGGTCAAACCAGCGCCTTTCATTCAGCGGCTCATAATAGGCGGTGAAGCCCGCGAGCCGGTCGAAGGCCTGCCACAACAGGGTTGATCCGCTCCGGAAGCGGGCCGTGATGAAGATCGCGTCATTTTCACCCAATACCCTGTTTTCATTAGGGAAATACCCTGCAGGCCGATAGCGCGGCAGCGGCGCGGCGGGCCGGAACAGGCCAAGCGTGCGGGCGGTGATTTGCTCCAAAGCCGAATGGCCTGCAAACCGTCGCATCAAGCGGTGTTGCAAAAGTTCACGCACGTCAACCCTCGTCCCGTAAGCGCTTGAAAAACTTCAGCAATTGATCTGCCTTGCTGTCCCATCCCTGGGTCAGGGCATGGGCGTGCGCGGCCTCAGCCATGCGTTTGCGCGTTACTTCGTCATTCAGCAGGTCGGTGATGGCATAGGCCACAGCGCCAACATCCTCGCCGTCCACCGACCGACCGGTTTGACCGTCCAGGATGGCGTCCACAGCGCCGCCGGCCTTGCCACCAACACTGGGCGTACCGGCCGCTGCGGCCTCCAGAAACACCAGGCCGAAGCCTTCGGTGTCACCGTCAGGCATGGTGCGGTTGGGCATCGCAAACAGGTCGGCACTGGCATAAAGGGACGGCAGCATCTCATCCTTTACAAAGCCCAGCATATGGACGCTGGCGTTCATTTCTGGCCGTTCTGCGGCAGCCTTCAACGCCTCCGAAAGTGGCCCCGTGCCTGCGATTGCGAGCTGAGCGCCGGGTACAGCGGCCAGGATGCGGGGCCAGGCCTCAATAAGGACGTCAAAGCCTTTCCGTGGCACCAGGCGACCGACCGCAAGCACTAGCGGGCCATGCCCCAACCCGAAGTGGGGCCGCACATTTTCCTTCGGCAACCGGTCGTATGTATCCAGGTCCACGCCGTTGGTGACCAGCTCGATGCGCTCCGGGTCCACGCCGTATTTGCGCGCCAGCAGGTCCGCCGTGAAGCTGCTCACGGCCACAATGCCGTCTGCGGCTTTCAGGGCCCTCCGTCGGCGCTCCTCCGCCCGAGCCGAATAGCAGGCCTGCGATATTTCTTCGCCGTGGGTATAGATCACGATTTTGGTGTCCGGGAAGATCGCCCGCAAGGGTTCCACCAGCCAGCCAAGCGCGTCCAGTGCCCCTAAGATAATGGTTTGATAGGATTTTTTCGACAATGTCTGTTTCAAGTAGGCGATGACTTTACGCCTCAGCAGCCTGTCCTGCACCGCCATCCAGGCGCGCCTCAACACGCCCACACGCCCGCTCACCAGCGGCGGACGAAGCTCTTCGATCCTGGTAATCGAATAAAGGGCACTATGGTCAAACTCCCCCACCCCCCCGACAATTTGGCCCGTCATATAGTCTTTTAAGGCGGTAAAAACTTCAAATTCATCCGGCTTGGAGGTAGCGACAGCATCATAGACAGTTTGAGCCCCACCGACCAAAGGGCAGTAATGTGTTGTTATAATTAAATTATTTTTGTTGGCTTTCACGAGCACAATTCCCCATTTGCCGCAGCAGCTAGATTGAGCCCTTCAGTGACGTGGCAGTCAACCTGTATTTTTTTGCGTATGCGTCATACGGGAAGTTGCCATTTTTCTTGCTGGAATATCCCAAAAGGATTGAAAGCAGCAAAGGTCGTGGTTAAAAAGGCAGCAAGCGGCTTGGATGCGTACATGCTATAAGAAGTTCGCGGTTATTGAGATATCGCACCAATCGGGTATTCAAGGAAAAACAGATGGCTATGCACGCAGAAGAAATAGAGAATCTGATCAAAGAGGGCTTGCCAGGCGCAAAAGTTCACATCGAGGATCTACGCGGCGACGGCGACCATTATGCAGCACATGTTGTCTATGATGGGTTTAAGGGTTTGTCGCGTGTCCAGCAGCACCAACTTGTGTACAAAAGCCTCAAGGGCCGTATGGGCGGCGAACTACACGCCCTCGCGCTCCAGACGAGCGCCCCCGAATAAGCGTCTCATCGCCTCCGCCACTGCTAAACCGGATAAGAATTATCACATTTTAACGCACAGCCCCTTGGAAAGTACACCAAGGAAGATTACTTGTAGCGAAGATGATTAAGTTAAAGGACGACGTAATGAGTGAAAATCCAGTGTTTGATCGAATCAAAGAATACGTCAACAAGGACGATGTAGTGCTGTTCATGAAAGGCACGCCAATCTTTCCTCAGTGCGGCTTCTCGAGTGTAGTTTCTCAGGTACTGACCCATGTCGGCGTACCATTTGAAACATACAATGTCCTAGAAGACTTTGACCTTCGCGAAGGTATCAAGGAATTTTCTGATTGGCCAACCATTCCGCAGCTGTATGTTAAGGGCGAGTTTGTTGGTGGCTGCGATATTGTTCGTGAAATGTTTGAATCAGGTGAATTGCAGCAGCTTCTCAAGGAACAAGGCCTTGCTGAGTAGTTAACTCAAAGCTTTAAATGCAAATCCAGAGGCGCCCGGTAGTTGGCGCCTCTTGCTTTTTGAGCCGCTATTTTTCAAATAGATATACAAATCGGCTTGTTTTCCCTTTGATCTCTGCATTGAAAGGAGACAACGTTAGGCTATCGCCTAGGTTAATAAGTATATCTGATTCAGCAACTAATTGAAAACCAACGCTCTCCATCTGAGCTTTTACTACATTAGGATCAATGCGGTGAAGGCGATCGAAGTCGTTGGGCCCTGCCCCTGCGGGGGCGACATGGTCGATGACAAGCACCTTCCCGCCTTCTTTCATCACCCGGTATAAGGACTGTAGAACAGCGTCCACATCTTCGTATCCGCCCCCTGGGCGAGCCTCATGAGAAAAATAATAATCATGGTAGGCCAAGACGGAGAATGCCACGTCCACGCTATTCGCCGCGATACCAAAAGTTTCTTTATTTTCATGGAGTTGAACAACGTTCGGTAGGCGGTTCTCGGCATAGCGGGCAGGCTCTGTTTCTTTCATAAAGGCCCAGTAAACAGCACCATTATGAGCATAAACCTTGCCGGTTTCACCGACAGCCCGGGACAGGATTTCAGTGTAGAATCCGCCTGCGGAGTTGATGTCTAGGACCGTTGTGCCCGGCTTTACCCCAGCGAATTCAAGGATTTCAGCCGGCTTGCGCTGGCTGTCGCGTGCGCGGTCTGCCGCTGGCCTCTCGGGGCTGTTGACCGCCGCCTGGATTGCGTCCGCGTGATGCTCTGCCTGAACCGTCACCGGCCCCATGAACGCGGCCCCAAGCGCCAGGGCCGCGGCGCCCGCGCGTAAAGAATTTCTAATCATCATCTGATTTCCCCACTCGTTCCAAGTTGATCCCCAAGTCATGGAGCATGCGCGCCGCGGCGGCACACACCAGCGGAAAGCGACGAACCGAGCCGAATGCGGGATAAAAGGCGCAGGGGCCCGCCCCCCGCGCGGGTATCAAGCCGACACGAGCGCAGGCTTGCCGGTCACAGGCTCCCCGTCCGGACCAAAGGCCCGCTTGAAAGTAAAGGCCATCGGCGTCGGGCCATTTTCCCGCAGGTATTCCAGATGCCTGGCGGCCTCATCAAGGCCGGGGCGGTGGCCTTTGGGCACCCACCACAGCACCATGTGCCCTTCGGACGGCATGTGAAACCATTCTTTCCGGCGCGCCAGATAATCAGTGTGGGCGGTCTTGTAGACATAGTTGAACAGGCTTTCCCTGTCCCGCCACACGCTGAGATTCGGCAGGGTTTCCGCGTCAAACAATGAGAAAGACATGGCGCTGCCCGTCTCGTCCTTGAGCCGCCAGACAAAGCCGTCCGACTGTTCGGCAAGCCCATTGATATGATCCAGCGCGCCAATGAAATCAGCCATTTCGGGACTGTCCTTGGCATATCTGATCTTGCCCACGTTAAGCTGAGCTAACTCGAAATCCGATGCATCAAAGGCCTTTTTGGGGTCGTCATCACGCGGCATTTCGCCCTCCGTTTTATCCTCACCTAGCTTTAGAGATGGGCACACAGGCGCCTGCATTAAAGCCACGATTTCTTCATGAAAGCATGAGCTTTTCTATTGAACGGAAGGCGAAAAAATGGGCACACTGGTAGTGCCCTTATGGCACAAAAGGGCACACCCATAGTGCCCATCGTGTGCCCTTTTTCTGTACCGAGGTTTTTCGACCCCATGGACACCTCCACGAGCCACACCGGAACGCCTGCGAAACGAATGCCCGCAAAGCCGCGCTGGCTGCGGCGTCTCACGGCCGGATCTGCCGCCGTCATGGTGGCGGCCTATGGGGGCCTGGTGATGAATACGGACCATAGTGCCCTCACGGCCCTTGAGGGCCTGTTTCTGTACCTTGTGGGCTTCGGGGCTGCCACCATCGCCAACTCAACCGGTGTGGGCGGCGGCGTCGTGTTCCTGCCGGCCTTCGAATATCTCGGCGCAGGCGGCCATATTGCCATCGTCGCCGGCCAGATTGTGGGCATGAGCTTCATCATCCAGTCGTTCGGCATGTCGACCGGGTCCCTCAGGTGGCTGCACCGCATCCACGACCCCAGAGGCACCGACACTGGCGTACCACCCGCTGTATTCCTGCGCATGCTGGGCCTGGTGTTGGCATGTGCCCTGCCCGCCATGCTGATCACCCAGAGCCTGCACACCAGCCCGCCGGAAGCCATTCTGTG
The DNA here is from genome assembly GCF_001550055.1 of Kordiimonas lacus. Lineage (GTDB taxonomy): Bacteria > Pseudomonadota > Alphaproteobacteria > Sphingomonadales > Kordiimonadaceae > Kordiimonas > Kordiimonas lacus. Next base: position 852,920 of record NZ_LRUA01000006.1, read on the forward strand.
GGCCTTCAAGACTGTTTCCGTGGCGCTGGGCCTGCTGGTGCTGATAACCAGCTGGCTGGGGCGCGGCCGGTTGCAGAACCGGTCACACCCAACCCGCGCTGATTATGCCCTGCTTGCGCTGCTCAGCGTCATCGGGGGTATCGCAACCGCCTTTTTCAGTGTCGGCGTGGGCGAACTGGTGGCGCTTTACCTGTTCACCCGAAACTTTCCGCTGATCACAACCGCCGCCCTTGCGGTCATTGCCAGCGCCGTCAGCGTGCTTTTTGGCGTGTGGGACCATCTGCTTTCCGGGCCCCAGCCGTGGGACATCCTGATGTATGTCATCCCTGGCGCGATCACCGGCGGCTTCATTGCCCGCCCTTTCGCGGAAATGCTGGGGCCGGTGCGGCTTAAGGTTTTTGCCGCAAGCTGGATTACCCTGTCTTCCACCTATCTTCTTCTCATCAGTTAGGGCAAGGCCAATTGGAGGCCTGCTTATCAGCAGCCTATTCGGGCTCCTGCCGGTCCGGCTCGCGACTGCAGCCTGGATGGCCTCGCGCAAATGACCAGGCGAAGGCCTGATGGCGGACGAGCGTTTTTCAGGCCCGTTTATCGCCCGATAGGCCTCAGGTAAAAAAGCGAAAAGGCGGCGTTTTCTGTGCCGCCTTTTTCTTGTTACTTCCAGGTACCTGTTTTTGGCATCAGTCTTCGGCGTCAGCGGGCTTTTCCGCGAATACCTTGCGGCCAGTAAACATGGCCGAGACAATGCCACCCCCATGGCGAATTTCCGTCCAGACCACCGCAGCGATATGCAGCACAATCAGCCCCAACAGGGCGAAGAAAACAATTTCGTGGGTGTCAATGAAGGGACTTCGAAACGCGCGCATGTCTTGGTAGGCTGCGGCATCAACCATATCCTTGGCATAGGGCACAAGGCTTGCGGGCTCTACCCCGTCTGCCGCGACCCATTCGGCGATCATACCGCCAAAGGGTGGGAAATAGATATCGGTGCCCGCCAGCACAAGGCCGGTCACGGCCTGCACGGTCATCAGCAACAGCAGCGCCGTCACGGCCAACCGTCCCATGGGATTGTGGCCCAGCCAGGCTGTCTTGTTGCCTGACCGATAGGCCTTGAGGTGAGCGCCATAGCCCCTGCCAAACGGCAGTATTTTGCTGAACCGGGCGTAGGTGCCGCCGATAAAGCCCCAGATGAGCCGCCAGAACAGATTGGCCGCGAACACATAGCCCGCGTACACATGCACTTCCTTGGCGAAAATCTTGCCTTCAGTGGAAAGCCCAAACGCCTTGCCGTTATAGATGACAAGCCCAACAGCAATCAGCACAAGAATGCTGAGGAAGTTGACCCAGTGGAACAGGCGTGTTGTGCGGTCCCAAACTTGGTAGCTTTTCATATGGTTGAACACTGGCGCGCCCCCTTTCATTAATGCATTGGATTAATGAAAGCAGGATATCAGGCATCCTGGCTGCGATAAAGACGGATCGGTGCGCTTATTGGTCGCGTTCAGTCGTCACCTTGATCTGCACGAGCCTGACGTTCAAGCATCACACCGTAGATGGACCCACCCATCACACCAAGCCCCATACCAATGGAAATCCCAAGTGGCATCCCCACGGCCATATCATTCATTACGCTTCCGAAAGCAGCCCCGAGAGCCGAGCCTACGCCAGCCCCCAGCGAACAGCCGAGCCCCACAGCCATGGCCTTTTGCTTATCAAGCGCGCGCCGGGCTTCCTTGTCAGTTTGAATATCAGGCATGTATCCCCCCGATAGTATCCCCTTATTGTCCCCACGGCGCTTATAGCAAACTTTTAGACAAATTGCACTGACATGATGTAGCTGCTGTAAGAGCATGCACCCCAACTGAAGAAGATGAAGATAGGGCTAATCGCCCCCTTTGACGACAGGAACTGCCCTCTCTATCGCTTCTTGAAGAGGAACTTTATCACCATGTTTGCCGTCAAGAGTTGCAGACGCATTATAGGCCACAACCCTTATTGCAGCCTCCAATAACTGTTCCATTATTACATCGTTTTCCTGCCCCAACTCATGAATTTGTTGCTTGAAGCTTTCATAAGACTTCGCCAATGCCTCTTTGTGCGCATATTCTTGCTCAAGTCTTTGTGCCTCACTTCTTCTTTTTGAAGCAAACACAGCCAACCAGATTAAAGGTCCTAGGAATGGAAGCTTCAGGAGAAAACTGCTGCCTAATTCAGATAAGTTTGTAGCGTGCGTAAACTTTAAAGGCCACTCGCCAATGCTCTCCACTGAAAAGATGAACCCAATAACGAACAACCCTGCCATCGCGGCGTAAAACAGACGGGAATTAAACTTTATTGGATCTTCAAAAGTCTTCCGCCTATCAGCATAAGCAGACGCTAGTCCGGCACTGGTAGCACCCGGCAATAAATCCTCAATTCTCTTTTCAAAAGCAGCAAACTTTTTCTGATGAGATTCCGCTAAATCTTTATAAGCTTGTATTTTTTCTTGCAGCTCATTTTTTAAGCCTCCCTCTATCTTACCTTCTTCATTTTCTTGCCCGAAGGCTTCGTGATAGAATTCAGACAGTTCTTCCAATTCTTTATCACAAGTTTTTAGGATCTCCTGAATTTGTTGCCTATTTCCCTGAGCTTCCGATCTTGCCTCAGCAATCTCTTTTACAATCCCATCCTTTTCTGCTTCTCCGAAGAGTTCTCTATGGTAATTGCCAAATCGCTCCTGATTTTCGGTGAGTTCGCTCAACAACTCCGACACCTGTTGCTTCAACGCAGGTTCACCATTGCATCCCTCAAAGTATTCATCTTTTAATTGGTTGATCTCACTACTATTTTTAAGACTAGTAGCGAGGAGTTCTCCTGTCTCCGTCGCATTTGCAGCTATTTGGGAGAGCGCCCCAGAAGACTTCTCTTCTATATCTTTTATCGCGCTCTCTAGCGTCTTAGCATATTGAATGAATGACGCTCTAGCAGAACGGACCGCTTTACCATCAAGCTTTTGGTAGGGCTGAATCTGAACCAAGATTTGATCCACACTCGCATTTGCTTGCTCCAAATACGCTGTATTCCTTGAGCTAACATAATTGGCAAACTGACCATTGCAGTTGGCGGCTGGCGTCTGACAATTGTTCCAAAGTGCCTGCGGGATCAGCTCAGGATCACATGCCTTTATGAAAGAATCAACATAACGAAATGCCTTAACAAATCTTGCCAATTCTTTCTTCTCTGGAAAGTTAGTCACCTTTCGAAGATCTATCCCCTTAGTCAGGTCACCCAGATTTTTCCATATCGTGACAAACTGACTTCCCTTGAATTGATCCAACCATCTGCTCATTTTAGCCCCCCTGAAATTGTCGACCGAAGCAATAGACCTAATCTTCGATCATTCAGTAGATAGCTGTAGAATGCAACTCAGTAAAAAGGCGGCCACAGGGACCGCCTTTGTATGTTCGCCACTCACCGGCTTGACCGGTGAGTCTATGATTGCCGCCACTATGGATCCGCCGATCAGGTCGGCGAATGACGGAGAGCGCGTTACCTATTCCGGCTTGCGGAATTTAAGTGTCATACGGTCGCTTTCGCCGATATGATCATTCTCGCCAGACCTGTTGGAGGGCGGCAAGCGCCAGACCTGGTCCCCTTCCGCGGGCTGGTCCTTCGGGTTGGCGTTCACCTCGCTTGTGGCCACGAGAATAAAGCCTGCGGCCTTGATCTCACGGATCAGGGCAGACTGCTTTACATAGCCATTATAGCCCCGCGCCCATTCATCTGAGGCCTCTTCAGGTGCCCGGTGTTGCACAACCCCGAAAACGCCGCCCGGCTTCAACGCCTTGAAAATGCCGGTGAGTGCCCGCTGCAAATGGCCGTCCACACGGGTTGCCAGATGCAGCGTGCGGATCGCCAGAACGGCGTCCAACTGGCCCTCAAGGCGCGCCGGGACATCATCCATGCGGAAGGCATCGACCTTTGCGTCCCCTGCGCTGCGCCAGCCTTCCGCCCGTTCGCGGAAGCGGCCAACCCAGGTTTCCTGGTCAGCAATATATTTGTCCGGATCGTCAGCAAAGCGGCTGTAATCCCGCCAGGATTCCATATTGAGGTCCGCGCCCACATAAATGCCCTTTTCCCCAAGGTACGGCAGCAAGATACCGCCATACCATTCCTGTCCTGGAAGGAAATCGGCCACTTTCATCCCCGGTTTGACACCGAAAAATTCAAGCGTTTCCTTGGGGTGGCGATACTTGTAGCGCGCCTTCATATGGTCTGGCTGCGCGGCCAGAACCTGATCCAGCTTTGTGGATGCGTCAGATGCAGCAACACTACCCACCCCAAAACCGCAAAGGCCAAATAAAGCCGCGATCAAAAGCCTTTTCATCTATCTGGCCCTATTCCGGCTTGCGGAACTTGAGGGTCATGCGGTCGCTTTCGCCAATGTCTTTTGCGTCACCCGATGGTGGCAGGCGCCAAACATAATCATTTTCTGTTGGCTGGTCCTTGGGATTGGCGTTCATCTCTGACGTTTCAACCAGTTCAAACCCGGCAGCTGTGACGGCCTTGACCACGGCATCCTGCTTGACATAGCCGTTGAAGCCCTTGGCCCACTCATCGCTGTTACCCTCTGGCGCCCGGTGCTGGATGATACCAAGCGTGCCGCCCGGCTTCAGAAGGCGCATGATGTCTGCAAGCGCGCTTGAGAGCGTACCACCGGTTTCTTCATGCTTGTGCAGGTGGTGGGTAGCGCGCACCATCAGGAACACATCGACAGAGCCGTCCATCGAGGCCGGGAAATCACCAAACAGGTGGGCGCTGATATCGGCTTCGCTGCCGCCACGCCATTGTTCCGCTGCAGCGGTGAAGCGGGCTGGCCAGCCCTTGTGGTTGGCCAATTTTTCGGCATCACCCTTCCAGTCGATCGCGCGGTGCGCCAGCGAATATTGCACGCCGATGAGCGCGCCATCGTCGCCCAGGTACGGCAGAAGGATGCGGCTATAGTATTCGCCCGGCAGTGTATCGGCCACCGTCATGCCCGGCTTGACGCCGAAGAACTCAAGCGCCTGTTTCGGGTGACGATATTGGTAGCGTGCCTTGATCGCATCGGGCTGGGCCTCGAGCACGGCATCGAGCTTCATAGACGCGTCATGGCCATGGTGCTCTGCTGTGGCAGCGCCCGCAAGCATGCCGCCCAGTGATACAGCCACCGCAGCGGCCCTGAATAAAGCTTTCATGAAAGTCCCCCTCTTATTGTTCCAAAATGGTTTGTTTCCATGAAGGGACCTTAACCGCGCGCGCAGTAGGCGACTATAAAACTTGGGGTTAGTTTCGGACACAAATATGTGATCAGCCTTGCAAGCCCTTTCTTTTGGACTTGCAAGGTATGCTGTGTGCATCTGGAAAATACCGCTTTAGTCCAAGTCAGCCTGTTTGCGCACCTGCAACAGGCGGTCAGCGGCATTTTGGAACTGCTCTGTGATATTTGCGAACACCGCCATGTTGTCCGCGTCCGACAGGCCAAAGATTTTCAACCCGTCCTGCACATCCTGAAGGTGATCCTTGATTTTACCTTCTTCCAGTCCATCGACCCGGGCGAGCGCGGCTGCAACAGCTGCCTGTGCGATTGAGCTGCGACGCTGTTGCTGAAGCACAGCCTCCTGAAACGCCATAGACAGTGCGTGTGCATATGACTGGCAAAGGCCGGCGAGTGCTACGTCGGAATAGGTCTTGCCCTGGCCAACCTGCTTTGCCGCTGCATCAAAGATTTCACCAGCATCCTGGGCGGGAGGGCCTCCGTTTGCCGCGGTGCTTGATTCCGATGTTGGCGCCTTGGCCTTCGCTCTGGTGTCGGAGGCAGGCGGCGTTTCCGTTTCTGGGTGTTGAGTATCGGGCATGGCCTAGTCCACCTCTTGCGTGGCTTTCAAGGCCGTCATCAAACTGAGCATGGTGTCTGGCTCCGACCGGCCTGCACCATAAATGGTCGCGACACCCTGCGCAGTCGCAGCCTGAGCCACGATATTTTGCTGCTGCTGGGCCGCAGTCGCGTTGGCGAACATCACTGCAAGCGAACTGGACATCGCCTGGCTTAGGGCGCCAATTGCCATTGCAGGCGCCTCACCAAGCACGGTGACATTGGTTTGGGTGATAGCATCGGTGATCTGACTGTTCACAGGTGTGTTGTCTGCCATGGTGGTCCCCTTTTCCGTGCCTTGCCTGCTATTTCTTGTGACTGTCTGACGCAACCATAGCGCTGCGCTGCTGCTCGGCTACCATGTTGGCGTACAGGATAGACTGTGCCTGCGCGAGCGACTGGTAAATCGTGCCCATGGCCATTGCGGGCGCCTGAGCAAGTACAGTGATGTCTGACTGGGTTACGGCATCTGTAATCTGGCCGTTTACGGGTGTTGGCATTGCCATGGATAACGCTCCTGTTGCTAAAAGTCCGGGACACTCAAGACAATTATTGGTAGAGCTTATGCTCGCAATGATAATTTTGAAAGAAGATTTCCTTTAGAGGCAATGGTTCCGGTTGTATTCGGCGCAAACAGATATTGTGCCCACCATGGAAGAAGGCCGGCGCAACAGCACCGGCCTTCGATGGTCTTGATCGTTCGTAGGACGAGTTTTATTCCGCCGCTTCAACCTCGTCGGCGGGCAGGTAGAGGTCGGCACCGCGCTTGGCGAATTCTTCCGACATCTGCTTCATGCCTGTCTCGGCCTCTTCCTTCTTGGCGGCGTAATCGCGCACATCCTGGGTGATTTTCATCGAACAGAACTTCGGCCCGCACATGGAGCAGAAATGCGCCACCTTGTGGGCTTCCTTCGGCAAGGTCTGGTCGTGGAAATCGCGGGCCCGGTCCGGGTCGAGCGACAGGTTGAACTGGTCTTCCCAGCGGAACTCGAACCGTGCGCGGGAAAGCGCGTCATCGCGGATCTGGCTCGCCGGGTGGCCTTTCGCCAGGTCCGCTGCGTGCGCCGCCAGCTTGTAGGTGATCACGCCTTCCTTCACGTCATCGCGGTCCGGCAGGCCAAGGTGTTCCTTGGGCGTCACGTAGCACAGCATCGCCGTGCCGTACCAGCCGATCTGCGCCGCACCGATGGCCGACGTGATATGGTCATAGCCCGGCGCGATATCGGTCGTCAGTGGCCCAAGCGTATAGAAAGGTGCTTCATGGCAGTGCTTCAGCTGCTCTTCCATGTTTTCCTTGATCTTGTGCATCGGCACGTGGCCTGGCCCTTCGATGAAGACCTGCACGTCATGCTCCCACGCGATTTTGGTCAGTTCCCCGAGCGTGCGCAATTCCGCGAACTGGGCTTCATCGTTGGCATCCGCGATGGAACCGGGACGCAGGCCGTCGCCAAGGCTGAAGGCCACGTCATACTGCTTCAGGATTTTGCAGATATCCTCGAAGTGGGTGTAGAGGAAGCTTTCCTTATGGTGCGCCAGGCACCATTTGGCCATGATCGAGCCGCCGCGGGACACGATGCCGGTGACGCGCTTGGCCGTCAGGTGGATGAACGGCAGGCGCACGCCGGCATGGATGGTGAAATAGTCAACGCCCTGCTCGCACTGCTCAATCAATGTATCGCGGTAAATCTCCCACGTCAGGTCTTCGGCGATGCCGTCCACCTTCTCAAGCGCCTGATAGATTGGCACGGTGCCGATGGGCACAGGCGAGTTCCTAATGATCCATTCGCGGGTGTTGTGGATGTTGCGACCGGTGGAGAGGTCCATCACGGTATCCGCGCCCCAGCGTGTGGCCCAGACCATCTTGTCCACTTCTTCCGCGATGGAAGAGCTGACAGCCGAGTTACCAATGTTGGCGTTGATTTTCACCAGGAAGTTCCGGCCGATAATCTGTGGCTCGCTTTCCGGATGGTTGACGTTGTTCACCAGAACCGCACGGCCGCGCGCGATCTCGGACCGAACGAATTCGCCGGTGATATAATCAGGAATTTCAGCGCCGAAGCTTTCGCCCGAGCGCTCAAGCTTCTCAGCCTGGATTTTACGGCCCAGGTTTTCGCGCACGGCAACAAATTCCATCTCAGGCGTCACGATGCCTTTGCGGGCATAGTGCATCTGGGTGACATTCATGCCTTCCTTGGCCTTGAGGGGGCGCTTCTTGACCGGGAATTCAGGCGCGAGATATTTGTCTTCCACATTGCCGTTGTCTTCCGGCTTCATGTCGCGGCCTTCATATTCCTCCACGTCGCCGCGCGCCAGGATCCACTCCTTGCGCAGTTCCGGCAGGCCCTTGTAGATGTCGATCTCCGCGGTCGGATCGGTGTATGGCCCAGACGTGTCGTAAACGCGCACCGGCACTTCATTGGCGGTTGGATGCAGGTGGATTTCCCGCATGGGCACGCGCACGCTCGGGTCGTTCTCGCTCCGTACATAGACTTTCTTCGAGCCGGAGATCGGACCGGTGGTGATTTTGAAATCGGTATTGGCTGTATCAGGCATAATAAGCTCCGTTCCTTCGCTGGTGTTAGCCAGATCAGGTTCTAAGGGTCACTGTTATGCGGTCAGATCGCTTGTGAAACCACTCGTGATCGCTGCTTGCAGACTCTCAGCCCTTCACGCCCTTATTGGCAGCGGGGCTCCCCTCGGAACACAGGTGTGTAGGCCCCCGGTGTACGCCTCTTGGGCGACCCGATCAAGAGCAGATTGGTAAGAATTGCGTGAAAGTCAAAGCTGTTTGATGAAACAATACTCGGTCGTGTTGGAACTATCATTCAAGTCCCGCGTGTAGCCTTGCTTCACATACCCTTCGCGTTCATAGAAGCGATGTGCCCGGGTGAAACGAGTGTCTGACCACAATTCCATTTCAGAAGCGCCGCGTGCACGGGCCTTGTCCTCAACAAAATGCAACAGCTTGAGCCCCATACCGGAACCACGCAGGTCTTTTGAAAGATAAATGCGCTTCAGCTGGAAGCGCATGCCGTCAAGCGGCGCATAGGAAACACAGGCGAGCAATGTGCCATCGTCGCCATCGACCACAAAACCTTCCCCATCAATGCTGTCCATATAAGATGCATAAGCTTGCAGGTCGGCATCCAAATCATCTGGCTCGAGGTGGACACCTTCATATTCACTGAAGATTCCCCCGATCAGAGAAATCAAACCGTCTCGGTCATCGTCTTTGACACTGCGTAACTGCATTATTGTTCCTTCCCATGCTCAGGCACCTCAGGTAGGCGGCGCCCTTGAAGCCACTTGGCCCGTGCGCTGAAGCTTGCCTTTATGGCCGCAATTTCTTCCGGCGTAAGGTCCGGATGCCAGACCTCAAAAATCAGGACGACGCGCAAGTCGTCACTATCATTCCGGGCTTCATGATCGAAGCTGTCGTCGAAAGCGATCAACTCACCTTCAATCCACTGCCTCCACTCCTGTCCGACGCGTATCTGACAATCTTTGGGAACAATCAGTGGCAGATGCACGGTTATTCCATGGTTTGATAAACCAAAATGCGGCGGGATATGCTGGTGCGGCTTCAGCAGCGAGAAGAACACTTCAAATGGGTTGTCCCCCACGCACACAAGGGGCGCAGATTTCAGGGCTGACAGTGTTTTCGGGAATTCGCCGATGAGCGCGTCATTGGGCCTGCCGTCACGGTAAAGGTCAAGCGCGGTCCAATTCATGGTGCCGTTGATCGGGTCAAACTCTGGTCCCAGCTGCTGGCCTGCGTCCAGATATGGTCTGCCGGCTTCATCGGCGCTCGGTAGAGCCGCCAGAAGTTCGGATTTGATATCGTCAAAAGCCGCCTCAACCGCATCGGCCCAGGGCATGTGGTCCCGCGTCAGATAGCGCAATGGACTAATCCCGGGAATATATAACTCATGGGGTTTCTGATCCGCCTCACGATAGCCGGAAAAGCCTTCAATATGCTGAACCCAGCTGGCTTCCTTGATCCGAGGCACCCCTTTGGTTGCTTCAGCATGCAGGCTTTGCATCTTCGCGGCGATGCAGTCAAACGCCGCGTTAGACCGTCGCGCAGTCTCGGGGTCAGCGTCAGGGCTGTGGTAAAGTGTTGTCATGCGGGCATCCACATCCGCGCCAAGGGAATAGATCTGGGCGGCCTGCTCCTTGTCACCCTGCGCCTCGAAGAAAGCCCCTGCATAAAGATAAGACAACATGTTGCCGGGGGCCGCCTTGATACACCGCGCATAGGCCACTCGCGCGCGATCCGGAGTGCCGATTTGCTCTTCCACCACCGCCAGCCTGTACTGGGTGGGTGCATGGTCAAGCGACGCGGCGCCCTGGCGCCTCAGATAGGCAAGCCCCTCTGAATCCTGCCCCCGATCAAATGAAATGTCTGCCAGGAGCCAAAGCGCTTTCTTGTGCTTTGGGCTCAGGGCCAGAACCTGCTTCATCGCCCCAGAGGCCTGCGCATCGCCCGTCCGCAGCCCCTGCTCGGCCGCCTGGAATAGCTTTTCGGCCTGCGCCGCCTGGGCAAAGGATGTCCCCAGAAAATCCATCCGCCGCCCGCGGCCGGAGAACCATTTGTCATAGCGGTCCATGATCGCAGCTGTTTCCTGCTGCTCTTCTTCTGTCAGGGCCGGGTTCCAGACCTCGAAAATCAGATTGACCCGCAAACCATCTGACCTGTTCCAGGCCTCATGCTCGAAGGTGTCATCAAAGGCCATCAGCTTTCCTGCCTCCATCACCCGCGTCTCCTCCCCTGCCCTTAGGGCACAGGCACTGCCCTCGGGTACAATGATCGGCAGGTGTACCGTCAGCCGGGCGTTCGAAGTACCAAAGTGCGGCACAATGTGCATGCCTGGCTGCAGTAGGCTGAAGAATACTTCGACCGGCCGGTCCCCTGTGCGGCATAGCGGCAGCGGTTCAAGCGCCGCCATGGTCTTTGGGAACTTTTCCAGAACCCGATCATTAGGCGTGCCACCGTTATAAAGATGGATGGCGCTCCAATTCATATTCCCTGCAAACTCTTTCCAGTGTTCGGCCTCGGCCATATGGGCCGCGATATAAGGCGTGGCGTCATCGAGAGAGAGCGCTGCCTGAACCTCTGCACGGATATCTTCGTAGGCATCTTCGATGGCTTTTGCCCATGGAAGATCCGCACCATCAAACCAAGCTTGCGGCGGCAGAGCAGGCAAGAAGAAGCGCTCTGGTCGCTGCATTGGGTCATTCCAAACGGGCTCCCCGGTTTCATGAAAGCGCCAGCTTGCGCCCTCAAGTGCCCCGTCGTGCGCAATGTCACCGAACACAAGGTCGGCAACATAGCCTTCCAGGAACGCTGGTGCTTTCGTCAGAATCGCTCGGAGCATAGGCTCTGCCTTGCCATTGCCCGAAAGGATATCAGCAACTGGCATTCCCTGAAGTGCAAGGGACAAGCAATCTGCGGCAAGGTCATCCTGGCCGGCTTGCTGTGCAGCGCCGCCCAAATACACCAGGTTGGCAAGGGCACCAGGCTGAAGTTTGAGTGCTTCCTTAAGCGCTTTCACCGCCTCTTGAAAACGGCCCTGCTGCATTTCCGCAACCCCGAGGGAGCGCCAGCCCTCGGCAGACAGATTATCAACCTTCAGATAATTACGGATTGCGTGGGCGCTTTTAGCAAAATCGCCCCGACTGGCGGCACGGGCGCTCAGGAATTGCCACGACGCCAGGGCATCTGGCTTACGCCCGACGATTTGCTTGTGCAGTGTTTCTGCCCTTTCCAGGTCTCCCTGCTTCTGGGCGTACTGCGCTTGCTGCCATATTTCCTGAAGTGATTGTGCCACACGTCGTCCCCTAAACTTCTGAAGCTTGTGTAGCCGATCACCGCGCGCTCGCCAAGGCACAAGCTGTCGCAGCGCATGCTAAATGGGCAGGGCAACCGCTTATAGATGCATGCGCTTCGTCGTCAGCTACACCAACCCTGGGCAGCAACCGAACAAAAGAAAAGGCCGCCCAGCGTCTGCCGGACGGCCTTCCCGAAATGTCCAGACCCGTAAAAATTAACGGGAGTAGAATTCCACCACCAGGTTTGGTTCCATGATCACTGGGTATGGCACTTCGTCGAGCGCTGGGATGCGAACGTACGTAGCTTTGTGGCCATCAACAGATACATATTCAGGAACGTCACGCTCTGGGCTTTGTGCTGCTTCCAGAACCATTGGGATGTTGCGTGATTTCTCACGAATTTCCACAACGTCACCAGCCTTCAGCAGGCGGGAAGGAATGTTACAGCGCTTGCCGTTCACGAGAACGTGGCCGTGGTTCACAAACTGACGTGCAGCGAACACGGTCGGAACGAACTTCGCACGGTAAACGATTGCGTCCAGACGGCACTCGAGAATGCCGATCAGGTGCTCACCGGTGTCGCCGCGACGACGCACAGCTTCGTCATAGTAGCGACGGAACTGTTTCTCGGAGATGCTGCCGTAGTAGCCTTTGAGCTTCTGCTTGGCGCGCAGTTGGATACCGAAGTCAGACAGCTTGCCTTTACGGCGCTGACCGTGTTGACCTGGACCGTATTCACGGGAATTCACTGGGGATTTAGCACGGCCCCAGATGTTTTCGCCCATACGGCGGTCAATTTTATATTTCGCTTGGATACGCTTGGACATGCGAATCGCTCCTTTCAAATAAGCGCCACGGGCGGTGTGCTGTCCGAAAACCAGTGCACTTTGGTACCCGTGCGGTTCTTAGCGTTATTGCCAGAACCATTCATTAACGGGCGGGGAATATGGGAAACCCCGCCCTAAGTCAAGCAAAAAGCGGCTTTTACCGCCGCCAAGAGCGACAATAACCCGTCTCACAGTCCGGGTCAGGCATTTTTCGCCTTATTCCAGGGCATGCGCGCCAGCATCATGCCCATGGCGCAGGTGTCAGTGATGCCCGCAAACATGAGGCCGGCGCCAACGAAGGCCGACAGCCACACGAACCCCGGCGCGACGGTGAGCGACAGCGCTACCCCCAGAACCACCAGCGCGCCGGCGGTAATCCGCACCTGACGTTCCAGCGACATAACATCCTTGCCGGTATTGACAGGCAGGCCGTTCGACACGCACGCATCTGTGCCACCTTCAACCACGATCACATCGCGTTCCGTATGCGGCGCGATGGCCTCTGCGGCCTTTTTCGCGCGCCCACCTGCCTTGCAAAGCATGTAAAGCGGCGCATCATCACCACCGGCAGCCTTCAAGAGTTCCGTGGGCTTGAGGTCCTGCAGGGGGAACAGCTGCGCGCCCTGAACATGGCAGGCTTCATATTCAGCCCCTGTCCTCACGTCGATGACCGTTTTGCACTTTCCCGCTTCATGGGCTTCCTTGAAGGCCTTAGCCGAAATTGTCTTCACACCACTCATGTCACAAACTCCTTAGGCATATTTGCCAATCAATGTCTCGATATCCATGTCGTCGCCGTCCGGCAGGGTGCCGGCCATATGCTCCTTCACCATGCAGGCCAGCATCGTGTGCGCGGCCTTGTCCAGCGCCTTCCGGGCCGCAGACATCTGCTGCGCCACTTTCATGCAGTCCGCGTCTTCCGCGTCCATCATCTTCTGAAGGCCCCGTAGCTGCCCTTCAATTCGTGCAAGCCGCGCCTTCATGGCTTTCCTGTCCGGGGTAGCAATCATGTCAAACTCCTATACTATACCCCCTATAGTATAGTGATTAGAGTTTCTTGTTTCAAGTGGCACAAGCAGTGAATTGGAATCTTTAGGGAAATTGAGGTACGTTGAATATAGAACAGCAATATTGGAGTTCCCTGGTGAAGCTTTCCAAATTCGGACAGAAATTTTCCGGCCGGTCCGGCATCGTCTCCCTGATGGATGATCTGGGCAGTGCGCTGAATGAAAACCCGAACATGATTTTCATGGGCGGCGGCAACCCTGCCCGCATTCCGGCCGTTGAAGACATGTTCGCAGAAAAATTGAAGGCCATCGCGAACGACCCTGAAAAGCGCCATTCCATGCTGGGTATTTACCAGTCGCCACAAGGCAACAAGGAATTCTGCGACCTGCTGGCCTCCTATCTGGCGAACAAGTTTGGTTGGAAGATCACGAGCCGCAACATAGCCGTCTCAAACGGCAGCCAGGCGGCGTTCTTTTCGCTCTATAATATGTTTGCTGGTGAGATGGCTGACGGCAGCTCGCGCAAGATCCACCTGCCCCTGTCGCCCGAGTATATCGGCTACAAGGATGCCGGCCTCAGTGAAATCACCTTCACGGCCACCAAGCCGACGATCGAGCGCCTGCCGGACAATATGTTCAAATATCATGTGGATTTTGAAGGCCTGGCAGTGGACGACAACACTGCTGCAGTGTGTGTCTCGCGCCCCACCAATCCTACCGGTAACGTGCTGACAGATGAAGAAATCCTGGCAATCGACGCCATCGCGCGTGAACGAGACATTCCTTTCATCATTGACGGCGCTTACGGCCTGCCCTTTCCCGGTATCATCTTCAATGACGCCACCCCGCACTGGAACGACAACACCATCCTGGTCCTAAGCCTGTCAAAACTGGGACTGCCCGGCATTCGCACCGGCATCCTGATCGCCAGCGAGGAAGTCGTTGAAGCCTATGTGAACATCAACACCATCGTCAATCTGGCCAGCAGCACCGTTGGCCCGGCACTGGGCAAGGAAATATTTGCAGGAAACCAGATGGATATGATGTGCCAGCAGCATATCCAGCCGTTTTACAAAGAGCGCGCCCGACAAACTGTCAAATGGTTCCAGGAAGCACTTGAGGGCCTGCCGTTCCGTATCCACCAACCCGAGGGAGCCATTTTCCTGTGGTTATGGCTCGAGGGCCTGCCCATCAGCTGCCAGGACCTGTATGAACGTCTCAAGAAACGTGGTGTATTGGTCGTACCGGGCCAAAACTTCTTCATCGGCATTGAGGACGACTGGGCACACAAGCACGAATGCCTGCGCGTTTCCTATGCCCAGGACGAAGCCACGGTGCGCGAGGGCGTCCGGCTGATCGCCGAAGAAGTGAAAGCGGTGTATGGGTAGGCTGTGCTGCCGCTACCTACCCGCGGAACCGTCGGATCAGGCTTGACGTATCCTGCCGGTTGCCGCCCATTTTCTGAACATCACAATAGAATTGGTCCACCAGCGCTGTCAGGGGCAGCGATACCCCCATCCCGTTGGCTTCACCAAGAACAATGCCCAGATCCTTGCGCATCCAGTCCACCGCGAAGCCGAAATCGAATTCGCCGTCAATCATGGTCGATGCCCGGTTTTCCATTTGCCAGCTTTGGGCAGCGCCTTTGGAGATCACATCGACCACCGCCTTGGCATCAAGCCCGGCTTCCATGGCAAAATGCAGTGCTTCAGAAAGCCCCTGCACAACACCGGCAATACAAATCTGGTTGACCATCTTAGCCAACTGGCCGGACCCAGCCTCGCCCAGAAGCTTCACTGATTTCGCATAGGCCTGCATGACAGGCTCAGCCGTTTCAAATGACGCGGTATCACCGCCGCACATTACCGTCAGGACTCCATTGACCGCGCCAGCTTCACCGCCGGAAACCGGCGCGTCAACAAAGCCAACACCTGCCTCTTTTGCCGCGGCAGCCATAGCGTGCGCGCATTCGGCCGATGCCGTCGTGTGATCAACAAAGATCGCGCCTTTCTTCATGGCGCCGAAGGCCCCTTCTTCGCCAATACATATCTCAGCGACATCTTTGTCTGCGCCCACACAGGCAAACACGATATCTGCGTCGGCTGCGGCACCCGCAGGTGTTGGTGCCGCGAACAGCTCTACACCCTCGGTGTCGGCATAGTCTTCGACCCACTGCTCGGCCTTTGCGCCAGTCCGGTTATAGACCGTCACATTATGCCCGGCTTTCGCGAGGTGTCCGGCCATGGGATACCCCATCACGCCAAGTCCGATGAATGCTACATTTGCCATACGCGCCTCCGAAACTGGACTCATCAGTCCAACATGGTTAGTGAAGATTGTGGACTCTGTTTAGGGTGGGAAATTGCAGGTGTCCAACATTAAGACGGACGGGGAAGTAAAATGAGCAGTATTAAGGTCTGGCTGACTGTAATTGCAGGAATTGTGGTGCTATCGCTGGCAATAGGCGCCGGTTGGATCAGGAGCAGCCTGCCCACCCTGGATGGTACCGTGACCCTTGAGGGGCCGCGTGCTCCAATCACCATCGCGCGCGACCCGAATGGCGTGCCACACATCTCTGCCAGCAGCGAAAGCGATCTTTTTTTCGCAACCGGCTATGTCCACGCGCAGGACCGCCTTTGGCAGATGGAAATGAGCCGCCGCGCAGGCCTCGGACGCTTATCCGAAATGCTCGGCCCTGACACGCTGGGTATTGACAGATATTTTCGCACGCTTGGCTTCGCGGACCGCGCTGCGTCGGCCTGGAAAACACTCGACGAAGGCACCCGCACTGCCCTCCAGACATACGCCGACGGCGTCAATGCCTACCTCAAATCTCACAAAGGCGCCTTGCCGCCTGAATTCCTCCTGGTTGGGACGAAACCTGAGCCCTGGAGCCCGATTGACACACTCGTATGGCAGAAAATGATGTGGCTCAGCCTGTCAGGCAACATGCGGCAGGAACTGGCCCGCGCGCGCCTGCTGACCACCCTGTCGGCTGACCAGCTACACACCATCTATCCAACTTATCCAGGCGACATGGAACCGCCTTTCCCTGACATGGATTCCATATATGCGGCCCTGCCGCTTGAGAAAACCATTGCCATGATCGGCGGCGAACTGCCAGAAGGTATCGGCTCCAACAACTGGGTGATCAGCGGCGAGCGCACCAAAAGCGGCAAACCGCTCCTCGCTAATGATCCCCATCTGGGGCTGACAACGCCCAGTATCTGGTACCTGCTTCGGCTACATAACAATACCACCGGCGCCAACCTCGTGGGTGTGGGCTTCCCAGGGTCGCCGTCCATCATCCTCGGGCGGAATGATAAGATCGCCTGGGGTTTCACCAACACAGCCCCTGACGTGCAGGACTTTTTCATCGAAAAGCTTGTTGGTGAGGACGAATATCTGACGCCGGAAGGCCCCGCTCCCTTCATAATCCGCAATGAGCTGATCAAGGTGAAGGGCGGCGAGGACGTGCTCCTTAAAGTGCGGGAGACACGCCACGGCCCGGTGGTGGACGATGCCCTGTCCTCTCCCACCGAATTCAAGCGCGATGGCTATGTGCTGGCGCTTCAGTGGACGGCGCTTCAAAAAGAAGACACTGCCGTGCGCGGGTTGCTTGCGCTGGCACACAGCAAGAATTTTGAAGCCTTCAAGGCGGCCGGGCGCTTCTACTTCGGGCCAGAGCAGAATATGGTCTTTGCCGACACCAGCGGCAACATTGGCTATTACGCGCCTGCCCTGGTGCCCGTCCGGCACCCGGAAAATGAGATTATGGGCCGCTTGCCATCACCCGGATGGCTAGCGAAGTATGACTGGCAGGGCTTCATCCCCTATGATCAACTACCTACCCACTTCAATCCAGAAGGGGGCCTGATCGCCACTGCGAACGAAAAGATCGTAGGCGAAGACTATCCCTATTATATGACGCGGGACTGGGCCCAGCCCTATCGCGGCAACCGAATCAGGCACCTACTTGAGGCAACGGAAAAGCACGACCTGGCAAGCTTCACCGCTATCCAGCAGGACATTACATCCGATATGGCGCGGGAGTTGGCGCCGCTTGTGGCTGCGGCTACCGGAACCGACCCTGAATTGAAGGACGTCGCAGCAGCATTGGCCGCTTGGGATGGCACCATGGCTGCCGACCGCCCCGAACCGCTGATCTTGTATGACTGGCTCAGGCACTATCAGGCCGCGCTGATGGCGGATGATCTGGGCGATATGTATGGTGACTTCAAGCGCCTGCGGACCCGGCTGATCAAAAGCACGCTGTTCTGGTCAGACATCAAGCGCACAAAAATAGCTCCGGCCTATTATGAACAGCCACCGCTGGACCGAGAAAGCACAATGGCGTGGTGCGACAATATCCAAACGGACGCCACCGAAGAGACCTGCCTTTCCCTGGCTGTGGAGGCAATGCGGTCAACAATAAAAGGCCTGTCAGCAAAATATGGCCCGGAGTGGAAAAACTGGCGCTGGGGTGACGATCACATCCTCGTACAGGCGCACCGGCCCCTTAGCCAGGTTCCGTTCCTGAAGGAGCATTTTGAATTGACCACCCCTATTGGCGGCAGCACCCACACCATCAATGTCGCCGGTGTAAGCCAATCAGACAGCAGCCAGAACCAGTCTACCTTCGGGCCGAGCTATCGCGGCATCTTTGATTTGTCTGACCTCGACAAGTCACTTTATGCGCACCCGACGGGGCAATCAGGCAATCCGCTATCGAATCATTATGATGACCTTTTCCCCCTGTGGCGGGACGGCGTTTATTTCAAAATTGAAACCAAGGATGCGGTTCCGAAAGACAGCCGGCACGTCCTGAAACTGGTTCCTGCGCGTTAACCATATGCTTAACCTTGCAGATTATCCTTAACAGCAGGATTTGATCGCACTATCGTGTGAGGCGAATTTAAGCAGCCACGTGCTGGCGGGAGACAAGAGTGGCAGACGAAGAAAATGTAAGGCCGATCATCAAGAAGATCAAAAAGGTCCAGGCTGGCGGCCACCACGGTGGTGCGTGGAAGGTGGCCTATGCTGACTTCACGACCGCCATGATGGCCTTCTTCATGCTGCTTTGGCTCCTCAATGTTGCACCGCCTGAAACGCTGGCGGGCCTCGCGGACTATTTCTCGCCAACCACGGCTGCGGTTTCCGGGCGTACCGGATCTGACGCAGTGAACGCGCCGTCCAGCGACAAGATCGGCAACAACCCGTCTCCTGTCGTGGCCATTACCGTTCCCGGCCCGCCACAAAGCGGCCCGACAGACGGCGACAAACGTGGCCAGACCGATGCGGGCGGCGGTGATCCGAACTTTCCCAACGACCGTTCTGTGAAGAATTTGCAAGCGCAGGAAGATGCTGCTTTCGCCCAGATGCAGGAACAACTGCGGCTGGCTATGCAACAGTCGCCTGATCTTGCGGATATGTCGGATCAGTTGATCATGGAGATCACTGAAGACGGGATGAAAATCCAACTGCTGGATAAAGACCGTCGTGCCATGTTCAAAAGCGGAACCGATGAACTCTATGATTTCGCCCGCAAGCTGCTGGCTGAAATCGGCCAGTCGATCCAAACCCTGCCGAACCGCGTGACCATCCAGGGCCACACTGATGGCGGCACATTTGTTGGTCCAGACGGCGAAACAAATTGGGAGCTCAGCTCAAGCCGCGCCAACTCCGCGCGCCGCGTACTGGATAATTCAGGCGTGACGCAGGACCGTTTCTATGAAGTTGTGGGCAAGGCAGGCACCGATCCTTTGTATCCGGACCAACCAAATCGCACGGAAAACCGCCGCATCACCATCCTGGTGCTTCGGGAAGCGCCCGTCGTGCCGCCAAACCTGACCGGACCCGAATAAGGACCCGGCGGCCCTAGCCCTTCGCACATATAGTCAGCTGCACATCTTTTGACTTGTCCCCGATAGGGCTCCTCTGTAACACTCTGTCCTTTCTGAGGGGGGCTGCTCACCGTCGGGCATCCAACAATAATTGAGCATAGGCACCTGGTACTTTTATGGAATTAATTGAACCAACCATCCAGATGTGGCTTACATTTGCCATCGTCCTTGGCGCAATCGTGGCCTATGCCTACGACCGCATCCCGCTTGAGATTTCCTCCATCACAACCATCGCGATGCTGCTGTTTGTGTTTGAGGTCTTACCGCTTGTAGACACCAGCGGGAATTCACTCATTACGACGCGAGATCTGTTGCAGGGCTTCGCTGATCCAGCCCTGATCACCATTATGGCCCTGCTTGTTACGGGCCAAGGGCTTGTTCAGACCGGGGCCCTCAATAGCCCTGCCCGCCTGATGGTTCGGTGGGGCAAGAATTATCCTGCTCTGGTCATTCTGGCCTGCCTGATCATCGTGATGGTAATTTCTGCTGTAATGAACAACACGCCTGTGGTGGTGATTTTCATCCCCATTCTTGCGGCACTTGCAGACCGTATGGGCAAGAAGTCCGCCATGGTGATGATGCCGCTCAGCTTTGCGGCCATCCTTGGTGGCAACATGACCAAGATCGGGTCTTCGACCAACCTTCTAGCGATTGGGGCGTATGAGCAAATTGGCGGCGACACCATTGGCTTCTTTGACTTCACAGTCCCCGGCGCAGTGCTGGCAGCTGTTGGCTTCTTCTATGTGATCCTGATTGCTCCCCGCCTGCTGGTGGACCGCGCCAGCCTGGCAAAACGCATGGCAAGCGGCGGCGGCAAGCAGTTCCTTTTCCAGATGGAACTGACACCCGACAACGGACTCGTGGGCCAGAACGCCATTGCAGGCATGTTCCCGGGGCTTAAGGAAGTCACAGTTCGGATGATCCAACGCGGCACCGAAAAACTGCTGCCGCCTTATGACGACATCACGCTGCAGACCGGCGATATCGTGCTGGTGGCCGCGACGCGCTCGGTCATGACGGAACTTCTGAACGCGTCACCCGAACTGGTATCGTCAGCCGAGGGCGAGGACGTTGACGATAAAGCTGGCGAACGCCGCGTCATCGCCGAGGCTGTCATTGCGCCTGCCTCCCGGATGGATGGCCGTACACTCGCGCAAACCGGTTTCCGTGCAGAAACCGGCTGTTCTGTGCTTGGGGTACAGCGCCGCAGCCGTATGATCCGCGCCGCCCTGTCCGCCCTTCGCCTTGAAGCAGGCGATGTGCTTCTGATCATGGGCAGCCGCACAAATGTGCTGGCGCTCCGCGACAACCGCGATGTGATGCTAATGGAAAGCTCGGCCAGCGATGTTCCCATGCAGGAATTTGCCTGGCGCGCGCTGGCCATCTTTGCCGGTGTCGTTGCAACAGCCGCACTTGAAATATTCCCGATTGTTGTCGCGGCCCTCCTGGGCGCGACCCTGATGATGGTAACCCGCTGCCTTAACGTGCGGCAGGCAGCACGGGCCATCGACCGACGCGTGTTCACTATTGTGGGTGCCGCCCTTGCCCTTGGTACAGCCATGCAGGCTACAGGCGGGGCGTCATGGCTGGCGCATAGCATGATAGAAGCCCTTATGGGTGCGCCAGTTTGGGTCATCCTGTCCGGCTTCTTCCTGCTTGTTGCAGTCCTGACAAACGTGCTGTCAAACAACGCAACAGCTGTGCTTTTTACCCCCATTGCGGTTTCCGTAGCCCATGAGCTGGGCGTGCCGCCCATGCCGTTCCTGTTGGCAGTGATCTTCGGTGCAAACTGCAGCTTCGCAACGCCCATGAGCTATCAGACCAACCTTCTTGTGATGGCGCCTGGTCATTACCGGTTTGTCGACTTCATGCGAGTGGGGACACCGCTAATTTTTGTCGTCTGGTTAACCTTTACGCTGTTTGTTCCGTGGTATTATGATCTCCTGTAGAAAGGAGGTCATGGCCCGATGACCGATCAAGGGCTTCAATTTCCTAAGTTTTATGTAACGGCGCCCTCGCCTTGCCCGTATCTCGACGGCAAGACAGAACGTAAAGTTTTTACTGAACTTAGAGGACCAGACGCAGCGGCGCTGAATGAAGCGCTGGGGCGGGTTGGATTCCGCCGTAGCCAATCTGTTGTCTATCGCCCTGCCTGCGAAGGTTGTTCTGAATGTGTTTCCGTGCGCGTTCGGGCCCAGGATTTCCGCCTGTCACGCTCCCACCGCCGGGTTGCCCGCGCGAACGCCGACCTAAAGTCCGAAGTCTGCCCACCACAGGTAACCGACGAGCAATATGAACTATTGCAGGCCTACCTGAACACCCGCCATGCCGATGGCACCATGGCCGACATGACAGCCGACGAATATTGCGACATGGTGGAAACGAGCCCCGTACCGACAATCCTCGTGGAATACCGCCGCGCCATCGACAGCAAGCTGATGGCTGTTGCCCTGACCGATGAGCTTTCGGACGGCTATTCGATGATCTACAGCTTCTTCGACACATCAGAGCCCCACCGCAGCCTGGGCACACACCTGATCCTTGATCATATTGGCAAGGCGAAGGCTGCGAATCACCCTCATGTCTATTTGGGCTACTGGGTGAAAAGCAGCCCGAAGATGAGCTACAAGGGCCGCTTCCGCCCACTTGAGCGGCTGGGCCAGAACGGCTGGTATGAGCTCACTGAAGACGAGCTTGGAAAATAAGCCGCTTTTCCCTGACTTCCCAATGATTTGACATCCAACTGGGCTTGCTCTGCATGGCTGGCGCACTATACTGAGCCCCGGCGACTCACCGGGAGGGTGGCGCAGATCAATGTAAGGGGAGTTACACGTGCGTTTCGATGCCAAAAAGCAGCCAGCAAAAGGCCCGTCAAAGAACAAGGCTTCGACTTCCGAAACAAAAGCCATGAGCCGCAGGAATATCCTGCGCGGCGCGGGCCTCGTTGGCGCGGCAGCAGTAATTGCCGCCTGCGACAACAGCCAGAAATCGGACAGCGCGGGCGCCCCCGCCGTTGTTACCAAACAGCGGCAACTGAAAATGGTTACCAGTTGGCCGAAAAACTTCCCCGGCCTCGGCACCGGCGCTGAGCGTCTGGCCAAACGCATTGAGCTGCTCTCGGACGGCAACATCAAGGTGAAGGTTTATGCGGCAGGTGAGCTTGTCGGCGCGCTGGGCGGCTTCGACGCCGTCAGCCAGGGCAAGGCCGATATGTATCACGCCGCCGAATATTACTGGCAGGGCAAGTCCCCGGCCTTCAACTTCTTCGCCGCCGTGCCCATGGGCATGACAGCGTCTGAAATGAATGCCTGGATCCGCTTTGAAGGTGGTCAGGAACTGTGGGACGAACTGTCCGGCGGCTTCGGCATCAAGCCTTTCATGGCAGGTAACACTGGCGTACAGATGGGCGGCTGGTTCAAGAAAGACATCAACAGCCTTGAAGATTTCCAGGGCCTCAGGATCCGTATGCCGGGCCTGGGCGGCGAAGTGCTCAAGCGCGTGGGTGCCGCGCCGGTAACCAAACAGGGTGGCGAGATTTTCCAGGCGCTGAGCCAGGGCAACATTGACGCCACGGAATGGATCGGCCCCTGGAACGACCTGGCCTTCGGTTTTCATTCCATTGTGAAGAATTACTATTACCCGGGCATCCATGAACCCGGCACGACGTTGTCGCTGGGCCTCAACAAGGACCTGTGGGACGATATGACACCGCACGAACAGGAAATTATTCGCGCCGCGTCCGCTGCCGAAAACGACATCATGTATGCCGAGTTCACTGCCGGCAACGCGCGCGCGCTTGAAACCCTGATCAATGATCACGGCGTGAAACTGAAACGCTTCAGTGATGACATCCTTCGGGAACTCGGCCGGATTTCCGCCACTGTTCTGGCTGATGCAGCCAAATCCGATGCCATCACCGCCCGCGTCTATGAAAGTTTCGAGACAGCGCGCAAGGGCGGTATTCGCTGGGGTGCGATCTCGGAGCAGGCCTTCGCCCACGCTCGCGGCCTGATTCAGGAATAATCTCAAGATGACAGCCAGGGTTGTTGAAGCGCTTGACGCCTTCCAGGAAAAGAGCGGCCATGTGCTGGCTATTCTGCCGCTTGCCCTTGTCCTGATTCAGTTTGCTGTGGTGCTGATGGTATATGTTTTCGCCACCGGCAGTATCCAGCTGCAGGAAAGCCTGCAATATATCAATGCCATGATGTTCCTGGGCGGCGCCGGTTATACGGCAGTCAAGGACGGTCACGTGCGGGTAGATATCTTCTACAGCCGGATGAGCGAACGCGGCCAGGCGATCGTCAACTTCTTTGGCACACTCCTGCTGCTGGTACCGTTCCTGATCCTGTTCTGGATTTCCGCCCTGCCCTACGTTCTGGACAGTTGGTCGATCATGGAAACAAGCGTTGAGGCCTCCGGCCTGCCGTTTGTTTATATCCTCAAGTCCACCCTGCTGTTGTTTGCGCTGACGCTTTCGTTGCACGCAGTCGCAGACCTTATCCGTTTCGGCGGCAAGCTAAAGCGGAGGACTTAAGCCATGGATATGTCTATCGTCCTGACCGCTTCCATGTTCCTTGTGCTTGTCGGGTTTCTGATCTCCGGCTTTCCGGTGGCTTTCACCCTTGGTGGCACGGGGCTCTTGTTCGGCCTGATTGGCATTGGCACCGGCACACTGGATGCTACCTTCCTTGAAATCCTGCCCAACCGGCTGTTCGGCAATGTGGTGAAGAACGAGCTTCTGTTCGCTGTGCCGCTGTTTGTCGCCATGGGCGTGATGCTGGAAAAATCCAATGTGGCGGAAGACCTGCTTGAGAATATGGGGCGCCTGTTTGGCCCCTTGCGTGGCGGCCTTGGGATTTCAGTCACCATCGTGGGGGCGCTACTGGCGGCCTCAACCGGCATCGTCGGCGCCACCGTAGTGACTATGGGACTGTTGAGCCTGCCCACCATGCTCAAGCGCGGCTATAACCCGTCGCTGGCCACCGGCTCAATCGCCGCCGCCGGCACGCTGGGGCAGATCATCCCGCCCTCGATTGTCCTGATCCTGCTGGCGGATGTGCTTTCAAGCGCATGGCAGCAGGCGCAGCTGAACCAGGGTATCTTCTCCCCAACACCCATGAGTGCCGGCGAACTGTTTGCGGGCGCGCTGCTGCCGGGCTTGATACTTGTCGGTCTCTATATCGTCTACCAGGTGATTGTCGCGGTCCTGAAGCCGGACGCCAGCCCTGCTATTCCGGCCAAAGAAGGCCAAAAGCTGGACGCTGCCTTTTATGGCCGCCTGCTCATGGCCCTGATGCCGCCTCTGGTGTTGATTGTTGCGGTGCTCGGCTCCATCCTCACCGGCATTGCCACACCAACCGAAGCCGCCTCCGTTGGCGCCATTGGCGCAATCCTGCTGGGTGCCGCGCGGTTGCAGGCACGCATGCGAAATATCGTGATCGCAACCCTCTTGGCCCTTCTTGGGCTGCTGGCGATTGCAAATTATGCGGACCTGCGGATGAGCCGCGAAGTGGTCCCGACAGTTGACACAATCGCCTTTTACCTGGCGATCCTGCTGACACTGGTTTTCACAGCCGGGCTGGGCCTTGCCCTGTTCAAGACCCAAAAGAATGGCGTGCTGGGCGAAGTGATGCGCTCTACTGTCCGTATTTCCAGCATGATTTACGGCATCCTCATAGGTGCCGCGCTGTTTTCGCTGGTGTTCCGCGGCCTGGGTGGTGATGAGATCATTGAGGATATGCTGCACGGCCTGCCCGGTGGTCAGTTCACGGCAATCCTTCTGGTCATGGTGTTGATGTTTGTGCTGGGCTTCTTCCTCGACTTTATCGAAATCACCTTCGTTGTGGTGCCTGTGGTTGCCCCGGCCCTTCTGGCGATGGACGGCACCTATGGCCCCATCTGGCTGGGTGTCCTGATGGCGATGAACCTGCAAACCAGCTTCCTGACGCCACCCTTTGGCTTCGCGCTCTTTTACCTACGCGGCGTGGTGCCGGAGAGTGTCCCCACGACAGCCATCTACAGGGGTGTCATCCCATTTGTCATCATCCAGGTCCTGGCACTGATTGTGATCGCGCTTGAACCTGAGCTGGTCACCTGGCTGCCAAACAAGCTGTTTGGCAGCTAGATCACGCTTTCCTCACGACAGTTTCAGTTGCCGCCATAGACTCAAATGGGTAGGCACTCAGCATGAAAAGCAAGATGCAGAAAATCTGGGCCACCGTTGGGGTCACCGGGCTGATCGCCCTCGCGCTCTTTGGCAACCTCATCTATATGAACCTCCGTGACGCAGATCCGATCCTGCCCGGCTGGGAGGAATACAGCCCTGCTCGCTTTGCGGAGCTTATGGCCCGTGATGAACCGGTGATGGTAGAGATCTATGCCTCCTGGTGCCCCACCTGCCTGCTGCAACATCGGGCGTTTGAGACCCTTCAGAAAGAAGGCCGCGCGCCACGCATTCGTGCGGTGCGGGTGGACTTTGACCGTGATCGCTCTTTCATCGAGGAACACGGATATCGGGGCACGGGCTTGATCGTAGTTTTCCGGAACGGCAGGGAGGTCGAGCGCGCAGCTGGCCTGACATCCGCCGATGATATTGCTGCGTTCCTTGTGGACCAAGGCATCAGCTGAGCATTTCACCTGCGAAAGACCAGCTATTCATTTTTGAAGGTACCTATCCCCAGAACCTCCCCTATATCATTCATATCGACATATACGTGAGGGACAAGACAATGATCGGATATTCAACTGTTGGCACCAACGATATGGACCGTGCTGCCGCATTCTATGACGCGCTGTTCGCAGAAATGGGTGTGCCTGCGCGCGCCTGGGACAGCGACGGCTTCAAGGGCTGGTCTGCGGGCGGGCCCATGTTCTGCATTTCCAAACCCGCAGACGGCAAAGAGGCCACTGTCGGCAACGGCGTGATGGTTGCCATTGCTGCCCCCGACAGGGAAACGGTGGATAAAATGTATGCCAAGGCCATCGAGCTTGGCGCCACCGATGAAGGCAGCCCCGGGCCACGACCGCGAGACAATGACGACAGCCCCTTTTATGCGGGATATTTCAGGGATCTGGACGGTAACAAGCTGAACTTCTTCCACTTCCGTCAGTAGACAAAACAAAGGCGCTCCAGGGCGCCTTTCCTTTTATCCGGCCATGGCTTTTTCCAGCATGGCTTTCATCATTTCGTGGACCTTGTTGACGGCCTTGAGCGGGCGGATCATCACCTTGAATTCGCTGATCTTGCCGTCTTCGTTCCAGGTGATCATGTCGATGCCATCGATCTTGATGCCGTCAATCTGGGTGTTGAACTCCAGCACTGCTCCGCGTTCGGTCAGATACTCGCCGACATAGCAGAAGTCGTCATGCCCCAGCACTTTGCCAGCGGCCGCCAGATACATGAAGGTGATGGCTTTCCCCTCCTGTGGGGTGTGGACCACGGGGGAGTGAAACACCACATCATCTGCCAGCATGTTCGAAAGCGCTTTTTCGTCTTCGCTTTCAACGAAATCATACCAAGCCCGAAGATTTTGCCGTAACTGGTCCATCATCACCCCCTCGCATCAAAAGAAAAGGTGCCGCGGGATTGCCCGGGGCACCTTCATAAAGCTATTTCGCGTTTGGCTTAAATCAAGCCCATCAGCGGAACTTATTGTTCCTTGGGAAGCCCATTGGCGGCAGGCGCCCGGCATTGCCGCGACGACCGGTCCATGGCGCGAGCTCTGTTTCTGTACGCCAGCGGTCGCTGTTGCCACCCATCGGCCATGTCAGGCCTTCTTCCTTGTGGAAGATCATCACATCGGCCATACCGCCGTCTTTGTAGCGCTGAAGGGCTACACCCTGCCCGCGCGCCAGTGTCGGCACTTCCTCGATATCGAACACCAGCAGCTTGCGGTTTTCACCGATCACAGCCACACTGTCGCCGTCTACCGGGATACAGTGGGTACCCACCACATCGCCTTTGACGTTCAGGATTTGCTTACCGCCCTTTTTCATGGCCACAGCATTGTCGGCTTCAACGATGAAGCCCTTGCCGATGGACGACGCCACAAACAGCTTGCCACCCGGTTGGTACGGCAGGATCGAAACGATCTCGTCGTTGGCTTCCATATCCACCATCAGGCGCACGGGTTCCCCGTTGCCGCGCCCGCCCGGCAGCTTGTCTGCCCCCAGCGTGAAGATTTTACCATTGGTCGCAAACAGGAAGATCTTGTCTGTGGTCTGGGCGTGGAAGCGGAACCGCTCCTCATCGCCTTCCTTGTACTTCAGCTCTTCCTCAGGCTTGGTATGGCCCTTGAGCGCCCTGATCCAGCCGCGCTTCGAGCAGACAACCGTAATCGGCTCTTTCTCAATCATGGCTTCAAGCGGCACGACTTCCGCCACAGGCGCATCGCCAAAGCGGGTCCGACGCTTGCCCAGCACTGTTTCGGGGCCGAAACGCTCCTTGATATCGCTAAGTTTGTCGCCTACTGCGATCCATTGAAGCTCTTCACTGTCCAGCAGGGCCAGGATCTTGGATTTCTCGTCCTCAAGCTTGGCGTGCTCGGTACGGATTTCCATTTCCTCAAGCTTCCTGAGGGCGCGCAGGCGCATGTTCAGGATGGCTTCGGCCTGATTGTCCGTCAGCTTGAAGGTGCTCATCAGGCTGGCTTTGGCGTCATCCTCTTCCCGGATGATGCGGATCACTTCATCAAGGTTGAGGTATGCGATCAAATAGCCGGACAGAATCTCAAGACGGCGCTCGATCTTCTCGAGACGGAAGCGATTGCGCCGCAGGAGCACATCGATCTGGTGGTCGAGGAAGCTATCCAGGATTTCCTTGAGCGACTGAACGCGCGGACGTTGGTCCAGCGCGATCACATTCATATTGAACGAGAAACGCGTTTCAAGTTCGGTGAACCGGAACAGGCTTTCCATCAGGACCTTCTCGTCCACCGTGCGGTTCTTCGGCTCCAACACGATGCGCAGGTCCTCGGCGGATTCGTCGCGCACATCCGTCAGGATCGGCAGCTTCTTGTCGCCGATCAGCTCCGCGATCTTCTCGATCAGTTTGGATTTCTGCACCTGATACGGAATTTCCGTGATCACGATGTTATAGAGGCCGCGCGGCAACTCTTCCTTTTCCCAGCGGGCACGCACCCGCAGGCTGCCACGGCCGGTCTCATAGGCGTGCAGGATGGTTTCGCGGTTCTCCACCACTTGGCCACCTGTCGGGAAATCCGGGCCTGGGATACGGTCCAGAAGGTCAGAAACCGTCACTTCACGGGCTGGATTGCGGCGCGCCTCAATAAGAAGCTGCAGGCCGTCAACCAGTTCGCCCACATTGTGCGGCGGGATGTTGGTGGCCATACCCACGGCAATACCGGATGACCCGTTCGCCAGAAGGTTCGGGAAGGCACCCGGGAACACCACAGGTTCTTCGTCTTCCCCGTCATAGGTTTCGCGGAAATCGACCGCGTCTTCCTCCAGCCCTTCCATCAGGATAGCGGCCACTTCGGTCAGGCGCGCTTCGGTGTACCGCATCGCCGCCGCGTTATCGCCGTCGATGTTACCGAAGTTGCCCTGCCCGTCCACAAGCGGGAAGCGCACGGAAAAGTCCTGCGCCAGGCGCACCATGGCGTCATAGACCGCCTGGTCACCATGCGGGTGGTATTTACCGATTACATCACCAACCACGCGGGCACATTTCTTGTAGCCGGTCTTGGGGTCCAGCTTCAGAAGCCGCATGGCATACAAGAGCCGCCTGTGCACGGGCTTGAGGCCGTCGCGCACGTCCGGCAGCGACCGGGACATGATGGTTGAAAGGGCATAGGCGAGGTAGCGTTCGCTCAGTGCATCTGCGAACGGGGCCTCGATGATGTTTTCGCTAAACTCAGGATTTGTCGTCATGGCGCCGACTATAGCAAGTGGACAGCGCGTTTCCACAAGATATTGTGGTTATCCACAGCAAAATTCACCGATGGTGGGCCGCTTGTCACCCTGAACTTGTTTCAGGGTCCACCTTGCCGGGAATTATGGGCGTAATTCAGGCTTTTGATGGATGCTGAAGCAAGATCAGCGTGGCGGCGTCCCATGCCTGGCAGAAAGCCAGACAGGGTAGCGCCCGGTACTGCGTAAATCCTCCCGAGAATCTGTCCCTTAGGTAAAACCTGACAGATGTAGTATGGTTTTTCGATCCTGAGGGGAATCATCATGTCCACCACCAAGACGCCTAACTTAGTAGCCAGAAGAACTTTTCTTTTGGCTGCTGCAGCTCTGTCTACCCAGCTCATTAGAACACCAATGGCCAAGGCGGAGACTGTTAAAAAACCGGTCAATCTGAATAAGAAGGTCAACCTGGATCACTTTATCGCAGATTGTATTGAAGCGAATAACGAAGCGGATGCCCAAATGGCTGTTCGTGAGGTTCTGGCAAAAGCGGTTTCCAAGCCGGGTGCCCTTTTGAATGCCCTTGGTGAACCGGACAAGGCGGGCATTCAGATCCTTCATCAATCTGCTGCCCTGACAATTTTCAATGCCATGTGGACACCGCAGATGAACCTGCTCCCACACAATCACTTAATGTGGGCGAACATTGGCATCTATACGGGGCGCGAGGACAATATTCTTTGGCGCAAAAACGAGCATACGATTGAGGCATACGGTGCTGAAGCTCTCTTTGAAGGCGATGTTGGCACCCTAGGCCACGATATCGTGCATTCGGTCACCAATCCCCTGCTACGCTTCACTGGCGGCATTCACATTTATGGTGGTGACTTCTTCCATACAACACGCAGTGAATGGGACCCGGAAACACTTGATGAGCGCCCTTCCGATGGCCCGGCTATCCAGGCGATGTTTGCAGCTGAAAACGAAAGACGAGCCAAGAAATGACATAGGCGTCTACGCAGGAAGCAGCACCGCCTCATGGAATAAGTGGCTAGGATTGCGCAGCACGCGCCAGCGTTGAGATAAAGCGGTCGCGGGCGGGCGGCATGCCCTTGCCGCTGACCACCCAGACATTGCGTTCCAGGAAATAGCCCGTCGTTCTGAGGCCATCGAGCGCATGGTGCTTGCTGGCGCCCGAAAGCTCGCCTTCCGTCATGAAAGGCGGCAGAGGCAGCAGCTTGCCCTTATAGGGCCCACCCGCCTCTTCG
This sequence comes from Kordiimonas lacus, assembly GCF_001550055.1. GTDB lineage: Bacteria > Pseudomonadota > Alphaproteobacteria > Sphingomonadales > Kordiimonadaceae > Kordiimonas > Kordiimonas lacus. The sequence goes on from NZ_LRUA01000006.1 coordinate 883,517, forward strand.
CTGACCGCCCGCCCGGTTTTGGGGGACACATATTTAAGGTTTTCGGTCGCGCCGGTGCCTGCGCATGCGCTCAGGTCAAGCCCGTAGCCCAGTTCCTTCAGTATCGCCAGTTCAAGCTTCGCCAGCGCACCCGCCCACAGGGCGATATCGCCGTCATGTTCCTGCAGGAGTCCCACAACCGCTTCAAGCCGGTCGAACAGGCCTTCGTGGCTTTCGCGTTCCGGCATGGTGCTGGCCACCACCGCAGTGATGGCCGACAGGGCCGAGATGCGGTTGCCGTCCCCCATCATCAGGCCCAGGGGGCTGTGGATCAGCTCATGAGTGAAACGGCCTAGGTTGGTCTCGATCCGGGCCCGCCAGTTCACGGACAAGCGGTTACCCACCTGCAGGTTAGCCTTGTTCTTCCGGCTCATCCCCGCCTTCACATAACCGCGCGCGCGACCATGTGACCGGGTCATCAGCTCAAGCAGTGCGTCATGCTCACCGAAGCGGGAAGCGGATAAAACAATGCCTTCATCCTGCCATTCCACGCTTTACGGCTCCCTATTCGACGAAATCGAGGCCCATGTCCTGATACATGGTGCGGTCTTCGGCCCAGCGTTCGGTCACACGCACGTGCAGGAACAGATGCACCTTGCGGTCGAACATCTCTTCAAGTTCTTCGCGCGCCATCTGCCCAAGCATCTTGAGCATGGTGCCGCCTTTGCCGATCACGATACCCTTCTGGGTCTCGCGCTGCACATGGATGACCTGCTCGATCCGCACGCTGCCGTCCTTGCGCTCTTCCCACTTTTCGGTTTCAACCGTGGTGGCGTAAGGCAGTTCGTCATGCAGACGCAGGAAAACCTTCTCGCGCGTTACCTCCGCAGCCAGAATGCGCATGGTCACATCCGCCACCTGGTCTTCCGGGTACATCCATGGGCCCACGGGTGCGCGTTTCGCCAGGAAAGCCTTCAGGTCTGCAACGCCGTCACCCTTCATAGCGGAAATCATGAAAATCTCATCGAACACGCCGGTTTCGCTGAGCTCTTGGGCGAGCGCCAAAAGGCTATCGCGACGGACAGTATCAATCTTGTTGATCGCCAGATGCACCTTGCGGCCTGCATCCTTGAGCGCCTTCACAATGCGCTCAACTTCTTCGCTGAGGCCTTTCTTGGCGTCGATCAGAAGCACGGTTTCCTCGGCGTCCTCACTGCCCTTCCAGGCAGCGTTGACCATGGCGCGGTCCAGACGGCGCTTGGGCTGGAAGATACCAGGGGTATCGATAAACACCAGCTGGGCATTATGGTCATCTTCCATCGCGATACCGGTGATGCGGGTCCGCGTGGTTTGAACCTTGTGCGTCACGATCGCTACCTTGGCGCCAACCATGGCATTCAGCAGTGTGGATTTGCCCGCGTTCGGCGCGCCAATCAGCGCAACGAACCCACAGCGGGTTTCAGGCGTGGCCGCCTCTGTCATTTTCTTTCTCCTGTAAGCGTCGCCAGCAGGTCTGCTGCCGCGGCTTGTTCGGCCTGGCGCTTGGCATTGCCTTGCGCGGTCGCCGATCCTTTGTTCTCAACAATTGCCTGGATGGTGAAGACAGGGCTGTGATCAGGCCCTGAACGGTCAAGCATCTTATAGTAGGGCAGCGGCAGGCTGCGCGCCTGACACCATTCCTGCAACTGTGTCTTGTGATCCTTGTGGACGCTGGGGCCTTCCTTCATCAGGGGCGCCCAGTGCTTGCGAATGAAGGCATCCGCCACCTCGAACCCGCCGTCCAGATACATGGCGCCAATCACCGCTTCGGTAACATCGGCCTGCACGGCTTCCTTGGTTCGTGTTCCTTCGGTTTCCGCGCCGGGCGTCAGCATCAGGTCATCAACCAGCCCGAGGCTGCGGGACATTTCAGCCAGCGTTTCGCGCCGCACCAGCGCCGTGAAGCGGCGGTTCAGCTTGCCTTCGGCTTCGCCCGGAAAGGCTTCCAAAAGCAACGTCGCGACCGACAGCCCAAGCACCCGGTCCCCCAGGAATTCGAGCCGCTGATAGTTATGCGAGCCCGAGAGCGAAGGGTGCGTCAGCGCTTCCTCGAGAAGGCTGGGGCTCTTGAAGGTGTAGCCGACAATGGTTTTCTGGTTGCTCATAGGTCTCATTATGCTCGCGCTTCATCCATCAGGCGGCGCATTTCCTTGATGGAAACCTCCAGCCCGTGAAAGATCGCCTCGCCGACCAGGAAGTGGCCGATGTTCAGCTCCATCAATTCCGGGATCGCGGCAATGGGTTTCACGGTTTCATAGGACAGGCCGTGGCCCGCGTGCATCTCAAGTCCCTTGCCGGCGCCGTAGGCTGTCGCCTTGCGGATACGCGCAAGCTCTTCCTGCTGTGGCTCGCCCGAAAGTTCACAATAAGCGCCTGTATGCAGCTCTGTGACCGGCGCACCCAGCGCAACAGCGGCATCCAGCTGGGCCTCGTCCGGGTCGATGAACAGGCTAACGCGGCAGCCTGCCTTGTTCAGGGCATCGACATAAGGCTTCAGCCGGTCAAACTGGCCAGCCACATCCAGGCCGCCCTCTGTCGTCAGTTCCTGACGTTTTTCCGGCACCAGGCACACAGCGTGCGGCTTGTGGCGAAGCGCAATCTCAAGCATTTCTTCGGTGGCAGCCATCTCAAGGTTCAGCGGTACGGACAGCACATCAGACAGCGTTGCGATATCTTCATCCGAGATATGCCGGCGGTCTTCGCGCAAGTGCGCGGTGATGCCGTCTGCGCCCGCGAGCACAGCAAGGCCTGCCGCCCGCACCGGGTCCGGATGGCGGATGCCGCGGGCGTTCCTGATGGTTGCCACATGGTCAATATTGACCCCGAGACGAAGTCTGCTCTTGTTCATTTGATGCCTCTGCGTCGCTTATTGCGACTTTTTTGCCTGTCGTCTGTTCAATCTGGCGGCATGATAGCCCGTCAGTAGCCCTTTGAAAGAAAAATAGAAAAGGAGCCACACAACGATCGCTACCGGCACGCCCCCTACAAGTAGCGGAAACACGATCGGTAGGAAAGCAGAGAGATAGGTCACCGGGTCACTTAGCAATGCGTCCCAGTTCCAGCTTGGAATTTCGGACACAACACTGTCACCCAATATCAATCCCCCAACTTGCCCGGTAAGCGCAAAGATAAAGGGGAATGTCCAGGGGTTGCCCACTGCTGTTCCGATGGCTGAGGCCAGCATATTGCCGCGCACCACCCAGGCCACAGCAAAACCCATCAGAAAATGCAGCCCCAGAAACGGTGTGAACGAGACCGCTGCACCCGATGCCACACCCGCGGCAATGCTGTGCGGCGTGCCCGGAAGCCGCGCAATCCGGTGCCAAAGATACTGACCGGCGCGCGTCAGCCCCGAGCGTGGCCACAACCACCCCAGTATCTTTTTCCACATCGGAAGCTGCTGGCGGCGCCGAAACAGCATATCGGTCTACTTTCTGTTGTGCCTTCTGGCTATCAGGCCTTGAGCCCACGGCTCCCGGGTTTGATGGCCGGGATTGTCTTCAAATCTTCTGGCAGGTCCTCAGTTTTATAGGTCGGGGCGTCGATGGTCGCGAGGGCCGTGATCGGCGCGCCCACCTCAGCTTTACCGCCGGAGCGGTTGATGAGGGCACCCGCAGCCACAACATTACCACCCCATTCGTTAATGGTCTTGATACATTCGCGTGATGACAGGCCCGTGGTGATCACATCTTCCATCATCAGGATGCGGGCACCCTTCGGGATTTCGAACCCGCGGCGCAATGCGAATTCGCCGTCCACGCGTTCTGTGAAGATGCCGTCCACGCCCAACTGGCGGGCCACTTCATAGCCCACGATCACGCCGCCCATGGCCGGGCTGACGACCAGGTCGATCTCTACACCCGTGGCTTTCAGCTTTTCAGCGAAGGCGGCGCACAGGCGGCCCGCGCGCTCAGGGTTCATCAAAACCCGCGCACACTGCAGGTAAACAGAGCTATGCAAACCGGACGACAGCTTGAAATGACCTTCAAGAAGCGCGTCTGCCGCGCGAAATTCGTTCAAAACCGCTTCCTGGTCCATGGCTGTTGCTCCTGCCTTGTGCGAATATAAAAATTGCTATAGCGCGGATAGTGCGCGCATGGCTCTAGGTCAAGTATTTTCAGGCTTTTTGCGGCGAATTGCCCACTCTATCCGATCACTCGGTCGACCCGACTGATCACCCGGCTGACGCGCAGCGCGCGGCTGATATCGTTCAGGTGCTTCACATCGCGCACTTCAACATCCACCACCATCACATAAAACTCTGGGTCGCGTTCCGGGATTTCAAGGTTGGAAATATTGCCGCCGCCCTTGGACACTGTTGCCGCAATGGACGCCAGCGCCCCGCGTTCATTGACCACTTCCAGGCGCAGGCGCCCAGTATAGAAGATGCCGTCGTCTTCACCGTCTTCCCACCTCAGGTCCAGCCACAGGTCAGGATGGTCGTCATAGTGACTCAGCATGCTGCAATCGATGGTGTGGATTTCCGCGCCTTTCCCCGGCACGCGAATGCCTACAATACGGTCGCCGCGCACTGGATGGCAGCATTCAGCGAAATGAATGGCGGATTCCTGGTTGATACCGGAGATGGGGACCGCATTGCCGCCCATTTCTTCCCAGTCGTGGTGAACTTCCGGCAGGCCTTCACCGCGCGCATCTTCCTTGAAGCCTGGGAAGGCCGCGCGCAGGATTTCTTCTTCTGTCAGCGTGCCCTGCCCCACCAGTGCATAAAGCATCTTGGCGTCATCCAGATTGAGCACCTTGGCCGCCTGTTCGATCACCCGATCTGAGAAATCAAGGCCGTTCCGGCGACAGGCTTTCTCAATAAGTGTGTGACCCAGTTGGCTGTATTCCACCTTGCGCTTGTGCTTGACGTGCCGGCGGATAGCCGACCGTGCTTTGCCGGTAATGACAAAGCTCTCCCAGCGCGGTGACGGCGACTGGCCTTTGGACGTCAGGATTTGGACCTGGTCACCATTCTGCAGCTGATGGCGAAGCGGCACCATGCGGCCATTGACCTTGGCACCCACACAGTGGTCGCCCACTTCGGTGTGCACCGCATAGGCGAAATCAACTGTTGAGGACCCGCGCGGCAGGGAAACCAGTTCGCCCTTCGGCGTGAAGCAGAAGACCTTGTCCTGGAACATCTCAAGCTTTGTATGCTCAAGGAATTCTTCGGGGTCGTTGGTGTGTTCCAGTATTTCCAGTAGTTCGCGCACCCAGCGGTACTGCGAGCCTTCAACCTGTTCGGCGCCCTGCTTGTATTGCCAGTGGGCGGCCACACCGATTTCGGCCTGTTCATGCATCTTGTGGGTGCGGATCTGGATCTCGAGCCGGTAATTCTGTGGCCCGATCACCGTTGTGTGGATCGACCGGTAGAAGTTCCGTTTGGGCGTGGAAATATAATCCTTGAAGCGCCCAGGCACCATCGGGAAGGTCTGGTGCACCACGCCAAGGGCCTTATAGCATTCTTCCACATCGTCCACTTTGACGCGGAAAGCCATCACGTCCGATAGCTGTTCAAAGGTGATGTTCTGGCGCTCCATTTTGCGCCAGATGGAATATGGCCGCTTGATCCGTCCGCTGACCTTCGCCTTGATGCCCTTATCCACCATCAGGTTCGTCAGTGCCTCGACCATGTCCTTTTCAAGATCAGGGCTTTCCTCGATCAAATAATGCAGGCGGGCATTGATCGATTCCATCGCTTCCGGGTCAAGGTGCTGGAACGACAGGTGCTCCAGCTCGTCCTTCAGCTCATGCATCCCGATACGCTCTGCAAGCGGGGAATAGATCTCGAGCGTCTCAAGGGAGATGCGGCGGCGCTTTTCAGCCTTCTTGATATAGAAAAGCGTACGCATGTTATGCAGCCGGTCCGCCAGTTTCACCAACAGCACGCGAATGTCGTTTGACATGGCCAGAAGGAACTTGCGGAAGTTTTCCGCCTGCCTGAGGCTTTCCGTCTGCATCTCGATCTTCGAAAGCTTGGTAACGCCGTCGACCAGCTCCGCCACCTTTGGACCGAACAGTTCTTCGATTTCCTCAATCGTGGCGACAGTATCCTCGACCACATCATGCAGAAGCGCTGTGGCGATGGTGTTGCCGTCCAGCTTCATGTCCGTCAGGATGCCTGCCACTTCAAGCGGGTGAGAGAAGTATGGATCACCTGACGCGCGGGTCTGACTGCCGTGTGCCTTCATGGCAAACACATAAGCCCTGTTCAAAAGCGCCTCATCGACATTCTTGTCGTAAGCCCTGACCTTCTCAACAAGCTCAAACTGACGGATCACGCGTTCTTCTCACTTCGTCTTCTAAACTAAACACCGAATAGACAGAAATAATGGTTCTGACGGATTAATCCAGCCCTTATTGAGGCTTATGGCGCTTCTTCGTCAGGCGCATAAAAAAAGCCCGACCAACAGGCCGGGCTTTTCTGGAATTCCGTTTGGAACAACGCTTATTCAGCGCTGTCTTTCTTGGCAGCGCCATCTTCCATGCCGGCCATCAGAATGGACATATCCACTTCTTCCGGCTCGTCGGACTCAACCACTTTCCTGAGGCCGTGGATCACTGATTCCATCAGGTCATCAGCCACGACTTTTTCTTCCGCGATTTCACGCAGCGACACAACGGCGTTCTTGTCGTTGTCGCGCTCCACCTCAAGCGGGGCACCGGAAGAGATTTGACGGGACCGCTGTGCAGCAGCGAGAACCAGGTCAAACCGGTTGGTTACTTTATCAACGCAATCCTCAACGGTAACGCGAGCCATGCTTTATTCTCCAATTCATCTGTCCGCCGGCCACGACAACAGCCGTCCGGCATACGAGCGCCCGCTTATACAGGCGCCAAACACCCCTGTAAAGCTTGGAATCACTATAATAGCAATCCGGTCATGCGCCAGCGGAAATTTTCTTGATTACGCCGCCACGTGCACCTGAATTAATTTCAGAGCATAGCTGCCTAACCGATTGTTTTAAAACAGGATGTACCCAGTCCGGCGCAACATCACGAAGCGGGACCAGCACGAAGTCCCGCACATGCGCGCGCGGATGTGGCACCATGGGCTCTTCAATGAAGGCCGCCGGATCATCGCTTCCTGCCAGCGCCCGCCACACGTCAAGTGACGGCAAGACCCGGTCACCAAAGCCGATAATATCGATATCCAGAGGGCGCGCGCTCCAGCGGGCGGAAGCCACACGGCCATAGGCTGCCTCCTGCTCCTTGCAAACCCCAAGCAGCGCTTCAGGGTCAAGGTTTGTTTCCAAAAGGATGCAGGCGTTCACAAAGTCCGGCACGCTTTCGTCTCCATCAAGCGTGACAGCTTTGGTACGGTAAAATGCAGACACGGCAAGTATCTCGCCAGCCCTGGACGCCAGGTCACCAATCGCAGCGCGGATGGTGTCAATAGGCTGGCCCGCCCGAGACGGCAGGTTTGCACCAAACGAAAGTGTTACCTGTTGTTTTTTCAATTGCTTACCCCGGATAACATTTACTTGAAACGGTGGATTTTTCGGCTGAAATTTACCAAACTTTAAGGCGTAGACAGCATTCTTGAATCATAGTTTGTACGCGATTTTGTTGCTGAGTGATTTTTAAATTTTGAATAGATTGGACCCCTTATGATTTTCTATCCAGAGGAGCGTCTCGGCCTTTTCATCGACGGCGCCAATTTATATGCCACTGCCCGTGCTCTCGACATGGAGATTGATTATAAAAGCCTGCGGGCTCATTTTTCAGAAAAGGGCCGGTTGATCCGCTCATTTTATTACACTGCAATCCTTGAAGACCAGGAATATTCGCCACTCAGGCCTCTCATCGACTGGCTCGACTATAACGGCTTCACGCTGGTGACCAAACCGGTCAAGGAATTCACCGACGAACACGGTCGCCGCAAGATCAAAGGCAACATGGATATCGAAATCGCGGTTGATATGCTGAATATCTCCGAAGCGCTCGACCATGTGGTGCTGTTTTCCGGCGACGGGGACTTCCGGCGTCTCTTGGAGGCCATCCAGCGTCGCGGGGTGCGGGCGACGGTTGTCAGCTCGAACCGCACCCAGCCTTCGATGATCGCCGATGAGCTCCGGCGCCAGGCCGACCAGTTCGTGGACCTTGAAGACCTGCGCGATGTGATCGGGCGATCTTCGGGTGGCACCTCGCGCCAGCCCGACCCGCGCGAGGCCTATGAAGAACTGGCGGTTGAAAGCGCCTGAGCGCCACGCTAAAGTTTAGCAGACGATCCAACAGGGCGGCTTCGGCCGCCTTTTCCGTGTCCAGAGGTCCCACAATGCCCCGATACCCGGCAGAACCAAAAGTAGGCTGCACCCGTTGCCCACGCCTTGTCGCCTTCCGGCGCAAGAACGCGCAGGCGTACCCCACCTATTTCAATGGGGCGGCGCCCAGTTTCGGGCCGGAGACGGCCTCCGCGCTGATTGTCGGCATGGCCCCAGGCCTGCACGGTGCCAACAAGACCGGACGGGTGTTCACCGGCGATGCCTCTGGCGAAATGCTATACAGCTGCCTTGCGGAAGCTGGGCTGACATCCGGCGTGTTTGAAAATGATCCCAAAGACGGCTTTGACCTTGCGGGCATCATGATCACCAACGCGGTGCGCTGCGTGCCGCCGGAAAACAAGCCGACAGCCGCTGAAGTCGCCAAGTGCCGACCGTTTCTGGAAACCCGCATCCGTGCACTTCCCAACCTCAAAGCCCTGTTCGCGCTTGGAAAAATTGCGCATGATGCCACGCTGCGCACGCTGGGGCTACGCCTGGCAGACTATCCGTTCGCCCATCAGGCCGTGCACACGCTGCCAAACGGCCTTGTTCTGGTCGATAGCTATCACTGCTCGCGCTATAATGTGAACACCAAGCGCCTGACCCGGGAAATGTTCCTGGGCGCGCTCGATGAGCTTAAGAAAGCCGCAGACCTATGATTCTGGAACACGCGATCCTGAATGTGAAAGCCGGCGAAGAAGCTGCGTTTGAAGCTGCCATGGCAGAGGCCAAAACCATCATCGCAGGCATGAAGGGCTTTAAAGGGCTGGAGGTACGCCCGTGCCTTGAACAGACGGGACAGTATCTATTGCTGGTGAGGTGGGAGACACTCGAGGATCATACGGAAGGCTTCCGTGGTTCCCCAGAATACCAGGCATGGAAGCAGTGCCTGCATCATTTCTATGCGCCCTTCCCCACAGTCGAGCATTACGCAGCGCCGATCATCACCGCATAAAAGGTAAGCGGCGGCGTCTTGGGGGACACGCCGCCGCTCATACTCGGAACGGATACTCGAAACATCAGGAGGAAAGTGGCGGATGCCTTACGCCGCCGCCACTTCGTTTGCTAGTTCGGACTGGCTGGAGAGCCAGGCTCCGACCTTATCAAGCACATCCCGGGGGCCCATATGGGCTGCGGCCCCAGGGCCTGCAACGACGGGGAACAGGCTGGCGGCCGTCGCCGCGTCACCACTTTCCACCGCCATGATCAGCGCCCGCGTCAAGTTTGGGCGCATGGCTGCAATGGTATGTGCATAAGTCCGGGGGAGGATATAGTCTGCCATTGCTTTCACCTTTGTCGTTCTAGACGACTCAATTACACTATAAATTCCTTAATTTTCAGATAAGACCACAATATATAGTGTTTCACGCGCATTTACCGGACACCAAAAACAGAGTAGAATCGACCCACAGGCAGGATTAGGAGGCTCTATGACCATCCAGCCATCAAGTATGGGGGAACAGGTCGCTTTCAAGAAAGGCGACACAATCTACGCACAAGGTGATGACAGCACCGGCGTCTATATGATCCTTGAAGGCCAGATTGACATCTGGCGTTATGAGGGCGAGCACAGTCACCATATCGCGGCCCTCGGCAGCGGTGACCTGCTGGGCGAGGTCAGCGTTATCGAGAAGAAGAAGCATTCTGTGACCGCGCGGGCATCGCGCGATACCACTGCATTGTTCATTACGGCAGAGGCCTTTCGCAAAAGCTTCGCAGATCCTCTGGTCCGCCATGTGGTGCACACACTGGCCAACCGGCTCAGGAGCTCTTACGCGGTGCAAGACGCCATCGCAGCCAAAACGGACCAGCCTGCCCACTATAAAAGCCAGCACCCAATTATCGAGGGCGAAAGTCGGCTGGTGGCCGACAAGCTGCTGACCTTTGTAGAGGTGAAGGATTTCCCCTTCAGCGTCGGAAACATCGCCAGCAAGAGCGACCATGCCGTGGTGACGCCTGCCGGCATGAAAGTGCCACTCAACAACACGCCTGAACTGTCGGACAGTCATTTCGAAGTGATCAAACGCGACGGCAGTATCTGGGTGCGGGACCTGGGAAGCCAGCACGGCACTATGGTGAACGGCCAGAAGCTGGGGAAATATACGATGAATGCCACGGCAAAACTGAAGACAGGCCGCAACCATGTAGCGGCGGGCGGGCCTGAAAGCCCCGTCAAGTTTCTGATTACCGTACCGCCGGGCGCAGGTGACGCCTAGCTCATTTCCTTCAACAGGCGGGACTTCTGGCGATCCCAGTCACGCTGTTTGACGTCCTCACGCTTGTCACGGACATTCTTGCCCTTGCCAAGGCCGATCAGAATCTTGGCCCTACCCCGTTCGGTGAAATAGATCTTGAGCGGCACCAGCGTATAGCCCTGGCGCTGCACAGCCCCCCCAAGCCGGTTGATTTCCCGCCGGTGCATCAGAAGCTTCCGTGGGCGGCGCGGTTCATGGTTGAAGCGATTACCGTGCGAAAATTCCGGGATGTGGGCATTCACCAGCCACAGTTCACCGTTTTTTTCTTCGGCATAGCTCTCGCGGATGTTGGCTTCACCGTTCCGGAGCGATTTTACTTCTGTACCCGTAAGCGCGATACCGGCCTCATATTCGCTTTCAATATGATAGAGGTGCCGCGCCTTGCGGTTATCCGCCGCGACGCGGTTTGGCAGGGTGCTCTTGCTTTTATTTTTGTTTTTGCCCGCCATGATGCTTATCCGAGTGTTACAGGCTCAAGCTCGAGATCATGCAGGATGGCATCGATGGTCGAGCGCAGCGCTTCCGTTGCTGGCAACAGCGGCAGACGAACCATGTCAGTGCCGATGCCAAGCGTTGAGCAAGCATATTTCGCCGGTGCCGGGCTGGGCTCCGCGAACATGGCGCGGTGCAGCGGCAGCAGTTTGTCCTGGATGGCAAGCGCAGTTTTATAGTCACCCGCGAGGCAGGCCGCCTGCATCTTGGCGCAAAGGCCTGGCGCCACGTTGGCGGTTACGGAAATGCAGCCCACACCGCCCATGGCGTTAAAGCCGTGCGCTGTGGCGTCTTCGCCGGACAGCTGGATGAAATCAGGCCCCATGGCTGCACGCTGGCTGGCGCAGCGGTCCAGGTCACCTGTCGCGTCCTTCACACCCACGATACGCGGCAGTTCAAACAGTTGCGCCATGGTGTCTGTGGTCATGTCCACGACGGACCGACCGGGGATGTTATAGATAACGATTGGCAGGTCAGAGGCGTCATGAACCGCCTTGAAGTGGGCATAAAGACCAGCCTGGCTCGGCTTGTTATAGTAAGGCGTCACCACAAGCGCGCCGTCCGCGCCCACTTTTTCAGCGTGCTTGATCAGACCAATGGCCTCAGATGTATTGTTGGAACCCGCACCGGCAATCACAGGCACCCGGCCATCTGCAGCCTCCACGCACAGTTCCACCACAAGCTTGTGTTCTTCGTGGCTCAAGGTAGGGGATTCACCCGTTGTACCCACGGGCACAAGCGCGCTACTGCCCTCCTTGATTTGCCAATCGACAAACTTCTGGAACGTGTCACCATCAACTTTACCGTCCGCAGTAAAGGTGGTGATAAGCGCGGGAATGGAGCCTTTAAACATACCGATGGCCTTTGTACTGACAAAATCTTGGCAAAAATCACGGCGCACCCTAACGCCGGACACCTGAAAGGGCAATAGGCCCCATGCACCGGAGGCCGCTAGATGCACGAGAATAATTCCCGCCGACAAGAAGTTTTGCTTTTCATCGCTAGCTTACGCAGCTTTTCACCTTGGAGAAACACCACACTGAAGCGAACAATTGCATCCAGCGGGTGTTTTACAATTGCTTAACTAAACTATTGATATTATTGCCAGAATCAGTGATGGTATTAGTCACCAAAGCACGCGTTCCTAGGGGGTCGAACGGAGAATTATCTTGTTCGATCGTTTCAAACTGCGCACATCCGCAACTGATGACGCGATGATATCCGCTCTCAACAAATCTCAGGCGGTGATCCACTTCAATCTTGACGGTACAATCATCTCAGCGAACGACAATTTCCTGCAGGTGATGGGCTATAGCCTTGCAGAAATCCAGGGCAAACATCACAGCATGTTTGTTGAGCCCGGCTTCGAGACAACGCAAGAATATAAAGACTTCTGGACACAGCTCAGAAGTGGCAAATTTCAGATGGCGGAGTACAAGCGGCTGGGGAAAGGCGGCAAAGAAATCTGGATTCTTGCCTCCTATAATCCCGTACTGGACGCAGCTGGCAACCCGGTAAAGGTGGTGAAATTCGCTACCGACATTACAGATGCAAAACGGCAAAACGCTGAATTTCAGGGCCAGATTGATGCGCTCAATCGCTCCCAGGCTATTATTCACTTTGAACCGGACGGCACCATTTTGGAAGCGAATGACAATTTCCTGAACGCCATGGGCTACCGCCTTGATGAAATCCAGGGCAAGCATCACAGCATGTTCGTTGCACCAGACCAGCGGGACAGCCAGGAATATAAGACCTTCTGGAAGGAACTGGGCCAGGGCGAGTTCAAGGCCGCTGAGTATATGCGAATTAGCAAGGGCGGCAGGGAAGTCTGGATTCAGGCTGCCTACAATCCTATCAAAGATCCGTCCGGCAAGGTCTATAAGGTTGTGAAATTCGCGACTGATATCACGGACCGAATGTTACGCGCTGCAGAACATGAAGGCCAGGTGGCCGCCATCAACGAGGCGCAAGCAGTGATCCATTTCGAACTGGACGGCACGATCACCTATGCCAATGAAAACTTCCTTGGCGCGATGGGCTACAGCCTTGCGGAAATTCAAGGTAAACACCACAGCATGTTTGTTGAGCCCGGCTTCGAGAAAAGCGAAGAATACCTCTCATTTTGGGAGTCGCTCCGGAAGGGCAACTTCCAAAGCGGCGAATATAAGCGCCAGGGCAAAGGTGGAAAGGAGGTCTGGATTCAAGCATCCTACAATCCAATCCTAGACCCCAAGGGCAAGCCCTTCAAGGTCATCAAGTTTGCGACGGACCGTACGGCCCAGGTGCAGATGCGGGCCGAACGCGAACGCGTTGGAAACCAGGTAGACAAAAGCCTGAGGGAAATCCAGTCTTCCGCCAATCATGTGGAAACACAGGCCACTTCAGCAGCAACGGCTTCCAAACAATCTGCCAGCACCGTGCAGACGGTGGCTGCCGCGACAGAGGAATTCAGCGCGTCAGTCAATGAAGTGGCACAAAGCATGGCCAACTCCCAAAAGTCTGTCTCCGACGCGCTGGATGAAGTGAATGCCGCAAGCAGCTCCACCAGGCAGATGGCCGAATCTGCTGGGGCCATGAACAGCATTGTTGAAATCATCCAGCAGATTGCCAGCCAGATTAACCTGCTGTCGCTGAATGCTACAATTGAGTCTGCGCGGGCTGGTGAGGCCGGCAAAGGTTTTGCCGTTGTCGCCAGCGAGGTTAAAAATCTGGCCGGCCAGGTTGCGTCGGCCACCACGACTATTTCCGAACAAATCGACGGTATCCAGGGTATCTCTGACGATGTTGTAAGTCGGCTTTCAGCCATCCAACGCCAGGTGGAAGCAGTCCATAGTTCAGTAACTGGCGTCGCTGGCGCCGTTGAGGAACAGAACGCGACGACGCATGAGATTTCAGCAAGCATCCAGCAGGCTTCTCAGGCTGTTGATAGCATCGAAGAAGCCCTTAGGGGCATCGTCGCATCCGCAGGTAAAGCGGCCGAGCTTTCAAGCGAAGGGATCGAGCTATATCGCACCCTGCGCTGACGTGTTGGCGCACCCGGCGCCGCTGTCGTCGGCGGCAAGATACAACATGCCCGGCCATTGGGGGTAAGACCAACGGTCGGGCATGTCTGAGGCTCCCCTGATCAAACCAGGGTATCAGTCAGAAGATCAGTCTCACTCGGGAGGAGTGTGCTTGGGTCACCGTCCGTGATGGGGCTGCTTCGGGTGGCCCTTCCCTCTTTTCATCCTGTGCTCTTTGGCAGCCTCGAATGCTTCATCCTTGGTGACTTCACCATTGCCATTGACATCCATCCGCTTAAAGTGGCGGAGCGCCTTGACGGCAAATTCCTCGAGCGAAACACGCTCGTCTCCGTCACGGTCATGCTTGGCGACAAAATGCAGGCGGGTCGGCTTGCCGTCAAAGCGCGCGCCGCGAGGCCCCCGAGGTGGTGGCATGTCTTCAGGGTCGAACTCTTCCCCCTGCTCTGCCATCCGTTCCTGCATCCTCTCAGAACGCTTTTCCATGCGCTCCCGGACATGCTCCGGCACCGGCATTTCCTTCGGCAGCTCGGCAAGGCTCAGAAACCCATCACGGTTCTTGTCAAACTCTCCAAACTTTTCCTGAACAATGGACATCATCTCAGCGTGCGTGATGATACCATTGCCATTCCGGTCCAGTTCCTTGAAGCGCTGTTCTATGCGCTCTTTCATATTATCTGCTGCAAGCACCCCGGTCGCGAACAGTGCCGTTGCAGAAATCGCTATCGTCTTTTTCCATACTTTCATCATTATGGTCCTCATCTTGTTGGCTCTCGTCATTTCTGCGCGTCCACTCCTTCTACGGCGTCTCATCTGCGGACCCTTCGCTGCACCTACATAAACTTTGGATTATTCACACGTCACATTTTCGCCATAGTCTTGCCCAGACGGATTTTGTGGCCTAGGGTCGCGCCCAACAAAAGCTAACAACCCAACCTAGTGAGGGCAGAAACATGAGACTTTTCGGGATTCTTTTGGCAGCTTTGGTTGCCTTCCCGGCCCACGGTGACGCCAATGAACAGACCAAAGGATCGTTCAGGGACAAATTCCGACAGCTGGAAGCCGATCTTCCCACCCCTAACGTTTATCGCACCGCTTCAGGTGCGCCGGGGCATGCCTATTGGCAGCAAGAGGTCGATTATAAGATCAAGGTGCGGCTGGACGAAAAGGCCCGCCAGATTCACGGTTCAGAGACCATCCACTATAAGAACAACAGCCCGGATACGCTGACGTACCTCTGGCTGCAGTTGGACCAGAATCGTTTCGCCAAGCACTCGGACGCCTACACCACAATGGACATGGGCGAAAAAGCATCCAAAAAGATGGGCTATTCGACGCTGCGTTTCATTGCCCGCACCGAAGGCAAGGATTGGGGTTTCAACCTCAATAGCGTGCAATCCGGTGGCAAGGACCTGAAATATACCGTGGTCGATACCATGATGCGCATCGACCTGCCCAAGCCGCTGAAGCCTGGCGCCAGCTTCGATTTCGCCATCGATTGGCATTTCAACGTGCCTGAAGGCAAGGCCATGTGGGCACGCGGCGGCTATCAGCCCTATGAGCGCCACGGCAACGACATCTATTTTGTCGCCCAGTGGTTCCCGCGCCTTGCAGCTTATACAGACCTTGCGGGCTGGGAGCATAAACAGTTCCTAGGTACTGGCGAGTTCACGCTGGAGTTTGGCGACTATGATGTCGAAATCACTGTTCCCGCCGACCATATCGTTGGATCAACCGGTGAATTGCAGAACCCGAAAGACGTGCTGACCAAGGAACAGCGGGACCGTCTTGAAGAAGCGCGCACTGCTGACCGCCCCGTCTTCATCGTGAACCGCGAAGAAGCACTGGAGAACGAAAAAGAAGGCACGGACGCCACCAAAACCTGGCACTTCAAGGCCGATAATGTGCGCGATTTCGCCTTTGCAACGTCGCGCAAGTTCGTCTGGGATGCCTGGGGCGTGAAACTGCCGGACAGCGGTCGTACTGTGATGGCCATGTCGCTCTATCCTGACGAAGCCATGCCGCTTTGGGATAAATATTCGACCCAGGCCATTGCCCACACGCTGGACACCTACAGCCGTTATTCGTTTGAATACCCCTACCCTGTCGCCTGGTCCGTGCACGGACCGATTGGCGGCGGTATGGAATATCCGATGATCACATCCAACGGCTATCCGGTGGAGATTGAGAAAAACGATGATGGTACGGAAACACGTACCTATTCGCGGCGCACCAAGTATGGGCTGATCTCTGTCGTGATCCACGAAATCGGGCATATTTATTTCCCAATGGTCGTAAACACCGACGAACGCAACTGGGCATGGATGGATGAAGGCATCAACAGCTTCTTGCAAACCATGGCAGAGCGTGAGTGGGAAGCCGATTACCCGGCTCGCCGGTCTGTACCAAAAGGCGTCATTTCCTATATGACAAGCCCGGACCAGACGCCGATCATGACACAGTCAGACAGTATCATCGGCTATGGCCCCAACGCCTATACCAAGCCTGCGGTTGCGCTGAATATCCTGCGCGAGACCATCATGGGCCGCGAACTCTTTGATTTCGCCTTCCATGAATATAGCCGCCGCTGGAAATTCAAACGCCCCTACCCGGCCGACTTCTTCCGCACCATGGAAGACGCCAGCGCCAAGGATCTTGACTGGTTCTTCCGCGGCTGGTGGTACACGACCGACCATGTGGATATTGCCGTCACTGGCGTTACCCACGCTCGCATCAACACCCAGGACCCAGAGGTCGAGAACCCGATCAAGCGCGAAGAAGACCGCAAGGACAAGGTCTATATCGGCGAGATGCGCGATCAGGCGGCAGGCTTCCAGCACCGGGTGGACCGCTTCCCGGATCTTCTGGATTTCTACAATGAAAACGACGATTTCATTGTGACAGAGAAGCAGAAGAAGGCTTATGCGGGCAAGCTCAAGGACCTCAAGGACTGGGAAAAAGAGCTGCTGAAGTTTGGCCATGAACTCTATTTCATCGACTTTGAGAATATCGGTGGCTTGGTGATGCCGCTTGTCCTCGACGTGGAATATCAGGACGGAAGCCGCGAGGAAGTTCGCATCCCTGCGGAAATCTGGCGCGAAAATGCCCAGAAGGTGACCAAGCTTCTGGTTCGTGACAAAGAGATCAAGTCAGTAACCCTTGATCCCTATCATGAAATCGCAGACGCCGATGAGACCAACAACGCCTGGCCGGCCAAGCCAGTGATGTCGCGGGTTGAACTTTATAAGCGCAAAGCGTCCCGTAACCTGATGAAGGAAGTTCTGGACGGCGAGAAACAAGCTGATTCGCCCAAGAAGGATTAATCCGGACGCACACTCGCATCCAGCAGACACAAGGGAGGCTCTGGCCTCCCTTTCTTTTTTTGCCCGTATTCTCCAAAATTTTACTTTTGGCACGGTAGTCTGGTGATGACCCGGGCTGACCACTTGACAATGACCGCGATGTGGGGTCCTTTGCCTGCGGGGTCGGAGGATTTTTTGCGGAAACTATGGCTAAGCTAGATATAGCTAAAGCAATTTTGGGATTAGCTTCATTCACGCTTCTTTTGCTTGGGCGTGGAATGGGTAGCGATGTGCCGTTTGAGCTTCCCTTGTTTATTGCCGGTCTCCTGCTTCTCGGTGCGCTGTTCCTGCTCACGCTTTATGGCATCCTGAAATCACCCCAGAGGCCGCGGGCCTCAGGTAAGGTGCTGCTGGACCCTGACCGCCTACCGGACGGCGTGGTGATTTCCGGCATTGACGGTCGCGTCTTGACGGCTAATGCCGTCGCCCAGCGCCTGATCACCAATTTCGACCCAACAAGCGATATCAAGAAGCTGTTTGATGGTTGGCACCGTGAGCTAGGTGATCGGTCCCAGGCCGACCAGGTTGTCGACGCTGTGCTGGCATCGCCAGACATCCAGTTTTCCGAACTGCTGAACCTCAAGGACGGCCGCGTGATCGAACGCAACACGCGCCCCCTTGACGATGAAGGAAAACGCATCTGGTTTCTGCGTGACATTACCCATGTCCAGCAGGCCAACCACGACAGCGCCATGCACCAGTCCATGGTGGAGGCCGATGCCGCCCGCACCGCAGAACTGGCGGAACAACTGTATCATGCCAAGGCAGAGCTCGAGGCCAAACAGGCTGAACTGCGGCGTCTTGCAAATACAGATTCCCTGACCGGCCTGCTGAACCGCCGGCGCTTTACATCCCGCGGGGAAGAAGCCGTGTCCAGTGCAAAGAACACCGAAATATGGGTGATCATGATGGATATTGATCACTTCAAGCGCATCAATGATACCTATGGCCACGCTGCTGGCGATGTGGCGATCAAGGATTTCGCCAATATTGCCAAGACCTGCGTTGGCGAAAAGGGATTTGTGGGCCGTATGGGTGGCGAGGAATTCGCCGCTATCCTGCCCGGCTCAGACATGCATGAGGCCATCCGCCTCGCAGAAGACATCCGCAAGGCGACCGCCAAAAACCAGACCGTCTGCGAGGCTGAAAAATTCCGCTTCACGGCCAGTATTGGTGTGGCCCAGTGGATGCAGGAAGAAATCACCATTGAGCCGGCCCTCGACCGGGCCGACCAGGCGCTCTATAGTGCCAAAGCCTACGGCAGAAACCGTGTCGTTGGCTTTGAATACGCGACAGCCTGATCCTTTACTTTAGAAGTTGACCTGTAATGATAAAAACACTGCGCACCTACGCCGTGCATCTGACCTTCCTTGCGCTTGCTACAACAGGCGCCTGGGCCCACAACGCTTTTGCCACGCTCACAGAAATTGAATGGAACCAAAGCGACCAGTCGCTGGAAGTAATCATGCAGATTCATGCTGAACTTCTGGAGGCGCGGGTGTCCATTGATCACGGTAGTCGGCTGAGCTTCCTGAACCCGGAACATTTTGATCTGCTGGAAAGTGGCACCGCCCCCCTTATGGCCGATCACTTGCGCATTGTGGTGAATGGCGATCCGGTAGACCTGACCTTCCTGGGGCTCGAGTACCGCGACCAGGAAGTGTTCGTGTACCTTGAAAGCGACCTGCCAGAGGCGCCGGAACGCATGGAAGTCATGAACAGCCTGCTGATCGATCGCCTGCCGGGTCAGGTCAACTCGGTCATTGCGCTGGTGAAAGGTCAACGTATTGCTGGCGACATCGCGTCCAGTGGCGAACCACTTGAATTCGAGTTCCCCTAAATATTCGTGAGGTCACTTGCATGCCACATTTTGCCTCGCTAATGTGACGTCAGGTATCAAGAACAAGAATGATGGCAATGAAAAATAACATCGCACTGGGCCTTATGATGGCCACCATGATCGGCAGCGGCTTTCCAGCGTCTCACGCAGACGAAAGCGAGCTCCTGAGGTTCGCCCGCAGCAGCGCAATTATCGCTGGCGGCGCTCAATACTGCAAAGCTGACGAGGACATGATCGACGAGTTCGTCACCAAGGCGGAAGCCCGCTTGGCGATCCTTGCCAAGGACGACTATGAAAAAGTCTTGGGCAAGCTGGAATTCAAGAATGTCCTGGCAGGCGCGGCCGCCCGTGAACCTGCAGAAGGCTGTAACGCCTTTGTGGCAGGCTTTGAAGAATCGGTCCGGCTGGCACGCTAAGTCCACCCGCCGAAATGCGACGAACTGTTTTCCCTGAAGGATCAGACGAACACACAGGCATTGACTTGCCTGAACGGGGTGGTGACACTCGTTTTTTTCTTATGGGACAATAAGGACCCGGCGCGTGGGACACGCGATAGCTGGGATTAAGGGGAGGACCGCGCCAAAGCGGCCACTACATCGAGGAGAAGCAAGGTGAAAAACCTAGACCAAAAATTCCGTTTCCTGCTGACAGGCGTTGCCCTGGGCGCAGTGGCATTTGTCGCGCCGACAATCGCCGCAGAAGATGACAAGCCGGCCAAACCGGCAGTTGCCAAGAAACAGGATGAGGACGCAGAGGCCAAAGAAGAAAAGGCCGACGACAAGGCTGAAGAAGCCGAAGACGAAGATAAAAAGAAAAAAGAGAAAACCATCGCTGAAAAGGTCAAGGACATGACCGAACTTGATGGCCTCTTTAAAATGTATCAGGACCCCAAGAACGGCTCTCTGATGATGGAGGTCCGCGAAGACCAGCTTGGCAAGGAGTTCATCTATTTCTCCCATACCGCTGACGGCGTGGTTGAAGGTGGACATTTCCGCGGCCAATACCGGCAGCAGAAAGTCTTCCGCATCGAGAAGCATTTCAACAAGCTCGAATTCGTTGAAGTGAACCCTTACTTCTATTTCGATCCCGACAATGCACTGTCGAAAGCCAAGGACGCCAATATTTCATCGGCGACCATCGCGACCCACACGATCGACGCCAAATCCGAAGACGGCAAAAGCTATCTGATCAGTGTGACCGGCCTGTTCCAGTCCGAAGCGTTCGACCAGGTCAAGCCAACACCCAATCCGCGCCTCAAGCCATGGGAGCGTTTCAACCTGGGCAAGCTGAATAGCGCAAAAACCAAGATCCAGGCGGTCAACAACTATCCGGAAAACACGGCCGTCACGGTCAATTATGTTTACTCCAACCCAACGCCGATGAACCGCGGTCAATGGTTTGAGATTACGGATGCCCGGAACGTGACCGTTTCCGTTCAGCACACGCTGGTGGCCATGCCTGAAAATGATTTCAAGCCGCGTTTTGACGACCCCCGCGTTGGCTACTTCCTGGACTATGTCAACGACATGACAGACCACGGCGCAACCCCGTGGCGTGACATGATCAACCGCTGGAACCTGGTGAAGAAGGACCCAAGCGCCGAGATTTCAGAGCCTGTGGAGCCGATCACCTGGTGGATTGAAAACACAACACCAACCGAGCTGCGCCCGACCATCCGAAAGGCAGTTGAAGCCTGGAACATTGCGTTTGAAGCAGCTGGCTTCAAAAACGCAGTGGTGGTGAAAGAGCAGCCTGACGACGCTGAATGGGACGCAGGTGACATCCGCTATAACGTGTTGCGCTGGACTTCCAGCCCGCAGCCTCCGTTTGGCGGTTATGGCCCAAGCTTCTCCAACCCACGCACTGGCCAGATCCTGGCCGCTGACATCATGCTCGAATATACCTTCCTGACCAACCGCATGAACGCCAGCAAGGTGTTTGAAAGCGCGGCTCTTGGCCTGGAGAGCCAGGACAGCCAGATGGAAGACTTCATGGCATCTGTTAAAGGCCATGGGCGCAACTGTAACCTCGCAGGCCACCTGCAGATCAACAATATGCTGGGTAAAACGCTGGCAGCCATCAACGAAGCCGGCCCACAGGCCAGTGAAAAGCTGGTGGAAGAAGCCATCTATTACCTGATGCTGCACGAAGTGGGGCACACGCTTGGTCTCAACCACAATATGAAAGCCACCCAGGCCCGCGCCTATGACGAAGCCCATGACATCGACAAGCAGGCGAACGGCCTCGCGGGCTCCGTAATGGACTATCCAAGCATCAACTTCGCCCCTCCGGGTGAAAAGCAGGCGCATTATTACACCGTCACGCCAGGGACTTATGACATCTGGGCCATCCAGTTTGGCTATGACCCGGATCTGGATGACCCGGCCAAGATGGAAGCGCATCTGGCGCGCTCGACGGAAAAAGCATTGGTGTTCGGCAATGACGCCGACGACATGCGGGCACCCGGCAAAGCCATTGACCCGCGCGTTAACATCTATGACATGACGGACGACGCCGTTCAGTTCGCGCAGGACCGGTTGAGGCTTGACCGCGACGCCATGGGCAAACTTCGGGCGAAGTTCACCACAGAAGGCCAAAGCTATCAGGAACTCAGGAACGCCTATCTGATCCTGACAGCGGACATGGCTTGGCAGGGCCGCGTAGCAAGCCGCTATGTGGGCGGCGTGTATGTAGACCGAGCGGTCGCAGGCCAGGACGGTGCCACAGCGCCGTATCGTCCGGTGGAGAAAGACAAGCAGGAACAAGCCATGAAGCTGCTTCGCGACTATATCTTCGCGCCAGATGCCTTCCAGGCTGACCCTGCCCTGTTCCAGCATCTGGCAATCCAGCGCCGTGGTTTCTTCCACTTCACGTCGAATGAAGACCCTGCCCTGCATGGCCGGGCGCTGAGCATCCAGGCAGACATTCTGGCTCACCTGCTGCACCCGAACACGCTGATGCGGATCACGGACAGCGGACTTTACGGCAACAGCTACGATGTCACGGAGATGATGACGGACCTGACGGACGCCATCTTTGAAGATGACAGCCGCGGTGCCGTAAACACCTTCCGCCAGGAACTGCAGGTGCATTATGTGAAGCGCCTGATCGGCATCCTGGAAAGTGACGACTATGACTATGTCGCCCGCTCCAACGCTTTCTCCTCGCTCAAGACACTGGGCAAGGATATGGCCCGCTGGCGGGGTGACGCAGCAACCCGCGCGCACCGTGACCACCTGGCCTTCCTGATCGAGAAAGCACTTGAGGTACACAAGGGCTAGAAGGCCAGTGAATATCAACCAAATGAAAACGGCGCCCCACTAGGCGCCGTTTTTTGTTTCTGTCGCTTAACACCATTCAGCGCACGTAGCTTGCCCCGTTGATATCGATCGCACAGCCTGTGGAATGATCGATCAGCCCACTCAGGAAAAAGGCGACCATGCTACCGATATTCTCTGGTGGGGCTGCCGCGCCCATCGGTACTTCCTTAAGCATCCATTCGTTGCCTGGCTCAAACGCCACAGACGCCATGTCGGTTTTCACCCAGCCGGGCGCAATGGTGAAGGCATAGATGCCCTTGTCGGCGAACCCCCGGGCAATGGAGCGCATCAGGGACACAACAGCGCCCTTGCTCGCGGCATAATTCAGATACTCCGGGCCGTCCCCCCGGAAGGATGCACGGCTTGCGATCGTGACAATCCTACCGCCCCCGGTTTTACCAAAATCGCGGATCGCTTCACGGCACAGGTCCGCCACGGCTTGTACATTCACGGTCATGACATCTGACCATGCCTGGTGCCAGGCATCATCAGACAGGTCCAGTGGGGTTTCCGGCATGATCCCGGCATTGTTCACCAACCCATCCAGGCGACCTTTAAAAGCCATCGCCTCACTCCACAGCGCCTTTCCGGCTCCCAATTCCCCCAGATCAGACCGCACCGCCAGAATACGATCCTGGCCAAATTCAGCCTGCAGGTCATTCAAGGCGCCCTCACTTGAGTTGTAGCTGCCAACCACGGACGCGCCTGCCTCAAGCAGAATGCGCGCAGTTGCAGCCCCAATGCCGCGTGATGCACCGGTTACAAGAAAAGTCTGGTTTTCGGAAAAATGGATCATGCTGCCCCGCTCCTGTTTGTTTGGGGCAGTATAGTTTTTTTACGGCGTTTGACTATGGCTCTTTGGCAAAGACGCCATCAATGCACCTGCAGCCATTCCCTAGCTTGGCGCTGGGCCTCAGCAATCTGTTGACGGCTCATATCCTTGGCGAGCTCACACCGGTCCACCTGGGCGCGCGAAAGGCCCCTGATAGCAGCCAGATTGAACCATTTGTGTGCCTGGATATAGTCGCGCTGGACCCCTTGGCCCGTGGAATACAACAGCCCAAGGTCATAAAGTGCATCAGGCGCACCGGCTTCTGCCTTGGCGATACGTTCAGCTACATAGTCGAATAAATCCCGGTCTTTTTGTCCCATACCATTCCTCCATCCCTATCGGCAGAGCGAAACAGGCACGCGCCCGCCGCCTGTGAAAAACGCCACAGTGGGAGACACACATAAATGTTTGAACGGACCGGCAGCTGCTTCTTTGCGGCAGTGCTCATTGGCGAGCATAGCAAAATTTTCTGAAAACCAGAAGCAAATAGGCCAACCAGTGCCACTTAGATGTAAGCGTATTCGCGACCTTCTCGCGTTACAGACCGATCCGCCGGGAATCGGATCACTGCGCGGGTCCCAACCCCAGGCTGGCTCTCCAGAACAAGCTTGCCGTCATGGGCTTCTGCAAACGCTTTCACCAAAGGTAGCCCAAGGCCAGTGCCTTCATGTCGCCGCGAAAGCCCGACATCTCCCTGAATGAAGGGCTGCAAAACCATTTCAAGCTGCTGCTGGTTCATGCCTGGGCCGTTGTCCAACACCACGATCTCGATACCGCCATCTACAGTGAGTTTCTGCGATACAGTCACTTCTGAGCCGTCCGGTGAAAATTTTACAGCATTGGAAACGAGATTGATCAACATCTGCTTCACCACTTGGAGGTCAGCAAAAAGTTCTACACCCAGGTCTTCAACATCCGCCTTCAGGATAATCTTCTTCTTTCGCGCAGCTGCGGTCATCATGCGCACCACCCTGTGAATAATCTCCTGTGGCGCCTCGTAATCTTCCCGCAGGCTGAACGCATTGGCCTCGATTTTTGAAAAATCGAGGATCGAGTTGATCACGCCCAGAAGATGAGACCCGCTGTCCCGAATATCCGCCACATAGCCCCAGACATTGTCCGGCGATCGCCCCCTGGCTTGCTCCGCCAGAATAAAATCTGCAAACCCAATCACGGCATTGAGCGGCGTCCTGAGCTCATGGCTCATATTGGCCAGAAACTGGCTGCGGGCACGGGTGGCGGCCTCTGCTTCAATTCGGGCAGCGTCGAGCGCCCGCATCCGCTGTTCTGCCCGCTTCATATGGAGCTGGAGAAGCGTATGTGACGTACAAATGCCCTTATAGAGGCCTCCTTCTGTGACAATAAAGCCTTCCTGAAGCGCATGCCGCTGGTCATCAATCAGCATCGCATAGAGACTGTCGATGGACATGTCTTGGTCCACGATAAGTGGGGCGTGGTCCATCAGCTCAGTCACTGGCTTGTTTTCATAGAGCGGACGCCCAAAACGGTCGGCAAGTCGCACCAGGAATTCGGTTCGCTTGAGAAGGCCGATCGGCACACCGCGCTGGAGCACCGGGATGGCAACAAGGTTTGGGTCTGCCTGAAAACGCTCAAACACCGTGCCACAATGTGCTTCCGGCACCTCGGGCCGAACAGGTGCCGAAATTAAGGTGATGTCTTGCATCTACTTATGGTTCCTCACTGTTTCATGCCCTTATCAGCAGCGGTCGTTACGGTGTGATGACAGTTTCATTGCGCCTTTGCGACAGGGGCGAAAAAGCCGTTCATCGGCCATTCAGACCCACACGCGTATGGTTCAGGAGAACAAAGATTGCTGCCATTAAATGGCCGCGTTTCTGGCAAATATTTCATGGGTGAGGAAAACCAGGAGTTCAGCACCATGTCTCTCAACAATAAAAAACTGGCGCTTTTGCTGCCACTCGCCTTGACTGCAACAGCGTGTAGCCAATCCGTTTCACCCCATAGTTATGACTCGTATGCTGTCGGTGAAGCCCGGCGTGTGGAACGCGGTGTCGTGGACAGCTATCGGTGGGTCGAAATCCGAAAATCCAACAGCGGCGTCGGCACAGCTGCAGGCGTTGGTATTGGTGCAGCCGCGGGCTCCACCGTCGGCAACAGCGGCGCAGAAAATGTCATTGGTGCTATCGGCGGTGCGCTACTGGGGGGCCTGATCGGCAACAGTATCGATAAAGCAGGCAGCAAGACGTCAGGCTTTGAATATATCATCCGCACCGAAAGCGGGAACCTGATCACCATTGTTCAGGCTGACCGCCATCCCTTCGCTGAAGGCACCCCGGTTATTCTGGTGTTCAGCGGAGACCGGACGCGCATCCGGCTTGACCACAATGCCTATGAAGACGCGGACCGTTATGGCACCTATGAGCCGCAAGACCAGGGCTATGTCCCGCGCAAATATGAAAGTGACGGGCTTGAGGACTTTGAACCTGCCGACGAGCCAGCAGGCTAGCAGCCAAGCATGGTCAGGCAACCGCCCTGCCCAAACCGGTCCAAATTTGAAATCCCTGACAAGGCGGCTTTTGCCGCCTTTTTAGCTGCGCAATTTCCGCAGCGCTTCCTGCGTCCTCTGCAAATGGTTCATAACAAAATCGATATGATGGAAGATATGCGAATGATCATCCTCAAGAAACTCGAACCGCTGGTGCAGGGCATTGTCCGTAAGCACGATTTGGTCGCCCTCCTCCGGTGTCAGGGCAAGCTCCAAACGGCCTTTGCGAAGCCTTAACACGGCAAGCAGGCCCAACCAGAACTGGTCGAGATCGTCTCGTACCGCACATCCTGTAACAGCAAAATATTGCCCCCCATGAATCACATGGGTCTTGTCCTCAAGCCCTACGAAGCCAACCACCTGATAATCTTCAAGAACACCCCATGTCCCCTCAACATCAAAGCTTTGAGGGTCTTCAATGCGTACAGCACTGCCAAGGTTCAGTTCGAAAAAGATCTGGTCATACGGGTGAGTGACCCGTTTCAGCCTTGCAATCATTTGCGCCCCCATCAAAAAAGCTACCGCGCTTGCACACGGTAGCCTTGATCGCTTTGTTCAATCAACTGTTTAGACTGGGTCAGTCATCATACTGATACTCGACTTCCCATTTACGGCAGACATATTCGCCTTGCCGATACGCATACTCGATGCATTTGCGCACTTCCCGCGGCGGATTGTAGACGTCATCCTCAAGCGAGTAGCGGTTCGGGTCGTTGCTGCGGTAGCCGTCATAGCCATCATAGTCATATGACCTGGAGCTATAACCATCGTCGCTTGTTGCCGCATTGCCGATCGCCATGCCCACGAGCGAACCGATAACAATGCCAGCTGACCGGTTGCGGCCGCCATCGATCTCAGACCCCAGGATACCGCCAATCACACCACCAAGGATCGTGCCGGCGACATTACCGGACCCGCCACCATGGTAGCCCACCGAATAATGGGTATCATAATGATAGTCGAAGCCCGGGCAATAGCCACCATAGTGATAGTGATGGTGATGGTTGTGCCACCGCCAGGAGGCATGGGCATTCCAGTACCCGGAATAATAAGGCCAGTGGCCGAAGTAATAATAACTTGTGTAGCTGGGCACACCATACCACCAGCTGTGATAGCTGTGGCGATATCCCTTCCTGTAGCCTTTCCAGTAACCGCGGCTATAGTCCCGGTCATACCGGCGGTCCCAATAACGGTCCCTGTCGCGGCTACGGTCCCGCCACCAACTGCTGCTTCGCTGATGGTCACGGCCACGGTGCTGGGACCGCCAGTTTTCACGCGTGTCGTAGCTGCGTCTTTCCCGGTTGGCCTCTGCACGCGTACGACTGGCGTCGGTCCGCGCACGACGCTCTTCTCGAAAGACCTGGCGACCACCGTCATTGTGCACATCGCGCCGGTCACTGGCATTGCCCCGCCTGGACCTTTCCCGCCCCGTTTGACGGGTGGAGCGCTCCTGCGTACGGACTTCCCTTGGGGCGCGCGGTTCGCTGCGCACTTGCCTTGGGGCACGCTGCTCAGTCCGAACCCGGCGGGGTGCATGCTGCCGAGCTTCCCGGCGCTGTTCAGCGGCTGCCTCGCGGCGGTGCTCGGCCCGGCGCTCTTTCTTGTCGTCTGCCGCCACCTCAACCGATGGCAAAGCAAGCATCGTTGTTGCCATCAAAAGCGGGGCCCACAGTTTAAGGGATGTCATTCGCATCATACCCTCCTTCTATCATGAGGCCAAAGATACCCCAAGGAAACTGAACGGTGCATGAACCCCGGCGCAGGCTGTAGGAAAGCTTGGAATAGGTACCGTTTGATTGCGCAAAAACATCGCATGCTTGTTCGTGCATACGATGTTATTTGCTCCAGCTGGCAGGCTGCGAAAGCTGAATTCTCCCATCACTTCCTGGCTCAACACTGAACTTAAAGGAAGCTTGAAACGCGCTAGTGGCAAAATTGAGGCAGGTAAAATTGCATCGAATCTGGTGCCCTGCTTCGATGTTTGGCTAGCGTTCCGACCACCGCACAGCCTTGAGCACGTCCGCCACAGGCACCATATCCAGGGCGACGCCTTCGTTGTTGGTCACCGTATAGCTTATGGGGCTCACACCCTCTGGCGTGGAAGCTGACAGTTCCGACATCATGGCATCGACGAGGGCCGCGACTTCATCCTTGTTGGCTGGATAAGTGAACCGTGCCTTGAGCATCCAGTTGCCATCCTTGGCCACCCAGACGCCTGTACGGTAGTCGGTTCCGCCAAGCGTGATCTTGAACAACCGGTACGGCCCGACAATTGGGTTTCCGCCTTCAGGGGTAAAGGTGCCTTCCTGAACAAATTCAAGCCCTTCGAAACGGTCGACAATCGCCTGCGTCGCGGAATTCAGATATTGCTGTGCCGAGATACCTTCATGATAGGTCGCATAAAGCGTGATTTCGTCAGCAGCGCCGTCTGGCCCCTCCGGCGCTTTGTAAACCACACCCACATCACTGCCGTCCTTGGCGAAGTCAATAACCCTGATGCGCTTATAGGCGCCAACCGCTTCCGGGAAGCCGATACCGCTCGGTCCATGGCGAAGGTCGCCACCCGCTTCATGCCGCCACCCGGTCTGCGGCGATGCAAACTGCGCCTGAGGGACCTCGTCGCCGCCACACGCCGCAAGCACGAAGAACAACCCGAACACAATCCAGTTTTTCATGATGACCCCCACCGGAATGGTTATAATATAACAATACTAGCATAAAGAAAAACCACCGGCAATACCGGTGGCTTTTACTGTGATCTGAAATTTTGACAAAGTCGAGGCTGACTAGCCGTCCAGTTTCGGCTTCAGAAGCTGGTTCACCATGCCTGGGTTGGCCTTGCCGCCCGTGGCTTTCATCACCTGCCCCACGAAGAAGCCGATCAGCTTGTCCTTACCTGCACGGTACTGTTCCAGCTGTGCCGGGTTGGCCGCAATCACTTCGTCGATGATCTTTTCGATCTCGCCTGTGTCAGAAACCTGTTTCAGGCCTTTTTCTTCAACGATCACCTCGGCGTCCTTGCCGGTCTCGAACATGATCTCGAACACGTCCTTGGCAATCCGGCCAGAAATTGTACCGTCCTCGACCAGCGCCAGAAGGTCAGCGCCTTGCTTGGCGGATACCGGGCTTTCGTTCACGGTTTTGCTGGCTTTATTGAGCGCACCGAAAAGGTCACCCATTACCCAGTTGGAAGCCTTGGCCGCCAGTTTCTGGGCTGGCTTGCCTGTTTTCTCCGCGAGCGCCGACAGAAGGTCTTCGAAATAGTCACAGGACTCTTTCTCACCCACAAGCACGCTGGCGTTATAGTCAGACACGCCCAGTTCCTCAACGAAACGGGCCTTCTTGTCGTCCGGCAGTTCAGGCAGGCTTTCGCGCGCGGCTTCAATGAAAGCATCATCGAACTCGACCGGCAGCAGGTCGGGGTCAGGGAAGTAGCGGTAATCGTGTGCTTCTTCCTTGGACCGCATGGACCGCGTTTCGCCTTTGGACGGGTCGAACAGGCGCGTTTCCTGGTCAATCACGCCGCCTTCTTCCAGAATGTCCACCTGGCGCTGTGCTTCATACTCGATCGCCTGACGCACAAAGCGGATAGAGTTCACGTTCTTGATCTCGCAGCGTGTGCCCAGTGGGTCACCCGGCTTGCGCACAGAAACGTTCACATCCGCCCGCATGCTGCCCTGCTCCATATTGCCGTCGCAAGTGCCGATATAGCGCAGGATGGTGCGCAGCTTCGTCAGGTAAGCGCCGGCCTCTTCAGGGCTGCGCATATCCGGTTTGGAGACGATTTCCATCAGCGCCACGCCAGACCGGTTCAGGTCGACGTAGGTCAGCTGTGGGTGCTGGTCGTGCATGGACTTGCCCGCATCCTGCTCAAGGTGGATACGCTCCACGCCCACGTCTTTGGTTTTGCCGTCGCCCATATCCAGCGTGACAGTGCCCTCACCCACGATCGGGTGCTTGAACTGGCTGATCTGATAGCCTTGCGGCAGGTCGGCATAGAAATAGTTCTTGCGGTCAAAGACCGAGAATTTGTTGATCTGGGCACCGAGTGCGAGGCCTGTGCGCACCGCCTGGCGGATACATTCTGCGTTGATGGTTGGCAGCATGCCGGGCATGGCCGCGTCAACGAGCGACACCTGCGCGTTTGGCTCAGCGCCGAATTCAGTAGATGCACCGGAAAACAGTTTGGCGTTGGAGACGACCTGGGCGTGGACCTCAAGACCGAGGACAACTTCCCAATCACCTGTGGCGCCTTGAATACGATAATTGCTCATGACGCTTACCTCCACCACTCTGCGGGTTTGGCCGTAAAGTTCGCGGCCTCTTCCATCACACCCGATACTTTGAATACGGTTTCTTCATCCCATGGCTTACCCAGGATCTGCAGGCCAAGCGGCAGGCCATTGGCATCAAGCCCTGCCGGAACGCTGGAGCCCGGCAGGCCCGCAAGCGACGCCGGAACGGTGAAGACGTCATTCAGGTACATGGCAATCGGATCGTCAGACTTTTCACCTGGCGCAAACGCCGCCGATGGCGCAGTTGGCGTCAGGATCGCGTCAACCTTTTCAAAAGCGCGCTTGAAATCATTCGCGATCAGCTGCCGCACCTTCTGGGCCTTCAGATAGTAAGCGTCATAGTAACCGGCGGACAGCACATAGGTGCCAATCATGATCCGGCGCTTCACTTCGTCGCCAAAGCCAGCGGCACGGGTTGCTTCATACATGTCCACAAGGCCACCGCCCTGCACGGTCTCGCGCAGGCCGTAGCGAACGCCATCATAGCGCGCCAGGTTCGAGGAAGCCTCAGCCGGCGCCACGATATAATAGGTCGGCAGCGCATATTTGGTATGCGGCAGGTTGATATCGACGATTTCCGCGCCCGCGGCCTTCATCCACTCAATGCCCTGGTGCCACAGCGCTTCAATTTCGCCCGGCATGCCTGCCAGGTGATATTCCTGCGGGATACCGATTTTCATGCCGCGGATGTCGCCCGTGAGCGCCGCTTCAAAGTTCGGCACAGGCAGATCAACGCTGGTGCTGTCCTTGGCGTCAAAACCGGCAATGCTTTCCATCATGATCGCGCCGTCACGAACCGTGCGGGTAATCGTACCTGCCTGGTCGAGTGAGCTCGCAAACGCCACCATGCCGTAGCGGGAGCAGCGGCCATAAGTTGGCTTGAAGCCAAACGTGCCGGTGAAGGACGCTGGCTGGCGGATGGAACCGCCGGTGTCGGAGGCCGTTGCGCCCATCGCGGCAAAGCCGGCCACGGAAGCCACGGACCCACCAGAAGAACCACCAGGTACCGTGTCGGTATCGCCGCGGCGCCATGGGTTTTTCACCGGGCCGTAATAGCTGGTTTCGTTCGACGAGCCCATTGCGAACTCATCCATATTCAGCTTGCCAAGCATCACAGCGCCGTCGTCCCAAAGCTTTTGGGAAACCGTGCTCTCATACTCTGGTTTGAAGCCGTCAAGGATGTGCGAACAGGCCTGCGTGTGCACGCCTTTGGTGGCGAACAGGTCTTTGATGCCTACTGGGATACCGGTCATGCCGGTTTGCTCGCCCGCCTTGATTTTGGCGTCAGCCTTGTCGGCCATCTCCAGCGCCATCTCAGGCGTCTTGGCAATATAGGCATTCAGCGCATCCGCCGCTTCAACGGCTTCGATATGCGCTTCCGTCAGCTCGCGGGACGTAATGTCGCCCTTTTTCAGAAGGTCGCGGGCATCCGCGATCGTCAGTTTGGTCAAATCCGTCATGGCCGCCCCCTACTCGATTACTTTTGGCACGGCGAAGAAGCCATACTCAGCGTTCGGCGCATTCTTGAGAACGCTAGCCTGCTTGTCGCCGTCGGTCACTTCGTCCTGGCGCCAACGCAGTTTCGCGTCCACCACGCTCGACATCGGCTCGATGTCGTCGGTGTTCACTTCGTCAAGCTGCTCCACCCACCCAAGGATGTTGTTAAGCTCGCCCGCCAGGGGCTCCAGCTTGTCTTCTTCAATTTTGATGCGCGCAAGCCGCGCAATTTTGGCAACGGTTGCCTTATCAATATCCGACATGAAAATTCCTATGATACTAGCCAGGAAAATGCGTAAAATCAGCGCGGAACTTAACGCCTGACAACCCTGTGAGCAAGGGCTTATCCACCCTTTGGTGCAGATTCTGGGCGCTTTGGCACCGATGACGACCCATCAGGCCTTCAATCGAGCGGATCAAGCCGTACATAGGAAAAGAAACGATTGACCGTTTCACCATCTTCCGACAGCGGCATATAGAGGATATGAAGGCGTACATGCGGCATTACGTGGCGCTCATCACTCACCCCGATCACAGCAGACCTGATATCAATTGCATGCTGCATGGATGCGATCACACGGTCGGCCACATCGGGCTTGTGAGCCTCCCGGACACGCTTGTGGGTGATTTCGCTATAGGCGCCGGCTACTGCGCTACCATGCAAGGTAACGCGGCCGTCTGCCAATCGGCCATCACCTCCCCAGAGAGGCTCTATCAGCGACACCCACGGCAGGTAGGCCTTCAGGGCGACTGGTGACACATCTATTTTCTGGTTAAAGGCGCGAATGCCCCGGCACGCTTCGAAATGTTTCAAGATGGCTGCGAAGTCCTCGCCGAATACAGGCGCGTCTTTTGCGGGATAGAGGGAATAGTTCCCGTCCCCATACCCTTCCTTCAAACCGATCAGGTCAGTTGTCGAATCAAAAGAGGAAATTTTGACCTCCCGCGCCCTGCATTTTTAGAATGGCAGGCACACATAAAAGTGCCTAATCACACGGCTTGTTGCAACTGTACAATTTTGTATTGTGTGGAAAACCGCAAGAATCGACTTGCATTTGCACCGCCTACACGCACAAATCGGCTGTTAGCGGCATGCGGGGATGAGAGCTTTGAGCGACCAAATTATACTTCGGGAAGCCAGGTCATCTGACGCTGGACCCCTGAATGAATATATCAGGGAAACCTTTGCTGACGCCAATCACCTGATTACGCGGGCAGCAGAATTCCGCATGGGTCGCTGGCGGCAACGTTTCTGGATCGCGCGCAAGCAGAGCAGCCCTTATGAAATCTGTCTCCTTGCCACCTCAGGTGATAAAATCGTTGGGATGTTGGACAGCTGGACTGACCGTCGGCACCGCGTTCGCCATTCCACCTGTTTTGCCATGAGCGTGGCAAAAGACTGGCGCGGTCGGGGCGTGGGCAAAAAACTGCTTTTGCATTTCACCGAATGGGTGCAAAAACATGAGATACTCGAGCGGATCGAGCTGCATGTCCACAGTGACAATTTGGCAGCTATAGCGCTCTACCGGGCGGTCGGTTTTCAGGAGGAAGGCATCAGGAAAAATGCTGTCCGGTATGAAGACGGCCGTACCGTTGACGACCATATCATGGCCTTGTGGCCATAACAGACTGGAAGAACCGGCCTAACCAAGGGGGTGAACGCCATTATGGCAAAGCATAAAACTGCACCGGCGGCAAAATTCCTGCTGGCGATCGCTGTTGTGATCGTCCTGATCCTGATCGGCGGCATTATTCTGAACCTGAACGAGAAAGCAGCGCTGAAGTTTGCGTTTGTGCCGTCCCATGAAATCGCCAGCGAAGAGGCCACCCCTGCGCCGGATTACACATCGGATGCGGCCTGGGCCGCGGTTCCAGGCAAGACCTCAAGTGCCCAAATGATGCCTGAAGGCGTAATGCGCACGGCCATGGTGCCGGAAGTGGACGTTTTCTATATCCACCCCACCACCTACTTTGAGAAGGAACGCTGGAACGCGCCTTATGACGGCAATGAAAAAGCCATGCGCTGGACCGACAATTTCGCCCTCCGGTATCAGGCCAGTGCGTTCAACCTGGCTGGCCAGGTTTACGCCCCGCGCTACCGCCAGGCGACATTCGGCGCCTTCTTTGACGATAGCGGCCAGGGCGTCCGGGCTGTCCTTAATGCCCACAACGATATCCTCGCGGCATTCGATAATTTCATCGCCACAAGAAACAAAGGCCGTCCTTTTATCATCGTAGGCCACAGCCAGGGTGCGCTGCATGCCCTGCTGCTTTTAGGCGAACGGGTTTCGCCCACAAACCTGCGGGACCTGATGGTAGCGGCCTATATCATCGGTTGGCCGGTCAGCCATGAAGGGGACCTGGCAGTCCTGCCTGGCATCGAGGCCTGCCAGACCAAGAACGACACCGGCTGTGTGGTGTCCTACCAAAGTTTCGACAAAGACGGCGACGCCACCTCGCTGCTGAAAGTCATCGCCACAACACCGGGCCTCAACGGCAAACCCCGTGGCGGCACAAAAATCCTGTGCACCAACCCGCTGAACTGGAAAGTGGACGGTGAAGCCACAAAGGCTGCCAACCTTGGCGCCCTGGAACTGCTTCCCGAGCCTGGCCCGATCGCCGAGCCCATCCCGGCACTGACCGGCGCACGCTGCGGCAAGGATGGCATCCTATATCTGACCCGCCCGCCGAAAGGTTCCTGGAGCCAGTATCAGATGGCCGGCGGCAACTATCATACCTATGACATCAACCTGTTCTATATGAACCTGCGCGAGAATGCGGCAGACCGCGCGAGCGCCTGGCTGGAGAAACACCGGTGAGCCAGCAGGTTTCCATATCGGAACTGAGGGCCCGGCTGAAGCCGCGCCAACGTCTACTGGGCATGGACCCGGGCACCAAAACCATTGGCCTCGCGCTTTCAGACACCACGCTGATGATCGCAACGCCAATGGAAATCATCCGGCGCAAGCGCTTCAAGGACGATGCGGCCCGTATTCAGCAAATCGTTGACGAACAGAATGTCGGTGGCTTTGTCATTGGCTGGCCGGTGAATATGGATGGGTCACTGGGGCCGCGCTGCCAGTCCGTTCAGGCCTTTTCGGAAAACCTGGCGAAGGTGTTCGACCTGCCGCAAACCCTGTGGGACGAACGCCTGTCCACCAGCGCGGTTGAGCGCACCCTGCTGGAAGCTGACAGCAGCCGTGCCAAGCGCAAGGATGTGATCGACAAGATGGCGGCCGCCTACATTTTGCAAGGAGCCCTCCATGCGATTTGAGACAGAACTGACAGCCGAAGACGGCCCAAACATCGACCACCTGCTCCGCACGGTCTACCCCACCGAATTTGAAGCCCATCTGGTGGAAAGCCTGCGCACACGCCGCATCATGGCAGCAGAGCACGGCCTGTGGGACCAGGGCGCGCTTGTGGGCTATATTGCCTATTCACCGGTCACCATCGAAGGCATGGAAACCAAACGCCAGATACTCGGCGTTGGCCCCATGGCCATCCATACCGACTATCAAGGCACCGGCCTTGGCCGCAAGCTTCTGGAAGAAAGCCTGAAGGAAGTTGACGCCGACGCCCTAGTCCTTCTGGGCCATACTGCTTTCTATGAAAAGGTTGGCTTCAAGCCCGCAGCCACTTATGGCCTGACCTTCAGCGACGACGCGGAGCAGAATGCCGCCTTCATGGCGCTTGAATGTTGGCAAGGCGCCCTTGAGGGCCTGAAGGGCCGCGTCGAATATGACCGCAGGTTCTATGACGAATAGGGGGGAATAGGATGCCCTCGCGCCCCAGCAAGACACCCCTGCCCGGACGACCGGTCAAGGGATCGAAAACCGGCAGGCCCATTATGGCGGCGCTGGACCTTCTGGGTCGACGCTGGGCACTCAGGATCGTCTGGGAGCTGCGTGACGGCCCCGTCGGCTTCCGCGCCATGCAGGCCCGCTGCGACGGTATGTCGCCCAGCGTGCTCTCAACCCGCCTGAAGGAACTTCATGAGGCCAGGCTGATCGAGCCCACAGAAGACCAGCAGTGGCAGCTGACCGCCCTGGGGACAGACCTCAACAAGGCCATTGCGCCGCTCAATGACTGGTCCGAAGGCTGGAAAGACGCTTTCTAGACCGTTCCTGCTTCCCCTTGAAAATAAATGAGTCAACGTCTCTTGAAACACTTCAAACATACGCTACTTTTTTAGTATCGATACTAAATTAGAAGCGGATACATTATGTTTGCATCTCTCGTTGCCCCAATCACCCCGCCATATGACGCGGATACTGAAGCCCTCCTCAAGAAATGGATGCCGCCTGGCGCACCGTTTGAGCCCCTGAGTCTCTTTCGCACACTGGCACAGACGCCAGACCTGATGTCGGCCATGCTGCCACTGGGGGCCTATTTCCTGGGCGGCCAAAGCCCGCTCACGGTACGGCTCAGGGAAATCCTGATATTGCGCACCTGCACAAACAGCGGCTGCGGTTACGAATGGGGCATTCACGCCACGGCCTTTGGTACCGCTGCGAATCTGTCCGCAGACGATATCCATGCGCTGCACCGAAAAGGCGCAGATGACGACCGCTGGACAGCCGCGGAAGCCGCAGCCATCCGGCTGTGTGACGCCTTGTGCGCAGGCCAGACAGCCGATGAGGCCACCAAGGCCGAAGCGCGTGCGCACTTCGATAAAGAATGCCTGTTGGCAATTACCGTGCTCACGGGCTGGTACCAGACGGTCGCCAAGGTCGCCAACACCTGTTGCGACGGCCCGGAAGCCTGGGCAGGCGGCTTCCCGAAAGCCGCAGAATAAAAGGCCAAAAGCGTGGTGGTTACCGGGCCGCCACGCCGCCCCTGATCACAGACAAATCCATCAGGCGGACAAGGTGCTTGCAGGTCTCAAATTTTGGGCCTATAAGGCGGGCTTAATGAGCACGCAACAGACCGACACACAGTCCTACCCGCGCGCGGAAGTTTCTCCGCCCTCGGGCCACCTTTTCCCTCATAAACATCTGCTAGGCATCTGGAATCTTGATCCAACGGCGATCAAGCACGTCCTGGATGTGGCCGACGCCTATGTCGAGCAGAACAGGCAGCCGAAAAAGTCCTCGCCCAAGTGCGCGGGCCTGACGCAAATCAACCTGTTCTTCGAGAACTCGACCCGGACGCTGATGAGCTTCGAGATCGCAGGCAAGCGCCTGGGCATGGAAGTGACCTCCATGGCCACCGGCTCAAGCTCGATCAAGAAGGGCGAGACGCTGCTGGATACCGCGGCCACGCTGAATGCCATGCACCCCGATGTGCTGGTGATGCGCCACGCAGACAGCGGCGCGGTAAAGCTTTTGTCTGAGAAAATGGACTGCGCGGTGATCAACGCAGGCGACGGCCGGGCCGAACACCCGACCCAAGCGCTGCTGGACGCG
Organism: Kordiimonas lacus; assembly: GCF_001550055.1. Lineage (GTDB taxonomy): Bacteria > Pseudomonadota > Alphaproteobacteria > Sphingomonadales > Kordiimonadaceae > Kordiimonas > Kordiimonas lacus. The sequence goes on from NZ_LRUA01000006.1 coordinate 920,653, forward strand.
CTGACCATCCGCCGCCGCAAAGGCAAGCTGCATGGCCAGACCATCGTGATTTCAGGCGATGTGGCCCACAGCCGGGTCGCCCGCTCAAACATCTATCTGCTTAACGCCATGGGCGCGCGGGTCCGACTTGTTGCCCCACCAACCCTGCTGCCCAAGGATGTTGACCGCTTGGGTGTGGAAGTGTCTCACCGCATGGACGAAGGCCTCAAGGGCGCGGACGTAGTGATGATGCTGCGCCTGCAGCAGGAGCGCATGCAAGGCGCCTTCCTGCCAAGCCTTCGCGAATACTACCGCTTCTGGGGCCTGACGCGCGACACGCTCAAATACGCCAAGGAAGACGTCCTGGTAATGCACCCCGGCCCCATGAACCGGGGCGTGGAGATCGCCTCCGACGTAGCCGATGACCTTGACCGCTCAGCCATCGAAGAACAGGTGGAAATGGGCGTGGCTGTCCGCATGGCCTGCCTGGATATCCTGACACGGAATTTGCGCGGGGAGGACGCGGTATGATTTCGGCTTACACCAACGCCCGCCTGATTGATCCGGCAAGCGGCCTCGACACCAAAGGCACGCTGATCGTCAACAACGGCAAGATTGCTGATTTCGGCCCTGATGTAACGGTGCCGGACGATGCAACCGTCACAGACTGCAAGGGACGTGTGTTGTGCCCAGGCTTCATTGACATGCGCGCCCATTCGGTTGATGCAGACGCCGCCCTTGCCGGCGGCATCACCACCGTGATCCTGCAGCCAGACCAGACAACCTTGATCGACAGTGACCCAGTGGTGGAACGCATCCGCCGCCGCGCTGAAGACACACACACGGTCAACGTTTACCCCATGGGTGCTGCAACGCGCGGCATGGAAGGCATGGAACTGGCAGAAATCGGCCAGATGAAGGCCTCCGGCGCCGTAGCCTTCACTGATTGCCGCAAACCGGTATCCAGCAGCCAGGTGATGCGCCGACTGATGGAATATGCCAGCTACTTCGGTGCCGTGATCGTGCAGTTCCCGCAGGATGTGGGCCTCGCGAACGGTGGCATCGCCCACGAAGGCGAAATCGCGACGCGGCTTGGTTTTGCCGGCATCCCGGCCATGGCAGAAGTGATCCAGATCGAACGCGACGCGCGCCTTAGTGAAATGACGGGCACGCCGATCCATTTCGCGCTGATCTCAAGCCGCGAAGGCGTGGAAGCCGTGCGTGCGGCCAAGGAACGCGGCGTGAAGGTTACCTGCTCCACGGCGCCCCATTATCTGCACCTCAACGACAATGCCATGGAAGGCTACCGCACGTTTGCCAAAGTCAGCCCGCCGCTTCGGTCTGAGGAAGACCGGCTGGCGCTGATTGCCGGTATTGCAGATGGCACCATTGATACCGTCGTCAGCGACCACGACCCGAAAAGCGAAGACGTCAAGCGCCTGCCATTTGGCCAGGCCGCTGCTGGCATCGTAGGTTTTGAGACGCTGCTCGCGCTCGCGCTCGGCCCCGTGCATGCGGGCAAGGTTGACCTCATCACCATGCTGAAGGCCATGACCGCCACACCGGCCGCGCTTCTGGGCGTGCCCGGCGGCAAGCTCGAAGCCGGCGCACCCGCAGACCTGGTGATCTTCGACCCGGACAAGCCGTGGCGCATTGACCGCGAAGCCTTCCGCGCCAGCGCCAAAAACACACCGTTTGACACGCTGCCCGTTCAGGGGCAGGTTTGGCAGACGATCGTGGGCGGCAAGGCGCTCTATAGCGGAGAGTAGCGATGACATTCTCGGGGGAGATGGGGCTGGTACTGGCCCTGAGCTATCTGTTGGGGTCCATACCTTTTGGCCTTTTGTTCACCAAGATGGCCGGGCTTGGTGACATCCGGGACGTGGGTTCCGGCAACATCGGGGCGACCAACGTGCTGCGCACTGGCCGCAAGGACCTGGCGCTCGCGACCCTCATAATGGACGCAGGCAAAGGCGCCATCGCGGTTCTGCTGACCCGCTATATGGTGGACCCTGCCCTCGCCCCCCTCGCGGGTGCGGCGGCTTTCATTGGCCACTGTTTCCCGATTTACCTCAAATTCAAAGGCGGCAAGGGCGTTGCCACCTTCTTTGGTACCGTCTTCGCCATCAACCCGCTTCTGGGGCTGGCGTGCGGCGTCACCTGGCTTCTGGCCGCCGCTATCTTCCGTTTTTCAAGCCTGTCTGCGCTGATTGCGTCGCTGCTGGCACCGGCGATCAGCTATTATATCGTGGGCCCTGACAGCTGGATCTTCATCGCCTTCATGACGCTGGTGATCTACATCCGCCACAAGGAAAACATCGCGCGCCTGATGCGTGGTGAAGAGCCTAAAATCGGCAAGAAAAACAAATAAAAGCGCGCACTCCTGCCACCAGTGATTGACTTTGGTGCACACCGGCGGCACTCTGCCACCATGAACAAAACGGAAACAGACCAGTCCCTGTCGGACGCGGAAAAGCTCGCGCAGCTGCGGCTTATTCGTACGGAAGGCATTGGGCCCGTGACCTTCAGGGGGCTTCTGGCGCGGTTCGGGAACGCGGTTCAGGCGCTTGAAGGTGCGCTGGACCTGGCCGCCCGGCGCGGGCGCAAGAAGCCGCTCAAGCCCCCTTCACAGTCTGCCGCAGAACAGGAGCTGGAGCGCATCACCGAGGTTGGTGGCCACGCCCTGTTCCTGAATGGTGCTGACTACCCACCCCAACTGGCAGCCATCGAGGACGCCCCGCCCGTGCTGTTTACTATCGGGCGGCTGGACTTGCTCCATGGTCGCAGTGTTGGCATCGTGGGGGCGCGGAACGCCAGCGTTTCCGGACTTAAGCTGACCCGCACCATCGCGAGCGCTCTTGCAGACGCGGGCGTCACCATTACATCAGGCCTTGCGCGCGGGATCGATACCGCGGCCCACCAGGCATCTGTTGACCATGGCACCATTGCCTGCGTGGCGGGCGGGCTGGATATCTTCTACCCACCCGAGAATGAAGCATTGCAGCGGAAAATTGCAGAAGTCGGCCTTCTGGTATCGGAAATGCCCATGGGCACGCGGCCGCAGGCACGCCATTTCCCACGCCGGAACCGCCTGATTTCCGGGCTTTCGCAGGGCATCCTGGTGGTCGAAGCCGCAATCAAGTCCGGCTCGCTGATTACCGCTCGCTTCGCACTTGAGCAGGGCCGCGAGGTGTTTGCCATCCCCGGTTCGCCCCTTGATCCGCGCGCCAAAGGCGGCAACCACCTGATCAAGGACGGCGCCATTCTGGTGGAAGGCGCCGACGATATTTTAGCCGAACTGCAAGCCCTGCCCGACCCTGGGCAAATAGGGCACACACAGCGCATCCATCGTGCCCAAAATAGTGCCCCCGTGGCACAAAAGGGCACACCCATAGGGCCCATTTCCCCCGCCCCTGCCCCCAAGGCGCCAACAGGCACAAGTGATCTGCTTGGCCTGCTGACGAGTACACCCATTCACATGGATGACGTTGTGCGGCAGTCTGGCGCGAGCACGGAAGAGGTGTTGGCCGCCTTCCTGGAACTGGAACTCGCCGGCGAAATCACCCGTCATTCGGGCGGTCGGGTTTCCCGAAATTACGCCTGAAATGAAGAAGGTCATTGCAATCGCCGCCGCTTCGAACTAGGTGAAAGCAAAGGCAAAGCGCTATAGCGCACCATTATTATAAAGTAAGGAACGGGCTGACGTATGAACGTCGTAATCGTGGAATCGCCAGCGAAGGCAAAAACCATCAACAAATATCTAGGTAAGGATTACAAGGTCTTAGCCAGTTTTGGCCACGTCCGGGACCTGCCTGCCAAAGACGGTTCCGTAAAGCCGGATGAAGACTTTGCGATGGACTGGGTGGTCGACCGCGATTCGAACAAACGCCTGACCGAGATCGCCAACGCCGTCAAAGGCGCGGATAAACTGTATCTCGCGACTGACCCCGACCGCGAAGGGGAAGCCATCAGCTGGCATGTGCTTGAGGTCCTGAACAAGAAGAAGGCGCTGAAGGACGTTACTGTCAAACGCGTGGTCTTCAACGAGATCACCAAATCCGCGATCCTGAAGGCCATGGCCGAGCCGCGCGACCTGGACGACGAGCTGGTGCATGCCTACCTCGCCCGCCGCGCGCTGGACTATCTAGTGGGCTTTACGCTGTCGCCTGTGCTGTGGCGCAAGCTGCCGGGCGCCCGGTCTGCAGGCCGCGTGCAATCTGTGGCGCTGCGCCTGATCTGCCAGCGCGAAGCCGAAATTGAGAAATTCGTACCCCAGGAATATTGGAGCGTGGAAGCCGGCGTCAAAGGCGACGAAGGCAAAAGCTTCATGAGCCGCCTGTTCGCCATGAACGGCGATAAGCTGAAGAAATATGACCTGAACAATGAGGCGGACGCGAAAACTGCCGCGGCGCTGATTGAGCGCACACCGCTGAAGGTGTCTGGCGTTGAGCGCAAGCCCGCCCGCCGCCACCCACAGCCACCGTTCACCACATCCACCCTGCAGCAGGAAGCGGCGCGGAAGCTTGGCTTCCCGGCCCAGCGCACCATGCGCGTGGCGCAGAGCCTTTATGAAGGTAAGCCGATCGACGGTGAAGTGACCGGTCTGATCACCTATATGCGTACCGACGGCGTGACCATCGCGCAGGAAGCCATGAACGCGACCCGCGGGGTGATTGAGAGCCGGTATGGCGACAAATATCTGCCGGACAGCCCGCGCGTATACAAGACCAAGGCGAAGAACGCCCAGGAGGCGCACGAAGCGATCCGCCCGACCGACCCGATGCGCACACCAAGTGAGGTCGCGCACACGCTGGATGCGGACGAAAAGAAGCTGTATGAGCTGATCTGGCGCCGCACAATCGCCAGCCAGATGGAAAGCGCGGTTGCGGAACGCACCACGGTGACCATCATGAACGCCGACCAGACAGCCGAGCTGCGCGCCACCGGCACCATCATCCAGTTTGACGGCTTCCTGTCTGTCTACCAGGAAGGCAAGGATGACGAAGGCGACGAGGATGAAACCCGCCTGCCAATGATCAAGGAAGGCGAAGTGCTGACCCTTGAAGGCGTTGAACCAAAGCAGCATTTCACCGATGCGCCACCACGCTTCACGGAAGCAAGCCTGGTGAAACGCATGGAAGAGCTGGGCATCGGCCGCCCGTCCACCTACGCGTCGATCCTGTCGGTCCTCAGGGACCGCAGCTATGTGCATATGGAGCGCAACCGCTTCATCCCGGACGACAAGGGCCGCCTGGTTACCGCCTTTCTGGAGAAATTCTTCACCCGCTATGTGGAATATGATTTCACGGCGAACCTTGAAGAACAGCTGGATGATATTTCCGCCGGTCAGGAAGATTGGAAGAAGGTGCTGGCTGAATTCTGGGAAGCCTTCAAGCCGAAGACCGAAGAAATCATTGGTGTGCGCAACTCGGTCGTTATCGACGCCCTTGATGAGTTCCTTGAGCATATGATGTTCCCGGAAGCCAAGGAAGGCGGCGAAGACCCACGCAAGTGCCCGAAATGTGACGATGGCCGCCTGGGCCTGAAGACCAGCCGTTATGGCGCTTTCATTGGTTGCTCCAACTATCCGGAATGCGGCTATACCCGCCAGTTTGGCAACAAGGGTGACGCAGACGGTGACGGCAACGCGGACGAGCCGGCAACCCTGGGCAGTGACCCGGAGAGCGGTGAGCCGATTTCCATTCGCACCGGCCGCTTTGGCCCCTATATCCAGGTGGGCGAAGCGGTGAAGGGCGAGAAGCCGAAGCGCGCCAGCATCCCCAAGGATATCGACACCGGCGATGTGGACCTGGAGAAAGCCCTGGCGCTTCTGTCCCTGCCGCGCGAAATTGGCGCGCACCCTGAAGACGGCAAGATGATCACCAGCGCCATTGGCCGCTATGGGCCCTATGTGGCGCACGACGGTACCTATGCCAAGCTTCAGTCGTCTGAGGAAGTCTTCACCGTTGGCCTCAACCGCGCGGTTTCCCTTGTGGCGGATGCCAAAGCCAAGAAGGGCGGCGGCAAGACAGTCCTGAAAGAACTGGGCGAGCATCCGGAAGACGGCGATGCTGTGCGCGTTCTGGATGGCCGTTATGGCCCATATGTCAACCACAAGCGCACCAACGCAACGCTGCCCAAGGGCACAGAGCCCGAGAGCGTAACACTCGAGCAGGCGCTGGAGTGGCTGGCCGCCAAAGCCACCAAGAAAAAGCCTGCCGCAAAGAAAAAAGCGGCGGCGAAGAAAGCCCCAGCCAAGAAGAAGGCTGCGCCGAAGAAAAAGGCCTCCTAAGGCCAAACCATTCCGACGGGCGGTGCCTCAGCCGCCCGCACTCCCGAAAGGATACCGCCCTTGGCGCGTAAAACAGAACCCGGCCAGATACCCACTAAAGAAGAAATCATGGAGTTCATCCGCGGTTTCGAGGGCGGCAAGGTCACGAAACGCGATATTGCCCGCGCCTTTGGCGTGAAGGGCCCGGACAAGGTGCACCTGAAAAAAGCGCTCAGAGAACTGTCGGAAGACGGAATCCTGTCGAAGGACACCAGCCATGCGCTGCGGCCTGCTGACCGCCTGCCCGGCGTGCAGGTTGTTGAATTTGCAGGCCTTACCAAACAGGGCGAGGTCCTGGTCAAGCCGGTGAATTTTGAGGGTGGCGGTGAAGTGCCGATCATTTTCCTCAAGGAAAAGAAACGCGGCCGCGGCAAAGGCGGCCCTGCCCTTGGGCGCGGCGACCGGGCACTGGTGCGGCTGACGCATATCAAGGACGAGCCCCCAACCTACAAGGCCATGGTGCTTAAGGTGCTTAAGCCTGGGCCGAGTGCCGTCATGGGCATCTTCCACGGCAATGAGAACGGTGGCCGCATCCACCCGGTGGACAAGAAAAACCGTGACGAATATTGGGTCGACCGCGACGACACAGCCGGTGCCAAGGAAGGCGAGCTTGTGCTGGCCGACCCGGTCAACAGCCGCCGTCAGATGGGGCCGAAGCGTGCCCGCGTGAAAGAACGCCTGGACGATATCTCCAGCGCCAAGGCGATAAGCATGATCGCAATCCATGCGCATGATATCCCTTACGAATTCCCCGATGATGTGATCAAGGAAGCGGAAGCGGCAAAGCCTGTGGACCTGAAAGGCCGCACGGACCTGCGCGATATTCCGCTGATTACCATCGACCCCGCGGACGCGCGCGACCATGACGATGCCATCTGGGCCGAAGCGGACCCGGACCCCGAGAACAAGGGTGGCTGGCACACGATTGTCGCCATCGCAGACGTGGCCCACTATGTGAAGCCGGAGAGCAAGCTGGACCGCGAAGCGCTTAAGCGCGGCAACAGCTGCTATTTTCCGGACCGTGTGGTGCCCATGCTGCCGGAAGCGCTGTCAGCGGACCTCTGCAGCCTGATGCCGGGCGTGGAGCGTGCCTGTATGGCTGTACACATGTGGTTTGACAGCAAGGGCCGCAAGATACGCCACAAGTTCGTGCGCGGCCTGATGAAAAGCGCCGCCAACGTCAGCTACACCGAAGCACAGGCCGCCATCGACGGCACACCGTCTGACCTGACGGGCCCACTGCTGGAACCGGTGCTGAAGCCCCTGTGGGGCGCGTTCAAATCCATCATGGAAGCCCGCGCCAAGCGCGAGCCGCTGGACCTGGACCTGCCGGAGCGCCGGGTGGAGATCAATGAGGACGGCCATGTGACAGGCATCACCCTCCGGGACCGGTTCGACGCCCACCGGGTGGTTGAGGAATTCATGATTTCTGCCAACGTGTGTGCCGCGGAAGAGATGGAAAAGCATCACTTGCCGACCATGTACCGCATCCATGAAGAACCGCCGATGGAAAAGCTTGAGAGCCTGCGGGACTTCCTGGCGACCATGGACCTCAATCTGGCCAAGGGGGCGGTGATGATGCCGCGCCTCTTTAACGGTATCCTTCATAAGGTGAAGGACACGCCGCAGGAGCATCTGATCAATGACGTGGTGCTGCGGTCCCAGACCCAGGCCTACTACGGCCCGGACAATATGGGCCACTTCGGTCTGGCCCTGCCCCGCTATGCTCACTTTACCTCGCCGATCCGCCGCTATGCCGACCTGATCGTGCACCGCGGCCTGATCCGGGCGCTGAAGCTCGGCAAAGACGGTATGACTGACCTTGAGGTTGAAGAACTGGCCGCGATTGGCGAACAGATATCCAACACCGAACGCCGCGCCATGGCGGCAGAGCGCGATAGCACCGACCGCTATCTGGCCAACTATCTCTCAGACCAGGTAGGCAAGGAGTTCGTTGGCCGAATCACCGGCGTGACCCGCTTTGGCCTGTTCGTATCCCTGGAGCCGTCAGGCGGCGACGGCCTGATCCCGATTTCCGAGATCGGCGCGGATTATTATGAGCTGGACGAAGCGCATCACCGCCTTGTGGGTGAACGCTTCGGTGAAGTCTTCCGCCTGGGCGACCGGGTTGAGGTGCGGCTTGAGGAAGCCAACAAATTCACAGGCGGCCTGAAGCTGTCGCTCGTTGGCGAAGGCAACCTGCCGGACTTCGTTGAGAAAGGCGGCAAGCGCGCGCCAAAGCTGGCCAAACGCCATGACCGCCCCCGAGGAGCCAAGGGCGGCAAGCCCAAAGGCAAAGGCCGGGGCGGCAGCAAACCCGGCAAGCCGGGCACCAGCCGCCGCACGCGTTAACTCCTTACTATTGCTTGAGCCACCGGCCCGCTGGAATGCGGCGGGCCAGATGGCTTTCCCCCAGTTCAGGGCGAACCGCAACAACAGCTCCCTGCCCGCCCAGCTCAAACACCAGCCTTTCGCCTGCCTGGGCGTCAACAAAGATGAACTCTGTTGGTGAAACGGGCTTTAGCCTGACCTTGAACCGCCCCTTTGACTGCGCGAAAAGCATGCCGCCTTCGTCATAAACCTCGAACGACAGGCCTTCCGGGCTTTGATAGGTGCCGGTGAAGGCCTGCATGTCGGTGCCTGACATTGGGTGGCTTGGGGTGAACTCCGCCGAAAGCGTGGGCAAAATGTCGTAATCATGCAGGCCAGCAAAGCGCTCGAAGCTCTCAGGGAAAGTGTTGCGGGTGATCCTATTCAGCTCCACGTCCAAGATCATTTCATCCACTGACATGCCGGCCTTGTAAAGCGCGCCAATGCGGTCCACAAACGCCTGTCGAGCCTTCTTTTCCCGCAGGATATCAGCGCGACTGAATTCCAAGTCGCCAACATAACCGCCAGTAATGAATACGGTATTTTCGTCCGCGCCTTCGAGCGCCCTATCAAGCCCTTCAAAATATCCCTTCAGCCCCCATGGCCCCATCACACCGAACCAGTCGGCGCGGAAGCTGTCCGCCATGAAGGTGACGTTGGCCTTCTCGACCCGGATATTGACGTGCGGGAACGAGTGGCCCCCGCTTCTGTAGGCGGTAATCGTGTCGCCGCCAAACCGGAACGAGATACCGTCCTTGAACAGCAGGTCATGGAACACGGGGTCATAGCTGGGGTTTCGGGGCGCATACTGCACATCTTCCTGGGCGATAATCATTGCACCCTTTTCGGCGAAATATTCGTTGCCCAAGACGTTATAGAAATCCCAGTTGCTGTTAAGGACATATGTCACCGGCTTGTCTGCGATTGTCTTGAGTGTGGCTGCCAGGGCCTCGGAGTCGTTCGACATCATGGAATTGATCAGCAGCAGGCCATCTTCGCCCACAACAACGCCCATGTTATTGCCGACACCCGGTTCCCACAGGCGCGTCAGGACATAGACATTGTCGCGTATGTGATGAACAGCGAATGGGCTGCCATTTTCCTGAGCCTTGGCGCCGCTGACGCCAAAAAGGAAAGAAACAACCAGTAAAACCCGTAATACAGACATAGATCCCCCTGAAATCCCGCGTTACTCAGATGCCCTCATTGAGAGCACCGGCCCGATGGCGGGAAAATTGATTATGTGCATAAGCATGCACAAGTCAGGCATGCCTGACGACGGGGGCGCCGTCCAATAACAGATTTCTCAAGGAGGTAACAAAGCCGTTATCCGGGCGGGCGGGCAATAGTCCGCTTTAGAGAATACCCAGCTTGACGAATACGTCAGCCACGTCGTCGGCGAAGTTGGCGCCTTTCCGTAGCACAGGCACGTCCGCCGGCAAGTCGGTGTATTTCTCTTTCTGGCTGGTGGCGATCAGCGCCACGGGGATGTCGCGCGTGGACGGCATGGCCTTCAGCGCACACGCCAGGTCAATGCCTGTCAGCTCCGGCATCACGCGGGAGACAATCACCGCATCAGGCCGCATGGATGGGATCAGCTGGATGGCGTCCATAGTGGAGGCCACATTGATCATACGGTAGCCGCACTCCAGAAGCTCGCGCGTAACGATCTTGGTGGCGATCCCCGGCTCCATCACCAGCATCACCTCGATATCGGTCACCGTGATATCGCCCACATTGAAGCCGCCCTTGTTCGGCAGCTTGCGCATCATCTGGGAGACGTCGATCTCCCGATTCTGGATGAAGGCCTCAAGGCACTCGGCCATGCGGTCAGCGTAGAACAGGATGTCCTTGCACGACTCAGGCGTCAGCTCTTTCATGTTGAAGAAATAATCTTCAAACCGGTGGCACATGACCTTCAGGGACTTCATCTCGAAGCTTTGCGCCACAGACTTCAGTGAGTGCGCCTCAAGCCGGATCGCGGCCAGTGCGTCATTGCCCTGGATGATACCCGCCTGGAAGTCCTGCACGGCTTCCGTGAGGCTCCTGAGACGGTCTTCAACCGTATCGATGGCTTCGGTGCGAAGTTCTTCAAGAAGATCATTATCAGTGGTGGACATAAACCGGCCTTTATCTCTTGGTTACCCATTCTTGTGGCACATAAATGGTTACCCGAGCGTTAGCATTTTCAATTAGTTTTGCAAGGCCCTCGGAAAATAATGTAAATTCCGAGAAACAGCGCTTGACTTATGGGCCGGTGTGGGTATTTTGCGCCCTCAACGTGGTCGTAGTCAAAAGCGGCCTGGAACAATGTTTTCTTGGAGTTAATAAGATGGCCAAGCCGTCCAGCATCAAGATCAAGCTGCTTAGCACTGCGGACACTGGTTACTTCTATGTAACCAAAAAGAACCCGCGGACACTGACCGAGAAAATGGTCCTGCGCAAGTATGACCCGGTTGTTCGCAAGCACGTAGAATTCAAGGAAACTAAGATCAAGTAATCTTGGTTTTCGGATTGATCTTAAAAGCGCCGCGCCCCACCATAGGCCGCGGCGTTTTTTATTGCGCCCAGCCCAGCCAAAAGCAACAGCCACAAAAAAGGCCGGACAATGCCCGGCCTGACGGTCTTCGGTTTCTGAGGGACGCCGCCTAACGGTTGGCTTCGGCGATAATCACGCGGTTACGGCCGTTTTCCTTGGCCTCATAAAGCGCCTTGTCGGCGGCCTCCAGAAGCGCGGCTGGGGTTTGCCCCTCGTCGCTGGTGGCAACACCGATGGAGACACTGATGGTCAGCGGGCCGTCAGCGGCCCCAACATCGAACGGGTTATCGAAGACTTCCTGGCGCAAGCGGTCCCCGATCATGAAGGCCCAGTCTGTCGGCGTTTCGGGCATCATCACCACGAATTCCTCGCCGCCATAGCGCGCGGCCAGGTCAACGCCGCGGATATTCTTGCCGATCCGGTTGGCGAATTCCTTCAGCACCAGGTCACCCACTGCGTGGCCGTAGGTATCGTTCACTTTCTTGAAATGATCGATGTCCATCATCAGGACGCTCAGCGCCTTGCCGGACTTCTGCGCCGCCTGCAGGCGGGTCTCAAGGTGGCTGGTCAGATAGTGGCGGTTATAAAGGCCGGTGACCGCATCTGTGGTCGCCAACTGCATCGACAGGTGGAAGTTTTCCCACAGCTTGTCGGCGTAGCGCTTGCGCTTCAGCTGAGTCTTGACCCGCGCCAGGAACTCCATCCGGTCCACCGGGCGCACCACATAGTCGTTCACGCCCATCTCAAGGGCCCGCACCAGTAGTTTGGTGTTGCCGTCGTCCACCATCACCAGAATGGGCACATGGCGGGTTTCCTCGAATGACCTGAGTTTGGAACAGACCCGAAGGCCGTCCGTGTTACGCATGGTGAGGGATACGATAATCAGATCGAAATTCTTTTCGCGCGCACGCTCGGCCGCGTCTTCACCGCCGGCCATGAAGGTCAGCTCGCCGACACCCTCCAGCGCCCGCGCGATACGCTCCATGACCCGCTCCTGCTCGTCTACGATCAGGATTGAGCCGTCTGTGGGTGCGTCAACCTCAAGGGTTGGCTCTTCCTCGTTTTCCCAGCCCAGGCTGGCGCCGGTGGCTTCACGGTTCCGAAGCTCGTCCATCATGACCTTCAGCCGCACCAGCGAACGGACGCGGGCGAACAGCGCCAGGTCCTGCACAGGTTTGGTGAGGAAATCGTCAGCCCCAGCCTCAAGCCCGGCCACCCGGTCGGACGGCTGGTCAAGCGCTGTGACCATAACAACAGGAATATGGGCCGTTGCGGGGTCTGCCTTGATCCGGCGGCAGACCTCGAAACCGTCCATGCCCGGCATCATCACATCCAGCAGGATGATATCGGGGTGCTCGCGCGAAATCACATCCAGCGCCTCAGGGCCACTGAATGCAGTCAGCACGTCAAAATATTCGCTTGTCAGCTTAGCTTCGAGAAGCTTGACGTTCGGCGGAACGTCATCAACCACCAGCACCCGAGCTGTCATCGCCCTCTATCCTACGAACTGTTTTACGGTTTCGAGGAAGTGTCCCACGGAAATAGGCTTGGCGATATAGGCCTCGCAGCCCCCTTCTCTGATTTTTTCCTCGTCACCCTTCATGGCAAAAGCGGTAACGGCGACCACTGGAATCTTCCTGAGGTCTTCGTCTTCCTTCAGCCACTTGGTCACTTCAAGACCGGAGACTTCCGGCAATTGGATGTCCATCAGAATCAGGTCGGGATTGTGCTCGCGCGCCAGATCAAGGGCAGCCATACCGTCCCGAGTCTGGATCGTCTCATAATCGTGAGCTTCTAAAAGATCGCAAAACAACTTCATATTGAGTTCGTTGTCTTCGACTATCAGGATCTTTTTACCCATACGGTTCCCCTGGCCCCTCCACAAGGCGCTTTGGTTCATTACCCAACCTTTTTGATAATAGTCGTGCTTTCGATAAAAATACAAGCCCGTCAAGGGATTAAAATAGAAATTTCCGCGAAAAGCCCATGCTTGTGCCAAAAAAGTCGTTTCCCAGTCGGGTGGAATTTGGGACAATAGCACCAACACGAATAAAAACGACCGCTTGCGAGGCAAAATCCATGACTCCCGACACCGCCCAAACCATCGCGCTCCAGAGCGCCGGCTTCATCTTCCAGGAGGATGATATCCGCGACCGCTTCATGGCCCTGTCAGGCGTTGATGTGGACGATATCCGCGCGCGTATCGCGGACCCTGCCTTCCTGGCGTCAATCCTTGAGTTCCTGGTGAACTTCGAGCCCGACCTAATGGCCTGCGCCGAAACGCTGGGCGAAAAACCGGAAACGCTGGTGGCCGCATGGCGCACCCTGGGTGGCGGCAACGGGCAGGACTGGTAAACCAATGACAAGCGTAAGCGACCTGATCACCAGCATTGACCCCCACCGCCCGCTCCTTCTTCTGGACGCGGACGAAGTGCTGCTGCGGTTCGTGGAAACGCTGGAGCAATACCTGGTCAGCCAGGGCGTGGAGCTTCGGCTAACCAGCTTTCAGCTGGGCGGCAACATCTTTCCGCTCGGCGGTGATGCGCCTGTACCAGGGGAACAGGTTCGCGACCATATCGCCGGCTTTTTTGATACCTGCGTTGATGAAGTCCCCCTGGTGGACGGTGCACTGGAGGCACTGGACGGTCTGCGCGAGCATTATCAGATCGCGATCCTGTCGAATGTGCCAAGCCGCTGCCGCGCCCGACGTGAAGCCAGCCTGAAGGCCCAAGGGCTGGATTTTCCTGTCATCGCCAACAAGGGCGACAAGGGCCCCGGCGCCAAACAGCTGGCGGACGCCATCCGCGCCCACACAGTGTTTGTAGACGACCTGCCACCCCAGCATGCGTCAGTCGCGGCCCACGCGCCGGATATCCACCGGGTACATTTCATTGGCGACCCAAGGCTGGCGGCTCTCATTGGCAAGGCGCCCGACGCCCATGTGCGGTTCGATGACTGGCCCACCCTTGAAAGCCACCTGAAGGACCTCATGCAAGGGCACCCGTCATGACACCCGCCACCGCACCGCGCCCCAGCCTGTGCCGGGTGTGCCTGCACCAGTATGAGGGCGGGAAGATTTGCCCGAAGTGCGACAGGCCAAGGACAATTTCGCATCCGGAACTGTTTGAGCTGACAGTGGCACACATCGACTGTGACGCCTTCTATGCCTCGATTGAAAAGCGCGACAACCCTGAGCTGGCGGCCAAGCCGGTGATGATCGGCGGCGAACACCGCGGCGTGGTGTCCACCTGTTGTTATATCGCGCGGATGAACGGTGTCCGGTCGGCCATGCCCATGTATAAGGCCAAGAAGCTGTGTCCGGATGCGGTGATCCTGCGCCCGCGTATGAGCCACTATCAGGCCGTGGGGCGCCAGGTGCGCGAGATGATGCGCGACCTGACTCCACTGGTGGAACCGCTGTCGATCGACGAGGCTTTCCTGGACCTCACGGGCACGGAGCGCCTGCACAAGGCCTCGCCTGCCAAGCTGCTGGCCAAGTTCGCGCTGGATGTGGAACGCGAGGTGGGCATCACCGTCTCGGTCGGCCTTGCCGCCAACAAGTTCCTGGCCAAGCTGGCGTCAGACATGGACAAGCCGCGCGGCTTCACCGTGATTGGCGAGAGCGACAAGAAAGCCGTGCTCGCGGGCCTGCCCATCACCCGCATCTACGGCATCGGTGCAAAATCCGCCAAGGCGCTCGAAAAGGACGGTCTGAGCCAGATCAGCCAGTTGCAGGAGATGGAGGAAAGTACCCTGATCCGTCGCTACGGCGAAACCGGCCAGCGGCTTTACCGCCTGTCGCGCGGCATAGACACCCGCCGCGTCAGCCCGGAAAGCGAGACCAAGAGCGTATCGAGCGAACGCACGCTGGATAAAGACCTGGCAGACTATGACGCGCTGGAGGAAAAGCTGTGGGGCCTGTGTGAAAATGTCTCCGCCGACCTGAAGCGCAAAGAGCTAGCGGGCGTGACCATCACGCTCAAGCTCAAGACCAGCATGCACCGCATTATCACCCGGTCCCGCACCATCTCAGGCGCGACCCAGCTTGCGGGCACCATCTTCGAGATCGGTCAGCAGCTGCTGCGCCCGCTCGCCGACGGATCGCCCTACCGGCTGATCGGCATCGGTGTCAGCCATTTCAGGCCGCTCACGGAAGCAGACCAGCCCGACCTGATCGAGCCCGCACGCACCAAAAGGCAGACAGCCGAAAAGGCCATGGATGCCCTACGCGGCAAATTTGGCACTGCGGCCATCGTCAAAGGGCGCAGTTCTCTCCCGGCAAAAGATGCCCCCTCCCCCACCAAGAAATAGAAAATCCTTATATTTCAATACCATGACTACGCGCCGACCGTGGCACAGGACTTGCTAGCCTTCTCCTGAGTAACCAACGTTTGGAGAGACGCATGATCGAGCAGTCAAAGAATAAGCTGAACGACAAAGCAGAGATCAATCCCTATGTCAGCAACCTTGCGAGCAAGCTGATGCAGACGGCTGCCAATGCCGAAATGAAGTTCGACAGCGCGGGCTGGCAACTGATTACCGAAGTATTGAGCTTTGCTGCCGCCGCCGAACAGCGCATGTCCGAGCAGCAAGAGCGCATCTCGTTCCTGGAACAGCTTTCTGTTACTGATGAACTGACAGGCATCCCGAACCGGCGCGGCCTCCGCTCTGCCCTCGGCCAGACGCTGGCGTCCGCAGGGCGCCACGGTGAATCCGGCGTGCTTGGTTTCATTGACCTGGACGGTTTCAAGCATATCAATGACGTGCACGGCCATATGGCCGGGGACGCAGTGCTTCGGTATGTTGCCAAGGCGCTCAAGCAACACACCCGTCCGTCCGACACTGTAGCGCGCATCGCGGGCGACGAGTTTGCCGTCATCCTGAAGCGCTGTTCAGCCGACCAAGGCATGAAACGGCTCCGGACCCTGCAAAAGGAAATCAACGCCGGCAAGGTCCGCTATGGCGGGGCCACGATTCCGGTGAAATGCTCCATCGGCGTGCAGGCATTTGACGGCACGACTGACCCAGCGACCCTCATTGAAGCCGCGGACCAGGCCATGTATCACGACAAACAGGCGCGCAAAGGTGCGCACCTGAAGACGGCCTAAGACAATATCTAGGTTCGTCACTGGCCGACCTGATCGGCGAGTCCATCGCCACGAACACAGACAGAAAAGCGGATTCGCCGGTCAAGCCGGCGAATGACGCCTCAGGGGCCGCCAAGGCCCTTTTTTTATGCCGGATCGTTTGCTATAAGGGCTTAAGTTTCTTAAGTTTTTCTTGAATCTGGATACCCTTATGAGCATTGAAGCACGCCTCAACGAGCTGGGCATTGACCTGCCAACCCCTGTCGCCCCTGTGGCCAACTATGTTCCGTTTGTCAGAAGCGGCAATCTGGTCAGCATCTCCGGCCAGATCCCGATGCAGGACGGCAAGCTGGCATTTGAAGGCAAAGTGGGTGACCCGGTATCCGAAGACGACGCCAAGGCGGCGGCCCGCCTGTGCGGTATCAACCTCATTGCCCAGATGAAAGCAGCCTGCGACGGTGATCTGGACCGCGTTGTGCGCGTCGTGAAGCTGGGTGGTTTCGTGAACTGCACCGACGGTTTCGGCGGCCAGCCGCAGATCATCAATGCCGCGAGCGACCTGATGGTTGAGGTATTCGGCGACAAGGGGCGCCACAGCCGCTCAGCCGTAGGCGTGAACGCTCTGCCGCTGAATGTACCCGTGGAAATTGACGCGCTCGTTGAAATCAGGGACTGACATGGCAAACGGCAAGAAAGCATCCCGTGAGTTTCCTTGGCTGACCGAAAAAGATGTTGCCCATCGCGGGCTTCACAAACCCGGTACAGTGACTGAGGAAAATACCATCGCCGCCGTGTCGGATGCCGTGCACGCGGGCTATGCCGTTGAAATTGATGTCCGGGCCACCGGTGACGACATTATCGTCGTGTTTCATGATGATACGATCGACCGCATGACCGACGGCAAGGGCCCCATTAGTTCATGGGGCTTTCAGCAGCTTCGGAAATTCATGGTGGGGAAAAGCGGCAAGCCAATCCCCAGCCTGCCCGATGTGATGGATGCGGTGGATGGCCACGTGCCGCTGTTTATCGAGATCAAATCCCACCCCAAAATGGACATCCAGAAGCTGTGCGCGGGTGTACGCCATTCGTTTGAAGGCTACCAAGGCCCTGTGGCGGTGATGAGTTTCGACCCACGCATCGTGCATTGGTTCAAAACCTATATGCCCAAATATGCCCGCGGGCTGGTCATTGGGCGAGAGGTGCTGCTGGGCGTCAGGAAGCGTCTCGGGCTTCAGCTCGCGGTCCATAAATGCAAGCCGGATTTCCTGGCCTGCGACATCAACCTGTTGCCGAACACCTACTGCACCAAATGGCGCGCCAAGGGTAAGCCACTGCTGACCTGGACGGTGCGCGACAGCCGCCTTGAAGCCATCGGGCGCGAGCATGCGGACGCCGTGATTTTTGAGCCCCCCGCCGTGGTGGGCGAGGATTTCTAGCATGCCTGACGGAGCCCAAATTCAGGCTTCCTTCGCAAACGCTATTACCGAGATCGGCCGCGACGCATGGGACGCCTGCGCGGGTTCCAGCAACCCCTTCCTCAGCTATGATTTCCTTGAAGCGCTCGAGGAAAGCGGCTGCGCAACGTTAGGCACCGGCTGGCAACCCTATCACGCACGCATCAGCTTTGAGGGCATGGACGCCCCGCTTGCGGTGATGCCGCTTTATATGAAAAGCCATTCCTACGGCGAATATGTGTTCGACCATGCCTGGGCGCAGGCCTATGAGCGCGCAGGCGGGCACTATTACCCCAAGCTCCAGTCTTCCATCCCCTTTGTGCCCGCCACCGGCCCAAGGCTGCTGTCACGCGCGGACGAGATGGGCCAGCTGGCGCTTCTGGAAGCCGGGCGGGGCCTGACGGACCAGCTGGGGCTGTCTTCCATTCATTTGACTTTCCTGCCGGAAAAGGAAGCCACGCTCGCGGGCGCGAACGGCTACCTGATCAGAAATGACCAACAGTTCCATTGGCGCAATCGCGACTTCCGCGATTTTGAAGATTTTCTCGAGGCCCTGTCGTCTAGAAAGCGCAAGCAGATCAGGAAGGAACGCAAGACAGTTGCTGAAGCCGGTATCCAGATCGACTGCCTGACCGGCAGCGACATCACGGAAGCACATTGGGACCATTTCTTCACCTGCTACGTTGATACCGGCATGCGCAAATGGGGCCAGCCGTACTTGAACCGGGAATTCTTTTCGCAGATTGGCGAACGGATGGCAGACCGTATACTTCTGGTGCATTGCAGCTTTGAAGGCCGCCCCGTCGCGTCAGCGCTGAATTTCATCGGCCATGACACGCTCTATGGCCGCCACTGGGGCTGCGTGGAAGACCATGCCTGCCTGCATTTCGAGGCCTGTTACTACCGCGCCATTGATTTTGCCATCACGCATGGCCTCAAGTTCGTCGAAGCCGGCGCCCAGGGCCCGCACAAGCTGGCCCGCGGCTATGAACCGGTAAAGACCTACAGCGCCCACTACCTGCGCGACCCAGGATTCCATGATGCGGTCGACCGCTACCTGCGCGGAGAGCGTCAGGCGGTCGAAGGCGACATCGCCTATTTCACTGACCATTCGCCGTTCAGGAAAAAGTAAACTCCGTCATACCGGGGTCAATGCCCCGGCATGACAATCAGCAGGAAAGAACAGCGTCCGCTTTGATGCGGTAAAGCACATGCGGGCGAATAGGGTGGCCCTCATCAATCATCGGATGGTCGAAGTCACCCGCCAGATCGCGCGTCATGCCGATCTTTTCCATAACCCGCATCGACGGCTTGTTCACTTTGGCCGTGAAGGCCACCACCTCTGGCGCCCCAAGTTTTGAAAAAGCATAAGCCAGGCAGGCCCGCGCGCCCTCTGGCGCCAGCCCCTGCCCCCATGTGCTGGCGGCCAGGCGCCAGCCGATCTCGATGCCGCCCTTCATACTGTAATAATCCGGCGCGTCCTGGATGCCGATAAAGCCGATGAACTGGCCGTCTTCGCGCTTTTCTGCGGCCCAGAAGCAATAGCCCCTGTCGGCCTGCGCCTTCATCTGGCGGTCGACCGTGGCGTCGGATTGCGCGCGCGTTTGCACGCTGGGGAAATAGCGCATCACATCCGCGCAGGCGTTGATGGCGGCGAAGGGTTCGCGGTCCGCGTCAACCCACGGGCGCAGGATCAGGCGGTCGGTTGTCAGCATGGCAGGTCCCCAGGAATGCAGTGAAAGGGCGCCGTCTTTAGCGTGCACCGGATCACCAATCAAGAAAAAAGCCAGCAACCGAAGCTGCTGGCCTTCATTATTGGTCTCACAGAACCTTATTTCACCGGTACGTTATTTCACCGGAACTGGCGGCTTGCCTTCCTTGCGGGTGGCGGGCACGCCAGACTTGGCTGTCTTTTTCTTCGGCGCTTTCGCTTTTGGCGGTGTGGGCGCATGAGGCGTGATCTCGAAGGCGATTTCCTTGTCCTTCACCTTCACGACCACTTCGCCACCTTTCGCGAGCTTGCCAAACAGCAGTTCGTCGGCCAGCGGCGTCTTGATATGCTCCTGGATCACACGGGAAAGCGGCCGCGCGCCATAGTGGCGGTCATAGCCACGTTCAGCCAGCCAGGCTTTGGCTTCTTCCGTCAGGCTGATTTCCACATTGCGGTCCGCCAGCTGAAGCTCAAGCTGCAGCACGAATTTCTCAACCACACGGGCCACCACTTCAGGCGGCAGGAAGTCGAACGCGATGGTCGAATCCAGCCGGTTGCGGAATTCGGGGCTGAACATCTTCTTGATCGCGTCATCGGATGCGGTCTCGTCCGTCTCACGCCCGAAGCCGATGGCGGATTTACTAAGCTCAGCCGCGCCGGCGTTGGTGGTCATGATCAGGATCACATTGCGGAAGTCGATCTTCTTGCCGTTATGGTCTGTCAGCGTACCGTTATCCATCACCTGCAGAAGCACGTTGAAGAGATCCGGGTGCGCTTTTTCGATTTCGTCCAGCAGAAGCACACAGTGCGGGTGCTGGTCGACCGCGTCGGTCAGAAGCCCGCCCTGGTCAAAGCCCACATAGCCCGGAGGCGCACCAATCAGGCGGCTGATAGAGTGGCGTTCCATATATTCGGACATATCGAAGCGGTGCAGCTCCACGCCCAGAAGGCTGGAGAGCTGGCGCGCCACTTCGGTTTTACCCACACCCGTGGGGCCCGAGAAGAGATAAGAGCCAATCGGCTTATTGGGTTCGCGAAGGCCCGCACGCGACAGCTTGATCGACGCCGACAGGGCATCGATGGCCTTGTCCTGGCCGAACACCACGCGCTTCAGGTCTTTCTGCAGCGTCTGCATCACGCGGCTTTCGTCGCGGGACACGGATTTGGGCGGGATGCGCGCAATCTTGGCGACCACGGCCTCCACGTCCTTCACGCTGATGGTTTTCTTGCGTTTTGAGGGCGGCAGCAGCATCTGGGCCGCGCCTGTCTCGTCGATCACATCGATGGCCTTGTCCGGCAGCTTGCGGTCGGAGATATAGCGGTCCGACAGCTCCACCGCCGTCTTGATGGCATCTGCCGTAAAGCGCACATTATGGTGGTCCTCGAAGTAGGGCTTCAGGCCCTTGAGGATTTTCACCGTGTCTTCAACTGTTGGCTCGTTCACGTCAATCTTCTGGAACCGGCGCAGAAGCGCGCGGTCTTTCTCGAAATGGCTGCGGAACTCCTTGTAGGTGGTGGAGCCCATGCAGCGGATCGAGCCCGAGGCCAGCGCTGGTTTGAGCAAGTTCGAAGCGTCCATGGCGCCGCCAGACGTCGCCCCTGCCCCGATCACCGTGTGGATTTCGTCGATGAACAGGATCGAGCCCTCGAGGTTTTCAAGCTCCTTGACCACGGCCTTCAGGCGTTCTTCAAAGTCACCGCGATACCGGGTACCCGCCAGAAGCGCGCCCATATCGAGCGAATAGATCGTCGCGTCTTCAAGCACGCCAGGCACATCTTTCTCAATGATGCGGCGCGCCAGGCCTTCGGCGATCGCGGTTTTACCCACGCCCGGATCACCCACCAGCAGCGGGTTGTTCTTGGAGCGCCTGCACAGGATCTGCACCGCGCGCTCAAGCTCGGCCTCCCGGCCGATGAGCGGGTCAATTTTGCCGTCGCGGGCTTTCTGGTTCAGGTCCACGCAGTATGCCGCGAGGGCGGTATCTGCCTTCTCAGGCTTGGCGGCAGGTTCCGCCTGAACGGTTTCCTCTTCCTCGGCGGCGCCACGCACCCGGCGCTCTTCACCGAATTCGGGCACCTTGGCGATGCCGTGGGAGATATAGCTGACCGCATCAAGCCGCGTCATGTCCTGGCTCTGCAGGAAGTAGACAGCGTGGCTTTCACGCTCGGAGAACAGCGCCACCAACAGGTTCGCGCCAGTCATTTCCTCGCGGCCCGAGCTTTGGACATGCAGGAGTGCCCGCTGCACCACGCGCTGGAAGCCGGCGGTCGGCGTGGCTTCAAGCCCGTCGGTTTCCACCTTCAGGTTTTCCATGTCGTCGTCGAGATACTCGATGATCTGGGCGCGGAGCACATCGATATCCACATCGCAGGCCTTCAGAACCGCGACGGCCTCAGGGTCATCAAGGAGCGCCAGCAGGAGATGCTCAAGCGTGGCATACTCGTGGCTGCGCTCGTTGGCTTCCTTCAGTGCTCTGTGGAGGGTCTCTTCAAGATGTGGGGAGAAACTTGGCACTCTTTTTTCCTTCGGCTGTCAGCGCCCCTAATAAACCTTAGTGGCGCGTGGGAACTCATTCTTTCTCAAGCGTACACTGGAGCGGGTGGTCATTCTGGCGGGCGAAGCTAAGGACTTGATTTACTTTTGTTTCGGCCACCTCATAGGTAAAGACACCACACACGCCCACACCCTTCTGGTGCACATGCAGCATAACCTCGGTCGCTTCCTCGATGGTCATGCGGAAAAAGCGTTGCAAGATGTGCACCACAAATTCCATAGGGGTGTAATCGTCGTTGAGAAGCAGGACTTTATACATGGACGGCTTTTTGGTTTTGGCCTCAGACCGGGTTAACACACCCGTGTCGCCACCATCATTTCCGTCTTTTCGCTTGTCAGGCATCGATCCTCCGTCAATCCATACCTACATAATGTAGTATATCTATTGCCTACTACAAATAGCTGTCCGTACTTTTTTCGTCACCATTAAGTGATGGACGATTTTCACACCAGTTGCATCCCCTACAGACTGTGCCAAAAGGGTAAAGATGCGGTGAAGGAAAACGGGATTCCTGTTAAGGATTTGGCAAAGACTGTGACACTTTCCCGATCCGTCGCGCATCACGACCGATTGACCGCATATGCCTGTCTCCAGCCCGCCCAGACGCTATGGTGGTTTCAATAGTAACCCGATGGGGACACGACACGATGACAGCCAAAACCCTACGTTGCCTTGCAGGCAGTGCGCTCGCCTTCTTTACGACGGCTCCAGGCTTCGCCGGAGATGCAGAGCAACATGCCCTTGAGACCGCGAACTTAGAGAAGGCCATCTATTGCATGGACTTACTTGAGAACAAGCTGGATGTGGACACGGCGGCAAAGGAATGCTTTGGCGACACCTACATCCAGCACCACTCACGCCTTGAAGACGGGCGGGACGCGGTGATTGCGCTCTTTCGCGCGCGGGCCAAGCGCTACCCACAGTATTCTGCCCGCATTGTACGCTCAGCCGCCAGCGGTGACCTTGTGTGGCTGCATATGCATGTCAAGCGGTCGCCAGAGGAGTTGGGCGGCGCGGTGGTGAACATCTTCCGCATGAAAGACGGCAAGATGGTCGAGCACTGGGGCGTAGCCATGCCTGTGCCCGAGACATCAAAAAACGACAACGGGATGTTTTAGACCCCACTCGTCTCCTACAAATTGCACATATCTTCATCACCTTCCCCTAAGCCAAGGGGAAGCGCCTTATTGACAAGCTTTGGTTCGACTTTTTCCGATTGATGCGCAGTTGTTCGAAGTAGAGAGATTACCTTACTTGCTGGCCGGTAAGATAGCTTTTTCATAAAACTGAAAAACGGGATTTCCATAAGGAAAGTCAGGCTTGCTGAATATGCCTCCATCCTGCCCCAAAGCGCACACATAAGGATGAACGTGAGGCCAGATTGCCCGCCGCAACATACCTGGCTGAACTTTTAGAGTAGAAAAAGAAGATGCAACTTTCGGTGTACTTGTAGAAGTGTCCCAAATTTCCTTCCGCCACTCTACTACTTCGTAGGGCAGTAAAATGGTAAATAATTCATGGCGTACTTCATACGATTTCTTAATTGCAATCGTCGGTCTTTTATTCGGGTGAACAGTTGTAGTAAAACACCATCCGTCATTCGTAAGCTGTTGTGCCGCCACTCGCCCTGTACCGAATGAGCTAGTCAAAAGCAGATTATTGATAGGCTCCTGGCAAAAGGTCTGATCTTTTGAGACAGATACCCAAAGCTCCTTGCCTCCCAGCTCATCGTCTGCATCCCTCAATATCAAAACAGACTGGATGGCAGGATGGGCTAGTAATCGCGGAACCCCATAACCTCCTCCATCCATAATGACGCTGTCAGTTTCAATAGGTTCAAGTTGAGTGATGCCACCATACACGGCACAGTGAGCCCGGAAGGAAACCGCAATATATATCTCTTCAGCGAAAGGGAGGCAGAAAATGCCTGTGGCTAAGAAGAATACCTGATACTTCTTCCATTTTCGCTTGGCCAACGCGTTGGCTATCCCAAAAGAGATTATCCCCCACCCTACGATAAATAGAATTGCAATAAGCCCAATCATCTCGTCACCATATGGCCCTACAAATCGCTTGGCGCGTCGACGCCGGAGGCCTTGAGGGCTTCAACGAGGGCGTGTTTGAGGCGGCTAAGCCCAGCCTCTGTTGACGCCTCACACCGCGCGACCAGCACAGCTTGCGTGTTGGACGCCCTGAGGAGCCACCAGCCGTCTGACGTTTGCACACGCACGCCGTCCACGGTGGACATTTCGGCGCCCGCGGCTTCAAGCCGGGCTTTCACTTCCTTGACCACGTCAAACTTGCGCACGTCGTCGCAATCGAACCTGAGCTCCGGCGTGTTGATGGCGGCCGGCAGGCCGTCCTTGAGCGCGGCCAGATCCCCGCCCTGCTTGGTGATGGCATTCAGGAACCGAATACCGGCATAAAGTGCGTCATCATGGCCATAGAATTTATGCTTGTAGAAAATATGGCCTGACATCTCGCCCGCAAGCGGCGCGTTCAGCTCCACCATCTTGTCCTTGATCAGGCTATGGCCGGTTTTCCACATCACCGGCTCACCGCCGAGTTCCTTGATGCGGTCGAACAGCGCCTGGCTGGCCTTCACGTCCGCAATGATCGGCGCACCGGGCAGTTCCTTCAGAAGGTCCCCTGCCATGATAGCCAGCATCTGGTCGCCCCAGACCACCCGGCCCTGCCCATCGGTGGCGCCGATGCGGTCACCGTCACCATCGAAACTGAGCCCCATGTCGGCACTGTGTTTGGCCACGGCGGCCTTGAGCTGCTCAAGGTTTTCTTCAACCGTCGGGTCGGCATGGTGGTTCGGGAAGGTGCCGTCCACCTCCGCATTGATCACGATATGCTTGCCCGGCAGGCGCTTCACCAGCGCTTCCACTGCGGGGCCGAGCGACCCATTGGCCGGGTCCCACACAATGGTGAAGGCCTGCATATCCACGTCGCGCATCATACGGTCGATATAGCGGTCAAACACATCTTCTTCCCGGATGCTGCCTTCGCCCACCTCATAATCGCCTTCGTTGGCGGTTTTGCCGATGGCCTGAATGGCTTCGCCAAAGCAGGGCTTCTTGCCCATCATCATCTTGAAACCGTTATAGTTGGCCGGATTGTGGGAGCCGGTGATCATGATGCCGCCGTCACTGTCCAGCTCGAATACGCTGAAATAGAGCATCGGCGTGCCCGCAAGGCCGATATTGATCACCTCAAGCCCGGTTGACGCCAGGCCCGCCATCAGGTTTTCCGCCATCTTCGGGGAAGACACCCGCCCGTCATAGCCCACACACACCCTTGTGCCGCCCGAACGGCGCACGTGCGTGCCGTAGGCTTTGCCGAGCGCAATGGCATCAGCGTAATGCAGCGTATCGTCCACAATGCCGCGGACATCATATTCGCGCAGGATGGTGTGATGGAAAAAGTGACCGGCCATGAAATGATCCCTGGAAAAGCAACAAATTGAATGTGTGAATTTCGCCCAAAGTGTCAGCGCCGGCGCGCCCCGTCAACATGGAAATGGCCTTACTGGCCTAAGGCTCACCATCCTGAAGATAGCGGGCCCTGACCCTTGCTGGGGCGTCGCCCGCAAGCATGGTCGCCACGCCCTCATTGAAACGCTTCACCAATGCTTCATCGCGCACGCACAGTTGGCGCGGGGTGGGCGCAAAGCGAACGGCGACTTTATAGGGGCGCGGCTGGTCTGACGCCAGTTGCTGATAGGCATACTCAAGCGCCCAATAGTCGCCGATGTAGGCGTCCAGCCGCCTGTAGAGAAGCACCCTGACAAGCTGCTCCCTGTCGTAAACGATCATGCTGCTACCGAAGGTCATGACATCCTCAGGCGTCAGATATTTCAATACTTTCACCGCACCCGGGAACATGCCCACGCGCATGCCTTTGAGGTCTTCGATGGAGCTGATGGGTGCTTCCGATTCGACCGGGACGGAAATGCCGTCATGCCAATAGCTGAAGGGAATGCTGTTGACGCACAGGTCTTCAATGGTACGGAAGGTGGTCATGGCATCCACCTTGCCGGTGGCCAGCAAAACCTGCACCCTTGAGAGCGGCGCATGAACGAACTCAACCTCCAGCCCCACATGGGCAAACGCTTCCGTCACCAGATCAAGGTCGATCCCCGCTGAGGGGTTTTCAAACACATAAGGCGGGTTGTGGGTGATGGTGCCCACCAGCACAGGGCGACCTTCCATCCAGGGCTCTGGCGCTGGCTGCGCCCACGCGCCACTTGGCGCCAAAAGCGCCATCAGCATAACCAGCGGTTTGTACCAGCGCCCCATGGGATCGCGCCTTACCTCCTGAGAAGGGTTTGTTTTGCTTCGTTCAGCTTGCCAGCCAGATAGTCGTTTCCGCCCTTGTCCGGGTGGCACTGCGCCATCAGTTTACGGTAGGCCTGGTTAATTTCCTGTTCACTGGCGCCTTCCTTCAGACCAAGGACATCCAGGGCTTCGGTGCGGGTCATGGGGCCACCGGCGCGGCCGCCAGTGCCCTGCCCGCCTCCCTTGACGCGCTCTGCCGCCTTGGCACCAAACATGCGCCAGGCAGCGAAGCCCGCGGGAATGATGGCGAAGAAGGGCTTGCCCGCCGCCACCATCACCAGGCCAAACAGGCCACACAGGCCCACAATGGCCCAGAACAGGCTGGTTTTTGCTGCCTTGACGTCAGCGCTGGCCCACCAATTCAGGAGAGCAAGCAGCGCAGCAGCCAGGATAAGACCAATGACAAACCAGGCGATCACGGCGCTCAGGCCTCCTCATCTTTACGGAACGGCAGGTTCAGCGCATCCATCAGCTTCCGGACTTCCTGGCGCGCGGCCACATGCGACATGGACAGGCCTTTGCCGTCCAGGCCGCCAGCTTCCTTGAGATCCATCAGCGTCAGGCCGCGCAGGAACAGCTCGCGGTAGATCACTCGTTCGCCCAGGCCTGATACATGACGGATACCAATACGCTTGGTCAGCTCATTCAGCACCCGTTCCACCCGTTCCTTGTTCTTGGCGTGCAGCGCGCCCACCCGGTTCCGAAGCACTACCCAGTCGATGGAGCTGCCGTCCGCCATGGCGCGGCGCTGGCGCGCCTTCCAGACCATTTCGGCATAGAGGCTTGGACCAGCCACCTTGTGGGTGGTGGCGTCAACGCGGGCCAAAAGGTCCAGGTCCACGAAGCTGTCATTCACCGGCGTCACCAACGTGTCGGCTGCCGTGTGCGCGAGGCGCGACAGGAACGTGTCGCTACCGGGGCAGTCGATCACCACCACATCCACCTTGTCCGCCAGATTGACGTAGGCTTCCTCGAACCGCTGCTTTTCGTCCGCTTCGGCTTCATCCGCCGACCGCAGCTCGGACTTGGGCACCACCAGCTCAATCGGATGCGGCAAATCAAGGCCCTTCTGTTCGGCATAGGCCCGGCGGTTTTCAATATAGCGCGTCAGGCTTTTCTGCCGGGCATCCAGGTCAATGGTGCCCACACGGCGGCCTTCGCGCAGCAGCGAAACAACAATATGCATGGCGGTTGTCGACTTGCCCGACCCGCCTTTTTCATTTCCTAATACAATGAGATACGGACGGCCTGTGGTGTTGGCCCCACCGCCCGAAACCTCTGGGTTTGCCTTATTATCTGGCACCTAGCCCTCTCCCTTACACAATACTGACTGTGTCATGCATGTCACGCATCAGACCGGTTATCATTAGACGATCTTGCGATTTCCAACTACACTTATTAGCTAGATATAGGTAAAATATCGCTTGGGAGAAATGCTCAAAGTGCAGATAAACGTGCGCAACATTATAGGACTTCTGTTTGTGGTGGCCGTCATGATTGTCGGCCCCATTGTGCTTGCGCGCCATATGCTCGCTCAGGGCCGGACGGACGCCTTCCTGGCTGACCAGCCAAATTACCTGGCGCATACACCGCCGCCGAAGAAGGTCAAGATGACGCCCAAGCTGGCGCGGCTGCTGAAGAAAGAGATGCACGCTGTGGAAGCTGTGCCGCGGGTGTTCCTGACCCGCCTGCCCGAAGGCCTTCCTGAGGTGAATGATGCCAACCGCAAGAAGCGGCTGTTTACGTCCACACTGCTGCCGATTGTGCTGCGCGCCAATGAGCTGATCATCGCAGATCGCGGCCGCCTGCTGACACTCCGGACAAAGCTTGAAAACCAGGAACCGCTGAAGCGCGCCGAGAAAAAATGGCTGCGCCAGATGGCAAAGACTTACCGTCTCAAGCGCCGCCAGGACTTCCGCACCAAGGATATCGATTTCCTTCTCTATAAGGTTGATGTGATCCCGCCTTCGCTGGCTTTGGCGCAGGCCGCCATGGAATCGGGCTGGGGCACCAGCCGGTTCGCACAGGCTGGTAATGCCCTGTTTGGCGAGTGGGTGTGGGGCGATGCCGAAGGCCTGCTGCCGGAAAATCGCGATGAGGGAAAAACCCATAAAATCAAAAGCTTCGAGTATCTTCTTGATAGCGTGCGCAGCTATATGACCAACCTCAATCGCCACCCGAGCTATGAGGACCTGCGCCAACGTCGAGCAGAACTCAGGGAACTGAACATCGGTATCACGGGGGCGGCCCTTGCACCTGCGCTTGTGCACTATTCAGAGCGTGGCGCGGACTATGTCAGCGACATCCTGTCGATCATCAATTATAACGATCTGGACGGCCTCGACGGCGCCCGCCTTGTGGCTCAGAACTCATAATCAAACTCTTTTCCGGATACCCTTTTCATGACTGCTTCCGTCCCCGCCGTACGAACCGTCAAAGACCTGCGCGCGCAGGTATCCGCCTGGAAGCGCCAGGGCCTGACCGTCGGGCTGGTACCCACGATGGGCGCGCTGCACCATGGGCATCTGTCATTGGTGAGTGCGATTGCCGAAAAGGTCGATCGGGTCGTGGTGTCCATCTTCGTCAACCCCACCCAGTTTGGTGAAGGCGAAGATTTCGACGCCTACCCCCGCACGGAAGAGGAAGACCGGATAAAGCTGGCGACCACACCCGCAAACCTGGTGTTCGCGCCCAATGGGGCTGAGATGTACCGCACCGGGCATGCCTCCACGGTCACCGTCGCGGGCCTCACGGACCGGCTTGAAGGCGCCTCCCGCCCCGGCCATTTTGACGGCGTGGCCACGGTGGTGACCAAACTGTTGCTGCAATGCCTGCCGGATGTGGCCATCTTTGGCGAAAAGGACTATCAGCAGCTGGCGGTGATCCGCCGCTTTGTGGCCGACCTGGATATCCCGGTGGAGATCATGGGCGGCAAGCTGATCCGCGAAGAGGACGGCCTCGCCGCTTCGTCGAGGAATGCCTACCTGAACGTTGAAGAACGCGCTACCGCAGGCAAGTTCAATGTGATCCTGCATGAGTTGGTCGCAGATGTGGCGGCAGGAGCAGACTTGCGAAACGCCGAGGAAACCGCCACCCAGAAGCTGCTGGACGTGGGCTTCAAGGCCGTAGATTATGTCTCAATTGTTGACGCCAACTCATTGGAACTTATCGATAAAATCGGTGCACCCGCGCGTGTACTGGCTGTGGCACGCATTGGCAGTGTGCGGCTCTTGGACAATATGGCCATTGAACCGAAATAGGCCCAAATAGAAACGGGGCACTCACGGGCGCCCCGCTTCAAGCTTTACCGTTTCAGACAAATCCTATTCGTCGGCCTCGTCCTTCTTCAGGTCCTCTTCCCGCTCGCGCGGCTCGGGCTCGCGTGGGAAGCGTTCGTCCCGCATGGCGGCATTATAGACAAAGCTCGCCATAATCACCGCGGCCTGCTTGAGGTCTTTTTCAAACGCATGGTCATAGGTGTCGGCAGTGCTGTGATGCAGCCTGCTGTCGTAATCGAGCGGGTCCTGGATGAACTGAAAGCCCGGCAGGCCGATATCGTCGAACACCTCGTGGTCTGTGCCGCCGGTATCGTTCATGGTGACGGTATCAGCGCCCAGGTCATGGAACGGCTCCAGCCACGTCTTGAAGATCGCGGCAGCTGCGGCATTGCCTTCGGCATAGACACCGCGGATTTTGCCTGAGCCGTTATCCAGATTGAAATAGGCGGAGAAACGGTCGAATTCCGGCTTTTTCGCAATCGGGAACATGCCGAATTCCCTGGCATAGGGTTCCATATATTTGAGCTTTTCGTCCTCACGCGCCGGGCGGGTGGCCAGATGGTTCTTCACATATTGGTACGAACCATAATAGCCCTGCTCTTCGCCGCCCCACAGCCCGATGCGGATGGTGCGCTTGGGCTTGATACCAATGGCCTTGAGGATGCGCACAGCTTCCATGGTCACCGCCACGCCCGCACCGTTATCCACAGCGCCGTCGCCCATGAACCAGCTGTCCAGGTGGGCGCCCAGCATCACAAGCTCAGGCCTGCGGCCCTGCCCCGGAATGTCGGCCAGTGTCGAATAGGACTGCATATCGTCCGTGTGATAGCGGGCCTTCACCTCAAGGCTCAGGCTGACAGGCAGGTCTTCGTTCAGCAGGCGCACAGCCCGGTCATAATGCTCGGATGCCATGCGCACGGCAGGGATGCTTGGCAGCTCGCCTTCCAGATACTGGTATCCCGTGGCGTCGATCAGCAGGTTGCGGCGCGGGGACCGGCGCACGATGGCGGCAGCCGCCTCTGCTTCCAGAAAATCGGTGAGATAATAGCCCCAGCTTTTATAGCTCACCCAGGAATCGTCACCCGGTGCGCCTTCAGGCACGTCATAGGCGCTGACATCCTCAAGCTCACCTTCCGTATACCGCAGGATCGATTCGTTGGCGTGCCGCCGGTCTTCGGCGTTTAATTCTGTCGGGTCTTTGTAGGGCCTGACAGCGTCTACCAGCACAATCTTGCCCTTCAGCTTGCCTTTGTATTTTTCGAAATCAGCTTTCGATTTCATCGGCGCGAAGACCACCTCCCCCGTCACCGGGCCATCGGTGCCGGGATACCAGCTGATCGGCAGGGCATAAAGCTGGTCGGTGCGCGGCGCCGTCATGCGCACGTCCACACTTTCCCATGTCCAGCCCGGCCCGAAGTCGAAGCCTTCAAGGCGGGCATTTTCAAGGCCCCAGGCGGTCAGCTGGTCACGCGTCCATTCATTCGCCTGCGTCATGGCCGGGGACCCGGTCAGGCGTGGGCCGATCCGGTCGGTCAGATGATGCAAGGTCTTCATTACCTGCGAGTGGTTGAAGCCTTCATCCCGTATTTTGGAGATCACCTCCAGGTCAGGGGCGTCATCTGCCCAGGCGCCGCCCCAAAGACCGCTGATGCCAATCGCAACAGATGCGGCAAGAATCGATTTCTTGATCATGATTTTCCTTTTGAACCAATTGTCAGCGTCAAGGCCATGTCCCCTGGCCACACACCCAAAAGTTATACCGGCCAGCCCCGCTGGCTGTATGCGCCTTAGCGACTAACCGTCCTATTCCGGCGATGAACCGAACAGACCAGGGCCTAGAGCCCGTCCATATACCATTCGTACTGCTGGAACGGCTTCAGCGGTTCCATGCCAGAGAGCACAAAGCGTGTGTCGCAGGACCAATCCTCAAAACGTTTCAGAAGCGGCCAGAGCTCATGTTTCCACGGTGGGTTCACCCGGTTGACCGCACCGATCATATAGTCCGGGAAGCGCAGGAAATGGCCAAAAGTGTGGCTTTCCTCGATGATGACTTTCGACAAGCGCCCCAGGAAACACACCCGCTCCACCAGGCGGAGGCCATAGCCTTCCGGCATCATGGCAATTTCTTCGGCAATGCGGGCGCTGACACGTTCTGTGATGGCGCCGTCGACCTTGATATGGTCTTCCACGTGGGAGAATTCATCGCCTTTCATGGCATTGGCATCCGCCAGCGCCCGGCGCCGAAGGTCAGACGGCAGCTCAAGGAAGCCACTGACCATCCAGAAAGCAATCCGGTTCTTCAGCCGCTCGACCGACCCACCCTTGATGACAAAATCATCGCCACCCGCCTTGAGGCCACCCCGGATGATATCAATGTCGTCATAGCCCGTGAGGTAAATCACCGGCATATTCTTCAGGCCCTGTTTTTCAAGTGAATCGACAAAGTCGAACCCACCCTCGCCTGGCATCTGCACATCGCTGATGATCAGCGACGGCCGGTGCGCGCGCGTGACGCTGATGGCTTCCTCAACAGTTTCCGCGATCAGGGTTTCAAAGCCGAATTGCTGGACGGCGGCAGCCTGAATCCGCAGGACGACAGGCTCATCATCCACCAGCAATACAAGACCTTTGTCCATATTGTGCGTGCCCTAGAGAAGGAACAGGGCAGCAAGCCCCAGGAAAACAAAGAAGCCTACCACATCTGTGATTGTGGTGACAAAAACGCTGGAGGCAATCGCAGGGTCAGCCCCCGCCCTATTGAGCCCAAGGGGGATCAGAACGCCGCTGAGGCCTGCCACCACCATATTCACCAACATCGCAACGGCAAACAGGCCGCCCAGAAAGGCATTGCCAAACCATGCCCAGGCGACAAACCCGGAGAAGACCGCAAGAGCGAAGCCGTTCACGGCCGCCGCCATCAGTTCCCGGTTCACAACCCGGAGGGCGTTGGTCGAGCTGAGTTCCTTGGTGGCAATTGCGCGCACGGCAACTGTCATTGTCTGGGTGCCCGCGTTGCCGCCCATGGATGCCACAATCGGCATCAGGACCGCCAGGGCCACCATCTGTTCGATCGTGGCGTCAAACAGGCCAATCACCACTGACGCCAGAATCGCGGTACCCAGGTTCACGAAAAGCCAGGTGAAACGGTCTTTCGTCACCTCAATGAAATTCTCGTTCACGCCGGATTCTTCGGACACACCGGCAAGGGCCAGAATATCTTCCTGGGCCTCGTCGCCGATCACTTCGACCACGTCATCCACCGTAACCACACCAACAAGGCGCTGGCTCTGGTCAACCACACCGGCGGAAATCAGGTGGTATTTACTGAACTGGTAGGCCACTTCTTCCTGGTCGGCCGCAACGTCGACAAGCGTGGGATCATCATCCATGATCTCGCCAATGGTGACAGGCCGGTGCGTGCGCATCACGCGCGACAGCGGTACCGTACCCACCGGCTTGTGCGACGGGTCAACCACGAAGATGTCATAGAAATCGTCCGGGATATCTTCATTTTCCGACCGCAGATAATCGATGGTCTGCCCGACTGTCCAGAACTCGGGCACCGCCACCAGATCGCGGCTCATCAGACGACCGGCGGATTCTTCCGGATAGCTCAGGCTTTCCTCGATCGCCACCCGGTCGTCAGCGGCCAGCGAGCGCAGAACCTCTTCCCGGTCTTCGGCACCGAGTTCCTCAAGAACGTAGACCGCATCATCGGTCTCGAGCTCGGTCACCGCGTCGGCAATCTGCTCGTTCGGCATATGCTCGTAAAGGTCAGCCTGGGCCGCGCCCTCAACTTCGACCAGAACGTCCGGGTCCAGCCGTTCCCCGAGAAGCTCAATGAAGCCAACCCGCTGCGGCGACGACATAACCTCAAGAAGGTCGGCGATATCGGCGGCGTGGAGGTCTTCAACCAGCTCGACAGCCTGGTCCTGGTTGTTTTCGCGAACGGCGCTCAGGACCTGCTGGATAAATTCCTTATCCTGGTGAACCTCAAGCTCAGGGCCTTCGGCATGCTCGTCTTCTGGCTCGCGGTCATTGTTGTGCGGCGGCTCACCTTCAGGTGGCATGGTCAGCACATCATCTTCAGGCAGGTTTGGATTTTTGTCCTTTTCAGCCATGTATGCCTCCCCTGATGTCCCTGAAATCATGTTGGTTTTCGAGCGCACCCCCAACCGGTGCATGGTATGCCCTCTAGTGATAAAAGAAAGGTCCTTAGGTTTCCAGCGAAACGATGAAAAAAGATGCGGCTATAAGCGCCGGAAGTAGAAAACGGGCCCAAAATGAAAGAAAGCCCGCAGGGCGTTCCCTACGGGCTTTCATTGGTGCGGCCGAGAAGACTCGAACTTCCACGGGATATTATCCCACAGCGACCTCAACGCTGCGCGTCTACCAATTCCGCCACGGCCGCGAGGTCGGGCGCTTATCTATCAAGGAAGCCCCTATGCCGCAAGCGGAAAATGACATGATTTTGAAACTATCTGAAAAAGCCCGGTTTTCCGGGCGACAGGCTGGGAAAGTGGGGGCTATACCTGAAGCTGGCTCATCATTCGGGTGATGGACACGCCGATTTTCTCGCCCACGATCATGATTTCACCGCGCGCGATCAACTCATTATTGGCGTAAACCCAGCATTCGTCTTCATGCTTGGCATCCAGGTCAATCACCGCGCCCCGGCCCATTTTAAGGAGCTGCCGGATCGGCATGTGGGTACGCCCGAGCACGACGGTAATTTCAACGGTAACCCTGTTAACAGCCTGAAAATTCATTATTTCCTCATCCGGAAGTGCCTTCGGGCCAGCTTGCCACGGCATCCTTATCAAATGATTAACCCAAAAGATTGGGCCACATCAAGCGCCGTCGTGGCCAACTGGCCCGGAAACTTGCTTGGCTCAGCTGCTCAAAAGCGGTATGTAACGCGCAACGTTTAGGTATTTTGTGAGTTTAAGGCCATGGCAGACCAGTTTCCCCTTGAGTGGCGAATCAGCGACGAGCTTGTCGCCTACCCCGATGCGCTTGAAGAGATGGAAGAGCGCGTGCGCGCGATTCGTGCGGGCGAAGCGGCTGAAATGGTCTGGTGTCTCGAACACCCACCGCTCTATACCGCCGGCACCAGTGCCGACCCGGCCGACCTGGTGGACCCGGACCGCTTCCCCGTTTATGACGCGGGCCGCGGCGGACAATATACCTACCATGGCCCCGGCCAGCGCGTTGTCTATTTCCTTCTCGACCTGAAGAAACGCGGCAAGGATGTGCGCCAGTTTATCTACGGCCTTGAAGAGGTGATCGTGCAGTCGCTGGCGAAATTCGGCGTGACGGCAGAGCGCCGCAAGGGCCGCGTGGGCGTGTGGGTTGAGCGTGGTGGTGGGCGCGAAGACAAGGTTGCCGCCATCGGCGTGCGCGTGCGCCAGTGGGTCACCTATCACGGCATCGCCATCAATGTGGAGCCTGACCTCTCGCACTTTGAAGGCATCGTGCCTTGCGGCATTTCAGAGCACGGCGTGACCAGCATGGCTGACCTCGGCCTGCCGATCACCATGGATGACCTGGATGTGGTGCTAAAAGAAGTGTTCGACGACATCTTCGGCCTTGAAGCCCGCCGGATGACACTTGAGTATCAGGAAGCACCCGAGGGGCCGACCACTAAGCTGCCGTATGAGGCCCAGCCCACAGAAAGCGGCGAAGTGGACGCAGGCGAGCCAATCGAGGAAAGCCACCCGGTCTTCCAGATTTAAACAGCTTCTGCTGATCCAAATGGTTTGAGCGACGTCAGCATGGCGTCGTCCACGCCCTTGCCGCGCGGCAGGTCTGTTTCCCCCACCTGCACCTTTTCACTGTTGAAGGCAGTGATATGGGCCTTGTTCACCACATAGGACCGGTGCAGGCGAATGAAGCCTTCCGGCAGGTCTTCAAGAGCCGCCCTGATGGACCCGTGGGCCACCAGCTTTTCGCCGTCCACAAGGAAATAGCTGACATAGTTGCCCATGCTTTCCAGATACAGGATATCGGCTGGGTCCAGAAGGTATGTCCGGCGGTTGGCGCGTACCGCCACCTGCTCAGCCTGCCCTGACACCCGGTTCTTTTCCGCTTCCACCAGATACAGCTGGAACATCTTGGCCGCCGCCACAAACACCACCGTGGTGTTGACCAGCAGGACGGCACGCACCAGCGCGCCAGGGTCAAAGAACGGGTCGGCCTGGCCAAACAGCAGCTTTTCGTAGAAAAAGTAGGCCGACAGCCGGTGCACCAGCCCCGCCAGGACAATCAGGCCCGCGTACGACAGCAGGAAGCGGCCATACTGGCGCACCAGCAGGAAGCGCGGCATCAGCACATAGATCATGGCATAAACGGCCGCAAGGCGCGCGGGCAGCAGCACGAATTCCAGATAGAAGGACGCGAAATAGCCCTTGTCCGGCTTCATCCACACAAGGCTGAACAGCACATAATAGCCGACCCAAAAGAGGATATGCGTGAGCACGCGTGACCCGAACAGGTAAAAGCTCTGCCTGATCTCCTCGTGTGGTTGTTCCCCCGTCATCGAAACCCCGCCTTTGATGTAAATTTATCCGCTGTTCGTATAAAGCCGCCTTCCGAACCGGCCCGCTGCCGCCCATCGTTGCGTCCTGCACAGCTTTTGTATCCACGCTAATTGACGGAATGGCAATGATCCAATCTTTTCTAAAAACCGGCCTTCTGGCCACGCTTCTTCTCTCATCAACCGCCGCTTTCGCCGATGATCTGGCACGCCGCGCCAGCTGGCAGGCACGCTTTAACCCGCAGGAAACTTCGGGCATGACAATCCGCGAACTGACGGCAGGCTCCCCACTCGCCGAAGCCGGGCTGAGGGTCGGCGACACGATACTGAAAGTGAACGGCCAGACAGCAACATCCGGCCCCAACTGGTTCGACATGACAGATGCGCTGATGGCTGGCCGGCCCTATGAGCTTCTGGTGCGCCGCGGCGTTGACGTGCTGTCTGTTTCCGCCAGCTTCCCGCCAGTCGCGCTTGAAAACCATGATGGGCTTGAAACCATCTATGACAGCATCACCAGCGATTACGGCATCCGCCAGCGGGTGATCATCACCCGGCCTGAAGGCATCACGGCTGACGCCCCCGGCCCCGCAATCTTTGTGCTGCAAGGGCTGAGCTGTTCATCCATCGAGGCCACACCGGGACGCAGCTCCAATTATATCCGCATCCTGACAGACCTGGCGGAGCAATCTGGCATGATAATGATGCGCGTTGAGAAGCCCGGCATGGGCGACAGCGAGGGCAACTGTTCGGAAACCGATTTCCGGACAGAGCTGAACGGCTATGAAGTGGCGCTCAGGAAGCTGCAGGCGCTGCCGTATGTGGACGCGGGCCGTATCCTTGTGTACGGCAACAGCATGGGCAGCGCGCTGGCGCCCTATTTCGCCAACAAATTCGGCCTGAATGCGGTGATTTCCGACGGCACCTACTATCGCACCTGGTTCGAACATATGCTGGAGATCGAGCGCCGCATCAAACAAATGCAGGGCATGGACGAAAGCACCATCAATGACCTGATCAACAGGGCCTATATCCCGCTTTACTACGGCATGCTTATGGAAGAAAAATCATACGCTGACGTGATCCGCGAAAAGCCAATGCTGGCGGAGCATAACTATCATGGCCCGATGCATATGTATGGCCGCCCCATGACATTCTATCACCAGATGCAGGATTTCGACGTGGCCGGCAACTGGCAGAAACTGAAGGCCCCCGTGCGCATCCGCTGGGGCACCAATGACTGGATCATGTCGGAGTATGACAGTGACATGATCATGGAGGTGCTGACGGCGGCTGGCCATGAGAACGCGGAGCTTTACAAATATCCCGGCATGGACCATTGGGCCACAATCCACGAAAGCCCTGCGAACAGCTTTGGCGGCAAGCCCGGTGTGTGGGAAGACCGCATCAGCGGGCAACTGGTGGAATGGGCGAAGGATCTGAACAGCCAGGCTAACGCCTTGGGGGCTGACTAAACGGTCGGCTTGACCTCGAACCGGTGCGGCACCATGCCCTGCGCCGGTTCTTTCTCCACGCGCTCTACGTCCGCGGCAGGCGGGCCATTCAGGCACAGTTCCAGCATCAGGTTGACGTCTTCGGCGTGGCCATAGAACAGGGCCTCCACCGTGCCGTCCAGCCGGTTCCGCACCCAGCCGTGCAGGCCAAGGCGCCTGGCTTCCTCTTCCGTCCAGCCGCGATACCAGACGCCCTGCACTTTGCCGTATATGCGGGCACGCACAGCGATCCATTTGGTGGCGTCAGACATGGGATGACCTCTTAAGCACTCAATACGTCAGCCAAGCGTTTCATAAAGGCATCGCAGGCGTCAAGCTGGCTTTTGTCGATAAATTCATTGGGTTTGTGGGCCTGGGCGATATCGCCGGGGCCGCACACCACGGCTGGGAAATCGATCGACTGGATATGTCCGGCCTCGGTGCCGAAGGCCACCACGGTCGTATCGTTTCGGCCCGCGAGCGCCAGCGCCAAAGTCTCAGCGTCCGAGCCCGGCTCGGCCTTCAGGGGCGGCAGGTAAGCCCACACGGCATTTTCCGCCCGGCATTCCGGGAAGCTGGCCTCAAGGTGCGGGTTGATCACATCACTGAGGAAATCGGTATAGTCCTTGAGGGTCGCCGCCGGGTCCGCGTTCGGCACGGCGCGGAACTCCCAGTCGAACTCACAATAGTTCGGGATGATATTGAAGGCGCTGCCGCCCTTGATCGGCCCCACATTGAAGCTGGTGTAGGTGGGGTCGAAACTGTCGTCATGGGGCCCGTGGATGCGTGCCTTGGCCGCCAGGCTGCCGATAAAGGTAATCAGCTCCGCCGCCACAGCCACCGCGTTGACGCCGTCCTCTGGCCGGCTTGAGTGCGCCTCCCTGCCCCAGATGCGGGTTTTCGACACATACTGCCCCTTGTGGGCATTGGCCACCTGCATCGATGTTGGCTCCCCCACCACAACAAGGCGCGGCTGGGCGATCTGGTCCTTCAGGACCGGCAGCAGCGACTGGATACCCAGGCAGCCGACTTCCTCGTCATAGGTGAAGGCAAAATGGATCGGGCGCTTCAGGTTTGCGGCCTTGAACTGCGGCACAGCCGCCAGCGCACTGGCGATAAAGCCCTTCATGTCGGCGCTGCCGCGACCGACCAGCTGCCCGCCTTTTTCAGTCAGCGTGAAGGGGTCTGTGGCCCAGTCCTGCCCGTCCACCGGCACCACATCGGTGTGGCCCGACAGCACAACACCCCCCGGCACATTGGGCCCGATGGTGGCGATGATATTGGCCTTTGACTTCTCGTCATTGAACTGAATTTTCGATTCAATATCAAAGCTCTGCAGGTAACTTTGAATGTAATTTATCAGCTCAAGATTCGACAGCCGACTGGTGGTATCATACCCCACCAGCCTTTCAAGAATGGCCTGCGTGTTTTGTGTTTCGCGCGCCACCCTATTCGAACTCAAGGATCACGGCATCGACCGCCAAGCTGTCGCCCGCCGCCGCATTCACCGCTTTGACAACCCCATCTTTTTCGGCGCGCAGGAT
This sequence comes from Kordiimonas lacus, assembly GCF_001550055.1. Lineage (GTDB taxonomy): Bacteria > Pseudomonadota > Alphaproteobacteria > Sphingomonadales > Kordiimonadaceae > Kordiimonas > Kordiimonas lacus. The sequence goes on from NZ_LRUA01000006.1 coordinate 959,869, forward strand.
GTTTTCCATCTTCATGGCTTCCACCACCGCCAGCGCCTGGCCAGCCTTGACCTCATCGCCCTCACCCACATTCAGGGACACCACAAGGCCCGGCATCGGGCACAGGAGGAATTTGGATGTATCCAGCTCCACCTTCTCCGGCATCAGTTCATAAAGCTTGGCCGCGCGTTCAGTCTGCACCCGGATGTCCATGGACACGCCGTCGCACGTCAGGCGCACGCCAATCGGCAGGCGGTCGATCTCCATGGCATAGTCCACATCGCCGATCGTGGCATGGAACACCGGCTCGCCCGGCATCCAGCTACTGACGATATCCACATGCTTCTTGCCGATGATGACTTCCGCGTGGTCTTCCTGCGGAATAATGCCTGTGGTGGCGCTGTCACCATTGATGGACACCACCCAGGGCCGCTCCTGCGGGCCGTGAGGCTCCGAAATCTGGCCCTCAATCTGTGTCTCGCGGGATTTTTCAACCGCATTGATAAAGGTGGCCGCCACAATCATGGCTTCCTTCACCTCGTCCCTGAGCACACCACCTTCAAAGCCGTCAGGATACTCCTCGGCGATGAAATTGGTGGTCATGTCGCCCGCCTGGAAGCGCGGGTGCGCCATCAGGGCCGCCAGGAACGGGATATTATGGCCAATACCGCGGATATAATATTCGTCCAAAGCCCGGCGCTGGGCCGCGATAGCCTCGTCCCGTGTTTTGCCCGTGGTGATCAGCTTGGCGATCATCGGGTCATAGAACATGGAGATCTCAGCGCCCTCGAACACGCCAGTGTCCACGCGCACGGCCTCATCCTCAGATGGGCGTACATAACGGGACAGGCGGCCAATGGACGGCAGGAAGCCGCGGAACGGGTCTTCCGCATACACGCGCGTCTCGATGGACCAGCCCTCAAGCTTCACGTCGGCCTGTGTCATGGTCAGCTTTTCGCCGTTCGCCACACGCAGCATCTGCTCCACAAGGTCCACGCCCGTGACCTGCTCCGTCACCGGGTGCTCCACCTGCAGGCGGGTGTTCATTTCAAGGAAATAGAAGTTCTTGTGCTTGTCGACGATGAACTCGACCGTGCCGGCACTGCAGTAATCCACGGCTTTAGAGAGCGCCACCGCCTGCTCGCCCATGGCTTTGCGGGTGGCTTCATCGAGGAACGGCGATGGGGCTTCCTCCACCACTTTCTGGTGACGACGCTGGATCGAACACTCGCGCTCGCCCAGGTAAATCACGTTGCCGTGCTTGTCGCCCAGCACCTGGATTTCAATGTGGCGGGGTTCTTCAACGAACTTCTCGATAAACACACGGTCATCGGCGAACGATGTGCGCGCCTCATTCTGGGCGGAGATAAAGCCTTCCTTGGCCTCGTCGTCATTATAGGCAATGCGCATGCCCTTACCGCCACCGCCCGCAGACGCCTTCAGCATCACGGGATAGCCGATCTCAGCGGAGATTTTCGCGGCTTCCTCAGCGTCCTTGATGATGCCCATATGGCCCGGCACTGTCGAGACACCCGCTTCCGCCGCCAGCTTCTTACTGGTGATCTTGTCACCCATGGCGTTGATGGCCTTGGGGTCTGGCCCGATAAAGGCAATGCCCGCCTTCTGCACGGCTTCCACGAAGCTCGCGCGCTCAGACAGGAACCCGTAGCCCGGGTGAATGGCCTCGGCGCCCGTATCCTTCGCGGCCTGCAGGATCTTGTCCGCCAGCAGATAGCTTTCCGCAGCCGCTGGTGGGCCGATATGAACAGCCTCGTCCGCCATTTCAACATGCAGCGCGTCAGCGTCTGCATCGGAATAAACGGCAACCGTCTTGATGCCCATACGCCGCGCCGTCTTGATCACACGGCACGCAATTTCACCCCGGTTGGCAATCAGGATCTTACTGAACATAAAACGGTTCCCTTATTCCTTGTTTTTCTTTTTCCGGCGCCCTGACGCCAGATACCACAGCGCGCCGATAACGGCTGCGCCCAGCATGAAATAGATACTGCCGCCGCCACCGCTGAACATGGTGGCGCCCAGCGCGAAGCCGAATACGCCGCCCAGCACAAAGGCCCAGACGGCAACAGAGCGAAGCTCGGAGCGCTTGGCGATACCGCCTACCTTGTCTTCCGCGTCTTTGGGGATTGGCCTAGCCATTGGCTGCCTCCTTAGCCGTCAGGGCCTTCAGTTTCCTGTCAGCCATGCGGCCATAGATTACCGTGGCTGGCCAGATCAGCATATTGGCCCAGCCCGCCCACATGGGGGCAAGCTGGAGCGGCAGGAAGGCCGCACCGATGGTCAGAAGCGGAATGACCGCCACAATCAGGAACATGTTGGCGTGGGTTTCCACGTGGGTGCGTTCAAGGTCCGTCAGTTCCAGATCATCCGCGCTGGCTAGGGCAATCCGGTAGAACCACACAAAACACAGGAACACAGCCGAAAAGCCACCCGCATAAAGGGTGTATAGCAAAACGAACTGATCAGGCCTGAAGGTCACCATCGTCGGCATATCAAGCCCCAGCCACCCGGAAAGGATCACATAATTCACCACCACAGTGGCGAGGAACTTGAGCGGATAGACAAACAGAAGCACCAGGAACAGCAGCACGCCGTTCGCCCACACCACTTTCCCGGTATTCAGGCCAAACTGCCTGAAGAAGCGGTAATGCCAGTACCAGATAAAGACCAGCAGCATGAATGTCAGCGCGAAGGCCGGAAAGCCCAGCACCATGGCGAACAGCTCATCCAGCGATGTCGGCACTTCCATGGAGACGATCAAGAGTGTGATGGCAAAACCGATCACAGCGTCAGTCAGGCCTTCAAGGCGGCTGACATGCGTCCCCCGCACCCGAATGCCGGCCATTTCCTCGTCCACCGATGTCAGCATATGCCGCCGCATCCCAGTTTACTCCCCCTTATCGTCCTGTTTATCGTCCTTGCCGATGTCCTTCATCATGTCGGCGTTCTTCTTGAACAGCCAGAAGGCGAAGGCGAACATCAACAGGCTCACGCCGCCTGCATAGCGCATCAGATCGTCGGTGCCGTACCTGAGGTACGTGCCCACAACCATGATCAGCCCCACGATCAGGCAGCCCCAGATGCCAATTTTCTGTGTCGTCGTCACGCTATAGCCCTCCCCGGCTTTCGCTTAGAGCGGAATATTGTCGTGCTTCTTCCACGGGTTCTCAAGATGCTTGTTCGCCAGCTTCTTCAGCCCCGTGATGATGCGCTTGCGCGTTGAGTGCGGCATGATCACTTCGTCGATATAGCCGCGCTGCGCGGCCACGAACGGATTGGCGAACAGGTCTTCATATTCCTTGGTGCGCTCGGCGATCTTTTCCGGGTCATCCCGATCCTTACGATACAGGATTTCCACCGCGCCCTTGGCGCCCATCACCGCAATCTCAGCCGTCGGCCAGGCGTAGTTCAGGTCCCCGCGCAGGTGCTTGGAGGCCATCACGTCATAAGCGCCGCCATAGGCCTTGCGGGTAATAACCGTGATTTTCGGTACCGTGGCTTCGCCATAGGCAAACAACAGCTTGGCGCCGTGCTTGATGATGCCGCCATATTCCTGCGCTGTACCCGGCAGGAAGCCCGGCACGTCTACAAGCGTAATGATCGGAATATTGAAACAGTCGCAGAAGCGCACGAAGCGCGCAGCCTTCTTACTGCTGTCGATATCCAGACATCCGGCCAGCACCATCGGCTGGTTGGCCACGATACCGACCGTTTCACCGTCCATGCGGGCCATACCGATGATGATATTGCCGGCGTGGTTTGGCTGAAGCTCGAAAAAGTCGCCCTCATCCACCATCTTGGTGATCACTTCATGCATGTCGTACGGCTTGTTGGCGTTCGACGGGATCACATTATCCAGCGATTTTTCAATCCGGTCCGACTTGTCAAAGCTTGGGCGAACCGGCGGTTTTTCCCGGTTGTTGAGCGGCAGGAAGTCATAGAAGCGCCTGAGCTGCGCCAGCGCTTCCACGTCATTCGCAAACGCCTTGTCCGCGACGCCTGATTTGGTGGTGTGGGTCGAGGCCCCGCCCAGCTGTTCCTGGGTGACCACCTCGTTGGTTACGGTTTTCACCACATCCGGGCCGGTTACAAACATGTAGGAGCTGTTCTCGACCATGAAGATGAAGTCTGTCATGGCAGGGCTGTAGACAGCACCCCCCGCGCATGGGCCCATGATCATGGAAATCTGCGGCACCACGCCGGACGCCAGCACGTTTTTCTGGAACACGTCAGCGTAACCGCCCAGTGCCGCAACGCCTTCCTGGATACGCGCGCCGCCACTGTCGTTCAGGCCGATCACCGGCGCGCCCACCTTCATGGCCATATCCATGACCTTGATGATTTTTTGCGCGTGTGTGGCCGAGAGAGATCCACCGAAAACGGTGAAATCCTGGCTGTAGACATAGACAAGGCGGCCATTGATGGCGCCCGAACCGGTCACCACACCGTCGCCCGCGAACTTGGTGTCGCCCATGCCGAAATCGTTGCAGCGGTGCTCGACGAACATGTCATATTCTTCAAAGCTGCCTTCATCGAGGAGAAGCTCGATCCGCTCCCGCGCTGTGAGCTTGCCGCGTGCGTGCTGTGCGTCGATACGCTTCTGGCCACCGCCCAGGCGGGCCTGCGCCCGCTTTTCTTCCAACCGCTCCAGGATTTCCTTCATAGATCCGCCTTCCCTCGGTTTTTATTGTGCAGGGCAGCAAATGCCAGTGCCAGCGCCCCTTAGCGGCCTTTACCGCCGCAAATATTGACTCTTATTATCCTGTCCTTCAGACAGTTTCCAGCGTTTTATTTCGCAGGTGCGAAAGGAACTCGCCTGCCGTCACAAGGTCGGCATAGGCGGCTTCCCGCTTGTCTTCCACTTCCGCGTCCAGGCCCCAAAGTTCCTCCTGATGCAGGCTGTCGAGTATACTGGCCTGCCACACAGCTTCGAGCGGACTATAGTCCTTCATGTAGGCCAGCGCCAGAACCAGCGAACCAAGCACGTTGGTAAAGGCATGCAATACTGTCAGTTCAAAGGCGTCATGGCCCACAACGTCAGCCATCAAGGCCTTCAGGGCCTCATCGTCCTGCGCCACCGGCATGATGCCGTCTGTCACCGTGAGGTCCGCGCCCAGTGTCTCGCTTGCCCAAGCCAGATACGGGTCCCACACTTCGTTCTGGCGGGCCACAAGGTCCTCGGGTTCCGCTGCCCGGTAACATAGCAAATCCGTGCCGCCAAAGGCCGCCACTTCGCGTACGACATCATCGTGGCGCAGCGCCACGCGGTCCAGTGCCGTGTAGGCCAATTGGGTTTTGGGCATGGTGGCGGGCACAATCTTGTCGCCTTGCGCGCGCCATTCGTCCGCCACAGCTTCCGCCAGCGACCGGGTCGGCAGTACAAGTGTTGCCTTGGCAGGCGTCTTCACCAGCCGCCCGTCCAGCGTGATCACATGGCCGGTATCCGCCGCTTCGGTAGCGACATTCTCGTAAAATCGTTTCATGCTTCAGTCGTCTGTCTTCTTGTCAGCTTCTGTATCCAGCGTCTTTTCCGCCTTCATCTGGCGGGTCACTTCGGCCAGTTTACGGCGCGAATGACGCGCCTGCTTGCGCTTGCTGGCCATGCGTTTTTCCGTGGCTCCACTTTCCACCTCAAAGCTGCCTGCATAATTGAGGCTGGATTTTTCCTTCTCGCGCCGCGGCGTGCTGACGATGTCATAACCCAGGAAGCGGTTGCCCAGCTGGGGTTGGCGGTAACACAGCAGCAAAAACATGGCGAGGAAGATCAAGCAGCCAATGAGCAGAACATAGAGGAAATCACCGCTTTGCGCCGCCAGGGCGAAATAGGCGACCACCGCCGCCGCACCCGTGATCGCAGACGCAATCAGGAAGCCGATGCGCGGGCGCAGGGCCTCCGCCTGCAGGTCGTCTTTTTCTTCCTTGTTGAGTTTGTCGCGTATCATGTTGCTATCCAATCAGGGCCTTAACGGCCTTTGGTATGTCATAAAAGGATGTCGCCACGTGGGCCGCGCCTGCGCCAGTCAGTTCATCCGTGTGGTGATAACCCCAATCCACACCAATGCCGCCGCACGGCGCGTTCCTGGCCATCATCATATCAAAGCTGGTGTCGCCGATCATCACTGTCTGATCCGCATGGCTGCCAGCCTCCGCGATCGCGGTGTGGATCATGGACGGATGCGGCTTTGACGGATGCCCGTCTGCCGTCTGAAGGGTAACGAAATGATGCCCGATGCTGTGTTCCTTCAAAACCCGCTCAAGCCCGCGCACACTGTTGCCCGTGGCCACACCCAGCACATAACCATCGGCGTTCAGGCTTTCAAGAACCTCAAGCGTGCCGGGATACAGTGGGTCTGGCCCTGCGGCTTGTTCCACCCTTCGCTTGTAGAAATTGGCCTTGTATTTCTCCGTCGCAAGCTCGTGGAAGGCGCGCTCCGCTTCAGGCAACAGTGCTGCCATGGCTTCCACGAGGCTCAGCCCCACGATTGCGCGCACTTCGGCGTCCGTCAGAACCGGCAGACCCAGCTCCTCGAACGTCTCGTGCATGGTGCCGACAATCATATGCTGGCTGTCCACCAACGTGCCGTCGCAATCAAAAATTACCAGTTTATTCACGTGCGCCCTCTTTTGGCAAAGTCCCTGCTTGTCTAACGTCCGCCGTCATGCTCGCAACTCCGTCTGAGCCTTTTGATACAAGTGCTGAAAATGATGCATCACAGGCCGGTAACATCCACTATTCATTGCACTTTTCCGAAGCGCCTGTATCTCCAGGTCGGCAAACACCGGCTGGTCTCGAACGATGTTCAACCAATATTCGGATTCTTCAGCGCGGTCTTCCACTGACATGTCATCGCGCCCTGGGGAATCCAGGTGCACAGTCGTGACCTGTGGTATCGAGGCAAAGTGCATATTTGCCTCCTTAAACCATTGCCGCCACATATGCAGGTCCATCCAAACACCCTTGGGCGCAGGTTCCCAGCCACGCGGCAGCTGATGATAAGAGCTTCTCTTATGTACGACCGTACTTGTTCCGACAAAGTTGAATTTGAGATTAAGCAACGTATCCCGGCAGAATTTTTTCCCAATATCGCCTGTAAGAATGGACGCCTCCTTGGCGCCATCCACGACGAAATTCAGGCTGTTGCAGAAGTCCGCACCTGTTTCTTCCATGCCTGACCGCATCACCTCCAAATGGCGGCTATGCCAGACATCATCGTCTCCCAGGTAGGCGATATACACCCCATTTGAGGCAAGGACTGCATTGTGGCGCTGGGTTTCGCCCTTGCCCGCATCTTTGGGATTATCAATGAAACGTATCCTGTCGTCTTCCGCGCAGAAGCGTTTCATGATGTCCCGGGTTCGGTCCGGCACGCCATCTCCAGCAACAATCACCTCAAAATCCTGCATCGATTGCTCCTGGACGCTTTTGAGCGCCCAGATAATTGTATCTGCGTGATTGAAGGTTGGTATGATTACTGAAAATAGCGGCATGGGTTGTCTCAGATCCTTCATTTGCGCAGGTGCCGGGCACCTGCGTTGCGACAGAAAGCCCTATGCAAGAGCCTTCCTGCGCAGTTCATTCAGATGTTCCATCAGCCGAATTTCATCCTCAATCGGACTTAACGGACGAACACCCCCTTTGAGAAAATCGACAAACCCTTTGATTTCCCGCAACAAGGGATATTCCGTCGAGATCGGGATTATCTCATGCTCCGCGGTTGGCTGACCATTCTCGTCAAGATGCTGGACCAGCAAATGATCCGCCAAAGGATTCGGTAGGCTCACCACCGCCTTTTCGAAATGGGCTGTAACCTTCCGCCGCGTTTCCGGGTAAATGTCTGAAATCTCCAGCTGCACCTGAGGCACAGGCCCCAAGAATGCAGTGAGGACATGGATATCCTGCCCATGCACATCCGCCTGCACCGCCTGCACGTCCGGGAGCTGCCCAACAATGTGAAAGGTAATTGACAGGTCATGCGGCATCAAAATCCAGAAAGCATCCACATCATCGTGCGGCTGCTGCCACTGTAGCCTGCTGCACCACAGCCGCTTCAGGTCACCAAATTGCCCCTTTTCCCGCACATCCGCCAACGCCTGGACACCTGGGTGGTAGCGCCACTTATGCATGACAAACACCCTGTCTCCCATCAGGTCTTTCAATGCATAAGCTTGATCAAGGTCCGGCGTAATCGGCTTTTCAACGAACACCGGCTTGCCGGTATCCGCGAGCGCACTCAGAACATCGAAATGCCGGTCTGTCTGCACCGCGACAATATATCCGTCTAGATCTTCCGGCAATTCCTGCCATTCCGCAACGACCTTCCGGGCGCCCATTTCAAGCGCCTGCGCCTGGTTGGAATCCCGGTGTTCGGCTACCCAAACCTCACAGCCAATGCTCAGGAGATCACGGAGTATGTTACGCCCCCAACGGCCACACCCAATCAAGCCAACCTTGACCTGCACTCCCGATGAATGCACCGCACTCATTGCGTTTCCTGCCATTTGTCATAGAAAGCCTGCATTTCAGCCAGGGACCCGGCCGTTGTGTCCCTCTCCGACAGGATGCGGGCATCTCCGGGCCACTCAATGTTCAATGCTGGATCATCCGGGTCGCACCCAAAGTCATCATCCAGGGTCCAATAATCCGACAGCCCATAAAGAGTCATGCTTGGCTTGGTAAAATAGAAACCATGCGCGACCCCTGTGGGGATGTAGGCCGCGACATTCATTTCCGGCGTTATGCACAGAAGATGCGACTGCCCGAAGGTGACGGAGGACCGGCGCATATCATAAAGGCCAAGCCACATTTCCCCCTCTACTACGATCAGAAAATCGGTTCGTTTTGCATGAAGGTGGACACCACGCAGTGTCCCAGCGTTCGACCGCACGAGGTTCCACTGGACCCTTGCCGTTTCCTCCACCCATTGCTGTCGATAGACTTCAGTCAACGTTCCGCGACTATCGTCAATCGGCTTTAAAGGCACCAATTTGCACCCCGCCGGCAACTTCTTTAGCAACTTTCACTCTCCAAATATTTTCCCGGTCTCATAACCGTCACATTACTATTAAATCAAAATGTCCGCGTTCAGTCCTCCAGCAGCGGGTCCTCATATTCGCCGACCTCGAAGCCGAGCATATTGAAACTTTCAGCCATATGCGGTGACAGCGGCGCCTTCACACTGGCCCGGCCACCCGCCGGATGCGGGAAGCGCACTGTGTGGCTGTGCAGGTGCAGTTTCTTGGAAATCGCGCCAGAGAGGAACGCGTCCCCGCCGCCATATTTACCGTCGCCCACGATCGGGTGGCCCATTTCCATACAGTGCAGGCGCAGCTGGTGCGTGCGGCCGGTGTGCGGCTTCAGCGCCACCCATGCGGCCTGCTGGCCGGCGTTATCCACCACTGCATAGTCGGTTAAGGAATGCTGGCCATTTGGGTCTGCAACCATGCGCTCGTTCCCCTTGATGGGGGCCTTGGACATATTCAGGATAATCCGGCCGTCGCGCGGGTTCGGGCAGCCGATCACCAGCGCCCAATAGCGCTTGTCGGTTTCCTTGGTCTTGAAGGCGTTGGCGAGCGCCGCAGCAGCGTTCGGGGTACGCCCCAAAAGCAGCACGCCTGACGTGTCCTTGTCCAGCCGGTGCACAAGGCGCGGCCGGTGCTCCGACCCAAACCTCAGGGCATCCAGAAGGCCGTCCAGGTGACGTGTCTGGCCCGTGCCGCCCTGTGTGGGCAGCCCCGCAGGCTTGTTGATCGCGATCACATGGTCGTCTTTATAAAGCACCCAGCTTTGGACTTCCTTGATGTCCTTATCACTCAGGCGTGGTTTCGGCTCGCGTTTCGGCGGTTCCGGCATTTCTCCAAGCGGCGGCACGCGCACAACCTGCCCCTCCTCGACCCGCTCCGGGCCCTTGACCCGCTTGCCGTCCAGGCGGATTTCGCCCTTGCGCATCTTTTTCTGCAGCGTGCCAAAGGGCACCTCAGGAAAATGGCGCTTGAACCAGCGGTCGATGCGAATGCCGTCATCGTCGGCCTTCACTGTGATGTTTTTTACGTTACTCATACCAATACTCGCCCAAGCCAGATGCCTGCAAAAAGACCCATCACACCCAGAAGCAGCGAGCCGAGGGCATACAGCCCGGCGCCGGTCCAGTCGCCGCGCTCAATCAGCAGCACGGTCTCGAGTGAATAGGTTGAAAAAGTTGTGAAACTGCCCAGGAAGCCAACCGCCAGAAAGCCGCGAAGCTCCTGCGTGATGTCAAGCTTGTGGGCAAAGGCGGTTATCAGGAACCCCATGAACAGGCTGCCGAGGATATTCACCGCGAACGTACCGTATGGGAATCCGGTTCCCAGCGCGCGCATGATGGCCCCAGCCACAAAGTGGCGAGACAGCGCACCGGCGGCGCCCCCAACAGCGATTGCAAGCAGCATCGGCATGCCTGATTCCTTATTAGCCCAATAGCTTTGATTGCCCTTTGAGAGGCTTCAGCCCTTCTCTAGCAGAACAAATCGTTATTCTATACCGAAAACCCAACCTTCGGTGCGGCGCACCATAGCCGAGAGTGCCTGCGGATTCCAGTATTTGCGATCATGGTGAATTTGGCGGAGCGCGGCGGCTGTCACACAGGCATCTGCGGCATGGTCCGTGAAGTCCAGCCCCAGGCGCGGCATGCGCTTTGCGCCCAGCCGGTTAAGGATAGGCCTTAATGCCGCCAAGTCGCGGATTTTGCCCCGGTGCCCACCCAGTGCGGCAAAGGCGGCGGCGTAGATTTCCACCACCACGATCCGGGCATCCGTCATGTCGTCGAACGGCCAGATGGCGATATGGTCCTGCCTGTTCAGGTGATGCAGCATCGCCATGGTCGACAGGCCTGAAAGCCCCACCTGGCTGGGGCCAATCAGATGGAACACGCTTTCGCACGGGCCCGCGCCGCTATCCACCGCCAATTGTTCAGGCACGCGCATGCGGCGGCTATAATGCCGACCCTTCAATGTTTCTGCGCCCCTGCTCCGGAGATAATAGGCCGCGTGTTCGTCCACGAACGGCCCGCCATAGAAATCACCCTCAGGGCCACACAGGTCGGCCACATGAGCCCACAGGGCCTTGACGTCTGCGGGCAGCACATCGCCGGGCAAGTAGGCGCCTTCGTCCACGAAGGGCATGCCAAAGGACGAATCGATGCCCACCAGCACCCGTTCGCCTTTCCTGCGCCCCAATCCACCCGCCAGCCAGCTTGCGCAGTCCTGGCGGCTCCAGCGGCGGTGGCCGGAAGGCGGTGAGACCATCTTCGGCGCGCCCTCGCCCGCTTCGCAGAGGGCAACGGCAAGCCCGGCGTGGCGTTTGCCTTTGGCGCCTGTCCAGTCGATCCCGACAAAATGGCTGAAGTCAGCGTGTGGCATAATATCCCATGGGTTTCGTTCTTCCCTTCAAGGCTGTACGGCGCTAGGCTTGCCCCGCTATATCGACTAAGGGGGAGCAGGCCATGACCGGCACGAGCAGCAGGGTACACCCGGGACCGTCACAGACAACCCGTTTTTGGGGCACACTTGGCCTTGCGGCCATGGTGGCGACGGCAGGCTATGCCGTCTATCAAGCCGAAAGCCATGAGCCGCCTGAAAGCGCCACCATCCTGTTCATGAATGATATCTACCGTATAGGTGGCATCAAGCGCGGCAGTGAAGGCGGGCTCGCACGGATCGCCAGCATCCGCACCGAGCTTGAAGCCAAGCATGGTGACCTGTTGATATTGCACGCGGGCGACGCGCTATCGCCATCGCTTCTGGGCGACATGTACAAGGGCGCGCAGATGGTGGAGGCGCTCAATCTCCTGGACGGTGACGACGATCACGACAGCCGCCTGTTCGTCACTTTCGGCAATCACGAGTTTGATGTCTCCTCATGCGACCGCCCAGATGCCCTGGTGGCGCAGGTGCAGGCGTCCGATTTCACCTGGCTTGCCGGCAACCTGGATTTCGGCAAGTGCGCCAGCGGCGACGGCTTCGCCCCGCTTGCGAATGCCAAGAATGTCGTGCCCCGCCAGATTGTGGACATGCACGGCATCAGGATCGGCCTGTTTGGCCTGACCATCAGCGAATCCACTTATGCAGGTTTGCTGACTGACCGCGAAGGCACCGCCACGCTGACCGACAGCTACATCGCCGCCGCCAAGCGCCTGACGGCTGAGCTGCGCGCGGACGGCGCTGAATATATCATCGGCGTGACCCATCTGGCCAAGCCGCAGGACCGCGCGATCCTTGAAACGCTGGGGGACGCGGGCCCGGACCTGATCATCGGCGGGCACGACCATGCCGCCATGAAGGTCGGGCCGGTGAACGGGCGCTATATCTATAAGCAAACGGCGGATGCGCGCGACGTGGGCGCGCTGACCATCACCCGCGCCAAGGACGGCACACTTTCGGCCTCCGAGCGCACGGTTTATGAACTCAAGGGCAACAGCCCGGCCAAAGACCCGACGGTGCAGGCATTTGTCGACCAGAAGATGGCAGAGCACGAAACCGCTTTCTGCGCCAAGAAGGGGCTGGGCGAAGGGTGCCTGTCGGACGGCATGGGCATCACGCAGGTACTGTGGCAGCTGGAAGAGAATAGTAACCGCGAGGAAGAGACCGCCATCGGTAATTGGCTGGCGGACCAGATGCTGGCGCCAGACATCCCCACGTTCGATCAGTGCGATGCCGCCTCCCCCACTGTGGCTCTGTTGACCGCCGGGGGGCTGCGGCTCAATTATGACCTGCCAGCGAGTTTCGAGTTGAAACGGCGTGAAGTGGAAGAGCTGTTCCCCTTCTCCTTGCCGCTCGTGGCGGTCTGCATGACCGGGACAGAGCTCAAAGCCGCGCTGGAAAACGGGCTGGGCGCGCCGGGTGAAGGCCGCTGGCCGCACCTGAGCGGCGTGAGCGTACGCTATAGCTATGTGCCTGCTACGCGCACGGCCACCGTGCTTGAGGTGACCTCAGGCGGCAAACCCGTGGGGCCGGCCGATCCGGTGCGTGTGATTGCCAACGGCTATACGGCTTCCCGTGGGGACGGTTACCAGATGTGGCCAGTGTGCGGTGACGGGAGCGGCGTTGACTGGTCTACTGACGGCGCGCGCCGCCAATGCGAACAGCGCATCATGGCAGGCCTTGAAAGCGCCACAGCCAAGCCGGTCATGGACGGCGACACTGTGTTTGACCTGAAGGATTGGGCGCTTGAGGCGTTCCACGCTGCGGACGGTAAGGGCGTTGGCCCAACTGAGGACCTGACCGACAAGACCCGCCGTGTGACCAAGGAATAGGCTTAATCGTTTTCCGCGTCGGGCTTACGCTTGGCGGCATATTCGGCGCGGATGCGGGCAAAATAGGCCTGGCGCTTCTGTATTTCGCGCTCAAACCCGCGTTCCACCGGGCGGTAGAATTCCTGCCGCTGCATATCTTCGGGAAAATAGTCCTGCCCTGACACGCCTGCCGCTGTGTCATGGTCATAGGCGTACCCAGCGCCGTAGCCCATGTCTTTCATCATCTTGGTCGGCGCATTCAAAATATGGGACGGCGGCATCAGATCGCCGTGATCCCGGGCTGCCTTCTTGGCCGCCTTTTCCGCCTTATAGGCCGCGTTTGATTTGGGCGCCGTGGCCAGGTAAATCACCGCCTGCGCGATCTGGCTTTCGCCTTCAGGACTGCCAAGGAACTCATAGGCGTCCTTTGCGGCCAGAGCCTGATGGATGGCTTCCGGGTCGGCAAGGCCGATATCCTCGCTTGCAAAGCGCACAAGCCGGCGGATCACATAGAGCGGGTCCTCCCCCGCCGTCAGCATGCGTTCAGTCCAGTAGAGCGCCGCGTCAGCGTCTGAGCCCCTGAGCGACTTATGCAGCGCTGATATCAGGTTATAGTGACCGTCCCGGTCCTTGTCATAGCTTGGCGCACGCTTCTGCAGCAGCTTCGCCAGGTCCTGCGGCCCCAGCGTTTCGCCAGCCGCAAGGTCATAGAGCGTCTCAACACAGTTCAGCAGAAACCGTCCGTCACCGTCCGCCATGGCCTTCAGCGCCACGCGCGCGTCGGCGTCCACCGGCAGCGGTGCATCCATTTCAGCTTCGGCGCGCTCCAGCAGTTCATCGAGCGCTGTGTCATCATGCCGGTTCAGCACCAGCACCTGCATCCGGGAAAGAAGTGCGCCGTTGATCTCGAACGACGGGTTTTCCGTGGTGGCACCAATCAGCGTGATCGTGCCGTCTTCCACATAAGGCAGGAAGCCATCCTGCTGGGACCGGTTGAAACGGTGGATTTCGTCCACGAACAACAAGGTCCCGCGCCCGCCCATGCGCCGGGCCTTGGCGGCCTCAAACACCTTCTTCAAGTCCGCAACGCCAGAAAAGATCGCCGATATCTGCTCAAATGCCAGGTCAGCGTGATTGGCCAGCAGGCGCGCGATGGTGGTTTTTCCCGTGCCCGGTGGGCCCCACAGGATCAGGCTGGAGATACGGCCCGACTTGACCATGCGGCCAAGCGCCCCGTCATCGCCCAACAGATGGCTTTGGCCGACAACCTCTTCGAGCGCCTTGGGGCGCAGCCGGTCCGCGAGCGGGCGCGGCGCGCCCGTCTCAAGACCAGCCTGTTCAAAGAGGGTCGACATGCTTACTGCACCACCCGGCAGCGGTACGACCGGCTCTGGCCCGCCAGCAGGCATTCCTGAATACGGCCGCGACGCTGGATCTGGTAGAGATACTCGTTCGCGTTCTCAGGCAATGCAGCCTCAAGGTCTTCAACGCGGGTAATGTCCACATTATTGACCTTCAGCAGGATATCGCCCGGCACCAGCAGCTGGAAGCGGGCAGCCGGCGTGCGGCCATCCACCTTCAGCACCACCACGCCCCTGAGGAACGGATCGATCTGAAGTTCGTCATTGAAGCGCGGCGACAGGTTGCCCACCGTTACACCCTGGAACGGGTGGCGGCCATCAAGCTTGGTCACATTGCGCTCTGGGTCCTCTGGTGGCAACGACAGCGTCGCCGTGCGCTGCTGGATAAAGCCTTCCGACAATACAGCCAGCGATACTTCGCTGCCCGCGTCCATCGTGGCGATCCGGAAATTGAGGCCCGGTTCGTCGATCACTTCCTTGCCGCCGATGGCCATGATCACGTCGCCTGGCATGATACCGGCGATTGCGGCAGGGCCGCCTTCATAGACTTCGTCCACCAGCACGCCGCCTGCGCGGTCAAGGCCGAGGCTGGCTGCCAGGTCCCCGGTGACATTCTGGCCGCGCACACCCAGCCATGGACGCGTCAGCTGGCCTTCATTGAGGGCTGCTTTGAGGACGGATTTCACCATGTTGGCAGGCACTGCAAAACCGATACCGTTCGACGCGCCCGTGCGGCTGTAGATAGCGGTGTTGATGCCCAGAAGCTCACCGTCCATGCCGACAAGTGCACCGCCCGAGTTACCGGGGTTCACCGCAGCGTCTGTCTGGATGAAGAAACCGAAATCAGAGATGCCCTGCTGCGTGCGGGCTGTGGCGGAAACAATCCCGCCTGTCACGGTCTGGCCAACGCCGAAGGGGTTACCAATCGCCAGTACGATATCACCCACCAGCACATTGTCGGAATCCGACAGGCGCAGGCTGGCAAGCGGCTCGTCGCCTGCATCGATCTTGAGGATGGCGAGGTCCGTGCGCGGGTCGGCCAGAACGATCTTGGCATCGAACTCACGCCGGTCATTGAGGACCACCTGAATTTCGTCGGCGCCTTCGATCACGTGGTTGTTTGTCACGATCACACCGTTCGGGCGCACGATCACACCAGAGCCCAGCGAGCCCTGCACCCGTTCCTGCGGCGCGCCGAAGCTGAAGCGGTCACCAAAGAAGCGCTGGAACAGCGGATCATCAAACAAGGCCGACCGGCGCGAGCGTACGATCTTCTTGGTATAGATGTTCACCACGGCAGGCGCGGCTTCCGATACGATCGGTGCGTAGGAGAGCTTCACCTGCATTTCAGACTGCGGCACCATGCGGACCACGTCCCCATCCTGCGCCTGACCGGCTGTAAAGCTTGCTGTGATGCCAGCGATCAATATTCCGATTGCTGTGATAACGCGCTTCATGAACATACCTCTCGTTACGGTTTTTGGGTCAATCCCGGCTGTAGCACTGCACTGGTACGCGCCAGGTGACAAATTCCCTGCCTTTATATGGCTGAGCCATTGCCCATGCGCAAGGGCAATGGCGATGAAGCGCCTTTTCTGCGCGATGCTTTTACCCGATACGGGATGCGATCAGGACGCCAGTTGCCCAGCCCATGAAGGTGGTTTCAAACCCGGGCTTGGCGGTGATATGCTTGATGAAATCGTCCACATTGCGCTGATGCCCGTTGGGCCAATTGGGCTGCGGCAGAAGATCATCCACCACATAGATGCCGCCTTCCCTGAGCAGCGAAAGCGTGCGTTCCAGGTGGCTGTATTTACCGGGCCAGGCATCTGCGAAAATCAAATCGAACTGCATGGGTTCAAGGGCATCCAGAAATTCCCCCGCATCCGTGCAGCACAGCGTCAATTGTGGGTTCTTGCCCAGGTGGCGCGCGGCCACGGCCTGGACGGCCTTGTCATTGTCCACGCTCACCAGCTTGGCTTCCATGCACAGGCCATCCAGCATCCAGGCCGTCGACAGGCCCGTACCGGTGCCTAGTTCCAGCATGGTGCCCCCCGGCTTGCTGGCCACCAGTGTCTTTAGAAGCGCGCCCACAGCGGGCTCTGACGCCATTTGGAAGCCCATGATTTTCGTTTCGGCCTGAATAGCGCGGATGGCCCGCGGCATGTCATAAGCATGGTGTATTGTGTTTGGCGGTTGTTTTGTCCCGTCCATTTTCTGCTCCCTGATGTCTGCCCCAAACGGGCTGCCCGATAAACCGGATGCTAGGAACAAAAAAGGGCAAGCTGATGGCGTTAAAGACTAGAAAACAGGAATGCCCAACCGAGCTGCGAGAATAAGGGCTGCATCGAGGTCCAGCATGTCTCCAGATCGCAGCAGCCCGGCAAAATCCTGCGGGTCCATCAAAAACGGTTCGCCAATCACCCCTGGGTCTTCCTCTGGTTCTGCAATCTTTTCGCAATCATGGGCCAGGAAGATGTGTCTCTTTGCCGTTGAATAGGCCATGACATAGGCTGTGGTGACCGCCTCGATCCGGCCTGTGTAACCGGTCTCCTCCAACAGCTCTTTACGCGCTGTCTCCTCCGGGGTGTCCCCGGGATCAACCATACCGGCTGGCAGCTCATGGGTAAAATGCCCTGGTCCCGGACGAAACTGTCGCATCATCAGGATTTTGCCTTCTTTTGTCACGGCGCCCACAACGGAAAATTCCGGCTGCCTGGCAACAACATAACGGTATTCCCTGCCATCGTGGGAATAGGTGCGGTCTTCCACTTCAAGGTAGGGGTTGCTGTAAACCGTGGATGATTGCTTCAGTGTTACGTCGTCACTCATTCATATCTCCATGACCAGACAGGCATATGTGCCCGGCGAAGGCTAGCGCGAAAGTCGCCAGGAAAAAAGGGCGAGCCGAAGCCCGCCCTTTCCAGTACCAGACCAATGGCCGGTATGGTGCTTGCTAGTCCCCGGAAACGAACACCGTGACCTGAATGTTTTCGATGTCGAAAACGGTTATACCCTGAAGGAAGATCGCACCATTGCCGGTGTCGATCATCAGGCCCTCCTCACCATTGACGGTGACCCCGACCGCATTGGACAGGGCATCTTCGAAGGCTTGTCCGCCCTCAGTGCCCTCAACCATGATACTATCGCTGGTAAGATCAAAGTCGGTCACCACATCACGACTGCCGTCAAAATCGAATTCGATCCTGTCGCTGCCTGCCCCGGTATTGATAATGTCACTGCCTTCGCCGCCGCTGAGCCAGTCATCCCCGTCACCGCCATGGATGGTGTCATCGTCCGCACCGGCATAGAGCCTGTCAGCGCCCGTGCCACCATAGATGATGTCGTCGCCACCTTCGCCCCACACAGTGTCGTTTCCCTGGCCGCCGAACAGCGTTTCAACTCGGGTTGACCCCGGCCCATCGAACTGATGGAAATATTCAGGATCACCGTCGCCACCGAAAATCTCGTCGTTGCCGTCACCACCGAAAATAATGTCCACGCCGCCAAAGCCGCGCAGCACGTCATCGCCCGTGCCGCCACCGATGGTGTCGAACCCATTGGCGCCATAGACGGTGTCATCATCCGCCCCACCCCAAAGCTGGTTCGCAAATCCCGGTTGATAC
Source organism: Kordiimonas lacus (assembly GCF_001550055.1). GTDB lineage: Bacteria > Pseudomonadota > Alphaproteobacteria > Sphingomonadales > Kordiimonadaceae > Kordiimonas > Kordiimonas lacus. Next base: position 978,121 of record NZ_LRUA01000006.1, read on the forward strand.
TCAAGGGCGGCGGACCCCAGGCCAAGCTCATCCATGCTGACGGTGCCGTCTTCGTCCAGGTCGCGCCAATTGCCGCCAACGATCACGTCGGCCCCTTCACCACCAAACAGCCTTTCCGCAAACCCTTCAGGGAGAGGCCTCAGTAGATAGGCGATATCGACGCCGGCATCTTCGCTTAGGCGATCTTCTCCGTCCCCAATGCCGGAGGCATATTGGCCCCCAACCATGATGTCATCGCCGTCCTCGCCATACATGCGGTCCTGGCTGATGTCGCCGATCACCAGGTCATTACCTGCGCCTGCGGCAATAATATCGTTACCCTGGCCGCCTGTTACGGTATCGTCGCCGTCACCGCCAACAATTGTATCGTCCAAAATGATGTCAGACATAGTGTCCCCCGTCTGTCAGTGTCATGTCGTGAATAGTAAAATGTCAGTCTTCTTACTGCAGTAGCTGACTATCCGAAAAAACCTGAACGTACGCTGAATGCCTGAGCCCGCTGCGGGCACAAAAAGGGTTGGTCGCTCTAACTGTTTCCGTCGCAGCATGCCATTCACCAAAACCATGCCTGTCGCTTGCATTCATAACCCTTTGAATTGGCTGGTTTTCCCGCAAATGGCGATCAATTCCCCATATGATAGATAAAAGTTTACGTTAAAATTGCATTACTATCGTAAAAGTAATAAAATGCACCTTAGCGCCTGGCTTTTACACTCTAACGATTGGGGAGTATGAAATGATCAGCCTGAATTACAGCTATCTACGCCGCGGTGACAAGATTGGCGTTTATGTCTGCACCAAAGGCAAGCATGACGACGGACCCTATTTTGTCTCGCTTGAGCTGGATGTGCAGCCAACGCAGAAGGTCAAACAGTTCCTGTGCACCGACCAACCTCGCGATGATGTCTTCATGCTCAGGATGTCGCCCTATCTGGGTAACCATCTCGAAGAACTGGTGTCGGCCAAAGTGAATGAACGCCCGGTTGAGCTGCATTGCTGCCCCATGACGACCGAAAGGGAGCGGCGCCTCCTGACCATCTATCCCGAACTGAACTGAGCCGCTAACGCAGATATCGCCGCTTTCGGATGGGATGGCCGTGCAGGTTCGCGGGCCTACTGGCCCAAAGGGAGCCATACTGTGATTTGCGTGGCTTTTCCCAGCGGTCAGGCTTAATCGGGCCAGAAAACCACAACCTCAATATCCTCGATGTCGGAGGTCGTCAGACCGACAAGAAACAGCGCCCCGGCCTCCGCGTCAATCAACAGCCCACTTTGACCGTCCATCGTTTCCTCGGTGGCGTTCTGCAACCCTGTTTCAAACAGGACCGCCCAAGCATGGTTGTCGATCACAATGCGGTCCTCAGCTACATCGAAATCGGTCACGGTATTAACGCTGTTGTCGAAATCAAAATAGACGGTATCGGCTCCGTCGCCCGTGATGAAGGTATCGTTTCCGTCCCCGCCACTGAGCCAATCATCGCCTGCGCCGCCATGAAGGGTATCATCGCCACCACGGCCATAAAGCTTGTCATTGCCCGCGCCGCCATAATGCAGTTCGGCGCCGTCACCGCCTATGAGGCTGTCATTCCCTTCGCCGCCAAACAGGCGCTGTACAATCGTGAAGGACTCGCCTTCGCTCAGCCTATGAAAATTGGTGGGATCTCCGTTGCCGCCATAAATGGCATCGTCGCCATCGCCGCCATAAATGATATCCGGGCCCCCAAGGCCATACAGTATGTCGTCGCCTGCACCGCCCCCAATGGTATCAAACCCATTCGCGCCATAGACTGTGTCTGCCCCCTCACCGGCCCAGACGATATTGTTGAAGCCTTCTGCGAAGCGTTCGCCTCCGACCGGGCCAGACATGTCAACGCCACCGTCCCCAAGTTCACCAGACCCGTCCAGGATCAATTCCGCAAAGGCAGACGCGTCGGCATACAGATATTCGCCGTCATCTCCGGTGTCATCCCAACTGCCGCCAAAGATCAGGTCATTGCCATTCCCCCCCACGAGAACTTCAGCAAAGAAGGACGGATGCGGTTCTTCGATCCAGGCGACTTCGATCACCTGGCTCTCGGCCAGGTCCGTACTGACATCCCAATTGCCGGAGCGCAGACCACCACCAATCAGAATATCGTCTCCGTCACCGCCCATGAGCCTGTCCCGGCCCTGTGCGCCGACAAGCACATCATTGCCTGCCCCGCCTGAAATGACAGAAAGTTCTTCACCGCCAACCAAAACGTCACCACCGGGCGTGCCTTCATAATCCAATCTCAGCGTGGATGTCATCTCGTACCTCCATTCTGTCTTGTGCCTTAAAAAGCTTCTAATTACCTATGGTGGTATCTATACGCCCAACCGAATGAACGCTGGCTGAACAGCGCCGTTAACAGCGGCGGCCGTGGCGGCACAAAGAAAAAGGGCGCCCCGGTGTGGGACGCCCTTCTCGAATATCGTCAGTGACGGTTGGCTTATGCCGCGTCGTCAGCTGCCTCTTCCATTTCAGCGGTTGGGCCGCTGTCCTGGCCTTTGGCATCTTCGTTGCGGTCAACCAGCTCGATCACAGCCATCGGCGCGTTGTCGCCGTGACGGTAACCAGCTTTGAGAACGCGAGTGTAACCACCAGCGCGCTCTTTGTAGCGGTCAGCCAGCTCGTCAAACATCTTGGACACGAGCGTTTCGTCCTGCAGGCGGGAAATCGCCAGACGACGGTTAGCAAGGCCACCCTTTTTCGCCAGTGTGATCAGCTTTTCTACGATCGGTGCCAGGTCTTTCGCCTTTGGCAGGGTCGTAACGATTTGCTCGTGCTTGATCAGCGCTTGGCTGAGGTTCATGAACATAGCCTTACGGTGGCTAGCGGTCCGATTGAGTTTGCGGCCAGATTTACCGTGACGCATTGTCTTACTCCTGATTGCCTATCCGGCCTTGGGTGAACCATTCACCTAGTACCGGCAGGTGTCCCACTTCACATGTGGGAGGTTTTAAAAAAGAGCGTGGAGCCCCTCATCAGAGAGGCTCCCTACCCCAGGCTTAATATTCTTGCTCAAGTTTCTTGGCGAGCTCTTCGATATTCTCAGGCGGCCAAGCTGGGAGTTCCATGCCGAGGCGCAGGCCCATGGACGCGAGAACTTCCTTGATTTCGTTGAGCGACTTGCGACCGAAGTTCGGAGTGCGGAGCATTTCTGCTTCGGTTTTCTGAACCAGATCGCCAATGTAGACGATGTTGTCGTTCTTGAGGCAGTTTGCCGAACGGACAGACAGCTCGAGTTCGTCCACTTTGCGCAGAAGCTGACGGTTGAACGCTGGTTCTTCGTCTTCTTCCTGCTTGGTGGCTTCCTCTGGCTCGTCGAAGTTGACGAAAACAGCCAGCTGGTCCTGCAGGATGCGAGCAGCGAATGCCAGTGCATCTTCAGGCGTTACTGTGCCGTCAGTTTCAACTTCCATCGTCAGTTTGTCATAGTCGAGAACCTGGCCCTCACGGGTGTTCTCAACTTTGTAGCTTACTTTTTTGACCGGGCTGTAGAGCGCATCCACAGGAATAAGGCCGATTGGCGCATCTTCCGGACGGTTGCGGTCTGCAGGCACATAGCCTTTACCAGATGCTACAGTCAGTTCCATGTTCAGCGTGGCACCCTCATCGAGGTGACACAGAACAAGATCTTTATCCAGGATCTCAACGTCAGCTACTTCGCTGATGGCGTCGGCCTTCACCTCACCTGGACCAGAAGCGGTCAGGTGCAGGCGCTTGGAGCCGTCGCACAGCACGCGAACGGGAAGCTGTTTGATGTTGAGGACGATGTCTGTCACGTCTTCGCGCACACCTGGTACGGAAGAGAATTCGTGCAGAACACCCTCAATCTGGATCGCTGTAACAGCACCGCCCTGCAGGGAAGACAACAGCACGCGACGCAGGCCATTGCCAAGCGTCATGCCGTAGCCCCGCTCGAGCGGCTCTACAACGATTTTGGCTTTACGAAGCGGGTCTGCACCCGGCTCAATCGTAACGCCATTTGGTTTAATCAGTTCCTGCCAGTTTTTCTGGATCACGGTGTAACCCTCTTTTTGAATGACGCTGTTATTACAAATTCAGCGCCAAAGGATTCGCGCCAATACTCTTTACCCGAACTCTTGTGCGTTATACGCGGCGGCGTTTGGGTGGACGGCAACCATTGTGTGGAATTGGCGTTACGTCACGAATGCTCGTGATTACAAAGCCAATAGCCTGAAGCGCGCGCAGAGCGGACTCGCGACCAGCGCCAGGACCCTTCACTTCCACTTCCAATGATTTAACGCCATGGTCCTGGGCTTTCTTACCAGCGTCTTCTGCAGCAACCTGTGCAGCGTAAGGCGTCGATTTACGAGAACCTTTGAAACCCATCATACCTGCAGACGACCAGGAGATCGCGTTACCCTGTACGTCTGTGATTGTAATCATCGTGTTGTTGAACGATGCATTTACGTGAGCAACACCATTGGTGATGTTCTTACGCTCACGGCGCTTAACGCGCCCTGTGTCTTTAGCCATCTCTAGCAGACCCTATAATTAAGGGGAGTCCTAAACAGCGGATACCCAAGATTACTTCTTCTTACCGGCAATCGGAACAGCTTTACCCTTACGAGTACGAGCGTTCGTGCTCGTGCGCTGACCGCGTGTCGGCAGTTTTGCACGGTGACGGAGACCACGATAAGACTTGAGGTCCATCAACCGTTTGATATTCATCGCAACTTCACGGCGGAGGTCACCCTCAACAGTGAAATCGGTATCGATCATTTCACGGATCTGAATAACTTCAGAATCCGTCAGTTCCGACACACGACGCTCACGGGGGAAACCAAGCTTTTCGCAGATTTCCGTGGCCTTGGTCCGGCCAATACCGTGAATGTAGGTCAAAGCGATTTCTACTCGCTTGTTGGTCGGAATGTTAACGCCAGCAATACGCGCCACGACCGTTTCTCCTAATAAACAAGTTCACGTCTATACATTACGAATCACAAGACGTGTTGAAGCCGGGGATTATATGAACTAACCCCCGTTCGTCAACCGTCAAGTGACAGTTTCTTTACGCAGCCAAAACTGCGTCGATTTGTGCAGCAACTTCATCAATGGCAGCCATGCCATCAACTTGCTGCAAAGTCCCCTTATCCGCATAATATGGCAACACTGGCGCCGTATCTGCGTAATAAGCTTGCAAACGGCTTCCAAACGTCTCTGGATTATCATCCTTGCGACGGGTGAATTCCGTACTACCACATACATCACACACACCTTCCACCTTCGGCTTCAGGTTCGTGTCATGATAGCCTTCGCCACACTTGGCGCAGGTATAACGTCCGCAGACCCGGTCCACAAGCGCTTCGTCATCGACTTTCATTTCGATAACGGCGTCAAGGTTCAGACCCTGCTCTGCCAGCATCACGTCGAGGGCTTCAGCCTGCGCAACGGTGCGCGGGAAGCCGTCCAGGATAAAACCGTTCTTGCAGTCTTCTTCCTGGATGCGGTCACGGATGATGCCAATTACGATTTCGTCGGTTACAAGGCTGCCGCTGTCCATTGCAGCTTTGGCGGCCTTGCCCATTTCAGTTTCCGCGGCCACAGCTGCGCGCAGCATGTCACCTGTGGAAAGTTGCACCAGCCCACGGGACTTCTCGATCCGCTGAGCCTGTGTGCCTTTACCTGCACCCGGAGGGCCAAACAGAATGATGATCACCGGCGGCCCCCTTTCAGGCGTGTCTTTTTCAGAAGTCCTTCATACTGCTGTGCCATCAGGTGCGAATGGATCTGGCTTACGGTATCCATGGTCACATTCACAACAATCAGAAGGCTTGTACCACCAAGGTAGAATGGAACAGCAGCCTGGCTGATCAGCACTTCAGGAATGACACAAACGATGGAGAGATAGGCAGAGCCAATCACGGTCAGGCGTGTCAGGACATAATCAAGATACTCGGCGGTGCGCTTGCCTGGGCGGATACCCGGCACGAAGCCGCCGTGCTTCTTCAGGTTATCGGCCGTGTCTTCAGGGTTGAACTGAATGGCCGTGTAGAAGAAGCAGAAGAATACGATCATCGCCACATAAAGCGCGATATAGAGCGGTTTGCCCGGGCCGAGGATCGCCGTCACGGTGCTCAGCCACTCTGGACCACCAGCCTGATACAGGTTGGCAACGGTCAGAGGCATAAGGAGCAGCGACGATGCGAAGATCGGCGGGATCACGCCAGCCACGTTAAGCTTCATGGGCAGGTGCGACTTGTCGCCCTGGAACATGCGGTTACCCTGCTGGCGCTTGGGGTACTGGATAATAACCCGGCGCTGGGCGCGTTCACACAGGACGATAAACCAAACCAGGGCAGCGGCGCCGACCAGCAGGGCCAGCAGGATGCCGACAGACATGGCGCCCGTACGGTTCAGTTCAAAGGCTTGCGCAAGGGTCGAAGGCAGTTCAGCCACGATACCTGCGAAGATAATCAGGGAAATACCGTTACCGATGCCACGCTGGGTGATCTGCTCACCAAGCCACATCAGGAACATGGTACCGCCGACAAGGGTAATCACCGTTGTCAGACGGAAAAAGAGGCCTGGGTCAACCACAACACCTGGCTGGCTTTCAAGGCCAGTGGCGATTGCATAACCCTGCACCACCGTCAGAAGCACGGTGCCGTAGCGGGTATACTGGTTGATTTTCCGGCGACCTGTTTCGCCCTCCTTCTTCCACTGAGCCAAAGTCGGGCTCATGGTGGTAAGGAGCTGCATGATAATGGAGGCCGAGATATAGGGCATAATGCCCAACATAATGATCGAGGTGCGTTGGAGTGCGCCGCCGGAGAAGGTATTCACCATATCCAGCATGCCGCTACCCATCTGCGCGAACATATTTGCTACTGCATCAGCATCCAACCCTGGAAGGGGGATGTAACTACACAGGCGGTACACAATCAGTGCACCAAGCGCGAACCAAATTCGTTTTTTAAGCTCTTCGGCTTTGCCGATGGATGCCAAACTAATATTGGACGCTAATTGTTCCGCAGCGGATGCCATAAATACTCCAAGCCCCTTGATCTGTTCTTATATCTCGGCCTTCGCTTTTGCTTAGCTTAAGCGACGGTAACCTTGCCGCCAGCCTTTTCAACAGCTTCTACCGCACCCTTGGATGCGCCAGTCACAGTGATGTCGACTTTGGCTTTCAGTTCACCTTTGGCCAGCAGACGTACGCCGTCGACAACCTTGCCAACAACACCGGCTTCCACCAGCGTCTCAACAGTGATTGGCTTCTTGGCGTCCAGTTTCTTGTCGTCGATCGCCTTTTGCAGACGGCCGATGTTGAGAACCTGGAAGTCCTTCTTGTTCAGGCTGGTGAAACCACGCTTTGGAAGGCGGCGGTAGATTGGCATCTGACCACCTTCAAAACCGTTGATCGCCACACCTGAACGGGCTTTTTGGCCTTTGTGACCGGAACCGGCAGTTTTACCTTTGCCGGAACCGATACCACGACCCACGCGCATTGCAGATTTGCGAGCGCCTGGGTTGTCACGAAGTTCGTTGATTTTCATCAGTCTTCTCCGAACGCGCCGGCTTAATCTTCAACGCGCACCAGGTGGTGCACCTTGTTGATCATGCCGCGTACAGCAGGAGTATCCTCGAGCTCACGCGTTTTGTGCATTTTATTAAGACCCAGGCCAACCAGCGTCTGACGCTGGTCGTTCTGGCGGCGGATTGGGCTACCAATCTGGGTGACTTTAATAGTTTTTTTCTTCGCAGCCATTGATCATTACTCCGCTTGTGCTTCGTCAGCAGCGTCGTCAGCAGCACCGTCAACGACTTTGATGTCGCCACGACGAGCTACGATGTCAGCTACTTTCTTGCCACGGGCCGCTGCGACCTGACGTGGGGAGTTCTGTTTCGTCAGAGCGTCGATCGTAGCCCGTACCATGTTGTACGGGTTCGAGGAGCCCTGCGACTTCGTCACCACGTCCTGTACGCCGAGTGCTTCAAACACTGCGCGCATCGGACCACCTGCGATGATACCGGTACCAGCCTGAGCAGTCCGCAGCAGTACCCGACCAGCGCCCCAACGGCCCTTAATGTCGTGGTGCAGCGTGCGACCCTCACGGAGAGGTACACGAACCATGTTTTTCTTTGCAGCTTCAGTTGCTTTCCGGATGGCTTCAGGAACCTCACGGGCCTTACCATTACCGAAACCTACACGGCCACGTTGGTCACCAACCACTACGAGAGCGGCGAAACCAAACCGACGACCACCTTTAACAACTTTAGCTACGCGGTTAATGTGAACCAATTTTTCAATCAGTTCGCTTTCTTCGCGATTGCGTTCTGGGCGTGCCATTGGATTTCCTTTCTATCTCTTCTTAGAATTCCAAGCCGCCTTCGCGCGCCGCATCAGCAAGAGCCTTCACACGGCCATGGTAGATGAAACCACCACGGTCGAAGACCACTGATTTGACGCCCGCAGCCTTGGCTCGCTCGGCAATCAACTTACCAACTTTAGAAGCGCCCTCGATATTCTTGGACGAATCTGCACGCAGGTCCTTCTCAACGGTGGAAGCAGCCGCAAGGGTTGCACCTTTCACATCGTCGATAATCTGCGCATAGATATGCTGGTTTGTACGGTGAATAGAAAGACGCGGCCGACCGCCTGCGCGCTTCTTAAGCGCGATGCGGTTGCGCTGGCGGCGCCGTTCAAATTTATCAATAGAAGCCATTCGTGCCACCCATTATTTCTTCTTACCTTCCTTGCGGAAGATATATTCGCCTGCGTACTTGATACCCTTACCTTTGTAAGGTTCAGGCTTACGGAATTCGCGAATCTTGGCTGCAGTTTCACCGACCTGTTGTTTGTCGATGCCCGAGATAATGATCGTGGTCTGATCAGGCGTCTCAATCTTGATGCCTGCTGGAACCGGGAAATCAATATCATGGCTGTAGCCAAGCTGCAGGTTAAGGGCAGAACCCTTCATTGCAGCACGGTAACCAACACCGGTGATCTCAAGCTTCTTGGAGAAGCCGTCGGTTACACCTTCGATCATGTTGGAAACCATCGTGCGCTGCATACCCCACATGGAGCGAGCACGCTTGGTGTCGTTTACTGGCGTTACCGCGATGCCGGCATCGTCCTGAGCAACTTCTACTTCAGGAACGAACGTCATTGCGAGTTCGCCTTTAGGGCCTTTAACCGTCAGGTCCGCGCCGTTCAAGGAAACGGTCACGCCGGACGGGATCGCCACTGGCTTTTTACCGATACGGGACATGTCTTCTTCCCTTCCTTAGAATACGGTGCAAAGAATTTCGCCGCCCACATTGCTTTCCCGCGCTTCAGCGTCGGAAAGCACACCTTTCGGTGTGGAGACGATCGAAATACCAAGGCCGTTGTGAACACGTGGCAAGTCACGAACTGAGCTGTAGACGCGACGACCAGGTTTGGACACACGATTGATCGTGCGGATAACCGGTTCGCCTTCGTGATACTTGAGTTCGATGGAGATGGAGGCTTTGTTGCCTTCACCTTCTTCACGCGAATAGCCGCGAATGTAACCTTCACGCTGAAGCACGTCCAGGATGCGCTGACGCGTCTTGGAGGCTGGCGTGGATACAACGGTTTTGCGAGCCTGCAGACCGTTGCGGATACGGGTCAGCATATCGCCGATCGGATCTGTCATCGACATGAGCCTATCCCCTTACCAACTGGATTTTACGACGCCCGGGATCTTCGCAGCGGAGCCTAGCTCACGCAGCGCGATACGGGACATCTTGAATTTACGGTAGTAACCACGTGGGCGACCTGTGACTTCACAACGATTGCGAAGACGCGTAGCAGCGCCGTTACGTGGTAGTTTAGCGAGCTGGAGTGCAGCAAGCCAACGCTCGTCTTCGCCCAGGCTCTTGTCATAGACAATCGCTTTGAGCTCAGCGCGCTTGGCAGCATACTTCTCTACCAGCTTTTCCCGCCGTGCGTTCTTGTTCATGGCGCTTTTCTTAGCCATATCAAAACCCTCCTTCGGCTGCCGTTATTTCTTAAACGGCATGTCAAAACCGGCGAGAAGCGCGAGCGCCTCGTCATCGGTTGGAGCCGTGGTGCAGATGATAATGTCCATCCCGCGAACCTGATCAACTTCATCGTAGTTCACTTCTGGGAAGACGATTTGTTCCTTCAGACCCATTGCGTAGTTGCCGCGGCCGTCGAAAGACTTCGGGTTTACGCCCTGGAAGTCACGGATACGTGGCATTGCAATGGTGATCAGACGGTCGAGAAACTCGTACATACGTTCGCTACGCAGAGTCACTTTCACGCCAAGAGGCATGCCTTCACGCAGTTTGAAACCTGCGATGGACTTGCGAGCTTTCGTAACAACAGGCTTCTGACCAGCAATGGCTGTGATCTCGTCAACAACCTTGTCGATCTTCTTCTTGTCGGCAACAGCTTCACCAACACCAATGTTGATGACGATCTTGTCGAGTTTTGGAACCTGCATCGGGTTTTTGTAGCCGAACTGCTCCTGCAGGGAAGCACGTACTTTTTCTTCGTACATCGTACGAAGACGTGGCAATGCTTTAGTTGCTTTAGCCATCGATCACCTCCCCGGACTTTTTCGCAAAGCGAACCTTGCGACCGTCTTCGAGAACTTTGAAACCAACACGAGTAGGAGCGCCGTCCTTCGGATCTTCAATCATCAGATTGGAGAGCTGGATAGCAGCTTCTTTCGTCTCAATACCGCCTGCGCTCGCCTGAGTAGGACGGTTGTGCTTCTTGATCAGGTTTACACCCGATACAACGGCACGACCCTGCTTAGGGATAACAGACGTGATTTCGCCGCGCTTGCCTTTGTCTTTACCGGCAATCACAACGACCTTGTCACCTTTTTTAAGTTTCGCGGCCATTTAGAGTACCTCCGGTGCAAGCGAGATGATTTTCATATGCTTCTTTGCACGCAGTTCACGCACGACTGGGCCAAAAATACGGGTACCAATCGGCTCATGGTTCTTGTTTACCAGTACTGCAGCGTTACGGTCGAAACGGATGGCAGTGCCATCGTTGCGGCGAACTTCTTTAGCAGTACGAACGATGACGGCGCGATGCACGTCACCTTTTTTTACACGACCCCGTGGGATCGCTTCCTTTACGGAGACGACAATAATGTCGCCTACTCCAGCGGTTTTGCGCTTGGAACCACCAAGCACTTTAATGCACTGCACCCTCTTGGCCCCGGAGTTATCGGCCACGTCGAGGTTGGTTTGCATCTGAATCATGGGTTACACCCTTTGTTATTGCCGACGAATAGCAAGAAGGTGAGGCCTAAGCCTCACCGCCTACTACACGCCAGGTCTTCAGTTTCGAAATAGGACGACATTCCTCAATACGGACTGTCTCCCCAACCTGAATGCTGTTGCTCTCATCGTGAGCGTGGTACTTCTTAGAGCGTCGAATAATTTTGTCAAGCAAAGGATGCTTAATACGACGTTCTACTTTTACAACAACGGTTTTTTCGCCTTTGTTGCTTACCACAGTTCCTTGCAGAATACGCTTTGGCATGGGTTTACTCCTTACGCCTCAGCCGACTGACCCAGGATCGTTTGGATCCGGGCTACGTCGCGACGGATCTCGCGTACGCGAGCCGTGTTTTCGAGTTGGCCAGACGCCGCCTGAAAGCGCAGGTTAAGCTGCTCTTTTTTCAGGTCTTCGAGCTCTTTACGGAGCTCGTCTTGCGACTTTTGGCGAAGATCAGCTGCCTTCATCATTTTTCTCCGTTAGCTCTTAATGCATCCGTTCCACGATGCGAGTTTGAACAGCAAGCTTTGCAGCTGCGCGCTCAAATGCACCGCGGGCCAGTTCTTCAGAGACGCCGTCGATCTCAAACATGATGCGGCCAGGCTTAACCTTGCACACCCAACGATCGACAGAGCCTTTACCTTTACCCATCCGTACTTCGGCAGGCTTCGCAGTCACGGGCACATCTGGGAAGATGCGGATCCAGACTTTACCAGAACGCTTCATGTGGCGGTTCATGGCGCGGCGAGCCGCCTCGATTTGACGAGCGGTTACGCGGCCAGGCGTGGTCGCTTTCAGACCAAACTGACCAAAGTTCAACGAGGTTCCGCCAGGGGCTGTGCCGTGGATGCGGCCCTTGTGGGCCTTACGGAACTTAGTACGCTTCGGTTGCAACATCGTTTGTCGCTCCTACTCTAGCCGTCCACGCCTAGCGGCGGGACGGGCCTCCTTGGCTTTGAACTTCGTTAGCACGGCGTTCATGAGCCATCGGGTCGTGTTCCATGATGTCGCCTTTGTACACCCATACTTTGATGCCGCAGATGCCGTAGGCAGTCAGGGCTTCAGCCACACCGTAGTCGATGTCGGCACGCAGAGTGTGCAGCGGCACGCGGCCTTCGCGGTACCATTCGGTCCGTGCGATCTCAGCACCGCCCAGACGGCCGGCACAGTTGATCCGGATACCACCGGCACCAAGACGAATTGCGCTTTGTACCGCACGCTTCATCGCACGACGGAACGCAACACGACGCTCCAGCTGTTGTGCAATGTTGTCGGCGATCAGTTTCGCATCGATTTCCGGCTTACGGACTTCGACAATGTTGAGGCTTACTTCAGAAGAAGTGAAGTTTGCCACCTTGCGGCGGAGCTTCTCAATGTCGGCGCCTTTTTTACCGATGATCACACCCGGACGAGCCGAGTAGATGGTCACGCGGCATTTTTTTGCCGGGCGCTCGATCACAACCTTGGAAATGCCGGCTTGCGACAGTTCCTTGGTTATGAACTCGCGGATTTTCAGGTCTTCATGCAGCATCGAGCCGTATTCTTCGCCTTCGGCGTACCAGCGCGAATCCCAGGTGCGGTTCACACCCAGGCGCAGACCAACAGGGCTTACTTTCTGACCCATTATGCAGTCTCCTCTACTTCGCGCACAACGATGCGCAGGCGGCTGAACGGCTTAACGATCTTGCCAACGCGACCACGAGCACGAGCGCGAAAACGTTTCATCGTCAGCGCTTTACCCACAGTTGCTTCAGCAACAACGAGGCTGTCCACATCCAGGTTGTGGTTGTTTTCTGCGTTTGCAATTGCAGACTGCAGAACTTTCTTCACATCAATCGCGGTACGGCGGCGGTTGAAGCTCAGGCTTGCCAGAGCTTTTTCCACTTTCATGCCACGGATCGAGGCTGCCACGAGGTTCAATTTCTGTGGCGAGCCGCGAAGCATTGTAGCGGTTGCTACTGCTTCGTTATCCGCCAAACGGCGTTTTGCAGATTGCTTACCCACAGTTATTTCCTCTTCGCTTTCTTGTCCGCAGCGTGACCGTAGTAGGTCCGCGTTGGAGCGAATTCACCCAGCTTGTGACCAACCATGTCTTCGGTCACATAAACCGGAATGAACTTTTGCCCATTGTAGACATTGAAGGTCAGGCCAACGAAGTTTGGCAGAATTGTAGACCGGCGAGACCAGGTCTGAATTACTGCAGCCGTTTTGCCGCTTTCCAGGGCGCCTTCCACCTTCTTGAGAAGGTGCATGTCAACGAAAGGGCCTTTCCATACAGAGCGTGCCATATTCAGGACTCCTTAGCGTTTCTTGCGCTCGTGGCGCGACCGGATGATAAGTTTGTCAGTCTCTTTGTTAGACCGAGTCTTCTTACCTTTAGTTGGCTTGCCCCATGGCGTCACTGGGTGACGACCACCAGACGTCCGGCCTTCACCACCACCATGTGGGTGATCAACCGGGTTCATGGCAACGCCACGAACGCTTGGGCGTTTGCCCAACCAACGATTCCGGCCCGCTTTAGCGAGCTTGGTGTTTTGATTGTCAGGGTTCGACACAGCGCCAACGGTTGCGACACACTCGCCGCGTACCACGCGTACCTCACCAGAAGACAGACGAAGCTGGGCGTAACCGCGGTCACGACCGATCAGCTGAGCGTAAGCACCAGCGGAACGAGCGATCTGGCCGCCTTTGCCTTTCTTCATCTCCACATTGTGGATGATGGTACCGATTGGCATGTTGGCGAGCGGCATAACGTTGCCTGGCTTCACGTCCACTTTTTCACCGGCAATCACAGTGTCGCCAGGGGCGAGACGCTGTGGCGCGATGATGTAGGACAGTTCACCGTCTTCATATTTGATCAGTGCGATGAATGCGGTCCGGTTAGGATCGTACTCAAGACGCTCAACAGTTGCTGGCACGTCCCATTTCGCACGTTTGAAGTCGATTACCCGGTAGGTACGCTTGTGACCACCACCAATGCGACGTGCAGTGATGCGGCCCTTGTTATTGCGGCCACCGGATTTGGTGAGACCTTCAGTCAGCGCTTTTACAGGCTTGCCCTTGTGCAGACCGTCACGGTCAACAAGAACGAGGCCGCGCTGGCCTGGGGTCACCGGTTTATATTGCTTGAGTGCCATCGGTTAAACCCCCGTCGTCACGTCAATGCTGTTACCTTCAGCAAGCGTTACCATGGCTTTTTTGTATTCGGCGCGCTTGCCGGTTACACCACGGAAACGTTTTACCTTGCCTTCTTGGCGCAGCGTATTGACCTTCTTCACCTTCACGTCGAAGAGAGCTTCGACAGCGGCTTTGATCTCTGGCTTAGTAGCATCGATCGCAACCTTGAAGGTTACTTGGTTGTTTTCAGAGCCGAGCGTCGCCTTCTCGGTGATTACAGGGCTCTTGATCACGTCATAATGCTTGACCATGCTCATTTGAGCCTCTCCTCGAGTTTGGCGACTGCAGCTTTGGTGAGAACCAGCGTGTCACGACGCAGAATGTCGTACACGTTCGCACCTTGGCTTGGCAGCACATCAATGTTCGGGATGTTGGCAACGGCGCGCTTGAAGTTTTCATTCACTTCAGCACCGTCAACGAACAGAGCGTTAGCAAGGCCGAGCTTCGCGAGCTTGGCTGCCAGTTCTTTCGTCTTGCCATCCTTGAGTTCAGCAACATCAACCACGATCAGCTTGCCGTCTGCTTGTTTAGCGGACAGAGCCGACTTGAGGCCGAGCTTGCGGATTTTTTTCGGCAGGTCGAAGCCGTGATCGCGCACAACAGGACCGAACGCGCGACCACCACCAATGAAGATGTTGGAGCGACGATCACCGTGACGAGCGGTACCACCACCTTTTTGGCGGCCCCACTTTTTACCAGTGCGAGCGATGTCGGAACGGAACTTCACAGCGTGAGTACCGGCCCGGCGCTTGGCAAGCTGCCAGTTCACTACACGGTGCAGGATGTCTGCCCGTGCAGTTACGCCAAAGATCGCCTCATCGAGTTCGATGTCGCCGGCTTTCTTGGCGTCTAATGTAAGGACGTTCGTCTTCATGACGCTTATTCCTCGCTAGCTTCTGCAGGGGCTTCTGCTGGTGCTTCAGCCGGAGCTTCAGCAGCAGGAGCTTCTGCTTTCGCAGGGGCGCGGAACGCTGCCGGCATTGGCAGACCTTCCGGAGCGGCCTTTTTCGCAGCGTCAGAGATCAGTACCCAGCCCGACTTGGAACCAGGGATACCGCCTTTAACGAGGATGAGACCTTCATCAACCCGCGTTTCAACAATTTCAAGGCTCTGCACAGTCGTGCGCGCGTCACCCATGTGACCAGCCATCTTCTTGCCCTTGAACACGCGGCCTGGGTCTTGACACTGACCCGTGGAACCGTGCGAACGGTGGGAGATGGATACGCCGTGGGAAGCACGCAGACCGCCGAAGTTGTGACGCTTCATTGCACCAGCAAACCCCTTACCCTTGGAAGTACCAACAACGTCAACGCGCTGGCCTACCAGGAAGTGATCTGCAGTCAGTTCAGCACCAACTTCAACGAGCGCATCAGCGGCAACGCGGAATTCCGCAATTTTTGCCTTTGGCTCAACTTCAGCTTTCGCGAAGTGGCCACGCTGTGCCTTCGAAACGTTCTTTACTTTACGGACACCGGCGCCAAGCTGTACGGCGGTGTACCCGTCTTTCTCTACCGTGCGCTGAGCAACAACCTGACAGCCGTCGAGCTGCAGAACAGTTACTGGCACGTGGTGACCGGCGTCATTGAATACGCGGGTCATACCGAGTTTTTTTGCAATCAAACCTGTACGCATGGGTCTTATCCTTGCAGTTTGATTTCAACATCAACACCAGCAGCGAGGTCGAGCTTCATCAGCGCGTCTACGGTCTGTGGAGTTGGGTCGACAATGTCGAGCAAGCGTTTGTGGGTACGCATTTCGAATTGTTCACGAGACTTTTTGTTTACGTGTGGGCCACGCAGTACCGTGAATTTTTCGATCCTGGTTGGCATCGGGATAGGCCCGCGAACCATGGCGCCCGTACGCTTGGCCGTGTTGGCGATTTCACCGGTGGCTTGGTCAAGCACACGGTGGTCAAATGCCTTCAGGCGGATGCGAATATTTTGCGCTTCCATTGATCTAACACCTTAACAGTGGCGCCGGAACAAGGCCCGGCGCCGTGATTGAATTACGCGATGATTTTAGCAACAACGCCGGCGCCGACGGTACGGCCACCTTCGCGGATCGCGAAGCGGAGACCTTCGTCCATGGCGATCGGAGCGATCAGCTCAACCGTCAGGTTCACGTTGTCACCAGGCATTACCATTTCGGTGCCTTCTGGCAGCTCAACGTTACCGGTCACGTCAGTTGTACGGAAGTAGAACTGTGGACGGTAGTTCGCGAAGAACGGCGTGTGACGACCACCTTCCTCTTTGGTGAGGATGTAAGTCTCGGCAGTGAACTTCGTGTGTGGCGTGATCGAGCCAACGTGTGCCAGAACCTGGCCACGCTCAACTTCGTCACGACCAACGCCGCGAAGCAGTGCACCGATGTTGTCGCCCGCACGGCCTTCGTCGAGAAGCTTGCGGAACATTTCAACGCCCGTAACAGTTGTCTTCTGAGTGTCTTTGATACCAACGATCTCGATCTCTTCGCCAACTTTCACGATGCCGCGCTCAACACGACCAGTACATACAGTACCGCGACCGGAGATGGAGAATACGTCCTCAACAGGCATCAGGAAGGCACCGTCAACGGCACGCTCTGGCTGTGGGATATAGTCATCAACAGCTTTCATCAGCTCGAGGATCTTCTCTTTACCGATGTTGTCGTCACGACCTTCGAGAGCCGCAAGAGCAGAACCCGCTACGATTGGAATATCGTCGCCTGGGAATTCATACTCACTTAGCAACTCACGGATTTCCATCTCAACGAGTTCGAGAAGCTCTTCGTCGTCAACCTGGTCAACTTTGTTCATGAACACAACAAGCGCTGGTACACCAACCTGACGAGCAAGCAGGATGTGCTCGCGAGTCTGTGGCATTGGACCGTCTGCTGCGTTAACAACCAGGATCGCGCCGTCCATCTGGGCAGCACCCGTGATCATGTTCTTCACATAGTCAGCGTGACCTGGGCAGTCAACGTGCGCATAGTGGCGTGCTTCAGTCTCATACTCAACGTGTGCAGTCGAGATCGTGATACCACGCTCACGCTCCTCTGGAGCCTTGTCAATGTTCGCGAAGTCAACAGCGGCACCGCCGAATGATTCCGCAAGAACCTTAGTGATCGCAGCTGTCAACGTCGTCTTACCATGGTCAACGTGACCAATCGTACCGATGTTGCAGTGCGGCTTATTACGTTCAAACTTTTCTTTAGCCAT
>NZ_LRUA01000007.1:0-2500 GCF_001550055.1 Kordiimonas lacus
CCCCAGGCCAAAAAACGGTCCTGGGGACCGAGGTTTGTTTTTGGTTTTGTGGGTAGGATTAGTCTCGTGGCTTTGCTCCTCGTCAGCTTGGCTAGGAACCTTTGGTAAAACAGCCTTGCGGTCTGTTTTACCAGGAGCAAAGCCTGGCCCCGCCCAACAAAGATTTAAGGCCGACCCCCGTGTTGGGGATCGGCCTTAAATTTGGTTGCGGGGGTAGGATTTGAACCTACGACCTTCAGGTTATGAGCCTGACGAGCTACCGGGCTGCTCCACCCCGCGTCATATGTCTACGTTTAGGGCCGTCGCCCGGTAGCAGGTATGTCTGGCGCCTTTCGGCGATGCAGACGGTTTCGCTTTCGCTTCGCCTTGGCGGGCTGCTCCACCCCGCGTCAATTATGTTTTGCTTCCGGTCTGGCTTTGCCATTCCATGAAGCGCGCTCAGGGCTGCTCGCTTTGTTTGCGAGGCTTGAGCGGGTTTCACGCTAATTACCGAAGCCCGGAGGGGCTGAGGCAAGGCCGACTGGCCGTCGCGAACGTTTTCGCGGAAGCCAAGCGTGAGCGCCGGCGCTTGAGGTAAATTAAAAAACCGCCTTATGGCGGTTTGTTTAATTTTTTGAAGTTGTGATGATGTTTTACTCTTTTGTAGATCTGGCGGCGACCTACTCTTCCGCGCCTTAAGACGAAGTACCATCGGCACAAAGACCTTTCACTTCCGGGTTCGGGATGGGACCGGGTGGGACAATCTTGTTATAACCACCAGATCAACAAAAGAGTAAACAGCAAGCAGTGCTTGCCGGATTGCGTTTTATTATTGGTGCATGCTTTGAAGTTGTTCCACACATAGAGAGAGTGTTGTTCTCTGTCTATGGAGGGGCTCTTCAAGCCTATCGAGCAATTAGTATCAGTAAGCTTCATCCATTACTGGACTTCCACACCTGACCTATCAACGTGGTGGTCTTCCACGGCTCTCAGAGAGACCTAATCTTGAGGGGGGCTTCCCGCTTAGATGCTTTCAGCGGTTATCCCGTCCGGACATAGCTACCCTGCAATGCGGCTGGCGCCACAACAGGTCCACCAGAGGTCCGTCCACCCCGGTCCTCTCGTACTAGGGGCAGCTCCTCTCAAGTCTCTTGCGCCCACGGCAGATAGGGACCGAACTGTCTCACGACGTTCTAAACCCAGCTCACGTACCTCTTTAATTGGCGAACAGCCAAACCCTTGGGACCTGCTCCAGCCCCAGGATGAGATGAGCCGACATCGAGGTGCCAAACACTGCCGTCGATATGAGCTCTTGGGCAGTATCAGCCTGTTATCCCCGGCGTACCTTTTATCCGTTGAGCGATGGCCCTTCCACACAGAACCACCGGATCACTATGACCGACTTTCGTCTCTGCTCGACCTGTCAGTCTCGCAGTCAGGCAGGCTTATGCCATTGCACTCAACGATCGATTTCTGGCCGATCTGAGCCTACCTTCGCGCGCCTCCGTTACCATTTGGGAGGCGACCGCCCCAGTCAAACTACCCGCCACAGTGGGTCCCAGTCCCGGGTTCACGGGACGTGGTTAGATATCAGGAACAACAAGGGTGGTATTTCAAGGGTTGGCTCCACAAGGACTGGCGTCCCTGCTTCAAAGCCTCCCACCTATGCTACACATGTTGTCCCTAATACCACACTGAAGCTGTAGTAAAGGTGCACGGGGTCTTTCCGTCTAACCGCGGGTACTCCGCATCTTCACGGAGAATTCAATTTCGCTGAGTCTATGTTGGAGACAGTGGGGAAGTCGTTACGCCATTCGTGCAGGTCGGAACTTACCCGACAAGGAATTTCGCTACCTTAGGACCGTTATAGTTACGGCCGCCGTTTACCGGGGCTTCAATTCGGTGCTCTCACACCTCCTCTTAACCTTCCGGCACCGGGCAGGCGTCAGACCCTATACGTCGTCTTGCGACTTCGCAGAGCCCTGTGTTTTTAGTAAACAGTCGCCACCCCCTCTTTTGTGCCCCCACCAAAAAGTTGCCTTAATGGTGGGCCTCCTTCTCCCGAAGTTACGGAGGCAATTTGCCGAGTTCCTTCAACATAGTTCTCTCAAGCGCCTTGGTATGCTCTACCATCCCACCTGTGTCGGTTTCGGGTACGGTCTATATGGTGGTGCTATTTCCTGGGACACCTTCGCGGCCCTTCCAATCCAATAAGGAAGAACAACTTACGGTATCCGTCACATTCCACCAGGTACAGGAATATTAACCTGTTTCCCATCGACTACGCTTTTCAGCCTCGCCTTAGGGGCCGACTCACCCTGCGCGGATTAGCCTTGCGCAGGAACCCTTGGGATTTCGGCGACAGTGTCTCTCACACTGTTTATCGCTACTCATGTCAGCATTCTCACTTCTGATATCTCCAGCATGGCTCACGCCACACCTTCGCAGACTTACAGAACGCTCCGCTACCACTTGATCATAAGATCAAATCCACAGCTTCGGTACATGTCTTGAGCCCCGG
>NZ_LRUA01000007.1:7500-406464 GCF_001550055.1 Kordiimonas lacus
TAACAAGCTCCTGAGCCTGACCCTCCTTAAATGGATCATCTGGTTTTCCATCACGCTAATCATCACTTTCAATGTGTGGATCTGGGTTGACCCGTCAGCGCTCAGTCACCTTGGCGCGGAAAAGAGGCTAATCGATAATTATGGCGGCATTTCGGGCATGGTTCTGTGGCAGCGGATCGCAGGATTCGTGGTGGACGCCCTCCCGGCCGGCCTCCTGATTGCGGCGCTTGCTTCCCTGATTGGGCTCATCAGGCAGCTGGAGGCCGGCAACTGGTTTGCCGAAGCGTCTGAGCGCGCTCTCGCGCGTGTCGGCCACCTGATGCTGTGGTATCTGCTCGCGAGCTTCCTCAATGACACGCTGCTTGTCCTGATTGCCACCGCCACCAACCCACCGGGCGAACGGGCGCTGGCGATCAGCCTGTCGTCCGATACCGTCCTGGGGCTCGTGCCCGCGCTGATGGCACTGGTGATCGCCCGCATGGTGCGCCTGGCGCGCGAACAGCGCGACGAACTGAACCAGATTGTATAGGGAGGCGACTTGTGCCGATTACCGTTCGCCTTGATGTCATGCTTGCGGAACGCAAGGTCAAATCAAAGGACCTCGCCGCCCATGTGGGAATCACCGAAGCCAACCTAAGCCTGCTGAAGTCAGGCAAGGTAAAGGGGGTGCGCTTTGCCACCCTCGAGGCCATCTGCAAATATCTGGACTGCCAGCCCGGCGACCTGCTGCGCTATGAGGAAGACTGACGGCCCGCCGTGGACGCGGCTAGAATCGGGTCGACAGCGTGAAAGCGCTATAGCGGTGATTGCCACTGCCCGCGAACTCTGACGTCCGGAAGGCATTCGTAAGCGCCATACGCACCGGCCCGACAAACGCCACCACCCCCACCTGGATTTCAGCTAGCAGCTCTTTCTTGTTCACGTCATGTTCGTGATCTTTCCAGGTACCGTCCAGGAAGATATTGCGGGCGATGGCGCGAACCTCGCTGCCCGCGAACAGGTAAATATCAAAGCCGTCACCTGAAAAATGATCGCTGCCCGGCAGGCTGGGTTGGATTCGGGGCGGAGCGCCCATATCGCGGTCCAGATTGGTCCCCAGGCGGAGCGTCAGTCCCCCTGCCCCATAGGTATAGACATTGCCAAGCGCGACACCCCAGTGCGGCGTAAAATCGAACGACAGGTCATCCGACAGCTTGATCGGGTCAAACCGGTGGCCGCGCGTGTAATAAAGGTTGATGCCAGGCTCGTTCGGCAATTGGTGCGGCCAGCCGTTCGGGCGCTGACTGCCGATCACACTGTGCCACCAGCGCTGGGTCTTGCTGGCGAGCGACGCCGGCCCCACCATGCCAAGATCAAGCTTGATGGCTTCATAGCCGGTCTTGTCCTCAACCGTGACGCCAAACTCCAGATAGGTCCAGCCCGCATAGGGGCGGTCATCCTCGATCAGATCAACGGATTCGATATCCTGTGGGGTATACATATTCTGCCCCAGCGCCACGCTATAATAGAGGTCAGACTTCAGGGCGTTCCGTGCCATCGGGGAAAAGCGCCTGAGGAACCCGCTGATGCTGTCGCCAATTGGTGTATTGCCGGGCCGGTGCACATAACTAAGGCGGATACCATTGGTATAATTCTCGTCTGTGCCAAAGAGGAGGTCGTTTTCCACCTGCAGGGTCAGCACTTCGTTGCCGTCGCTCCGGGCATAGCCTTCAGAATCGGCATGGGCGCTGCCTGTCACCAGCACACACAGCATGGCCGCCGCCGCTTGTCCTGCCTTTATCACTGACTGTTTCACGAATCCCTGACCTCGCTGATTATTGGTGTTGCCGTTTTGGAGCGCAGCTAAATACAAGATTCGGTCACTTTTGTGACGCAGCGCACCACTGGCTTGGTTACACAAACTGTACAAGTCCCTGCGCTTGAGGCAAGCTTGGTCCAATTTTTCAGGCAAAGATTGATCAATAAGCATATGCGCATCCTACATATTCTGGACCACAGCCTTCCCAAACACAGCGGCTATGTCTTTCGCACCATGTCCATCATGGCACAGCAAAAAGCCATGGGCTGGGACCCAGTGCTGGTCACCACTCCACGGCACGGCACGGGCGACGCCCCCTTTGAAGACATAGATGGCTGGCGCATCTACCGGACGCCGAATGGCGGTATCCCCAAATGGTTGCCGGTTGGGCTTCGGGAAATGCGCGAAATGCGACTGACGAAATACCGCCTTCGGGCGCTTGTCGACGAGTTGAACCCCGACATCCTGCATGCCCATTCACCGGTGCTGGATTTCTTCCCGGCGTTCGATGCCGCAGGTGGTCGCCCCGTAGTGTATGAGATTCGCGCCTTCTGGGAAGATGCGGCTGTGGACCATGGCACCACACGGGAAGGCAGCCTCCGGTACAAGGTCAGCCGGGCACTCGAGACCCGTGCCATCCGGCAGGCCACCGAGGTAACCACCATCTGTGAAGGCCTGCGCGCCGACATTCTTGCCCGTGGGATCCGGCCCGACAAGGTGACTGTGATACCGAACGCTGTGAACGCCGAGGCCTTCCCACCCATTGGGGAAAAGGACGCGGCGCTGACCAGGGAACTTGGCCTTGATGGCCGAACCGTGCTGGGGTTCGCCGGGTCTTTCTATGCGTATGAGGGGCTTGAGTTTTTGATTCGCGCCCTGCCTGCCCTGAAGGCCGAGGTGCCCGACGTGGCGCTGCTGTTGGTGGGTGGCGGGCCAACAGAGGTGCGGCTCAAAGCCGCCGTGGCAGAGCTTGGCCTTGAAGACACTGTCATTTTCACAGGGCGCGTGCCGCACGACAGCGTGCGCCGCTACTATAGTGTGGCAGATATTATGACCTACCCGCGCCACGGCATTCGCCTGACAGAAACCGTGACGCCGCTGAAACCACTTGAAGCCATGGCCATGACACGCCTGGTGCTGGCAAGCGACGTGGGCGGCCACAAGGAACTGATTGAGGACGGCCGCACCGGCCGCCTGTTCCGCGCCGATGACGCGGCAGACTTTGTAAAGGTGTGCGCCGACCTGATCCGAAATCGCGACTGCTGGGCTGACATGCTGATGGCCGGGCGCGACTATGCACAGAACATCCGAACCTGGCAGAACAGTGTGGCGGGATATGAAGCCGTCTATCGCCGCTGCCTTGCCCAAGGCCGGAGAGGCTGACCGATGCGGATTTCCTTTAAGGCAGCCACGCTCAGTGCCCTGATAACCTTTCAGGTGCAGGCCGATGATGCCGTTCATTTCGATAAAACCCGTTACCAGACAGCTGAGGACAAAACGCTGTCTGCCGTGATGGCCGCCCGCGAGGCCGACTGGCGTAATGGGGCGATCGTCTATCAGGTAATCGTGGACAGGTTCGCACCTTCCCTGAACCTTGAGGCCAAACGGCACCTTTACCAGCCGCCCCGCCGCCTGCACGCTTGGAATGAAGTGCCAAAGCCCGGCCATCCGGTCGAGGGCGCGGATAATTGGAGCCACGAGCTGGCCTTCTGGGGTGGTGACCTTGAAAGCCTCACCGGGCGGTTGGACTATATTCAAGGCCTGGGGGTGGATGTTCTCTATCTGAACCCGATTCACCTGGCCATCACCAACCATAAATATGACGCGCTCGACTACACCCGTATCTCGCCGGAGTATGGCACACGGGATGACGTGAAGTCCCTCGCGAGGGCGCTGCACAGCCGCGGCATGAAACTGGTGCTGGACGGCGTGTTCAACCATATGGGTAGCAAGGCACCGATTTTCCGCGACGCGCTCACGGACGCCAACAGCCCCTACCGGGACTGGTTCTTCATCGGGCCCGCTTACAAGAACGGCTATCGCGGCTGGATCGACTCGCCTGCGCTGCCGGAACTGCGGCTCGAGAACCCTGAGGTACAGAATTATATATACAAGAGCCCCACGTCGGTTGTCCGGTCCTACCTGCGGGACGGCATCGATGGCTGGCGACTTGATGTAGCCTTTGATGTTGGCCCCACGGCGCTCCAGGACCTGCGCACAAGCGCCCATGTCGAGAAGGCAGGAGCACTGATTGTCGGTGAGGTCTGGAGCTACCCTGACGGCTGGACCCAGTCGCTCGACGGTATTTTGAATTTCCCGGTACGTAAAATCATCGAAAGCCTGGTGGACGGCAAGCTGGATGGTACCACCGCGGGGCGCATGCTGGGCGCGATGGTCGAAGACACGGGCATGGACGGCATGCTCAAGTCCTGGCTGCTGCTGGACAATCACGACACCAAGCGGCTTGTGGATATGATGCCCCAGGCCTGGCAACGAGACATGGCGCAGGTGCTGCAATTCACCCTGCCCGGGTCACCGAACCTCTATTACGGCACAGAACTGGGCATGCACGGCGGGGAGGACCCGGAAAATCGCGCACCCATGCGTTGGGATATGGCCACGGGCGACAACCCGGCCCTCCGGCGCACGCAGGAACTGATCGCGCTGCACAAAGGCGAACGCGCGCTCCGGGTCGGCAACTTCCGCACGATTGAGGCCACCAGCTTGCTGGCATTCGAACGCTACACCGAAAAGGCGCTGGAAACCGTTTTCGTGATAGCGAACCCGAGTCCCGCACCGGTCACGGAAACGCTGATGATCAGAAACTGGAAAATGATGAACGGCACACCCGTGGTGGATGCCCTGACGGGCAAGCGGGTGGCTGAGATTCGGTCAAGCTTGATGGACATCACAGTGGATGCCCATAGCGTGTTGGTGCTGAAGCCCGCAGACTTCGACAATGAATGGTCGCCCTACGAGCGGGTGCAGTAGGGGGCTATCTTGCAGGGAAAAGTGCTGCGCAGTCCGCCTCTACCCAGTCAGACTTGATAGTTTCAGGTTCCATGGCCTGCTCAGGAAAGACAACCACTGCACGGATTTGGAAAATGCAGGTACCGCCACCTCCCGGCTGGCTTCTTGCTGGCAGCAAGAGGCTTGCCACTTTAGAACTGTAGGTCAGCGTTTCTCCCGCTTCCAACGTCAGGCTGGAAAGAGGAAACCTTTCGAACTGAGAAACCACCACTGCAGGATTGAACCACCCGTCTGGTGATTGCCCATTTTGGGAGATCAGTTCTCCTGCTGGTCCCTTCATGCGGATACTGAAAACCGACGGAACTCCATCAAATTGGTTCTTCCCGATTTTCACCACTGAGTCTGACCGATTTTCCACAACCAAGCTGGCTTCTGATGCATCAACAGTCAGGCTAAGGTGCAGCTGATCGATCGCCAACGACGGCATCGACAGAGCTGCCAACGCAACGACAAAAACCCAACGCAAATCCATCTCCCCCTACCCCTGGGCGATATAGTCCTTGAGCGCTTCGTTTTCAGCCGCGGCCTGCTGCATGCGGTGCTTGACCACGTCACCGATCGAAATCATGCCGATCAGCTTGTCGCCGTCCACGACGGGGACGTGACGGATGCGCCGCTCAGTCATCATTTTCATCAGTTCATAGACAGTATCGTCTTTGCCGCAGGTGAAAACCGATTTGGTCATCAGCGTCGACACGTCATCGGCCAACACACCACCGCCCCGAATGGCAATGCCGCGCACCACATCACGTTCCGACATGATGCCGCAGATGGTGCCGCCGTCGACAATTGGAATGGCCCCGATGCGCCGCTCTCCCAGAAGTTTGGCAACTTCCATCACGGTACAGCCACGCTCCATCGCAATGATATCATCACCCTTGTGGGAAAGAATCTGGCCAACATTCATATAGCGTCTCCCTCGTCATGGGCCCGCCGGGATTGGCTTGGGCCGTAAAAAATCAAGATACTCGGGTAAACAGGTCTTCATTATGCCTCTTTTATGGGTTTGAAGCAAAAGGGATTATAGCCGCGGCGCCTTGCTAAAAGTTGGCTTAAAAGTCAGGCTATCCTTTTCTGCACGCAACGGTTACGGTACAACTGATTTGGGGCATATGAAATTGAGGGCAGCGGAAATGAACA
This sequence comes from Kordiimonas lacus, assembly GCF_001550055.1. GTDB lineage: Bacteria > Pseudomonadota > Alphaproteobacteria > Sphingomonadales > Kordiimonadaceae > Kordiimonas > Kordiimonas lacus. The sequence goes on from NZ_LRUA01000007.1 coordinate 13,469, forward strand.
GCGTATGCGGTGTGTGTTACCGCAACGGGGGAGAGTGATGTCGCGCATCTTTTTCAAAAAGGGAGGACAGAAACCGTCTGTCTTTGCCACCCTCGGGCTGATCACGGCATGCCTCACACTGCTGGCCCTTGTGATTGCAGGGCCGATATACCGGGCCGGCCTGTTTGGCGACCCGTCCTCCGACCCCACCCTCTTTGACCTTCAATTCAAAATTATCACCGTCGCGTTCCGCCTGATGCTGGTGGCGGCGAGTTTCACCTTTATTGGCCTGCTGCACGGACGATTCGCAAGCCGCGCCCGCACCAGTTGGCGCGGCATCACCGCGGCACTGTTGGTTGCCATCAGCGCCTGGCCACTTGGCAGCCTTTTTTACCGCGCCGAAAATGCACCAGTGCTGCATGATATTTCTACCGCACCCGCAGACCAACTGACATTCCGCACGCTTCCAGGAAGAAGCTATGAAGTGAATAGACCAAGCGACATCCTGGGCAGCCGCCTGGAACCAGGCTATCTCAAGAAGCTGCACGCTGCTTACCCAGGACTTGGCAGCACACCCCTTGCCGGCAGCGTCACAGACGCCACCCAGGCCGCAGCGGAAACCGCCAAAAAGCTTGGTTGGAGTGTCGTGGCACAGGACCCGGGCGCAGGCCATGTTGAAGCCATCTACAGCAGCCCCTGGTTCGGTTTCCGTAGCTTTATCGTCATCAACGTGCGCGAAAAAGACGCAGTGGCTTTTCTTGACATTCGCGCCGTATCTGAGATGGGTCATACCGACTTTGGCATCAATGCAGACCTGATTGATGCCTTTACATCGGCACTGCGCACGCGGGTAGGATAACCCGCAGGGACATTGCGCGCTGCCCTTTCGGGAAGCAGACCAAATGAAAAGATTCCTCTTGATTGCTGCCTCGGTCGTTGCACTAGGCGGCGTTGCTTATTGGGCCCTTTATGTTATGGGCCGTATTGAAGGTGTTGAGCTTTCGGGCCATGGCGTCGTAGCCATGATCATCGGCCTTCTGTTTACTATTCTCATTGGCTTCGGCTTGATGGCGCTAATTTTCTTCTCAAACAAGCATGGGCATGACGAAGCCGTCCATAACCTGTATACGTCTAATCCAACGTCAAACGACGATGATGACAAATCATAAACAGGCAGGACGAAACGGTGACCGAAAAGGACTTTGAAGCAAACTGGGGTGATTTCTGGGCTCTTGTAAAAGATGTCTGGGCCAACGGGCTGTATGGCGTCGATGTTGGGCAGATCATCACTGCTGTGGGCATTTTCCTTGTCTTTCTCATGTTCCGGAACCTGTTCACCCGGTTTGTTCTCAACCGCGTATCCAGTTGGGCCTCCAAAACCGAAAATACGCTGGATGACAGCCTGATTGATGCCATCAAGGCACCAATTCGCTTCATCCCTGTGGTCCTTGGCCTCTTTTTCGCCACCGCCTACCTGGAACTGGATCCGGATTCCTCAGCTGTGGCGTCGAACCTGAACAAGTCGCTCATTGCCTTTGTGATTTTCTGGTCGCTTTACCGCGCAGCCGGTCCCGTGGGTGACCTGTTGCAGCGCGCCGACAAATACCTGACGTCGTCAATGATCCAGTGGCTCGCGAAGGCCATCCGCATTGCCTTCGCGCTGCTGGGCGGCGCCACCATCCTTGAAATCTGGGGCATCCAGGTTGGGCCGCTGATTGCCGGCCTCGGTCTGTTTGGTGTGGCTGTAGCCCTTGGCGCACAGGACTTGTTCAAGAATCTGATCGCCGGACTATTCGTGATTGGAGAAAAGCGTTTCCATCCCGGTGACTGGGTCCTGGTGAAAGGCATCGTTGAAGGCACAGTTGAGCATATCGGCTTTCGCACCACCACCATCCGGCGCTTCGACAAGGCGCCCGTCTATGTGCCCAACACCAAGCTTTCCGACCATGCCGTAACAAACTTCTCACGCATGACCTTCCGCCGCATCAAATGGGTGATCGGGCTTGAATATGGCAGCACGTCAACACAGCTGAGCCAGGTACGCGATAATATTGAGCGCTATATCCTTGAAAGCCCTGATTTCGTCCAGCCGGACGAAACGGCAACCTTTGTGCGCATTGACCAGTTCTCCGGCAGTTCCATTGATATCCTGCTGTATGCCTTTACCCGCACCACAAACTGGCTGGAGTGGATGGCGATCAAGGAAAAGCTGCTCCTGGAGATCAAACGAATCGTGGAGGATGCCGGTACCGGCTTTGCCTTCCCGAGCCGCTCGCTATATATCGAGGCCATGCCCGGAGAGTTTGAGGCAGCGCCAGTTGACACGCAGACGGCTCCGGCCCAGCCCACAGGAACAAAAGCATGACCGTGAAACCACTTGATGAAGAACGCCGCCGCGCGGCCATCCGCACCATCCCGCAGCCATCAGACCTGAATGTGAATGGCAACATTTTCGGTGGCTGGGTGCTTTCTCAGATGGACCTTGCGGGCGCCGATGCTGCCAGCCGCCTTGCCGGCGGCCCGGTAGCAACCGTGGCGATTGAAGGCATGAAATTCCACCGCCCGATTGAACTGGGCGATGTGATCAGCATTTATGCGGATATTGAAAGGACCGGACGCACGTCCGTCACGGTGAAGCTGGATGTATATGCCGAACGCGGCGTTGAGCGCACCCTGCATCAGGTAACGGAAGGCCGCTACATCTTTGTGGCCATTGACGGGGAAGGTCGCCCTACCCCGCTCAGGAACGCCTGACCGGGGGCAAAGCCGCTACTGGCCCGTTGTTTCGTCGCCAGTGCCGATCTGCACGCCAGATTTATCAAGCTCTGCCGTGCAATATTGCGCCACGACGTCCAGGAAAGTGCGGTTCTCCGGATTCAGTTCATTGCGCGACAGCTGTGCTGAAAGCTCCAGGTAGCGTGAGAAATCCAGCCGCTTCTTGAATTCTGAAACCGTACAGTCACACAGCGGTTTGCAGGTTTCCTCGCCAAAGCCAGGCACGCATTCCGTCAGGCAGCGCTGACGGTCCAGGTCCAGCAATTCCTGCGGGATTTCGGTGGACTGCGCCTGCACTGCGCCGGTCATGAAAAGGGTCATCGCCGCTGACACCAGCCTGAGGTTGCGTTTCAAGATCGTCTCCTACACATTCTTTTTACCTGAAAGCCCCTCGACACGGCGGCCCGGCAATCACATATTGCGCTTGTAGCACTTCGCACAATCCTGTGCGTATTAGAACTGATTAAAAGAGACAATAAAATGGCAAAAGCGACTTTTGGTGGTGGATGTTTCTGGGGCGTGGAAGAAATCTTCCGCACGATGGACGGCGTAACCGGCACCCGCGTCGGCTATATGGGCGGCGCCAAGGAGCAACCGTCCTATGAGGAAGTCTGCACCGACAAAACCGGCCACGCCGAGGTGGTGCAGGTTGAGTTCGACCCAGCCAAGGTTGATTTTGGCGCGCTTGTGGACGTGTTTTTCGATAACCACAACCCAACCGAACTGAATCGTCAGGGCCCCGACGTGGGCACTCAGTACCGGTCCGCCATCTTCTATCATGATGATGAACAGAAAAAGGTGGGCGAAGAAAAGAAAGCAGCACTGATCGCCTCTGGCCGTTTCAAACGCCCCGTGGTGACCACGCTTGAAAAAGCCGATACCTTCTGGGAAGCCGAAGAATATCACCAGCAGTATCTGGCCAAGCGCGGCCTATCCAGCTGCCATATCTGATGCGAACTGGCGTTAAAGCCTCAGAACCTTGGGCTCCAGGAAACGAGTAGCCCATTCAGCAACATCCAGGCCGTCTGGCGCGAGCTCGGCGGCCTTTTGGTGCGCAGCTTCTGCTTCATCCGCGCGGTCGCCCTGACGGTCCAGGAACTCGGCCATCATCGCCCAGGGCTCGAAATTGCCGGGTTCAAGCTCGATCGCCCGATCAAAAGCTTCCTCGGCCAACGTCACATCGCCCGCGCTATAGAATAGGAAACAGCCATAGGCCCGCCACGCGTGGCTGTCTTCACTGTCCAGCTCTAGCGCGCGTTCATAATGCTCGACAGCCGCATCTTCACGCCCGATGGCATAACGCACCAATCCGATATCGCAGTCGGTCGTTGTGCAATCACTTTGCTTGGTTGCGGCCTCAAGAAGTGCTTCCTCTGCCGCCTCCAGGTCACCCAGGTCATACAGCAACATTTCGCCATAGGTGTGCCAGGCATAATGGTCGTCGGGGGCCAGTTCGACAGCCTTTTGCAGTTCCGAAAGGGCCGCAGATGGGTCAGCGGACGTATATCTGAGCACCTGACCATAAAGCACCCGGCAATAGGCGCTATCCGGGTCGCGCTGCACCAGCTGCTTGGCGTGGTCGGCAACCAGGTCCGGCCGGTACAGGCGGAAAACTCCCATCCAGACGATATCGGTGAGCACATCAATGCTGCCGGGAGACAGTTCAAGCGCGTGCATCAGCACCTGCCAGGTCTCACCAACATCAGATTCGCTCATCAGCAACAGGCGCCCAAGCCGTGCCCAGGCAAAGCCGTAATCAGGGCTGATGCGGATGGCCTGACGGAAATGATATTCTGCGGCCTCGACATCTTCCTTATGTTCAAAATTCAAAGCGCCCAGCATGGCGTGGGCCCAGTCATAGTCCGGATCCAGCTCGACAGCCTTCTTGAACCAGGCCTCCGCCTCGTCCATCTGGCCAGCCCCGTGATAAAGCGCCTGCCCCATATGGGTTGCGACCCACGGGCTGTCGTGGGCGATCTCCGCCGCTTTTGCGAGATAGGCGATGCCTTCCTCGACGTCATCGAGAACTTCCCAGTGCAGCCAACCAAGGCGGGCCAGCACATCAAAGTCATGGCTGTCGATCTCAAGCGCCCGCTTGTAGGCTTCCACAGCGCGCTTCGGGTCCCCGAGCGCGGCCTGATACAGCATCCCGAGCTGGCGGTATACAACCGGGTCATCGGGCACCAGCTCCACCAGTTTCTGGTAGGCGCGCAGGGCCTTGCGTGGCCGGTTCATATGTTCTTCATAGAGCGTCGCCAGGGCATAAAGCGTCGGCACGTCCTGCGGCTCCAACGCTTCGGCACGCAACAGCGCTTCTTCGGCCTTTTTGGGCCGATCACCCATTTCCATGCGCACGAAGCCCAGGTGGAAATAGGCCCACTGATAATCCGGCCACAGCTTTACGGCGGCGGTCAGTTCAGTTTCAGCGCCAGCGAGGTCTTCGCTCTGACGGTACAGGGACCAGCCAAGCCAGCCGCGGTAATAGCACTCGCCAGGGTCCAGCGCGATGGCGCGGCGGAGCATGCTCTGGCCTTCCTTCACCCGGCCCATGAAATCCGCCAGCATGATGCCCAGCTTGCCCCAGGCCCAATCGTCTGTCGGATCTTCCTCAATAGCGCGGCGGAAGGCGACCTCTGCTTCCGCATATTGATGCAGATTCACGCTCAGCAGGTGGCCATACTGGGACCACGCCCAGGTGTCAGACGGGTCAATCTGCAGCATGGTTTCCCAGGCCTGCTTTGCCACAGGCCAGTCTTCCCGCGCTTCGGCAGCCCGCGCTTCGCTGATCAGTCGTTCCTTGCCGTCTGCTGGCGCCATGTGCGGCAGCGACAGGTTCCGTTCACGCCGGGTCTTGTTTGGCGCCACGGTGGCACGCTCACCCAGGCTTGTCTGGGCATCGGCTGCGTCTGTATCCTTGGGGTCCAGATTCTGGGCCTTGTCATAGGCGTCCGACGCCTCGCCCCGGCGGCCTGGCAGAACCGACAGCACATCACCCAGCATATGCCAGCCAGCGGCGGACTTTGGCGTGATCTTGAGCACCGCGCGCGCAGTGGTTTCCGCCTGCGCGAAGTCACCTGTCGCCAGTTGATGCGCCGCGAGCGCCAAAAACTCTTTCGCGGTGGTATTGATGTCTAGAAGTTCTGCCATAAGACAATGGGCTTTAGCGGCAGACCGCCAAAAACTCTAGCGAAATCTGCCGTCTGGCCAGATTGGAAATCCTGATAAGGGTTTAGGCCGCGCGCGCGTCCTTCTGGCAGTCCGCGCAAACACCGTGCAGTTCAAGCGTTTGCCTGCGAATCTTGAAGCCTGCGTCCGTCGCGGCGCCCATAACAGCTGCGCCAAGGGCATCGGATGTAACCTCGCGGACATTCTCGCATTTATCGCAAATCAGGAACTGGCTGACATGGTCATCACCCGGATGCGGGCAACCGATGTATGCGTTCAGCGATTCGATCTTGTGCACCAAGCCTTCTTCCATGAGGAAGTCGAGCGCCCGGTAAACGGTTGGCGGCTTCGCGGAACCGCCCTCGGTGGCCAGTTGGTCAAGAAGGTCATAGGCCTTAACAGCCTTGTGGCCCTGCCAGATCATTTTCAGAATGCGGCGACGCAGGTCTGTAAAACGTGAGCCATGCTCAGCGCAGACGCGCTCGGCTTCCGCGAGGGCATCGTCGATGCAAATGCTATGATCATGTGAATGGGCCACTGTCTTCCCCTGAAAGTTTGATCTTGTTGCCATCTTAACCATATCCGGGCCGGGATTCCAGCCCGGACATGATGTTATAGGTTCACAAGCCTGTGCTATTTCTTGCCCAGAAGCGAAAGGGCCGCTGTGGTCATGGCCTCGACCCCGCCCTTGATCGTGGGTTCAGGCTGTGGTGCGAAGGAGGCGGAATGCAGGCTTGGCAGCTTCATTTCGCCCTTCTGCGCAGCTTCATAGTCATCTTCCGGCACACCGCCCAGCCAGAAAATCAGGCTCGGAATTTTCTCGTCCGTACGGCCATAAAGCGCGAAATCTTCCGCGCCCATCACCGGCGTCAATACATGCACCCGGTCGTTACCCAGTGCGGCTGCAAGCGTGTCAAAGACTTCGCCTGTCAGGTCCGGGTCATTATAGGTCGCGGGCGTGCTTTCGCTTACGGTCATGGTGGGCCACATATCCTCCGGCAGGCCGATAGACATAGCCTGGGCGTTGGCGATGCGCTGGATACCGTCCAAAAGCCGCTTGCGCACGTCGTCCTTATAGGACCGCACCGTCAACTGAAGGTGCGCGCCATTGGAGATGATATTGTGCTTGGTGCCCGCGTGGACCGACCCCACGGTCACCACCGCAGCGTCCAGCGGCGAGGTTTCGCGCGACACCAGCGTCTGCAGCGCCACCACAATCTGGGACGCCAGCACCACCGGGTCTTTTGTGGTGTGCGGGTAAGCACCATGGCCGCCGATGCCCTTGATCGCCACATCCACGGTATCCACATTCGCCAGCGCATAGCCCTTGGCCATGCCGACGTCGCCCGCCTTCATGCTGGCGCTGACATGAAGCGCGATATTATGGTCCGGCTTCGGAAACTTGGTGAACAGGCCTTCCTTGATCATGGCTTCAGCACCCAGCACGCGTTCTTCCGCCGGTTGGCCAATCATCACCAGTGTCCCGGTCCATTGGTCTTTCATCGCGGCCAGGCGGCGCGCGGTGCCAATAAAGCTGGTCATATGGATGTCATGGCCGCAAGCGTGCATCACCGGCACAGTCTTGCCCTTGTCATCCACGGTTGTTGCGGTGCTGGCATACGGCAGGCCCGTTTGTTCCTGCACCGGCAGCGCATCCAGATCCGTCCGGATCAAAAGCGTCGGGCCATCGCCGTTCTTCATCACGCCCACCAGGCCGTGGCCGCCGAAATTCTCGGTCACGTCAAAGCCCACCGTGCGGAGTTCCTCAGCAATGCGCGCAGCGGTCTTTTCTTCCTGCAGCGAAATTTCAGGGTTCAGGTGAAGGTGGGTATAGAGCGCCTGAAGGTATTCATAGTCCGCGCTGACAGCGTCTGTCAGGTCGCCCGCAAAAACAGGGGTGTTCAGGCAAGCCGCTAGTGCGGTGCCGATAATCAGTTTTTTCATTATATATCCTCCCAGATGGCTAGGAAGATACAATGAATTCAAAGTCAGGCAAGGCCGGATTTCGATCAAGCAAGGCCGCTGCCTTTGGGGGCCAGCGTCACGTGCCGGTGAATCGCGACAGACAGGATCAAGCCGTAAGCGATCATCCAGGTCAGCATAGCCGAACCGCCGTAGGAAATCATCGGCAGCGGCACGCCCACCACAGGCATCAGGCCCATCACCATGGCGACATTAATCATCACATAAAGGAACAATGTGATGGACATGCCTCCAGCCATCAGACGACCGAACTGGCTGCGGCACCCAAGCCCCATCAGAAGGCCATAGCCCAGCACAATTCCGTACAGCAGCAGTGTGATAACGGCGCCGATCAGGCCAAATTCCTCGGCCAATACAGTGAAGATGAAATCGGTTTTCATTTCCGGCAGGAAGTTCAGCTGGCTCTGTGTGCCCCCAAGAAACCCTTTTCCGGTCATACCGCCGGACCCGAGCGCGATCTTGGATTGGGTAATCTGGTACCCCGCCCCAAGGGGGTCAGCTTCAGGATTCAGGAAGGTCAGCACCCGGTCTTTCTGATAGTCGCGCAGGAACTGCCATACAATCGGCACGGCAGCTGAAACGGCAACGCCTGCCGCGATGAAAAGCCACGCTGGCAGGCCCGCCAGGAACAGGATGGCCATACCGCCCATCACGATCATCAGGGCGGTCCCTAGGTCCGGCTGGCGGTACACCAGCGCCACAGGAACCAGCATCAGCATCACAGGCACAAACAGGGACCTGAGGCTGCGGCTTTGATCATAGTTGCGGCCATGAAAATAGCGCGCCAGCGCCATCACCACTGCTATTTTCATCAGTTCCGATGGCTGCAGCCGCATAAAGCCAATGTCCAGCCAGCGCTGGCCACCCATACCGGTTGACCCAACCACTTCCACCGCCAGAAGAAGCCCTATGCCAATCGCCCAGGCGGGATAGGCAAAGGCCATCCAATAGCGAATATCGATTACCGCAATCACCAACATCAACACCAGCGCGCCAGCAAACCGGGCAGCCTGGCGCGATGCCCAGGGGTCCCAGTCACCGCCCGCCACGGAATAAAGCATGGCGAACCCGATACAGGCGATCAGGCAGTTGATCAGCACCATGCTCCAGTTGAGGCTGAGAAGCCGCTGCAGTGGGTTCTTGTCCACCCGGCGCGGGCCGAACATGCGTGCGGTACCCATCAGGCTTCTCCCTCTGTCGGCTGGGCCGGTTCTTCCGGTTTCGGCTTCATCAGGTCCAGTGTCTTGTCCATGATGGCGCGCGCAATCGGTGCCGCAACAGATGAGCCTCCGCCGCCATGCTGCACCAGCATACCGATGGCCACCTGTGGGTCTTCCACCGGTGAATAGCCGATAAACAGCGCATGGTCGCGCATGGCCCAGGGCAGTTCATCATTGTCGCGCACGCCCTCAAGGTGCTCGCTTTCGCTGATACGCCGGACCTGCGCTGTGCCGGTTTTGCCTGCCTGTTTTGGGGCATTCTTGGGCCTGCGATAGTCGTGCGCGGTGCCGCCCACCTCCATCACCATTTCCATGCCCCGCCGGGCAATACGCATATGAAGCGGGTTGGCGTCCATGGCGGCAAAGGATGTGTCTGGGGCGTCCGTCTCCAGATCCTTGCTCACCAGCGACGGTTCAAGCTTGTAGCCGGAGGCCAGCCGCGCGGTCATCACCGCCAGCTGCAGCGGTGTGGCCAGCAAGGCACCCTGCCCAATGGCCACATTGAGGGTCTCGCCGCCGTGCCAGGGCTCATTCCGGGCCGCGCGTTTCCAGGCGGGGTCCGGCACAAGGCCTTCCTTCTCGCCGTCGATCCCCAGGTCAAAACGCTGCCCCAGGCCGAAGCGGCGCAGCATATCGGCCATGGCCTCGATGCTCAGGTCTTCTGCAATCTTGTAGAAATAGACATCACAGCTGTTGGAAATGGCGCCCTTCAGGTCCAGCTTGCCGTGGCCGCCGCGCTTCCAGCAGCGGAAGGTGCGGTTGCCGAACCGGTGCCTGCCATTGCAGTAATGCTCTGTCTCTTCTGTCACCACGCCCTGCTCGAGCGCGGCCAGTGCGATAATGGGCTTCACGGTTGATCCAGGTGGATAGAGGCCCGAGGCCGCCTTGTTGATCAGCGGCTTCCTGGGGTCCTTCAGCAGGGCCTGCCAGTTCTCATTGCTGATGCCGCGGGTGAACTCATTCGGGTCAAACGACGGCGTGGAGGCGAGCGACAGGATTTCCCCGGTCTTGGCATTCATCACCACGGCGCCGGCCGCCTCTTCACCCAGTTGTTCCATCACGAACTTCTGCAGGTCGATATCCAGCGTCAGCTGCAGGTCGTTGCCCGCCTGCGATTCTTGCCGGGGTGGCAGTTCACGAATTTCGCGGCCCACCGCGTTCACTTCAACCCGCCGGGTGCCCGCAGAGCCCCTGAGGCGGTTCTCATAGCGGCGCTCAAGCCCTTGTCGGCCAACCTTAAAGCCCGGCAGCTGATACAGCGGGTTCGCGGCCACTTCTTCCTCGCCGGGGCTTGCCAGATAGCCAATAAGATGCGCGATCTCATTGCCGCTTGGGTAAAAGCGGGACAGGCCCGCATCGGTCACCACGCCCGGCAGGTCCGGCACCGCCACATTGACGCGGGCAAAGGTGCGCCAGTCCAGCCCTTGAGCCACCGTAATTGGCACAAACTTGCGTTGGCGTTTGATCTGGCGCTCAAGCCGCGCGATGCGGCGCTCGTCAAGCCGAACAACACGGCCGATTTTCTCAAGCGTACCGGCGATCTCATCGGCTTGTTCCGGGATCATGAAAACGCGGAAATCCGGGCGATTGGTCGCCAGCTTGCGGCGATTGCGGTCAAAAATCTCGCCCCGCTCCGGTGCGATCAGGCGCAGCGCCACGCGGTTTTTCTCCGCCCGCAACTTGTATTTCTCGCCCTGTACGACAGACAGATAATACAGCCTGCCGCCAAGCGCCGTCAGCACCAGCCCCTGCGCCCCGGCAAGCAAGAGCGCCCGCCTGCTGAAAACCTGGTATCGAAGACCTTCTCTTGCCATCCTTACATCGCTGCCCGTCTAAGACGCCCAAGCACGAACCCAACCGGCGCGTAGGAAAAGACAGTGATGACCCACTGTAGCGCCAGCGGTTCGGGCGGCAGCATTGTGCCATAAACAAGCGAGATAAGCAGCCAGGACAAAAGATAGAGGCCGAGCGACAGGACCGCGAAGATCACCCAGTGCACCAACCTACTGCGGCCCTTATAGTGTTTGAGCTGATTGAGGACGAACAGCCGCGTCAGCAACAAGAGGATCATATTCAGCCCCATGGGCACATCAAGCCATAGGTCCAGCAGGAAGCCAAGCACCGCACAGGCACCGTAAGGCATCAAGATCGGCCGTGATGACAGCCAATAGAAAACCGAGATCAGCGCCAGGTTCGGCATGGCGATATTGGCCGCCCCTGTGCCCAGTGGCAGCATCATGAAGATAACCATGACAAAGCAGGCAATCAGCGGAACAAAACCGGCGAAGCCAAAGGATGCCATTGCTGGGCGGCGTGCTGCGTTCATTCTTCACCCCCCGCTGGCGCTTCCGGCTGGATGACTTCTTCCGGAACGGGCTGGTAGGCCATCACCCGTACATAATCGAGCTTGCCCAGAAGACCGAGCGGCTCCAACAGGATAAAGTCGTCAACCACATCAACCACACGGGCCACGGGCAGATCCGGTGGGAATGCCCCGCCATGGCCGGATGTCAGCAGGCGGTCCCCTACTTTCACCTGCACACCCTGCGGCAGGAAGCGCAGGCGTAGGAGGCTCTCGTTCTGGCCTTCGGCGATTGCAAGATCACCCGTGCGTTCAAGCCGCACAGGCACCCGGCTGTTGATATCCGTCAGCAACAGGACACGGCTGGTCCAGCGCCCCACCTGGATCACACGGCCCACAACGCCGGTTTCATCCACCACAGGGCTGCCGCGCTTCACGTCATCGGACGAGCCTGCCCCAATGAGCACGCTGCGCTCAAACGCACCGCCACCAACACCGATCACACGGGTGGTGGCTGCGGGTGGTACCTCACGGCCCGGTACCTTGAGCATGCCACGCAGGCGTTCGTTTTCGCGGCTCAGCTGCATGGCTGCTTCGCGCCACTGGCGAAGGCGGTCGTTTTCGTCCCTGAGCGTTTCGTTTTCAAGATAGATGTCGGACACACCGGCGATACGCTCAAGCCCGGCCTGAACGGCGCGGATCGGCTGCTCGAGCACCCTCAGAACGGGCGCGACAAAATCGTTGGCGTAAGCGCGGATCTGGTGCGGCACACCAGACCCGATCCATTCAAAGGCAAGAAGCGCGATGGCGACCAGCATATACGGCCAAAACCCACCCTTCGCCTTGCCGCTACGGCGAAAGCGAGGGGATGAAGACAGGTTAGCAGAGTGCAGTGTCGGACTCAGCGTTCAACCTCCCGAGGGTTTGGAGTGTGGCCTGAACCGGTTAATAGCTTTCCGTCAGGACCAGGCGCAGGGTTGGATCCTCAAGCGCGCGGCCAGTACCGAGGGCCACACAGGTAAGCGGCTCTTCTGCAATAGTTACCGGCAGGCCAGTTGCCTTACGGATAACAGTGTCCAGGTCCTTGAGCATCCCGCCGCCACCTGTCAGCACAACGCCGCGGTCGACGATGTCAGCCGCCAGCTCTGGTGCTGTCTGCTCCAGCGCAACCTTCACGCCTTCGACAATCTGGCTCACGGGCTCGGAAAGCGCTTCGGCAACCTGAAGCTGGTTCACTTCAAGTTCTTTCGGCACACCGTTCATCAAATCGCGGCCCTTGATGGTCATGGTCATGCCCACGCCGTCTTCCGGAACCAGCGCGGTACCGATTTCCTTCTTGATGCGTTCAGCCGTGGCTTCACCGATCAACAGGTTGTGGTTACGGCGGATGTAGGCAATCAGGGCTTCGTCCATCTTGTCGCCGCCCACGCGCACGCTGGTGGCAAACACGATGCCCGAAAGCGACAGAACAGCCACCTCGGTCGTACCGCCGCCGATATCCACAACCATGGACCCCTGTGGTTCGGTTACCGGCAGGCCAGCACCAATCGCGGCGGCCATGGGCTCGTCAATCAGATACACCTTACGGGCGCCCGCCTGTTCAGCAGATTCCTGAATGGCCTTGCGCTCAACGGCTGTAGAGCCGGACGGCACACACACAACAACCTGTGGGCTTGCAAACGACCGGTTATGAACCTTCTGGATAAAGTGCTTGATCATCTGCTCGGCGACATGGAAGTCGGCGATCACGCCGTCACGCAGCGGACGGATGGCCTGAATGCCTGAAGGCGTACGGCCCAGCATCAGCTTGGCTTCATCACCCACCGCCAGCACGCGGTCTCGGCCATGTTCACTCTTGATCGCAACAACCGAAGGTTCGTTCAGCACGATCCCCCGGCCCTTCACGTAAACAAGTGTGTTGGCTGTACCAAGATCAATCGCCATATCTGACGAAAACATGCCGAGCAGCTTTGATAGCATTTAACCCTCTTATCCTGAAAGCTTGACTGAAATTTTCATCCTGCGGGCCGGCGCGGGCCGACACACAGGTCCATCTGCGGTTATGGGCCAGATATGGTGAAATCACAAGAGGCTTGACGCAAGATAGTCCCATATTTTGCTTTTTTTTGGAGCCAGCCGCGCCAGATCCGCAAAATGTGGCCTAAGTCTGTAAAATTGTAGACTTTTTAGGGCATCGACACACCACAGGTGGTACCGCGTCAGGCCCAGCCCGCAGCCACAAGGATGCTGAAAATGACATTATTGAGCATGTGCAGGGCAATCGCCGCATAGACGCTTGAAGTGCGGTCATAAACGTAACCGAGTCCCGCGCCGATAATGAAATATACAGGCAGCAACATCAGGCTGCCGTGGATGGCGGCGAACACAAGCGCCGCGACTGAAATCGCCCCCCACGCGGGCAGCTGGCGCCTGAGCGCAGACTGCAGATAACCGCGAAAGACCACTTCTTCCACCACAGGTGCCACAAAAGCAGCCAGCAGGAACATCAGCACGGTCGCTACCGACGCCCCGGTCGCAGCTGCCTGGTCAAAGACCTGTTCTGCGCCGCCACGGGGCAAACTGCCGGGAATGAGCTCCTCAAGCGCACCGGCATAAAGACCGCCAAGGACACGGGTCAGGAAAAAGACCCCAACGATCAGAAGGGCTGTCTGTTCCAAAGTCATGCGGCTGGGCCTGAGGCCTATCTGGGCCGGAAATGCGGGCCCAAAGCGGGTGATGTCTGCCCGCACCCACAGATAGGTGACAAGGCTGCTGAGCCCAAGCGCCAGCGCTAACACAAGTGGCCTGTTCTGCTCTGCCAGCCCTGGTACGCCGAAAGCAGCGCCAATGAACTGGGCCATAACACTGAGCACAATGGCGAAAACAAACTGGCTGACAAACAAGACAGCAAAGGCGCCAAATCCGCGCCGGACGGTCAGCTGATAGGGCATGTCGCCGCTGGCGCCCCGGCGCCTCCGCTCTTCCCCTTGCGTGACCCGCATGTCACTTGGCGTTGCCTGCGCAACACTCTCGACCTGCATTACCTGTCCCCTACTCGTCCCCGTCAGAAATGATGCGACACATTAAGCACTTCGGTTTTTTGTGACAACACGAATATTTTCAACCCATAAGGGCATGAAAAAGGGCGCCGCACTGGCGCCCTTGCTTGGTTCGTTCATGACCCTGTGGCTACTTCGCGGCAACAACCTTGGCAGCTTCGTCCGGCGCTTTCTTCTCGCGCTTGACCAGAAGCTTGTTGACCGCCGACACATAAGCCCGTGCGGCAGCCGTGACCGTGTCTTCGTGCGCACCCTGCCCGTTCACTGTGCGGCCGCCCTCTTCAAGACGCACTGTACATTCAGCCTGGGCGTCTGTGCCCTGCGTCACCGCATGCACCTGGAAAAGCTGCAGGTGCGGTTCCATACCAATCAAATCCTTGATGGCGTTGAAGGCCGCGTCCACCGGGCCGGAGCCATAGGTGACCGTTTTGGCCTTGTCGCCGTCGATCGCCATGGTGAGGTTCGCAACTGCTTCACCGTTCGATGAACTGTAGGTATTGAGGCTGATCACCTGCATGCGGTTGGCCCAGGTTGCCACCTCGTCATCCACAAGCGCGACGATATCCTCGTCATAGATGTTCTTCTTGCGGTCACCCAGCTCCTTGAAGCGGCGGAAACATTCCTGGAACGCGTTGTCCCCGAGCTCATAGCCCAGGTCCTTCAGCTTGTCGGCGAAGGCGTGGCGGCCCGAGTGCTTGCCCATGGTCAGGACAGATTTGGTCACGCCCACGGATTCCGGCGTCATGATCTCATAGGTCTCGGCCGCCTTCAGCACACCATCCTGATGGATGCCGCTTTCATGCGCGAAGGCGTTGGCGCCCACAATGGCCTTGTTGTTCTGGACCGTGAAGCCAGTAACGGTAGAGACGAGCTTCGAGGCCCGCATGATTTCTTCCGACTTGATCCGCGTGTGATACGGCATCACATCGCCGCGGGTCTTCAACGCCATCACAATCTCTTCCATCGCGGCGTTACCGGCGCGTTCGCCAATGCCGTTGATGGTGCATTCCACCTGACGCGCACCGCCCGCCACCCCGGCAAGCGAGTTGGCAACCGCGAGGCCCAGGTCATTATGGCAGTGGGTGGAGAAGATCGCCTTGTCCGAATTCGGCACGCGTTCGATCACCGCCTTGAACATATCCATATATTCCTGCGGTGTGGCATAGCCCACGGTATCCGGCAGGTTGATGGTGGTGGCCCCCGCCTTGATCGCGGTCTCAACCGCGCGGCACAGGAAATCGATTTCCGTGCGGGTGGCGTCCTCAGCGGACCATTCCACATCATCCGTGAAGGTGCAGGCCCGGCTGACAGAGCCGTGGATCGCTTCGATCACTGCTTCCGGCTCCATCTGCAGCTTCACTTTCATATGAAGCGGGCTGGTGGCGATGAAGGTGTGGATGCGGCCACTATTGGCTGGCTTGATGGCTTCGCCGGCGCGGTCAATGTCGCCAAGGGCGGCGCGGGCGAGCGAACAGACAGTGCTGTCCTTGATCTCGGTTGCGATCCTGTTGACGCATTCGAAATCACCGTTGGAGGCAATGGCGAACCCGGCTTCAATCACATCCACGCGCATGGCCTCGAGCACGCGGGCGATCTGCAATTTTTCTTCCAGGGTCATGGAGGCGCCGGGCGATTGCTCGCCGTCGCGCAAGGTGGTGTCAAATATTCGCACACGGTTTGCTTCACTGTGTGACATGGCATTATTCCCGATATTTCTAGTAACGATCTGAATGAATAACTTCAGCTGGCATTACCCTTAAGCACCCGAGCACAAATGTGCCTCAGCCTGCGATGCTCAAGGGCCGATAAGTCGGCCCGCACCGAGGAGCGATAGACCAGCGAGTAGGAGGGTAAGGAGGAGGCCGGAAGCAAGAACGACACGCGTGAAATCCGCCGACGCCTGTTTTGATACGGCGATGGCTTTTGCCTGTCTCTTTTGTGGTGTCCGACCGTTCATCCGTCTTAGACCCCTTGCAAATCCCAAAGTTTCAGGCGTTTTCGCCCAAGAAAAGTAGGAGTATCATATTATTTTATAATCGCAAGAGGCAAAATTTGGAAATTTTATTTCAAACAGTAACAAGCGAAACTATTCTTTATTGCTGAAAGCCAGGGCCTGCACTTCCAGCTCATACTCCTGTTCGTCGCACCATTCACCTTTGACAAACGTGCGCTTCAGCTGCACCAGCCCTTTCGCTTTGAAGCCCACACGCTCCAGCACACGGCCCGACGCCGGATTGCGCACATCAATGTCAGCAGAGAATTTCGAGACCTTCAGGGGCGTCACCAAGGCGGGCAAGAGTGCCCTCAGCGCCTCGGTCATATAGCCCTTGCCCTGACCCTTCGGGCTGAGCGTATAGCCAATGCGCACATTGCCCAACCCTTCCGGCGTCACACCGTTGCCAACGCCGATGTCACCAACAGGTCCGCCCGTCGCCTTTTCCACGATCATCAGCTGGTAATAGGCGCCTTCGGGGAAAGGCTCAAGCGACGCCTGCTCGTGGCAGAATCGCTCGGCTTCTTCCACGGGATACGGGCAGTCCCACAGCGTATAACGCGCCACGGCGGGGTCATTGCGCCAACCATGGAAGGCCGTAGCGTCGTCTTCGCGAAACGCACGGATGATCAACCGGTCGGATGATATGGGCAGGATTCTTGTCATCTGCTAGTCTCCATTGCCTGCCGCTTCAGCCTTCAAATATGCAAAAGTCCTCGCAACATGGGCTGGGAATGCCGCGTCATTCACATTGATGGCGGCGACCAGATCGGCAATATGTCCGTCCTTGTCATATTGGCCTATCGCGGCAAGGTACGCCTCCTTGAAGGAAATGCCCTCTGACATGCGGATATCTAAGGCCAGTCGCATCAAATCTATGTAGCTTTCCTTACCGCCTGTCTCCTTTTGGACAAGAACGTCTGCCAGCAGATGCAACATGGTGCCGCAAGAACGAGGCCTGTCGCTATCAGACTTTGGCAACCGCTTGATACAAACCTTGGTGATACGGCGCAGCCAACCCTTTCTTGGTCTTTCTGAGCCACTTACAGTTTGCCATGCTTCGTCCGCCAAAACGGGTACAACCTCGAGGTAGAACCACTTCATATCTTTGCCTGCTGCCTCAACCAGATAGTCATTTAGGAAATGAACCGCCACCTGCTCAGCAAGCCTATAGTCAATGGCCTTCCAGTTCTTGGTATCTGCCTCTGAAGGCAGCTCGCCCAGAAACTTCAATACACTGGCTTTATTCCTGTATGCGCCCAACGACCAGCCTGCTTCTTCAACCTCAGGATTCCAGCTGATTACCTGAACCATAGGGTCGCTAAGTTCAAAATACAGTTCGTCACCGAAGTAGCCAATAAGCCGATCAAGGTAGTCCGTTTGGCGGGTCACAAGCCAGCCGGGCAACCGATCATCGACAAGGCGCTGCACATCGTCCAAGTACGAAATGTTCTTCGGCCCGACATACAGGATGCCACTGGTGCTGCGCAGAGCGAATTCGTCAACCATTCCAGATGCTTTGACCTGAAAGATTGGCGTTTCGTCCGTTTCAAAGTCACAGACATCGGGTTCATCCAAGACACAGAGACGTGCCGTTACATCGGGATCGGAGGGTAACAGCTCCGGGTAAGAGAAAACGAAGCCATCGGGGTCGACTTTTGCAACGCTGACCGCTCCGGAAAAGTCAACCTGCTGGTCAGGCAAGATTTTAATCTTGAACGCGCTGAAACCCTTTTTGCTGATGGAGCGCACGGTCCCTTTTGTCAGGATCAGGTCCGGAGATGCAATTATTTGCCAGGTTTTGCCCCGAAAAGGAAAATCCGGTGTTTGCAGGGAAAGCGCCTTCACCGGATGGCTAAGCTGGTAAGCCACCTCTATGTGCTGGTCCAGCGGCAACACTGTAATCTGTACTGCTAGATCTTTCGGGCTGCCTGTATCATGCTCAAGCGCATGAACCGACGAAAAGCCCAGAATAGCACCCCAAACAATTAACATTATCCGCATCAACTCCCCCCCATTGAATTGGACCATTGCATTCAATGCTTCGATCAAAAAGGGGTAACCGCCATCGCGCTCTATTGCAACGTTGGAGTAGCCATAAAAAAAGCGGCCCACATAGAGCCGCCTTTCCATACCGTATTTCGTGATTTCTAGAAGCTCACGAGAAGGCCTGCCTTGATGCGGTAGGTGGCTTCGCCAACCGGTTTGGCATAGTCGGCGCCCACCCGGAAGGACAGCAGGTCGCTGAACTGGTGCTCAATGCCCACGCCAAAGCGCACGTCGTCAGAGTGGGTCGATCCCACTGTGTCGATGGTGTCATAGTTGACGCTCATATAACCGATGGAGCCGTAAACCATATTCTGGTCGTCATCACCAAAGATAATGCCGGCGATGCCAGTAATGTCCCATTCACCACCGAAATCGGTAATGGCGCCGCCCACGTCACGGGTGCCGTCGATATGGCTGCCATAAGCCCCTTCAACGCCCACGACCACATAAGGCACGGGTTCCATGCGGTAACCGATCACGCCGCCCACCAGCACAGACTGGTCGCTGACATCGAGCGAACTTTCAATGCCGCCATATAGGCCGCTGAAGTCACCGGCGACGGCCGATGGTGCAAATGCCAGCGCTGCCGACAGGGATAGACCTGCGAGTGCAAATTTCGTCATGGGATGCTCCTGTTGTCCTCGAAACCGGGGGAGCTCTAGCAGCTCCGCCTGCCCCAGTAAATCGATCTTTCGCTGATACGCCCGCTTCAAGGCAAAAAAAGGGCGACCCCAGGAGTGGGCCGCCCATGATCTCTAATAGCTAGAGCAGTCTAAGGGGGTTAGTTCATCCTACTTGAAGAAAGGTCACGTTCGCTTTGCTTCCGTGTACAAGTAAACCTTCGCTCCGCTCAGTGTACTTTCCTTCAGGAAAACTATGGCGTTAAACAGGCTTGAAGCGCTTCCGCGCCTGTTTAACCAGTAATTCTAAGCAGGATTTCGTCCCTCATATCCCGAAATCCTGCAAATCCGTCTTTAGAGCCGCCTCAAAGACGGATTTGGCAATTTAGAAGCGGGTCAAAGTACACCGAGCCGCAAGGCGAGGGTTCCCGGAGGACACGCGAGCGGAGCGCTGCGTGACCTTGAGCCGACGTCTTAGTTTTTCGCCTTGTCGACCAGTTGGCCCTCTTTCATCCATGGCATCATGCCACGGAGCTTGGTGCCCACTTCCTCGATCGGGTGGCGCTGTGCGAGGCCACGGTGGGCCTTCAGCTCAGGGTTGCCGGCGGCGTTATCCAGCATGAAATCCTTCACGAAGCGGCCTTGCTGGATGTCTTCCAGAACGCGCTTCATTTCGGCCTTGGTTTCTTCGGTGATGATCCGTGGGCCGGTTTTATAGTCACCATACTCGGCGGTGTTCGAGATGGAGTAGCGCATGTTGGCGATACCACCTTCATAGATCAGGTCCACGATCAGCTTCACTTCGTGCAGGCACTCGAAGTATGCCATCTCTGGCGCGTAGCCTGCTTCGGTCAGCGTCTCGAAGCCAGCCTTGATCAGCTCGCTGACGCCGCCACACAGAACGGCCTGCTCGCCGAAGAGGTCGGTTTCGCACTCTTCGCGGAAGTTGGTTTCAATGATGCCCGAGCGGCCGCCGCCGATGGCGGAAGCGTACGAGAGGCACAGGTCATGGGCTTTACCGGACGCGTCCTGGTGAACGGCGATCAGGCACGGCACGCCCTTGCCCGCGGCATACTGGCTGCGAACCGTGTGGCCCGGGCCCTTTGGTGCAACCATGATCACGTCCAGGTCTTCGCGTGGCTCAATCAGGCTGAAGTGGATATTGAGGCCGTGGGCAAACATCAGCGCCGCGCCCTGCTTCATGTTGGCGTGCAGTTCATCGCGGTAGATGGCAGCCTGATGCTCGTCCGGCGCCAGAACCATCACCATGTCGGCCTCTTTGGCGGCCTCAGTGGCGGTCATGCATTCAAAGCCGGCGGCTTCCGCCTTCTTGCGCGTGGACGAGCCTTCGCGCAGTGCCACGATCACGCGGGAGACGCCACTGTCGCGCAGGTTGCCTGCGTGGGCATGGCCCTGGCTGCCGTAACCAACGATGGCAACCGTCTTGTCTTTCACCAGATTAACATCGGCATCACTATCAAAATAAACTCGCATCTCAACTATCCTTTTGGTGGGCGTGCGCCCGTCAAAACAATTCAATTCACGGCGCCCCGGCAGGCCGGGATGCCAAATTCAGTAAAACCGCCTAAAGGCCGGATTGCCCGCGCGACAGCGCCACGGCACCCGTCCGGGCAACCTCCACAAGTCCAAGTTCGCTCATCAGGTCCACGAACGCGTCCAGCTTGTTCGCGGCACCCGTAAGCTCAAATACAAAACTATCGCGGCTGGCATCCACCACCTGCGCGCGGAAGGCTTCCGCCAGGCGAAGGGCCTCAACCCGCTTTTCGCCGACACCCGCCACTTTCACCAAAGCCAGGTCCCGGCTGACAAAATCGCCTTCGATTGTCAGGTCCGCCACCTTGTGCACAGGCACCAGGCGGTCCAATTGGGCCTTGATCTGTTCGATCACCATGCGCGTGCCGGATGTCACAATCGTGATCCGGGACGTCTCGTGGCTCGTGTCCACCGTTGACACAGTCAGGCTTTCAATATTGTAGCCGCGGCCTGAGAACAGACCGATCACACGCGCCAGCACACCCGCCTCGTTATCCACGATAACACTGATGGTATGTACTGCGATTGGGCCAGTTTCTTTCATATTTGCGCCGTCCATCTTGCTGATTACTCTTCCACTTTCAGATTAGACACCAAATCACACAACTGCCAGTGCTTCGTCGTCTTTTGGTTTCGCAATCACGTCACCCGCCAGCAGCATCTCATTGTGCGCCGCGCCCGCAGGCACCATCGGGAAACAGTTTTCAATCTTGGCCACGCGGCAATCCAGCAGGACCGGACCATCGTGGTTGATCATCTCCTGAATGGCGTCATCCAGCTTGGCCGGGTCCTCAACGGACATGCCCTTGATGCCGTACGCTTCCGCCAGCTTCTCGAAGTCAGGCAGGCTATCGGAGTAGCTGTGCGAACGACGACCGTCATAGGAAAGGTCCTGCCACTGGCGCACCATGCCCATATATTCATTGTTCATGATGAAAATCTTCACCGGCAGCTGATACTGGGAAATGGTGCCCAGTTCCTGCAGGTTCATCTGGAAGCTGGCGTCGCCCGACACGTCAATGCACAAGCGGTCCGGGAAGGCGATCTGTGCGCCAATGGTGGCCGGCAGGCCATATCCCATGGTGCCCAAACCACCAGACGTCAGCCAATGGTTCGGCTTGTCGAACTTCAGGAACTGGGCCGCCCACATCTGGTGCTGGCCCACTTCGGTGGCGATAATGGCTTCCTTGCCGTCGATATAATGCTGCAGCCGCTCCAGCGCTTTCTGCGGCATGATCATCTCATCACTGTCGGCATAGGCCAGACAGTCTTTCATGCGCCAACGCTCGATCTGGTCCCACCAAGCCACCAGCGGCGGCTGTTTGTCGCCCAGCTTTTCTTCTTTCCAGATGGCGATCAGGCGGCGAAGCGCGCTCGCGGCATCGGCAATGACCGGAATATCCACAGCAACATTCTTGTTGATGCTGGACAGGTCAATATCCACCTGGATTTTGGTCGAGCCCGGCGAGAAGCCATCGATCTGGCCGGTTACCCGGTCATCGAAGCGTGCGCCAATCGCCAGCATCACATCGCAGTCATGCATCGCGTGGTTTGCCTCCCACGTGCCGTGCATCCCGAGCATGCCCAGGAACTGATGGTCCGATGCCGGGAAAGCCCCCAGCCCCATCAGGGTACTGGTTACCGGCATGCCGGTCATTCTGGCGAACTCTGTCAACAGTTCCGACGCCTCTGGCCCCGCGTTGATGATGCCGCCGCCCGAATAGATGATCGGCCGCGCGCCGTTCGCCAGCGCGTACGCCGCTTTCCTGAGCGCAGCCTCGTCGCCATCAACCTGCGGGCGGTATGTGCGGTGTTCACGGTGACCGCTGCGCGCGTATGGCGCCTTTTCGATCTGAACGTCCTTGGGCATGTCGATCACAACAGGGCCCGGACGACCGTTCGTGGCCACATAGAAGGCCTCATAGATCACGTCAGGCACCAGCGCCGTGTCTTTCACCAGATAGTTATGCTTGGTGCAGGGACGCGTGATACCAACGGTGTCGGCTTCCTGGAAGGCGTCATTACCAATCAGGTGGCGGGCAACCTGCCCGGTGATGCAGATGATCGGGATACTGTCCAGCATGGCGTCCGTCAGGCCGGTCACGGCATTCGTTGCCCCCGGGCCTGAGGTCACCAGAACAACGCCCGGCTTGCCGGTCGTGCGCGCATAGCCTTCGGCCGCGTGAACCGCCGCCTGCTCGTGGCGCACCAGGATATGCTGGATCTTGTCCTGCTTGAAAATCTCGTCATAGATGGGCAGCACAGCGCCGCCCGGATAACCGAAAATGGTGTCGACGCCTAGGTCCACCAGCGCCTTAAGGATCATTTGCGCGCCACTCATGGGTGCGTTTGCTGCCTCGTCGCCTGGTGCCCCGGTCGCTGCCGGGTCCTGTATCGTCTTAGTCGATGCCATCGTTCGTTTCCGTTTGCAATTTATCCAACCTTGCCTGCCCTCACAGGCTACCCAGTCCTTGGTTCCGTAACGGAAAACCACCTTGCAAACACGGGGCCAGTTGCAGGCCCCCAGTAAGAGTTGGGGGCGCTCTGGGAGCGCCCCCGGGGTGGGTCTCGTCACAGTAGGAGCCGTCTTGGGCAAAAGGCTCCAGGTATCGGCACCTGGGCTGGCGTGGTGCCGATAGGGTCGTTTTATTGTACGAAAATTACTCAGTCAACCGCTTTTGTGATCTTTTTGTTCAAAAAATCCCGGTAGTCGCTTTCCGAAAATTGCGCAGGAAAGCGATCCCAATGGCCAAACTGGTTTCTGAACCATGTTAATTGGCGTTTGGCGAAGCGTCTGGTTTGCATCTTGGCGTCCTCAACCGCTTCCTCAAGCGATAGGCCACCCCGGCGATGGGCAATCAGGCTGGGCACGCCCAACGCACGCATCAAAGGCAGGCTGGGGTCCAGTTCACGCGCGATCAGCGCGTCCAGTTCTTCCCATGCACCGCTTTCCAGCATCAGGTCGAAGCGCCGGTTGCAGCGGTCGTAAAGAACATCCCGCGGCGGATCGAGCACAATCTTGGTGAGAAGCCCTGCGTCATCCACCGCCTGCATGGGGCCAGGCGGGGTATCAGCCTGCCAGGCGCTGATGGGTTTGCCTGTGGCGCGGTAGACCTCAAGCGCGCGACAAATTCGCTGGCTGTCGCCCGGGAACAGGCGCTCTGCTGTTACTGGGTCTACTTCAGCAAGCTCCTTGTGCAGCAGCTCACTGCCCTCCCGGTCACACCGGGCCCGAACGGCCGCGCGGATGTCGTCGGGGATTTCCGGAATCACCGCCATGCCGGTCAGAAGCGTCTTGAAATAAAGGCCGGTGCCGCCGATCACGATCGGGGTCTGGCCGTTCGCCCAGGCCGCTTCAATCTCAACCATGGCGTCTTCGGCCCAACTGGCGGCGCTTGAGACTTCAGTAGCGTCCAGATAGCCATATAGCTTATGTGGCGCCCGCGCCTCCTCTTCCTCACTCGGGCGCGCGGTGATCACCCGCAGATCGCGGTATACCTGCATGCTGTCAGAATTAATGATGACACCATTAAGATCTTCTGCGAGACGGAGCGATAAAGCCGACTTGCCGCTGGCGGTTGGACCTGCAATAAAAAGGGCTCGTTTCAAGGCAACCTCAAAGCCAGTAATGTAAGGACGTTCCTCCATGGATATCGCTTTTACCCTTGTCGTCAACCCTGACTGTTCCTTAAGCCTCGAAAAGATCGAAGACGGGATCGAAGCCATCAAGGCAACAGGCACACCAAAGCGCCATATCCTAAGCGAGGGAAAGGCCGTGGATCTGATCTTTGAAGGCGACCTGAATATCCGCAATCAGATTGAAGACGCGCTCAATGATATCGACGGACTGGACTGGTGCCTGCAACCGGCCGAGGGCCGCAAGAAGAAAATGATTCTCGCGGATATGGATTCGACCATGATCACAGTCGAATGTATCGACGAGCTGGCAGACTTCATCGGCGTCAAAGGCAAGGTGGCCGCCATCACAGAAGCCGCCATGCGCGGCGAGCTGGATTTTGAGGCTGCGCTCAAGGAACGGGTGGCGCTGCTGGCCGGGCTTTCCACCGACGCGCTGCAACAATGCTACGACGAGCGGATCGAGCTGATGGCAGGCGCGCGGGCGCTGGTGCAAACCATGAAGGCGAACGGCGCCTATGCCGTGCTGGTATCCGGCGGCTTCACCTTCTTCACTGAAAAGGTCGCCGCTGCCATCGGGTTCGACATGAACCGCGCCAACATCCTCGGCATTGAAGGCAACGCGCTTACAGGCCTCGTGGAGGAGCCCATTTGCGGCGCAGCCACCAAACTTGAGACCCTGAACGAACAGGCCGCCAAGCATGGCCTGACGGCAGCTGAGATTCTGGCGGTAGGTGACGGCGCCAACGATATCCCGATGATCGAAGCCGCGGGCCTGGGCGTGGCCTATCACGCCAAGCCGAAAACCCGGGAAGCCGCCGCTGCGGCCGTAACCTATGGTGACCTGACGACGCTCCTGTATTTCCAGGGCTATGCAGACGCCGATTTTGTGAGCTAGAGCCCCGCTATGCCCGAAAAACAGAATCTGTTCATCATCGACCTTGAGTATCGCACGTCGCGCGAGGATGCCCTACCCTTCATGGAAGACCATCTGGCCTTCGTGCAGAAATATTTCGATGCGGGCACCTTCCTGGCGTCAGGGCCCAAGGTGCCCCTAATAGGCGGCGTGATTATCGCCAAGGCCGAGAGCCGGGAGGCCCTTGAAGCCATCGTCCGGGAAGATGCCTTCCATATCAATGAGTGCTGTCATTACAGCATCACGGAAGTCAGCCCGTCCCGTTCAGTCGAAGGGCTTCTCTAGTCTTCCAAGCTTGGAACAATGAAAAAGGGCCGGTGAAAACCGGCCCTTTTCCTGTTTCAGCACTCTATCGCTGACTATTCTTCTTCGCCCTCATCGCGGTCCTGCATCAGGCGCAGGGAAACGTGGGCCGTGGTGCCGCGGTAGTTCACAAGGAACAGAACCCGCTCGCGACCATCGGCGCGCGCTTCTTCGATGATATCGACGATCTGGGCCGGGTTATCAACCGACTGCTGGTTGACCCGCAGGATCACAGTACCCGGACGGATGCCCTGACGGGCAGCTGGTGCCCGGCGTGCAACACGCAGCACAGCCACGCCTTCCACATCGTCAGCGATTTCATAGCGGCGGCGCAGGGTTTCGTTGAGCGGCGCCAGTTCCATACCTTCAACAAGCTCACGCTCGCTGCGGTCCGGACGGTCGCCCTCACCACCCTGGTCGTCGTCATTACCCGGCACCATGGCTGCAGGCAGCTCGCCGGTCGTGACTTCAAGGGTTTCCCGCTTGCCCTGACGGATCACTTCAACCTTCACAGGCTTGCCGATCTCGGTGCGTTTCACCAGGATGGACAGGCGGTTACTGTCTTCAACCGTCTTGCCGTCCCATTTGGTGATGATGTCGCCTTCACGAACGCCAGCAGCATCTGCCGGGCTGTTTGGCTCCACGCGGGTTACAATTGCGCCTTCTTCCTGCTCGATGCCCAGGGATTCAGCGAACTCTTCGGTCATCGGCTGAATGCCAACACCCAGCCAGCCGCGACGAACCTTGCCGTGCTCCTGCAGTTCAGCAGTCACGCGGGATGCGTCGTTGGACGGGATCGCAAAACCAATGCCCACATTGCCGCCAGTTGGCGAGAAGATCGCCGTGTTCACGCCGATGACCTCACCCTTCATGTTGAAGAGCGGACCACCGGAGTTACCGCGGTTGATGGAGGCATCCGTTTGCAGGAATTCAACATCATTCGAATTGTTGATCGACCGGTTGCGGGCGGAAATGATGCCTGCGGTTACCGTGCCGGCCTGGCCGAACGGGTTACCGATGGCGATTACCCAGTCACCGATACGCTCATCGTCGCTGTCACCCCATGTCACAAACGGGAAGTTGTCGCCATTTTCATGTTCAATCTTGAGAACAGCGATATCAGACAACGCGTCGCGGCCAAGGACCGTGGCCGGGAAGTCGTCACCGTCTGCGGTGGTGACCGTGATTTCGTCGGCATCCTCAACCACATGGTTGTTGGTGATCACGATGCCTTCAGCGGAAATGATGAAGCCTGACCCGAGCGAACGCGCCTCGCGGGGCTCCTGGTCTTCTTCCATGCGGTCACGGAACTGGTCCCAAAGGTCACCAAACGGTACGCCTTCCGGCAGGTCTGGCGCCCGGCGGCCGCCACGGCCACGGATCGTTTGCACAGTGGAAATATTCACGACTGCAGGCGAAAGCTTCTCAACCAGGTCGGCGAAGCTGTCTGGAGCGCCGCGAGCAGCAACCGGCCCCATGGAGGTCATGGCTGCCGCCAAAATCATAATGGAAGTGAGCAAAATTTTCATTGCTTTGCCCGACATGTCGGCTGTCGTCCGCGTGTTAATTGCTTTTACTAAGGTGGTGCTCAAGGCACTTACTCCTTCAATTTTTTTTCATCACTCGCGTTGGCCTTACCCTCAAGCGTCAAAAGTCGCTTGAACCAGCCAGACTACAGCAACACCGATCGCCGCGAGGGTCAAGCCCATAACCCTTAGCTTTGCGGTGGGCTGTTTGGATGCTGCGACCAGCAGCTTTCTGAAGCCTTCTGGCATCAAGGCATAGGCCGCGCCTTCAATGAAGAAAGCGAGGCCCAGCCCGATAAGTAGCAGTTTCCAGTCCATGGCGTATCAGGCGCCCTGGACTATTTTCTATCCATGAACAGCTTGAAGAACTCGCTGTCCGGGGACAGGACAAGGCGTGTATCGTCCTTGCCCAAGGATTTCCTGTAAGCCTGCATGGTCCGGTAGAATTCGAAGAAATCTTCGTCTTTGCCGTATGCATCAGCGAAAATCTTCACGGCTTCACCATCTGCTTCACCGCGAATGGTCTGCGATTTACGCTCAGCCTGGGCGATGATTTCCGCCACCTGGCGGTCCGCCGCAGCCCTGATCTTCACAGCGTCACGCCGGCCCGACGCGCGTTTCTCAGCGGCTTCGCGCTGGCGCTCGGTTTCCATACGCATGAAGATGGCCTTGCTGTTTTCCTGTGGCAGGTCAACACGCTTCAGGCGCACATCCACCACCTCTAGGCCGAATGTCAGGGCACGCTGGTTGGTCAGATCGCTGATCTTTTTCATCAGTTCAGCGCGCTGGCCGGAAACGATCTCATTCATCGGCTCTTTTGCCAGCACCTGACGCACTGTCGATTCCATCGCATCTTCAAGAAGACGCGCTGCGCCCACTTCTGTCCGCGCTGCCTGGTACCGCTTCAGCGGATCAGCGATGCGGTAACGGGCGAAGCTGTCCACCAGAATACGGCGCTGATCGGATGCCAGCACTTCCTGTGGCGGCACGTCCAGGCTCAGGATACGCTTCTCAAGGAAGATCACCTGCTCCAGGAACGGCAGCTTGAAGTGCAGCCCCGGGGCGGTCACTGTCCGCTGCGGGTTACCGAATTTTACAACAATGGCCTGCTGGCGTTCGTCAATGACGTAAAAGCCACTGAGACCAACAAGAAGAAGAGCGCCCAGAACGACCAGGCCTGCAATTGTCTTAGCATTCATGGCTTTTCTCCTTCGCTTTTCTTCAGCTCATTCAGCGGCAGGTATGGCACCACGCCGTTGCCGGCTTTGCCGTCGATGACAATCTTGTCCATGCCAGCCAGAATCTGCTCCATGGTTTCCAGATAGATCCGCTTGCGGGTCACATCTTTGGCCAGGACATATTCATTGTAGACAGAGCTGAAACGCGCGGCCTCACCCTGGGCACGGGCAACGACCTGCGCCCGGTAAGCTTCAGCCTGCTGAACCATTTGCTCGGCTTCACCCTCTGCTTTCGGGATCACTTCATTCCGATATTTGGTCGCTTCGTTCTGGAAACGCTGCTGATCGGCTTCAGCACGCTGCACATCAAGGAAGGCGTCCTTGACCTCTGCCGGTGCTTCAGATTCGATGATCTGAACCCGCAGGATGTCAACGCCGGCCTGATATTCGTCGAGCGTCAGCTGAATCAGTTCCTTGGTGCTTTGCTCAATCTGCCCCCGTGCGGTGGTGATGATTGGCGTGATCTTGTTCTGGCCGATCATTTCGCGCATGGCGCTTTCCGCAACAGACTTGATCGTGCCGTCCGGGTCCTGAAGGCGGAACAGATAGTTCCCCAGGTCCTTGATGCGCCACACCACGTTGAAACGGACATCCACGATATTCTCATCCTGTGTCAGCATCAGGCTTTCGTCAGGACGGGCAAAACTCTGGCGGCCCGACCGGCGGCTTTCCGTAACCCGGCTGCCGATGGAGACTTGATTCTCATCGGTAACACCGCGCACTTCCACCGTTTCAATCGGGTAAGGCAGGTGCCAATGCAGGCCTGGCGTTGCGGATTCGGTCCACTCGCCAAAGCGCAGCACGACGGCCTGTTCGTTCGGCTCAACGCGGTAGAGGCCGCTGGCCAACCACCCCAGAACCACAATCAGCAGGATCAGCATCGGGCCACCCTTGCCGCCAGGTAGCGCTTTCCTCAACTGGTCCTGTCCCTTACGGATATACTCATCGAAATTTGGTGGCTCGCCACCACCGCCGCCGCGGCGCGGGCCGTTACCCCATGGGTTTGGGCGGTCACCATCACCGTTATTTTGCCAAGGCATATTTTTCTCCCCTTCGGTGCGAATGCACCAATCGAAACTGCGGCACTTTCACCTATAGAAAGACCGTGTCTTGTCTGCCTATATATGGTACGTGCCAAGCGGCTGCAATGATACTCGGCCAAATTCGCAAGCTTTTTACCCGAAACGCAGGTTTTTTATGTCTGATACGCTGAAAAAGTCCGTTGAAGCGGCGCTAAATGAAATCAAGGTTCCCGGAGCCGATCAGTCTGTCATGGAGGCGGGACTCGTTAGCGCAATTGTGGTGGATAGCGGCAAAGTTGGCATCATTCTGGAGCTTTCAGGCCGTGACCAGGCCGGCGCAGAGGCCCTCCGGACCGCCATCGAATCCGCGGCCCGCGCGGTTGAAGGTGTTGAAGAAGCCAATGTGATCATGACCGCCGCCCGGCAGGCCCAGGCAGCGCCCAAGGGCCAACCGGTTGGCGGCAAGGCACCCCCAACACCAACTGAAATTCCTGGCGTAAAGCACATTGTGGCGGTCGCCAGCGGTAAGGGCGGCGTGGGCAAATCCACGACCTCCATCAATCTGGCGGTTGCGCTTCGGGATCAGGGCCTCAAGGTTGGCGTTCTGGACGCAGACATCTTTGGCCCCAGCCTGCCGATGCTGCTGGGCGTCGATGACAAGCCCGATATCAAGAACAAGATTATCCAGCCCATTGTGGCGCACGGCCTGAAGGTGATGTCAATCGGCTTCCTGATTGATGTTGACCAGCCCGTGGTGTGGCGCGGCCCGCGCGTGATGGGCGCGACCCAGCAGCTTCTCAAGGACGTGGCCTGGGGCCCCTTGGATGTGCTGATCGTGGATATGCCGCCCGGCACAGGCGATGTGCAGCTGACCATGGTGCAGCAGGCGCCGCTCACGGGCGCCGTGATTGTCTCCACCCCTCAGGACCTGGCGCTGATTGATGCGCGCAAGGGCCTGGCCATGTTCCGCAAGGTCGATGTGCCCATCATGGGCATCATTGAGAATATGAGCACCTTCCACTGCCCGCACTGCGGTGAAGAATCGCACATCTTCGGCCATGGCGGTGCTGCCGATACGGCAGGCGAGCTTGGCTGTGATTTCCTGGGTGGCATTCCGCTTCACATGAGCGTACGTGAACACGCCGACAGTGGTGACCCGATTGTGGCGGCAGAGCCCGACAGCCCGGTCAGCAAGGCCTACCGGGCCATCGCCGCGCAGGTTTCAGAAAAGCTTGGGGTCAGCGCCTAGGCGCGGTCATACACCACGAAGGCATAGGCGGGTTTGCCGTCCTCAGCCGGGTGTTCTTCCCGGCTGACTTCCCGCCAATCATCCAGGATGAAGTCAGGGAACCAGGCATCAGCGTCCGGCACAGTGATGCGTACTTCGGTGATATAAAGCCTGTCAGCCACATCAAGGCACTGGCCATAGATCTGCGCGCCGCCAATGATCATGGCTTCCTCCACGTCGGCGACGGTTTCCTTTGCGGCCTGTAGCGATGGGACGACATCGACCCCGTCGGCTGACCAGTCAGCATTGCGCGTCACCACAATATTGCGGCGTCCGGGCAGCGGACGACCAATACTTTCAAAGGTTTTGCGCCCCATAACGATGGGTTTGCCCATTGTCGTGGCTTTGAAATATTTCAGGTCCGCCGGCAGATGCCACGGCAGGTCATTGCCGCGCCCGATGGCCCGGTCTTCCGCCATGGCGACTATCACTGAAAGTGTCATTCTAAACTCCTAACATCCGCATCAAATCATGCCGTCGTCGTCAGTTTCCGGGTCTGCTTCCATCAGCGGCAGATGAACCCGGATGGTTGTGCCCACGTTCGGGATACTGCGCACGCTGATAGCGCCTTCCATATGGTCAACCAGCTCCCGGCAGATGGCAAGGCCAAGCCCCACGCCGCCGTGCCGGCGCGACAGGGCCGCATCCACCTGCGTGAAGCGGTCGAACAAGGTTGCCTGCTTTTCTTCCGGAATACCGATGCCCGTGTCTTCAACTTCCAGAATCCAACCGGCCTGCCCGGTCGCGAACGGCCGCGGATGCAGGCGGAACACCACCGTTCCCTGATTGGTAAACTTGATGGCGTTTGACCCCAGATTGATCAAAATCTGCCTGAGCCGAAGTTCGTCGCCCAGAATATGGTCTGGCATATTCATGGCGAATTCGGCCTTCAGCTCGATCCCCTTGTTGGAGGCCTGCTGCACCAGAAGCGCGATCACCCGGTCCACCAGAAGGCGCGACGATAAGCGCTTCTGCTCGATCTGGATCTTGCCGGCCTCAAGCTTCGCCAGGTCAAGAATGTCGTTGATGATGGCAAGGAGGTGGCTGCCGCTGGCGTTGATATCCTTGGCGTACTCCGCATAGCGCTTGTCCCCAAGGGGCCCCAGCGCCTGTTCTTGCAGGATCTGCGAAAACCCAAGAATGGCATTCAGCGGCGTCCGAAGCTCATGGCTCATGGTGGCCAGGAATTCAGACTTGGCCCTGTTGGCCGTCTCGGCTGATTTGCGCGCTTCCTCTACGTCCTTGTTGAGGTTCTGCAGCATGCGGTAATGGTCCTCAAGTTCGTCGTGCGCTTCCTTGAGCGCCCGCGTGCGCCGGTTGACAATGTCAACCACCCGCTTGGCCCGCTGTGACTGGGACCAGACGATGAAAACCACAAGCCCTGTCATGATCAGGCAAACGCTGGCGGTAATCACCGCAGCGCCATAGTCAATCCTGTAAGCCTCATACGGCGCCCAGGGCTGGACCTGCCACATCTGGCCGCCAATGGCGACCTCGTAGGAAGCAATCCAAGGCTTTGCCGCTGGTGGCGGGAAAGTTTCCGGGCTGAAGGTACCGTCAATGATCATCATGTCCTGCACCATGGCGCCCCCCCGCCAACTGCTGGAAAAGCGCGCATTCAACCGCGAGAAGCGTTGACTTGAGGCAACCTCGTCCAGCAGTTTCGGCATATCAAGAATCTGGATGATCACACCGTCCACGCCGACCTGGCTGACGAATGGTGTGGCCAGAAGCACGCAGGACCGGTCTTCTGTTTCAAGGGGCGGCATGGGAATGGCCGCGGGCTGACCCTTTTCAAGGGTTTCCTCAAGAAAGGCATTGAGCGGTGTGTAGGCGCCGATATCGACGCCGCGCCAGCGCTCTGCCCGGTCTTCGTTCAGGGCCCATACATAGAGCATATAGAAGGCGCGCTGGGCGCCACTGCCCGGCCGACCGCTTTCGCTCGAACCAACAACATCCCCTGCACCCCGCAAAGAGAATTCACCTGGGTAATGTTCTTTTGCGTAGGCTTCCAATGCTCCAACGGTATCTGGCGTCGCCGCAACTGCAACCCCCACCATCTTGCGGTGCTCATTGAGGCTGGAATAGCTTGAGATCAGTCGTTGAAAAGTAACATGGTCGATCTCTTCCGTGGCTTCATAGTAGCTATAGAGATCACTGGCCGCGTCCAGGCCATGCGACAACGCACCCTTGACCCGATCAGCATACAGATCAGCCGCTGCGTTGAAGCTGGCGCGCGCTTCCGCCTGGGCCGAGCGAACGCTTTCACTGGTTGCCGACCAGGTAAGCCCCCCACCCAACAGCACAACGAACAGCAGCAGCACCCATTGCCTGAAATCTATATCACTATCGCGAGCCACACCCCCTCCTTGCCCCTGCTTTCAGGTCTAAACCGCCACAGGGGCCTTGATGTGAGGATGGGCCTCGTACCCATCGATCTGGATATCATCGAACGTAAAGGCGAACAGGTCTTTCACATCCGGGTTCAGTGTCAGTTTCGGCAGCGGTTTAGGCTCACGGCTCAGTTGGAGGTCTGTCTGTTCGATATGATTACTGTAGAGATGTGCATCCCCGAATGTGTGGACAAAGTCCCCGACTTCCAGGTCACATACCTGCGCCATCATGTGGGTCAAAAGCGCGTAGGACGCGATATTGAACGGCACACCCAGGAACACGTCCGCGCTGCGCTGGTACAGCTGGCAGGAAAGTTTTCCGTCAGCCACATAAAACTGGAACAGGCAGTGGCATGGCGGCAATGCCATACTGTCCACGTCTGCAACATTCCAGGCCGACACGATCAGTCGGCGGCTGTTCGGGTTGGTCTTGATCTGGTCTATGAGGTTCGTGATCTGGTCAATGGTGGTGCCGTCCGGCGCGGGCCAGCTGCGCCACTGGTGGCCATAAACCGGCCCCAGGTCGCCGTGCTCGTCCGCCCACTCATCCCAAATGGAAACGCCATTATCTTTCAGGTATTTGATGTTGGTGTCACCGGCGATAAACCACAGAAGTTCATGGATGATGGACCTGAGATGCAGTTTCTTGGTGGTCACCATCGGGAAGCCATCCGCCAGGTTGAAACGCATCTGGTGCCCGAACACACTGTAGGTTCCCGTGCCCGTGCGGTCACCCTTAAAGGTTCCTTCGCGCCGGATACGCGCCAGAAGATCTAGATATTGCTGCATACGTCCTACCACCCGATTAAACTTGATAAAAAGCTATAGGGCGTGACGTGGCCCGAGGCAATAGGCCGACCTCTAATACGGGTGATTAATTGTGTAAAAAATGGGCGCCATAACAGCGCCCAATCATGCAATTTGCGAGCCTGCGAAGCCTAGTGAATGGCCGGGCCGTGCAGGTGGACATCCCGGCCCGCATGCCGCCTGAGGATTTCAAGCGCCCGGTCTTCCTGTTCGCGGCTGCCGGTGCGTACCCACAAAAGCAGCCCGCCGCGTGCCTGCTCTTCGCGCACCCGTTCGCTGGCGCGGCGCGAATAGCGCATGGCATAATAGCCACCGCCCAGCATGCCGATAAGGCCAAGCCCGACAGTCAGCACAACGGCCTCCCATGTCTCAAGCCCGTGCCCGGCTGCAATGCCAGCACCAGCCAGCAGCAGAATGTAAACCGGCACCACAATCATCACCATCATGCCGCTTGAACGGCTGTCCTTGTCGATATAGGCCTCGCGCGGCACGCTGGCGTCATCCTCCAGGTCCTGCACCGATGTGACTGGATGCTGGACTGCCGCTTCGATCTCCGGAATCGACTTTGGCCTTGATACGGCAGCATTGGAAAACCCATGGCATTCAAGGTCATCCACTGCGGCCTGCAATTCGTCTTCTGTACTGAAAAGCGCAACCGCTTCGCGCAGGTTGCCGCGGGGGCCAGTCTGGGCCGCCCATTCCCAATGCTGTTGGTCAGCCATGGATCATTCTCCTCTATTGGGTTGACCCTCAAGGGCGCTATTATGCCACAATTTCGGGAAAATCCCGAATCTGTACTAAAATCGTCAGACAAAAATTTATTGGCCTTTAAATCGCCCCAGGAATTGCTTATATCAAGGGTGCTGCTTCGGCAGCTATGGCGATAAACGGTGCATTGAGTAGCTATTGCGGACCCGGGGGCAGTACCCGGCGCCTCCACCAGGAACGGCCTGATTACCTGGATAATCAAGGCCTACGGTCACCAGACCGTTGCTGATGGGGGCGAACCAGGATCGACGTGTATCGAAAGATGTTGCTCTTCGCCCGGGATGGCACCGCCGTGATGGGCCACCTTAAATAAATGCTAACGACAACAACGTCGAGTATGCTGTTGCTGCGTAAGCAGTCATAGCTACTACATTTATAAATTCCTGATGGTTGACGCCATCAGGTGGGGGTTGGGCCACCTAGCAACAGAACGGCCCACTTTCACTTTTTTCCATCCCTGATCCTCAACAGGTCCCGCGCTGGCAGCACTGGATTCCCAGTATTATTGTGCCCGGCACATTTTGCGCCCTCATTTCTCATGGTTAAAAAAAGCTTAACAAACAGCCGTCATAGTTGCATGCTTGTTCCTGACCAAATGGTCAGGAATAGGCGCTACAGAAGGGGAAAATCTGTATCGCTGAGGGGAAATTTGATCAGGGGACTTTACCAATGAGCATCATTGCTTCACAGGATTTCAATGACTTAGACGGAAATAGCACCTACACCACCGACAGCGTCGCTGACGGCGAGGCGCTGACAAACGCGGGCGCCAGCCACGACTCGGCCGACCCGTTAGATCTCGGTTTCGAGACACGCTGGTTCGCCACACGGTCGAACGAGACAGGGCCGGTCACGAACGAAAGCAGCGACTTTATCGGTGTGAACTCATACGCGGGGACCAACGCGCCGAATGTGGGTGCCGACGGGACAGTGGTAGGCGCCGACGAGAAGAATTTCGAATTCAACGACGGCGATGGCCAGCTGATGCTGATTTTTGACCCCGTGGACCTGACAGGCCATAGCGATGTTGCCCTGTCGCTGGACTATTGGATCACCTCAACGGGCTATGAATCCAACGATAATTTCTCCGTCGCGATCACCGACGGCACCACCACTGT
Organism: Kordiimonas lacus; assembly: GCF_001550055.1. Lineage (GTDB taxonomy): Bacteria > Pseudomonadota > Alphaproteobacteria > Sphingomonadales > Kordiimonadaceae > Kordiimonas > Kordiimonas lacus. The sequence continues at coordinate 49,183 of NZ_LRUA01000007.1, forward strand.
ATCGCTTCTGAGCCTTGGCGAACCCGGCCTTGAAGGCCAGGCGTCCGCCGATGACGGCAGCGCTAACTGGAACGGCTTTATCACGGCACTTGACCAGATCATTGCCGACAACGGCATGGACGCCAGCCAGATCCAACTGATGGTCAGCGCGGATACAAACTCCGGCTCCGAGAATATTTTCGTCGATAACATCAAGTTTGAAAGCGATGTGGTTCTCACCCCCGATGTGATCGCCACGGCCCTTTCAGCAGACGGTGACCTGAACCTGCTGGACTTCACACAGGACAGCACAGACGGCTGGTCGCTGGGTGACGCCTTCAGCGAAATGCAGCGCGGCGTGACATCAAACATCCCCTTCTCGCTCGCCGACGATAGCGCGGGCACCTACGAGCCGGACACACTGGGCATTGTTGACGCGGGCGACACCAACCCTTTCTTCGGCATTACCGATACGGTGAACAGCCAGAACAGCGGTCCGATGACCGCCACCTGGACGTTTGATATTACCGGCGCCAGCACGCCCTATGTATCAATGGACCTGGCAGCCATGGGTGATTTCGAAAGCGACGATACGCTCATCGTCACAGCCTCCATCGACGGCGGCGATCCGATCACGGTGCTTGAGCTGGCGATCGACGAAGACGGCAGCCTGACCTACACCATGGAAGGCGGCGCGATCGTCACCCTGAATGACCCTGCCCTGGTGGACGGCACAGGCGTGGCGCTGACGAACGACTTCCAGACCTTCTTCAAGGCCCTTGGGGACGCCGGGAATGAACTGGTGCTGACCGTCACCGCCTCCACCAACGGCGGCAGCGAGGCCTTCGCCTTCAACAATATCGTGGTGACAGACGGCAAACCGGCCTACGGCTTTGACGTGGACAACACCAATGGCGGCGGCGGTGACCCAGGGCCTGAGCCGGAAGTAACCCTGCTGGCGGGCGACGCTGAGCACCTGACGGCTGCGTCCTATAATATCGCGGGTGTCGCGAACTTTGGCACGGGCGAACTGGCGAACAATGCCGCTGAAGTCGCGGGCCATATTGTCACCAACATGCTGGCACCCGACATCATCGGCCTTCAGGAAGTTTCGAACGCCCACACGGTGGAGCAGCTTGACGCCATCGTCGACGCCATCGCCGCAGCCGGCGGCCCGGAATATGGCTATGTTTATGAGGAGGTGACCCAGGCTGGGTCGGGCGGCGTGACAGCGATCGCCAGCGCCATTCTCTACCGGGTCGACCGGGTGGATTATGTGGAAGGGTCGGCTGATCTGCTGACGGAAGTGGATTATGGTTCCAGCTTCCCGCGCTTCCCACTGAAGGCCGATTTCACCTTCAACGGCGAGGTCTTCACCATCATCGATGTGCACCTGAAGTCAGGCAGCAAGGGCACCGACCCTGACACCAATGACGACGCAGCAGACCGGCTGGTGCAGGCAGACCAGCTGAATACGCTGTTGGACGAACTGCTGGACGCCAACGCTGACGCCAACATCCTTGTGCTGGGTGATTTCAACGACATTAAACGCACCGAGCCAATGGTGGAGCTGCAGGACGATGAAGTCTGGAATATTGTGGGCGAATCCGCACCAGGCGACGACACCACCACCCGCTACGGTGATGTGATCGACCATATCATGCTGTCGGACAGCCTGCAGGCCAGCGCACAGATCGATTATGTGCATGTGAACGCAGACTTTGGCCAACCGGCGTCTGACCACGACCCGGTGATCACCCGCATTCTGGTACGCACCGAGGCGGTTGAGGACTTCACAGCCACCAGCTTCGCGGCTACCGCAGATGAAGCGGCGGCAACGGCTGTTTCGCTTGAGAATGCCGGCCATCTGGCTGATTATTTCGACCCAAGCGGTGTGTCCATCGACCAGATCGTGCTCTTGCAGAACGGTGACGACGACTTCCTTCTGCAGGTGGAAACGTCTGATGGTTGGGCAGCATTCGCCTTCGATAATGTCGGCAGCATGGGCACAGACGCCACAGCCAACCTGATCGAGCTGTTGGGCTCGCTTGATGATGCCGGCCTGCCGGTGTCCGACGCCACGGTTGGCGTGCTGGGCGCAGACGGCTACAGCTATATGGACCTGACCTACAGCGACGCCTGGAACGGCCACGCGCAGGTGACACAAACCACCGGCACCAATGGCAGTGACCTTCTGTTCGGCACCAACAACCGCGACAGCTACACCGAAGTGCTGAAGGGCGCGAACGGGTCTGACTTCCTGTTCGGGGGTCGCGGCGAGGATGAACTGATGGGCGGCCATGGTGGCGATACCTACTATTACCGCCTGGGTGACGGCGACGACCTGATCACCGACAAGGGCAAGGAAGGCGACGGCACCGACACGCTGATGTTCGGCGACGGCATCACAGCAGCCGACCTCACGCTGGTAGCAGACGGCAGCGGCGGCTGGCTTCTGACCATCGATGACGGGTCATCAGACGGTTCGACCATCACGCTTGATAATCACCAGGACGATTTCGGCGGCATCGACGCAATCCAGCTGGCAGACGGTACGCTGCTTGTGGACGATAACGGCTTTGGCCTGATCTAGAGACCCTTCCGAACGGTTCCCTACTACTTTCCCGTACGATAGGAACCACGGCAAAAGGGCCCCACCACGGTGGGGCCCTTCATTATTTCAGATGCATATTGCGGCTTCAGTCCGCGCAGATCTCAAAACCTGCCGGGCAGCCCTTAGGCTCATAGGCGTCAGTCGCGGCGCGCAGTTCCGCAAGCGTCAAGGCCCGGCCACCATGGGCGCTGTAGAATATCTGCGTATCGATCCCCAGTCGCTCCAGTGCCTGGCGGAAGGTCACCATATTCAGGTTGGCAACCGGCAGGCCGCTTACCAGCGGTGTCCCGAAATGGTCGGCGCTGAATACCAGCTTCCGCGCAGGCATATAGAACAACAAATAGTTGGCCGCGTGCGCGGTTGAAATATCATGGAGTGCAATCTTGCCGCCCAGGAGAGTCGTTTGGCCTTCCACCAGCTCAAACCTATCATCCGCCAGCGGCTGGTTGAGGCTTTCCTGAATGGGCTGGACATGTTCGGCCACCGTTACCAGGGTTGCGCCCAGTTCCACGGCCTCATTCATACCGCCCAGGTGGTCACTATGGTGGTGCGTCACCACCAGCTTGCCGAGCGGCTTCTCGTTGCCCGCCTGCGCCTGCACAGCTGCAAGCCGGTCCTTCAGGCCCGCATAGCCACCTGACGCAATATAATGGTCGCCCGCGTCCACAAAGATGGAATAGCCGATATTCTGGCCCGCAAAATAAACACCGTCGCCAAGGTCCAGCACCGACATCTCAGATGTATCCACGGTTTGGCCGCGGGCTTCATAGTCTGTCGGCACGTCAAAGGCGCCCGTGAGGTCCGGCGTCATGTCAACAGACCGGCTGATCGAAATGATGTTGGGTTGGCCATCAATCAGGAAATTCATATCGCTGGCGTATGTCACACCGTCCACTGTCCGGTGATCATCGAACAGATAGCTGAGTGTCCCGAACACCGGGTTATAGCGCTCCATTTTGCTGACAAGGCCCGTTTCCTTGTTGATGAACAGGGTCAGGTCAGGGCTGCCTTCCATTTTGAAGGTCAGTTTCTCGTGCGCCTGCCCCTGGTATAGGGCCTCACCGCCGTGAACTGCCGTTTCCCGGCCATCGGCGAGCAGTCGCACCAGCGCGGCGTCAGTCGTGCGCATGATACCACCGCCCAAAACCGCATATTGCAGGTTGGCGTTTTCAAACTGGTTCTGGTTCAGGTGATCCACATTATAGCCGGTCTGGCCGTCATGAATGGTCTGGTTCAGGCCATTGCCAGCCCGGTTCTTGTTCCAGGCCATCACGCTTTTGCGCTGGTTCTCAAAATCGATAATCAGATCAACATAATTGTGGCCGATATCCATGACCTTTGGGTCTACGCTTTGGCCCACCGCCAAAATCTTGTACCGGTCTGAAATCCTCATGGCGCTGGCTTCGGTCAACGCCTTGCCGCCATAAGCCCCCACAACCCTGTCGACCAGGGCATCTTCCTTTTCGCCAGCATTCCCCGTTGCCGCCATCATCAATGACGCTGTGGCCGCGGCCGCAAATTTTCCTAACATGTGCATGATCCCCTCCTCTGTCTTGCACAACACGATAGAGGATGCACGGCACTGGCCGTGCGCCCTCCCCCAAGGCAGCAGGCTAAAGACCACCCCTCAGGTAGCAATGAAAATGCGATGGGCGGATGCCGGGGCCGGACGACCTGAAACAGCACCTCTAAAAGTAGAACCGCCGGGCGCGTCACCACACACGCCCGGCGGTTGAATGCCCCAACCAGCGGTCCTGAGTGCTGGAGGAGGTCACCAGAGATCTGGTTCCGGGCACAGCCTAGTGGGCTGTCCCCTGTGTTTCAAAATCTGCGCCGCTCATCATCGCCAGCGTCTCCGCATAGGTCAGCGCAAACAGGATGTCGGCGTAGGTCTGGGCCGCGATCAGGTAAAGAAGCTGCACCACACCGCGCTGGGCGACATCGGCTTTGCTCAGCGCCTCTGCGTCTGTGCTCTCTTCCTCTGGGCGGGCTACCGGAACCGGCAAGGCCCGGTGAACCCGGCTGATGATGCTTTCAACCTGCCAGGCTTCCAGCTGCCCGAACATGAACATCAGTCGGGCTATGCTGGAATCGAGCGGGGACGTACGGTTGCTGAACTGAGGGCTATCATGCAGTGTCATACAGCCATCTCCAGCTCGAGTTCGCGGCTGGGTGCGGTGTTCAGCACGCTGCCTTCGATATTGCGGGTTTCACAAACGGCCACATAATCCGCAGCACACAGGTCAATCTTGAATGCCAGAATAACTTCACCGTCGGACACCGACGGCAGGCCAAGCGGCGTCACGTTCCAGCCGGCTTTCAGAATGGTTGGGAACAGCACCATGCTGGCAACGCAGGTCACGCTGTCGATCCCTGCCAGCAAGCCATATTCGAACAGACCGCACACCAGTTCGCTGACCGTGCGGTCACGCTCCAGCATCATGTGGCGTCCGGTCAGGCTATAGAAGCGGGAAACTTCCCACGTGGTTTTGGACCGGGGCACACCGCTGGCGCACAGCTGCGGGAAGGTTTCGCTCATCAGATGTGGCTGCACAGTTGGCAGCAGACGCATAGCTCCCTTGAGGTTACCGCCATCATCTATGCACAGAAGATAAACAGTATCAGGACGGTCAAACTGGTCGCGCTCGATCCCCCGTGCGCAATCCAGGCTCCATCCCATCTTCTCTACAAAGACATCATAACGCTGCTGCCAAAGCTGACGAAGGTAGCCGCTGTACTCGGTCCTGTTTAAGGAACTCACAACATGGATCATCACTCACCTCCTTCATTGACATTGGGTAGTGAGGCAATGATGACTTATTATTAGAAGCAAGAATATCAGCCGAACAGACTAGGTTTTCGGCGTTGATTGTTAAAAGCAACCCTTAGTGGTGAATCAGGTTGGTCAGAAAGGCCTTCACAACGGCCTGAACCCTGGTGTTGACACCCAGTTTGGTCTTTGCACTTTCCACGTGTGTATGCACCGTTCTTTCTGCAATCGACAGAATGCCAGATATCTCCCAGTCGGTTTTTCCGGCAGCCACCCACTGCAGGCATTCCTTTTCGCGCGGAGTCAGTTTGGCAACCGGCTTCAGCGCCGCCTTGCCCTCTTTCGAAATTCTGAGCGCCGCGTCGTGCAGATAAACACTCATCAGATGCACCGCATGCTCTGCGGCCGGGTCGATGTCCCGGTGTTCGCCCACCACATTCACGGCGCCCGGGAACGCCCCCACGATATGGATGGGCACAGTAACGCCGTATAGCAGGCCCGCGTCCTCGGCCTCACACATCATTTCCGACTGTTCCGGCGTCATGCCGTTATGGATGATGTTATTGTCCCAGTTGAAGGGCATATGCTCCTTCAGCGACACCTGCAGGATGCGGTCGGTGCGGTCATATTCATTTTCCAGATAATATTTGGTCCAGTCGTCCGGATAGTCCGCCAGAAATACGGCGCCATCGGGAAGCGCACCAAATTCAACACAGGATACACAGGCATAATGGTCAAACCCAAGGGTTTGGGTGGCTTGATGGAAGGCAACGCCAAGTTCATCCAGCGTTCGAAACTTCTTGGAAGATTCGATGAAATCAAGCGCCATCTGAAAATATTCTAGATTCATATGTCCTTGCCAGCCCTGGCATTGCAAGAAACCATCGATTGCGCAATCGTCAAGACCGGACCCCTATTCGTGCTTTCCATACCGCGTCGACAACCAACAGGCGAAAAAACGCCCAATGATGCCATCATCAGTTTGTCGCAATTGAAGTTAAAATTCATTTAACCATCCACACGACTACTTTCTTTTTTGAAGTAATCATCCCGCAGCTTCTATTTAGGCAAAATCATAGCGCTAGCGAGCCACTCAGCCAACGCCAGAGACGACGTAAGCCCGGGACTGTCGCAACCGAACAGGTTGTATAGCCCGTCAACACCATGCGCTGTTGGCCCTGAAACTGCAAAGTCGCTAAGGTCGTTTGAGGGCGCAAGTCGTGGCCGAACACCTGCGAAATCCGGCGACAGTCTTTGACGATCAAGACCTGGATAGTATCTAAGTATTTGCTCGGCGAATATTTCCGATTTACTTTGATCAACACGATAGTCCGGCTCGGATACGGCTTCAACATCAGGACCAAACCTGAGATCACCAGCCAGGTCGATCGTTGCATGCACGCCCAACCCGCCAGGTTCGGGCACCGGATAGATCAAATGCCGGAAGGGACTTCTGCCGCGATAGCTGAAATAGCTCCCTTTCGACAGGTGTAGCTCAGGGATAAATCGGCTGGCCAGCCCTTCGGTCGCGCGCGCCACGGCCTGAGCCCCCAGGCCCGCAGCATTGACCACGATTGTTGCGCCCAGGCGCATCCCGCCAGCCTCCACCCACAGGTCGCCCGCTCCAGCCTGCCCCACTGCGGTGACCGCAGTATGGGAAACAAGGACACCGCCGAGGTCAGAGAAGCGGGCTTCAAGCGCAGATATGTATGCCGCAACATCAAGAATGCCCGTGGTTGGCGACCATAAGCCTGCCACGGCCTGCACCGCCGGCTCCGCCGCACGCACAGCCGCGCCATCATGAAAACTCAAGCTTGTCACCCCGGCTTTTTTGGCATGGGCTTCAATGGCCCGCAAAGCCGGCGTTTCTTCAGATCGCGTCGCCACCACCCACTTGCCGATACGCCTGAACGGGACGGCATATTCACGGCAAAAAGCATAGAGAAGCGCATTCCCCTTGGCACAAAGTCGGGATTTCAGGCTGCCCTCAGGATAATAAATGCCAGCGTGGATCACGCCTGAATTGCGCGCACTTATACCTGTCCCTGCCCGCGCTGCCTGCTCAAGCACCACGACCTCAATGCCAGCGGACGCAAGCTTGACCGCCAACGACAGGCCGATCACACCCGCTCCAACAATGATGGCGCCTACCTTTTCCAAAGCCTTCTTCTGCCTCGCTTTTAACCTGCACCCTGCCTATCACGGCAACCAGGCACAAAAAACAATTGAATTCCCCCTTCACCCTTTGCAAGGGAAGCATTATAAGGGGGCAATCTTTGTTGTCAGGGAAAGAGCTTGAGTTCCAGCATGTCAGAAACTTATATCGATTATGACGCCAAGGTTCAGGACGCGCTTCGCGGCGTGGTACGGACCATTCTTCGCGAAACGGCCGCAGATGGCCTTAAGGGCGATCATCATTTCTACATCGCATTCAAGACCCAGGCTGAAGGCGTGGATATCCCCGCCCATCTGAAAAGCCGTTTCCCTGAGGAAATGACCATTGTGCTGCAGCACAAATTCTGGGGCCTGAATGTGGAAGAGGACTTTTTCGAAGTCGGCCTTTCGTTCAACCAGACTCCTGAAATGCTGAAAATCCCGTTCGCGGCCATCGTCGGCTTTGTGGACCCAAGCGTGCAGTTTGCGCTTCAGTTCCACGACGAAGGCGAAGAAGGCCTCGAAGAACAGGACCTGGAAGCCGAATTTGATGAGGCTTCCCATGAAGAAGCCGATAATTCGGACGAAGAACAAGTGGCAAGCGCCGTGGGCGCCGAAGCCGCAGGCGACACGGGCGGCGACAATGTCGTCACGCTGGACGCCTTCAGAAAAAAATAATCCCTAACCCCCATTGAAGCTCCGGCTCTCCACGGGTCGGAGAAGGTAAAAAGCCATGAGCGACTGGACTTTCTCCAAGCTGTTCCAACAGGGCAGCGACGATACCCCTTACCGGAAAATCACATCCGACTTTGTTTCCACCCTTGAGGTGGATGGCCGCACCATCCTGAAAGTGGAAGACGAAGGCCTGGAACTGCTAGCCAAGGAAGCCATGGCCGATATCGCGCACCTGCTGCGCCCCGGTCACCTGCAGCAACTGGCAGATATCCTGAAGGACGAGGAAGCATCGGAAAATGACCGCTTTGTCGCCAAGGAACTCCTCAAGAATGCCAATATCGCCGCGGGTCGGGTGCTGCCAAGCTGCCAGGACACAGGCACCGCCATCATCGTGGGCACCAAGGGCCAGCATGTCTGGACATCGGGCGACGACGGCGCGCCGCTGACGAAGGGCGTGATGCGCACCTACACGGAAACCAACCTGCGCTACAGCCAGATGGCGCCTCTTTCCATGTACAAAGAGGTCAACACCAAGAATAACACCCCGGCGCAGATCGATATCTACGCGTCGGAGGGCAATGAATATAAGTTCCTTTTCATGGCCAAGGGGGGCGGCAGCGCCAACAAGACCTTCCTGTATCAGCAGACGCCCGCGAGCCTTCGTGAGGACAAGATGCTGGCCTTCCTCGAAGAGAAGATCAAAACCCTCGGCACCGCGGCCTGCCCGCCCTACCACCTGGCGATCGTGATTGGTGGCCTGTCGGCGGAACAGAACCTGGCGACGGTGAAGAAAGCCAGCGCCCGCTACTATGACAATCTGCCGACAGAAGGTGACGCCACTGGTCGCGCCTTCCGCGACGTCGAGATGGAAAAACAGATCCACAAAATGACCCAGAACCTGGGTATTGGCGCGCAGTTCGGCGGCAAGTATTTCTGCCATGACGTGCGGGTGATCCGCCTGCCGCGCCACGGCGCCAGCCTGCCTGTCGGCATCGGCGTGTCCTGCTCAGCTGACCGTCAGGCCAAGGGCAAGATCACCAAGGACGGCATCTTTCTGGAGCAGCTTGAGACTGACCCGGCCAAGTACCAGCCCGAGGTAACTGACGAGCATCTGTCGGAAGACGTGGTGAAGGTGGACCTGAACCGCCCCATGGCAGAGATCCTGGCGGAACTGACCCAGTATCCTATCAAGACCCGCCTCAGCCTCACGGGCACCATCGTCGTGGCGCGGGACCTCGCGCACGCCCGTGTGCAGCAGATGTTAGAGGACGGCGGCGAAATGCCAGCCTATTTCAAGGATCACATCATCTATTACGCCGGCCCCGCCAAAACGCCGGAAGGTTATGCCTCTGGCTCGTTTGGCCCAACCACTGCCGGTCGGATGGACAGCTATGTCGGCCCATTCCAGAAGCTGGGTGGCAGCATGATCAGCCTCGCCAAAGGCAACCGCTCGCGCGATGTCACCAAGGCCTGCCATGAGCACGGCGGCTTCTATCTGGGCTCCATCGGGGGCCCGGCTGCGGCGCTCGCGCAGGATAATATCCGCAAGGTCGAGGTGCTCGATTTCGAGGACCTGGGCATGGAAGCCGTGTGGAAAATTGAAGTCGAAGACTTCCCTGCCTTCATCGTCGTGGACGACAAAGGCAACGACTTCTTCAAAGACATCTAAGACACATCGGGCGGCCAGGGGTCGCCCGATCTTTTTGCAGGGGGACGTCCAGAGATGACAGTCGAAATCAAACAGGCAACCGCCCCTGAAGACCTGCGCGACGCTTATGGCTTGGTCCACGCGCTGGCAGAGCATGAAGGCAGCCTTGAATATCTGAAGATCACCGAGGAAGCCTTTGTCAAAAAGGCCATGGGCGACAGCCCTGAGATATTCGCCTTCACGGCCAAACTGGATGGAGACATTGTCGGGGTAGCTACCGGCTTTCGGCGCCTTCATATATGGAACGGCACACATCTGGTGGAACTTGACGACCTCTATGTGGTGGAGGCCGCGCGCGGCTTTGGCATCGGCACAAAGCTCTTGTATGCCGTCGGCGCGCTGGGCAAGGCAGAAAATGTACCCGTCCGCTGGATGGTGAATGAAGACAACGAAGGCGCCATCAGGCTCTATGAGCACATTGGCGCCAAAGTGTGGATCAAGGGCGTCTGCTGGTGGACGCCCGAAAACATCCCCGGCTAGTCTCCCATAATCGCATTCTTGGCGGCCGCGATGGCGGAAAGCGACCGTTCCACATCCTCGTCTGACGTGCGCCAGCTGGACACACTGATGCGTATAGCCGGGCGGCCCTTCCACACGGTGGGCCCGAACCAGCATTCACCGGAAGCTTCCACCAGTGCACGAATATCCGCCAGTTCATCTGGCGTGCCGATGGTCGCCACCACCTGGTTCAGCACCACGTCATTCAGCACCTCGAACCCGATGGCACGCAGGCCTTCTGCAAAAGTCTGCGCATGGTCGCAACAGCGCCCGATCATGCTTTTCACGCCCGCATGTCCCAGGCTTCTGAGCGCCGCCCACACTTCAACACCCCGTGCCCGGCGCGAAAACTCCGGCACCATATCCTTGGGCGCCACGCTTTCTTCTGCTTTGAAGTAAGGCGCGACAGTGGCCATGGCCATATGCAGGTCATGGGGGTGACGGGTCATCACGATGCCGCAGTCATAGGGCGTATTCAGCCATTTGTGGGCGTCAGTGGCCAGGCTGTCAGCCTTCTCAATGCCGATGAAATCGTCAGCCCGACGCGCCAGCAGGCGCCCCCACAGGCCGAAGGCGCCGTCCACATGCACCCAAGCGCCCGCGGCCTGGGCCTTGTCGCAGATGGCCCCAATGGGATCGATCGCGCCCGAGTTCACATTCCCCGCCTGCGTGCAGACAAGCGTCAGCGCGTCCAGTTCAGGTAATTCTTCCGCCAGCATGGCGCCGTTGGCATCCGTCGGCACGCGCGTCACACGCTTCTTGCCGAAGCCCAGCATCGACAGCGCTTTTTCAACCGTCACATGCACTTCTTCCGACACCACCACCTTCACTTCGGGGGCACCATAAAGGCCCTGTTCCTCCACATTCCAGCCCGCGCGTTCCAGGAGCGCATGCCGCGCGGCGGCAAGGCCGGTGAAATTGGCCATGGTGGCGCCTGTGGTCATGCCGATACCGGTATGGTCCGGCAACTGGAGGATTTCCCGCAGCCAGCGGCCCGCGACTTCCTCAAGCTTCACCCCGGTGGGCGAATTCATGAAGGATGATGGGCTTTGGTCCCACGCGGTTGCGATCCAGTTGGCCGCCACGGTAACGGGCAGCGATCCGCCCACCACAAAGCCGAAATAGCGGCTGCCCATAGTGGCCACCGTTGCCGGGCTGCCATTTCTGTGCAGCATGCCCAGGATTTCATGGTCGGCGGACCCGTGCGGCGGCAGGGGTTCTTCAAAGGCTTCAAGCCCGGCAAGCGCCTCTTCACCCGGATAAACAGGCTGGTCCGCCACCTGTTCCAGATACTCGATCGCATAGGCCTGGGCGGCCTGCAGGGGCCGGGTAAATTCGTCTGACATGTTACATATCCTCACTGATTTTTTTCTTGAGCGCGCAGATGAAGGCTTCATCGCGGCGGTAGAACACCCACCCCTTCTTGCGCGTCGGTATGATAAGCCCGGCGTCTGCAAGCACCTGCAGGTGCCGTGACGCTGTAGGTTGGGCCACCCCCATCTTTTCCGTCAACCAGTTGGAGCAGACGCCGTCTTCCACGAGGTCACCATCCACCTGGGGCAGGAAATTGCCCAGCGGGTCCTTGAGCAGCGCCATCACCAGCAGCCGCTTGTCATTTGCCAGCGCCTTGAGCGCCTTCTCTATATCGATTGATTTAGCCATATAGCAAATATACTATATTGATATATGAATTTCAAATGAACTTTTCTAACAGCCCGCGAAACTTTTGCTGGGGTCAGGCTTCCCTGTTGCGGGCTGCGTGCTCACACAAAAGGCGAAACAGGCTGACCTGCCGCCTTGAGAAAGGCAACAGCTCCGGGTGCCACTGGACGCCCAGCAAAAACGGCCGTTCAGCGTGCTCCACCCCCATGATCATGCCGTTCCGGTCATAGGCCACCGCGTCAAGCCCGCGCCCCAGGCTGTCCACCGCCTGTCGGTGCAGGCTGTTTACCTTCACCGATGCGCTGCCCATGATGCGCTCCAGCCGGCTGCCGGCCTTCATCTTGACCGTCCGCAGCGGCAACAGGATACGGCGCTGGGGCGCTCCTTCGAATACAGTCCTGATATCCTGAAACAGCGTGCCGCCGAACCAGACATTGATAAGCTGCGCCCCACGGCAAATGCCCAGCACCGGCAGGCCGCGGTCCAGTGCCTTTTCAAGCATCTCGCGCTCCAGCGCGTCTCGCTTTGGGTCGGGCCGGATGGTCAGCGACATCTCGCCGTTATAAAGCTCCGCGCCGATATCATCGCCGCCGCCGATCACCAGCCCATCCAGCGCGTCAATATCCGCCGGGGCCCTGGGCTGGCTTTTGACCGCCTTGCCGCCGCCACGCCAGATGGCGAAGCGGTTGAAGGTCCAGCTTATGAAACTGCCCCTGTTGGAGCAGGTCACCCCGATTAACGGTTTTTCAGGGTTCGTCATGGCGTCTCCCGATCATTCCCGTTAGGATACACAGGTTCACCCAATGCATCAAATAACCCTCAAAGGACGTATCACTTAAGGCGATGACCCCACCAGGAACCAGTTCTTCACAGTCAGACCAGAATGACCGGAAAGTCGGCGTTGAGATCGAATTCGCAGACCTCCTGCCAGACATGGCTGCCAAAGTGGTCGCAGACTGCCTCAAGGGCAGCACCGATCAGACCGACCTCTATTGCTGGCAGGTGGAAGGCACAGACCTTGGGGATTTCACGGTGGAGCTGGACACCCGCTATGTCAAAAAATCCAATAATGCAGCCCAGCGCGCCCTTGAAGAGACCAGCGAAGAACTGGGCGAAGACCTGCGCCGCCTGATCGGCAGCATGAGCGAAAACATCGTGCCCACCGAAATCGTTGGTCCGCCGATGCCTGCGGGTGACCTGAATATGCTGGACGACCTTGTCACCGCGCTTAGGCAAGCGGGGGCGAAAGACAGCTCAGGCAACCCGCTATATGCATTCGGACTGCACCTGAACCCTGACGTGCGCGGCGAAAAAGTTGCGGATATCCTGCCAACCCTGCAGGCCTATGTGCTGGCGTCAGTCTGGCTGAGGGAAGAGATCGGCATCGATCTGGCCCGCAAGGCGTTGCCTTATATCGATCCATTCCCGCGCAGCTACGTCCTCCATATCACAGACCCGGATTATGCGCCTGACCAAGACCAACTGATCGACGATTATCTGGCTGACAATGCCACCCGCAACCGGGAGCTGGACATGCTGCCCCTGTTCGCGCATCTGGACGAAAGCCGTGTTCAGGATGTGGTGGATGACCCGCGCATCAAACCGCGCCCCACGTACCATTACAGGCTGCCGGAAGCGCGCCTGTCGGACCCCAAATGGACAATCCAGCAGGAATGGGGCCGCTGGTGCCTCATTGAGGCGCTGGCTGATGACACAGAAAAGCTGGCAGAGCTGGCAGAGCTGTACCACGACACGCTGCGCTGGAACTGGAAGGAGGTTTGCTGCACCTTCATGGAAGACTGGCGCCGCAAGAATTGATTGGGCGGCAAGGGCAGCCTTATTTATCCGAAGGCGGCGCGTCCTTGCCTGCAGGCAGGATATCACCAATATCGAGGATCGGCGACGCATCCAGGTCTTCCGCATCCATCATGGAGGCAACGCGCTGAAGTGAAGACACCAGCATGGTGCGCTCCCAGTCCTCAAGCGTCCTGTACCGGCGCAGGAACCCGGCCTGCAGCAGCTCCGGCGCTTCTTCAAGCCGCTTCTGGCCGTCGGCCGTCAGGCAGGCATACACAATCCGCTTGTCGCTTTCACTGCGCTCACGCCGCACCAGGCCCGCTTTTTCCAGACGGTCCAGGATCGATGTGATTGTCGCCTGACTGAGCGCCACTTCACGCGCCACAGTGCTTGGAGACGCGCGACCTTCCTTCCGGATCGCCATCATCACCACCAGCTGCGGGGCCGTAAGACCCGACTGTTTCACCAGCTGCTTCGACTGCAGATCAATCGCCCGGGTGATCCGGCGGATGGAAATCAGGATGTCGTCGTAATCATTCATGGCTTGCTCACTTAGACTGCGTACAGTCAGTGGATGTAGCGGGATTTTGTCGTCAGTGCAATCCATTGAAGTCCTCCTACTCCTTCGCCAGGTCGATAACGCAGTCCAGCAACACGTTGGCGCCGCGTTCTACATCCACCCAGTGGGTCCATTCATCCGGCGCGTGGCTCACCCCTTTCACACTGGGTACGAAGATCAGCCCGGCGTCCGTCACTCGCGCCAGAAACTGCACATCATGGCCCGCACCGGACGGCATGCGCATATAGCTGTAGCCGCGCTTTTTCGTGTTGGCTTCAATCAGGTCTGTCACCTTGCCGCTACAATATTGCGGCTCCAGCCAGCTCATTTGCTCATATTCGAACATCAGCCGATGCTTGCGTGCGATGGAAGACAGAACACGCCTGCAGGCGTTGGCCAGCCCCTTCATCACCTCACCGTCCAGGTCACGGCCCACGATGGTGAAATCCACCTCGCCCGGCACCGTGTGCGGGAAGCCGGGCTTGAGCGCCACGTGACCGATGGTGATGCGCGACCGGTCAGTGCCCTCTTCATCAATGATGCGCTGGATCTCATGGGCGAAATCGGCCAGCCCCAGAAAGGCGTCAGAGCGCATATCCATGGGGGCGGTGCCCGCGTGATCGGCCTTCCCGATCAGCCGCACCATCCATTTGAACACGCCGGAAATGCCGTCCACCACGCCAATGGTTTTTTCCTTGGCCTCAAGCACTGGGCCCTGCTCCACATGCAGCTCGATAAAGGCACGCAGGTTTTCGCGGTTGCGGTAGGCATGCAGGGCGTCCAGATGGTTCATACCGTGGGCCGCCATCGCCTCCTTCAGCAGAACGCCATTGGCGTCCTTGGCTCCTTCCAACCAGTCCATGGTCAGGCACCCCGCAAGCGCCTGGGCGCCCAGCATGCCGCCAAAACGGCCTTCTTCTTCCGCTGTCCCGACAATCTCGATCGGATAGTCCAGCTCAATGTCGTTTTCCTTGATGGCACGAACGCATTCGATGCCCGCCATTACGCCAAGCGCGCCATCAAACAGGCCCCCGGCGGGAACAGTATCCAGATGTGAGCCCACCATGACAGCAGGCTTGTCTTTGGGGCCATAGCGCCCAATCACATTACCCGCGCCGTCCATGCGGGTCTCCATGCCCAGCTCTTCCATCAGGTTCATCACCCAGCGCCGGGCTTCCATGTCAACGTCGGAAAAGCCCTGCCGGTAGATGCCCTTGTCGGCCTCGTTGTAGCCGAACTTGGACAAGGCGAGTAGGTCGCGTTCAATTCTTTGAACTGAAATATCTGGCATATACGGTCCCTTCTGTCGCATGTGAAAATCAGCGATCGTTTCTCTTGCGAGCCGATCTTAAATATATTTGATTTGAATTCAAAATATTAATGATCTAGAGTCGTCGCACTGAAACACAAAAAAACTGATATTAACACTAGGTTTTTAAAGAAGGGCTTTAGAAAACATCTCGTTATGGTTTTACGTGCTGTAATAATTCTGGCCGCACTGCTGGTCCCGAATGCACCTGCTTTTGCCACCGGCCTCACTGTGGCTGATGATGGCACAAGCGCCGGATACATCACTCTGGCTTGGCCCGACACTCGGGGAAATAGCTTCGAACTCAAACAAAAAACAGCTTCGGGTTGGCACACGCTTTATACGGGTGGCGACCGCGCCACGACATTGAGTGGCCTACCGGATGGCAGCTATGAGTTCCAGCTGACCGCCGATGGCGCCCGGGTGGGCACACCCGTTACCGTGACCGTCAGTCACCATCCCTTAAGCCGGGCCTGGGGCTTTTTCGCCGTTGGCGCTTTCATGTTTATTGCCCTCACCGCCTTTCTTGTCCTTGGCGGCCGCGCAGTCGATTCCGATCAGACCGCGGCCTGATTCCGGGAATATTCCATGCTCAATACTGATACCGTAATGCCCGCATCCGTTGCCTGGCTTATCATTGCAGCCTTCTCCCTCTTGTGGGTCTGGCTGGGCTGGTGGCTTGGCCGCAAGAACGACACGCTGGACGACTATATGTTGGCCGGCCGCAAGGTGGGGATGGGCTTTGCCGTCGCCACCGCGATGGCCACCTGGGTTACGTCAAACACCACCATGACCGCGCCGCAGCTGGCCTACCAGCTGGGTATCTGGGGCATGGTGGGCTACAGTCTGGGCGCTGTGGGCCTGATGCTGTTCGCGCCGCTGGCGCGCCGTATCCGCACCATGATGCCCGGCGGCTTCACCAGCGGTGACTTCATTCGCCTGCGTTACGGCAACACGACCTGGCGCATTTTCCTGGTGATCAGCTTCTTCTACAGCCTTGGCTGGCTGATCAGCCTGGGCATGGCCGGGGGCCTTTTGATCAACGCGCTTGCGGGCATACCCTATGCGTACGGCATGACCGTGATTGTGGTTGTCTGCACGCTCTACACTGTCTTTGGCGGCCTCAAGGCCGTGATCGGGACAGACTTTGTTCAGACCATCCTGATCCTTGTGGGTGTGGTGATCCTGGCCGTGCTGGTGATCAATGAAGTGGGCTTTGACGCCATCCATGCGCAGCTTGAAGCTGAACGGCCGGAGCTTCTGAACCTGCTGCTGCCCGCCTCTATCATGTTCCTGTTTAACAACCTGTTCTTCGGCGTCGGCGAGATTTTCCATTCAAACGTCTGGTGGTCGCGCGCCTTTGCCTTTGCCGAAGGCGTGGGCTTCAAGGCCTACGGGCTCGCGGGGCTGTTCTGGCTGCCGATCCCGATTGTGGCGGGCTTTATTGCGCTGGCAGCCCCTGCCCTTGGCATCAATGTGCCCTCGCCCGACATGGTCGCACCGCTTGTGGCCGGAAAGCTTTTCGGCCTCGCAGGCGCCATTCTGGTGTTTGTGGTGGTGTTCGCCGCCCTGGCCTCCAGCCTGGATAGCGTGCTGGCCGCCACCTCGGACTTGGTCGTCAAGGACATCTATAAAGGTCATATCCGCAAACAGGCCACAGATGCGGAACTTCGGAAAGCCGCGGTTTGGATTGTGCTGGGCCTCGGTGCCCTCACCTGGATTCTCAGTGTGCCGAAAATGGCCACGCTCGGGTCGCTCTTGCATTTCACCGGCGCTTTCGTTGCCAGCACCATCTGGCCGATTGCGATCGGGATCCTGAACCGGCGCGGCAATGGCACACTGGCCTCCGCCGCCATGGTGCTCGGGACCGCAAGCGGCCTCTATGCCTATTTTACCATCGGCTTCTATGTGGCAGCGCTTGTTTCCGCTGCCGTATCCATGCTGGTGATGTTGCTGGCGTTCCGCAGTGAACCCACATTCGACTGGGCCCTCCTGAAGGGCTCATCCTCCCCTCAATCCAACGGAGAGACATCATGATTTCCGCCGCAGGGTTGTCTGCCCTGGTGGTGCCCGCGCTTGCGCTGGCCACCGTGACACCCATTGTTCTTATTTATCTTGTCTGGCGTGACGTGAAGGAGAAGTCGCTATGGTAGGTGCAGAAAAAGCAATCTTCGAAGGTGCGGCCTCGTTCGAGCCCGAGCGCCCGGATGTATACGGCAGCGCCCACCCCAAGGGCCTGCTACGCGCTGTGCAGGAAGAGCATGAGTATCTGCTGACCCTGTCGAAAAACCATGTGGCTTCGGCCGCACAGTTCGAGCGCCCGCTGCTGACCCAACTGTTCCGTCTGGCAGCCAAATATGAGGCCAACCCGGACCGGTTCGCGACGCCGATGAAGCCACTGTCCGGCAAACTGCTGATCAGCGCTTTCTATGAGCCGTCCACCCGCACCCGGCTGTCGTTCGAAAGCGCCTGGCACCGGCTGGGCGGGGACATCATGTCGATCACCGACCGCTCCACCACTGGCATCGCCAAGGGCGAAAGCCTGTCCGACGTGGCAGAGATGTTCAACAACTACGGCGACTGTGTCGTGCTGCGTGACAATGCGGAATCGTCTGTGATGGAAATGATGGGCGCCTTGCGTATCCCGATCATCAATGCCGGCAACGGCATGGACGAGCACCCGACACAAGCGCTGGCCGACCTGTACGCCATCATGAAATGGCGGCCCGACCTGCTGGCCGAAGAGCCGGAGAACAAAATCAGGATCGGCATCGTAGGCGTGCCCAACCGCATGCGGACGGTCCGCAGCCTGCTGACGCTCCTGTCCCGTTTTTCCAATTCTTTCGAAGAGGTCGTTGTGATCCATGACGACAAGAATGGTGACGTTTGGGCGCCAGAGCAGAAAGAAAACCTGCTGCGTGAAGGCCTGAACATTCGCGAGAGCGATGACCTGGACAAGGAACTTCCTGAGCTGGACGTCGTTTATATCAACGCAATCGCCTGGGTAGCGGACGGCTTTGAGGTGATGGGCAAAAACCTGAAGCTGGACAAGGACTCGCCGCTCAAGAAAGACTCCATCATCCTGCACCCGCTGGCGCGCGGTGACGAGCTATGCACCTCGCTCGATGACACCGCGCACAATTGGTATTTCGCCCAGGCCCGCGGCGCTGTGTTCATGCGCATGGCCCTTCTGACCTGCATTGTACAGCGAACCGAAATGGTGATGGACGTGGTCTGACAAACCGGAATACGCGCCCGAACCCCGATCCAAGTTTAGAGAAAAGAGGCAGACCCCATGTGTGGCATTGCTGGTATTTTTTACCGAGAGAAGAACCGTCCCGTTAACGCGCAATTGTTGGCCAATATGGCCGCAATCCAACACCACCGTGGGCCCGACGGCTTCGGTGTGGAAGTGATGGACGGCCAGGGCGTCGGGTTTTCGCACGCCCGCCTGTCGATCATCGACCTCAATGAAAACCGGGCGCGCCAGCCCTTCCGCAGCGCGGACGACAGCCTGTTGCTGGCTCACAATGGCGAATTTTATGACTATCAGCGCATCCGCACGGACCTCACGAGCCGCGGCGCGCGCTTTAGTACCAAAAGCGACAGTGAGATCATCCTGCATCTCTACCCGCGCTTCGGCCTCGAAGAGACACTGAGGCGCCTTAGGGGCGAGTTCGCCTTCGCGCTTTATGACGAAAAGGAAGACGCCCTCCATCTGGTGCGCGACCGCTTCGGCATCAAACCGCTTTACTATCATATGAGCGACACAGGCGTTGTGTTCGGGTCTGAAATCAAGGTGGTGATGGCGCACCCGGATGTGCCGCGCCGCTTCAACAATGAAGGCCTCCTGCACCAGCTGATGCAAGTCATGGTGCCGGGCACCACGCCTTATGAAGGCATCCACCAGGTCAAGCCGGGGCATATTGTTACCTTCAAACGCCAGGGTCTTGGATATCAGGTACAGGACCGCCCTTACTGGGATTTCGAATTCCCGGAAGCCGATTTCCACAAAGGCCCGAAGGACGAAGACGAGAGCATCGAAGCCGTGCGCGAAGGCCTCACGGAGGCTGTGCGCCTGCGCCTTGAAGCCGACGTGCCCGTGGGCTGTTACCTCTCCGGCGGGGTGGACAGCTGTTCCATCCTTGGCCTGTCGGCCGCCATGCGGCAGAACCCAGTGAAGGCTTTCACCATCGGATTCACCGACAAGGCCTATGACGAAACCCCGATCGCGCAGGAAATGGCAGCCGCCACCGGCGCCGACCAGGATATCCTGCGGCTGGACGCCAATCAGCTGTATGGCCACTTTGAGAAAACCGTCTGGCACGCGGAACGCACCATCTATAACACGCTGGCCGTCGCCAAATATCTGATGAGCAAACATGTTCACGAAGCCGGCTACAAGGTGGTGGTCACCGGCGAAGGCTCTGACGAGCTGTTCGCGGGCTACCCCAGCTTCCGGCGCGACCTGTTCCTGCACGGCCTGGATGACCTGGAGGCGTCCGAGCGCGAGCGCTGGCAATCCATGCTGGGCGAGAGCAATGCGCTGTTCAAGGGCGCCATGCTGGCCGAAGAAGCGCACGAGGACATGTATCTGACAGACCGCGTGGGCTTCACGCCAAGCTGCCTGCAGCCGTGGCTTTCCTGTGAGGACACGGCGCGCGGCGTCCTGAACCAGGACCGGGCCGCTTTGCTGGCTGACTATAAGCCCGGCTTCGCCATCGCCGAAAAACTGGACCGCACCAAGCTGGATGGCCGCCATCCGCTGGACCGGGCGCAGTATGTCTGGTCAAAAACCATGCTGGAAGGCCAGATCCTCACCTGGGGCGGCGACCGGGTGGATATGGCCAATTCCATGGAAGCGCGACCGGCGTTCCTGGATCATCATCTGGCGGAAATGGCGACCAAGATTCCGCCGCTGCACCGCATCAAGGACCGCAAGGAAAAATATGTGCTGAAGGAAGCCATGAAGGGGCTGTTGCCGAAAACGCTGTATGAGCGTGAAAAATTTGCCTTCATGGCGCCACCGGCGACCATCAACAAGGACAAGTGGAACGCCATGAGGGCGCTGGCGGACGAGCACCTGAGTGAAAGCGCCGTCGCGGAAAGCGGCCTTCTGGATGCCGCCTCCGTCCAGGGCCTGATCGCTGAGGCTGAGAGTGACGCCACGCCGCGGGCCCGCAAGGTGCAGCTGGACGCTGTGATCAACCACATGCTGGGCGTACAGATGCTCTATAAGCATTTCGTATCGACAGATGTGCCGGCACTTGCGGAAGCCAAAGCCAAGGAACTGGGCTGGACGGCTGACGCCAACATCAAGGCCGCCGGTTAGGCTTGAAGCCAGTAGCTAGCGTGATAACGAGGCGTCAGTCCACCGACTGGCGCCTTTTTACGTTCAGAACCAGCCGCCGCGGCGGAAATACAGAAGCTGGCATATGGCAATGGCGGCACAGCCCCCGGCCACCCACCAGAAAGCCGTGGCGTCATCCGCCCCCGGCATACCGCCCACATTGATGCCCAGAAGGCCCGTGAGGAAGCCAAGCGGCAGGAAAATCGCCGCCACGATCGACAGCGTATACATGTTGCGGTTCAGCTTGTCTGAAATGGCAGCCAGCATTTCCTCATGCTGGAACTGTAGCTGTTCACGCGCGGCGTCCAGGTCCTCGATATGGCGGGCCAGATGATCGCCCGCGTGCCTCAGCCGCCGGGTTGCCTTGTCGCCCAGCCAGTCCTGCGCCAGTCCCTGCAGCTGGCTGATTGCCTGTTTCATCGGCACCAGATACCGCCGGATAAACAGCACAGTTTCCCTGAGGCTGTTCAGGTGCGAGCGCAGGTCCCCCGGCTTGCCTTCGAGGGCCGCGATCTCCAGCTCGTCAATATCGTCCAGAAGCTTGCCAATGGGGCCAGCCATGTTGCCAATGATCTCCACCGCGAGGCTCACGACCACCTCTGACGCGGTCACCGGTTTGTCAGAGGCTTTCAACTTGTCGATCAGCTTCCGCACCGCCATCACAGGCCGCCGTTCAGCGCTGATCACATGCTTGCCGTCGCTCCATATCCTGAGCGACACCATGTCATCGGGCTCGGCCTCGGGGTTCATGTTCATGCCGCGCAGGATGATCAGATATTCCTTGCCGAAATCTTCCACATGCGGGCGGGTATCTGCGGCACACAGGGCTTCGATCATGGCGCTGTCCATATAGGGCGCCGCCTTGGCCAGTTGCTCGGCCGCACCGTCGTCCGCCACATTCACATGCAGCCAGATGGGCTCGTCAATCTCACCCTGCACGTCTTGCGGGGATTTGGCTTCATGGTCGGGGTCCAGATACCGGGCATCAATGATGAAACTGTTGCTCATGCCTTGGCCTCCGCCGGCAATGCGCCAGATTTGATGTGCAAATCCCTCTGCGGGAACGGAATTTCCACGCCCGCCGCCTGGAACTTGCGCCAAATGGCAAACTGTACATCGCTTTTCGGCTCGCGCCGGCCTTCAGTGACGTCATCAACCCAGAAATAGACGCTGAAGTTGATGGAACTGTCGCCGAATGCATCAAGGAAACACTGGGGCTTCGGGTCGGCGCTGCAGCGCGGGTGTTCGGACGCGGCCTCAAGCAGCAGCTCCTTGACCTTATCGAGGTCAGAGCCGTACGCCACCCCAACCGTGATTTCCACTCGGCCCTTGGTGTTGGTGAGCGTCCAGTTGATCACCTTGTTGGTGATGAAATCCTCATTGGGAACCATCACTTCCTTGCCGTCGAAGGTTTCAACCAGTGTATAGCGGGCGCCGGAGTGACGCACGAAACCCTGGGTGCCGTCCGTCAGCTCCACAAGGTCATCAAGCTCCACCGATTTTTCGGCCAGCAGAATGACGCCGCTGATGAAATTCGATGTGATTTTCTGCAACCCGAAACCGATACCAATACCGATGGCACCGCCGATGACGGTCAGCGCCGTCAGATCAATGCCCATGACATCAAGCGCCAGAACCGTGGCAAGGAAATAGACGATCAGCGTCGCTGCCTTGGTGATCAGCTCACGATTGCTGGCCCGCACGCTGGTAATCTTGCCCACGCGTTTTTCAAACTGGTCCACACTAACGGATGCCAGCCACATGAACACAATGATAACCGTCATCGCCTTCAGAATCTTGTAGGGCGAAACGGTGAAATCGATAAAGCGGAAGGTCAGTTTTTCACTGTCCAGCAATTGCTCGACAGGCGCCAGGTACCCCAGATAGGAAGCTGCGATCAAGCTGCTGAGAGCAATGAGCACAAAGCCCTTGGCGGTTACCGTTCGCGGCCTGAAAATACTTTTCAGAACTGTCATATAGTCCCCCTTCTGGTCCCATTAATAGTCGGGAACACTGTCACCCACGATTTCCTTGTATGGCTCAACGTAGGGCTTTGTTGCTTCGGCGATAGCGCCGGTTTCCCGCGCCTGCTTCAGGCAGCCATTGAACCGGTCCCGGTCAGCTTTGCGGCGAAAATGCAGTTTATCGCCAAGCTCCTGAAATAACGCAACAAACTTCATCCTGGGCCAATTGGCGTCGCCATATTCGGCGCCGTTCAGGGCCACCTGATCCATATAATCGATGGCGAAAATCAGCCCGTCAGTAATAAACACATCCACATCGTCATTGACGAGCGCGAGACGCGAGGCAAAACCGGCTGGGGCTTCCCAGTAGCTGTCAAAAGCGGGCAAAGCTTCTGCAAGATTCGGAAACAATTCGATTGCTCCGCCAAAGCCCAGGACCCGAAGCCCCTTGAGGTCCGCCAGGGTCTCGATCTTGAGACCCTTTGACGCCAGGAAAGCCACCCCATTGCGCGAATGGATAAAGTCATCGCCAGGGAAACCGCTGACCCCCGCACTGTCCCACACGATGGCCACGGCGTCGAAGGACTTGTCGGTTTCAAAATCCTGCCAATGCTGCCCCCACCGGCTCGACACCAGCGTGAAAGACGTATCGCAGGCATCAAAAATGGCCTTCAGCGCCCCTGCACTGCGGCCGTCAGCCTGCTGATTGAAGTGGCCCGATAGGATGGGAACCGCAATTTTCATATCCGCGCGCGCCACCGAAGCGACCAGGAGCGATATACCTGCGAACGTCAGAACCATACGGGTCAAACCCATGAACCACCTCACTTTTCCGCATTCTCACTGACACAATAAAGGGTTCGCTTTCACTTGAATAGGCGATATTTCCCTTTATCCCGATGCAGTCCATAACTATGGTAACGTGAATTGCAGGTTGGGGAAACTGCCTTGCTCCGAGATCAAGGCAAACGAAGGCTACACCTTGGGACCACTGCGTGCTGCAATTGAGAATGTGCCAATCCGTTATTTCATCACCGGCGGTTTTCTGCTGGCTGGACTGGTAACAGCGCTCATCAATTTTACCGTCGCCCTGCCACGCGCAGAACAGCAAGCTTTTGAACTTGCTGAAGAAGATTTCGATTCCGACATGAGAGACATGCACGTGCGCCTGACAGCCCTGCTGGCCCAGGGCAACCGCACAGCCGTCAATCTGGGCATCTTCAGCGCCGCCAGCAAATCGGACCATGTCGCCCTTTTGGTCGTTGGCGACGACCAGAAAGTGCGCTTCGCGGACAATGTATCCCACAAAGGCCGCCTGGCAACCGACCTGCCCCTGGGGATCAAACCCGCCATGCTGAAGCGCGCGACCCTGACCGGCCAACTGATCACAGAACAGGACCACCAGAGACGATGGCTCATCGGCTATATCGGGCTTGGCTATATCGAGGGCGGCCAGATGCACCGCGATGTACTTGTGATGGTGCGCAGCACGGCCACCTTGCAGGCCCGCATCAGCGACGTTCTCGTGTGGCCCATCACGCTTCTCGGGGTAACGCTTCTGGTCCTGGCGGCGCTCATCACTGTGCTTTTGTGGCGCAAGGTGGATACCCGCGTCAGCTCGCTTGTGCGCGCGTCCCGGCAACTATCTGGGGACCATGATACGCTTGATCTGGCCGTCGAAGGAAAGGACGAGTTGGGCCAGATCGCCGATGAACTGCGGCGCACCCACTCCCTTCTCGGTATTCAGCGCGATGAACTAGAGGCGGCGATTGCCCAGGCGGAAGCCGCCAACCAGGCCAAGTCCGAGTTTTTGTCGAACATGAGCCACGAAATTCGCACACCGATGAACGGGGTGATCGGCAGCCTGCAGCTGATGCTGTCCTCAAGAAGCGATAACGAGCGCGGCGAACTGGCCGAAGCTGCCCACAGTTCGGCACTTGCCCTTCTTCATATCATCAATGACATCCTGGATTTTTCCAAGCTTGAAGCCGGCAAGATCGACATCAAGGCCGCGCCCTTCCTGCTGGCGCGCACCCTGCGCGACACGGAACTGTTGATGCGCCCAATCGCCCAGGAAAGAGAAAACAAACTGATCATCGATGCCGACAGCGATACCGACATCTGGATTTCAGCCGACGAAGTGCGCCTGAGGCAGGTGATCAACAATCTGGTGGGCAATGCGCTGAAGTTTACCAAAAGGGGTACCGTGACAATCCGGCTGTCTCTTGACCTAGCGGACACGGGGCCAGGCAAGTTGAAAATTTCCATCATCGATACCGGCGTTGGTATTTCGGAAGGTGATGTAACGCGGCTGTTCCAGCGCTTCAGCCAATTGGAAAACGCCCGCAAGGTGGGCGGCACGGGCCTGGGACTTGCCATCAGTGAACAGCTGGTAAAACTGATGGGCGGCGAGATCGGTGTCAAAAGCACCCTGGGCGAAGGCAGCGAATTCCATTTCTGGGTGCCTGTCAGCCGCGAGATTGCACCAGAGCAACCCGGTGCAACAAAAGAAATTCGGGTTTCTTCCGCCTCGATTTTGGTGGCTGAAGACGTCAAGCTGAACCAGATTCTGATTCAGAAGATGCTGACCCAGCTTGGGCACAAATGCGTCATGGCCAGCGATGGTTTCGAAGCCATCGAAAAGCTCCAGTCATTCGGCGCGGAAGCCTTCGACCTGATCCTGATGGACAACCAAATGCCCGGCATGGACGGGATCGAAACCGTGCGGCGCATCCGCAAGATGAACAAGGATATCGCCGCCATTCCCATCATCGCCCTGACGGCCGATGCCATGGCCGAACAGCGCCAGGCCTTCAGGGAAGCCGGCATGGACGGTTTTGTCAGCAAGCCCATTGAGATCGACCGGTTGCGCTTTGAAATTGTCCGGCTATTGAAGCCAGCGGGCGACGGCGCCTAGACCAGCCCACGCTTGCGGTAGGACCGCAGGCTTTCAAGCGACCGGCCATAGTGATAGCGGACCTGATCATCGCAGTAGCGGTGTTCGGCGGCGACGGGACATGCCAGACGGGCCTGGCAGGCCTCAGCGCAGCTGGACCCATCCGACAGGCGGTGATCAAAACAGCGCCCGGACAGGAACTCACCGTCCGTGACCGCTGCGGCCGGGCAGGCCTTGATGCAGGGTTTGTCTTCGCACGCATCGCACGGGGACGTGTCTCGTGGGCGGGAGACAGGCGTGAAGCGGCTATCAGCCAGCACCAACGCCCGGTAAGCAAACCAGCTGCCCCAGTCGCGGTTGATGCCCACCCGGAACTTGGATGCGTGGTGCCAACCTGCCAGTTCGCCGATACGGATCAGCGGAACCGGGTTGTCAGACGGCGGATAGAGAAACTCATAGTCAGCACACGCGGGGCTGGTGTCCAGATAGGCGCTTGCGGCGTCCCGGCTGTGGCTGTCAATCGGGTCGTCGGTACTGAGGCCACCCGCCGTCACAGCCCGCCACAGTGCCTTGCCGCCATGGCCCAGCAGAATCAACTGGCGAAATCGGGATGTCCCCGCGTCCGTACCCACGAGGGCGTCGTGCACGTCGGCAGGCAAAGCCTCAAGCGCGAAAACCGCATGAAGGTTCAGCCTGGCCCGCGCCAAAACACCTTGTTCGTCAAAAAGATACTGCAAGCCCTGCCCCCAGCTTTATTCCGGTTTGATGCCCGGCACCGTACCGGCCCGCGCGGGCGCTTGCAAGCACCGCCATAGGCGCCAGAACCCGGCGCAATAAGCCTTGTGAAAAAATCGTACAAAAGGGGCTTGCACTGATTTTTTTTTGTGCTAGAAGATGCGCCCACGGACACGGCGCCACCGCGCGCCAGTTGGAAAAGTGCCGGTATAGCTCAGTTGGTAGAGCAGTTGATTTGTAATCATCAGGTCCCGAGTTCGAATCTTGGTGCCGGCACCACTTTCCCTCCGATTTCCCCAAGCCATTTGATCATGACTGTGCCCTTGCACCAGCGGGACCGCGACGTTCGCTGCTGGCGTCTGCGCATGCTGCTGCCTGGCTTGCCAATCTGTCAGGCTGGCGGGCTGCCGGGTGGTAATTCGGGGGTGGCATCGCCATATACAGGATCGCAGCAAATTCATGCTGCACTTTTGAAAGGACATATCATGTCCAAAAAATCCGGCAAGCCAACCCCAAGAACCCCCGCAAACACAGATAAAGGCGGCCTGGCCGCATCCCCTGACCTGTTCGACCCAACCGTCACACCCTCCGACCTTGATGAAATGGCCAAATACGGCATCAAATGCATACCGGTGGATTACTTCCATTTCGGTGATTTCCGCTACACCAACCTGGCCGACGCCATTGCCCAGGCCAAAAGAGGCTGCGGCACCCTGTCGGAAGTCTAGACCTTCCGCCAGCCAAAACCCTGGCCTCCGCGCTTCTCTATCAATCACGTGACCCTCCATCCAGGCTACCCTGGATGGACGCCTTTACGTGCGCCTGCCAAAGTATTTAAAACAATAAAAACCCAGTACTATTGAAATAAAATTAAAAATAAAAAACAATTTATCTACATCAATTTAAATAATTAAATATCATTTTATTTTATTGATATTGAATATTCTTAAATAAACACCACATAAATAAAGGGCGGAGATCATCTTCTTCCCACATAGAAAGAACCAAAATGACTTACAAAGATTTGTTCAAGCCAAAAAAAGAAGCGACATCACCAGAAGCCCAAGCTGCTGATGCGCCAAAAGCCGCCCCAGCGACTGAAGCAAAAAAAGTAACCACAGCGCCGAAGTCCTGATTCAGCGTGCCAAAGGGGGCGGGACATTCTCTCCCCCTCTTCTCCTGTCCAGGCGATAGGACATGAACAGAAACTACAAAACACACATTGTATTCATCCACCCGTTTGCGATCGCCGGGTATAAAGAAACCCTGCCCGCAGGCACATACCGCCTGGACGTCGAAGAGGAGCGCATCGAAGGCCTCTCCTTCACGGCCTTCAAGCGGAAGGAAGTCACCCTTCACTTGAACCAGAACCCGAAACGCCCCGGCGTCAGCGAAATGCTCACGCTTGCTCCTCACGAAATTGACGCCGCGATGGTCTGGGACCGACGGCGCGACACGGCTATCGACCATAGCCAGCCACGCGCACGGCTTTTTGCCCCTTCCTTGTCGCAGTCCGCCATAGACCGCGGCGAAAACGAAGGCATGCTGTGGGTCAGAGACGACGGGACCGATCCTCAGTCGCCTTACCCCGGCGACAAAAAGTTTCTCGACGGCAAGGACAATTGATGAAGCTCGTGCGAACGCCCGGCGGAAGAAGCCACCCCCTTGACCCCGAAAGGACACCCCCCTTGCCAACAGCAGTCCGTATCAGAACCTGCGCCTTTTATGTCCTGACATGCACAGTGATGCTGTTTTACGGCTCACTGATCGCGATGGCCGAGGACACGGCAGCCAACATTCCGGAAAACGCCAGCGAGCGAAACTATGGCGGCGGCTGGGAATGCGACCCGGGCTTTATGGAATCCCGCGGGTCATGCGACACTGTCACTGCCCCTGAAAACGGATACCTGACTGGTAAAAGCTATGGCAAGGGCTGGGAATGCAGTTTCGGCTACCGCCAGGAATCCCGGTCATCAACCTGCGTGCCCGTCACGCCGCCAACAAACGCCCATCTTACCGATTCCGCCTATGGCAGCGGCTGGCAGTGTGACCGCGGCTTCCGTGAGCGCAGAGACACCTGCGTTGAGGTGACAATCCCGGAAAATGGCTATCTTCAAGACGACACTTGGGCCTGTGACCGAGAATTCCAGCGGCACGGCAATTCTTGCGTCCCCATACAAGTGCCTGAAAACGGCTACCTTTCCGACTCCCGGTCTGGCAAAGGCTGGGATTGCGCCTACGGCTTCCGCCCTAAAGGCACCACCTGCGCCCCCATCCCTGTGCCCCGCAACGGCTTCCTGACCAGCAGCCCTTACGGCAAAGGCTGGGATTGCGACCGTGGCTATGAAGCGATCAATGAGAAGTGCGCGGCCATCAAAGTGCCAGCGCACGCCTATCTCGAAGTGTCGTCCTACCGAACCGGCTGGGCATGCGAACGCGGTTATCGCAGGGAATTGGACCGTTGCCTCGCCGTTCGAGTTCCCGCCAATGCGCACCTGGACTATGCCGGTGACGGCTGGGATTGCAACGCCCCCTTTATAGAGGAACATAACCAATGTGTATTGCAGATTGCCCGGAACCAGCGCTAAGGCCTGCCGCCCGGCGCCAACTTGGCCGGCCCTCATGACCGGGCCTGGCCATAACGCCCCGCTGCAGGAAGATAGCCCCGCGCAGCAGGCGAAAACAAGGGTTTGCCTGAAATGCAAGACCCCCTTCGAAAGCGCCTGGATCGGCGAGCGCATCTGTGGGCGCTGCAAAAACACCGGGGTCTGGAAAAATGGCGTCGCTGTCAACTCCGGCCGCAGAAATGCCATGCGCCGCAGCACTCCTGGCACCGCCGACCGCTAGGTCAGCGGGCGCCCCTATCAGCCTGCCCCTCCCGAATACGCTTCACAAAGCCTGCACCAAGCCGTCAAGGCCGCACCGAGAATCCAGAACAAGAAATTGCGGCTTTGACACACTCTGGGAAACAATCTTTCCCATTCGTGCTTTGTTCCCCACAATTTGCCGGCAAGGCGCATTTTTTCTGAAGAAAATAGTTAAATTTACTTTAACCAAATCGTCATATCAGGTAGACAGCCGCCAGTTTCGAGTTTTTAAGGACTGCCCCAATGTCGGCTGGCATTTCAATTTTGAAGGACCTTGTGTCCAGTGGTTCCGGTGGATCATCCACAGGCGCCCACCCGAAAGGTGTGCTGTCCGAGGACGGCGGCGAGGCCATGATCCGCCAAGCGGAACTCGCGGCGCTCTACCAGTTCTGGGTCGACAAGAAATCCAGCCTGGGCAAAATTCCCTGCCGCGCCGACTTCAGCCCGCTCGAGCTCACGCGCCTCCTGCCCCATATTGCCCTGGTAGATGTCGACCATGCGTCCGGCACGCCTGAGTTCACTTTCCGCCTGTGCGGCACCCAGATTGCCGAAGACAGCGGCGTGGACCTGACAGGCAAGACCTGGAGCCACTTCCCGAATTCCGAGCAAGTGATCAAGCGCGCCATCAAGCTGACAGAAAACCTGCAGCCCTATTATGCCACCAACATCCAGGCCAAATGGGCACCCAAGAATTTCCACCATTATTCTGTGCTGGCCCTGCCGCTTTCAAAAGACGGCGAGCAAGTGGACATGATCCTTTATGGTGTCATGTTCCACCCTTACACGTCCTGATCCGCCCCAAGCGAATTTAGCCCTCCCCCGATCCGGGCTTCCATGCCATAGTCCCGGAAACACTATTCACCGGGGGAAGTCCATGCGCGGCCTGATCATTTTCTGTCTAATCACCAGCCTGTTCACAGCCAGCGCCATAGCCGATGACGGCATGAAGCTTGTGATGCTCGGCACCGGCACCCCGAATGCTGACCCGGCCCGGTCTGGCCCTGCCCTGGCCGTTACCTTTGGCGGAAAGGCCTATCTGGTGGATGCGGGCCCCGGTGTGGTGCGCCGCGCGGCGGCGGCTGAGCAGAAGGGCGCGATGGAGCTCGCGCAACCGAATCTCGACCATGTGTTCATCACCCACCTCCATTCCGACCATACGCTGGGCCTTGCCGACCTGATCTTCACCCCCTGGGTGCTGGAGCGCGACCATCCACTCACGCTCTATGGACCCACCGGCAGCGCCGATATGGTCGACCATCTTTCAAAAGCCTATGCGGTTGACGTGGCCATGCGCCTTGGCGGGCTCGAACCCGCCAACCCGGACGGATATAAGGTGACGGTGCAGGAGATCGGCCAGAACAAGGTCCTGATCGACACACCGGACATCCGCATCAGCGCCATTCCGGTGCTGCACGGCAGCTGGGAGGAAGCGTATGGCTTCAAATTTGAAGCCGGCGGCAAGACCATTGTGGTCTCCGGCGACGCGCGCCCGAGCGGCCGGCTGCTGGAAGCCGCGCGCCACGCCGACATCCTGGTGCATGAGGTTTATTCCGACGCCGGGTGGCTCAGGCGCGAGCCGGTCTGGCAGAAATATCACAAAAGCTTCCACACATCGGCGACCGAGCTGGCGGAACTGGCAAACAAGGCCAAACCCAAGCTCCTGGTGCTGACCCACCAGCTTTACTGGGGTACGTCAGACGAGGATCTGGTAAAGGAAATTCGGGCTGCTGGCTACAAGGGCGCCCTGGTCTCCGCCAAAGACCTGGACATTTTCAAGCCCTGACAGACGTGAGAGAGACATGGCACTAACCCAAAACCAAGGCATCGAACCACCCGTCATCATTCTTGGCATCCATAGGAGCGGTACAAGCCTGCTGACCCGGATGCTGGAGAAGATTGGCCTTTTCGTTGGCAAGGACCTGCAGGGAGATCATGAAAGCCGTATCTTCATCCAGATCAACAACAAGTATTTTGAGAAAACCGGCAGCAGCTGGGATGCGCCGGTCTATCCGATGCAAGCTGTAGCGAAAACTAACCTGCTAGCCCCCGTTTTCCGCAAAAATATCGACAGCATCCGAGATAGTTATGGCCCCATGGAAGGGCTGTGGGGCTTCAAGGACCCACGTACGGTAATCACCTTGCCCTTCTGGTTGGATCTGTTCCCGGAAGCCCAAATTATCTACATCACCCGGAGCCCCAATGATATTGCCCGGTCTCTGACACGGCGACACACCAACCTTATAGATCGCGGCATTTTCCCCAAGGAAGGGGATTTCGCAAAAGCCAACATTCGGTTCACCCAGCGCTGTGCTACTTTCGGCGGCAGCTTGGACTTCGCGCTGGAACAGTTCGATTTTGTGAATAGGCTGCAAAAAGCCGGATATTTGAAAGACGCCCTTCAGCTCAGCTATGAAAGCCTCATGCGCGACCCTCTTTTCGAACTCCGGCGTTTGAGCCATCATTTGAGCCTGTCCCCCTCACGGGAGCAGGTACTGGAAGCTGCAGCGATGCCCGTCGGTGCGCCAGACACGTCCGACCTTATCGGCTCGTATTTCCCGGATATTGGCTGATCCCGTTACGCCGGACGACAGGAAGGATAGCGCTCATACAGCGCTTCGGTAAGCGCTTCCCGCCGGGACCACAAATCATAATACCAGTTGATCTGCGCCGTAATATGGTCCGCCTGCATACGATTTTTCAGCACATATTCAAAGGCCCCCATGGCAAGACTTTGTCGATAAGCACTGTCGGAAATCAGGCGGTCCAATGCTGCCTCCCATTCCGCAGGCGTATCAGCAATCAAGCCCGTTCGGCCATGGTCGACTGTGTCGCTATAGACAACAGGGCTGGCAATCACTGCCGTGCGCGCCCCACCGCATTCGACAAATTTCACGTCACTTTTATGGCGGGTAAATTCACTGTCGTTCAGGGGAAGAAGCGCAATATCGCAGCTTTGAAGACAGCGCATATAATCGCTGTAAGCCAGTCTTGGGCGGTAGGCCTTCGCCGGATGGTCCAGAGCCTCGAAAAACGCCTTGTCGAACAGCACGATCGGCTGGATATTTTTGTGTCTAGCCAGCACCTTGTTGAAGGTGTCCATCAGCGGCAGCCAAGCTTCACGCCGATTGAGCGCCCCGAAGAATACCCGGACACGCTTGCTATTCCGGGTCATGTTTGTGGGCACCTGTCCCAACTGGTTGGCAATTACGTTCACTTCCGGGTTATAGCGCGAAAACAGATCCCGCAGCCTTTCTGTCGATGTTTGCACTGCATGACACGCCGAGAAGGCCTCCCATTTCATGGATTTCTCCCAACGAGGCTTGCTGGACTTCACCGGCGACAGGGGATAATCATCCCGTTCCACCACCACCAGCCATCCCTCGGCAATAATCCGCCGCAAGGCTGCAGGCCATTCTACCGGATCGCCCATGCACCGTTGGATCACCATGATTTTCGGGGCTCCAGGAATGATATCATTCATAAAGCTGATCTGTTTCTCCACAAGCCGCACATTTGCGCCATGCATCTGCATGGCTTGGATCGGCTGCTGGATACGCACATCCATAAAATCAGGTGCATAGGCGCAGTACATTAGGTTCAGCGGCTTGTTCGGCCAATCGTTATACGCAAGCACCGGACTATCTCTCCCACCACATAATCAGAGGAGCAGGACCTCCTCCCCATCTGCTTCGCTTCATTTAGCCCATGTATTTGAAAACTTCACGAATTTTCCGGTTCCTCACCCCCGCCCGGTCTGCGTGACAGGCGGCGAAAGCCCCAAGTTTTTCACGCCTTAGGGGGAGCCGATCGTCGGGTGACGATCTCGTCCCCCTGGTCCCGCACATGCTTGAGAAACGCTGAGATCACCCGTCGTTCTTCCTCTGAGAAGGGCGCCAGCAGGTCTTCGTTCATCTCGTTCACGCCTGCTTTTGTCCGGTCAATAACCGCGCGGCCGTGATCCGTGGCAGACAGAAGTTGGCTGCGGCCATCCTCTTTGCTTCTGGCACGGCGAACCATGCCCTTGTCCACCAGCGTATCAACCAACCCCGTCAGCCGCGACTTGCCCATATTCAGCTGCGCTGCCAGCACTGACGCCGGCACATCATCCCGCCGGTACAGGCTGAACAACACCACCTGGTGGGCTGTTGTTATGCCTTCCCGGTCGCGCATCACCCGGTCGGCCGCACGGAACAGCGTGCCGCTGGCTTGCTGCAACAGATGAAAAACAAAGAGGCGATCATCATTTGACATAGTTCAACCTTGAACTAATTATTTCAACCATGAACTAAATACGCCGTCACCATGACCGGCCAACTGTCAAAAAGCAAGCGCTGACAAAGGAAGAATACGATGAAAGATGCCGCCTATATTACAGCAATGGCAGCCAACCTGATTTGGCTGGGTATGGCCTTCCGCTATTTCGGTTTCCAGCATTTTGCTGCGGCCAAGGTGCTGGTTCCCAAAAGTGAACGCACCTCCCCGCTGTTCCCGACCGTGGCGGCTGGCACCCGGTTCCTGGGCGGCATGAATGGTGCGCTCGCCCTTTTTGCGCTGCTGCTGCTTGTGTTCAAATTGCGGGGCAGTGACCTGTTCGCCGCCTGGCCTGAGCGGGTCGTCCTGCTGGCAATCTTTGCAGCGGCCCACTTTTCGCAGTTTGCCTTCAACCTGCCGGTGCTGAAGGCTGGCGGGCGGCAGGGTGACAGCTACTGGCCAGTCACGTCCGGACCGATGCTTTTCATCTTTGTCGTCGATGCGGTGATGACACTGCTCAATCTGGTGGTTGCTGCCGTTATCTTTGCAGCCTGACAGCAGGATCAGGTGCGCCCGCCGTCGCGCACCCGGTGCGTGCACCCGGGCCAGCAACAGGGCCGGCGCTTGCCGTCTGCAAGGTTTTCGCCTGCGCGGCCAATCCGCTTGGCGCGGGTCTCGGCCTTCTTGGCATCCTCAACCCAGCAGATCCATTCATTGCGGGCAAGGGGCGTGATATCCAACCAGGCAGCCAGAACAGCAGGGTCTGCCGTCAGTTCGGCTTCCAGGTCAGGCGGCAGGTCATGCACCACGCCGCCTGGGATGTTTTCTTTTGTCGCTACCTTGGTCATGGCCCCTACCATTGCGCCAGAAGGCTCGTCGGTCAACCGTCCCTTCAGCCCTAATCCGCCAGATTGGGCCTGAGCCAGCGCTTGGCCAGCTCAAGGTCCACGCCGCGGCGTTCGGCATATTCCGCCAACTGGTCTTCACCAATCTTGCCCACGCCGAAATAGTGCGCCTCAGGGTGCGCGAAATAATAGCCGGACACGGCCGCCGTCGGCACCATGGCGAAACTGTCTGTCAGTTGCACGCCAACGGCATTTTCAGCGTCCAGAAGGCGGAACAGCTCAGGCTTTTCGCTGTGGTCCGGGCACGCAGGATAGCCGGGCGCCGGGCGGATCGACTTGTAGCGTTCCTTGATGATTTCCTCATTGGTCAGGTCTTCATCTTTGGCGAAGCCCCACAGTTCGGTCCTGACAAGCTCATGCATCTTCTCCGCAAAAGCTTCCGCCAGCCGGTCTGCCAGCGCCTTCAGCAGGATATCGCTATAGTCATCGTGTGCGGCCTGGAAGCGTTCCAGATGCGGCGTGATACCGTGTCCGGCGGTAACCACGAAACCACCCATCCAGTCAGGTTTGGTGCCTTGGGGTGCGATGAAATCGGCCAGACAGTCGTTGGCGCGACCTTCGCGCTTCTGCACTTGCTGCCTGAGGAAATGCACGCGGCTGAGCTCCTCGTTCCGGTTATCGCCGGTATAGAGCACCACATCGTCCCCGTCGGCGTTCGCGGGCCAGAAGCCCACCACGCCCTTGGCCGTCAGCCATTTCTCATCAACAATCTTCTTCAGCATCTCCTGCGCGTCTGCAAACAGGCTGCGCGCGCTTTCGCCCACCACGTCATCTTTGAGGATCGCAGGATAGTTACCCGCCAGCTCCCAGGTGCGGAAGAAAGGTGTCCAGTCGATACGTTCGATCAGGTCCTCCAGTGGGAAGTCCTCATACACCCGCGTACCGGTAAAGCTTGGCCGCACCGGTGTGAAGGCGTCAAAATCAGGCGTTGCCTTGTTCTTGCGCGCATCCGCCAGCGCCACCAGCCGGTCCGACTTGGGCTTCGCCAGCCGCTTCCTGAGGATATCGGCATATTCTTCACGGGTCTTCTGAACAAATGCCGACTTGCCGTCCACGCTGACCAGTTGGCTGGCCACACCCACCGCGCGGGAAGCGTCCAGCACGTGGGTCACGGGGCCGTCATATTCGGGCGCGATCTTGACGGCTGTGTGCACGCGGCTGGTGGTGGCACCGCCGATCAACAGCGGCATGTCAAACTCGGCGCGCTTCATCTCTGACGCCACGGTGACCATCTCGTCAAGGCTTGGCGTAATCAGGCCCGACAGGCCGATCATGTCGGCGTCATGGTCGTTGGCTGCCTTCAGAATATCGGACCAGGGCACCATCACGCCCAGGTCGATCACCTCGAAATTGTTACATTGCAGCACCACGCCCACGATGTTCTTGCCAATATCGTGCACGTCGCCCTTCACGGTCGCCATCACGATCTTGCCCTTGGCCTTGGCGCCCTCTTCCTTCTCGGCCTCGATATAAGGCTGCAGGTAGGCGACAGACTGTTTCATCACGCGGGCGGACTTGACCACCTGCGGCAGGAACATCTCGCCCGCGCCAAAGAGGTCACCCACCACATTCATGCCGTCCATCAGCGGGCCTTCGATCACCTGGATCGGCCGGGCGTACTTCTGGCGGGCTTCTTCCGTGTCTTCCTGGATATAGTCGGCGATGCCCTTCACCAGCGCATGCTCAAGCCGCTTTTCAACTGGCTGCTCGCGCCAGGAAAGGTCCTCGACCCGCGCCTTGGCGCCATGGCCCTTGAAATCGTCTGCGATTTCGAGCAAGCGTTCTGTGGCGTCAGACCGGCGGTTCAGGATCACATCTTCAACCCGTTCCCGAAGGTCATCCGGGATATCGGAATAAACCGTCAACTGGCCCGCGTTCACGATGCCCATGTCCATGCCTGCGCGGATGGCGTGATAGAGGAACACGCTGTGCATGGCCTCGCGCACCGGGTTGTTGCCCCGGAAGGAGAAAGACACGTTCGACACGCCGCCGGAGACTTTGGCGTGCGGCAGGTGCTTTTTGATCAGGCGCGTGGCTTCAATGAAGTCCACGCCGTAATTATCGTGCTCCTCGATCCCGGTCGCGACCGCGAAGATGTTGGGGTCGAAGATGATGTCTTCGGGTGGGAAACCCACTTCATTCACCAGGATGTCGTAGGATTTTTTGCAGATATTGAACTTGCGCTCGATGCTGTCGGCCTGGCCCTTTTCGTCAAAGGCCATCACGACAACGGCGGCGCCGTAGCGCATAATCCGTTTCGCCTGCTCAACGAACGGCTCGCGGCCTTCCTTCATGCTGATGGAGTTGACCACCGCCTTACCCTGCACGCACTTGAGACCGGTCTCGATCACGCTCCATTTGGAGCTGTCGATCATCACCGGCACGCGGGCGATATCAGGCTCAGCTGCGATCAGCTTGAGGAAGGTCTCCATGGCCTCTTCGGCGTCCAGCATGGCGTCATCGAAGTTGATATCGATGATCTGCGCGCCGCCTTCCACCTGATGGCGGGCAACGCTCACTGCTTCTTCATAGTTACCTTCGAAGATCAGCTTCTTGAACTTGGCGGAGCCCGCAACATTTGTGCGCTCGCCAACATTGATGAACTGGGCGGTTGGTTTACTCATGATACTTACTCAGCCGCGTTGATGATTGAAATGGGATCGATGCCCGACAGGCGCATGGCCGGCGCAATGGTCGGAACCTTGCGTGGGGCGATGCCCGCGACACCGTCGGCGATGGCCTTGATGTGGTCAGGCGTGGTGCCGCAGCAGCCCCCCACGATGTTGAGGAGGCCCTCTTTGGCCCAGTTGTGCAGGTGCGCGCCGGTGACCTCGGGGCTTTCATCATATTCGCCCATCTCGTTCGGCAGGCCCGCATTCGGGTAAATGGCCACCCGAGTGTCGGCAATGGCCGACAGGGTCACGGCGTGCGGGCGCAGGTGCTCTGCCCCGAACGCGCAATTGAGGCCGATGGTAAACGGCTTGGCATGCTTCACCGAATACCAGAAGGCCTCGATGGTCTGGCCCGAAAGGTTCCGGCCCGACATATCGGTGACGGTGCAGGACAGCATGATCGGCAGCGCTACACCGCGGTCCTCGAACACATCCTGGGTTGCGAAAATCGCCGCCTTGGCATTGAGGGTGTCGAACACCGTCTCAATCAGGATGATATCCACCCCGCCGTCCATCAGGCCTTCAACCTGAGTGCGGTAGGCCGTGACCACGTCATCAAAGTTCACTTCGCGGAAGCCCGGGTTATTCACGTCCGGCGACACGGAAAGCGTCTTGTTGGTGGGGCCGACGGAGCCTGCAACATAGCGCGGCTTGTCGGGCGTGCGGGCCGTCCATTCATCCGCCACGCGGCGGGCAAGCTTGGCACCCTCGACATTGATCTCATAGGCGAATTCCTGCATGTCATAGTCCGCCATGGAAATGGTGGTGCCGTTGAAGGTGTTGGTTTCAATGATGTCCGCCCCGGCCTCCAGGAACGCGCTGTGGATGCCCGCAATCACATCCGGGTTTGTCAACACCAGAAGGTCGTTGTTGCCCTTGAGGTCTGATGGCCAGTCCTTGAAGCGTTCGCCGCGATAGTCCGCTTCCTGAAGCTTGTGCTTCTGGATCATGGTGCCCATGGCGCCGTCCATCACCAGGATTCGCTTGTTCGCCAGTGCTATAAGCTCAGCTGTCTTATCGGTCATGGCCTTAGCCCTCCTTACCCGCGCGAATGCCAAGCATATGGCAGATCGCATAGGTCAGTTCCGCCCGGTTGAGCGTATAGAAATGAAAGTCGCGTACCCCGCCTGCGTACAAGCGCCGCACCATCTCGCCCGCGACCGTGGCGGCCACAAGGCTACGGGTCTGCGGCTTGTCATCCAGGCCGTCGAACAGGTCACCCAGCCACTTTGGTACACTGGCGCCTGCGGTAGCGGCGAAGTTTTTCAGTGTAGCATAGTTGGTCACCGGCAGGATGCCCGGCACGATCGGTACATTGATGCCGTAGGAATCGCAGTGATCCAGAAAGCGGAAATACTGGTCGGGCTCGAAAAAGAACTGGGTGATGGCCCGGTTCGCGCCCGCGTCCACCTTGCGCTTCAGGTTATCAAGGTCAGCCGCCAGCGTGGCGCTGTCGGGGTGTTTTTCCGGATAGGCGGCCACGGAAATGTCAAAATCGCCAATCTTGCGAATGCCTTCCACAAGCTCAGCCGCGTTGGCATAGCCACCCGGGTGCGCTTCATAGCGGTTCGCACCTTCCGGCGGGTCGCCCCGAAGCGCTACGATGGAACGCACGCCAGCTTGGTAGTATTCGCGCACCACCTCGTCAATCTCGTCGCGCGTTGCACCCACGCATGTCAGGTGCGCGGCGGGGGCGAGGCTGGTTTCTTCGACAATCCGCTTGACGGTATTGTGGGTACGCTCCCGCGTGCTGCCGCCCGCGCCGTAGGTCACGGAAACGAACTTCGGGTTCAGCTCCTCAAGCGTCTTGATAGAATTCCACAGGGTTTCTTCCATCTTCGGCGTCTTGGGCGGGAAGAATTCGAAGGAAACATTCACGTCGCTCACCGCTTCTTCGAAAAGCGAGTTCAGACCATGTGGATTATAACGCTGGGCCATTGCCCTACTCCTCAACTAACCTTGAGAAAAAGTCCTTCGGCTTCGCCTCAGTGTACTTTTCCTCATTCATTTTAGACCGTCATGCTGAACCAAGTTCAGCATGACACTATTTTCCAATCCCAAGCGTTAGCGAGGGACTTTTCATCAAACCTTATCAAATCGCCAGATGGTGACCCTGAGCTTGCCGCCGTCCAGATGGCGAAGGTCAGTGCGCTTCAGGCCTGCGCTTTCGCCCATGGCCGTGATTTCCTCATCCGCGAAGCCAAGGCGCCGGTGTGCCTGCTCGTCACGCAGATATTCTTCGGTGTGCGGCGCGAAATCCGCGATCAGGATGCAGCCGCCAGAGGCCAGGGCGCGGGCTGCTTCCCTGATGGCTTTGGCCGGATCATCAGCAAAATGCAGCACCTGATGGAAGATGATCAGGTCCTGGCTGCCGTCCGCCAGCCCCAGGTCATACATATCCCCCAGCCGCACCTGGCAATTCTCCAGACCCTTGTGGGCAAGATTGCCGCGTGCCACGGCCAGCATGTCGCGCGAAACGTCGATCCCCAAGGCCTGGTCTGCAAGCGGCGCAAACACATCCAGAATGCGCCCGGTGCCCGTGCCCACGTCCAGAAGTCGCTTGACCTGTTTGCCGCCCTGCACGTCCTGCAGTGCCTGTTCCACTTCCGCTTCCGCCACATAAAGCGATCGGATCTGGTCCCATTCTTCCGCGTGGGAGCGGAAATAGGCCTGCGCGCGCTCGAACCGCTCGGCCCGAATGGCGTCCAGCGCCTTCATGTCGGCATACAGCGCCTTGTCACCGTCCGCTACCAGCGTCAGCAGCGCGTCATTGAGCTTGGCGCCCACGCCCACATCCGCCAGGCGGTAGAATACCTGCGTGCCTTCCTGGAAACGGTCCAGGATGCCGGCCTCGCCCATCAGCTTCAGATGGCGCGAGACACGTGGCTGGCTTTGCTCTAGAATATGCACCAGCTCACCAACCGTCAGTTCGCCCCGGCCCAAAAGGGCCAGAATGCGAAGCCGGGTTGCTTCCCCGACGGCTCTGAGTGCTGTCAAAAGTTCATCCATGCCATGCTTCCCCATTGGACCTTCGTGTGGCGCTCCAAGCAATATAAAGAAATCTTTATATTTGTAAAGGCGTGAAATTCTTACGCTTCGCGCGTGATTTTCTAACCGCGCTCCGCATTTTGTGACTGTATGCGAGGGGATTTTTTGGGCTATAGACTTGAAGCACAGCCCGCATGTCGCCACATTGCGGCGATATTGCACACACTCGTGCGCTAGAATTGACAACAATAGGCCGCGCCAGAACGGCCCTGATGGAAACGTCCGAACGGAAACCTGTATGACAGCTCGCAAGTTTTTTACCCTCGGCCTGCTGCTTCTGACCGCTGCCTGTGCCTCCACTTCCCAGAACGGCCCATCGGCCAGCGCGAATGACCCGCTGGAGCCAATGAACCGTGCCGTGTTTGCTTTCAACAAGGCTACCGACCGCGCGGTGCTGAAGCCACTTTCGTCGGCCTATATCGCCGTCGTGCCCGAAGAACCCCGCAAGGGTGTCTCGAACGTTATGCGCAACCTGCGCGAACCCTGGGTGTTCGTGAATGATATCCTGCAGCTCAAGTTCGGTCGGGCCGGTAAAACGCTTGGTCGTTTTGTGGTAAACAGCACCATCGGCATCGGCGGGCTGTTCAAGGTGTCTGACCGCATGGGCGTCGAATATCACAGCGAAGACTTCGGCCAGACGCTGGCAACCTGGGGGGTAGGCGACGGCCCCTATATCGTGCTGCCGTTCCTGGGGCCATCCAACCTGCGCGACACGGTGGGCACCACAGCCTATTTCTTCTATGACCCCACGACCACGGCCCTTAACAAGAAGGGTGAGCTGTTCGACCTGGCGCTGTTGCGCACCGGCATCGACGCCTTTGATGCCCGGGTGCGGTACCATGAAGCCATAGATGAGCTTTATAAGGAAGACGACCCTTACGTGGTCGCGCGGTCGCTGTACCACCAGACGCGACGCTATGAAATTCATGACGGCGACCCACCGCCCGATGAAGACGAGGTGGACTTCTTCGACGATCTTGAGGATGAGCTGGACACAGACGAGCCCCAGTAAGCCTGCCGGCACCCCTCACATGACCCAAAACAAAAGCCCGCAGCATCAGCTTGCGGGCTTTTTTTTCGACTAAAGTCCCATGAAATGAAACTTTGGATGAGGTATATATAATCTTTGGTTGTCTATGTTCGTGTAACCCAAACGTTTCTAGTATCCAGGGGAAAACGACAAACTCGGGGGAAGACCATGCACAACCCAATTATGCCGCGCCTTTGCGCCCTGCTGATCAGCCTTTTCAGCCTGACCGCTCTGACCGCCCTGCAGGCCACGGCAGAAACCAAACCGGACACAGCGATCAAAGCTTTCCAGGGCGACACGCCGGACTCGCCCATGTCCATCGACTATAAGGACCTGTCCGCGATCCTGAGCCAGACAGTCTGGGAAACGGGCCATTCGGACCGCTCCACCGCCGGCAAAACAGTGCCCCGGACGGGATCGCGCATTGTTACCGGCTCGCGCGGCAATACCCGCACGGAAGGCAACCGTGTCGATTTCCACGCATTCCTGGGGGACAACTATGATGTGATCGTTGCCCTTAGGCGTGATTTGGAAAAAGTGCCTGCGGCGGTTCCCTTGAACCAGTTCAATCGTAACGAACAGCTGGCCTACTGGCTGAACCTTTATAACCTGACAGTCATCAGCCAGATCGCTGGCATCTTCCCTGAAACCAGCCTGAAAAAACATTATCCCGCACTATGGGACGAAAAAGTGCTGAATGTTGCAGGAGTCCCGCTGTCGCTCAATGACATCCACCACAAGATCCTGATCCCGAAATACCGTGATCCGCTGATCATGTACGGCTTGTTCCAGGGAGTGATTGGCGGCCCGAACATCCGCGACGAAGCCTATACTGGCGTCAGCGTGTGGCACCAGCTGAAGGCCAACGCCCGCGAGTTCGTCAATTCAAACCGCGGCGCTTTTGTGCGCGAGCGCATCATCCGCACCTCCACCTTCTATGAGGTGAACAAGGCCCTGTTCCCGGACTTTGAGGCCGACATGAAGGCCCACCTGTTGCGCTACGCCAAACCTGTGTTTGCGGACAAGCTTCAGGCCGCTTCAAGCCGCGTGGGTACAGACCAGCGCAACTGGTATGTGGCTGATCTGTATGGCGGCAACCGCTCGCGCTCGTCCGCCAGCAGCAACCCCGCGGCCTTCCTCAACGCCTTTACCAACAGCGGCGAAGGCTATAG
This sequence comes from Kordiimonas lacus, assembly GCF_001550055.1. Classification (GTDB taxonomy): domain Bacteria; phylum Pseudomonadota; class Alphaproteobacteria; order Sphingomonadales; family Kordiimonadaceae; genus Kordiimonas; species Kordiimonas lacus. Next base: position 91,798 of record NZ_LRUA01000007.1, read on the forward strand.
CTACACTGGTGGCGAATTCGCAGGTGAAGCGGGCGTTGCCTCGGCCTGGGGCAACACTGCGATCACCCATAACCAGTCCCTGACCCGTTTCCCGATCCACTTGGTGGATATGGCCCGCAAGATTCAAATGAAGAACCAGCGGAACCGCGAAGGCAGCGTGGAAGTCGAGGAATATGACGATGTGCCGGAAACCAAGGCTGATGACGCTTCCAGCACTGACGGTCCAGAGCACTAGAAGGGGGGAATTGCTATGATACATATGTCTTTCAAATCGTTCGCTGCAGCCGTCGTGACCGTTGTGGCGATCGCCATCCCCTGCTCCGCCCAGGCAACCGATACAGCCATTACGGCTTTTCAGGGGGACACGCCGGATTCCGGCTTTTCCGTCGACTATGGTGATCTGTCGAAAATCCTGAATCAGACGGTTTGGGAAACAGGACACTCCGATCGCGCCAACCCTGGCCGGGTAAGCGCTCGACCTGGGTCGCGTATTGTACGCGGCAGCCGTAAAAATACGCGGAACGAAGGCAATCGCGTCGATTTCCATTCTTTCCTTGGCGACAATTACAGCGTCATGGTTGCCTTGAGACAAGACCTGGAGAGAATACCGGAAAACATTCCGCTCCGTCGCTTCAGCAGGAATGAGCAACTGGCCTACTGGCTGAACCTCTATAACCTGACGGTATTGACGCAAATTGCCGGCATCTTTCCCGAAGAACAGCTGAAGCGGCACTATTTCTCCGATGGGAACGATAAAGGCCTGTGGGACGAGAAGGTGTTGACTGTCGGGGGCGTACAGCTGTCACTCAATGACATTCACCATAAAATCCTGATCCCGAAATACCGCAACCCACTGATCATGTATGGCCTGTTCCAGGGCGTGATCGGCGGTCCCAACATCCGCGATGAGGCTTATACCGGCCAGCGCGTGTGGGACCAACTGAAGGCCAATGCGCGCGAGTTTGTTAATTCAAACCGGGGCGCCCGCATCAGGGACCGGATCATCCGCACTTCGTATTTTTATGAAGTGAACGAGGCCCTGTTCCCGGATTTCGATCGAGACCTGAAAGCCCACCTCTATAAACACGCCAAACCGCACTTTGCGGACCGCATCAGCGATGCGTCCAGCAAGATCGGCACGGGCCAGAGCAACTGGTTCATCGCCGATCTCTATGGCGGCAACCGGTCAATCGCGGCAGCCAGCGTGAACCCTGCTGCCCTTTTGAACGCCTTCACAGGCGGCGGCAGTGGCAGTGAAGGGTATTCCGGCCAGGCGGGTGACGCCATGGCCTGGGGCAATATGGCTATTGAGAAAAACATGTCCCTGACGCGCTTCCCGATCCATGTGGTTGAAAGCGTACGCAAGGTGCAGTTCAAGAACAAGAAGCTGCGCGAGGGCGATGTGCAGATCGAGGAATATGACGAAGTGCCAGTCGATGCCGATACAACAGGGGCCGGCACCGAAGGCGATCCTGAGCAATAAAAAAGGGGCCGAAAGGCCCCTTTTCTTTATCATGATCGCTTTCAACAGGGCCCTATTCGCTGGTGGGGACTGCCGGTGAAGAAAGGCACCCTGTGGCGTTTGGTAACTTGTAAGCCGCATAAAGCGCCCGCACCTTTGCCATGAAAGCATCGGATTGCGCGAGGGCGGATATCTGTTGGCCCATCGCCGAATGCTTCGATCCAGGTGCGATAGAGACCGACAAAGGCATTGTATCAATTGGCAGGGGCTCAGCAAAATCGGCCCAGCGGTCCTGCGGCACCTTGAACCCTGGGTACAGATTATTCCGGTAGCCCTCCCAGACCGCGTCATTGATGACGAAGGCATCGAGCCGTCGCCTGAGGGCCATCCGAAACATCACAAAGGTTTGCGTGACCTGTACGCCGTCCAGCTTCAGGTGCGGAAGGTATCGTTTGGCAAAATACCCTCGACCAGGGTACGCGACCGTCAAACCATTCAGCCCTTCAAGGCTGGTAACCGGGTTGTCCCTGTAGGAAATGATATAGCTGGTCAGGCAACCGATATCGGCAATATACGTCACCTGCCCCATCATATCCGTATCCCGGTATGTGAGGGTGAAATCAAATTCACCGTCTTCCATGCCTCTTATCACGCGGGGTACAGGCGCGACCACCGCATCAATCCTAGTATCAAGTTCACGGGAATAAAGGGCGACCAAATCAATAAACATGCCTTTGTCCCGGCCGTCTTCCTGCCAGCCGAACGGGAACCAATCGATCACTGCAACCTGTGGGATATTTGCTTCCGGGTTGGAAGCCGAGGCCGCGCCACCGATCGATGCGACGCCCATAGCGATCATCACCCATAGAAAAACATGCATCGCAGTCTCCGCCCCAGATGGATGCTGTCATTGTGCAGCACTGCAGCGACAGCGCAAACAAAAAAGGGGCCGAAAGGCCCCTTTTCTACATCTGTATCACCGCGACGCTTAGCGCGTGAACTTGCGGTATTTGATGCGGTGCGGCTGGGTGGCGTCTGCCCCCAGGCGGCGCTTCTTGTCTTCTTCATACATTTCGAAGTTGCCTTCGAACCACTCAACGTGGCTGTCGCCCTCAAACGCCAGGATGTGGGTGGCGATGCGGTCAAGGAAGAAGCGGTCGTGGCTGATAACCACGGCGCAACCGGCGAAGTTCTCAAGCGCTTCTTCAAGCGCAGACAGCGTTTCGGTATCAAGGTCGTTGGTCGGCTCATCGAGCAGCAGCACGTTGCCGCCCTCTTTGAGCATCTTCGCGAGGTGCACACGGTTCCGTTCACCACCCGACAGCAGGCCAACCTTCTTCTGCTGGTCGCCGCCCTTGAAGTTGAAGGCGCCAACGTAAGCGCGGGTCGAGACCTCATGCTTGCCGAAATAGAACATGTCATGCCCGCCGGAGATTTCCTCCCAGACGTTCTTGTTCGCGTCCAGCGCGTCACGCGACTGGTCCACGTATCCTAGCTGCACGGTATCACCCACTTCAATCGTGCCCGCGTCCGGCTTTTCCTGGCCGGTGATCAGCTTGAAGAGCGTAGTTTTACCCGCGCCGTTTGGGCCAATCACGCCCACGATGCCGCCTGGTGGCAGGCTGAAGTCGAGGCCGTCAAACAGAAGCTTGTCGCCGAACGCCTTGGTCAGGCCCTTGGCTTCGATCACCTTGCCGCCCAGACGGGCTGGTGGCTGGATCTTGATCTGCGCCGGGCCGGCCACGCGTTCCTGCTGCTGCTCCAGCATTTCGTCATAAGCCTTGATCCGCGCCTTGGATTTTGCCTGCCGCGCTTTGGGCGACTGCCTGATCCACTCCAGCTCGTCGGTCATGGCTTTCTGGCGGGCTTTGTCAGCGCGTTCTTCCTGCGCCATCCGCTTGGTTTTCATTTCAAGCCAGGCCGAATAGTTGCCTTCAAACGGGATGCCCTGGCCGCGGTCAAGCTCAAGCACCCAGCCCACCACGTTATCGAGGAAGTAGCGGTCGTGGGTCACGAGGATCACACAGCCCTTGTAGTTCTGCAGGAACTTCTCAAGCCAGGCGACCGTTTCAGCGTCAAGGTGGTTGGTCGGCTCATCCAGCAGCAGAATTTCAGGCTTCTCGAGGAGCAGCTTACACAGCGCCACGCGGCGTTTCTCACCGCCCGACAGCTTGTCGACAGACCAGTCGTTTGGCGGGCAGCAGAGCGCGTCCATCGCCACTTCGGCCTGGCTTTGCAGGTCCCACGCGTCGGCCGCGTCGATCTTTTCCTGCAGCTCACCCATACGGTTGAGGAGGTCCATATTCTCAGGGTCCATGCCGTAGTCGCCGGCCACCTGGTTGAACTCGTCCACCAGCGCCTGCGTAGACGCCAGACCTTCCATGACGTTACCGAGCACGTCTTTGTCTGCATTCAGCTGCGGTTCCTGCGGCAGGTAACCCACGCGGATGCCGTCAGCGGCCCAGGCCTCGCCACCGAATTCGGTGTCATAGCCGGCCATGATTTTCATCAGCGTCGATTTACCGGCGCCGTTCTGACCGATGATCGCGATTTTCGCGTCGGGCAGGAAGTTCAGGGAAATACCATTCAGAACCTGCTTGCCACCAGGATACTGTTTGGTGAGCTTGTGCATCTGATAGACATATTGATAGGCAGCCATCGGGCTTGGTTCCTTACTTATTCTGGAAAAAACTTTGCGCCTCAATTAACGCAGAATCGCGTGCGGGACAAGCGATGTGTGCTCTTCAAGATCATTCAGTCTTCGCTACCATCCATCTTCATACTGGTAACGATAAACACATCCCTCTTTTTGCTTTCCTTTTTAATCACTTCCGATATCCGCACGTTGTTTTCGTGGGCCGCATTCGCTGTCACCGGAGGCTCAACACCATCGAATATACAGTCAAGAGCTATCTGAAACCGTTGGGCCTTCCAATTGCCTCCCTCGATTCCAAGGACCACCTGCCCCTTGCTCGCACACTGCAAACAAACTTCAATCGCAGCTTCCGAAGACAGAAACATGACTGCGCTTCCATCCAGAGCAAAGAAATCTTCAGAATTTTCATAAAGATGATCGCGAATAATCGCCATCGTCATCCCTCATCCTTTGGGAACATGCGGTAGGTGGGCAGGCCGTCGTCTGTCTTGGCCCAGGGCTTGCGGCTTCTGACATACACATGGCTTTCGGGGTGCAGGTCATCGGTTTCATTGATGAAGCCGGCGTGCAAGTGAATTTCCCCCGGCCAGGCCTCACCTTCAAAACTCACCGGGCTGCCGCAGGCGCCGCAGAAGCGCCGCTTGACGCCGGGGCTGGATTTATAAAATTTGGGCTCATCCTCGGTGAAGCGCACCGCCGCGGCATCAAACCCCACATAGGTGGCGAAGGCAGCACTCGTGGCCTTTTGGCAAGAAGGGCAATGACAGTGGCTGACCCACAGCGGCTTGGCCACAATCTCTGCCTTCACTGCGCCGCACAGGCAGCGCGCTGTATAGCCTGTTTGTTCGCTCAACTGTCGTCCCCGCCGAAAAATTCATCATAGGATTTTTTCACCCGGTCGAAGGAGCGCAAAACGATGTCCGTGTCTTTCACGGTCTCCCAGTAGGCGTTCAGCTTGGGCCAGGCGTCATAGCCTTCAAGGCCGAAGCGCACCTTCAGGGCGCCATACCAATAGAGATGGGAAATCAGCGCGGCGTCCGCGAGCGTCCAGTCGTCTCCCACGGAGCGGCTGCCCTCGCCCAGATATTTCTCAAGGTAGGTGAAAGCCGCTGGGATATCCTGGGATTTGGCCTTTTCGACTTCTGCGTCCGTGGCTTCACCGCCAAAGGCCATGCGGCCATAAGGCTTCACGGCTTCGGCATAGTAAAGATCGAGGATGCGGGCGATCAGGCGCGCACGGGTCGCGTCTTCGAAATCATGGGGCGTGAGGTCAGGGCCGTCCAGCACCCGGTCCAGATATTCGGCGATCACCTGGCCTTCGGTCAGGCTGGTGCCGTCATCCTTGATCAGGAACGGAATTTTGCCCATGGGGTGGTGGCTGAAGTGGGTTTCAGACTTGAACCCACCCGGCACGCCCGCCAGCTCAATCTGATCGAGCGCACCCTTCATATCCAGGGCGATCACCACCCGCTCGAAATAGGGTGAAACACTATGTCCACAAAGCTGCACTTTATCCCCCTCGTACTGTTTTCAGTCGTCATCAGGGGCCAAGCTTGAACCAGTTTTCCGGTGTTTGCAACCGTCCTTTAGAGGCTGAGCTGGTGGCGCGCAAGCACCGCTGCCACACCCAGCATCACGGCGGTAATGACGCCGTCCAGCACCCGCCATGTGACAGGCTTCTTGAACAAGGGCGCGGCCTTTTTGGCACCGTACCCGATGCTGTAGAACCAGAGGGCGGAAGCCACCACTGCGCCGATGAGGAACGCAAGCCGCGCAGCGTCCGTAGCGTATTTCACGCTGACCCCGCCGATGAGCACCATGGTGTCCACATAGGCCCAGGGATTGAGCCAGGCGAACGCCAGCGCGTGCAGGATGGCAATACGCACGCCCTGCCCGGCGGCGGAGCCAGCCGACGCCTCGATCCGGTCGTCGGTCATCACGTCTGGCCAGATCGCGCCCTTCAGGCTCTTGAGCGCAAACCACACAAGGAACGCCACGCCGCCCCAACCGAGCCAGTAAGCGACGGTCGGGTTATCGGCAAACAGGCGCCCCACACCCATCACGCCAAGTGAGATCATGAGCACATCAGAGACGAATGTGGTGGTGGTGACGGCAAACACGTGCCGGTGCCTCAGGCCCTGCCTGAGCACATAGAAGTTCTGCGGCCCGATGGCCAGCAACAGGCCGATTGATACCAGAAAGCCTTCAATTAAAGCGGTCCAGTGGGGCATAAAAATCTTCCTGTCAGTTGCACCCTGTCAATAGGCCACCGTATAGCGTTGCCGCCGGTGGCGCCTTTGTTCACCTTCATCCAAGAGGGCGACGGCAAAATCCTCCATGGAAATGCGCGCCTGCCCGTCCTCGTCTGTCAGCATCACGTCACCGCCCAGCCGGTACCGGCCCGTGCGGTCGCCTGGCGTCAATATGGCCGGTGGTGTCTGATATGACCAGTCAGCTTTTGTATTCTTCAGGCAAAGCTCATATTGCGCCTGGCATGCCGTCGCGATGGGGACCAGGTGTTCAGGCAGAAAACCCGGTTCCGTGAACACAGTGGTGTCCTTGCCCTTGAGCTTCAGGCTGGCTGCGCCGCCCACGACCAGAATACGAACACCGGCTTTCCCGGCCTCCCGCAGGAGCTTCTCGGTCATGGGTACAAGCAGTTTCTCCCACCCTTCAGGTGGCCTCAGCGCACTGATCGCAAGGTCCTGCCCTGCCAGAAGGGGCTGCAGATCATCTGCCCCCAACACATCGGCTACATGCACGGCAACGCTATCAGGAAAATCCACCGCCTGTTCCTGTCGGCGCACCACCGCGGCAACCCTGTGGCCGCGCGCAAGCGCCTCCTTCAAAGCCCGGTACCCAACAGCGCCCGCTGCACCAAAAACGATGATATTCATAATTCACGCTCCCTGAGAGACAGTCTTTTTGAAGAAGAAAGTGAAGGTCGCTGCATTCTGGCTCAGCCATACGCTGCCCAGCGTCAGCAGAATGCCCAGAAGGGCCTGTGTGGAAAGGGTTTCCCCAAGGAGCGCCCACCCCAGCACCACCGCTGTTACCGGGCTGAGGAACCCAAGCGGTGAAATTTCAGAGGGCAGCAAGCGGGATACCCCCCGGAACCACAACAGATAGGTGGCCGCAGCCCCGATCAGCGACAGATAGCCCAGGCCAAACAGCGTGTCGCTGTTCAGTGTGACCGTACCGCTGCCAACAGTGAAAGCGACGGGGATCAACAGCAGGCCCCCGGCCGTAAGCTGCCATGCCGTGACCGTCAGGGGTGACACATCAGGCTGCCAGCGGCGGCTGAGCACCGTGCCGAACGCCATGGAAACCGCACTGCCCGCTGCTGCAGCGATGCCGATCATATCCCACTCCGCCCCCGGCGACAGTACCAGCATGGCCACACCAAGAATGCCGATAAAGGCGGCACCAACCGCGATGGGCAAAATTCCGGTGCCCAGCACATAGCGGGAAATAAACAACACCATCAAGGGCTGCACTGCCCCCAGCGTGGCGGCAACCCCGCCCGGCAAGCGGTAAGCCGCCACAAACAGCAGCCCCCAGAAGATGGTGAAATTCAGCGCGCCCAACAGGAACATGCGGCCCCACCAGATGCCTTGCGGCAGGCGCCGCACCAGCGCGAGCAGCAACAGCCCCGCAGGCAGTGCCCGCAGCATGGACACCATGAACGGGTCTTCGCCCGGCAGGAACTCGGTCACCATAATATAGCTGGAGCCCCAGATCATGGGGGCGATCGCTGTTGTCAGAATGTCCGCACGCTTACTCATCACACCTCATCACACTGCCTTTGTCATTTATCTTGATATCAAGATAATAATATTTCTCTTGAAGTCAAGATACTTCCGTGAAAAAGTGTCAGGCATGGATCATGTTGATGAAATCATTGAGCAATGGGCGAAGGAGCGGCCAGACCTGGACACCGCGCCCATGGCCCTGCTGGGGCGGCTTCTGAAACTGCAGCAGCATACATCAAAGGCCACGGGCGAAACCTTCAGCCAATTTGGCCTGAATGCCGCCGCCTTTGATGTGCTGGCCACGCTCAGGCGTTCCGGCCCGCCTTACCGCCTGTCGCCCGGCGCGCTGATGGATATGACCATGGTCACCTCCGGCACCATGACCAACCGCATTGACCAGTTGGTGAAAGCCGGGCTGGTGGAACGGATCAAAAACCCGGATGACGGCCGCGGCTTTCTGATCGCGCTTACCGACAAAGGCTTCAAACTGGTGGATGAGGCGGTCACCGCCCATGTGGAAACCCAGAAGGATCTCACAAGCCGCCTGTCGGATGCAGACCGTGAAACGCTGTCTGCGCTGGTTAAAAAATACCTGGCGACCTTTGAGGAATAGACACTGCCTGCACCCGGCCCAGCACTCGGCCCCGCACAGGCCGTCGCGCGCATTTCCTTGCTTTTCTTATTGTTTCGTGTTCTAAGGCACACATCACACCGCGCGAAGATAGCGAAATCATAAGAACAGTCGCTGGCGGTCCCTGACTTGAGCAATTTTCCTCACAAGATCGTTGCCTTGCTAATCGGCCCGGGAAATCCCGCAGGCCCAACACGACCCGGCAGCTGATCTTTGCAAGCTTCCCTGAACATTTTTGACGGTGCGCCCGCCGGGTTTGGCGCGATACCGTGGTATGTGAAAGCTTACACTTGAAAGAATTTAATACGCTCGGTCTCGCCGAGCCCATCCTTCGCGCCCTGACGGCCGAAGGCTACACCACGCCTACTCCAATCCAGGCGGGTGTTATCCCAGCCATGCTCGACGGCAAGGACATTGTCGGCATCGCACAGACAGGCACCGGTAAAACCGCCGCCTTCGTTCTGCCGCTGCTGCAGCGCGTTCATGAAATTCGCAAAATGCCGTATCCGAAAAGCTGCAAGGCCCTCATTCTGGCGCCAACGCGTGAACTCGCGGCCCAGATCGAGGATGCCATCCGCACCTACGGGAAGTACCTGAAAAGCTCAAGCGCGGTCATCGTTGGCGGCGCCAAGGCTGGCCCACAGATTCGTGCCATGTCGCGCGGCGTCGACATTCTTGTCGCCACGCCCGGCCGGCTTGAGGACCTGATGAGCACAGGCGCCGTGATGCTGGACCAGACCAACACGGTGATCCTGGACGAAGCAGACCAGATGCTGGACCTGGGCTTCATGCCGGCCATTCGCCGAATCATGCAGGCCCTGCCAAAGAAGCGCCAGACTGCGCTTCTGTCGGCCACTATGCCGAAGCAGATCCGCGGCCTTGCCGAAGATTTCCTCTACAAGCCCGTTGAAGTGTCTGTTGCGCCGCAATCGAAACCGATTGAGCGCATCACACAATCGGTTATCCATGTGGAAAAAGCCAACAAACGCCAGATTCTGGTGGATGTGATGCGCCGCGAGGATATCGACCGCGCGGTTGTTTTCTCCCGCACCAAACACGGCGCCAACAAGCTTGCACAGGTACTCGTGCAGAACGGCATCCAGGCGGACGCCATTCACGGTAACAAGAGCCAAAGCCAGCGCGTTCGCACGCTGGACGCCTTCAAGGCCGGCAAGGTGCCGATCCTTGTGGCCACTGACATTGCCGCGCGCGGCATCGATGTGGACGGCGTCTCGCACGTGTTCAACTTCGACCTGCCGAACGTGCCTGAGGTGTTCGTTCACCGGATTGGTCGGACGGCACGCGCCGGCGCAACCGGCATCGCGATTTCCATCTGCGATGAAAGCGAACGCGAATTCCTGCGCGATATCCAGAAGCTGATCGGCTTCAAGATCGAGCTGGACGAGCTGAGCGCGACGGACCTCGTGCCTGAGCAAGCCCCGGAGAAACCCGGTGGCAAACGCTCTGCTGGCCGTGGTCGCAGCAAACCTGCGGGCACATCTGGCCGCGGTCGCGCGCGAAACGGTCGGGCCAAGCCTGAAGGCGCCAAAGCGGGCGACCAGCGCACGCAGGAGCCCCGCAAGGCACCGGCCCGCGCGGATGCATCGCCCACGGGCGAAAACCGCAAGCGCCGCCGGCCACAGAAAAGCAAAGGCCGCAATGGCCAGGGTGCTCAAAATGCCCTTAACGGCGAGAACGGCCAGTCCGGCAAGCGCAACCAAAACAGCCAGGGCAGCAAAGGCGGTCGCGGCAATCAGGGCGGCGAAAACGCCGGCCTCAGCCGCATGCTTGGCAATATCGAACGCTCCCAACGGGCCAGCGGTCGGCGCCAAAGCGCCTGACACGGGCCCAGCCTGTCAGAATAATCGGGTGGGGTTCGCCCCGCCCGAGCCATGGACAGGCGCCAATTCCGGCGGCTTCCGCAACCGGAAAGATTCCACCATGTTCAAGTCCCTTCCCCTGGCCTTTTATGCCGCATTCAGCCTCTTGCTGGTGACCGGCATTGCCTTTGCCCAGGATGACAATAATCAACCGCCGGAAAATGCATCGCAGGACCGCTACGGCTCTGGCTGGAGCTGCGACGACGGCTTCCAGCGCAAGAACAGCCAGTGCATCAAGCTGACAATCCCGGAAAATGCCTATGCCACCGGCCGCGGCTATGGCTCGGGCTGGGCGTGCAAGCGCGGTTTCGAAGAAAACAACAAGGCTTGCGTGCCCATCAACCTGCCTGATAACGCCTACCTGAACGCGTCCGGCAACAATTGGGAATGTGAGCGCGGCTACCGCACCGACGGCGGCCAGTGCACCAAGATCGAGCTGCCTGAAAACGCCTTCCTGACCGACGGCAAATACGGCAACGGCTGGGCTTGCGAGCGCGGCTTCCGCGCCACCAACAACAGCTGCACCGAGATCATCGTGCCGGCAAACGGCTATTTCGTTGACCAAAGCTACGGCAGTGGCTGGCGCTGTAATCGTGGCTACACCGAGTTCAACGAGACATGCCAGAAAGTGGACGTGCCGGAGAATGGCTATCTGGTTGAAGATGGCAATAGCTGGCGCTGCAAGCGTGGCTTTATGCAATTCGGCAACAGCTGCCGGACACTGGTCCTACCCGAAAATGCTCATATCGATTATTCCGGCAATGACTGGGAATGCGATAACCCCTACCGCAAGCGCCAGGACCAATGTGAACTGCCGCGTTCGAACTAAGGGATAAAATTCAGGTCTGGCCGTCGCCTCAGAAGTGACGGCCAAGCCAATCCAGGAGCGCAGCGTTCACCTCATCAGGGCGTTCCTGCTGGCTCCAGTGCCCGCAGCCCTTCAGGTCAATCTGCTCATAGGTATCAACCATATCCGGCATCGCCACGGCGATTTCGGGTGGGCAGGCGCGGTCCAGCTCGGCGGTGATCATCAGGCACGGCTGCTTAACCTTCGGCAAATTCCCCTCATCGTCCAGGAACCGCTTCTGGTCCAGCCAGTTGGCGCTCATGTTGCGGTAATAATGCAGGGGGGCTGTGAAGCCGTTCTTCGAATAAGCGTCCACATAGACCTGAATGTCCGCGTCCGACATCAGCGGGCTGCCGCCCCACGCGCCTTCGCCCTTCTCAAGATGCCCGATCAGATCGAGGCTCTTTTCCGCGAACGGGATATCGGTTGGGCGCGGGGTGTTCGCGTCCGGCTTTCTCAGGAAATAGCGGAAGGTGGCGGCCATGTCGGCCTCCAGGACCGGTTCGCACGCGCCCTCAGTCTGGAACCGCACGATATACATCTTGTCGCCGAAGCGCGCGCGGAACATGTCCATCGGGTCTACCGGGTATGGCGGCAACAAGGGCACATTGAGGCCCGCAAGCCCCAGCACCCGGTCGCCTGCGTAAAACGGCAGTTGCCACATCACCAGCGCGCCCCAGTCGTGGGCAATGAACACAGCCTTGTCTATGCCGTAATGATCCAGCATCCCGGCCATCGCATGTGTCAGCTTATCCATAGTGTAGTTGGCTTGGCCCAAAGGCGCGCTTGAGGCGCCAAAGCCCGGCATGTCCGGCGCGAACACCGGGTATCCCGCGTCCGCCAGCGCCTGCATCTGTGCGCGCCAGCTGTAGGCCACTTCCGGGAAACCGTGCATCAGCACCACCGGCGGCGGCGACGCCTGCGTCACATCCGGCCCGGCGCGGTAGACCGCCAGGTCAAACCCGCCTGCCTTGATGATTTCCGGTTCGCCCATGCTGCTCATGCATCCCTCCTGCATCCTTGAGGACATGACTTAGCGTGCCTCCGCCCGAGGACAAGCCTTACCCCGCCACGGCGCCGACAAACAGCGCGGTGATGCAGATGGGGGCGACATAGCGGATCACCATATGCCACGCCCGGAACAGCGGGCCGTCTGCCATCGGCAGCGCCTGCCGCACGTCCTCACGGCTTAGCGCCCAACCCACCATCAGCGCATAGGCCAGCCCCGAAAGCGGCAGGATGAAATTGCTGACGCCTTCGCGGATCAGGTCAAAGAAGGTCATGCCGCCGAGGCCGAGTGCGGCGAGCGGAAACACATCCTTGCCACCCGCGAAACTGTAGGAGGTCAGGAGGCTGATACCCACCACCAGCGCGGCCATGACAGTCGCGCCCCTCCTGCGGGACCATCCGGCTTCCTCCAGCCGCGCCACGGTGGGCGACAGCAGCGAGATGGATGAGGTGACCGCCGCGAAGGTCAGCAGCAGGAAGAAGGCGAAGGCCACCACGGCCCCGCCCGGAATGTCTGCAAAAATCAAGGGCAGCGTCAGGAACACGAGGCCCGGCCCCGCGGCCGCGTCCACCCCGCTTGAGAAAACCAGCGGGAAGATGGCGAGGCCTGCGGCGAGCGCCACAAAGACGTCCATCGCCACGATCCAGAAGGTGGCGCGCGGCAGGTTGACGTCCCGCCCCATATAGCTGCCGTAGGTCATGATGCCGCCCACCCCCACGCCGAGCGTGAAGAAGGCCTGCCCCATGGCCTCCAGGAACAGGCGCGGCGTGAATTCCATTTCGTGGAAGCCGAACAGGAAATCCACCGCCTTGCCGAAGTCGCCCATGTTGCCGGAATAGATGACCATGCCAAGGAGGATCAGCAAGAGAAGCGGCATCATCACCTTGCCGGCTTGCTCAAGCCCCGTGTTGATGTCGAACGAGACGATCAGCGCCGTCAGCCCCATGAAGATGGCCGACCACAGCGCCATCATCGGCATGCTGGATTTGAAATTGGCATCCAGCGCCTGGACGTCGGCGTCTGACCAGCCGGCAAAGCCGCCGCCCGCGGCCTCCAGCATATAGTCCATCGCCTGCCCCGCGATCACCGCATAGAAGGAAAGCACCAGAATGGTGCCCACAAGCCCGGTCCAGCCCACAAGCGGCCAGTGGAGTTTGCTGCCCACTTTCGCCTGCAGGCGGCCGAGTGCGGTGGGCGGCGAGGCCTTGCCCATGCGCCCCAGCATCAGCTCGGCCATGAAGGCGGGCGCGGCCACCAGCGCAAGCGCCAGCAGGTAAATCAGCACAAAGCCGCCACCGCCATTCTGCCCCGCCACATAGGGAAAGCCCCACACATTCCCCAGTCCCACGGCCGACCCGGCGGTGACAATGATGAACGCGATGCGTGATGAGAATGATGGATAGGCGGAATTTTCGCCCGTACCAGCGCCAGCCATAAGCCCTCCCCCGAGGTGTGTTTGTGAACCGGCGGACAGGATGTTGCATGTGCACGATTGGGGCAAGGGAATTCGGACAGCTACATTTTATCGCCACAGGTTTGGCGGTGATAGCTGTTCTGTTGACAGATAATATGCCAGGCCCTGAAGCACAGCTTTCGACCCAAAGCGGACTTAGCAGTTATTGCTGATCTCTGCGGCCTAATATTTGGAGGAAAACCTGGTCTGGGTTATAATTGGTCCTGAATGGAACGTATCGGCCATTGCGCTTGCAGGTATAAAGCCAGTCCATCGCTGCACCCTCACAAAATCCTACTTCGACCGCAAAGGCCATGTCTGTAGCGTTGCTTTGTTGCTTAGCAATAGCGGTACCGTACAGAAACTCCGACACTTCTCTGGGAATGTATTTCAGTTTCGTGGCTGCGTCTCTGAAAGTAATGACGTCATCGAAAGCATTGCCGCCGTGGATTAAGCCAAGGAGATCGTCAATGGCTTGCCTGTCCCTATCAAATCGATCTTGTTCCCTGTGTAATATGGTTACAGAGACAGTATACATTGCAGCGGTTATCGCTGCGGCGGCACTAATAAGGCCCTGAAAGCGTTCTACCCAATTATCATCGATAATGAACATGCATAGAGCAACGAACATTGTTCCGAGGAAGAACGCTCCTATAAACGTGTGCCATTGAACGTAACTGAACCATTCCCGCATTATTCATCTCCCCAATGCTATCCTCAGCACTCAAGGGCGGCTGTTCCGGCAATCATGCCTCCAACGCTGCCTTTAGCCATTGTATAACAGTTCCAATGGCTACGCCGCTTTGCAGCATCTGAGAGACCTTGGCCTGTTGTTCCTTATTTAACTTCACCAAATTTTCTTTGAAGTTAAATTCAGTAACCTCGCCACCGGCTTCAACTGAGACTATCTCACCGACACCATCAAACACAGAATTGTCGATGTCCATTTTTCCAATGGTGCCTTTCACCTTAAATAGAGGACCTTTCAATATGGCCTCCTTTGCTAGTGGCCTTGGTTGGCAGTACGTTCCTGCCAATATTTTCGGAGTTCTTTCGCAAGTACGTGGCAATCTCGTGGCCAGTTCTGCTGGATAGCATGCCGGTCATAGTTGTTTAAAGCCACACGGGCTTTCGGCAATTGGTTTAAATTTGGGAGCGACAGAACAGCCCGGGCGAAGACTTCAAACTCGATACTTTTGGCGTACTCAGTACTCATATACGAAACCCTTTTTTAAAACTATATGAGACAATAATACCATATAATGGTGTACAGGAAAAGGTCGACACAACCACTAGTGCACACTGAGAGCTGCAGCGCCCTATTCGCGCCGTGTGTTGGTCTGCTCATACGCGAGCCTTGGTCACTTGCCTTGATGTCCGCTTCTGGCCGGAAGGCGACATTCGTCTTGATGTTTGAATGATCCGTTAGATAAAAAATTGGGTCACCCTGCCTTAGCGAATCCAAGCGTGATCGCATGCCCATTTTGACCTCAAAATGTTCGATTATGGCGAGTTACTAAGCACTTTCTGGAAGCACTCACCTTGGGCGTCTGGCGCTCGTGAAATTGGGCACTCTTTGGGCCCTATAGGTGTGCCCTTTTTGTGAATTTGGGCCCTATGGGGACGTGATGTGTGCCCTTTTTTTGGGGAACCGCCAAAATCATGCGACATGAGGCAAGCTCATGATTAGGGTGCAAGGAATGTCCCCGGCACGTGGCCGGGGAGGACGGGGTTAGCCGAACAATTCATCCACCGCGCGGATGGCGGCGTCGACGGCGCCGTTGACGTAGGCGTAGGCCGCGCTGTCAGAATTTGCGATGGCGAGCTTGCCCACGGGCTGGCGGGCGGTGATGTGCGGGCCTTTTTCGGGTGACCACTCAGGTTCAAAAAGCTCATTATATTCATAGGCATAGCCGTGCGGCCAGCGGTTCACCGTGATGGCGGCGATGTCGCGTTCGGCGTCAAACCCGTATGGCCCCAGCGCGCCCGTCAGCTGGTCGATGGCGGCCTGTTCGAACTCCTCGAACGAGGTGCCATACATCTGGTAGCGCCCGGCCTTGTGCTGCTCGCGGCTCATCAGCCCCGGTGCCTTCGGCACATGCACCATATGCACGAGGATCGGTTTCTCGGGGTCGTGCGAGAAAGCGTAGCCGCCCATGGATACCGGGAAATCGAGCGAGAAATTGCTGTAAAACCCACCCGGCGTGTAGACATAATTCACCCCGGCTTCCCTGAAGGCCCGCCAGTTTCTGAGCGCCACATTCACGTATGCCAGCGGCACTTTTTCCGGCCACTGCAGCGCCTCGATTTGTTCTTCGGGAAGCTCCGGCATGATGAAAGGCAGGACATGGTTATAGCAGGCCATGATGCCAAAGCGGGCTTCCACCCGCTCAACCCGGCCGTCGCGAACGTAAGTGATATCAACGCCTTCAGCGGTATTGCGCGCCTCCACAGCGGTGGCGGACAGGCGGATGCGGACGTTGTTTTCCGCCAGGTCAAGCCTGTCATAATGCACGCGGGCCAGCGCCTCTTCTTCCATTGTGGTGGCTTCCACCGCACTCGGGATCAGCTTGGCGACCGCGAGCCGCGCTACGCCGGCGTTGCCGTCCGGGAAGTGGAAAATATAGGGTTCGTCGCTGTCGTAGGGGTGCGGGACGGCGTAAGGGTCAATCCCCAACCCCAGCGTGCCGCCAATGCCGAAGCGCACCGCTTCAAGGCCGGAGATCGCGTCCCAGCCCAGCCCCCAGGTGCCGACGACCTCGTCGCGCAGCAGGTCGCACACGCTTTCGCTCAGGCCGCCGTGTTTGGTCATGCAGTCCTCGAAGGAGGTCTGCATGAGATAGTCGATCTTCTCATCTTGGTTCAGGTGTGCGAGCCAGTCTGGCTGGTCGATCAGCCAGGTGTGCAGGGCTTTTTTGTCAGCGTCTTCAAGGGGTAAGCCTTTGATCAGCGCCGCCAGGTCAGCCTTCTCGGCGTCCGTATAGGCCGCCAGCACGCTGTGGCTGCCGCCTGCACGGCTGCGCTTGAGAAGCCTACTGTCGCCGAACGTGTCGGCGCCCGGGTGGATGCCTGCAGCCAGGCCCTGGCGCTCATAGAAGCTTTGGTCATAGAAGCGGTAGAATTTTTCCGTGTCGATGCCGAGGGTCTCAAGAAACGCCTTTGACCCCGTGCTATAGTCGGCCGGGCTTTCAAGCGACTGGCTGCCGCCGTAGCCCACCAGCAGTTCGCCGTCCACGTTGAATTCATTGCGTTTGGCGTGGCCGCCAAAATCGTCATGGTTATCCAGGATCAGGATACGCGCGCCCTGCCCCAGCTTTTCCTGCGCCAGCACGGCTGCCGCGAGGCCCGAGATGCCGCCGCCCACGACCACAAGGTCATAAAGGCTGTCCTTGGCCTTCCTGGGGCGGTCATAGGTCTGGCCTTCCCAGGATATGGCGTGGGCCACTTCGAAGCTGCCCACATGGCTGCCGCGCAGGCCGGTTTTTGCGGGTGGATAGGTCCAGGCGCCTTTGCTGGAGATCAGCCCTTCCGCCATTGCCTTCGCCGGGCTCATGCCAAGCGCCAAGCCGGCCCCCGTCAGCCCGGTCAGGGCCACGCCGTTCAGGAAATCTCGCCTGTTGATGCCCTTCAGCCTGGACATGGATACTCACTCCCACAAATCATGCTCCACCCCGAGCATTTCCCGGAAACCATAAACCAGGTTCGAATGGGCGCAAAGAAAAATGTGATCACATTATTAATATACTGATATATCTAATCTTTTAGGCTTACAGCAGCGCTTCGATGGCGGTGCGGATATCCTCCGGCTTGGTCTTTGGCGCAAAGCGTTTGACCACATTGCCGTCGCGGTCCACCAGGAATTTGGTGAAGTTCCACTTGATGCGCTCGGTGCCCAGTACGCCTGGCTTGACGGCCTTCAGGTGCTTATAGAGCGGGCTGGCACCGTCGCCATTCACGTCGACTTTCGCGAACATCGGGAAGCTGACGCCGTAATTGATCTGGCAAAACTCGCCGATCTCGTCGTTCGAGCCCGGGTCCTGCTTGCCGAACTGGTTGCAGGGGAAGCCGAGGATCACAAGCCCCTTGTCCTTGAGGTCCTGGAACAGTTTCTCAAGCCCTTCGAACTGGGGGGTGAAGCCGCATTTGGAGGCCGTATTGACCACCAGAAGCACCTTGCCCTTATAGTCCGCCAGGTCCTGCGGCTTGCCGTTCAGGCGGTCGCAGGTGAAATCATGTACGGATGTCATTGGCTCTCTCCCTTGTTCCCGTTGCCCCAAGGTAACGCAGTGGGGGGAGAAGGCAAGGCAAAGTGCCGTCAGTCGCGCTTGGTCATCATCTCGCGCATATCAAGCTGCAGCTGCTGGATATCGCGCTTCATGGCCACCCGGCCCACCTGCATCCAGGCCCACATCTCGAAGGCCAGCATCACGATCACCGCAAGGATGGCCCACACCCCCCAGATGAGCTTGTCTTCGACGCCTGAGGCGCCTGAAAACTCGATCAGCAGCCACACCGAGACAACGCCAAGCAGTATGGTCACCGTGGACACAAGCCACATCCAGCGGCGCATGCTGCCCTTGTAAGCCATGGCGATCATGGCGGGCATGCTGTCATCTGTGATCATGGCATCGAGTTCAGCGCCTTCGCGCTCCAGCTCCGCCTTGATCCGTTCATCAATGCTGGTCATGCCAGTTCTCCTTCTTCTGCACGCACCTGCGCCTGCAAGCGCCCGCGTGCCCGGTTAAGCCGCGATTTGACCGTGCCCACAGGCACATCCAAAACCGCGCTAATCTCCTCAAGCTTCATGTCTTCAAGATAAAACAGGTAGATCGCCTGCTGCTCGACATCCGGCAGGCGACCAATGAGCGCCCGAAGCTGGTGGCGCGTGACGCGGCCATCCATGGCTCCTACGCTTGCGGCAGGTTCAACCACGCCGTCTTCCTCAAACGACAGGGGCTCATTCGGGCGCTTGCGCAACTGGTCGAGCGCCCGCCACCTGACGGCCTTGAAGATACGCGCCCGAAACATGCCAGGATGGTGCAGCTTCCCTAGCGTCCGCGCCACCATCAGCCAGGCTTCCTGAACTGCGTCAAAGGCGGCGGCCTCATTCCTGAGCATGCGGAAGGCGAACTTCACAAGCGACGGCTGGTAGGCGCGGTAAAGCACGGCGAAAGCCCGCTCGTCCCCTGCCTGCGCCTTCAAGACCAGCGCCTCTTCCTGTGTCCGTGCCTGCACGCGTGCCTGCCTCCCTTTTCCCTATAAACGGCCAAAAGGCCAAAAGGTTCAAGGGAGACAGACGTTTATTATCAACCCACTTTCCGGGCCAGAGCAGCGACAGCAAGTTCAAGCCGCTTGATTTCCCGCATCATGCTGGCCCGGTTCATTTCCATCCAGCTCCACTGCTTAAGCGCCACCTGCGCCGCAACGCTGATAAGGGTACAAAAGCCCCAGAATGTCTGGTTCGCGGCATCGGCTGTAAAGAAATTATAGCCACACCAGAGCATCACCGCTGTTACCAGAAGTGTGACCCCCCCAATGAGCCACACCCAGCGGCGCATACTGCCCTTGAAGGCTGCCGCCACCATGTCAGGCAAACCACCCTCTGACGTCAGAAGCTCGTCGATGCCCTTGGCTTCCTTGGCCAACTCATCCTTAATCATGTCATCAAACTTGCTCATGTCTCGTCTCCTGTCATACGGCGCCTGAGCCGATCCCGGGCCCTGCTCAGCCGTGATTTCACGGTGCCCACGGGCACGTCTTCCACTGCCGCGATTTCCATCACGGATAGTTCCTCAAGGTAAAACAGCGTCAGGGCCACCTTTTCCTTTTGGGGTAGCGCCGCAAGGTGGCGCGAAAGCTGGTCACTGGTCGCCAGGGGTTCTTCGGTTTCCACGGCGAGTGTTGCCTCTTCGCCGTCGAGCGTTTCCTGCTTCATGGGACGGCGGCGCAACAGGTCCATCGTACGCCAACGAGTGGTCTTGTAGGCCCACAAGCGAAAGCCTCTTGGATCCTGAAGCTTCCTGAGTGTTCTTGAAAGGGTGACCCAGCTTTCCTGAACCGCATCAACCGCAATATGCTGATCGCCACACAAGCGGTAGGCAAAGCGCCGAAGCGGCGCATCATTGGCGCGAAACAGCTGATCGAATGCCTGGCTGTCTCCACCCTGGGCGGCCAGTACCAACAAGTCCTCGCGCGCGCGGTCCATATCTGTCTGTCCCCTTGTTTCCCTTTAGGACGCAGAACAGGAAAGGGAGGTTCAAAATATTTTATCAGGGCAACAAAAGCGTACCGCGCATCACTTCAACAGCCTGGCCAGAAATCTTGACACGGTCACCCACCACCTTCAGCCACAAATCACCGCCCCGCGCCGAGACTTGCTTCGCCCGCAATTCCTGTTTGCCAAGTCGCTGGGCCCAATAGGGAGCCGCCGCACAGTGCGCCGACCCTGTCACGGGGTCTTCCGGTATCCCCTTGTTCGGGAAAAAACAGCGCGAAACGAAATCGATCCCGTCATCGCCTGGTGCCGTGACAATGAACCCATACGGCGACAAGGCCGCCATTTTCAGAGGATCGGGCGCCAAGGTCCGGATGGTTTGGGCATTGTCATAGACCAGAAGTAGATCATCGTCGCCGGTGTTGGCGTCCAGAACCTCACTTGGCGCGGCGCCCATGGCCTCAGCCAGCCCCTCTGGGCCAGACATAGGCTTGGGGTGAAGATTCGGGAAATCCATCTCCAGGAAGTCACCGGCATGAACAACCGTCATCAAACCTGAGGCAGTATTGAAACGGACCATCTCCCAGTCAGGGTGAAGGTGCCTGAAAACCACATGGGCAGACGCGAGCGTCGCATGACCACACAGTTGGACTTCAATGGAAGGCGTAAACCAGCGCAGCTCATAGTCCACGTCATCAGATGCAGACGGTACGATGAAAGCCGTCTCCGCCAGGTTGTTCTCCAGCGCAATATTCTGCAGCAGCCCGTCATCAAGGAAAGCCGGTAGCGGACACACAGCCGCCGGGTTACCCCCAAAAGGTTGGTTGGTAAATGCATCAACTTGATAGACTGGTAGTTCGCGCATGCTGCTCTCCTGCTACCCGCCCAATAGACCTTCACGGACGCGATTTGACAAGATTCAAAACCACCCCTTACACTTTGGTGGGGTCGACAGACTTTGGGAGCGACTTATGAAAAGACGCAACTGGAACAGTTTCGCCGTTTTACCCATCCTTTTGACACTGGCAGCCTGCGACCCTGCGCCTTCCTCGACTGATGCAGACGTAGCTTTCCAACCGACCAACCTATTGGAACTCACAGCCTCCGGCATGCGGTTCGAAGGCCCGGAAACCATCAAGTCCGGCTGGACGACCATCCGCCTTAACAACAAAGACGATATGATCCATTTTGCCTTGGCCGCCAGGCTTCCGGACGGTATATCGGCTGTGCAATATTCCGACGAACTGGGCAGCGTATTCCAGCGCGGCTATGACGCCATGATGGCCGGAGACCATGAGCTAGCCGGCGAAATTTTCGGAGACATGCCAAGCTGGGCAACTGGCCTGACCTACCATGGCGGACCAGGATTGATTGAAGGCAACGCCATATCCCAGGCAACCACATTCCTACCGCCCGGCAACTATGTGATTGAATGCTATATCAAGTCAGGCGGTGTCTTCCATTCAGCCAGCTATCAACAGGGTGTGCTGGCAATGGTTCTGCCATTGACCGTTCTGCCTGAGAACGGTGAAATGCCGGAACCTGAAGCTGACGTTATCTTCACTCTGAACGGGAATGGCCTGTCCCTCAAAGACGGTGATCTGAAAGCTGGCACCAATATCATCCGCGTTAATTTCGATACGCAGATCCGATACCCCTCAGCAGTCGGCCAGGATGTGCATGTCTTCAAGATCGATAGGGAAGGCAGTGTTGCAAACGCCGTTACCTTCATGGACTGGCAGACCGAAGCAGGGCTGTCTGTGCCCGCCCCTGTTACCTTTGTCGGCGGTATCAATGACGTGATGCCCGCCGGGTCACATGGCTATTTCACGGTGGACCTGGAACCCGGACGCTATGGCTTCATTGCGGAAGTGCCTGACGCCGACAAAAAAGGCATGCTGCTGCAGTTGGATGTTCCTGGCTGAGAGACACTCGCGCCGCGCTCAAACCAATCGCTATGCCCTGGCCCAGGCCTTGATGGCCTCCTGTTCCTTGGGCGCGAACCCAAGCCGGAAGTCTCCGCCCTTCTCCCATACGGGGCGTTTAACCAGCGCCTCGTTGGCCACCATCAGGGCGGCAGCCTTTTGGGCATCAACGCCCGTGCGGTCGACATCCGGCAGTTTGCGCCAGGTGGTGCCCCGGGTGTTCAGCAGCGCCTCCCAACCAAGTGCGTCAACAAAACGCGCCATCAGGGCATCATCCAGGCCGTCGGCCCGAAAATCATGGAATCTGTGGTCCACGCCTTCTGCTTCCAGCCACTTGCGGGCCTTTTTGACAGTGTCGCAGTTTTTGATGCCATAGATGGTCAGCATACTTATTCCCCAATTTTTCCAAGTTCTTTAACAGTCAGCTCATCCGAGAGGGTGCTTGGTGGGTCCACATGGATCAGGACCTCGCTGTCCGGGTATGCCTCTCCGATCATCGCTTCAACCTCGTCGGCTATAAAATGTGCGTCCTGAACGGTCATTTCGCCATCAACCTCGATATGCATCTGGATAAACAGATCACGACCGGACATGCGGGTTTTCAGCTCATGCAGGCCGCGTACCGCCGGGTTTCCCATCGCCAGATTGAAAATCTTTTCACGGTCGTCATCCCCCAGCTCCTTGTCCATCAGCATATCGACAGCAGGCAACGCCACTTCCTGTGCTCCGTAAAGAATGTAGAGCGCAATCAGGATACCAAAGGCGCCGTCAGCATATACAAACCCCGACGCAGATGCCCAGGCAGCCAGGATGACTGACAGGTTCAACAGCAGGTCACCCTTATAGTGCAGATGATCGCCTGCAACGGCGAGGGAGCCTGTATGGCGCACCACATAGGCCTGGAAGGCCACCAGCACCAGCGACAGGGCAATGGCAAGCGCTGACACGCCCATCACCAAGCCCGATTGGGCGACCGGGTGCGGGGTCGCAACATGATTGATCGATTCCAGCAGCAGGAACACGGCGGAGCCCGACATGATTGCCGCCTGGAACAGCCCTGCCAGGGCTTCGGCCTTACCGTGGCCAAACCTATGGTCTTCATCCGGCGGCAGCAGAGCGGTGCGCACGGCAAAAAGCGTCACAAGCGACGCCATCAGGTCGAGGCCCGAGTCCGTCATGCTGCCAAGCATGGCCACAGAGTCCGACAACCACCAGGCAACCGCCTTTGCGGCCACGAGCACGGCTGCAACGCTCACGGAAGCCCGCGTCGCCCAGCGCATCAGGTTGTCACTTTTGTCTCGCGTCACTCTGTTGGTCCCTATCTCAAGCGATGTTGCTTTAGGGGTATATAAGATGGCTGCACAATCACAAGAAAAAACGCCCCGCCGGAGAGGCGGAGCGTTCGATCAGAACTGACAATTGCCAGAGCCTGAATTCTTAGTGAAGCTTGCTTTCGACGTCCGTGATGGCCTTGTCGACCAACGCGCCGCCTTCCTTGCCCTTCAGCTTGTCGGCAAACACTGTGCCGGCAGCCTTGATGGCAACATCAACAGCAACAGCGCGAACTTCCTTGATTGCATTGGCTTCAGCCTGGGCAATCTTGGCTTCTGCGGCGCGGGTGCGGCGCTCAGCCATGGCTTTGATGTCAGCTTTCGCCTCTTTCGCCATGATTTTCGCGTCTTCCTTTGCCTGGGCAACCATGTCGGCGGCCTCTTTTTCAGCGTCGCGTTGCTTGCGCTGGTAATCGTTCAGGAGCTTTTCAGCTTCTTCCCGGATTGCTTTCGCTTCGTCCAGCTGGTTACGGATCGTAGCCGTGCGATCGTCCAGCATGCCAGCAATTTTCTTGTGAGCTTTCGCATACACAACACCGCCAACGAAGACCACGAAGGAGCATGCAACCCAGAAGGTTGGATCGGTGAATACGGAACCGTGTGCATCAGCCATGGTTATGCTCCCTTCACGTCTGCGAGCGCTGCCTTGACAGCACCAGACACCGCGGCGTCATCGCCTTCGATACCGGCCAGCTTGGCAACGAGATCGCTAGCGACTTCACCAGCCACATCGCCGACACTAGCCAGTGCTTCATCACGCGCCTTGGCGATACGAGCTTCAGCTTCCGCAGCTTTCGCTGCCAGCGTTTCCTCGAGCTCGGCCTGGGCTTTCGCGATATCAGACTGAATTTTCTCTTTGGCCTTCAGGATGGTCTCCTGGGCCTGCTTTCGTGCCTTCGCGCTCGCTTCTTCATACGCGTTGCGTATGTCTTCAGCGTCCTTGCGCAGCCGTTCGGCTGTATCCAGATCGTTTGCGATCCGCTCTTCACGCTCTTCGAGGACTTTGGTCACACGTGGCAGAACCAGACGGGACACAATCACGAAGAGAACGATGAAGGTCAGGAACAGCCATACGACCTGCTCTTCAAAGGTCGCAATATTCAGCTGAGGAAGGCCTGCTTCCTTGTGTGCGACTTCTGTATGAGCTTCTGCCATCACATGCCTCTGTGGCTAGATGTTTCAATTGTTGAGCCCCTTAAGGCTCGATCCGCATTTCGGGCAATGCCCTCTTGCGGTCCAGATAAGCACCTGGCGCGATCAGTTACTGACCGCGCCCATGTGCTTCATTCGCAAACTGATCGTCTTAGGTGAAGAGGATCAGGAACGCGATAACCAGTGCGAACAGGGCAACAGCCTCTGTCAGGGCGAAGCCCAGGAGCAGGTTACCGAATACTTTCGGAGCAGCAGATGGGTTGCGCAGAGCACCCGACAGGAAGCTACCGAAGATGTTACCAAGACCAATACCAACACCAGCGAGTGCGAGAGTGGCGATACCAGCACCAATCATCTTTGCGGCTGCGAGTTCCATGTTAAATTCCTTCTCTATTGAATGAAGCTTGATTTCTAAACTGTAGTATTTTGTCCGGCGTCTTAGTGTGCAGGATGCATGGCATCATGCAGGTAGATGCAGGACAGGATGGCGAAAACGTAGGCCTGTAGGAAAGCCACCAGGATTTCCAGCCCCGTCAGGAAAATGTTGAAAGCAAATGGCAGCACAGCAGCAGCTTGGCCGGCAATGCCGATCGCGCCAAGGCTGATGATGAAACCAGCAAATACTTTCATCATGATGTGGCCCGCCAGCATGTTGGCAAACAGACGAACCGAAAGGCTGATCGGACGCGTGAAGTAGGACATCACTTCGATTGGAACGATCAGAATGTAAAGCGGCGCGGGCACACCAGACGGCGCAAAGAGCTTCAAGAAGCCCAGGCCGTGCTTGGCGAAGCCGATCAGCGTCACGCCAAGGAAAACAACCGCAGCCAGCGCGAACGTCACAATGATGTGGCTCGTCGTCGTGAAGCTGTACGGGATCATGCCCGCAAGGTTGCTACCAAGAATGAACATGAAAAGCGTGAAAATGAATGGGAAATACTGTTTCCCTTCACGCCCTACATTTTCTTTCACCATATTGGCTATAAATTCATAGGCCATTTCAACCATGGCCTGCCAGCGACCAGGAACCAGCGCATTCTTGCGCGTGCCACCAACCAGGAAAAAGGTCAGGGCGGTCACAACGATCACCATCCAAAGGGAACTGTTGGTAAAGGAAACATCAATCCCTGCGACTTGCATCTCTGCAAGGGGCTTGATCTCAAACTGCTCAAGAGGTCCTGCCACGGCTACCATCTCTTTAGTTGTGCAACCCGCTTTATGCGGATCGCGGTCAATCTTTATCCGCCTCGTCAGCCTGCCCTTGCAGACCATCCTCAGCTTCCCGCTGCATCTTGTTGGCTTCCCGGATCACATTCCGGATGCCCGCAGCAAAGCCAAGGAACAAAAAGGAGATCAAGAAACCGGGAGACGTATCAAGCCAACCATCTAGGTTTATGCCGATGATCAGGCCTACGCCGACACCCGCCACTAGATCGATGCCCATCCGGAAGGCTCTACCCATTGGAGACGGCCGATCGTCGGCATTTTCTCCCTGAGCCCTCTGTCGAGCTTGGCTCAATCGCTCTTCAAGCGCCTTGAGCTTTGGGTCATCTTCCGTGTCACCCATCGCTTTGGCCCCTAAAACCCCGCGTTTGACCAACCTTTTTGCCGGGCCACTTCCATAAAAAAAGAAGCCCGTAAAAGGCGCCTGCAACATAGTGAAGGCCCCACCCCGTGTCAAGGTCTATCGAAAATAAGTTAACTGATTGATTTAAAAGGAATTTATGGAAAATACCGTTAACCGGCCTCACGCAATTCCTCTGCACGTTCAAGGTCGACGGAAACGAGGGTCGAGATTCCGCGTTCTGCCATGGTCACACCGAAGAGCCGCTTCATCCGTGCCATGGAAACCGCATTGTGGGTCACAATCAGGAAGCGGGTGTCCGTCCGGCCGATCATTTCGTCCAGCAGATTACAGAATCGCTCGACGTTCGCATCGTCAAGCGGCGCATCCACCTCATCAAGGACACAGATGGGGGCCGGATTGGTGATAAAGACGGCAAAGATCAGGGAAAGTGCCGTCAAGGCCTGCTCGCCGCCAGACAGGAGCGATAGGGCCTGCAGCCGTTTGCCCGGCGGGCTTGCGAATATCTCGAGCCCCGCATCCAGCGGATCATCGGATTCCGTCAGTTCCAGATGGGCCTCACCCCCACCAAACAGGGTCTTGAACAGTTCCCCGAAGTGATTGTTCACCACATCGAAGGCCTTCAACAGGCGCTCGCGCCCTTCCCTGTTAAGGCTGCCAATGGCCTGCCTGAGCCGTGCTATGGCATTCTCAAGGTCCGCCCGTTCGCCCGTCAGGTGGGTCAGTTGCTCGTCTATCTCAGTAAGCTCTTCATCCGCCCGCAGGTTAACGGCACCCAACCTGTCGCGTTCACGCTTCAGCTTTTCAAGCTTGCTTTCCAGCACCATGGCATCAGGTAGGCTGTCGCTGGCTTCCAGACCGACCTTCTCCAGAAGCTGGGTAGGCGCGCACTCGAACCGTTCGCCAATCTGGGACGCAATGTCTTTCCGGCGGGAAACAGCGTTTTCAACGGCGGCGTCCGCCCGGATCTGACGCTCGCGGGCCTCAGACTGTGCCTCATGGATCGCCTTGAGCGCTTTGTCTTTCTCCGCCAGCTGTGCTTCCGCCGCCAGCAGCTTATCACTGCTTTCATGGCGTTCTTTTTCCGCCTTAGCGAGCTCGGACAACAGCGCCTGTCGGCGATTTTCCAGGTCTTCAGGGCTGGCTTCAGCATCCTTCAACTGGCGCTCAGTGTCAGCCTGGCGTTCATCCAGCGCCCTGAGCTGTTTCGCAGCACTATCAACACGCAGCTGCCATGCGCCCGATTCGGTCTGGATAGCACTGAGACGGTCGTTGCGGCTTTCGGCCTCCCGGCGCAGGCTGTCATAGGCCGCACGGGCGCTTGAAAGCTCAGACCGCAGCGCTTCCACTTTGGCTCGCGCTTCCTGAAGCTCGGCCTCAAGCTTGGTATTTTCCGGCAGCTCAGCAAGCTTTGCATCAATACTGGCCTGCCGCTCATTGGTTTCGGCTTCTTCCTGCGCCAATCGCGCGAGGCTGTCCTTCAGCATATTCACTTTGCTGGCGCGCTTGCTGGCTTCCTGTTCTGCGGCCACAAGGGCACGGCGTGCTTCTGCCAATGCCTTTTCGGCGTCCTGACGCACTTGCCGCTGGGCCTGTTCTGCCTCACGTGCTTTCTGGTGGGCATCGAACGCGTGCTGTGCGGCCTCGCCCGCTTCAGTGGCCTTCTTCGCTGCCTTTTCTTCCTCAGCCTTCAGCTTCACTAGCCGGTTCTGGCGCTCGAGCCTGATTGCAGCCTCGCTTGGCGCTCCGGCTTTCTGCACATAACCGTCCCAACGCCACAGCTTGCCTTCCCGGTCCACCAATCGCTGGCCGGGAAACAGCTTTTTCTGAAGGATATCGCCATCCGCGCCGTCCTCCAGCACTGCGGCAAACGCTACCCGGCGGTCAAGCACAGACGGGGCCGTAAGGACGTCCTTCAGAGGTGTCACACCTGCGGGCCAATCCGCGGCATCAAGTGGATCTTGCGCAGCCCAAAATCGCTTAGCCGATTCGCTCAGGCCCGCTTCTGCCTCTTCGCCAAGCACCGCACCAACCGCGATCTCGAACCCAGGCTTGGCCTTGAGGGACGCCGAAACCGGCTGGTCTTCGTCAGCGGCTGCCTGCTCCAGCATGCGCTCAAGGTTCGTGACTTCCGCAAGTACAGACTTGTGCGCGCCCTCACATTCGGCCTTCGCTGTGTCCGCTTCATTGCGGCGGTTGCGGGCCTCGAGAGTTGCGGCTTCTGCAGCCTGAAGGCTGTCAGCAACTTTACTGAGACGCTCTTCTTCTTTCTCAACGGTCTGCTCGGCTGTCTTCAGGGCGGAGAGGATCTCATCCTCGGCTGTCATGGCATCCAGTTCGCCGTTCAGGCGTGTCTGCTCGGACCGCAGTTGATCGCCCCGGCGCACAATCGCCAGCTTATCACTTTCCAGACTGGACCGACGTGCCCGCGCCTGGGCAGCGCGCTCGCTGATACCGTCATAGTCTGCTTCCGCAGCGGACGCCGCCTTGGTGGAGGCATCAAGCTTCTCGCGCGCCTGCAGCTCATTGTCTTTTTCCGCATCGCGGGCAGCTTCAAGACGCTTTTTCTCTGTCGTTAACCGGTCAAGCGCCGCTTTGGCATCAGCCGCAATCTCGGCTTCGCGTTCACGGTCCGCGCCAATCTGTTCGAGTGTCTGCCGGAGCGAGAGTGCTGCCTGCTTGCGCCGCTCGCTCTCCTGCTCCAGATTTTCGCGTTCGATAGATAGGCGCTGTAGTTTGGCAGCCGCCGCTGCATCCGCTTCCCGAAGGGGGGGCAGCATGGCAGAAAATTCTGCCTGCGCCCTGGCCAGTCCGGCGACTTTCTCTTCAATTTCAGCCGCGCCCTTCTCGGATTCCCGAAGCGCGCGTTCAAGCTTGATTACTTCTTCAGCCGCATCAGCCCAGCGCATGTAAAGCAGGCTGGCTTCAGCCTGCCGAATATCGCCCGAGATCGAGCGGTAGCGCACAGCTTGCTTCGCCTGACGCTTGAGGCTCTGGCTCTGGGTTTCCATGGCCTGGATCACGTCCTGCAGGCGCGTCAGGTTGCCTTCGGCGCCGCGCAGGCGGCTTTCGGCTTCTTTGCGGCGGGTGTGTAGACCTGAAATGCCCGCTGCTTCTTCCAGAATGGCGCGTCTGTCCTGCGGCTTGGCGTTGATCAGCGTGCCGATACGGCCCTGGCTGACAAGTGCCGGCGAGTGGGCGCCTGTGGCGGCATCTGCGAACAGCAGCTGCACATCTTTCTGGCGGACGTCCTTGCCGTTGATACGGTAGGCCGAACCTGATTCGCGCTCAATTCGGCGCGTTACCTCAATGAAATCTTCATCGTTATATTCGGCTGGGGCTGAACGGTCCTGGTTGTCGATCACCAGCGTCACTTCAGCCATGTTGCGGGCGGGGCGCTTGTCTGTGCCGGCAAAGATCACATCGTCCATGCCCGAACCGCGCAATGACTTGGCGCGGTTTTCCCCCATCACCCAGCGGATGGCTTCAAGAAGGTTGGATTTACCGCAGCCGTTCGGGCCCACAACGCCTGTCAGACCGCGCTCAATATGAAGCTCGGTCGGATCGACGAAGGATTTAAACCCCGATAATCGCAGACGCGAAAAACGCATGGCTGCGCCCTACTCCCCCTGTTGTCAAAACATCAAACAGGCGACCCCGTTCCCCAACAAGGTCGCCCTATATCAAGCTGTTAGCTGGCGTCATCCACCGCTTCAGCTATCTTCTCCAGAGCCTCATCAAAGGAAGAGAACTCCATCAGTTCACCATCAACCATAAAGCTTGGCGTCAGGGTGATATTGTGTTTCTTCACGGCGTCCTGCGTCATGCTCATCAGGTGCTTGAGCATGTCGTCATCGGACACACAGCGATCAAATTCTGTACGGCTGATACCCGCGCGGCGGGCAATAGAGGCCAGCTCATCCACAGGCGCCTTGGACCGGGCCCAATCGCCCTGACGTGCGAAATAAACCTTCATCAGCTTCTGGGTCGTTGCTGCGTCACCACAGCGAGCCGCAGCGGACGCCACGATATCAATCCGGTTCATGATATAATTGTGATACACCAGCTTCGCCTTGCCGGTGTCCAGCAGCTGTTCCTTGAGCTTCGGGAAATAATTATTCGCGAAGGTGGCACAGTGCGGGCACGTCAGGGACGCGAATTCGTGGATCTCGACCGGGGCATTCGGATCGCCATACACGATCGGGCCCCAGGTTCCCTCTGTCTTGGAATCGATATCAACAACTGGTGCATCGGCTTCAGCAGAGGCCTGCTGGGCATCGTCAGCCGCTGGCTTGTCGCCACTATCACCACAGGCCGCAAGCAAAAGTGCCGCGCCAAAGGCAGCTGCGAATTTGAACTTCGATACGTAGTCCTTGTGCATTAATTTATCCCCACTACTAGATATTGTGTTTAC
The DNA here is from genome assembly GCF_001550055.1 of Kordiimonas lacus. GTDB lineage: Bacteria > Pseudomonadota > Alphaproteobacteria > Sphingomonadales > Kordiimonadaceae > Kordiimonas > Kordiimonas lacus. The sequence continues at coordinate 122,109 of NZ_LRUA01000007.1, forward strand.
ATCGCATGAAACATGCTGACGAGTCTTTTCTGAAACCCGCATGAAATTTCCTGTGGATTATTTTGCGGCCTCAACCGCTTCCTTGACCGCCTCAAACGAATGGGCCTCAAGGTGCTTTCCATTCACCATGATGTAGGGAATGCTGTTGATCTTGTACGTCTGGATGCCGTTCTGGGTCATTTCAGCCAGGTGCTTCTGGGCTTCCTGATCCGAGATACAGCGTGACATCTCAGGCTGAGTGATTCCAGCTTCCGTCGCGATGCCCGCAATCACCTCATAAGGGTTCTGCGCGCGCATCCATTCGTCTTGGCGGATAAAATACGTATCCACCAGCTGTTTGGTTACATCCCTGTCGGTCGTGCAACGGCTGATAACAGCAACCGCCATATCATAGCGGTCCCGCACAAAGTTGCGGAACACAAAGCGCACCTTGCCTGTGTCGATCAGATCCCGCTTGACCTGAGGGAAAGTATCACGGGCGAAATGGCCACAATGCGGACAGGTCATCGAGCCATATTCGATAACTTCCACCGGCGCTTCAGGCGAACCATATACAAGATCACCGGATACAAAAGGCTGGCTTGGGCCATCCTGTGCTGCCACTGCAGTCGTGAAAACCATGGCTGCAGCAGCCAGAAAACCCTTCTTGAAAGACATAACGCCCCCTACTTATAAATTCTTATTTCTTGTCCGGTCCGCGACCGGCCTCCCGTGCTTCCGAAAGCACATACTCGCCAAGGCTTTTAACCGCTTCTTGAAGCGGGCTCAACTCTCCATCACCGACAAGTGACCGCAGTTGTTTCGTCTCTTTTTCGCCAAGCGCCTTTTTTTCATATGGCATCTTGCGTGGCTGCCGCGGCAATGGCCCCTGTTTCACCTCAAGTTTCGCCACCGCCTGATAGCCGAAAAAGCTGTTCACCATCTCGATCACCCGTCCGGCCTTATGGCTCAAAAGCGGCGCGAAGGCTGATTCACAGCGCACCGTGAGGGTGGCGCCCATGCGGTCGCCCCGCGGGAAACGAAGCGATACAGGCAATGTGCTTTCCGCCAATTCTGGCCCAACAATGTAGGCCCAGCGGGTAACAACTTCAGCCTGCGCAAAACCTTTCGCCCGCAATGCCGGCGTCACTAGTGACGAGGCAACCCTTGAGGCACGCTGGGTTGAGCGCCGCCTGAACGGTTTTTTTGCTTCGGTTTTATCTGGCTGTTTCGCCATTTGGCTTGCTCTCTCCGTCGGTCGGGCTATGGTCCTGCATAATTGCGGCACGTCCATGGCATGCCGCCAAGGCTAACATGAATCAAGACAATAAATCAGAATTCACAAAGTGTATGACCAAAACCGCCAAACAGCTGCTTGACTGGTACGACAGAAACCGCAGGGACCTGCCTTGGCGGGCGGCTCACGGTGAAAGCGCTGACCCGTATCATGTTTGGCTTTCGGAAATCATGCTGCAGCAAACAACGGTCGCGACCGTTAAAGGCTATTTTGAAAAATTCCTCACCCGTTGGCCTTCGGTGGACGCCCTGGCCGCGGCTCCACAAGAGGACGTGTTGCAGGAATGGGCGGGGCTGGGCTACTACGCCCGCGCGCGAAATCTGCACAAATGTGCTCAGGTAGTGGTGGAGGTGCACCAAGGTAGCTTCCCGCAAACCGAAGAAGGCCTGAAGGCGCTGCCGGGTATTGGCGACTATACGGGCGCTGCTATCGCCGCCATCGCCTTCGGGGAACCCGCCGCAGTTGTCGACGGCAATGTGGAGCGAGTGGTCAGCCGACTGTTTCGTGTGACCGACGCCCTGCCTGGCGCCAAGAAGGTCATCAAAGCCCACACTGCGGAAATTACCCCCACCAAACGGCCCGGGGATTTCGCCCAGGCTATGATGGACCTGGGGTCAGGGGTCTGCACGCCGAAAACCCCAAAGTGCCTGCTGTGCCCTATCCGTGGTGCTTGCGCCGCCCATGAGGCGGGTGACATGGAACGGTTCCCGGTCAAGGCGCCAAAGAAGGCCAAGCCGACCAGACGCGCAATCTCTTTCTGGCTGGAGCATGACGGCCACGTGCTTCTTGAACGTCGCCCGCAAAAAGGCCTTTTAGGTGGCATGCCTGGGCTGTTTTCAACCCCCTGGGAAGAACGCCCTGCCTTTCCTGCAAAGGAGGAATGGCTCACTCATCGTCCGTCCGAGGACTATTGGAAGCCCGTCGAGGGCATGGCCAAGCACACCTTTACGCACTTCCATCTGGAAACGAAGCTTCTGGCTGCCAAGGCCGACAGCAAGCTGAATATTGAAAATGGCTTCTGGCACCCAGTTGCCGACCTGGATGCTGTAGGCCTGCCCACCGTCTTCAAAAAGATTGCTGTGCTAAGGCCTTAGGGTGATTTCACCATGCAGCGCAGCCCCTACGCCGTTGAGGCCGGGTGCACTTTCACCAGCTTCCCGCAACAGTGTCTGACCTGGTGTCAGCATGGCCTCGCCGCAGCGCACTTCGCCTTCCAACAAGTGGAAAAAACGAAGTGCGTTCTTGTTCGAAAGTACCACCGCGCCAGTCGCAAAGTCGTGAAATGCCATCGTGCCTTTGGCATACCTGCGATCAACCATCAGGTTGAAGTTCCGTACAGGGCCCGCTTTCAGTCGGCCTTCAATGTGCCAATCCCCGGAGAATTGCAACGGCGTGAAGGGCTTCAAGGGATGGTTGCCGTACGGCCCAGCGTCCAGCGTCATGCCTGCACCATCAATCACCGTGATCACCCGGTCAATGTCGGGAAAAAGCGAGAAGGCACCGTCGGTCGTAACTTCCGCAATGCTCAGCCGCCAAATGAAACCAGCCCCGCCAGCCGCCTTCGGACCAACAGCCAATTCGGTGGTTGAGCCCAAGCCATTTTTCCAAGGCTGGACCTGATAGTCGTCAACACCAAGAACCTTCATAGGCGATACCTTGCGTGATACGGCATATTGGGCAAGCGCTGTCCTATTCTTCGAGGGGCGGCAGGCCAAGCTGTGTCCGCACCTTGGGTTCCAGGCTCTTGAGCCCGGCAGCCTTGCCAATGGCAAGCGCTTCATCAGGCTGCTTGCCTTCAACATGATAAGCCCTGAGGGCCAAAAGAGCGCCGGCGCGATTACCGCTGCCGCAGTGCAGCAGCACGGGGCCAGGCGCCGCCTTCAGGGCATCATCCAGCAACTTGGCGTTCTCTGCCGTCAGGCCATCCTTAGATGAAATAGGTAGATGGAAATAGCTTAGCCCGATGGAACTTGCCGCTTCAGCTTCATCAAAGTTGAAGAGCTTGGCAACTTCCGGGTCGTCGCGTTTCGTGGTTTCGCCGTCCCGCCTGAGGTTGACCACCGTGGTAAAACCAGCCTCCTTGAGACGGCCCAGATCGGCCTTCGTAGGCTGGCCGCCTGTGGTCAGCTTGTCAGAGACTACCCGCGCATTCGCAAGATCAAGATCAGTATGGTTATCCGCCTGAGCCGTATTACCCAAATAAAACAAGGCAAGCAAAATAGCTAATAGACGTGTCATCGCATTTCTCCCGGTGTCTCAAACAGAATCCGACGGTACCATAAATGGCAAAGCTACGATCAGGGAAGTGGATAAAAAGCAAGGGCCGCACTTGGCGACCCTGCCTTGATCCTGAAGCCTAAAGCAGGCTGAAGCCTCTAGCTAGCGAGATAGGCAGGCACCTTTTTGGTTGCCTTGCTCATCTTCTTCGCCTTCTTGTCCTGAAGGGGCTTTTTCTTCAGTTCTTTCTTTGTGCTGCGTTCTTTGCTCATTTGGGTCTCCGAACAAACGCCACGCGCGGCTTTAGGCCGCTGTTCGCCGGGGAAAACCGCCCGGTTTTCCATACCACCTGCGACACACTGAATCTCGCATGTCCATGCTGGAATTCAAGTGATGTTTGAGTGACTTAAGAAAAGATTGTGCATTCACCGAGTAGGCCAGCGTAGGCATAAAAACAGGCGCTGTCCGGGCAGGACAGCGCCTTGGGTGGAAGCACAGACGGGCATCCGTGCTTCCGGAGGTATCTTGTGCTTCTGCTAGTTCATTTCCGCACGCACTTGCTGGCGGAAGAAGTCGATTGGCAGCAATTCGCCCTTCTGCTCCACGTGCCAGAAAGTCCAACCGTTACAGGCCGGTGCACCCTGGACACTGGCACCAACTTTATGGATGGAGCCCTTTTCCATATCCGTGATCAGGGTACCGTCGGTACGAACACGAGCGGTATATTTGCGCTTGCAGTCATAAAGCGTGGTGCCAGGTTCGATCATGCCGCGCTCAACGATCGAGCCAAACGGCACCCGTGGTTGCGCCCGCTTACTTTGCGTGAAGCCAAGCGTTTCATCATCAAGGCGCTTGACGTTTGAAATCCGTTCCATCGCCACCTTGATATACTCGTCCTCGCGCTCAATACCGATGAAGTCGCGACCGAGTTTCTTTGCCACAGCGCCAGTCGTGCCCGTACCAAAGAATGGGTCCAGCACCACGTCACCTGGCTTGGTGGAAGACATCAGCACACGGTAAAGCAGGCTTTCCGGCTTCTGCGTCGCATGGGCTTTCTTGTCACCATTCTTGAGGCGCTCCCCCCCCGAACAGATTGGCAGCGTCCAATCAGAGCGCATCTGCGTGTCGTCGTTCATCGCTTTCATGGCGTCATAGTTGAACGTGTATCCGCCCTTGTCTGCAGACTTGGCTGCCCAGATGAGCGTCTCATGTGCGTTGGTGAAGCGCGTGCCGCGGAAGTTCGGCATCGGATTCGACTTGCGCCAGATCACGTCGTTCAGCACCCAGTATTCCAGATTCTGCAGCGCCGTGCCGACGCGGAAAATATTGTGGTAGGACCCGATCACCCAGATGGTGCCGGTGTCTTTGAGAACCCGGCGTGCGGCATCCAGCCAGCGATAGGTAAACTCGTCATAGGCGTTGAAGCTTGAGAATTTGTCCCAGGCGTCATGCACACCGTCAACCTTACTGTTGTCAGGGCGCGACAGCGTTTCCTTGAGCTGCATATTGTAGGGGGGATCCGCGAAGATCACATCGACCGATTTCTCGGGCAGCGAGTTCATCACATCAATACAGTCACCCTGAACAATTTTGTTCAGCGGCAAGGAAAGGGTCGCAGACCCTTTGCGGGTCGCGTTCTTTGCATCAGCCATCAATTTTCTCCGTCCCGGCTTCATAGCCGACCGCTGGAAACGCCCTTTTTGGGCTTAATTTTTTGGTTTTTCTCAGCGATCTGTTGACCCAATCATGAGTCGCCGACGAATCGGTGTCAAGTGATTCTTATAGATGAATCAGTGATTTATAAGCTATTCTTCACTCAAAACTTGGCGAATCGGAGCAAAAGAACGACGGTGATGTGGAGTCGCACCCACAAGTCTTAGTGCGGCGAGATGCTTGGCAACACCATATCCTGCGTTTTGCGCCCAACCATAGTCAGGGAACTCGGAATCCAGTTTTTTCATGAGATCATCACGAAAAACTTTTGCGACAATCGATGCTGCTGCGATGGATAATGACCTGCCATCACCCTTGATCAGGGTCCGCGTCGGCATTTCAAGGCCGGGATCGCGGTTGCCGTCAACAAGCGCAGATGAAGGCTTCAGCTCAAGGCCTTCAACAGCCCGGCGCATGGCCAGCATGGAAGCCTGCAGGATATTGATTTCGTCGATTTCGGCTACGCTTGCTTCGGCAATGGAGACCGCCAATGCTTTTTCCTGGATCAGGCCATAGAGGGCCTGGCGCTTTTTTTCCGACAGCTTCTTGCTGTCGTTCAGGCCTTCGGGGATATCATCAGGATCAAGAACCACGGCGGCTGCAACCACTGGGCCCGCAAGGGGGCCCCGGCCAACCTCGTCCACGCCGCAGACATGACCGCCTTCAGCCGCAATCATATGAGCTTCGGCTGACCAGTCGGGTCTTGGCTTCATATCCATGCCGGCAGCATCAAACAGGTCTGACATTCGGATCTCCCCTTCCCTGCCCAGATGTGGCGCAACAGGACGCGTCGGTCAAGCATCCGGATGCCACATGCGATGACGGTCTGATACGTTGCAAAGAAAAGCGGCGCCCCCAAGTGGGAGCGCCGAGTGTTGGGTAGGTTTAGGAAAGAAACGCAGAACCCCCAAGGGGGTTCGACAACTGTGTACTCATTACAGGGAAAGTGTGGCCGGGCCGGATGGGCTCTTGGGGCTAGGGTCAGGGGTATGTCCTCACCCGGCCCGACCGGAACCTGTTATCGCTCAAACGCTATGACGCACAGAGACTTAGAGCTGGAGTGCGATAACCGGTTCTTGTCTTGGCCGCTTATGCTGCGAGCGGCACGCGTGCCAACCGGGCGACACGGCGCTGGCGGCGCCACGTTCTGCTTAGGGGCTGGCTTGTCAGGGAAACGCCTGCGACCTGGGAGACCTGGTGCCTGGCGTTATTGAGACCTGTGGTCTCTGAAATAAGGGTCGTAAACATTTTATCCTCGCTGCTTGCGCATCTATGCCGCTTTGTCGTTTTGGGGAGGCGGCTGTTGTTATCACTGTCGTTTTCTGCAGCCTTTTGTTTTTGAGTCTTTGCTCGTGGCTACAGGTCTAATGTAGGTGTGGCGACGGAATCCTTCAATAGCACTGGGCGCATTTAATGAACGCTTCATCGCAATTCACGCCGCAATTGAAACACAATTGGCCCCATCGCCTGGCACCCGCGGCTTTCAGTGGCTCAGATAGTAGAATATTTCGTCCTTAATCCACAGGCGTTCTTTCCTCAGGTCCTCGATCTGGAAAGTCAGCTCGCACTCTCGCCGGCGCTCGGCCTCACAAAGGTTCTGGTTGAGGGTGTTATAGGCTTTCGTGAGTTTGTAGAAATGGTCGTCTGAACTGATCAGGCTCCAGAAGCGGTCCTCCTTGCCTGGGATTTCTGAAAGAAGATCGAACGGTATGTAGCGCATAACAAAGCTCCCATAAATCAATGCAGGAACTGTAATGCACGGGAAATCGCGCAAATTGATCAATATCAATCGTTACGAGCGTTTTTCAAATTCAGTTATGATGGGCGTTAGTGCTCTTTAAGCAGGGCATAGATTTCGTCCTTCAGAAACAGACGCTTCTTCCTGAGGCCCTCTTCATCAAAATGCGGATTGGTCTCGTCGCCGGCTTCCAGTTCAAGAATGGCCCGGTTGACGCTCCGATATTCCTCCGCCAACCGGCGGAAGTGGCCATCGCTTTCTTCAATTCGAGGTAGCTTCTCGGCAAATTCGGGGAATTCCTCCCGCAGCGCATGCGGCATGTGGCCCATTATGTGTCTCCTTTTGTCAGTACAAAAAGGCGACACATACTATAGCGCATTTTGGCCCCGGTTTAAAGCCGGGACCCCATTGGCTGGCATTGAAACGCCTAGGCTTTAAGCATGCCGTAGATTTCGTCTTTCAACCGCATGCGCTGTTTCCTCAGGTCCTCTTCCTGGAACTGGGAAACATGTTCTTCCCCTACCTCAATACGGTGAATTTCTCGGTTCAGCGTATGATACTTTTCGGAAAGATTGCGGAAATGGGCATCGTCCTCCTTGAGCGCGTGGATGCGGTCTTCGAACTCAGGGAAATCGTCTCTCAACTCGTGGGGTACGTGGCTCATCATGATCCTCCGGTCAATTGTTCATGACCAAGGATTAGAGTACACCCGCCATATGGGAATTGATCGTCGTCAAGAGCGGACAATTATTCGCTATCGTCGCCCAGCAAAGCCTGCGCTGTGCCGTCTTCCACCTGCTCCACGCTCTTGAGCGCCCGAAGCATCTGGTTGCGACGAGTGCCCAGCTTCTCGATATGCTTTTCCATGGCTTCCACATTCTTGCCCATGGCCGTGATCTGGTCACCATAGCGCTCGAATTCGTTCTTCACGGCACCCAGCACCTGCCAGACCTCCTGCGCCTGTGCCTGCATGGCCATCTGCTGAAAGCCCATGCGGAAGGTTGTCAGCAGTACCTGGAAGTTTGTGGGGCCCGTAACCGTCACATTAAATTCGCGCTGCAGGCCTTCCACATAGCCCGGTATGCGCAGCATTTCGGCATACAGGCCCTCGGTTGGCAGGAACAGGATAGCAGACGGTGTCGTGTAGGGCGGGTTGATATATTTGGTGGCGATATCCTTAGCAAAGCCCTTAACCCGGTTTGCCAGCATCTTCTGGCTGGCGGCGATGCCGTCCGTGTCGCCCGCCTCCACGGCTGTCAGCAAGCGCTCATAATCCTCTGTCGGGAACTTGGCATCGACCGGCAGGAATACTTCTGCGTCCGTACCTGGCATCCGAATACCGAATTCGACATGGGTGCCTTTCCGACCGCAGTCATAGTTGGCGACATATTGGTTCGGCGTCAGCACATCTTCAATCAGCAGCTCAAGCTGCACTTCGCCGAAGGTACCACGCGACTTGACGTTCGTGAGTACCCGCTTCAGGTCACCCACACCGGTGGCCAGCGACTGCATCTCGCCCAAGCCCTTGTGCACCTGCTCCAGCCGCTCGGACACGGTCTTGAAGCTCTCGCTCAAGCGCTTTTCAAGGGTGGTCTGTAGCTTCTCATCCACCGTCTTGCGCATCTCGTCCAGCTTCTGGCTGTTCTCGGTGCGCAGCTCTTTCATTTTCTCATCGAGCTTGTCACGGAACTGCTGCTGCTGCGTCGACTGGTCAGCACCCAGCTTGCGAACGGTCTCGCCCAGCGCCGTGATGGCTTTCGACAACTCTTCACGGTTGCCGCGGAATTCCTCACGGATGCCCTTTTCACGCTCTCCTGCCTGCTCGTTCATATAACGAAGCCCGGCTTCAATCTGCATCAGTTGGGTGACCGCATCACCGCCGTCAAGCTTGGCCGAAACAGCCGAAAGCCGCCGCCACGTCATAAGAATGCCAACGATGACAAAGCCCAAAAGCGCAAGTATGATCAGACTGACTGGATCCACGATATTCCCCGACATTGATAAGCGACCGAACGCGTCTATCACCCCTAGCCCACCGCCCGCCCGCGCGCAAGAACAGATACCCCACCCCACCATCTTGACGGCCCTGCCAGCCTATGCTTCTTTGGGCGAAAGCCTGGTCTAAATTAACTTCCGTAGGGCATGTGCCAATCGGCGGGCCGGGCTTTGATGGAGTATGAATATGCTGCCTCGTTTTGATGCACGCAATTTTGAAACTATCACCCCCGAAATGAAAACCGCTTTTGATCGCGACGGCGTCCTTGTGTTGGACGGTCTTGTGGACGCGGCCATGTGCGACAAGCTGCGGGCCCGGATGGCTGAGATGGTTGCCGGCTTCGATGTGGAAGAGCACCGGAGCATTTTTTCGACCAAAGGCTGTCAACACGACCAGGATGCCTATTTCCTTGAATCAGGACACGAAACCCGTTTCTTTTTCGAAGAAGAGGCTTTTGATGCAGACGGCAACCTGACCTGTGAGCTGCCGCTGGCGCTCAACAAGGTTGGGCATGCCATGCATGATCTTGATCCCACATTTGGTGCTTTCGCCCGCCAGGACGCCTTCAAGGCCATCTGTGAAGGCCTCGGGCAGGAAAAGCCGCTGCCGCTGCAGTCCATGTATATTTTCAAGCAGCCTCATATCGGCGGCGAAGTGGTATGCCACCAGGACGCCACCTATTTGCGCACGACGCCCGAAACTTGCCTTGGCATCTGGGTGGCGCTTGAGGACGCGACTGAAGAAAACGGCTGCCTGTGGGGCATTCCCGGCGGCCACAAAACGGGCGGGCTCAGGTCCGCGTTCCGCCGCAAGCCGGACGGCGACGGCACCTATGTCGAAACCATTAATGACACACCGTTTGAAGAAGACAAGAAAGTAGCCTTGCCTGCGCCCAAAGGCACAGCACTCGTGTTCGGCGGCCTGTTTCCCCACATGTCGTCAGCAAACCGGTCTGGCAAGTCCCGCCACGCCTACACGCTGCATGTGATCGATGGTGAGGCTGACTATCCGGCAGATAACTGGCTCAGGCGCCCTGAAAGCCTGCCCCTCAGAGGATTTAACCCATGAAGCTTGTGATTATCGGGGGCGGCCATGCGGCCGCCCAGGTCGCCACATCATTGAGGCAACATAAGTTCGACGGTGACGCCACGCTGGTCACCGATGAACCTGTGGTGCCCTACCAGCGACCGCCGCTGTCGAAAATGTACCTGTCGGGTGACATCGGGGCAGAGCGGCTACCGATTCTGAGAGAACAGGCCTACGAAGGCGCCAATATCAGCCTAAAGCTGGGCGTGCACGCCAACAGCATTGACCGGGATACAAAAACCGTTTCGCTGGCCTGCGGCAGCACCCTGCCATACGACAAGCTGATACTCGCCACCGGCGGTCATGCGCGCCGGTTGACCTGCAAAGGGGCGGACCTCGCTGGCATCCATTATGTGCGCACCATGGCAGACACGGATGCCATGCGCGGTGAATTTGATCACGCCAAGCGGATCGTCATCATCGGCGGCGGCTATATCGGGCTCGAGATCGCGGCGGTCGCGCGCAAGGCCGGCAAGGCTGTGACGGTGCTTGAGGCCACAGACCGTATCCTGGGCCGCGTGGTGGCACCGGAAGTGTCGGATTTCTATACCCAGTTGCACGCAGAAGAAGGTGTGGAGATCCATACAGACAAGCTCGTAACCTCCATTGAGGGCACAGATAGGGCCAGTGCGGTGCGCTCCGCAGACGGCGACCGCTATGAAGCCGACATGGTCGTGGTGGGTATTGGCCTCGTGCCGAACACGGACCTCGCCGCTAGCGCGCACCTTGATGTGCTGCCCCAGGGCATTCAGGTCAACGCCCACTGCCAGACCAGCGACCCTGACATTTATGCCGTGGGCGACGTGGCCTGGTTCAGACATTCTTTCTATGGCCGAGAGATGCGTATTGAATCGGTCCAGAACGCCGTCGATCAGGCAAAAGTAGCTGTGGAGCATATGCTCGGGAACGACGTTTCCTATGATGCCCTGCCCTGGTTCTGGTCTGATCAATATGGCCTGAAGCTTCAGATCGCGGGCCTGAGCCAAGGCTATGACACGCTGGTCACACGCGGCAATCCGGCAGAACGATCTGTTGCTTTCTTTTACCTGAAGGACAGCAAGATGATCGCCGCTGACTGTATTGGTCGCATTGCGGAATTCATGAATGCCAAGAAGCTGATTGCAAGCGAAGTGCCAGTCACCGAAGCCCAACTGCTGGACGAACGGCCCTTCAAGGAAATCGCCGCAGACTTGCTAGGATAAGCGAAAGGGGCCATTCGGCCCCTTTTTCTCGGTTGGGCGTTACTGCAACACCTTATCGATCGCGGCCCGCAGTTCCGGTGACTGCGGGGTCACTTTGCTGCGGAAATAGGCTACCGGATGGCCTTCCGGGTCGATCAGATATTTGTGGAAATTCCACTCAGGCCGACTGTCCTCGCCAAGCACACCCGCGAGCCATTCGTATACCTCTGCCGTGCCTTCCTTGCCATCCACGACCATTTTCTTGGTCATGGGGAAATCCACCTGGAAATTCACCTTGCAGAAATTCTTGATGTTCTTTTCTGACCCCGGTTCCTGGTCGCCAAAGTCATTCGCTGGCACACCAACCACAACCAGGCCCTTGTCGCGGTAGTCGTCCCACAACGCCTGAAGGCCTTCGTATTGAGGCGTATAGCCACAATAGGATGCTGTATTGACCAGCAAGACTGCCTTGCCTTTGAACTGATCAAGCGGCATCTCGGTGTAATCGATTGACGTTACCGTAAAGTCGTAAAGGCTTTTTTCGCCGTCGGCCGACGCGGGCAATGCTCCCAGAACGACAGCGGCGCAAGCGACAAAGATAGACTTCAGATTCATAATCAGTTCCCCGGTTTTGCTTCACTCCCGTCTATACTCCAGCCACGCCCTTTGCGAAAGCAGGCTAACGGAAGTGTGATGACAGGCATGAAGCCGACATTCTTGAAATAAAGTCACGCCACGCTACCTCAGTTCAGAACCTGTTACGGGGCTGGCAAATAGCCAGATCAGCCCACACCATGTGAAGGACAAAGTATGAGTGAAAACACCACAGCCCTGTTCGAGCCGTTCAAATCAAAGAACCTGAGCCTCGACAACCGTGTCGTCATGGCCCCGATGACCCGGACTTTTTCGCCTGAGAACGTACCCAATGACCTGAATGTGGAATATTACCGCAGGCGCGCAGCGGGCGGTGTTGGCCTTATTATCACCGAAGGCACCTGCGTGGGCCACAAAGCCGCAAACGGATACCCCAATGTGCCCTTCATTTATGGGGATGAGGCGCTCGCAGGCTGGAAAAAAGTGGTGGATGCCGTGCACAAAGAGGGCGGCAAGATCATGCCCCAGCTGTGGCATGTGGGCTCGGTTCGTCGCCCGGGCATTGAGCCAGACCCTGAGGTGCCCGGCTATGGTCCATCTGGCCTTGTGATGCCCGGCAAGAAGCGCTGCCATGAGATGACAGAAAGTGATATCGCCGATGTGATCGCGGCCTTCGCCAAAGCGGCAGCAGATTCCAAAGCCATCGGTTTCGACGGCGTTGAAATCCACGGTGCGCATGGCTATCTGCTGGACCAATTCTTCTGGGGTGGCCTGAATGAGCGAACAGACAAATGGGGCGGCGACCATGTGGGGCGCACCCGCTTCGCAGCAGAAATCGTAAAGGCCATCCGGGCAGAAGTCGGCGCTGATTTCCCTGTGATCCTCAGGTGGTCGCAGTGGAAGCAGCAGGACTATTCTGTGAAGCTGGCTACCAGCCCACTTGAGATGGAACAGTTCCTCGAGCCGCTTACAGATGCCGGCGTGGACATCTTCCACTGCTCAACCCGCCGTTTCTGGGAGCCTGAATTTGAAGGCAGCAACCTGAATCTGGCAGGCTGGACCAAGAAACTGACCGGCAAGCCAACCATCACCGTGGGCAGCGTGGGCCTGGATACGGCCTTCGCGGAAGAAGGCCAAAAGGACTTCATGGACGCCAAGCCCGCCAGCCTATCGAACCTGATGGACCGCATGGAGCACGGCGAATTTGACCTGGTAGCCGTTGGCCGTGCGTTGATTGCGAACCCGGACTGGGCCAACAAGGTCAAAGCTGCGGACGACGCTTCTCTCGCGCCTTACAGCAAGGAAATGCTGAAGGAACTGGCCTAACAAACGATTACCTGAGCACAAAAAAGGGCGCCAAATGGCGCCCTTTTGCCTCAGCCCAAGGCACTATTAATTATCTGCTGGTTCTGCAGTTTCGTCATCTGCCGGGGGATCATATTCTTCCAGCTCGACTTTCCCTTCACGTACTCGGCGCATCTTCCGCATTTGAATGTCGCGCAGGTATTCCATCATGTGAGAAGGGAACCTTACGCTGATCATCTTCTGTTCAATACTATTGGTCCAACTTGTTTGCTTGGTACCACCAGCATAGCCACCTGAATCCCCCGCGCCAGAGGGATCACCAGGACCATTGGCCATCTGAACCGAACTGCCTTCAGAGCCAACGCCCCCACCCGTGCGGAAAGCCAGCAAAAGCGCACCAGCATTGGTGTTGGCACTGCCTTTCGCACGGTTTCCACCAAACATGTCAGCGATATACCAGTTGCTTTGCCCCGTACCCACAACGGTTGATCCGTCTTGAATTTTGTCCGCAAAGGTCGGACGTGCGTACTTGAGGATATGACGGCGCAGGTCGCGGTCAAAATCAGGAAACAGCGCCGAGTTCACTTCATAGAAGTATGATGTCCGCAAAATGCGCTCGCGTACAAAGGCGCCCCGGTTCGAATTGACGAACTCGTTGGCATTCGCTTCAAGCTGCCGCCAAACCCGAAAACCTTCAAAGGCTTCGTCCCGCAAGTTCGGCCCACCAACTACACCCTGGAACAGGCCGTACATGATCCGGGGATCGCGGTATTTGGGGACCAGGATTTTATGGTGAATGTCGTTGAGCGACAGTGGCACTCCCGAAACGGTCAACACCTTGTCATCCCAAATCTCAGGGTAGAATTTCTTCAGATTCGTTTCCGGGAAGATCTCCGCGATCTGGGTGACCAGCGTGACATTATAAAGATTCAGCCAGTAAGCCAGTTGCTCATCGCGGTTGAACATGTTCAAGGGCGCCAGTTCGGGCACCTTTGCCAGATCATCACGCAACTTACGCAGAACAAGAAGATTGTCGCCCAGGAAGGCATGAAAGTCTACCCGGTTCCCTTCAAGGCGCGTGGTGCCCCCACCGCCCCGAATGATGCGGGAACCGGCACGTGGCCGCACCTTGGACGCTTCAGTACGGTCTGACATGCCGGTATCCAGGACTGTCTGGCCAAGCATGGCATCCCAATCTTCATATTTGATGGAAAAGTCAGAGTCTGGGCTGTCGCCCCTGAACGGCGCAGGAACGCCGGACTCGCCCGCCCATGCAACGGAGACTGAAACCACTGAAGCAAGCGCAGCAGCGCCCAACTTCAAGGCATGTGTAATCTGCTTAAACGTCATGATCTGTAATCCTCCTATCCCGCATCCGCGGAAACATCACCGTCTTGGATTTGCATCCAAGGCAGGTGTGCCTATTCGTGATAACTCTCATGTCTTTGTTGACTGCCGCTCGTTTCTTGGCGGACTTGCCTTGTTTTGCCGATGACGGCACCCCTCGCTGCTTGGTGCGTTGGGGCCGGGATGTTACCCGTTAATCTGCAGCTGGCCGCCTTGCAGCCAGCTGCCTTCCATTATGGCCCTATTGGCCGTCGGAATCCGTTTCCTTATCAGCCCCCTGGATGCGGTCTGCCCCGTCATATTCTTCGATGGTCACATCGCCAGAACGGGTCTTCTTGTTGCGGATTTCCTGTTTGTTTAGATATTCAATCACATGGATCGGGAAGCGGCCTTGATACATATTCTTGCTGCTCAAGCTGCCGATCCAGGCAGATTCCACCGCACCACCTGCGCCGCCGCCTGCGTCACCTGCTGCACCGGCACCTGAGCCGGTACGGAAAGCAAGAAGAAGGGCACCGCCGTTGGTGTTGGCACTGCCTTTTGACCGATTGCCGCCATAAAGGTCAGCGATATACCAATTGCTCTGGCCCGTACCTACAACGGTCGATCCACTCATGATTTTGTCGGCAAAATGGGGCTTGGCATGCTTCAGCAGATGACGACGAACATCACGGTCAAAATCCGGAAAAAGCGCTTCGTTGACCTCATAGAAATAGGACGCACGCAGAATACGTTCGCGCACAAATGCCCCACGGTTTGAGTTGATAAACTCGAAGGCATTGTCTTTCAACTGGTCCCATATGGCCCGGCCCGTATAAGCTTCCGGTCGAATATTCGGTCCGCCGATCACGCCCTGGAACAGGCCATACATGATCAAGGGGTTCTTATACTTCGGAATCAGGATTTTATGATGGATGTCGTTTAGCGACAAAGGTGTGCCTGCAACCGTCAGTACCTTTTCTTCCCAAAGGCTGGGATAGAACTTCTTCAGGTTGGTCTCCGGGAAAATCTCCGAAATCTGGGAAATAAGCGTGATGTTGTATAGGTTCAGCCAATAAGCCAGCTGCTCATTGCGGGTCAGCTGATTAAGCGGCAAAACGCTCGGCACTTTGGCAAGGTCATCTCGCAGGCCCTTCACCACATCCAGATTGCCCCCCAGAAATGAATGGAAATCGATTCTGTTACCTTCAAGGCGTGTGGTGTCTGTGCTGCCGCGAATAATGCGTGACCCCGCTGTAGGGCGGGCTTTGCCAGCTTCCGTACGGTCAGACATGCCCGTATCCAGCACTGTCTGCTCGAGAAGTGCAGACAGGTCATTATAGTTGATCGATAGCTCAGATTTCGGGTCATCCCCGCGGAATTGGCCGATTACACCGCTCTCATCAGCGGCGAAACTTGTGGTGCCCCCCACCATGATTGCCAGCAAGGCTACCAGGCCTGTCTTCTTGGCAAATGTCATGCAACGCATACTTGGTTCCTCATGTTTTTAATCAATGCTTGAGGACACCCACCAGATGCATTCAATGGCAGGCTAATCCCCCTATTCTCTCCTTGCGGCTTGCGCGATCTCTGCCGATCAGACGATCGCATGAAACTGGGAACTGCCGCATCGCGCCACTCGCCACACTATAGCAGAAGCCGGCGCACCAAAAAAGCAGATGGCCTGCACACGCCCCCAAACGCAGCAGGCTTACTCGGAACAATCTGTGCCCAAGAAACGACTGTGTCCCCGGGCATAAAAACAGCGTGCTCGACAGAGCACCCTTATGAACCCAAGACATAGCCACAAAGACAATTCCTCATAATCTTTTTGATTATTTTTAGGACACCACCGGTAAGCGTCATAAAACCATTGGTTTGCCTCAACTAAACGAAAGACGTCCGCCGACGCGAAGCCTTGGGTCGGGCTTCGCGTGCTGGCGGACGCCAGGAATGGTCCAGCAAGAAAGCGGTGTCAGTTATCGTCCGTGCCGGTCTCCACCGGCGCTTTATATTCTTCCACGTCTACGTTCCCCACTCTTGTTTTACGGTCACGTTTTTCCTTTTTATGAAGATACTCGACCACATGAATGGGGAACCGGGTGCGATTCATATTCAGGGTGTCCATTTTCATAAACCAGGCCGCTTCGATGCTGCCGCCATCAGCTCCCCCTGAACCGCCGGCTCCGCCGCCACCAGACTTGATAGACATCAGCATCGCGG
This sequence comes from Kordiimonas lacus, assembly GCF_001550055.1. Classification (GTDB taxonomy): domain Bacteria; phylum Pseudomonadota; class Alphaproteobacteria; order Sphingomonadales; family Kordiimonadaceae; genus Kordiimonas; species Kordiimonas lacus. Next base: position 138,764 of record NZ_LRUA01000007.1, read on the forward strand.
CGCCATTTGTATTGGCGCTCGAGAGTGCACGATTGCCTCCATACAGGTCGGCAACATACCAGTCATCGATGTCCGGGCGGATTTCCTTTGCATCGCGAATCCTGTCACGAAAGCTTGCATAGGCGTATTGGTAGAGGTGCCGTTTAAGGTCCCGTTCGAAGTCAGGAAACAGCGCTGCATTAACCTGATATAGCTCCGAAACCCTTAGCTTCCCCCATTTGTAGCGGGCGCCCCGGTTCGAATTGACAAACTCCCGAGCGTTGCGCTCAAGCATCTCCCAGACATTGCGCCCTTCATAGGCTCTGCGCCGAATATTGGGGCTGCCAACGATACCCTGGAACATGCCGTACATCACCAGCGGATTCCTGAATTTCGGGATCACTATCTTATGTTGGATGTCATTGAGCGACAGCGGGATGCCCGTCACCGTGATGACCTTCTCGTCCCACAGTTCCGGATAAAATTTCCTCAGGTTGGTTTCGGGAAAGATCTTCCCGATCTGAGTAATCAGCGTAACATTATAGAGATTCAACCAATAGGCCAGCTGTTCATTTCTGCTAAGATCCTTCAGTGGCAGAACACTAGGGACTGACGCGATATCATCCCTCAGTCGGCGCATCATTTCAAGATTGTCGCCCAGGAAAACATGAAAGTCGACGCGGTTGCCTTCGAGCCTCGTTGGCTTGGTATTGCCGCGCTGAATACGGCTGCCTGCCGCCGGACGCGCTTTCGGTGCCTCCCGGCGATCGGACTGGCCAGCCCGCATCACCGTCGTTTCAAATATGCCAGTGAGATCATCATAATTGATTGTCAGATCGGATTCTGGTGCCTCACCACGAAAAGGCTCAGGCACCTTTGTATCACCGGCAGCACTAGCCGACACACACATGCTAAACAGCGCGAAAACTACCACCTTATAACTTTTGAACATTGTCACTCTCCCCCCTTTGCTCGAGTCCCTAATTCTCTCAACACAATGCTACAGTATTACATATCATTGCCGAACGTCAATATCTCGCATAACTTAAAAATAACTACCGTGAGATGTAATTAGGCTGCGAAGAGCGCCAAAAACTGCTCGGAGCCCCCTTTTCTGAAGCCTTTGTGCCAAAGGATGACGAATCTGCTTCCCAGCGCGTTTTTTTGGCGTTAAGGGGGAGACAAATCCAACAAATAAATTGGATACAAAATATTATATGTAACGAAGTGTGGTAGAGGGACCCAAGTATGGCCAAGCTTCGAATTTCGCCCCCACCGGCACAAGACCGGAACAGCGCAATGCAGTCTTTGCGTGCAGCCTACCTGCGCGACGAAACCGAGGTCGTCAGCGGACTGATCGAAAACTTCCCGCTGGATGACCAGATGCGCCATGACGCAACTGCCACAGCTGCCGCCATTGTGGCCCAATCACGTGCCATGAAGGAAGAACAAGGCAGCCTGGACGCATTCCTGGCCGAGTTTGGCCTCTCGAACCAGGAAGGGGTGGCCCTGATGTGCATGGCCGAGGCCCTCTTGCGCGTTCCAGATGTGGAAACCCAGGACAAACTGATCGCAGAAAAAATCACGTTGGGTGACTGGGCATCGCACAAAGGCCGATCCGACAGTCTGTTTGTCAATGCCTCCACCTGGGCATTGATGCTAACCGGCGGCGTGATCAAGCTGGACAAGACCATCACCAAAAACCCAGGAAAATGGTTTCGGGGCTTGGTGTCGCGCACAGGCGAACCTGTGATCCGTACTGCGGTAAATCAGGCCATGAAAATCATGGGCCGGCAGTTCGTTTTTGGGCGGAATATCAAGGAAGGCTTGTCCCGGCAAGCGAAGCAGCCGCCCGAGCACAAGATGATGAGCTTCGACATGCTTGGTGAAGGCGCGCGCACAATGGATGCCGCTGATCGCTACTTCAAACTCTATATGGACTCAATCGACGCCGTCGGCACTGCGACAAAAGCAGACGGCGCAGACCCGCACGATCGCTCCAGCGTGTCAATCAAGCTGTCAGCCCTGCACCCTCGCTATGAGGAGACCAGCGACAACCGCGTGATGAGTGAGATGGTCCCGCGTGTGAAGGAACTGGCGCTGCGAGCCAAGTCGTACGATATTCAGATGACCATCGATGCCGAGGAGGCCGACAGGCTGGACATTAGCCTGCGCATCCTTGAGAAACTGGCGTCAGACCCGGATCTCGCTGGCTGGGAAGGCCTTGGCCTTGCCGTTCAGGCTTACCAGAAGCGCGCGCCACATGTGATCGACTGGCTGATCCTTCTGGCGCGCGAACACAAGCGCAAATTCGCTGTCCGTCTGGTCAAAGGCGCCTACTGGGACACGGAAATCAAGCACGCCCAGGAACTGGGTCTTGATGACTATCCTGTATACACGCGCAAGCCGTCGACCGATATCTGCTATATCTATACTGCTGCCCGCATGCTTGAGGCGCAGGACGCCATCTATCCGCAGTTCGCAACCCACAACGCACACACTATTGCCTGCATCGCTAAAATGGCGGAAGGCAAGCGCTATGAATTCCAGAAACTGCACGGCATGGGCGCGCTTCTGTATAAAGCAGCCAGCCGGGTGATAGGCCATACCATTCGCACGCGCACGTATGCGCCCGTTGGGCTGCATGAAGACCTACTGCCCTACCTTGTGCGGCGCCTGCTTGAAAATGGCGCCAACTCAAGTTTTGTAAACCGTTTCATGGACGCGAAAGTGCCCGTCGAGGAGGTCGCCGGCGATCCGATCGAGGCGATCAAGGCCGCACCGGCCCTTCGCCACACGCTGATCCCGACGCCCGATGATATGTATGGCGAAGAACGCAAGAATTCCAAAGGACGCAATCTTATGGACCGCACCCAATATGAGCCTCTGATGGCCGCCCTTGAAGAACGCAATTCCCACAAATATGCAGCAGCCAGTATTGTTGCAGGCATGGAAGTGGGTGGCGAACCTGTGGACGTGACCAACCCAGCCAACACAGCTGAAGTGGTGGGCACAGCACGCGAGGCGCGCGAGGAAGACCTGGAAGCAGCAGCGGTTCGCGCGAAAGCAGCCCAGAAGGACTGGGACCGCCTGGGCGGCACCGAACGCGCCAAAATCCTGCGCGCCATGGGCGATGCCATTGAGGCCGAACGGGACACATTCGCCGACCTTCTGGTTCGCGAAGCCGGCAAGACGCTGTCGGATGTTATCGCGGAAGTGCGCGAAGCCGTTGACTTTTGCCGCTACTATGCAGCGCGTGCCGAAGAACAATTCGGCGCGCCAATCGACCTGCCTGGGCCAACGGGCGAGAAAAACCAGCTGCACCTGTCGGGTCGCGGCACCTTCCTGTGTATTGCACCGTGGAACTTCCCGCTGGCCATCTTTGTGGGCCAGGTTGCAGCCGCCCTTGCAGCCGGTAACGCAGTGATCGCAAAGCCTGCTGAACAAACGCCGCTTGTCGCCTGGCATGCCGTGAAGCTGTTCCACAAGGCTGGTGTTCCTGCCGATGTACTGCATCTGGTGCTGGGTGACGGCGTCAAGGTTGCGGCACCGCTGGTAGCTGACGAGCGCGTATCCGGCGTGGCCTTCACAGGCTCCACCGAGACCGCGAAGATCATCAACCGTACGCTTGCGGACCGAGACGGCGCTATCGCGCCCCTGATTGCCGAGACCGGTGGCCAGAACGCCATGATTGTCGACAGCACGGCCCTGCCGGAACAGGTCAGCGATGACGTGATCCAGTCCGCCTTCGGTTCTGCCGGCCAGCGCTGCTCAGCGCTGCGTGTCCTGTTCGTGCAGGACAGCGTCGCAGACAAGGTGATCAACATGCTCAAGGGCGCGCTGAAGGAACGCGTGATCGGCGACCCTGCCAAGTTGACAACAGACATCGGCCCGATCATCGATGCCGAAGCCCTCAAGGGCCTTCAGGACCACTGCGCCAAGATGGAAAAGGAAGCGAAACTTGTCGCCAAGGCCGACATGGAACCAGAGGCAGAAAACGGCACTTTCCTGGCACCGCATATTTTTGAACTGGACGGCCTGCATCAGCTTGAGCACGAAAACTTCGGCCCGATCTTGCACGTGATCCGCTTCAAAGCGGCAGAGATGGATGAGGTCCTGAGGCAGATTGGCGACACGGGGTATGGCCTCACATTCGGTGTGCACTCCCGCCTCGAAGGCCGCTGGAAGGACCTGTTTGAAAAGACGAACATTGGCAACACATACATCAACCGCAATATGGTTGGCGCCGTTGTCGGTGTGCAGCCATTTGGCGGCGAAGGCCTGTCTGGCACAGGCCCCAAGGCAGGCGGCCCGCACTATCTGCTTCGATTTGCCGCTGAGCACACGCTGACCATCAACACAGCGGCCGTGGGGGGCAACGCCGAATTGTTCTCGCTGGAAGAGGAAGAGGCTTAAGCCTTCCTCGACGCGTAGCATTGCACTCAGAAACGCGAAAGCCCGGCCATGAAGCCGGGCTTTTCACTTTCAAATATAGCCTCGGGTCAGCGCAAGGCGTCCAGCAGGTTATATTGCCCGCCCTCGAGCACTGGCTTTCTGAACTGGTCGGTCGCCAGTTCCAGCTTTTCGGTGTTCAGCCGCAGGCGACGACACAGATTGGAAAAGCGCTGGCGCATCAGGTCCGCCTCAAAGCCCTTGCCCATCATACGGTGCTTGAAGCGCGGATCGTTCAGCTTACCGCCCCTGAGTTCCTTCAGCCGATTGAGCACCCTGCTTTTACGGTCGGGGTAATGCTCATCCAGCCACTCTTCAAACAGCTCTGTCAGCTCAAGCGGCAGGCGGAGAAGGATATAGGCAGCCTCCTTGGCGCCAGCATGGGCTGCAGCAGACAGCACCGCCTCCATTTCATGGTCATTGAGCGCGGGGATAACAGGCGCGAACATCACGCCCGTGGGCACACCAGCATCAGAGAGCAGCCTGATGGCGTCCAGCCGCCGCTGAGGTGTGCTCGCACGCGGCTCCATGGTGCGCGCCAGCTTACGGTCAAGCGTGGTTACCGACAGTGCCACCTTCACCAGTCCCTTTTCCGCCATTGGCACCAGAAGGTCCATATCGCGCACCACAAGGCGGGATTTGGTTACAATTGTCACCGGGTGGTCATGCTCCATCAACACTTTCAACAGCTCTCGCGTGATGCGACGTTCTTTCTCAATTGGCTGATAGGGGTCTGTATTGGTGCCCATGGCAATCGGCTTTGCCACATACCCTTTCTTTGAAATCTCTTGCCTCAGAAGCTCGGCCGCATTCGGTTTGGCGAACAGCTTGCTTTCAAAATCGAGCCCCGGCGACAGGCCAAGAAATGCATGAGTTGGCCGTGCGAAACAATAAACACAGCCGTGTTCACAGCCCCTGTAGGCGTTGATCGAGCGATCGAACGGAATGTCCGGCGACTTGTTCTTGGTCAGGATATGCTTGGCATTCTCTTCCGTCACGCTGGTGCGGAGGGGCGTGGTGGGCTCTTCCCCCAGCCAACCGTCCTGCGCGGGTTCCCGCTTCAGCGCCTCGAACCGGCCTGACACATTAGACACAGCCCCACGCCCGCGCGAAAGCCACGGAGAATTCGATGCCATGCTTGTATGTTGCGTTTTGTTCATAGAGGAATATTATCATGAGAACAAAACAAGAACAATAGTGAAAAACATTAGGAAATCAGCCGTACACCGCTTTGGTTTGACAAGCCAAATCAAATACTTAGTATTGACACTGCAGAATGCACCCATCAGGCAACGGGAAAGGCGCGCATGAAGAACAAGAATGTTTCTGCTGCAAGAAGGCGAGTCTTCCGGTTGACCGACAGGATCGATCTGCCGCTCGACCTCCTGGGACATATGCCCTTCCGCATCGCGACAGTCAGCAACCTGCTGGCCTTGACCCGCGACATGCACATTCGTGAAATTTCCGACCTGGAAGCGCGTGAGATGCGGGTGCTGATCAACATCGGCTCCTACATGCCCATTAACGGCGCAGACATCGCTTACCAAAGCCGGATGGACAGCTACACTGTCAGCCGGGCCTCAAAGGTACTCAGAAGCCGCGGCCTTATTGACGTCGAACCCGACGCTACCAACAAGCGCACCAAGAATTTCGTCCTGACGGAAAAAGGCATTGAGGTCTATAAGGCCATCGCGAATGCTATCGACATGCGGGCCCGCGCCATTGATGCAGCCATCAGCACCTCTGAAAAAGAAGCGCTTTTTGACATGCTCGCCCGCATTGAAAACCAGACAGAGCAGCTATTGGCTGCCCAGGCCATCAAGCAGCTTGAAGCTGGAAATGATCTGCCAGCCGACCAACGCGAACTGATCCGCTGGTATAAAAAAGGCAGGGAGGACTGACGCCCTGCCCTGCCAGGTTAAAGCCGCTCACTCTGGTCACCACACCTTCCTTAGGGTGAAGGTACGGACGCCAAACAACTCAGAGATATGAGACGATATCCTCAAGCGGCTTTTTGATGGTTGCGTGCACGGGGATGGTCGCACCCTCTGCCGGATAACCCGTCACCAGCAAAATATAGGGGCGCTCGTCCGCCGGACGGTCGCAAATCTCGTTCAGAAAATTCATCGGTTTCGGTGTGTGCGTCAGTGTCGCCAAACCCGCATGATGCAGGGCGCCAATCAGGAACCCCGTGGCGATACCCACCGATTCCGGCACATAATAATTCTTCCGGCTCATGCCCGCTTCCACACCGCCCCGGCGCTGCGCGAAAATAGCAATCAGCCAGGGTGCGCTTTCCAGATACGGCTTATGGGCATCTGTTCCCAGCACCGACAGGGCATCAAGCCATTCGTCGCTCGCGCGGCCTTCATTATAGAAAGCGCGCTCTTCCTGCTCAGCTTTCTCGCGCACCTGTGCCTTCATCTCAGGGCTGCCGATCACGGCAAAATGCCAAGGCTGGTGGTTAGCCCCGGAAGGGGCGGTCCCCGCTGCGCGCAGGCAGGTATCGATGATCTCACGCGGCACGGGCCGGTCAGAGAATTCCCGCACCGTATGGCGGCGCTTGATCTCGTTATAGAAGTCCTGCGCACGGGTGCGCATCTCCGCTTCCGGATACTCGATATAGTCGCTCAGCGGTAAATTGTCGTGTGGCTGCATCTCTCTTCTCCCAGAGGTGCATTTACATTATATTTATTGCATATGCAATATTATTGTTTGTCTTTGACCAATGTCTTCCTGAAGCGGTCGGCGAAGAAGTCGATCCAGGCTTCCGCTTTGCGCGTAAGCCCCCGACGGCTGGGGTAAATGAGGTAATAGTCAATCAGGGTGCTTCGCCAATCTGGCAGGACCTGACGCAGCTTGTTGGCCGCAATCGCCTGCCTGACAACATATTCCGGCGCGATAATGATACCGCTCCCCCCTTCAGCCATTGTCCGCAGCACTGTAAAATCATTGACACAGTGCCGCGGGGCAAGATCGACGGCGCGACCGTCTCCCGCAGTATTTTCGAGCAGCCATTTCGTGACATTGTTGCTATCGCTCATCGCAAGCGTTGTATGCGAGGAAAGATCCTCCGGCCTTTTCGGCTGTCCGCGCTTTTCGATATAGGATGGTGCCGCGCAGATAATTGCCCGTGCACCGCCCAGACGCCGGCTGATCAGGCTGCTGTCCTCGAGGCGCCCTACCCTGATGGCAAGGTCATACCCTTCCGCGATAAGGTCTACACGACGGTTATTCAACACAAGCTGCACATCGATTTCGGGGTAACTGGCCATGAAATCCCCAATGTGTGGGGCGACAAGATATTGGCCGATTGCAGTGGATGCGCTGACCCGCAAGACGCCCCGTGGTGTCGACATGATTTCATGAGCTGCAGCCTGTGCGCTCTCGGCTTCTTCCGAGATACGGATACAGTGCTGCAGGAAAATTCTGCCAAACTCCGTCAGCTTAACAACCCTTGTGGTTCGCTCCAGCAGCGCTGCACCGAGGGCATCTTCCAGTGCAGCGATCCGGCGGCTGACGCTGGATTTCGGCAGCCCCAGAGCTGTCGCTGCAGCAGAGATGCCACCCACTTCCGCGACTTTTGCAAACAACAACATGTCATTCAAATTCATTATGAGGCCGCCATATTGTTCCAATTATGGAACAATATGTATCGAAAATTCCCACTAATCAACAAGGAAGCAACAAACTATCTCTTGTCCAACGAAACATATTTGGACAAGAAAGAGATCACCATGAAACTCCTCGCTTTTGCAGCCTCGAACAGCCGACAGTCAATCAACAAGCAATTGGTCACGCATGCCGCAGATGTGCTGCGCAGCCTTTCTCCTGATATCCAAGTCGAGGTCATTGACCTGAACGACTATGAAGCCCCGCTCTTCAGCATCGACAGGGAAACCGAACTGGGTATCCCGGCAGTGGCCCAGGCGTTCTATGACAAAATCACAGGTGCGGATGCCCTGCTCATATCCTTTGCAGAGCATAACGGGTCCTTCACTGCGGCCTACAAGAACGCTTTTGACTGGGCCTCCCGCATTGAACAGAAAGTATATCAGGGCAAGCCGGCTGTGTATCTCGCCACCTCGCCTGGCCCTGGCGGTGCCGGGTCCGTCCTGAATGCTGCCGTGGGCTCCGCCCCCTACTTTGCTGCAGACGTCAAGGCATCGCTTTCAGTTCCCAGCTTCTTCGATAATTTCGATGGGGACAGCCAGCGCCTCACCCATGAAGGGCTGGCAAAAGACTTGAAAGCCGCTGTATCTGCCCTGCTATAGCGCCGCATACAATGGGGTCGAACCCTTAGCTGATGCCAGGGACTTTCATCACGCCGTCCTTGAAGTCCTCGATCCAGATCAGGAATTCACCGGCCGACATAGGCTTGCCGAACAAATATCCCTGGGCGTACTCCGCGCCCAGGTCGGTAACGATCTTGAGATGTTCCTCGGTTTCCACGCCTTCACAGGTACATTTGAGCTCCAGCTTGTGAGCTAGATCAATCGCGCTCTCAAGAATGATGCGCGCCTTGTCGTCCTCGACAGCGCGGCTCAGGAACTGCCGGTCGATCACCAACTCGTCGAATGGGATTTCCTTTAGCTTCAGAAGCGGCGCAAAACCGGCACCGAAATCATCCAGTGCCAGGCCAAACCCATCCTTGTGCAGCTGTGCCAGCACCTGCAGCGGGACCTTCGCGTCAATATCCAGATCAGACTCTGTTACCTCAAGCCGCACCATATCAGGGCGAATATCGAACTGGTCAGCAAGCCCCGCGACCACCTCGGCAAAATCCGGCTTGCGCAGGTTCTCTGACGTGACGTTGATCGATAGGGTCACTTCCTGGCCCTGTTTGCGCCAACGGCCCTGCTGCTGCATCGCAAGCTCAAGCATGCGGTAGGTTAGCACGTCCATGTGGCCATACTCGATCGCCGCCTTCACAACGGCCCCTGCCCCCAGGAAACTGCCTGTCGGGGTTTTCCACCGCGCGAAGACTTCTGCGCCCATCACGGCCTTGGCCTTGAGGTCCAGCTTGGGCTGGAAGGCGGGTGCGAGGCCATCCGTCATCAAACCACGGGTGAACTCGGCTTCTTCAAGCACGGTTTCCGTGCCCATGGCCACGCCTGCGCGGGTGTTGGCAATGTCTTCAAGAGCCGCGGTCAGAAGACCGGCATTGATGGGTTTTGAGAGCGTGCCCAGCACATTGACACTGTAGGCCATGGCCTGTTCGCGCGCTTCCTGGTTGGCACGCGCATCCAGATTGTTCAACAGGATCACGCCCGGGTCCCAATCAAGGTCTGAGATAATCCGCAGGATGCCATAGTCCTTGATGCCCGGGACGTCGATGACAGTAACGATAATATCGAAACGCTCTGTCTTCAGGAGCTCAACAGCCTGGTCGCCGCCCGATACCCCTGAAATCATATAGTCACTGGCCGGCAAATGCTGCGCCAACGTCTGCTGGGTCGTAGCCGTATCATCAATAACCAGAATGCGTTTACTCACAGAACCTCCTGTCCCCGACTGCCGTCGAAGTTATCACCATTCGACCAAACGTCAAAGAAAACTGCCCGCCGGAGGGATCAATCCCCGGCGGGCAGTATTGCCTTTAAAAGCTGAAATTAAGCTTATTCTTCAGGGCTGTAACGCAGCACTGGCTTGCGCGCCGCCTGCGTTTCATCCAGCCGGCCCCAGGGTGCATGGTAAGGCGCGCCACTGAAGCGGTCCACGTTGCCGCCTTTGGCTTCGCCTGCGAGCCCACGCATGGACGTAATGAACTGGTCCATGTTGTATTTGCTCTCGCTCTCGGTCGGCTCGATCAGCATGGCGCCATGCACCACCAGCGGGAAGTACATGGTCATCGGGTGGTAACCCTCGTCGATCATGGCCTTGGCAAAATCAAGCGTGGTCACGCCCGTGTCCTTCAGGAAGCGGTCATCGAACAGCGCTTCGTGCATGCAAGGGCCATCGAACGACGCGGTCATCACGTCACCCAGCGACGCCAGCACATAGTTGGCGTTCAGAACCGCATCCTCAGCCGCCTGACGGATACCGTCAGAACCGTGGCTGAGCATGTAGGAAAGCGCCCGCACATACATGCCCATCTGACCGTGGTAAGCAACCAGACGGCCCATGGACTTGTCGTCCGCATCCTCAACCAGATCGAAGCCATCATCGGTCTTCACAACGAACGGCACAGGCACGTGAGCCTTCAGCGCGTCAGAGAAGACAACCGGACCGGAACCCGGGCCGCCACCGCCGTGCGGCGTGGAGAAGGTCTTGTGCAGGTTGAAGTGCATGGCATCCACGCCCAGATCACCCGGACGGGCCTTGCCCATGATGGCGTTGAAGTTGGCGCCGTCACAGTAGAAGAAGGCACCGGCTGCGTGAATGGCGTCCGCAATATCGCGGATTTCATTCTCGAACAGTCCGCAGGTGTTCGGGTTGGTCAGCATCACGGCCGCGACGGTGTCATCCAGCGCTTCCTTGAGGGCTTCAAGATCAACCCGGCCGTTATCCTTGGCCGGGATCGCCTTCACCTTGTAACCACAGAAAGCGGCGGTTGCCGGGTTGGTGCCGTGCGCGCTTTCAGGACACAGGATCACCTCACGGGCATCACCGCGGGCTTCCAGCGCAGACCGGATGGCCATCACGCCACACAGTTCACCGTGGGCACCGGCTTTGGGGCTCAGCGCCACCGCAGGCATGCCTGTGAGTGTACACAGCCAATGGCTCAGTTCGTCCATCAACTGCATCGCACCTTTGACGGTGGATTTTGGCTGCAGCGGGTGGATGTCGCCAAAGCCCGGCAGGCGCGCCATCTTTTCATTCAGGCGCGGGTTATGCTTCATGGTGCAGGATCCAAGCGGGAATACACCCATGTCGATGCCGTAGTTGCGGCGCGACAGGCGCGTGTAGTGACGTACAGCATCGGGCTCAGGCAGGCCCGGGCAGCCGATCTCACTCGTGCGCTCAAGACCGCCAATGGCCATCTCGAACTCGCCCACTTCCGGCACGTCAACGCCAGTGGTTTCCGTGGAACCCAGCTCGAAAATCAGCGGCTCGGCAAGGCGCAAGCCCTTGTGACCGGAGAAGCTTTCGAAATCTGTGTTTTCAGTCGCGGCACCTGCGGAGGTCGGCCGCCCTTGATTATTCATGGACATTAGAGGACCTCCTTCAGACCAGCCACGAGGGCATCAATATCATCTGCGCTTACGGTTTCCGTGGCCGCAAGGATGAGCACATCATCAAGGCCAGCTCCCGGATAGAGACGCGAGGCCGGCACGCCCGCGAGGATGCCCTTGTCAGCCAGCGCATCAACAACGCCGGCAGCGTCTTTCGATAGCTTCACAGAGAATTCGTTGAAGAAGGTGGTGTTCAGAACTTCTACCCCGTCAACACCCTTCAGGGCATCGCGCAGGTCAACAGCAGCCTTGTGGTTCGCCAGCGACACACCGCGCAGGCCCTTTTCGCCCAGAAGCGTCATATGGACCGTGAAGGCCAGCGCACACAGGCCGGAGTTCGTACAGATGTTCGACGTGGCTTTCTCGCGGCGGATATGTTGTTCGCGCGTCGAAAGCGTCAGCACGAAGCCGCGCTTGCCGTCAGCGTCAACCGTTTCGCCGCACAGGCGGCCCGGCATCTGACGCACAAACTTCTGGTTGGTGGCAAAGAGGCCAAGGTAAGGGCCGCCGAAGTTGAGGCCGTTACCGATGGATTGGCCTTCGCCAACCACGATATCCGCACCCATTTCGCCCGGGCTCTCAATCAGGCCAAGGGACATCACTTCGGTTAGCACAACAATCAACAGCGCTTTGTTTTCATGCGCTTTTTCAGCAAGGGGGCGCAGGTCCAGCACGCTGCCGAACACGCCAGGATTCTGGAACACCACACAGCTGGTGTCAGCATCAATGGCGTCAATCGCAGCCTGAAGCTCGGCCTCAGGGTTGGCCGGGTTGGGCGCCAGGCGCTCAATCACGTCATCGGTGAACTGGGTCGTGGTTTCAACCACGCTTGCATAGTGCGCATGCAGGCTACCGGCCAGAATGGCTTTCTTCTTCCGCGTCACGCGGCGCGCCATCATCACGGCTTCCGAACAACCGGTAGAGCCGTCATACATGGAGGCGTTCGCCACGTCCATGCCAGTCAGCTGGGCGACTTGCGTCTGGAATTCGAAGATATACTGAAGCGTGCCCTGCGCGATTTCCGGCTGGTACGGCGTGTAAGCCGTCAGGAATTCGCCGCGCTGGATCATGTGATCGACAGTTGCTGGCACATGGTGCTTGTAGGCGCCTGCGCCAACGAAGAACGGCACGCTGCCCGCAGCCGTGTTTTGGGCGGCCATGCGCGACAGGTAGCGCTCCACTTCCATCTCGCTTTTGTGGCGAGGCAGATCAATTTCCGGGTTCAGGACATCATTCGGGATATCCTTGAACAGTTCATCAATATGCCGAACACCGATTTTATCCAGCATTGCCTGCCGGTCGGTGGCGGTTAGCGGCAAGTAGCGCATGCGCCGAACTCCCATTTCACAAACAAAAAGCGCCGGCCAACGGCCAGCGCTCAGATAATCTTAGTCGAGGCCTTCGATGAACTCGGCGTAAGCCGTTTCGTCCATCATGTCGTCAAGTTCACCAGCGTCGGCGATCTTGATCTTGAAGAACCAGCCAGCGTCGAGCGCTGCGCTGTTCACCAGGCCAGGCTCGCCTTCGAGGGCTTCGTTGACTTCAACAATTTCACCTGCCAGCGGTGCATATACTTCAGACGCCGCCTTCACGGATTCAACAACCGCAACTTCGTCGCCTTTTTCGTAAGCTGCACCAACTTCTGGCAGCTCTACAAACACAACATCGCCAAGGGCGTTCTGCGCATAGTCGGTAATACCAACGGTTGCGATTTCGCCTTCAACTTCCAGCCACTCATGCTCTTCAGTAAATTTCAACATGCGCCTATCCTCCAAATCCAGGCTTAAGATACTTGCTTGCGCTTGTAGCGCTGCTCAACAAATGGGGTGCTAGCGACCTTGGCCGGATGGGCCTTGCCGCGGATCAGAAGCTGCACATCTGTGCCCACTTCCGTATATGCTTTCGGGACATAGCCCATGGCAACAGGGCCACCAAAGGTGGGGCCGAAGCCGCCAGAGGTGATTTTGCCAATCTCATTGCCGTCCATGTCGGCGATGATGGTGCCTTCGCGTGCCGGTGCGCGGCCCGCAGGCAGAATGCCCACGCGGGAGCTTGAGGCGCCGTCCGCCAATTCCTTGAGGATACGGTCAGCGCCTACGAAGTCGCCCGCCTCGCGGCGTTTCTTGCCGATGGCGAAGGTCACGTTCGCAGCTACCGGCGTCACGCTGGCATCAAAGTCATGGCCCGAGAGGCACAGGCCAACCTCAAGGCGCAGGCTGTCGCGCGCGCCAAGGCCGATCCATTCAACGTCGTCGCTGGCCAGCAGACGCTTGCACAGTGCCTCGGCTTCACTTTCGGGTACTGAAATCTCGTAACCATCCTCGCCGGTGTAGCCAGAACGGGATACCCAGCACACAACGCCTTCAAGCGTGATCGCTGTTGCTTCCATGAAGCCGAGTTCAGCAGCCTCTGGCGCCAGGGCAGCCAGAACTTCTTCCGCCTTCGGGCCCTGCAGCGCGATCAGCGCGCGGTCCTCAAGGGGTTCAACCGTGATCAGGTCACCGAGCTTTTCTTCCAGGATGTCATAGTCTTTGTCTTTGCACGCCGCATTCACAACCACATACAGCGTGCCCTCTGGTTCATGCGTACGGGTGACCATCAGGTCATCCTCGATACCGCCTTCATCGTTCAGTAGCAGCGTGTAACGCATCTTGCCCGGCTTCAGCACCTGAAGCGCGCCAGGCATGATCTTCTCGATCGCGGCGGCTGGGTCGCTGCCGTCTTTGGAATGAATGTAACACTGGCCCATGTGCGAGACGTCAAACAGACCCGCCTTCGCGCGGCAGAACTCATGCTCTTTCATGATGCCGAGCGGATACTGAACAGGCATGGCATAACCCGCGAACGGAACCATCTTGCCGCCAGCGGCCACATGCATGTCATAAAGGGGGGTCTTTAGAAGGGTCTCGTCAGTCATAAGTCTCTGGCCTCCGCGTGCGCATGGTACCGGAAAAATCCGGCAATTGCGCCCCCTCTGTCACGGAACCTGAGAGATTTGACCGGCGAAATACTGGCCGGCTTACCCCGTCGGTGAGCAATGCTTGCGCAATCGCTACTTTCCAGAGCGTCACATGGCCCGTGCGGTCCTTTTGCCTGAGAGTTTCCGGGGCGGTTGCTCCTTCGGCGCCAGTCCTCAAACCCATCAGAGGAAACTGGTCTCTCCCGCACGGTTGCTGCGATATACCCAGTTCAAATCGGATTGGGGCATACAGCGTAACGTGTTGGCGACGGTATGCCGGACAGCAGCGAAAGAGTCAATCACGCAATTGTGCAAGCGAGTGCTTTTCTGTGCGCTTCCCCGGCATCCCCGCTTCGCTTCATCGGCTACAGTTTGCCGTTCATCGCAAAGGTGCTTGAAGAACGCTATAGTATAGCATAGATAAGCTTCTGACAGAGTTGACGGTCAGGGAAACGATTCCAGTGGAATTTGCGAAGGCAAAAACGGCAGGAAGAAGCATGAAAGCACGCCTTGTGGCGCTGCTTGCGCTTGTCTTTGTCTCTGCCCAGTTCTTCGCGGCCGCCCACAGCGCCGCCTATGGGGACGCAGACCACGTACACGACGGCCACCCCTGTATTGTCGCCTCCATCGTCAAGAAATCATCCGATATGGATGTGGCGGCAGCGCCTGCCGTTGTTCTCAATGACCGTGCTGAATGGCTTGAACCGACCGCCCTGCCGGCTGCCCCGCAAAGTCGCGCCGCCCGTTTTGGCACCATCCGCGCGCCCCCTGCACACGCCTGATCCTGCGGCCCTGCACCGCAACTCCAATACAATCCAATAAAATACGCGTTGGCTCATTTGCCGCGCATAAACTGATTGATACAGGGATGATCGACGTGTCTGAAGTTATGAAGCAAAAACGATTTACTATTCTCCTTACCACCAGTGCCCTTGTCGGCGGCTGGGCCATGCCCGTGGCAGCCACAAAGGCTCCCCCACTTGATGAACAGCTAGAGGAAATTGTTGTCTCCGGCGCCTATGAAGGCCGCAAACTGGGCGAAACCATCGTCGGCGCCACCGTACTCCGGCAGGAAGAAATCCTGCGCCAGCTGGACGGCTCCCTCGGTGAAACCCTGAAGCGTCAGCCAGGCATTTCCAGCACCTTCTTTGGCCCGGGCGCCAGCCGCCCGATCATCCGCGGCCTGGGCGGTGACCGCATCAGGGTCCTGGATTCCAGCCTGGGCTCCATCGACGCGTCATCCACCAGCCCCGATCACGCCGTGTCTGTTGAACCGGCGCTTGCGGAACGGATTGAAATTCTGCGCGGCACTGCCATGCTGATGTACGGCAACAGCGCCGCAGGCGGCGTGATCAACGTATTCGACGGACGTATCCCCAGCGAACTGCCCGCAGGCGGCTTCAAAGGGGCCGTACGCTACGGCCACAGCACCGTGAATGACGGGGACGAGGTCACAGCTGCCTTCAACGCCACTGTTGGCAAGCTTGGCGACAGTACACTGGTAGCCCACGGCGACTTCATGTTCAGAAACACGGACGACTATAAAATCCCGGGCTTTGCCGAATCCGAAGCCCTGCATGACGCAGAGGAAGCCGAGGAAGGCCATGACGATGAAGATCATGAGGATGAGCATGATGAGGAGCGTGAGGGCGAAGCATTTGGTATCGCCGAAAACTCCGCCACTGAGACATCTGGCGGTTCCGGCGGCCTGTCGCTTCTGTTCCGGGACGGCTTTATCGGCGTGAACATCAAGAAGGTAGATAGCCAGTACGGCGTGCCGGGCGGGCATGAGCACGGCGAAGAAGACCACGATGAAGACGAGCATGACGAGGAAGATCACGAGGGCGAAGAGCATGGCGCGGAAGCCGTGACCATCGACCTGAACCAGATTCGCTATGATATCAATGGTGAACTGGAACGCGACTTTGCCTGGTTCAAGAAAGCCAAGCTGCGCTTTGGCTATGCTGACTATAAGCACACGGAACTTGAAGGTGAGGAAATCGGCACCGTCTTTGCCAACAAAGGCTGGGAAGGCCGCCTGGACCTGATTGAAAAAGGCGGCGATGCCTGGAGTGGCGCTACCGGTATCCAACTCAGGCGCCGCGATTTCTCCGCCATCGGCGACGAAGCCTTTGTGCCACCAACCATCACGAACCAGTTTGGCCTCTATAGCGTCAAGGAATTCGACATGGGCCACTACACGCTGGAAGTAGGTGGCCGGTATGAACACACGAAATATTCTGCCGACGCGCTTGGCGCGAGCGAGAACTTTGACGGCCTCAGCCTATCCGCAGGCCTTGGTTATGACCTTTCCGACGCCGCCTTTGTGGGCTTGTCCGTCTTCCGCACTGAACGCGCGCCATCAGCCGAAGAACTGTTCTCAAACGGCCCACACCTGGCCACCGGCGCTTTTGAGCTGGGGGACCAGAATCTGGGGCTTGAAACTGCGCTTGGTATCGAGGCCACGTTCAGCTACTCCGAAGGCCCTTTCACCCTGGCGGTGAACGGCTTCCTGACAAATTATGACGACTTCATCTTCGAGGCCGCAACGGGCGAAGAGGAAGACGGCCTGCCCGTATTCGCCTTCACCGCAAACGACGCCCGTTTCTACGGCTTTGAAGCCAAGGCTGAATTCCACGCCGGCAGCTTCAACAGCGGCCCGCTCGGCGAATTTGACGTGCATCTGGACGGCCAACTGGATTATGTCCGGGCCAAGCTGACGGGCGTGGATGGCAGCAATAACCTGCCACGCATCCCGCCCCTGTCGGCGCTCGTCGGCATTGAGGCCTCCTCGTTTTCTGTGGATGTGCGGACGGAACTTGAATATGCCGCCAGCCAGAACCGGGTGACCGAGTTTGAGCTGCCGACAGAAAACTACCTGCTGTGGAACGCCTACCTGACCGTGCGGCCGTTCGACAACAAGAACCTGTCGCTAGCGCTCAAAGCCACCAACATCGGCAATGTCGAGGCGCGCCAGCATACAAGCTTCCTGAAGGATAATGTGCCGCTGCCGGGCCGCAATATCGGCGTGGCCTTCCGGGCAACCTTCTAGGCCCTGGCGTCATCCCAGAATCAAAAACGGCGGCTCGATATGGGCCGCCGTTTTCTTTGGAAGATTTTTGGACCGCGCTTAGCGCTCCATATTGAACACCGCATCCTGGGCCGTCAGCTGGAAGCCCAGCAGCACTTCATAGTTATAGCGCCGCGCCTGCGCGATCGTCGGGATGTGCTGCTCCAGAACCTCTCGCGACACCGCACGGCCATCGCGGTCAAAATTCAGGGTCACATCATAGATTTTCTTGGTGATAATCTGGCTGTTGTCTTTCATCACCACCACAAAGTAAGGGATTGTCACGCTGCCGCCCTTGAAGGCTTCGCCCTTGTTGGCTGCCACACTGAAGGTTACTTGCGAGGTAACGTCTTCAGCTTCTTCGCACGTCAGCTTTACGTCCATGATGGAGGCGGTGAAGGCGACATCCTCCACATTGCGGCTCTGCCCTTCAAAGCGGGTCAGGGTGCCAGCATCGCCCACAACGGCCACGGCCGGGCAGCGGGAGACCGTCACCTCAAGCGGGTTGCGGTTGCCGCAGGCAGCAAGCAGGAACACAAGACCGAACAAAATCACACTACGAACGGACATAAATCGCCTTTCAAAATCAGGTATCGGCCCCGCGCGCACTATTGAGCTACTGTGGAAAGCCGGAAATTGGCCGCGATCATAAAAAGAAGACTGCTAAAGAGCAACCCACCTTATGGCCCTGCCTGCATAAATAACCTCTGGCTTCGGCTATCAGCCAAGCTTGTCCAAACTGTGGCGTAGCGCATGCACCATAGCTTATGACCGAACGAAGCACGTCTTGCTTGACGCTTGGGGGCGTTGAGCGGTAGCTAAGGGCTGCAATTTCTTTCCCATGGAGGCAGCCGAATGGCGGCAGATAACAGCCTGCGAATTCTTCTGGCCAACCCGCGCGGTTTCTGCGCCGGGGTCGACCGCGCAATCAAGATTGTCGAACTGGCGATCAAGAAGTTCGGCGCGCCCGTCTATGTACGGCACGAAATCGTGCATAACCGCTATGTGGTTGAAGGGCTTGAGGCCAAAGGTGCTGTCTTTGTGGACGAGCTGGATGAGGTGCCGACAGACATGCCGGTGGTCTTTTCCGCCCACGGTGTACCGAAAGCCGTGCCCGCCGAAGCCGAGCGCCGCAACATGGTGTATGTGGACGCCACCTGTCCCCTGGTGTCGAAAGTGCACCGGCAAGTGGAGCGCCACATGATGCACGGCCGGGAAATCCTGATGATCGGTCACGCCGGCCACCCGGAAGTGATCGGCACCATGGGCCAGGTGCCGGACGGCACGGTGACATTGATTGAAACCGTCGAGGATGTGGCAAAGTTTGAGCCACAAAATCCCGAAAAGCTGGCATTCGTGACACAGACGACCCTGTCGGTTGACGATACATCCGACATTGTGGCCGCCCTTCTGGCGCGCTTCCCGGAACTGGACCAGCCCAACAAGGAAGATATCTGCTACGCCACCACCAACCGCCAGATTGCGGTGAAAGAAGTGGCCAAACAGGCAGACCGCATGATCGTGATTGGTGCTTACAATAGCTCCAACAGCATGCGGCTTGTGGAAGTCAGCGAAAAAGCAGGCTGCCCAGCCAAGCTGGTGCGCCGCGCGGTTGAACTGGACTGGGACTGGCTGGATGGCGCAACCGCCGTAGGCATTTCCGCTGGCGCCAGCGCGCCTGAAGTGCTGGTTGAGGAAGTCATAGAAGCCCTGAAAGCCCACTATGACGCCAAGCTGGAGCTTGTGACCACCGCAGAAGAAAACGTGGTCTTCAAGGTACCGCCTATCCTGAAGGACGTGGCCTGATGGCGGTTTACACCAAGGTAAACGACCAGACCCTGAATGCGTTCCTAGCCACCTATGATGTGGGTGAAGCAACCAGCTTCAAGGGCATCGCGGAGGGCGTGGAAAACTCCAACTATCTGCTGGAGACCACGAAAAGCCGCTTTATCCTGACGCTATATGAGAAACGCGCGAATCCTGAAGACCTGCCCTATTTCCTGAACATGATGGAACATCTGGCCGGCGGCGGCATTCCGTCCCCGCTGCCGATCCATGACAAGTCAGGCAAAGCGCTGCAGACACTGGCGGGCCGCCCGGCCTGCCTGATCAGCTTCCTGTCTGGCGTGAGTGTCCACCACCCGTCGGAGAACCAGTGCGCCGCGTTGGGCGCCATGCTGGCTGACATGCACAAGGTCGGGCAAAGCTTTGATGAGAGCCGTCCCAATGACCTGTCACTTGAGGGTTGGAAGGAACTGGCAACCAAGACCGACGCCCGCGCAGACGAAGTCAAGCAAGGCCTGGCCGCTGAAATCAGGGCAGAGCTCGCGGCCCTGGAAGCTGCCTGGCCGACTGGCCTGCCCAGCGGCACCATCCACGCTGACCTGTTCCCGGACAATGTGCTGTTCACGGGCGACACCATCACTGGCGTGATCGACTTCTATTTTGGCTGCACCGACATGCTGGCTTATGACATCGCGGTCTGCATCAACAGCTGGTGCTTTGACGAGGACCACCAGTTCCTGCCCGGCCACGCCAAGCGGTTGATCGAAATGTATGATGCGCACCGGTCGCTGACGCCCGGCGAAATCCAGGCCTTGCCACTGTTGTGTCGGGGTGCGGCACTCCGTTTTCTGCTGACACGCCTCTATGACTGGCTGAACCCTGTTGAAGGCGCAGTGGTCAATCCAAAGAACCCGCTTGATTACCTGAAGCGACTGAAGTTCCACCAGCAGATCGGGGATGCGGCCCAATATGTCGTCTAAGAAAAACGTTGTTGAGATTTATACTGACGGTGCCTGTTCCGGCAACCCTGGCCCTGGTGGCTGGGGCGCCCTCCTCCTCTATGGTGAGCACGAAAAGGAAATCACCGGCGGCGAGATGGAGACCACCAACAACCGGATGGAGTTGACGGCTGCAATCGAAGCCCTGCGCCTTCTGAAACGCCCCTGCGTGGTGCATCTGCACACGGACAGCACCTATGTCCGTGACGGCATCACCAAATGGATTCATGCCTGGAAGAACAAAGGCTGGAAAAATGCCGCCAAGAAGCCGGTAAAGAACGCTGACCTCTGGCAGGCGCTGGACGAGGCCATCAAGCCCCATGAGATCGATTGGATCTGGGTAAAGGGCCACGCGGGCGATCCGGGGAACGAGCGCGCCGACGCCTTGGCGAACCAGGGCATGGCGCCCTATAAACCCTAAAGAAAAAGCGCGGGACGACCCCGCGCTTTCTGTTTTCAGCAAATGATGTCAGGCGGTTAACGCGCTTCTGACGCATCAGCGCCCAGGCCACCGAACGTGCGACCAAAGAAGTCGCCGGCGTTCCAGCGCGGACGCTCGTCTGCGTTGGCCACTTCATTCAGGATCAACCAGTTCACATAAGCGAACTTGGCACCAGCCTGAAAATCAATGGCCTGATCCAGCGAATCATGCGGACGGTGATAGGTTTTACCCAGGAACTCGCGGAAGATGGCACCGCCATCCTTGCCGTCCACCGAAGGACCCCAGCCGGTTACCAGGAATACAGAAGGGATACCCTGCTGCACGAACCGGTAGTGGTCAGACCGGGTAAAGATGCCCTCTTCCGGCATGGGGTCCGGCGTCAGCGATACACCGATGCTGCCAGCTGCCTCAGCGGTAACAGGGCCAAGGCTGGAACGGTCCGCGCCGAAGGCAATCACGTCTGCAAAATCATACAGAAGGATCGGCATATCCACATTGACGTTGGCAACCATCTGCCCCTTGGCCACAGTTGGGAATTTAGCGAAATACTCAGCGCCCAGCAGGCCCTTTTCTTCTGCCGCCACAGCCGCGAACAGGATTGACCGGCGGGGACGCTCGCCAGAGCGCACATAGGCCCGCGCTACTTCCATCATCACGGCAACGCCGGAAGCATTATCGAGCGCACCATTGTTGATCTTGTCATCACCCTTTGCATGCTCGGACACACCGATATGGTCCAAGTGCGCGGACATCACGACATATTGGTTTTTGAGCACGGGGTCTGAACCCTCAAGCACACCCAAAACATTGGGGCTATAGAAGGTGTCGGACAGGATGCTGTCGCGCTTGATGGACGCCGATGTCTTGAGAGCGACAGCTTCTGGCGCGCCCTCTTCCGCCTGCGCCATCACATCATCGAACGATACGCCAGCGCCTTCAAACAGCGTGCGCGCCACATCGTGGCTGATGGCCGCCGACGCGGTAATGCGTGGGGCGTTATCGCCGGAGCCTTCCGGCGCTACCCAATCAAAGTTTTCGGTACCAAGATATTTCTTCAGCCGTTCAAACGGACGACGCTTTTCGCCAGACAGGGTGCTGACGATCAGCGTGCCAACAACGCCGCGGCTGGCCAGCTCTTTCTTCTTTGTAGTGCTTGAACCGTGGTGCGCCCGAATTTCGCTGTTGAAACTGGTCGGTGCGCCGCCGATCACCAGTGCGATCTTGCCGTCAAGGTCGACACCCTCAAGGTCGTCATGACCCAGGTCAGGCGCGTGGATGCCGTAGCCCACAAAAACGATATCGCCGGAAACGTCGCCGGAGGGCACATTCACGTCCCCGCTCATGTAGAAATCATCGCCAGCTGCCAGCGCTTTTTCTTCACCGTTCACAGTGACGGTCACGGCTGCCGTATCCAAATCCAGCTTGGCTGTCTTGAAAGGCACTTCCTGGAAATAGCTGCCGTTCTCGCCCGCAGGCGTCAACCCAAGCTGGGCATATTCGGCTGCCACATAGTTTGCTGCAATCCGGTACCCTTCACTGCCGGTGTCCCGGCCCTTGAGCGTATCATCCGCCAGAAACCGCACATCTGCTTCAATGCGGTTGGCACTGAAGCGTTCCGCGCGGTCAGCCGCCGACTTTTCCACATTTCCCGTGTCTGCACAGGCCGCCACTGCCAAAAGCGACAGCGCGGAAAAGCCAACGCGTATCTTATCATTCATCTTCACTGTAACTCGTCCCCTTGGTTAACCTCACACCGGGCCCCACACCCGAAAACACGCCGCCCTTGCCCACTGGCGGCCAATCAAAAACAATAAGCAGCTTTTACCGCCAGTCAATCTAAGCGAAAGATTGCTGCGATGAAGCGTTTCACTGCTGCTTTAAAGCGTCGACAACGGCCCAGAGACGGTCCTGCCCCCACAGGGTTTCATTGCCTACGCGGAAGGTCGGCACGCCCCAGGCGCCCGCCATAAGAAGGGCTTGGCGGTTCCGTTCCGCAATTGGGCCCCAAACGTCTTCCGGCAAGGCAGAAGACAGTTTCGCACCGCCGATCCCCGCACGGTCCAGAATTTTCCTGAGGCCCGCATCGGTCGTGCCGTCGATGCCCTCGGCCCACACGCCTTTGGTAAAGGCTTTGAAGAAGGCCAGGTCCTGATCGCTTTCCGCCAAGGCAAAGCCAAGCCCCATGGCACGCTTGGTCGCCAACCCCAGCGGGTCAACAATACGCCCAAACGGAATGTTTTCGGCCCGCGCCTCCCGCGCTGTATCCATCAGGATATAGCGCCCCTTGGCCTTGGGTACCTTCATGCCGCGCATCATCATGGGCAGCACGGGTTTCAGCTTCAGCCGCACACCTGATTTTTCGGCCAGTTCCGCCGCCAGATGCAGGCCCAGGTAACTATAAGGGCTGCGTACAGAGAAGTAGACTTTCACACTGCGGCCTGAGACAGACTTTTCCATATTCTGCAAGCCGTACCGCCACAGGCGCGTCAGCTCGAAATGGACTTCACCGTCGCCCACACCTGCCCGGTTCAGCCGGTGCTCCAGATGATCCAGCCGGTCAAGCCCCAGATAGAACTCACCCCCATAATAGACCGTGGCGCTGGCATAATGGCCAAGCTCCTTCAGCAGCTTTTCGTTCTTGTCGAGCGCATGTTCGTCAATATCGGCGGCCACACACTGGCTGCGCACCAGCTTGTGGTCGTTGCGCCAAAGCGCTTCGCCTACTTCTTCGGCCGCCGTAAAGAAGCTCGGGTCGTCCTGCAGGCTAACGAGATACCGGTTCGCCATGCCAACATTCAACCGGTCCGGGACCATTGCGTTTGACGGGAAACCAAGCCCATAAAGCCGCGCGAGGCGCGTGGCATCCAGGATGCTGTAGGCCTCAAAGCGCTGTGGGTCCGGGTACATGTTGGCTGGCAGGCGTTCGATCACCAGCGGCTTGATCTTGACATCAAAGCGGCTGGCAAGGTCAGGCAAAGCCTGGACCATCAATTGGCAATAAGGATCGTCCGTGCGGTGGAAATACAAAAGCTCGCGCCCCCGACGTCCCACACGCCGCGACACTTCCTCCCCCGCGCGAGCCAGATTTAATCTGGTCTCGCTTGTCAGCCAGGCCGCGATACCCGACTTCAAACCTGTTTCAAAACTCATCCAGCAACAGTCTTTTTGTTACACTCTAGATCGCTTCTAGCACTATTGATCTGGCTTCAACAGCCCTTACCTTTGCGTGCCCCTTCGGGGTATAAAAAAAGGGCCGCCAAACAGCCGCCCTTTCCCGGTTTTAAGTCGTGCCAGCTTAAAGCTGGGTCAGCGCGTGCTCTGCTGACGACACCTGGAATGCGCCAGGTTCTTCAATATTCAGCTGCGTTACAGTGCCGTCTTCCACAATCATGGAAAAACGCTTGGAACGCAGGCCCATGCCAAAGCCGGATGCATCCATTTCAAGGCCCAGGGCCTTGGCAAATTCGGCATTGCCATCAGCCAGCATCACAACCTTGTCTTCAACGCCGGCGCTTTTGCCCCAAGCGTTCATGACGAACACGTCGTTTACGGACATGCAGGCGATCGCATCGGCTTTCGCCAAAATCTCATCAGCATGGTCAACAAAGCCTGGCAGGTGCTTGGCCGAACAGGTCGGCGTGAATGCGCCTGGTACGGAGAAGAGCACAACCTTGCGGCCTTTGAAAAACTCGTCTGTGGACACGGGGCCCGGGCCATCTGCTGTCATGGTTGTCAGCGTCGCGGCGGGAATTTTGTCACCAACCTGAATGGTCATTGTATGCTCCTATGGTCTGCCCGAATGGGCGATTGATTTCGGGGGTACTTTACCCGTTATGGTATGGGCTTCAAGCGGCTATTTTTCCGGCAGGTCCAGAATGCGCTCGATGGCATGGCCCTGCCCGTCGATGAAGGTCAGTCTGATCTGTTCGCCGCGCAAATCCAATGGCTTCTTGCCCGTCATGGCGGCAAGTACAAAACGTGCTGAGCGGCCATCTCCGGTGATCTTGACCTTAGGCGCACCAAAATGAACCATATCGTTCACCTCGGCCAGCATGTCGGGCGCCGTCAGCATGGCATCAGCATGGGCGTCAACCACCACGTGCTGGCGACCAACCGGCCCGGTGACACGCACAGAATCGATCGCAAGGCCCGCACCGCCGTCGCCTGCCCGCGCTGGCACCTTTTCCATCCAGGTGGCAACCCGGATGTCATGCGGGGAAAAATCGGCGCCAAGCGCAGAAGCCGGCACATCATATGTCGCATCAAACGGAACGCAGATGTCCTTGCACACCATGAAGCTCGCACTCACGCTGACACCACCGTCGCTGACACTCAGCGGTCTGAAAGGCAGCAGCACAGCATGGCTGTACCCGTATGTTTCAAGGCCGAAAAGCTCAAACCGTTCAGGTACCGGAAACAGAATATCGATGTCCGTACCGTTCTGGCTGAGGCGCACAGGCAACCCTGCTTCACCTGGGGACCGCCAGTAGGTCTTCCAGCCCGGTGCCAGCTTGGCCTCCCACGCCAGAAGCGGCATACCATCAGCATCTGTCATGTCGGCAGACGTTGTGACAACACGAGTCTGCAGCATATCAAGATGCGCTTGCCATGGTGTCTCACCTGCCTGTGCAGGTGCTGCAAAGCCCAGTAGGCCACTCAAAACTATCAAAATCGAACGCATGCCGGTCTCCAGCTGAATTTGGTCATGAGTAGCAACCACGTGCCGGAATTGCCAGTCGCGAATGATCACATTGCTGTCAGTCCAGCCTGCGACCCTATGCCCAATGCCTTACAACTGCTGGCCGATTGCACAATCCTTTGATACGCGCTAAGCTTGAGGTGCCAAAAAAGAGAGGCCCTATGACATCATCCGTTTATCTGGACAGCAAGCTCCTGCTGGCCATGCCCAACATGACTGATCCCCGGTTTGACCGGAGCGTTGTCTATGTTTGTTCGCACGATGAGTCCGGGGCCATGGGATTGGTGATCAACCAACCGTTCCCCAGCCTGACATTCGAAGATCTGCTGGAGCAGTTGGACATCGAAACCGATGGCCCGGTTCCCCCCTTGCCGATTCACACGGGCGGCCCGGTCGAACCCGGGCGCGGTTTCGTGCTGCATTCGGCCGATTTCGTGCAGGAATCAACATTGGTGGTCAGCGAGACATTGGCGCTTACAGCCACAGTCGATATCCTGACCGCGCTTGCGCGCGGACGCGGGCCAATCCATCACCTGCTGGCGCTGGGATATGCGGGCTGGGGCGCTGGGCAGCTTGAGCATGAAATCCAGGCCAATTCATGGCTGACAGCAGAGGCTGATGACGAGATCATCTTCAATACTGAGCTGGAACAAAAGTGGCCTAGGGCCATGGCCAAGCTTGGCATCAATATCTCGATGCTGTCATCTGACGCCGGCCACGCCTAGAGGCGGCACACCGAACTAATTCAGGGAATTTTCCTGGCTGCCCGACAGGGCCTCCAGTTCGAACGATGGGATTTCTTGCCCAGGAAGCTTGCCCACGCCCTGACGGTAGAGGTCAAGCACTTTGGGCACATCCAGCGCCCTGAGTTCCACACCAATAAGTTCAAGCGTTGCATTCACCCGGTCGGACAGTTGCCCGGATGTCACAATCCGTGGTGACGGCACCACCATCAGGGTTGTCAGGTCATGCTGAAAACGCCCCCAGCGGTCCAGAAAGCCCTGGTTGAGCACGTCAAAGGGCCGCACGACGCCGACGAGCACGGTGCCAGCCATGGCACGGGTGTCGGCAAACGGCAGCGCCAGTACCTCAAGTTCAAAGGTCTCGGTCTGATCCAGAGAAAAGGCACCCGTGCGCACAAGGCCACTACCCTGCACCAGAGACGTGGCATACAGTTCTTCCATCACGGAAGCCTGCTCATGGTCATGGAAGATATCGGCGTAGGTTTTTCCGGCCATGCCACAGCCAACACCTTCTTCAAGGCTTGAACCTGCCAGCCGGTACCGAAGCGAGCCATCTGGGCTCATTTCCAGAATGAACATCCAGGGCAGGATTGGGGTAAGCTGCCGGAGATCAAGTTGTGACCGCTCAGGCAGCGCGTTGGCACCACCCAGCTCATTCCAGTAGGCCAGCAATTGACACAACTCCGGGCTCAACAAGAGTCCCCCCTGATTATATTATGGCCGACATGGTACCACCAACGTGGCCGACCAGCAATACTTAGGAGTGTATGAATTAAGCCTAAAATTTAGTTATAATTTGAACTAATTCCCTGGTCAGGAAAAAGTAATACGGTCCAGATCACCACCACCGACTATTGCCATTGCAATATCGGATTCAGCCAATACTTGACTGGCCGTACGGGCGACGTCATCAGGCGTTACCGCCTCGACGTTGCTGATCATCTCTTCGATCGGGATCAGGCGGTCAAACACCAACATCTGGCGGCCCATCTGTTCCATGCGAGAAGTCGTGGCTTCAAGCGCCATCACAAGGCCGGACTTAAGTTGTGCCACGGCGATTTTGAATTCTTCTTCGGTTGGCCCCTTGGTCAAGGCTTCCATTTCGCCCATGATCACCGGCATCATGCCCTCTGCCATCTCGGGGCCTGTGCCGGCATAGATGCCCAGCATGCCAACATCCTGATGGCTGCTCGTGAAGCTGTAGACGGAATAAGCCAGGCCGCGGTTTTCGCGCACTTCCTGGAACAGGCGCGATGACATGCCGCCGCCCAGAATGGTGGAATAGACCTGCATGGCGTAATAATTGTCGTCCTGGAAGGAAACGCCGGGCCAAGCGGCCGTCACGTGCACTTGCTCGAGCTCGCGCTTCTCGCGGATGTCACCGCCAGTGAAACGTGCGCCTGAGGCCTTGCTGGGTTCCCCGTTCTTGAGACCCGCCAGTTTTTCTTCCGCCAGGGCAACAAGGTCTTTGTGTTCCAGGTTGCCCACAGCAGACACGACGATGTTGGATGCGGTATAATTGGTGGTCAGATAGCTTCTGAGGTCAGCACTTGAGAAGCTGCGCACGCTTTCCGCAGTCCCCAGAATCGACCGGCCAATGGCCTGATCGCGGAAGGCCGCATCCTGAAGGTGGTCGAACACGATATCGTCGGGCGTATCCAGTGCCTGGCCGATTTCCTGCAGAATCACTTCCTTCTCGCGTACCAGCTCGCTGTCATCACACTGGCTATTGAGGATGATGTCTGCCAGCACGTCAAACGCCAGCGGCAGGTCATCCTTCATCACCCGGGCATAGTAAGTGGTGTTGTCGCGGCTGGTGTAGGCATTCATCTGGCCGCCGACAGACTCGATCTCGGATGCGATGTCACGCGCGCTCCTGCGCTTCGTGCCCTTGAACAGCATATGTTCCAGGCAGTGCGTGATGCCATTGAGCTTCAGAGGTTCGTGGCGCGCGCCGATGTCCACCCACATGCCCACGGCCACAGTCTGAAGCTGGGGCCGGCTTTCACTGACAATACGGAGGCCTGATGGCAGGCGGGTAACCTCTACACTCAATCTACATTCCTTGCATAATTCGCGCTTGAAGCGCCGTCACGTCGTTGGCGAGCGTGATAAGCCTTTCTTCGCGCGAAAGCAAGTCTGCCATATGGGCAGGTAACGTCGGGTTAACACCGGTAGCGTCCGTAACCGCCGCGCCGAACTTGGCCGGATGGGCGGTCGACAAAGTCACCATGGGCACGCTTGGATCAGTGTTGCACACAGCGGCGGACGCCAGCCCCACGGCTGTATGTGGGTCGGCCACATAGCCGCTGGCCTTATAAAGGTCCGCCATCACCTTCGCGGTCAGGGCGTCGTCAGCCTGGCTTGCGGCGAAGGATGCACGCAGAGCTTCAAGGTGTCCCTGCTTCAGGTCAAAGCCCTTCTCAGCCGTCAGTGTATCCATATAGGCCCGAATTTCAGCGGCGTCACGGCCCGCCAGATCAAACATCAGGCGTTCGAAGTTGCTGGACACCTGGATATCCATGCTGGGCGAAAGCGTCGCTTCCACGCCGTCAGCGCGGTAGGACCCTGACTGCAGCGTGCGGGCCAGAATGTCATTCTTGTTGGTGGCGATCACCAACTGGCGGATAGGCAGGCCCATGCCCTTAGCGATATAGCCCGCGAAAATATCCCCGAAATTGCCCGTGGGCACCGTGTAGGAAATTTCGCGGTCGGGCGCGCCGAGCGCCGCAGCAGACGTGAAATAATAAACGATCTGCGCCATCACCCGCGCCCAGTTGATGCTGTTAACAGCCGTCAGGCCCACGCGGTCGCGGAAATCAAGGTCATTGAAACAAGCCTTCACCAGCGCCTGGCAATCATCGAAATTGCCCTCAACCGCGATGTTGACCACATTGTCTTCAAGCACCGTCGTCATCTGGCGGCGCTGAACCTCCGACACGCGGTCCTTCGGGTGCAGCATATAGATGGTGACATTATCGCGCCCGCGGCAGCCTTCGATGGCGGCAGAGCCGGTATCGCCCGACGTCGCCCCAAGGATCGTCAGCTTCTGGCCGCGCTTGGCGGTGAAATGGTCGAAGAAACGGCCCAGGAGCTGAAGCGCAAAATCCTTGAACGCCAGCGTCGGGCCGTGGAACAGCTCCAGCAGCCAATCGTTCGCGCCCAGCTGCACCAGCGGCGCCACAGCCGGGTGGCGGAAGGCCTTGCCGTAGGTGGCATCCAACATGGCTTTGAGGTCAGCATCACTGAGGCTCCCGGCCACAAATGGCTGGATCACCTCGAACGCCACATCGGCATAGGGCTTGCCGCGGAAGCTGCGGATGGTTGAAGCGCTGAACTGCGGCAGTTCCTCGGGCACATACAGGCCACCATCCCGGGCCAGCCCCGTCAGGGTTACCCCTTCGAAATCCAGTTTTTCGGCTTCGCCGCGCGTAGATATATATTTCACGATCAGTGCACTCAACTTTACGAATCTTGCGAAGCCCAGTTCTACGGGTTGATGGGGCATGATGCAAGGAGAAGCGCGCCGGATTGCGGCATAATTGCTTTAGCTTCTGTGAAGCACGGCTTGTGCAGATATCCCAACAGTACGGGTTTCTAAAAGATCAGTTTGTAGATATATGCTGTGCCCTACTGATCAAGCCGGCGTTTTACGCGAAAGCCATAGCTTCGCTCTCTGGCGACAAGCTGAGCCCCGCTTCGCGAACTAAGCCGTGCTGCGCGTGACGATGCGACCTCGTCAAAGGCAGATCCTCTCAATGAATGGATGGTGCAATCGCTTTTCTCGTAAGCGGTACCATCGGGAGGGAGTTTTTTTAACGGACCGAAGCAATCTTGGACATGCTCGCGGACGTTGCCGATCACATCATAAAGGCCAAATGGATTTGGCGAAAGACTTCCAACCGGCAGTGGGCTCTTATGGTCGCCCAAAAATGGATGCCCTCCACCGCATTCAACGCAGTGGGCATTGTTAACTCCCAAATCATCTCCCCACCAATAGATAGTAGATGTACCGCCCCGGGCCGCATATTCCCATTCAGCTTCAGATGGTAGGCTATACTTGAAGCCGGTATGTTCACTCAACCAAGCGACATATTGTTGAGCATCTTCCCACGCAATATGAACTATCGGGTATTCGCCATGCGTACGGGGCAACTTCTCCCAAAACATCGCCCCTGGCGAATACTCGCAACCGCCATCGTCAACGCAAGCTTGATACTGCTCCCGCGTCACTTCAAACCGCCCAATCGCAAAGGCGTCTATCTGAATAGAAACCCTAGGAAGTTCGCGCTTCTTCACTGCGCGACTGTCATAGTCACGCGCGCCCATTTCAAATCTTCCTGCAGGTATCACCGCCATTTCCGGACATACTTCACAATCTCTGAATATGTCACCTGGCTTCAGTTTTTCAGTTTTGCCATCGTGCATGCCAAACGCGCAGAGAACCAAAAGCAGGAAAAGTGGCCTAAGTGTATGCATAGTACATCCCATTCTTGGATCAGCCTTCCCGGCCACGCTTGAAGCCGAAGGCGATATAGACGCCGAGAAGCGTGAGCGCGAGGCCATACCAGGTGATGGCATACTGAAGGTGATCATTGGGGATGTCTACGCGCACCTGCCCGCCCTGCGGCAGCGCGTCCGCTGCGCCGACATGGTCGCTGAACACGCGGAAATGATAATATTCCTTGGTTCTGAGGCCCCAGTGTGCCGCCATCTCATGAACGTCAGCCGTGAACCAGTTGCCGCCCGCCGCGTCGTTGGGGGGCGTCATGGAGCCCGGCGTGGCGCTGGTGCGCAGCACGCCTGTGACGGTGATATCGCCTGACGGCAGGGCCGGCATTTCCTTCTGGTGAAACGGCACCCAGCCAAAGTTCACCGCCACCACCATACCGTGGTGTTTCCGCACCGGCGCATAGATATGATAGCCCGATTTGCCGGAAAGGCTTGTGGCGAATACTTTAACCGGCGCACGGTCCAGCACAGTGCCCGCGAAGGCTACGCGGTGATAGTTCAGCGTGGTTGGATCATCCAGGTGGACAGGCAGCTGGATTGGGGCAGCCGCAAGCCCAGCTTCAATGCTGGCGAGCAAGTCTGTTTTGGGGCCGACCTTGCGGGCCTGCCAGGTACCCAGTCCAACAAGAACAATCATGCCCAATTGGGCACAGATGGTCAGCGGCAGTCCGGGCCTGAAGCCTTTAGGCATCATCGCCCCCCTCGTCCGTCAGCTTGCCTTCTGAAGCGTCATGGTGGAACTGCAGCGCCACAAGCGTTGCCTTGAACACCCGCAGCATCCAGATGCTGCCGAACAGGATCAGCGCGAAGATGATGGTCATGGCCGCCCACGGGGGCATGTGCATGCCGCCAATCAGGATAAAGCCGACAAGGGCCGCGATAGCCCCCATGATCAGGATCACGAAAACCTGAGCGCCGTCACCCGGGTCAGCCTTCGAAAGATCAAACCCGCACGTCTCGCAGGTGTCGCGGATATCGAGGCTCATGGGCTTGAAGAAGGCGCCCTCGCCGCAGGACGGGCACCGGCCCAAAAAGCCGGCCTTATAAGGCGAAACCGACCGGGATTGCTCCCGGCCGGCTTCGGTTTCTTTGTTCTGCATGTCTGCAGGCATGCCTTAGCCGCCCCAGATGTAGACGCAGAAGAACAGGAAGATCCACACAACGTCCACGAAGTGCCAGTACCAAGCTGCCGCTTCGAAACCGAAGTGATGGTCTGGCGTGAAATGGCCCTTGTAGGCCCGGCCCAAGCAAACCGCCAGGAAGATGGTACCCACCAGAACGTGGAAACCGTGGAAGCCGGTTGCCATGAAGAAGGTGGCGCCATAGATGCTGCCGGAGAATTCAAACGCCGCGTGCTGATACTCGTAAACCTGAACGCAGGTGAAGATCGCACCCAGGATTACTGTCAGCCACAGGCCTTTCTTGAGGCTGTCGCGGTCGCCTTCCAGAACTGCATGGTGCGCCCAGGTTACCGTGGTGCCCGACAGCAGCAGGATCAGCGTGTTCATGAATGGCAGGTGCCAAGGGTCGAATGTCTCGATACCTTCAGGCGGCCACATGGCTTCATTGTTCAGCGTTTCCCAGAATGCGCCGATTTCAGGCAGTGGAATCTTCGGGTAAAGCGCCGCATTGAAGAAAGCCCAGAACCAAGCCACGAAGAACATAACCTCAGAGGCGATGAACAGGATCATGCCGTATTTGAGGCCAATGCGAACAACAGGCTTGTGATCGCCAGTTTCAGCTTCGTGGATTACGTCTGACCACCAAGCGTACATGGTGTACAGCAGGCCAAGGAGGCCCGCACCGAAAAGCCAGTTACCAAAGCCGCTCATGCCGAACAGCGTCGCGTCCGGCTTCATTGCGAAAACCGCGCCCACCATCATCAGCAGAACTGCGAACGAACCCACAGCCGGCCAAGGGCTTGGATTCACCAGGTGATAATCGTGTTTCACATCGCCTGCCATAAAATCTCTCCTAACAAGCACCGGCACAGTTGCCGACGTTCCCTTTTGTTACCCTAGCTTTAGCGACCCTGCTCCGCTCGCACACGTGCCGTCTCGTCTTCCATGACGAAGAAGGTGTATGAAAGCGTCACTTCGCTAACGTCATCCAGATTTGGATCCTCAGCAATCAGAGGATCAATGAAATAGACGACAGGCATATCTACCCGTTCGCCTGGTTTCAGCTCCTGCTCGGTAAAGCAGAAGCAGTCAATTTTTGCAAAATATTCGCCCGCCTTGTGCGG
The DNA here is from genome assembly GCF_001550055.1 of Kordiimonas lacus. Classification (GTDB taxonomy): domain Bacteria; phylum Pseudomonadota; class Alphaproteobacteria; order Sphingomonadales; family Kordiimonadaceae; genus Kordiimonas; species Kordiimonas lacus. The sequence continues at coordinate 171,823 of NZ_LRUA01000007.1, forward strand.
CGTCACATTATAGGTGGCCGTGCCCACGATGGTTTGGCCCGTGGGGTTGTAGGCTTCATAGTGGGCAATACCTTGCTCGCCGATCTTCAGCGTCTGGTGCACCTGCACCGGCTTGAAGTCCCACGGCATGTCGCGGTGAACGCTGGCGTTGAAGCGCACGTCCATCTCGCGGTCAATCACAGCGCCCGAAGCCACTTCCGCAACCTGCGTGGTGCCGCCATAACCCGTTACCTTGCAGAACAGGTTATAAAGCGGCACAGCGGCGTACGACAGGCCAACCATGCCCACAACCAGCAGGCATACCATCATCGCGACGCGCGTGTTCTTATTTGCAGCCGCTGCTGTCAAGGGGTCAGCCCCTTAATCTTGAAATAGCTGAATACAGCAACAAGGATAACAAAGGCCGCCAGCGACAGGCCGAGCACCCGGTTGCGCTTCTTCATGCGTTTGTGCATTTCGCTCAGGTCTTCACTCATACCAGCCACTCCGTGATCAGGCGCTCGAACGCGAGCGTTGCAAAAAGCACAAAAAGATACAGGATCGAAAAGGCGAACAGCTTGCGCTCAGCCTTCTCCCGACCCTGCCAAACCATGGCGGCAAGGCCAAGGAACCAGGCACCGAAGAGGCTTGAAACCACCCCATATACCGGGCCTGCGAAATCCAGGAAATAAGGGGCAACGCCGCATGGCACCACCAGAAGGCTGTACAAGAGGATCTGCTTCCGGGTCTCACGCTCGCCAGCCACCACAGGCAGCATGGGCACGCCCACTTTTTCATAGTCCTTCGAGATGAAAAGGCTGAGCGCCCAGAAATGGGGCGGAGTCCACAGGAAGATGATGCCGAACAGCACCATGCTCTCAATCGTTACGCTATCAGTTACCGCGGCCCAGCCGATCATCGGCGGGAAAGCGCCCGCTGCGCCACCAATAACAATGTTATGGGGCGTGCGGCGCTTGAGCCACATGGAGTAAATGACAACATAGAAGAAAATCGTCAGCGCCAGAAGCGCCGCTGCCGTTACATTGACGATCAGGCCAAGAAGCACCACCGAGGCAATAGACAGCGTCAGGCCAAAGCCGAGCGCGTCACCTGGGGTTACCTTGCCTGCGGGGATCGGTCGCTTGGCCGTCCGTTCCATGATCGCGTCAATATCGGCGTCATACCACATATTCAGGGCGCCAGACGCCCCTGCCCCCACGGCAATCAGAAGGATTGCGGCGAAAGCCAGCACTGGGTTCATCGTGCCCGGTGCAGCCACCAGGCCCACAAAGCCCGTGAAGATAACAAGCGACATAACCCGTGGCTTCAACAGGGCCACGAAGTCACGCGCTTCAGCCTCCCGCGATACGGAAGGCTGAAGGGTTTGTTCATATGATGTCAGGCTATCGGCCAAAACGTCTGTCCTTTTTCCCAAAGGGGTAAGCCCGAAGGCTTACTTGATCTTTGGCAGTTCGTTGAACTGGTGGAACGGAGGAGGAGACGAGAGCGTCCACTCAAGCGTTGTAGCACCTTCACCCCATGGGTTGTCGGCACAGTCTTTCTTCTTCTTGAAGAGCGTCATAGCCATCACAACGATGAAGAGAAGTACACCAACAGCTGTCACCTTGTACCCAAGTGTGGATACCCAGTTCCAGTAGGCGTGCGCGTCAGTATAGTCAACATACCGGCGCGGCATGCCCTGCAGACCCAGGAAGTGCTGCGGGAAGAAGATCAGGTTCACGCCAATGAAGGTGATCCAGAACTGAATGTGCGCCAGAAGGTTCGGATATTGCTTACCCGACATCTTGCCAACCCAGTAATAGAGACCTGCAAAGATCGCGAACACCGCACCCAGCGAGAGTACATAGTGGAAGTGTGCAACCACATAGTAGGTGTCGTGCAGCACGATATCAGCACCAGCGTTCGACAGAACCACACCTGTCACACCACCAACGGTGAACAGCAGGATGAAGGCAATCGCATACATCATTGGCACTTCAAAGCGGATGGAACCACCCCACATGGTGGCAATCCAGGAGAAGATCTTCACACCCGTCGGTACAGCGATCACCATGGTGGCGGCTACGAAGTAGGCCTTCGTGTCCACATCCAGGCCAACAGTGTACATGTGGTGCGCCCACACAACGAAGCCGATGAAGCCGATCGCTGCCATTGCGTATGCCATCCCCAGATAGCCGAAGACCGGCTTGCGTGAGAAGGTCGACACAATGTGGCTGACAATACCGAAAGCCGGCAGGATCATGATGTAAACTTCAGGGTGGCCAAAGAACCAGAACAGGTGCTGGAACAGGATTGGGTCCCCGCCACCGGCTGGATCGAAGAAGGTCGTGCCGAAGTTACGGTCCGTCAGCAGCATGGTGATGGCGCCGGCCAGAACTGGCAGCGACAGCACAAGCAGGAAGGCTGTGATCAGGATAGACCAAGAGAACAGCGGCATTTTATGGAGCGTCATGCCCGGTGCACGCATGTTGAAGATGGTCGTGATATAGTTGATCGCACCCATGATGGACGATGCACCAGCCACGTGCAGCGAGAAGATCGCCAGGTCCATCGAAGGACCAGGGTGACCGCTGGTGGAAAGAGGTGCATAGGCCGTCCAGCCGCCACCGAAACCGTTCATGCCAGGCGCACCTTCCACAACAGTGGAGAGCAAGAGCAGGATGAAGGCCGGAGGCATCAGCCAGAAGCTGACGTTGTTCATGCGTGGGAACGCCATGTCTGGCGCACCGATCATGAGCGGCACGAAATAGTTACCGAAGCCACCGATCAGCGCAGGCATAACCATGAAGAATACCATGATCAGGCCGTGGCCGGTGGTCAGTACGTTAAACATATGACGGGCGTGATCTTCGGTGATACCGAGGAATTCTGGCAGGAACTGAACACCAGGATGTTCCAGCTCCATCCGCATCAGGCCGGACATTGCAAAACCGATAAGGCCAGCAAAGAACGCGAACCAAAGATACATCACACCGATGTCTTTGTGGTTGGTGGAATAGACCCAGCGTCTCCAACCAGTTGGGTTATCGTGAGCCATTGCTCTTCTCTCCCTAACTTGTCTTAGCGACCAAGGGCCGTGGTACCGGCGTCAGCATAAGCAGCTTTCGCACGTTCCACCCACTTGGCAAATTCTTCCTTGGACACCGCTTCAACCGTGATCGGCATGAAAGCGTGGTCCTTACCGCACAATTCAGAACACTGACCGTAGTAAGTGCCTTCCTTGTTGATCTCGAACCAAGTCTCATTGAGGCGGCCGGGAACGGCATCAAGCTTGATACCCACTTTCTGGATGGTCCAGGCATGGATAACGTCGGTAGCTGTCAGCATCACCTTGATTTTGGTGTCTACCGGCACGACCAGACGGTTGTTGGTGTCCAGGAGGCGCGCGTTCAATTGGGCTGGCTTCCCCAGGAACTGCGTCAGACCAGCTTCATACTCCGCCTTAACGGCTGGATCAAATGAAGGCGAGGACTTGTACGCTTCGTTTGGAACCAGGGTCGAGGTAAACTCGATATCGCCATGGTCAGGATAGCTGTAGGTCCAGTTCCACTGGTTGCCTGTCACGCGGATCGCGAACTCGGTCTTCGGCACGACATCTTGGAAATAAAGAAGCGGGATAGACCAGAAACCAATCACAACAAGCACGCCGATTGGCACGACCGTCCAGATGATTTCGATCAGCGTATTATGGCTGGTCTTGGATGGCTCTGGGTTAGCCTTGGCACGATAGCGAACCATCACGTAAAACATGAGGGCGAAAACGAATATCGTGATGACAGTGATAATCCAGAGAAGAAGTTCGTTAAAGTCAACAACCCGGGCAGCCTGCTCGTTGACTGGTTCCTGAAGCCATACGCCCTTCTCATCCGGGGTACCAATAACCCCTTCAGCCAGCGCGCTAACCGTGAAACCGAACAGGGCTGTCCATGCAGCCATAACTCCGGCGGTAAGCCTTTTGACGTTCATAGTTCTGCTTTCCTTTTGTTCCTACCCCTTGCGGGGGACCGGCGCCATTCTTGTCCGTGGCGTCCAGCAATCAGCCTCGAGGATATACCATCTGAACCTCGCAGCCGATATGAATGCGGGGCCGTTTATACCAGACGATCCTAAAGGCTCAAGTCCGAGTGAGCCCTTCAAGCTGTTTTTTTGCCATTTTTTGCCCAAAGCCACCAGATTTTATCGAAGATGGCTTGTCATTCCCACATCTCCATACCATGGTAGCGCCAGCGATTGCCTCAAAAATGCGACATTGTGCCGCACTTTTGGTGTAATCTGTCCTTCGGGCCCATAAATCATAGAATCACTCGCACTTTGCGACAGAAAGGGACTTTCCATGACCGATGCAGCTGCGTCGCTGAATTTTTTCTTCCAAGAGTCGGACCTTGACGAAAAACGTACGGAAGCGCTGGTATCAGACACGCTTTCGGATATGGAAGACGGCGAACTGTATCTGGAAGCCACAAGTTCCGAGTCTTTCAACTTTGATGATGGCCGCCTGAAGGGCGCGAGCTATGACAGCAGCCAGGGCTTTGGCCTCAGGGCTGTGATGGGCGAAAGCACAGGATTCGCACACTCAAATGAGCTGTCGGAGGACGCCATCCGGCGCGCAGGTGAAACGGTACGTGCCGTAAAAACCGGCAACGCAGGCATCATGGCCCCTGCCCCTGTGCGCACCAACAAGCAGCTGTATACCAGCGACAACCCGCTTGGCGGCATTGAATTCGGTCGCAAAATCAAGCTGCTCGAGGAAATTGACGCTTATACCCGGGCAAGGGATCCTCGCGTGGCGCAGGTTAGCGCCAGCCTGCTGGGCAGTTGGCAGGCTGTGGAGATCATCCGCGCCGACGGCCACCGTGTGCGTGACATCCGCCCGCTTGTACGCCTGAATGTGCAGGTGGTGATGCGCGACGGCGACCGCCAAGAGCTGGGTTATGAGGGGTCAGGCGGGCGCCAGGCCTATGACTTCCTGTTCGATGAAGCCCACTGGCAGGCACAGGCCGACGAAGCGATTCGTCAGGCAGCCGTGAATATGGAAAGCGTGGACGCTCCTGCTGGCGAAATGACCGTGGTGCTTGGCCCCGGCTGGCCCGGCGTGCTTTTGCATGAAGCCATCGGCCACGGCCTTGAAGGCGATTTCAACCGCAAGAAAACCTCTGCTTTCGCCGGCCTCCTCGGCGAGCGTGTGGCCGCACCGGGTGTTACGGTGGTAGATGACGGTACAATGAGCGACCTGCGCGGCAGCCTGACCGTGGATGACGAAGGCACCCCAACTGAACGCACCGTGCTGATCGAGGACGGCATCCTGAAAGGCTACATGCAGGACCGACTGAATGCCCGCCTCATGGGCATGCAGGCCACTGGCAACGGACGGCGCCAGAGCTTCGCCCATTCCCCGATGCCGCGCATGACCAACACCTTCATGCTGGCGGGCGACAAGGACCCCGCTGAAATTCTGGCGAGCGTCGACGACGGCCTCTATGCCGTCAACTTCGGCGGCGGCCAGGTGGATATCACCTCCGGCAAGTTTGTGTTCAGCTGCACCGAAGCCTACCGCGTGCGCGGCGGCAAGATCATGGAACCCGTCAAGGGCGCGACGCTCATCGGCAACGGCCCTGACGTACTGACCCGCGTGTCGATGATCGGCAACGACCTGAAGCTGGATAATGGCGTCGGCACCTGCGGCAAGGGCGGCCAGAGCGTGCCCGCGGGCGTGGGCCAGCCAACGCTGCGGGTCGACGGCCTGACGGTCGGCGGTACGGCTTAAAAATCGGCCGCCAAAATCAACGGTTTCTGACGGCTATACCCGCGGTATAGGCTGCTGGCGCCCGCAAGGATTGTCGCCAGAAGGCCGGCAATCCAGGCCCCATACTCCCCGACGTTGTCGCTACTCACAAAAAGCGACGACGTCAGCGACACGATGGTTTCAATGTCGTGTGCAAAGCATAGAATTGTGGCAACACAAATGGCCATGACCGACATCTCAAGCTGCATTTGCCGCGCCAGACGCCCTGCAACATGGCCAAAACCAGTCAGCAAGACAATCGTCGGCGCATAGCCAATGACAAACTGCCTCAGCGGCTCAACTGGCGCATATCCACTGCTCATCATCTGTTGCATGAAGGGGGCCGTTAAAAGGAGGCTGGTCACGTCTGCCAACGACTGGGCCGCAGCAAGGCAACACAAGGCAACAGTGATCTTACCCAGATGTGAGCCAAGCTTATTGAACCCAGGTAAACGATCACGTATCACCCCGCTGTCAATCTGAAGCCAATTGAGAAAGGCCTGATACGGAGACCCTGCTTCAGGCGCCAACTTGCGTTGCGCAAGGGATGCGACTGCAAGCAAAGCTGCGCCCAAGACATAACCAAGCGCTTCACTGCCGATATCCCGCCACGGCAATTCAACCGATACATAATATTGGTCCTGATAGGCAGGTTCGGTCGTGAGCCGATAGATGACTTCAAACACATAATTGGCAAACCGGAAGAGCAAGCCGAAAGCAGAGAAAAGAAGCGCCAAGAGAAGAGGCGCTCGCGACACAACAGGCGCACACAGCATCGCTACGATCAGGCCACAAGCCACCCCGTAGCTGTAGAGGTCAAACGGCGGCGTCCCCGCGATGGAAGACCGGACGATCGCCTGCAAGGACAACAGTCCCCATTGTGCCAGCGACACACAGAGCCATGCCCCCGAATAAATCGCAAAAGCGACAAACAGCCTGTCCTTGGTGATTGTCATAAAGCCTCCCCCAAAAAAGCCACCACAAAGCTGTAGCGCCCCCTACCGTGTTAAAGCAACAATAACATACTCAAGATTTGGTAGAGCGGAAAGGATCAGCTTTCCACGCTGGTGTCCGGCAACCCTGCGCCGATATCGATATAGCGGAAATGGTCGGAGAAATAGATTTTCTCCCGGCGCTGTGCCCGTACTTTGTAACTGACTTCCGAAATCTCACGCGTCAGCATCACGATCTGCATGATTTTGCGCGGATGGGATGGGTCGTTGGGCAGGATCGGCACACTGACACCAGTGAAATCAACACTTTCCACGCTCGGTGTGGTCCAGACCGCCGCTGCTGGCTGGGATACAATGCCCCAAAGGCGTTTCGAGCGGATCGGCTTCAAGCCCTCGTCTGTCAGGTCCAGATAATTTTTGCCAGTAAAATCAAAACCATACATATCCTCATACAGCGTCCCGGCATAGCGGAAGACAAATTCGCCCATTGAGACGGCATCAAGGAGCATGGCCCCGCGCATGAGTTCCGGCACATCCATCAGCCGGATGTCATCGCGTTTCGGCAGCAGGGAATCGCCGCGCCAGCGGTCCCAAGCCGCCAGGAAACCTCTCACGCCCGGGTTTTCCGCAAAATCTGGCAACTCGGGACTGAAAGTTGGAATGGTCATGACGGTCCCCGATCGCGCGAAAATATCATCATTATCTATCATAGCCTGTCATTGACCCCAAACCACAGCATTATCACGCTGCAGCCACAGATCGCCTCTTCTGAACGATTTGTTAAGGGGGAAAACCTATACTGAACGCCATGACGGAGGTTCGCACAGAATTTTGAAACCGCTTATTCTATATAGTCTTATTGCTTTTTTCGCCACTACGGTGGCGGCCAGCACACGGCCGACCATTACTTTCACCTTTTATCATTATCCGCCTGACATCAGGGTTGTAGACGGCAAGCCTACCGGTCGATATATCGACCAGCTGAACGCGGTTGCTGATACCGCAGGCTATGATGTGCGCTGGATGGCCTCCACGATTGATGAAGAAGCCGACATGCTGAATGAAGGCCGCCGGGCCATCTGCTCAACAGGCCGCATGCCTACGCCCGAGCGGGCTGAAAAATGGGCTTTCCTGCCCTACCTGTTCGATGTGGTCCCGGGCGATATTGTTCTGACCTTGCCGCGCTACCTGGACAGGTTGCGGGCACACGGCAACATCGTGTCTTTGGCCAAAGACAGCACCATGATTGGGACACTGCTTGAAAGTGGTATTTATGGCGAGAAAGTCGACACCATTATCCGCTCGAACCCGAGCTGGATCTTGCGGACCGGCAAGACGGATTTTCAGTTGATGAGCATGGTGCTTGCTGGCCGTGCGCACTATACGATTGTTCCAAAAGACCAGTGGGAAGAAGCCAAGCGCGTAATACCGGGCACAAGTACGCTCGTTGCCCTGGAGAACTATGGTGCCCACCCGGACTATCCGATCTATATCGCTTGCAGCAAGGGCGTACCCAAAGAAACGCTGAGAGCCCTAGCCGACGCCATGGCCCAGCATGGCTTCCCTCCCGGCACGCTAGCAGACCATTAGCCCAATAAAAAAGGCGCCACAGGGGCGCCTTTTGTTTTGGCAATCACCGTCACCTGCTATTCAACAAGCGTGGCCTCTGTTTTGGCCTTCACCTCGTCCATGGTCACGTCTGGCGCCAGCTCGACGACCTTGAGGCCGCCGTCCACAACGTCAAACACGCCAAGGCCGGTGACGATGCGGTCAACAACCTGCGTGCCCGTGAGCGGCAGGGTGCAGCTTTTAAGCAGTTTTGGGTCGCCCGCCTTGTTGGTGTGATCCATGATCACCACCACGCGCTGCACGCCGGCCACAAGATCCATCGCGCCGCCCATGCCCTTGACCATCTTGCCCGGGATCATCCAGTTCGCGAGATCGCCGTTCTCGGCCACTTCCATGGCCCCAAGGATGGAGAGGTTGATATGACCGCCCCTGATCATGCCGAAGCTGTCAGCGGAGGAGAAATAGCTCGAGGTCGGCAGCTCCGTGATCGTCTGCTTGCCAGCGTTGATGAGGTCCGCGTCCACCTCGTCCTCATAGGGGAACGGGCCCATGCCCAGCATGCCGTTCTCGCTCTGCAGCGTTACATGCATGCCTTCGGGGATATAGTTGGCCACGAGCGTTGGAATGCCGATCCCGAGGTTCACATAAAAGCCGTCTTCAAGTTCGCGCGCCGCGCGGGCCGCCATCTGGTTTCTATCCCAAGCCATTAGCCAGCCTCCCTTTGACGAACTGTGCGTTGTTCGATGCGTTTCTCGAACGTGCCCTTGACGATACGCTGCACAAAGATGCCCGGCGTGTGGATGTGATCCGGGTCAAGCTCGCCCGGCTCGACCAGTTCCTCGACTTCCACCACGGTTACTTTGCCTGCAGTGGCCATCATCGGGTTGAAATTGCGGGCGGTCTTGCGGAACACCAGGTTGCCTTCGGTGTCCGCCTTCCAGGCCTTGACGATGGAGACATCAGCCACAAGGCCGGTTTCCATGATGTATGTCTGGCCGTCGAAGTCCTTGTGTTCCTTGCCTTCGGCGATCAGCGTGCCCACACCTGTCTTGGTATAAAAGCCCGGGATACCGGCGCCACCGGCGCGGATGCGTTCCGCCAGTGTTCCCTGCGGGTTGAACTCCAGCTCAAGCTCGCCGTCCAGGTACTGGCGCTCGAACTCCTTGTTCTCGCCCACGTAGGACGAGATCATCTTCCTGATCTGCTTGGCGTCCAGAAGGATGCCAAGGCCGAAGCCGTCCACACCGCAGTTGTTGGAAATGACCGTCAAATCCCTCACACCGGCCTTATGGACCGCCGCAATCAGATTTTCCGGAATACCGCACAGCCCAAAGCCGCCGGCCATCATGGTCATGCCGTCAAACAGCAAGCCATCAAGCGCCGCCTCGGAACTCGCATAAACTTTTTTCATCGCTGACTCCCGCTTGAAAAGAATGGGACAACAGAACACCGGGATCAAAGACCAGATGGGCCAGATCGACCAGTGGCCACCAGATACCGCCGATTAGTTTCATTTGCAACAAATTCTTGCGGCACCAATCCGCAGTTTTCCTTGCACCAAAGATCACAATTCCTTGTATGGGTCACCTTGAAGCCATTGTTAAGCCACATTATATTGATCCTATAAATAGATAAAACTTATGGCGCGGCAACTGTCCGCCCAAATGACAGCGAACGGAGAAAACCTGTGGTACGCATTCTGTGCCAATTGATCGGTAGTGTTTTCTGTATATTCGGCATCTTTGGTATGCTGACGCCCATTCCCTTTGGCCTGATCTTCTTCATGATCGGCCTGCTGTTCCTGATTCCCACCACGCCGTGGGTGACCCGCCTTGTGCGGCGCACGCGTGAGAAGTTTGCTACTTTTGACCGCGCAATGGATGCGGTGACCCGTCGGGCACCTGCGCCATACCGCCGTGTGCTGCGGCGTACCGAGATCGGCAATTTCGACTGGTCGTAAATCAAAAGCCCGGCAGGCATTACTGCCAACCGGGCTTCCATCATACTTTCTTGTGGACCAGGCCTCTAAGCCCGTTTTAAGCGGACCATCATCATTGCCCCTGCCACGACCAGCACCCCGGCACACACAACGCTTGCCTCCGGCCCGACTTCCCCGCCTGTCAGCCAAATCGGCCCCACAGCCGCCATCTCGGCGATCAAAGCAGGCACAGTAGCCTGCTGGCCGGTTACCGGAATGGTAAAACCAACCCCCTGGAACCAGTTCCAGCCGGCATGCCAACCAATGATCCCCCAAATACTACCCGACTTGATAGCCCAGTAGCAGGCGAACAGGCTGAACAGAATGGAAGTTACTGCATCAACCAGCAAGTTGGGGTTGTCTGGGTCAAAATGCAGAAGCGTGAACAGAAGCGCACTCGTACAAGAGGCTACGATCACGCCAACTTTGCGCGACATCGCAGACAGAAGCCATCCCCGCATGACCATCTCTTCAACACCTGCCTGTACGGTAAACCCCACAGCCAGCAGCAGCATCGCGGCCAACGACGACGGCGTTGCAAAGGCGGGGGCAAACCCACCGACCCTGTAACCGCCCGTACCCCAGATTCCCATGACGGTGACACCTATCATGATCGCACCGATGGCAAACCCCCACGAGAAGCGCTTACCTGTGCCCTCGCCCTGCAGGCCAATGGAAGCCAGAGAACGCTTTTCGACAAACCGAAGCCACAGGAACAGAAGCCCCAGCATAAGGCCGAAGGGCACAATCAGAGAGGCCGCCAGCTCAGCAGGCAAAACCGGCGCACCGCGCGCGGGAATCAGCCCCGTAGAACGCAGGATCACCGTACCGCCAACCAGCGAAATAACGGTAAAAAGAATGGCAATGACAGGGACAAGGAGCGCCCATGGCGCCCAGCCCTTCGGTTCTTCGGAACCAAAGAGTACAGTTGATTTGAACATTTTTTCTCTCGCTATCGTCGCAGCTTTTGCTGCTTGTTGTATATCCGGCCCAACGGAGCAAGCCCTCGGCCCAAGGTCACCACTGTCCCGCAGCGACATCGGCATAAAAGCCTGAAAGAGCATGAAAATCCATAAATATTTTTAATGCGTGGCATCAAATTCTAACCAGGCCCCATTCCCGGTTTTTTCCACGAATGATAACTCGCCAAACACTCCTGACAAAAACTGTCACTAGGGCGGCGTATAAGCTCTTCAACGACCCAAGTCACGATAGCGAGGAGCAATAAGATGACATCACTAACCCTGTACGCGTTCCCCACAGCGCCCGGCTTTTTTAACCCCAGCCCTTTCTGTAACAAGGTCGAGATCCTGTTGAAGCTTGCCGGACTCGACTTTGAAACCGTCATGCCCGAGGACCCCAGAGGTTTCTCAAAGGGCAAACTGCCTGTACTCAAGGATGGCGATGAGATCATTGAGGACAGCGAATTCATCCGCCTTTACCTAATTGAAAAATATGGCGCCACGCTTGATGGAGGCTTGTCGGACGATGCCAAGGCCGTGGGTCATGCTGTTTGCCGCATGCTGGATGACCGCACGGTCCATGGTTTGGCCTGGTCCCGCTGGGTGGAAGATGAAGGCTGGGTACAAGCAAAGGAGATTTTCCTTCAGGGCGATCCAGACGGGATCGGGGACCCCATGCGCCGTGAAATGCGTGAAGGCTATACATTCTCAGGATTTGCTCGGCATTCTACAGACGAACAGCGCCAACTGATCAAATCGGACATTGATTGCCTGGCCACCCTGCTCGGCGACCAGGAATGGTTCCTTGCGAATCAGCCGACCTATCTGGATGCGACGGTGTTCAGCTTTGTCGCCAACTTCTATGCCTCTCCGATCAAGACATGGTCCATACCGTTGGTCGCGGCCCAGCCCAACCTGGTGGCCTATTTTGAACGCGGCATGCAGCGCTGGTATCCTGAAGGCTCGCAGATGCTCAAGGGCCAGGCTGCCGAATAACAGCAACACAAGAATTCGCCGCCCTGACCAACCGGGGCGGCTCAAGGGGAAAGACCATGTTTATCGTTTTTTTGAAGTTCACAGGCGACAAGAGCCGCGCCCCCGACTTCATGGCGGGCCATAATGCCTGGATCAGGGATGGGTTCGCCAATGGCTACTTCCTGATGGTTGGCAGCCTGCAATCAGGTGCCGGGGGCGCCATCCTGGCCCACAATATCACGCACGCCGACCTTGAATCTTTCATCGCCGAGGACCCTTTCGTTGCGGAGGGTATCGTGACGCCCGAGGTCGTTGGGGTCACACCGGGCCGCACGGACACCCGGCTGGATTTCCTTGTACCCACTGAAAGGTAAGGCAAGAGCAATGCGCAAGACATTTGATGGCCCAGACGGTCAGCCCCGCTGCAACTGGTGTGCCGCCACGCCAAACTATATCCATTATCACGACCATGAGTGGGGCTTCCCCGTGGATAACGACACCCGGCTGTTTGAGAAGATCTGCCTCGAAGGGTTCCAGTCTGGCCTAAGCTGGCTGACCATCCTGAACAAGCGGGAGAATTTTCGCGCCGCCTTCGAAGGATTCGACTTCCACAAGGTCGCTGGTTTTGATGAGGCCGACGTGGAGCGCCTCCTTGGCGACGCAGGCATTGTGCGCCATAGGGGTAAAATTGAAGCCGTTATCAACAACGCTTCCCGCGCCCGGGAAATGGTTGAGGCGGAAGGATCTCTGGCTGCCTTTTTCTGGCGCTATGAGGCACCGGACGCCCAGGAAATCAAACATGAGCTTGCCTCAACCACCGCGCAATCCATTGCGCTGTCGAAGGAACTCAAAAAAAGGGGCTGGAAATTTGTCGGCCCCACCACCGTCTATGCCTTCATGCAGGCCATGGGGCTGGTAAATGATCACGCCGAAGGGTGCAAAAGCCGCCTTGAAGTGAAGCGCGCCCGCGCACAATTCACCAAACCATAACATCACGACACGATCAGTAGAGGAGATAACCAATGATCGGATATATTACCGTCGGCACCAACGACATAGGCAAAGCATCGGCCTTTTATGATGCCCTGCTGGGGGAAATGGGCGCCAAGCGCACCATGGATTTTGACGTTTTCAAAGTCTGGTCCATTGGCAAAGGCACAGAATTCAGCGTCACCCTGCCCTTCAACAAGGAAGCTGCCACCGTCGGCAACGGCGTCATGGTTGCGCTTCAGGCTGACAGCCCGGAAATGGTGGACCGCATGCACGCCAAAGCGCTTGAACTGGGCGCATCAGACGAAGGTGCGCCGGGCCCACGGGGCGACCAGGGATTTTACGCCGGCTATTTCCGTGACCCAGACGGCAACAAGCTGAATTTCTTCCACTATTAAACCGCATTACCCCAGGGGCGCCCCAGCGCCCCACTCTCCACCTGATGGCCTGGTCTTCCCAGGCCATTTTTTTGTCTTCCGCCTTACCGCAGCTTCATAGTTTCCACATTGAAATCAATATCTTGCCACAATTGCCCCGGCGGCGCCCAAGTCCGGTCCAATTTTATCAACTCTTTATGTCCCAAGCGAACTCTGCATATCGCGGCTTAACATCAAACCGGCTTCACTGGTGTCACAGCATGTACCAACCCTGCTTTGTGGGCTTCCACAGCAGTCAGACCGAAAAGGAGACTAATCATGCTCTATAAATCGACGACAGCACTGATTACTGCGGGCTTGATGTTGGGGGCAGCGTCACTGGCGCACGCAACCGAAAAAAAGGCCATCGCAATTGCCGACCTTCCCACTGAGGGCCAGGTAGCCCTGACCGGCTTTGTTGCAGAACTGGACGGTAAAACGGAATTCACCCTGCGTGATGCCGACGGCAACACCATCGACATCTCGGCTGCGGCACCGCTTGATGTCCAGAAAGGTGATCGGGTACAGGTGATCGGCATGATCGACAGCAAGGTGCTGGGCCTAGGCAAGGAAATCGATGCAAGCAGTGTGACTGTTCTGGCACCAGCCATGAAGGACGTCACAGCGGACGCGCCACAATCCAAGGAAGACGCGCAAGAAGATGACCAACCCCAACCCAAGATCATGCGCATGAGCTTCCAGGATACTAGCCCTGCCCAGGACACGGGCGCTGCCGAAGAGGTAACGCTTACCAGTAGAGCCCCCGCACCGGTTGAAAGCGTGAAAGACCTGCCGGTCGTAGGTGAAGCAACCATCGTGGGCAAGGCCGTCAATATTGACGCGACCACCAAGACGCTGGAAGTGGAAGACAAGGACGGTGAAACGATCAAGGTACAGTCCATGGGCAAACTCGACACGCTCCAGCCTGGCCAAAAGGTCAAGGTAACTGGCGTGATGGACGGTAAGGACAAGCAGATTGTCGCCGCCCGCGTAACCCTGCTGCCTCAGGGCTAATACCAACTCACCCAGAACAAGAAAAGCCCGGCACTTGCCGGGCTTTTTTATGCCCCTCTACGGGCCAGGCCCCAGCAACTAAAGTTGCGCTTGCAACACTTCGTTCGAAGGACGCAATATATCCCATAGCCAGACACGGCCATTGGGGGAAATCATGACAACTGTATCGGTTAACCGGATCGCACTTCTGGACATTGTGCGCGGGATTGCCGTCCTTGGCATTTTGCTGATGAACATCCGCTTGTTCTCGGAGCCGCATGCCGCCTATTTCAATCCCCTTGTCGGCAACGACCACACCGGGCTGGACCGACTTTGGTGGCAGTTCCAGTATGTGATGGCAGACCAGAAGTTCATGGCCATCTTTTCTATGCTCTTTGGGGCCAGCACTGCCATTATCTGTGATGGTTTGGTGCGCCGGGGTGATCCGGTTCTGATCACCTATACCAAACGAATATTCGGCCTGTTCCTGATCGGCCTCATGCACGCCTACCTGCTGTGGAGCGGCGATATCCTTGTCCCCTACGCGATGACCAGCCTGGTCCCTTTCCTGTTCCGGAATGTACGCTGGAGGATCACGCTGGCCGTCGGCGTCAGCCTGCTCGCCTTCGGCATGGCCTGGAGTTTTATGGGATACTGGGCCATCTCCCCTCTGCCCGACCATGTTATCGCTGAAACCAGCCGGGAAATGTGGCTCCCACCGGCAGAAGTCCTCGCTGCTGAAATTGCCGCCTACCAGGGCAGTTGGGCAGACCATTTCCCGGTTCGCGCGGCACAAGCACTGGAATTCGAGACAGAGATCTACATACACTGGGGGGCCTGGCGTATCAGTGGTTTGATGCTGATTGGCCTTGCCCTCTACCGGTGCGGCTTCCTGGGCGGCAAACTGAAGGCGCGCACCTATGGCCTGATAGCCCTCACCCTCTTGCCCATTGGTTTTGCGCTGGCCTGGAACGGCCTGATGGCAAACGAAGCCGCGGCCTGGTCGTTCCCCTTTTCCATGTTCGCTGGCAGTCTCTGGAATTACGCGGGCTCAGTGATGGTGGGCACCGGCTATATCGCCCTTGTGGGCTTCCTGCTCAACGGCACGCGTTTCCGATTGGGTTTCAATGCCGTCAGCAAGGTGGGCAAGGCCGCGTTGTCGAACTATCTGTTCCAGACTCTGGCCTGCACCACTATCTTCTATGGATTTGGGCTCAGCCTGTTTGGTGAATTGCCGCGCTGGCAGACTGCCTTTGTCGTGCTGGGCGTCTGGGCCACACAGCTTGTGCTGAGCCACCTGTGGTTCAAACGGTTCGAAAAGGGCCCCGTGGAAGCCCTGTGGCATCGGCTAACCTACAGCCGCTGGCTTCCCGACTGCTCAGCCCAAACAAGGTAGCAAACAAAAAGCCCGGCCAGAATGCTCTGTGCCGGGCTTTCTTATATCTTTGCAAAGAACAGCGCTTATTTGGCAGCTGCTTCGGCCTTGATGCCTTCTTCGATCAGTTGGGCAGCTTTTTCAGGGCCTTCCCAGCCCTTGATTTTCACCCATTTGCCGCTCTCGAGGTCTTTATAGTGCTGGAAGAAATGCGCGATCTGGTCGAGGAAAATCTTCGGCAGCTCGTCGTAGCTCTGAACGTCCTTATAGAAGGGGTGCAGCTTGTCGACAGGCACCATCAAGAGCTTCTCGTCCATGCCGGCTTCATCTTCCATGATCAGAACACCAAGCGGACGGCAGCGCACAACAGCACCCGGCATGATCGGGGTGCGGTTCGCCAGCAGCACGTCTACCGGGTCGCCGTCATCCGCCAGTGTGTGCGGGATGAAACCATAGTTACATGGGTAGCGCATGCTGGTGTGCATGATGCGGTCCACGAACAATGCGCCTGATTCTTTGTCCAGCTCGTATTTCACGGGTTCGGTGCCAGCTGGCACTTCGATGATAACGTTCACGTCCCAAGGGGCGTTTTCGCCAACGGAGATCTTCTTGATATCCATGGATATGCGTCCTTTAATTTGCCCCGAAAACCTAGCATGGGGCTACTCAAAAAATCGCACAAACACCAGAGTGGACGCCGGGGAGGCTACTGGACGGCTTGCCCCAGAATGAGGGCCGCAAACACGATCCAGCCAAACGCGATGTTCGAGCGGAAAACTTCCAAACAGACGGCAGCATCATCGATATTGACGCGCCTGATCTGTGCGGCGAGGTGAAGCCCCGCAAACGCGAGCACGGGATAATAGATTATGCCCAGATTTGCAAGGATTCCTGCGCCCAAAAGGGCAAAAATAAATAAGCCGTAGAATAAGCTGATCGCAGGCCGGGTTTTCGCCCCCAGCGCAAGGGCCGTCGACTTGACGCCGATAAGCGCATCATCTTCCTTGTCCTGATGGGCATAAACCGTGTCATAACCCAGCGTCCAGAACAGGCCACCTGCGTACAAAATGATCGCCGGCCAGTCCAGACTGCCGCGCACGGCGGCCCAGCCCACAAGCGCTCCCCAGTTGAACGTCAGCCCCAGCCACGCCTGCGGCCAGTAGGTGATGCGCTTCATAAAGGGATATGCTGCAACTAGCACAAGCGAGCCCAGCCCCACCATGATGGCGAACACATTCAGCTGGATCAGCACAAGGAAGCCGATGAGGCACTGCAGCACCAGGAAGGCCCAGGCGCCCTTCAGGCTTACCTCACCAGCCGGAATGGGGCGGCTTTTGGTGCGCTCGACCGCACCGTCGAAGTCCCGGTCGATAATGTCGTTATAGGTACAGCCTGCGCCGCGCATCACCAGCGCGCCGATGGCGAACAGAAGCATAAGGTAAGCATGATGCAGCGTCAGCGCGCCGTCTGCCGCCAGCGCTGTCGACCACAGGCAGGGCCACAGCAAGAGCCACGTGCCAACGGGCCGGTCCATCCGCGCGAGCTTCAGGTAGGGCCGCACGGCCTTCGGCGCATGCCGATAGACAAAACTGCCCTCAACGGCATCCGCCGTTTTCACCACGTCTTTTTGTGTGCGCCCAAACATGCCTAGCGGCGTACGCGCGGGCACGCGATAAGTCAAGCCAGATCAGATCACCTTGGCTTCAAGTGCCTCGCGCTCAGCGTCTGAAATCGTGATCGGTTTCCGGATCGGCCGCAGGGTGTCCTTGTCAAAGAAAGGCTTCCAGCTTTTGCCGCCGCGGATGCGCCACCAGATCGTCAGACGCATCAGGTGCGCCAGCATACCCCAGGTCTTGAACTTCTCGCCAAAACTCTGGGGGCGTTTTTCATTGGCCACCGCCCGCACTGGGCCAACCATATCAACCACCGCCGGGTCTGTCCCCTTGTGGCCTGTGCAGATGGGCAGCACGCCAATGAAAGGAATACCGCCTTTCGGCAAAGTGTTGCCCAGCGGCGTTTTGCAGCAGTCTGTGAACCAGCGGAGTGGCCCCTTGGGCGTCATGCGCACACAGGCCAGATGGTCATGCCCTTCATGTATTTCATAGCTTGCCGGGTCAATCTGGAAGATATTCGAATAGCCGACCCCGTCCATCATGTCGCCCGCACGGTCAAGATAGTGGGCGTAACTCTGGCAGCCCTTGCAGGGGCACTGCACATGGTTGCTGTTCGCGCGCGCCAGCCCCCTGATGACGCCCTTCACCTTGCCGCATGTGCAGCTTACCTTCACGTCCTGTGCCATCTGTGGCTCCCCAATCATTAACCATGCTTGCAGGCATCCTTGCATATCGGGGAAATTTGGCAAGGCCAAGAATGGCTTAGCGGCACGGAACCAAAGCTCCATGCCGCGTACTGGCTGCTGCGCGCCCACGCCAACGCAGCCAGTATCCTTGATTACAGGCCCCGATCAGCCAAATATCTTGGGAATCCAGGAGAAACTGCTGATGCCCACAACGCCCACAGCCATGAAGGCTGTCATCAGGAACACCACACCGGCAACCTTGCCGCGATGCGCCTTGTTCTTGCCCTTCTGGGCCCAGAAATACAGCTCGAGCACCGCAAGCGGCAGCAGATACTGCGCAAAGCTGACCACATAGAGGAACGGGCCTGAGAAGGTCTTGCCGTCAATACCGATGCCGCCGGTTGTCAGGAACCAGCCGAAAGTCATTAACCGCAGGAACCACACCGCACTCACCACCATGAAAAGCCTCAGCGCCCAACGCCGGTGGGCCGCGAAATCCCGCTTGATGGCACAGTAGAGCGCCAGCGGCACAAAGGCCATCACCAGCACGCCGCTGCCGGTCACGCCAATATCCTGAATAAGCGAGCCAATCACCCGGGGGCGTGTCCAAACAAGATACGTCCCGGCGATCGAGACAACCACCGACGCGGTCATATAGAACCAGCCGCTGTAGCGGTGCAGGCGGGGTATCTTGTTGCGTATCCCGGGCACCAGCTGGATCTGCCCGGCGGCAATGATCAGCCCCGCCACCAGAATATGGATCGCCAGCGCCACATTGCCCATGCTGTCGCCCGCCATGAAGCCGTTGGCCAGATGGGTGTCCGCGAAGCCGCCCACGCCGCCAGCGGCAAAGCGCTTGCCATAGTAACCGGCGATATAGGCCACAAACAGCCACTGGCCGATGGCCGTGACGACAAACCAGGTTTTTGCGGAAAGATCGAGCCAGTTACGGGCCCGCTTTGGGCGCGCCGGGGTGCCGGCGTCCATCATGATATCAGACATTATATTTCCTCGCGTCTTGCCGGTCGTTGCCGACTTTCTTATTTATGTCCTATAGATAAGAAGCTGGCGGCAGCATCACAATGACCGCAGCGATCAAACACTTAGCCCAGAAGATCACGCAAGGTGGCAGCAGGGCACGCGAGGGGATACATCATGCCAACAGTTGCCGCCGGGCTGATCCGGGACCTTTTGAATTTTGCCGTCGGGGAAGGCGGGGACCGCGAGGCCCTTCTGAAGGCCGTGGGGCTTGAGAACACGCCGCTCGATGACCAGGACGCCCGCCTGCCCGCCACCGCCTTTGTGGGCCTCATTCGCGCAGCGGTCAAACAGCTGAACCGGCCGGACCTGGCGCTCCAATACGGCAAGGCCAGCCGGTTTGATGACTTTTCCATCGTCGGGTTGATTTCTTTTGCCTCCAACAGCGTGGGCGAAGGCTTCCAGCAGATGAACCGCTACGCCAAGCTGGTGCTGGACACCGGCGTGGGCGAAGGCAAGCAGCGCTTCCGGCTGGAGGAAGACGGCGACTGCGTCTGGGTGATCGACCAGCGCCCCAACCCCAACATGACGCCGGAGCTGACCGAAACCGTATTTGCCCGCTTTGTGGGGGATTTCAGCCGCTTCTTCGGCGATGAGCTGCCCTACCGCGCCTTCCACGTGACGCACGACAAGCCCGTGCACTGGAAAACCTATGAAGACATGTTCGGCGTGCCCGTGACCTTCGGCGCAAAATGGAACGCGCTGAAGGCGCACAAAAGCTGGCTTGAGCTGACAACCGGCCCCAAGAACCGCTATGCCTTCGGCGTGCTGTCTGACCACGCGGACGCCCTGATGCGCGAGCTGGAGGCCTCAGAAACCCTGCGCGGACAGGTGGAAAAAGCCGTGCTGCCGATGCTGCACAAAGGCGAGGTTTCGATGGAGAAGGTGGCGGAAATGATGGGCATCAGCCGCCCGACGCTTTACAGGCGCCTTAAGGCCGAGGGCCTGAATTTCGAGACCCTGCTGGATGACCTGCGCCGCACCATGGCGATCAGCTATCTCGAGGGCGGCAAGGCCAGCGTGAATGAAGTGGCCTATCTGGTGGGCTTTTCCGAAGCTTCCAGTTTCTCCCGCGCCTTCAAACGCTGGACCGGCAAAGCCCCGAGTGAGTGGCGGGGTTAGAGGCAATTCGTTACCACATTTTAAGCCGTTTAAATTTCGGCTGACGGTCAATAAGCCATCCTGGTTGAAAGACCCCCGCAGAATTTTCCACAAGCCCCTCAATAAGATCAGCGTTGCTCGCAAACACTGCCACCAAAATCGCAAACGATCTTCTGAAAGTCGCATAATGCAAGCTCAATCGACCATCTTCAAGCCACGCACTACTGTATTGAAACTGATCGGAAACCTCCCACTTGCCCATCTGCAGCGTCTCTGGCGCACCCAGTAGTGACAAAGCATCGGTCGGAATATCACCAGTTATCGCTTGGTAATTAGTGTACCATTTTACCGCTGCACGGCCTTCGACAGGAACAACTCGTCCCGTTTTCTCAAAATGCAACGCAATACCCATTTTCGCCCCAAAGCATCCTACAATCTCATTTAAGATAGGACCGTCAGCGCTAAGCACATGCTTGTCAGCATACTGCGCAGGCACGCCCTTTCGGAAGGTCACCAACTGACTATCTGTGGCCTGAAGCTCAGCAAGCAATCCAGGAACATTCCTTTGCACCGACTTTGTAAGTTTATTTAGCTCTTTTGTCTCAGCATCAGCCTCGGGGTCAGGATAAATTCTGGAGAACCAACCGACAACTTGATCGTCCAGCTTGCTTCCCTGATTGCACGCCCTGCATGCAGGGAACTCCAGCCCTCTAGGCCTTTGCTTTAAGAAGAAGATGGATTTTGGTGGAATATGATCTGTCGTTTCAGTTGGATTTTGTCCACCACACAAAATACAGGTAGGAGAGATACTCTTCATCCGATCAAGTAGTGTCATATGAACCTCGCTCAGTATCCCAAGCGACAGTAACGCATTTTGACGACATTTAAAGCTCTTCCCTCCTCTCCCCTTGGCCCTAAATTGGGTGTAAGGTGAAAAGTAAGGGGGACTTGTGATGGAAAACCAGTTCGACACGCATGAAGTGTTCAACCAGCCGCCGGTCTATGACCATGTGAACCTCTATGAAACGGACGCACCCTTAAAGGCCGCGCTGGCGGCGGAGGGCGCGGGCTGGGCTGCGATGGACCTGAACCGTTTCGGCGCGCAGCTCGGGACCGCTGAGGCCTTCCACCAGGCGCATCTGGCCAACACTCGCCTGCCGGAACTGAACACGTTCGACACACAGGGCCACCGCCAGGATACAGTCGAATTCCACCCCGCCTACCACCATTTCATGGACATGTCGAAGCGCGCGGGCATCCACTGCGGCGCGTTCGACGGCCTCGCCACCGACGGGCGCGAAAAGGGCCTGGGCGTGGGCGCGGCGCGCGCAGCCAAGCATTATATGATGAGCCAGGTTGAGGCTGGCCATATCTGCCCCATCACCATGACCCACGCGGCCATCCCGGCGCTGCAGAACCAGCCGGACCTATTCGCACGCCTGCTGCCAAAGCTGATCAGCCACACCTATGACCCAACCTTCCGCCCGATTTCGGATAAATCCGGCATCACCATCGGCATGGGCATGACCGAAAAGCAGGGCGGCACGGACGTGCGCGCCAACACCACCGTCGCTGAGCCGGTCGAGAACGGCGGGGCGGGCCAGCCTTACCTGATCACCGGGCATAAATGGTTCATGTCCGCCCCCATGTGCGACGCCTTCCTGGTTCTGGCCCAAACCGGCAACGCGCTTTCGGTCTTTTTCGTGCCGCGCTTCCGGGCTGACGGCAGCGTTAACGGCCTCCGCTTCCAGCGGCTGAAGAACAAGCTGGGCAACAAATCGAACGCGTCCAGTGAAGTGGAATTCCACAAAGCTGAAGGCGTGCTGATCGGCAGCGAGGGCCGCGGCATCGCCAACATCATGACCATGGCCAACTACACCCGGCTTGATTGCGCGCTGGGGTCCGCCGGGCTGATGCGGCAGGCGCTTTCCCGCGCCGTGCATCACGCGCGCTACCGTACGGTGTTCCAGAAAAAGCTGATCGACCAGCCGATGATGACGGCGCTCCTCGCAGACATGTCGCTTGAGGTGGCCGCAGCCACGCACCTGAGCATCCGCCTCGCCGGCGCCTATGAGCGCATGGATGACCCCATGAACGCCGCCTACGCCCGCCTGATGACGCCGGTGACCAAATATTGGGTCACCAAACGCGGGCCCTCGCTGGGGTATGAAGCCATGGAATGCCTGGGCGGCAACGGCTATGTGGAAGACGGCGTTCTGGCGCGCATTTACCGCGAACTGCCAGTGAATTCGATCTGGGAGGGCTCAGGCAGCGTCATGTGCCTGGACCTGATGCGGGTGGCAATGCGCGAGCGTGAAAGCCTTGAAGCCGGCATCGGCTGGCTCAGTGAAGTCAAGGGCGCGTCCAGCCAGTATGATGACGCGCTGGCGGACCTGACAGACAACATCGCAGGCGGCCTGAATGAAGCCCGCGGCCGTTGGCTGACGGAACGGCTGGCCACGCTGGCATCCGCCAAGCTGTTGATGGAACGCGCGCCCGGCACGGTGGCAGAGGGATACATCAGCACCCGGCTTGACCCCTTCGGGCGCCATGGGGCCTACGGCAGCCTGCCCGACGGCCTTGACGCCCGCGCGATCATTGAAGCGGTCGTGGCTTTTTAGCTATGGAAAATTCGTCACTCGCCGGCACGACCGGCGAGTCTAAGGGCACAGTGGATTCGCCGATCACGTCGGCGAATGACGCTTGTGGTCAGGCGTAAAAGGCCAGAATACCCGGGGCCTTTTCGTGCCCCAGCTTGAGCCCACGTCCATAGGACCCGATGCCTTCTTTGGCGTGCCCGAGCTTCAGGCCACGGCCTATGCGCTCGTCTTCGTCTTCACGGATCGGATTGAGCGTTTCCTGCGTCGCCAGCTTTGCCGCCACCTTCAGGGAAAGCACCTGCTTGTCAGTGAACTTCGAGCGGTCAAACCGGTCATCATGGATGTTCAGTACGCCCACGTCCGGCGTGGACAGAAGACCCACGGCCTTCAGGTCATCCAGCGTGATATCGCCCGCACGCTTCTTCTCCTGGCCCGGTGCCTCCTCTGCCTTGGCGGCGATCTCATCGCGCTTCTTCAGAAACTCGCTAGCCTTGTCCTTGAGGTCCCCCAGCTTGATCTCGGCCCCGTTCAGAAAAATCGTGCCCTTGATGTTATTCGGATTCGTAACCCCGTTCCCGCCTTCAAGGCCCACCAGGCGGTATTTGGCGCCGGGGTGATCCGAAAGGCTGAAGCTGTAGCTGCCGCCTTCGTGAAAATGGACCACCCCTTTACCGCCTGCACCGTCTTCGCCTGAGATGGTCACATCGATATTGAAGCTGCCGCCCCTGGTGACCGCCACGGCATTTGTATCCGCGCCGTCAACACCAGTGGCAGGGGGCTGTATGCCCATCGAATAGGTTTCCACTGTCTGGGACTGTGTCTGGGATTGTGTCTGGGATTGTGTTTCGGATGTCTGGACCTGGTCGACAACCGGCTTGCGCTTGCCAAAAGCAAAGCCGCGTTCCTGGGCGCCGTTGAAGCGCAGCGCGTCGCGGTCCGGGTCCAATCCATTTGCTGCCGCCAACCGCGGCTGAAGCGCATTTGCGCCCGCTACATTCTGTATCATAGCTCTTCCAACCAAATGTCGCTCCCCTTTTGGGAGCCCTCAGTGCTCGGTTTGAGTGTACGGCAACCCGCATACGCTGTCACGGAACGCATAAAATTTGAATTATTGCTAGCACCAAGGCTCAGTAGCAGGCTATCCTGACAAGGTGATCAGAGGAGTGTTTATGGTTGATATTCAACCCCTTAGCAACTTGGCAGAAGCCGGCATCCTGGCGCTGAATGAAGCCCATGTGCGCGAAACCTCGCACCTCGAGCCTGAGGATTATCGGGCCATGGTCGCGGGTGCTTTTTATGCCTGTGGGGTTGCGCCGGCGCACGCCTTCCTGATCGCGTTCGATGAAACGGCCGATTACACCAGCCCCAACTTCCTGTGGTTTCAAACCCGATACCCGAGCTTCGCCTATATCGACCGGGTCATCACCGCTGAAAGCGCGCGCGGCCAGGGGCTTGCGCGCGCGCTTTATGAAGACCTGTTCGCCCGCGCACGCACTGCTGGCAAACCCGCCGTTGCGTGCGAGGTGAATATCGACCCGCCCAATCCGGGCTCAGACGCTTTCCATGCCCGCATGGGCTTCGCGGAGGTGGGCACCGGTGTGCTGAAAAATGGCAAGCTGGTGCGCTATATGGTCAAGACGCTGGACTAGTCCTCAGTTTTTGCGTCCGCAGGTTCGCAGCGCGGGTCAGCTGCCTGGATCTGGGCGATCTGCTTTCTGGTGATCGGGATCGGCAGACAGCCGTGGCCTTGCTCACAAATCATATCCCACTGCGGACGGGCACGCTCGTGACACTCAAGGCAATTGCCGCCAAACTTGTTCACCGCCTGGTCTGTCCCGCGCACCTTGATCTCACTGCCTTCGGCAGACACATCAAGCTCAAAGAACTCCCAGTCTTTTGTGCGCGGGCTCCAGCCCTCTTCGCGCTTCACCATCACCTCTGTCGGCACCAGTTGCACAACGGAACCGGGTGGATACACGCCGCCCTTCTTGTTGTTGGCAACCGCCAGCGTGGCCTCAAGGTCACCCAACAGATTATCGACAAAGAAATGCCGCACCTTCTGCATGTCGGCGAGACATTTGAAACTGTCGTTGGTGATTTCAACCGGCTCCGCAGATACGGCTGTGCCTGCCATAAGGCCCACGAGCGCAAGTGCACCGAGTTTCCTGATCATGATGTTTCCCTTCTGTTGGCCGTTCGCCCCTCCATGAGGTAGCGTAGCACACACGCGCGGCAAGAAAATTTCCTTGCGGTAGCGCCGCATCAAGGCCTCGCGGGCAACAGCATGTAAACAGCAGCAGGACCGCCGCGCATGAGCAAGACAATCCAGCACCGCCTGTAGTGGACACAGCCCAACCCGGGATCGGACGCCTTCCACACCTGGATGGAGTTTGTTGAAGTCGGCGCCGGTGTCCTAAAGAGCGGCAAACTGGTGCGTTATATGGCCAAGCACTGGATTGAAGGTTTCGTGCTATAAACCCAAAAGGATTTTACAATAGCTCGACAATCTGAATCAGGTTGCCACATGTGTCGTCAAATACAGCCATCTTGGCGTTTCCTGCCACCATGGGTGCTACAGTGAAACCCACGCCCGCCTTTACAAGTCGCTCATATTCAGCGTCAACATCCTCGACGCTGAATGAAGTACACGGAATACCATCTGCAAACAGCGCTTCCTGATAGGCTTTAGCCGCTTGATGTTGGTTGGGCTCCAGCAATAGTTGGACGCCATCTGGTTCTTCCGGTGAGACGACCGTCAACCAACGATATTCACCCAAAGGGATATCTTGCTTTACCTCGAACCCCAGAACATTTGTGTAGAATTTCAGCGCTTTGGCCTGATCCGGAACAAAAACGCTTTTGATAAACATTTTCATGACTGTCTCCTACTCAAGGAACGGCTTCATCCAAGGTTGAATATGGTCCCCGATAGGCGTTCGGTTGAGAGTATGAACCTTTGTACGCCCCGACCATTCGGTCGTAATCAGGCCCGCAGCTTCGAGAACGTTCAAATGGCGGGAAAGTGCCTGTCGGCTCAAAGACAGGTCATGCTGCTCAATAACACGGACACATATCTCGAAAAGGGACTGGTTGTCCCGCTTTCGAAGCTCCTCAAGTACCAACAATCTCGTGTCGTCCGAAAGTGCCTTGAATACGGCACTCAATCCCGGATCAATTGAAATTCCCATAACACGAACATGCAACATTTTTGTTGCATGTCAATTAGTTTTCTCCAACCACATGGAGCTGTTCCAGATTTCCCTTGCGATGACGCCCTCTTCGCGGCATCAGGGAGAAAAGACATTCCCAGAGCCGGACCAAGACGCATGAGCAAGAAAATCCAGCACCGCCTGTATGTGGACGCAGCCCTGCCCGGTGACGGCAGCCTGACGCTGGGGCCGGACCAGTCACATTATCTGGCCAACGTGATGCGCGCCCGCACGGGCGATCAGGTGGCGCTTTTCAATGGCCGGGACGGCGAGTGGGCATCCGAGATCGCAGCAGTCCAGAAAAAAGCTGTGACGCTCCGGCTGGAGTCCAGGATCAGGGAGCAGCGCACAGAGCCCGACCTGTGGCTTGCCTTTGCACCCATCAAAAAAGCCCGGCTGGACTTCATGGCACAAAAAGCCACCGAGCTGGGCGTCAGCCATATGGTGCCCATGCTGACACGCCGCACCATCGTGGACCGGGTGAAGACCGACCGCCTGTTTGCGAATGCCGTTGAGGCCGCAGAACAGTGCGAGCGCCTCAATGTGCCGACAATCGGCGAACCCGTGAAGTTGGAAAAACTGATCGCCGATTGGCCGATGGACCGAAAGATCATGTTCTGTGACGAGGACCTGACAGGCACACCGGCCCACGTGGCGCTTCAAGCAGCAGACAATAAATCAAATCCCCGCCCCTGGGGCATCCTGATCGGCCCGGAAGGTGGCTTTGACGACCATGAGCGTGCGCTCATTCGGTCTCACCCCAATACGGTGGTCGTAGCCCTGGGGCCGCGTGTCTTGCGCGCAGATACAGCCGCCATGTCCGCCATCAGCCTGTGGCAATCCGCTTTGGGTGATTGGTGACACTTAAACGCTGTTTAGGGAAAAATTTTTCACGGACTTGCTGTTTAAGCCAGAAAATAGCAAACAATTACTGACAGAATATTGGTATATTGTACCCCGTTACGTAATATTTTTAGGTTAGCGGGAACATTGCCATGCCAAAAGAAGGAATTCCATCCTTCCAGTCTACCATCAATATCGCCAGCCTTGTGCAGGAGGCCTGCACGGCTGTTGCCTGTGCGGCACCCGATTGCCACAAGGATGAGATTGCCCACCTGATGGAACACGTACTGCCCCGCATCCAGCTGGAAGACTTCGCGGATACGCCGGTGAACACGCGCGGCTACCGGCGCAAGGTGCTGTATGCCCACCCTTCGGGTTTCTTCTCCGTGCTGCAGCTTGAATGGCAGCCGGGCGCTGAAACACCGGTCCATGGCCATAATGCCTGGGGCTGTGTGGGCGTGATCTCTGGCGAGATCGGCTGCGAAACCTATGACCGCTGCGATGCGTCTGAAGGCGGCGTGCGCTCGAACGGCAAAATCACGGCCGGCGCTGGTGCTGTCGCAACGGTAAACCCGAACCCAGAGGGCATCCACCGCCTGTTCAATCCAACCGACAAAGTAGCCACCACGTTGCACATTTACGGCATGGACCTGTCAGCCAACCCTTGTGCCGTCAATGTGACTTACGGGTCTTCTGCACACAGAAATTAGATTTTTTCACCTGAATTTCCTGCCCAGCCAAAAGCCAGATAAACCCTGACTTTTTGATCAGGTTGGCGCTCACCTGCGGCTCGCCGGACCCTCACTAACGCGTGACCGGGGTTTACTTTTCTTGATTGCTGCTTATCTAGACCCTACTTTTTCTAAGCACGATTGTTCGGTCGAGGGGACCCCTGTTTATGTCAAGCGCCATCATCGAGTCCAAAGCACAGCTGGTGACCTATATGGAACAGGGCTCGAAGCCCGACCGGTCCAGCTGGCGCATCGGGTCCGAACACGAGAAATTCGTTTTCCACCGCGACACCAAGGCACCCCTTGAGTGGGAAGGTCAAAACGGCCTGCCCGGCATCAAGGATGTATTGCAGGCTTTTGTCGACAATGGTTGGGAAGCTGTAGAAGAAGGCGGAAAGCTGATCGCAGCCAAAAAGAATGGCGCGTCCGTGACGCTGGAGCCCGGCGGGCAATTTGAACTGTCCGGCGCACCGCTTGAGAATATCCACCAAACCTGTGACGAAACTTCCAGCCACCTTCGCTGTACCCGCGAGATTGGCGAACGCCTGAATATCGGCTTTCTGGGACTTGGTTTCCACCCGACATTGAAGCGCGAAGATGTGCCAGTGATGCCCAAAGCGCGCTATGACATCATGCGCAGCTATATGCCCAAGAAGGGCAGCCTGGGGTTGGACATGATGCTGCGCACCTGCACCGTGCAGGTAAACCTGGATTTCGCGGATGAGGCCGACATGGTGGAAAAATTCCGCATCAGCCTGGCCCTGCAGCCACTGGCGACCGCACTGTTCGCCAATTCACCGCTGACGGAAGGCAGACCCAACGGGTTCAAAAGCTACCGCAGCCATATCTGGACAGACACTGACCCCGACCGCTGCGGCACCCTCCCTTTTGTGTTTGAAAGTGGTATGGGCTTTGAGCGCTGGGTAGACCATGTGCTGGACGTGCCCATGTATTTCGTGCGCCGGGACGGCAAATATATCGACGCATCCGGCCAAAGCTTCCGCGCCTTCATGAAGGGCGAACTGCCGGCCCTGCCGGGCGAACTGCCCACGATGGCGGACTGGGAAGACCATATGACCACCCTGTTCCCTGAAGTGCGCCTCAAGACCTTCCTTGAGATGCGTGGCGCCGATGGCGGCCCGTGGAACCGCCTGTGTGCCCTGCCCGCCCTATGGGTTGGCCTGCTGTATGACACCGAAGCACAGGACGCCGCCGCCGACCTGGTGAAGCGCTGGAGCGCGGACGACGTCGCCAAGATGCGCGATGATGTCCCCCGCCGCGGCCTGGAGACCCAGGACCCGAAAGGCGGCTGCTTCCGCGACCTCGGGGAAGAAGTACTCAAGATTGCAGACTTGGGCCTCAGGAAGCGCGCACGCTTGTCTTCAAGTGGTGATACCGAACAAGGCTTCCTCAATTCGCTTTGGGAAAGCATCGAGACCGGTATGACGCCAGCAGACCAGATCCTGCACAAGTATCACGGCACATGGGGCGGCGTAGACCCGATCTTCGATCAGCTAAGCTATTGATATAAGGTTTGCGGCAAGCCGACGCGGCAATGCGACCAAGCGCCGCGACAATCGTTACCTCGTAACGTAAACTCCTCCCCGGTGAGTGTTCATCAGCG
Source organism: Kordiimonas lacus (assembly GCF_001550055.1). Taxonomy (GTDB): domain Bacteria; phylum Pseudomonadota; class Alphaproteobacteria; order Sphingomonadales; family Kordiimonadaceae; genus Kordiimonas; species Kordiimonas lacus. The sequence goes on from NZ_LRUA01000007.1 coordinate 201,261, forward strand.
GGGAGAGCATCATGACAACTGTCACCTTCAAGATTAATGGTAAGGCCGCAAGCTTCAGCGGCGACGGCGACATGCCACTTCTGTGGCACTTGCGCGAAGACGCGGGCCTGAAGGGCACAAAATTCGGCTGCGGCATCGGCCAATGCGGTGCCTGTACCGTGCATATTAACGGCGAAGCGGCCCGTAGCTGCTCTGTCCCCATGGCGGCCCTTGACGGCACGTCCATCACCACCATTGAAGGCCTTGCCGACGGCGAGCGCCTGCACGCGGTCCAAGAGGCCTGGATCAAGGAAGATGTGGCCCAATGCGGTTACTGCCAGGCCGGACAGATCATGGCAGCGGCCGCCTTCCTGAAGGATAATCCCAATCCCACAGACGACGACATAGACAGCGGCATCGATAACCTGTGCCGGTGTGGCAGCTATTACCGCATCCGCAAGGCCATCAAACTGGCCGCACAGAACCTTGCTGGCGCATAAGGAGACGCACGATGACAAACCATGTATCCCGCCGATCCTTCCTGAAATCCGCCGCTGGCACAACAGCCCTGGTACTCAGCATTTCGTCTACTCCATCCGTCCTAGCAACCGACACCGACAATAGTGGCAACGTGACGCCCTGCCTGCGCTTCACCGAGGACGGCCAGATTTTTGTTTGTGTCCCAATCCCGGATATGGGTCAGGGCATGATCACAACAGCGGCACAGATCATCGCGGAAGAGTTGGATCTCGACCCCAATCAGACCAGCATTGAAATGATGGCCTTTCAGGGTCATGCCGATGCAGAGGGCCGCGCCAGTGAAGGCCCGATGCCACAAGGTGCGGGCGGCAGCCTATCCACCATGATGGTCTGGGGACCACTAAGGCACACAGCCGCATACGCCCGTGACCTGTTCCTGCATGCGGCCGCAATCCGCTGGAGCGTTCCCCTTAACCACCTAGAAACAAGGAACGGCGCCGTTTACAACAAGAACACAAAGGTAAGCCTTCCCTATAAGTATCTTGTCTCGGACACTCGGCGGGCGGATTACACCGTTCTAAGGGGGAATACGACCCCAAAAGCCGCCAAGGACCGGACACTGATTGGCAGGGATCAGCGCAATGTCCACGCCTTAGCCATTGCCACCGGCCAGCCCATATTCGGCATAGATTCCGACATTCCGGATATGAAACACGCTGTTATCCGGCGGTGCCCACACCTGAACGGATCATTGGTTTCTTATGACCGCGACGCGCTTCTTGCCTTGCCTGGGGTCAAGCATGTGATTGAGATTGCCCGCAGGCCGGATGACCTTTCCAGGCCCCGTATCCTGCCAGCTGGCCTTGCCATTATCGCCGACAGCTTCTGGCAGGCCAAAAAAGCAGCCGACATGGCAGAAATCGAGTGGGACGGCAGCAGGGCTGCCGGCGAAAGCAGCGCTGCTTTGAAAGCCAGAATGGCCGAGCATCTGGAAACCGGCGAGGTGGCTGACAGCAAAGAAGGCGGCGATCTGGCCAAAGCGATGGCTGAAGCCGATAAAGTCATCGAAGCAACCTATTATCACCCCCACTGGGCGCATGCCTGTATGGAGCCCCACAACTGCATTGCAGACGTCAAGGCAGACAGCGCTGAAATCTGGACCAGCCACCAGTCGATTACCGAATCCATCAATGCGGCGGCCGCGGCAACGGACCTGCCCATAAGCAAGATCACCAGCAATGTGATGCGGTGCGGCACCGGCCTTGGCCGCAAGTATGCGCCAGACTTTGTCATGGAAGCCTGCATTCTCTCGAAAGCGATCGGTGCGCCGGTGAAAGTCACCTGGACCCGCGAAGATGAGATGGAGCAGGACCACGTAAACCCATCAGCCATGTACCGGATGCGCGCTGCAGTCGACGCAAAAGGCCGCTTGACCGGTTGGCACGTCAGAACGGCAGCTGACGGCTGGATCAGGAACGCGGCCATGGAACCGCCGATGGGCCTCGTGGACAACTATAGAGGCGAATGGGGTTACATTGAAAATAACGTCCGGCGCGGGCCCTGGCGCGGGCCCCAGCATAATACTGCGGCCTGGGTTATTCAGGGATTCCTGAATGAAGTGGCCATAGCGGCAGGCAAGGACCCGCTGGACTTCCTGCTGGACCTATACAGCCGCAAGGATTTTCAGAAACTGGATACATGGCCCTTTCCTTTGTTGGAATACGAGCGCTTCCGCAAAATTCTTAAGGCCGTTGCAAAAGATGCCAGATACGGCCGCCGCATGCCGGACGGCTGGGGCCAGGGTATTGCCATCTATCACACATTCTCAGGCACCTGCGCCCATGTCGTTGAAATTGAGATGATCGGTGACACCGACTATCGGGTCCACAAGGTAACCAGCGCCATCGATTGTGGCCTGGCAGTTAACCCCCTAGGCGTGCGGGCGCAAGTGGAGGGCGGCATAAACGATGGGCTTTCGGCTGCCAAATACGGTAATTTCCGCTTCGAGGACGGCGTGCCCGTCACCAACAACTTCGACAGCTATCAGATGATGAGGATCGGCGAGGCTCCCCCGGAAATCAATGTCCGGATCATGGACTTTGGCGACGAAGACCCTCGCGGCACCGGCGAAGTGGCGTTACCGCCGCTTATTCCGGCCCTGACGAATGCGATCTTTGCGGCAAGTGGCAAGCGTGTACGCACCCTGCCTATTTCGGAGAACCTTTAGAGCCTATAGCCAGCGCAGGAACTCGATCAGCCAGATGATGCCAAGGGTGAGCGCCGCCAAGGTGGCGCCCCACATCAGGGCGAGCGGGAAGCTGGCTGTACGTGACACGCCGTTCTTGAAATAACTGTCGCACTGCAAACAGTGGTACCAGCGCTCTCCCTTTGTGGCCTTCAGCTTGATGCCTGGGATGATGGTTGGCACCGCCCCCTCAAACGGATGCACCCGCTCGGACCCGCAGTGGCGGCAGGCAATTTCTTCACCGTCTTCGTCCAGCCGCGTTGGCAGCTGGCAGCGCGGCATGGTCGCCACCTTGTTGAGAACGGCATCCACCCGCACCTTGTCGATCGCCCGCACCATAACATCTGTTCGCAGGCCGATGTTCATGGAGCCCATATTCTCGTTGGTCAAAAACACATCCACACCATTGGCGTTCAGCACCGACTTCAGCAACTGAGCGTCAGACGCGGACAGTCCCGTGCGAACGGGGATCAGGCGATTATGGTCCTCGAATACTTCGGTCATGGCATCAGTCGTTCAGGCCCGTTTCGAACCCATCGATTGAAACGAGGTTTTTCTGTTGCTGGTAGTCGCGGATACCGTCTTCCCCCCGGCCCTCAGCGAATTTCTTCAGGGTCTGGCGCTCAGCCACCAGCTCCATCTCAGGCACGGCATAGCCGCAACTGGTTTGCGTGCTTTCCACGTCCACCAGGATAATCTGGCGGGCGCCCGGCAGGTCCGGGAAGTGCGGCTTCAGCTCAGCAAATTCAGGATGGTGCGGCCGCACCACCCTGCCCCGACCGTAAACCCGGTAAATCAGCGCATTCCGCGTGAAGCTGTTGAACATCAGCGTAATGCGCCCGTCGTTCCTGATGTGGGCGGATGTTTCATTCCCGCTTCCGGTCATATCCAGATAGCCGCACAGCTTGGGTCCCAGCACCCGGAAACAGTCCATGCCCTTGGGGCTCAGGTTGATGCGCCCCTCTGCGCACGCCGTAGCCGTGAAAAACATGGGTTGGTCTTCAACGAAAGCTTTGTGCTTATCCGTGATATGATCGAAAAAATCCGCCATCAGATGCTCCAGTATTTGAAGGCAATCTGACCGAACATTGCAACAATCACAAGCCCGCTGAGCATAAATACCGCGAAGCGGTGCATCACTTTATTGTAAGTCACGTGAATTACATGGTGAACCAGCCTAAGGCCCACATATGCCCATGCCAGCTGGACCGTCAGCGCGTCACCCAGCCCGGTAGCCATGGCCCCTAAACATAAAACGTAGAAAAGCACCGGCATCTCGAACTGGTGGTTATAGTTCTCGCCCGCAAATTTGGCCTTGTCCGGCAGCAGCGCCAGATTGGCTTTGTCCTGCAGTTGCGCGTTCGTTGCCTTCATCGAAGTCAATGCAGGTATCCGCCGAACAAACAGCATAATGAAAGCCAAAATTGTCACCGCTACCTGCCCCAGAACTGGGCCCAAAAGTGCATTTTCCATCATGTTCTCCCCTAATTCTTTGATCTCTGTACCCTTTAGGCCACAAGTTGCGGGAAAATGCCACAACCCCCGGCCTGCAGTCATAATTATGAGACATTTCCCAGGCATGAACAGTGCCAATCTGCGTATGGACCCGGCAACAAATATGAAACCACCTTCCCTGAGATGGACCCGCGCTCGCCTGCGTCTTTTGAAATGGGCCGCTCTGCCCCTGGCTATTCTTCTGGCAACCCTTGGCGCCATCACGCTGCCGCTCCCCATTCCAACCGGCATCGTCCTGATCGCCCTTGGATTGGCTGTGGCCGCCTTCAACCCCAGACTAAAGCGCTGGATCAGGCGCACACGCGCCCGCTTCCCCGTAACCAACGGGAAAATCAGGCGCATCACCCCGCGCCTGCCCGGTTTTATCCGTCGGGCCTTACAGCGCACTGACGCCCGCAATGGCGACCCGAACTCATGAACATACATCATCGATTTATGGAAACTTACGCCTTGCCCGGCTCATGGTTTCAGCGCTAGATTTTTGGGGATCAAGGAGTTCCCAGAAATGATATCAACCCGCGACTATTGCCCTGCTGACTGGCCCGATGTGGACCGCATCTACCAGGAGGGCATCAGAACCGGCCTCGCGACTTTCGAGACCACGCCCAAGGCACAAGCCGATTTTGAAGGAAAAAGCGTGAAAAATAGCGCCCTTGTGGCCGTGGAAGGCGACGAGATCCTGGGCTGGGCTATCCTGTGGCCGGTGTCCGACCGCTGCGTTTATGGCGGTGTGGCGGAAGTCAGCGTTTATGTGGGGGAGGACGCGCGCGGTAAGGGTGTGGGCAAATTGCTTCTCAAGGCCTTGGTTGCTCGCGCAGAAGAGCTTGGCCTCTGGACGCTGCAGGCTGGTATTTTCCCCGAGAACGCAGCATCGCGGGCGATTCATGAGGCCTGTGGCTTCCGCGTGTTCGGCGTGAGGGAGCGCATCGGCAAGCTGCACGGCGTCTGGAAAGACAATATGCAGCTTGAGCGCCGCAGCACCGTGAACGGGATCGATTAAACTCAAACTTGCAGAAACACAATTTATTTGTGTTCTCTTTTTGTTCTTGCTATCCTCCCACCACACAAGATGGGGGATGATCATGAAACAGCTGTTTGCACTTGCACTTGTCTTTGCGTTTTTGTCCGGCCCGGCGTTGGCCGACACACCCGCCAAACCCTATGAGGAAATGACGATTACGGAACTGCAGGCTGTCGACACCAAGCCGCTTTCCCGCGATGAGAAAAAGCACTTCAAGTCTGTCCTGAAGGCGAAAAAGAAGGCCGAAAAGGCCCGCCTGCGTGAAGAAAAGAAGCGCGCCAAGGCCGAGGCCAAGCGCCTGAAGAAGGCGCGGAAGGAAGCATCGAAGCAGCTGTCCTACATTCAGGCTGTCTATAAAAAGACCGGCATCTTCCGCGATCCGGGCAACAGCCGGCTTCGTATTCGCGGCGCGGATGCCAGCATCAGCACGTCAGAGGCCATCCTGGCGCTCAGCAGCAATGGCGGCCATGTAGGCTATTTCATCCGCACCTATTATGACCCCGCGTCCGGCACGCTCAGCCCGCAGATATACCTGACCGTGAAATTTTCCGACACGGTGGACCAGGACCAACTGGATGCGCGGAACGCTACGGCAGAAGCCTACGCCAATCGCCGCGGCTGGTGGAAAAACTACCGCTGGGCCACCCTTGGTGGCGCGGGCCGAAATTTGACGTTGGTGGACCGCTACAGCAACAATGCACCCTACTATCCCTCCTTCTTCGAGGAATATGTCATCCGGCTGGCGTTCGAAGATATCACGGCAGCTGTCAAAGCCGGCTCGACCCTCCGGGTGGATGTGCGCTCGGCATCCCGCGGGGCAGGCGCCTTCACTGTGGCCGTGCCTTATGACTATCTGCTGGGGTATCTGATGCGCCTGTCTGAAGCGGATATGCGTCTGGCGTATTTGAAGGACTGGGCAGGGCCCCGCGTGACTGCACTCAAGGCCACACTCGACACAAATCCACCGGGCCGCTAATAGCAAAATTTGCCAATCAGGCGGGCAGCAGCCCCAGATCCCGCTGCTGCTTTTTGGTCAGCTTGGCGGCGATAATGGCGTGTGCTTCCTCAATATAGCTTTTGATATCATCGTCTGTGAGCGTCTCATTCGATTGCACCTGCACCCATTTGGCGCGCGCGAGGTACGGCGCCGGCACCACGCCCGGCAGTTCACACAGTACCTGATAGCTGTGGTCGGTGCATTTGAAGCTGATGCAGTCCCGGTCCACCGGTCCCCAGTGCGAGCAGATGGTGAAGATTTTCCCTCCCACCTTCCAGACGCTTGAACCACCCCACTGCACCACGTTCGTGGTAGCTGTTAGAGACTTACAGTAAGCATCGAATTCATCGCGTGTCATCGTGCGCCCCCTAGTAAAGCTTCGGTGTGGACTTGGCCTTTTTGGTGCGCGTGCCGGGGCGGCCGCCGGTGGCGCGCCCCCTGGGCTTGACGCGCGGATCTGAAATCCCCAGCTCGCCCGCCTCCAGCTTGCGGATTTCGTCGCGCAATCTGGCAGCTTCCTCGAACTCCAGATTCTCTGCAGCCGTGCGCATTTTGGCTGTGAGGTCCTCCAGATGCTTCTTGAGGTTCGAGCCCACCAGATGCTGGGCGTCGCCGCCGATATCCACAGTGACATAATCGCCCGCCGACACGTCAGCCATCGAATCACCGATGTTCTTCTTCACCGTCTGCGGGGTGATGCCATGTGCCTCGTTATAGGCCAGCTGTTTGGCGCGCCTGCGGTCGGTCTCGTCAATCGCAGCCTTCATCGAACGGGTGATCTTGTCAGCGTACAGGATCACGCGGCCCTCCACGTTCCGTGCCGCCCGCCCAATGGTCTGCACCAGCGATCGCTCTGACCGGAGGAAACCTTCCTTGTCCGCATCCAATATGGCCACAAGCCCACATTCGGGGATATCCAGGCCCTCGCGCAGCAGGTTAATTCCCACCAGCACGTCAAAGGCGCCAAGCCTGAGATCGCGGATGATCTCGATCCGCTCCAGTGTGTCGATGTCCGAATGCATGTAGCGCACCTTCACGCCATTCTCGTGCAGATATTCCGTCAGGTCCTCGGCCATGCGCTTCGTCAGCGTGGTGACCAGCACGCGCATACCCTTTTCGGCCTGCCTGCGCGCCTCGTGCATCAGGTCATCCACCTGGGTTTCAACCGGGCGGATGTCAATCTCGGGGTCGATCAGGCCCGTGGGGCGAATGACCTGTTCGGTGAACACGCCGCCCGTGCGCTCCATCTCCCAGTCGCCCGGGGTGGCGGACACATAAACCGTCTGCGGGCGCATGGCGTCCCATTCCTCGAACTTCAGCGGGCGGTTGTCCATGCAGGACGGCAGCCGGAAGCCATAGTCCGCCAGCGTGGATTTACGCTTGGCGTCGCCCCGGCTCATGCCGCCAATCTGGCTGACGCTGACGTGGCTTTCGTCCACGAACAACAGCGCGTTTTCGGGGATATATTCAAACAGGGTTGGAGGCGGATCGCCCGGGCGGCGGCCCGTCAGATACCGGCTATAGTTTTCAATGCCCGCGCAGGCGCCGGTGGCTTCCATCATCTCAAGGTCAAAACGGGTGCGCTGCTCCAGCCGCTGGCTCTCAAGAATCCGGCCCCGGTCTTCATACCACTTGAGCCGCTCCGTCAACTCCGCCTTGATATGCTTGATCGCCTGATCAAGCGTTGGCCGCGGCGTCACATAGTGGCTGTTGGCATAGACCTTCACCATGTCGAGCGTGCGCACCTTCTCACCCGTCAGCGGATCGAACTCCACGATTTCCTCGATCTCGTCGCCGAACATCATCAAGCGCCAGGCCCGGTCTTCATAGTGGCTTGGGAAGATGTCGATCACGTCGCCGCGTACCCGGAAGGTGCCGCGCTGGAAGGCGGCGTCATTGCGGGTATATTGCATGGCCACAAGGCGGCGCAGCAATTCGCGCTGATCCACTTCCGTGCCCGCCTTCAGCGCGAAGGTCATGGCCGTGTAGGTCTCAACAGACCCAATACCGTATATGCAGCTGACGGACGCCACGATGATCACATCATCGCGCTCCAAAATAGCACGCGTGGCCGAGTGGCGCATGCGGTCGATCTGTTCGTTGATCGTGGCTTCCTTCTCCACGAACGTGTCGGTGCGCGGCACATAGGCTTCCGGCTGGTAATAATCATAGTAGGAAACGAAATATTCCACCGCGTTATTGGGGAAGAAGCTTTTGAACTCGCCATAGAGCTGGGCCGCCAGCGTCTTGTTGGGCGCCAAAATCAGCGCCGGGCGCTGGGTCTGTTCAATGATTTTAGCCATGGTGTAGGTCTTGCCAGAGCCCGTAACCCCCAGAAGCACCTGGTCGCGCTCCTTGTCGGCGATACCGCTAACCAGCTCCTTGATAGCCGTGGGCTGGTCGCCTGACGGCGTAAATTCGCTCACCAGTTCGAAGGCAATGCCCGCCTCGGATTTCTCCGGGCGTTCCGGCCTGTGGGGAACGAAAGGCACATTGGCGCCGTCAGGAATCATGGTGGGCTCCGCATATCAAAGACTCGACTTGAGGCAGACTGCCTTGTTCACGGTTTGTTTTCAAGCCCGGAGCTGCACAATTTCGTGACCACAAACTGTCTATTTTTTAATCATTGGACATATTTTCATCATTTGATGTCGCATTCCGTTACAGGTGAAACAGAAAATATCCCAGATTCCCGCTGTTTTATAAGAATATTACAAATTGGCACACAGTTTGCTGTTTAGGCCTTCGAATGGATCAAAAAACACAGATTTATTATCGGAGGAAACCATGCCCACTAAATCATTTTTGACTGTGAAAAAATCACTTTTTCTTGGCGCCACCCTGCTCGCTGGCGCGGCTGTAGCCCCAGCCGCTTCCGCACAAGACAGCGCGTCCGCCTTCTCGCTTTCCGCCAATGCGGCGCTCGTGACCGACTACCGTTTCCGTGGCCTGTCGTTGTCTGACAAAGATATGGCATTCCAGGGCGGCTTCGACGTGAGCCACGAAAGCGGCTTCTACATCGGCACCTGGGGCAGCTCGATCGAGAGTTATGCCGGCTCCGAGCTTGAGCTTGATATCTACGCAGGTTACGCCAGCCAGATCGGTGACCTTTCCACAGACATTGGTGTGCTTGCCTATACCTACCCAGGTTCATCCGACACCTATTATGTCGAGCTTTATGGCTCCGTTGGCGGCACCATCCAGGAAACTGTCAGCTGGACAGCGGGCGCAGCCTATGTCTGGGACCAGGACAATGTAGGCGGCACCGACAACATCTATCTTTACCTCGACGGCAGCATGCCGCTTGGGGAAACGCCCTTCTCCCTCGCCGGCCATGTCGCTTATGAAGACGGCGCCTTCGGCAACGACAAGTGGGACTGGAACCTAGGCGTATCTTATGCATTTGAGCAGTTTGAGCTGAGCGTGTCCTACGTTGACACCAACGTATCCGGCATCGGCAGCGCGGGTGTTGTTGCTGGCATCAGCGCAAGCTTCTAAGGAATTTCAAGGATCATACCTTGTCCCTCGGAGGGCGGCTGGGACCTACCAAACCACCTGGCCGCCTTCCACCTTCGCCCCGGACGATCTCCTCTCCCCAAACCCTTGTCCGGGTCGGCTGGGCCAGATCATGTCGCTATGGTTTGCCCGTTCTGAGGACAATAGCGCGCCAGCCTTGGGCCGGCCTTATCCCAGGCCTGGTGCGCTATCCGCCTCTCCACTCACCAAGAGTCAGTTGGTTTCCAGGTCAATCCACAATTCCGACCGGCCAAGAAGCGTGTCAGGCGGCAGATTTGGATTTTCAAGCGCAATCACTTTCCGTCCCGCCAGCGTCACGCCTTCAAGCTCAGGCTTGTGATGCCTGTTCCAGATCACATCGAATTCTCCCGACTTAAGAAGCAGCCCAACTCCCGCCGTGAGCCGCGCATGAAGCCGCGGTTCAGCTTTAGAGACATGGAAATGGATCGGGAACGGATAGCGGATCAGAAGCGTCGGCTCGATCATCAGGTCATCACAGGCCACACCGCATTCGCGCAGAAACTTCGGTGCCTCTGTAACCCCCAAGGGATAATAGTCAAATCGGCCCGACTGCAGCATCGGCAGAAGCTGGCTGAATTTGCCAATCGCAAGGACAGGCATATCACTTGCGCGGTATATTTCTACATCAGGCCAGCCCCGCCCCTGCCCGGCCATGAATTTTGCCAGATCCTCACGCGTCTGCAAACCAGCGAACCGCTCACGGTCAGCCTTGCGGATCAGGAGCAGCCGATAACCGTTCACGCCCTTGCGAATATGGGGGACAACCGGTTCGGCCACCTTGCCAAGGACGGGATCCCAGGCAGAATAGACAACATTCACATAAGTAGCGCGCTCTAACATCTCTGCCAGGCGCTTGGTGAATTCGTCATCTGCCCAAGGCTCCCAACCATATGCGCCATAGCTCGGCACGGTTGCGTCCATTGCCGCACGCAATAGGTCCTCATAATAAGAAAATCTGGAATCGCCCGGCACGATCAGCGGCCGGACGACAACGAGCCCATCGCGGTCTGGCTGCGCGCCAGCCATGTTGGATGACGCAAGGCCCATAAGAAGGCAGCATACAAGCCCCAAGATCGCCGACCTGACAGGGCGCAATGTCTTCTTTCGCATAACCATTAATCCCGACTTGGCCCGCGTGATATCCCTAAAGGGATTATCTGTCAAAACCTTTAGGGAAGCTTTAACCAGCCTAGAATCCTCTAGCGGGTTGCCACCAGAATGCCGGAGCCCATCAACACGGACCCGATGCCACGATCCAGCAGACGCTTTCGCGCCCTGTCCTGGAACAAGAGGCGCGACCGATTGGCCGCCAGAATATAGCCGCCGCATACGGCAAACATCACAGGCGCAATGATCAGGCAGCAAATCACAAAGGCCGTCAGGTCCATATGCGCGACATCAAAGAAGGTAGGCAACAGCGCGCTATAGAAAATGATCGCCTTCGGGTTACCCAGGGTGACCAACGCGCCCAGCATTACATCCCTGTGGCCCGATGCCGCCTCGTCTTTCACCGCCATGACAAGTGCGCCCGCGGTACGCCAGGCTTTGATGCCAAGCCACACCAGATATCCAGCCGCAGCATATTTCACCAACATGAAGAAAGGCCCCATCAAGGTCGCAACCGCTGACAGGCCAGCCATTGCTAGCGCAAGAAACAGGAAGTCCACCAGCACCACGCCAACAACCATACGGAAACCGGCCGCCTGCCCTGCGCTGAGCGTACGCGACACAATCGCGGCCAACCCCGGGCCCGGCGACAGCGCCAGGAAGAACATCGCACCTGCGAAGGAAAGGTAGGCATAGATGGACACGGAACCAGCTCCTGCGGATAACTTGATGACAACGAACGGTGCGCCTTTTCAAACGTATCGTCCAGCCCTCTTGCGCCAACAATTTCTTGAGCACCGGACGACAATTCGTTTGCCAGACCAACTAACCGTTGCGGGCCCTACCCCTTCACCATAATGTGTGCAGGAACCGTTCCCGCTGCTGTCACGCAGCCGCCACACAGAGAATATCCATGACCTTCCTGTCCAAGACGCTCGACCGCATCAACCCAAGCCCCACCATCGCCGTGTCCACCAAGGCTCGCGAGTTGAAGGCCGCCGGCAAGGACGTGATTGGCCTGGGTGCAGGTGAGCCGGATTTCGACACGCCGGACCATATCAAGGAAGCGGCGATCAAGGCCATCTGGGACGGCCAGACCAAATATACGGCGGTCGACGGCACGCCTGAATGCAAGGCTGCGGTGATCGAGAAATTCAAGCGCGAGAACGGCCTTCAGTTCACGCCGGACCAGATCACGGTGAACGCAGGCGGCAAGCACACGGTCTATAACGCCATGATGGCAACGCTGAATCCGGGCGATGAGGTGGTCATACCCACGCCTTATTGGGTCAGCTATCCTGATATCGTGCAGCTTGCGGGCGGCACGCCCGTGTTTGCACACACCTCGATCGACACCAATTTCAAGATGACGCCCGAAATACTTGAGGCCGCCATCACACCAAAAACGAAATGGCTGATTTTCAATTCGCCATCGAACCCATCCGGTGCAGCCTATACGGAAGCTGAGATTAAGGCGCTCGGGGCAGTCCTCGAACGCCATGAGCATGTCTGGGTGTTCGCGGACGATATCTATGAGCACATCGTCTATGACGGTTTCAACTTCAAAACCATGGCGCAGGCAGTGCCCGCGATCGCCCACCGCACGCTGACCATGAACGGCGTGGCCAAGGCCTATGCCATGACCGGCTGGCGCATCGGTTTTGCAGGCGGCGACGCGAAGCTGATCAAGGCCATGGCCAAGGTACAAAGCCAGAGCACATCAAACCCCTGTTCCATCAGCCAGGCGGCCACTGTGGCAGCACTCACGGGCGATCAGGGCCTGCTGCCAATCCGTGCCGCCAAGTTCCAGGAACGGCGCGACTTTGTGGTGAGCATGCTGAACGCGGCAGAAGGCATCAGTTGCCCGACGCCCGAAGGCGCCTTTTATGTCTACCCAAGTGTCGCGGGCTGCATAGGCAAGACCACACCATCCGGCAAACGACTGGAGACAGACGAAGACTTCGTCACCTATATCCTTGAGGACTACGGCATCGCAGCGGTGCACGGTGCGGCCTTCGGCCTCAGCCCCCATTTTCGCGTATCCTACGCCACGTCAAACGAAGCCCTCAAGGAAGCCTGCAGCCGCATCCAGGATGCCTGTAGCAAACTGAGGTAATCGCACTATTACTCTTCCGGACAGCACACTCACAGACAACACACTGGCCACGATCCTTATCCTGGTATCGGCCTGTATGCATGCGGTCTGGAACGCAGTCCTGAAGCGCGCTGAAGACAAGAAGGCTGCGATGGTGGGCATCTCTGGGTTCACTGGGCTTCTGTTCCTGCCCCTTGTACCACTGGCGCCGTTGCCGCCACCTGACCTGTGGCCCTGGCTTTTGGCTTCCTTCAGCATTCACCTGATATACCAACTGGCGCTCACAAAGGCGCTGGAGATGGGCGCGTTGACCTTCATTTACCCCATTGCCCGCGGCATGGGACCAACGCTGGTGGCCATCTTCAGCTATCTGTTCCTGGAAGGGGAAATGTCACTCATTGAGGTGGGCGCGGTGATAATCCTTGCCATTGGCATTTTCATCAGCACCTCAACGGGCAAGGCGACCACAGGCGGCACTGCCCGTGAAAACGGCTTCTTTTTCGCCCTACTGACTGGCGCGATGATCGCCAGCTACACTATTGTAGACGGCCTGGCCGTGCGTGTCGCACCCGAGCCGCTGACTTACATCATCTGGTCATCACTCGCCTTCGCACCCATATTCCTGACATATTCTGTCCTCCACCATGGGCCTCAGATTTTGAAGGCAGCCGGAAAGGGCTGGCGCACCAGTATGACTGCCGGCATCATCGCGCAGGGCGGTTACGCGATTGCACTTTATGCCTACAGTATTGGCTCACTTGGTGAAGTCGCAGCAATCCGCGAAACCAGCATCCTGTTCGCACTGTTGATCGGTGCCTGGTGGCTGAAGGAGCCTATCAGCCGACGCCGCTGGCTTGCTGTGCCGCTGATTGCCTTTGGCGCGATCCTACTGAAATTGGTCTAAGGCAGACACTTGACTTTTTCTTTGTCAGTCCTTATTTCGGTATTTAGCGAAATACAGAAATAAGGACCTAGCATGGCAGATGTATTTCACGCATTGTCGTCGCCAGTCAGGCGACAAATCCTGACAATGCTGAAAGCCCGAGACATGACAGCGGGCGAGATTTCTGACCAGCTTGAGGTCGGAAAGTCGACACTTTCGGGGCATTTCAATGTTCTCAAGGCGGCGGATCTCGTAACGACCGAGCGTAGCGGAACCACCATCACATACAGCCTGAATACGAGTGTGGTGGAGGAGATGCTGGCGCTGGTGGCCGAGGTTTTCGGAAAAGACAAAAAAGGGAGCATCAAATGACGTTGGTGAAATTCAAATTCGCATGGGCGCTGGTTGCCTTGACCCTGTCCTCCGGCGTGATCGCCTTTCTTTTAACAGAGCCCGAAACCCAGGTGCCCGTGCACTGGAACATATACGGCGAAGTCGACAATTGGGCAGAGCCCGCCTTTGCCTTCTTCCTGTTGCCTGGCATCCAGGTTCTTATCATGCTGATTTTCGCTGCCTTGCCCCTGCTGGAGCCACGGAAGGACAATATCACCAAGTCCCGGAAAGCCATCCATGCCATAATATTAGGCACCGTGGGCGTGATGACAGTCGCCCAGTCGGCCATCGTTGCAGGTGCTTTCGGGTACGACCCCATTGGCCCCAATAGCGTTATTGCGGCCGTCGGTGTACTGATCGCAGTCATGGGAAACTATATGAGCAAGCTGAAGTCGAATTTCTTCATTGGCGTACGCAATCCTTGGACGCTATCAAGCGACACAGTATGGCGGAAAACGCACCGGCGCGCAGCCAAACTTTTCATAGTGGCAGGAGGCTTGATTTTCCTGGGATCCTTCTTTGTCCCCGGGCCTTATCTGGCAGCCCTGTTACTGGGCACAATCCTACCCATAACCTTTTATGTCATCTTCTACAGCTGGCGCCTGTGGCAACATGAAAAAGCAGGACCAAAATAATCGATAAAATCGATTAAAATGTCACATTTAATCAATTTCACACTGTAGCACTGCTGCGCTATATATAATCCATCAAAGCAACGGAGGATTTTATGACTAGCTTTGCACAGACTGACCAACAGAAGATGGCCGTAGCCCTGAAGCCGGTTTTGGCTGAAACGGTGCAACTTTATGTGCTGACACAGAACGTCCACTGGAACGTGACCGGCCCTCTGTTCCAGGCGGTGCATACGCTGACCGAAACCCAGTATACGGAACTGGCCGCCGCGATTGACGAGATCGCAGAACGCATCCGGACACTGGGCGAGAAAGCACCCGGCCGCATGTCTGCCTATATGGAACTTGGCACCATCAGCGAAGGCGATGAAAATGCACAGGCCGAAGATATGGTGCGCGCCCTTGTTGACGCCAACCAGATTGTGGCTGACCGCATCCGTCCCCTTATCGGCAAAGCCGCCGACGCGGGTGATGAAGTAACTGCAGGCCTGCTGACAGACCGCCTGACGGTCCATGAGAAAGCGGGCTGGATGCTCCGCGCCATGCTGGGCTGATACCTAGAGCCTGTCTTTCAGCCAATAATAGAAGACGGCCAACGAGACCGCCTGCTGGCCCAGCCAGCGGGCACAGGACAAATGCCCGAACGGCACCCGCCGTTTGGGCATTTTCGCGAACAGATCAAAATGCTGGGTGCTGGTTCCCGCGATCGCCTGCCCCAGCATATCCCCCGCCAGATTCCCCATATTCACGCCGTGGCCAGTATAGCCTGCCCCAAACCAGATATTGTCGCCCACCCGGCCAATCAGCGGCACCTGCCCGTAAGGCACGCCCAATCTTCCGCCCCATTCGTGGGTGATCTTAACGCCCTCAAGCTGTGGCCAGATTTTAAGGAGACGCGGCAGCAATTTGGCCTGCACGGATTTCGGCTTGCGCCCCGAATAATTCACCCGCCCGCCAAAAAGCACACGCCCATCTGACGACATACGGAAATAGTCGCAAACCTTCTTGGTGTCGCAGATGGCATAGCGCTTGGGGTTCAGCTCATCCAGAAGGGCGCTATCCAGCGGTTCAGTGGCCATCATATAGCTTGCGGCAGCGCTCGAGGTGCCCGTCAGCTCCCGGATCGGCAACTGGTGATGCACATTGGCGGCCAACAGCAGGTGATCGGCCGTTACGTCACCGTCTGCTGTCATGACGCGCACACGGGGCCCCGGCTCAATCCCCGTAACCGGGCTGTGTTCATGAATGCTGGCGCCTTTTGAGGCCGCGCCGCGCGCCAGCCCGACACACAGCTTCAGAGGGTGCAAATGCCCGTCCGACATACTCAAGAGCCCACCCAGGAACTGGTCACCCCCCATGGTAGCCCTGAGTTCATCAACCCCCATGAAATGCCAGCCCCGGTCCGGGAATTTGGTCTCCATCTCATTATAGTGATGATAGAGCGAGGCCAACTGCCGGGGCGTGGACGCCACCTCAAGCCAGCCCGGTGTCAGATCACAGTTGATGCCATAATCATCGATGCGGCGACGGATCAGGTCATGCCCCGCCCACATCATGGCATCCACGGCCTTGGCGCCTTCTTCGCCAAACCGCCTGGCCAGCTTTTCCTGGCCTACAAACCCGCGGATCATCTGCCCGCCATTGCGCCCTGAAGCGCCCCAGCCCACCTGATGCGCCTCAAGAAGGATCACACTCTTGCCGGCCTCCATGAGGGTACAGGCCGCCGACAGGCCGGTGAAGCCACCGCCAATGATACACACGTCCGCCTGTTGGCTGCCGGAAAGCGCTGAATAGTCGTCGTGGGCGCCCACGGATTGGGCGTACCAGCTTGAAGGATAGCCTGCCTGCATAAAATCTCCCTTTCCGCTCATCATACTGCGGCAAATTGCCAGCCCCAAGAGTTTCGTTCCTGCTTGTTCGTGCTTGACTTCCATGCTAAGAGCCAACCAATATTAAGAACCATTCTCATTTTTAACAATTTCAAGGTGCGCGTGGCCCATGAATCAGGAACAGAAAATTGAAGGCGAAGCGACCGGTGCGGCAGACGCGCTCGTGGCGCTTGGGACAATGAAGCCCGGCATGTTCGGCCATGTCATCGCCTTCGACACCACCGATATTCCTGACATTGACCCCGACACAGCAGACCGCCTGCGCGAGATGGGTTTTGCGGAAGATCTCGAGGTGGAGGTCCTGCATCAAAGCCTGATCGGCCGTGACCCCATTGCTGTCCGGATCGGTCGCATGACCGTGGCCCTGCGCCGCCGTGAAGCCAATATTGTCAAGGTCCAGCTTGTATGAGTAGCCCATCGCTTGTCGCAGTTGTCGGCAACCCCAATTGCGGCAAATCTGCCCTGTTCAATGCCCTAACGGGACTGAGGCAGAAAGTGGCCAACTATCCCGGCGCGACTGTCGAACGCCGCACGGGACCCTTGCTTGGCAACGATCATATCGAACTTGTCGACCTGCCCGGCACCTATTCCATGACGCCCCGCAGCCCGGATGAAGCTGTTACCACTGATGTTCTGAAGGGCACTTTCAAGGCCGAGCGCCGCCCGGACGCCATCCTGTGCGTGGTCGACGCCACCAATCTGGCGCAGCACCTTCGGTTCGTGATCGAACTTCGGGCGCTTGGCGTGCCGATGGTGATCGCACTCAATATGACAGACCTTGCCGCGCGGGAACGGATCAACATTGACGCAAGCGCCCTGGCCCACAAGCTGGGTGTGCCTGTGGTTGAAACTGTGGCCGTACGCAAGAAAGGCCTGCAGGACCTCAAGGAAAAAACCATCGAAGCGCTTCAGATGGGTGCGCCCAGCACGCTTTATTTCGGCGCCAGTGTACGCGACTATCAGCGTGCAGCCCGGAAGATTGCCAAGGATGTGACCCTGAGCGAAGGCATCGGCCACAAGACCACCCGGGTGCTGGACAATGTGCTGCTGCACCCTGTTGCAGGCCCCGTCATTCTGCTGGCCATATTATTCCTGATGTTCCAGGCCGTTTTCTCATGGGCCGAAGCGCCGATGACCTGGATTGAAGATGGCATCGCCTACCTGCAGACGGGCGTGAATGACCTTCTGCCGGAAGGCTGGCTGCTCAGTTTCCTGTCGGACGGCATCCTTGCAGGTGTGGGGGCGGTTATCGTGTTCCTGCCGCAGATCCTGATTCTATTCGCCTTTATCCTGGTGCTGGAAAGCACGGGCTATATGGCGCGTGCCGCCTTCCTGATGGACCGGCTGATGGCGGCGGTGGGCCTGAACGGCCGGGCCTTCATCCCGCTCTTGTCATCCTTCGCCTGTGCCATTCCAGGCATCATGGCGGCGCGCACCATTGCCGACCCAAAAGACCGGCTGACCACCATCCTGATCGCGCCCCTGATGACATGTTCGGCGCGTATTCCGGTATATACTGTGCTGATCGGCGCCGTTATCCCGAATACAACATTGTTCGGTAATTGGGTTGGCCTGCAGGGCGTGGTCATGTTCACACTCTACCTGGCTGGCATCATTGCGGCCCTGATTGTTGCAGCGGTGCTGAAACGGACTGTCGCCAAGGGCAAAGCCCACACCTTCATGCTGGAGCTGCCCAAATACCAGACACCTCGCCTTGCTTACGTCCTGACCGGCCTTTATGAGCGTGCGCGTCTCTTCCTGCGCCGGGCTGGTACGATCATCCTCAGCGTCACCATTTTGCTGTGGTTCCTGGCGAGCTTTCCTGCGGCACCAGAAGGTGCGGCCTCACCCGTCAGCTACAGCCTTGTCGGCATCATTGGCGGCTGGCTTGAGGTAATTTTTGCGCCCATCGGCTTCAACTGGGAAATCTCAGCCGCGCTCGTGCCCGGCATGGCCGCGCGCGAGGTTGCGATTTCAGCGCTTGGCACCGTTTATTCCATCGGCGGCAGCGAAGAAATGGTCGAAGCGGGCGTCCGCGCGGCGATTGCCGCCAACTGGAGTCTGCCAACAGCCTTTTCCTTCATGGCCTGGTTCATCTTTGCACCACAGTGCCTGTCCACCATTGCCGTCACGCGCCGCGAAACCGCAGGCTGGAAATGGCCGCTCTTCATGCTTGGGTACTTGTTTGCCCTGGCTTATATCGCGTCCTTCATCACCTATCAGGTGGCAAGCGCGATCATCGGCTAAAACCCCGATACCACATCATTTTCGCATGGCGGCCTTGCCGCCGCCATGAATCTGCGCTAGCCACGTAAGCAATTCATTTTACAAAAAGATAAAAAGTCGGGAGCTAACACGTGAGAGCCTTATTCGCAGCCGCATCCATGCTGGCCATTGCCGCCTGTTCCGAAAATGTCGAAGACCAGAAAGATTATAGCGCAGATGCCAACCGCATCGCCCAGCAATCCCTGATTGTCGATACGCATATTGATGTGCCCTACCGCCTTGACGCTGGCTGGGAAGATGTCTCCAAGGCCACTGAGGGCGGTGATTTCGATTATCTCCGCGCGGTCAAAGGGGGCCTCAACGCACCCTTCATGTCCATCTACACGCCGGCCAGCTATGACGGCACCCCACGCGCCAAGGAACATGCCGAGGAGATGATCGGCCTTGTTGAGCGCATGGTGGCAACCGCCCCAACCAAATTCCGTATCGCCAAGACGGTTGCGGACGTGGAGCAGGCCATGAAAGACGGCGTCATCGCGCTGCCGCTGGGTATGGAAAACGGCTCACCTATCTCGGGCGACCTGGCCAACCTGGATTATTTCTACGAGCGCGGCATCCGCTACATCACGCTGGCGCATTCCAAGGCCAACCATATCTCGGATTCGTCCTACGACACAGAGCGCAAATGGAACGGCCTGTCGGACTTCGGCAAGCAGGCTGTAAAGCGCATGAATGAGCTGGGCATCATGGTGGACATCAGCCACGTGTCGGATGACGCCTTCCGTGACGTGATGGAAATCGCAGCCGTCCCGCCTATTGCCAGCCACAGCTCGGCACGGCATTTCACGCCTGGGTTTGAACGCAACATGTCGGACGAGATGATCAAGGCGCTTGCAGCCAAAGGCGGCGTGATCATGATCAACTATGGCTCCGCCTTCCTGACGGCAGAAGCCAACGTCTATAACGCCGGGCGCGACGAGGCCTATCTAGAATATCTGGCCGACGAAGAACTTGAAGATTCGACGGACCTCAAGGACCAGTTCACCGAACAGTACCGGGCCGAAAACGCCTACCCCTACGCAAGCCTTGAAGATGTGCTGAATCATATCGATCACGTGGTCAAGCTGGCGGGTGTGGACGCTGTGGGCATCGGATCGGATTATGACGGCGTGGGCGATAGCCTGCCGACCGGCCTCAAGGACGTTGCCTCCTACCCGAACCTGATTGAAGGACTTCTGAAGCGCGGCTATTCCGAAGCTGACATCCAGAAGATCCTGGGCGGCAACCTGATGCGTGTGTGGTCCCAGGTGGAAGCCTACGCTGCGGCCAATTAAACCAAAGATATAATACTGAAAAGCCGCTCAACTTTGGGCGGCTTTTTTATGCCTTTTCTAGGCCAATAGTTTCAGCTGAGACTAGACGCGCAGGCATTTTTCGCTACAGTTTCTCCCCATAAAAACAAACGCGTTTCATAAGGGGGAAACACATGTTCAAAAAACACACGACAGCACTTGTGCTGGGCCTTCTTGCCGGCACCAGCCTTTCCGCCACCGCGGCACCCAACAGCGACTGGTTCACGGATGCCGCCATCTCACCAGATGGAGACACGGTTCTGGTGGCCTATAAGGGCGATATCTACAGCGTGTCCTCGAAGGGCGGCACGGCTGTACCATTGACCGTTAACGCAGCCTGGGACGGCCACCCAGTATGGTCCCGCGACGGCAAGCAGATCGCCTTCGCCAGCGACCGGAACGGCAACCTTGATATTTATGTCATGCCGGCAGAAGGCGGCGAAGCCAAACGCCTGACCTTCCACAGCGCCAACGACATCCCGCATGATTTCACGCCAGACGGCAAGGCCGTAACCTTCAGCTCCACCCGCACTGACAGTGCAGCCAGCAGCGGCTTCCCGCGCCGCGCCCTGTCGGAACTCTATAGCGTGCCCACCTCTGGCGGCACACCAAAGATGGAGCTGACAACACCCGCCTTTGAAGCCCAGTGGAACAAGGACGGCAGCAAGCTGCTGTACCGTGAGGAGAAGGCGCTTGAAAGCGACCTGAGAAAGCATGACGTCAGCGCCTTCGCCCGCGATATCTGGATGTATGACAGTGAGGCAGGCACGCACACACAGCTGACCAGCTTTGTGGGCGGCGACCATAACCCTCTATGGGGCAAGGGCGACGCGATCTTTTACACAAGTGAAGAAGCCGACAGCACCTTCAACGTGTGGAAGCGCGACCTCAAGAGCGGCGAGCAGAACCAGATTACCAAATTCACCAAACACCCGGTGCGGGAGCTGACCCGCGCCAAGGATGGCACACTGGCCTTCCTGCACCACGGCACGGTGTATACCAGCGGCGAAAGGGGCAAGCCCAAGGCGCTGGACATCAACATCAATGTGGACGGCCACGGCGTAGACACAGAGACCATGTCCGTCTCCCGCGCTGGCAGTGAATTCACTGTTTCGCCGAACGGCAAGGAGATTGCCTTCGTCGCGCGCGGCGAGGTATTCGTCACCTCCACCGAATTCAAGACAACCAAACGCATCACCAGCACCCCAACCCAGGAACGCAGCGTCGATTTCCACCCGGATGGTGACCGCCTGGTGTATGCTGCTGAACGCGACGGCAAATGGAAACTGGTGGAAGCCAAAATCCGCAATGAAGACGAGAAATATTTCTTCGCCAGCACCCTGATCGACGAAAAAGTCCTGTTCGATGCCGATAATGAAGCCTTCCAGCCGAAATATTCGCCGGACGGCAAGAGAGTGGCCTTCCTGTCTGGCCGCGATATCCTGAAGGTACTGGATATCGAATCTGGTGAAGCTGTTCAGGTTCTCGGGCCGGAGCATAACTATTCCTACGCCGACGGTGATATCACCTTTGACTGGTCGCCGGACAGCAAGTGGCTGACGATCGACTTTATCGCCCGCAAGCGCATCTTCATCACCAATGTGGCGATCGTGCCGGCGGACGGCACTAAAGCCCCTGTGGATATCAGCCTGTCGGGCTATCAGGACGGCGGGCCCAAATGGCACGCCGGCGGCGAAGCGGTTCTGTGGTTCTCAAGCCGCTACGGCCAGCGCGACCACGGCAGCTGGGGCCGCGAGTTTGACGTGATGGCAAGCTTCCTCAACCAGGACGCCTATGACCGCTTCCGCCTGTCGAAGGAAGAATACCAGTTGATGAAAGAGCTGGAGGAAGACGCCAAGAAGAAGAAAGAGGAAGAAGAGAAAAAGGCCAAAGAGGCCGAAGCGGCCGAAGGTGACAAGGCTGAAGGTGAAAAGGCCAGCGATAAAGACGCCGACAAAAAAGAAGAAAAGAAGGACGACACCAAGCCGGTTGAAATTGAATGGGGCGGCATGCAGGACCGCACTGTGCGCCTGACCGTGCATTCCTCCAACCTTGCTGACGCGGTGCTGACCAAGGACGCGGACAAGCTTTATTACCTGTCCCAGTTCGAAGGCGGCTATGATCTGTGGATGCAGGACCTGCGCGAGCATGAGACCAAGCTTCTGTCCAAGCTGAACGCCGACAATGCGACCATCGAACTGTCCAAGGACGAGAAAACCCTGTTCGTCCTGGCAGGCGGCCAGATCATGAAGTTCGAGCTGAACGGCGGTGGTGCGGCCAAGAAAGGCGTCAGCCTTTCCGCCAGCATGGAGCTGGACGGCAAAGCCGAGCGCGACTATTTCTTCGAGCATATCTGGCGCCAGGTGAAGGACAAATTCTATACCGCAGACCTGCACGGTGTGGACTGGGCCGACATGAAGCTGGAATATAGCGCCAAGCTTGAAAACATTGGCAACAACCGCGATTTCGCCCGGATGATGGAAGAAATGCTGGGTGAGCTGAACGCGTCCCACACCGGCGCCTACTATATCGGCGGTAATGGCGGCGATGATACCGCGTCCCTGGGTCTGCTGTTTGACCTTTCAGCCCCAGAAGGCCCGCTTCTGGTTGAAGAGGTGCTTGAAAAAGGCCCGTTCGACAAGGCGAAAAGCGACGTGGAAGCCGGCATGAAGCTGGTGGCCGTTGACGGCACGGAACTTGGGGACGGTGTAAACCTCTATGCCCTACTCAACCACAAGGCCGGCGACCGCACGCGTGTAACCTTCGAGAAGGCAGACGGCACCCGCTTTGACGAAGTAATCAAGCCGATCAGCGGCGGCGCGGAAAGTCAGCTGATGTATGAGCGCTGGGTGAAAAAGAGCCGGGCGCTTGTAGAAAGCCTGTCGGATGGCAAGGTTGGCTATGTGCATGTGCGCGGCATGAATGACGCCAGCTACCGCGAGGTTTATTCAGACCTGATGGGCCGCAACTTCGACAAGGATAGCGTGGTGGTGGACACCCGCTGGAACGGTGGCGGCTGGCTGCATAACGACCTGGCCAAGCTGCTATCGGGCGAACAGTACCTGAAGATGGAAGTGCGGGGCCGAGAGTTTGAAGGCGACCCGCTTGACCAGTGGTACAAGCCATCCATCGTGGTGATGGGCGAAGGCAACTATTCAGATGCCCACGCCTTCCCTTACACCTACAAGGCACTGGAGATCGGCGACACTGTCGGCATGCCGGTGCCTGGCACCATGACCGCCGTCTGGTGGGAAGTGCTGCATTCTGGCGATATCGTGTTCGGCATCCCACAGGTGGGCCAGCGTGACATGGAAGGCAATTATCTGGAGAACCAGCAGCTCGAGCCTGACCATAAAGTGAAAAACCTGCCTGAGGACGTTGCCAAAGGCGTCGACAAACAGCTGGAAAAAGCTGTTGAGGTGATGCTTGAGGCCAAGGAAGACTAGGCTGCCCTCGCCAATGATAGAGTTTGAAAATGGCGCTCCGCTGGCGCCATTTTCCTTGTCCGCAAGGCCAAACAGACCCGCCGAGTAAGGAAGTACCCCCATGACAGGCAACACCACCCCGAATATCGACCAGGATTGCTGGCAGCCGATTGACGACGAACAGCTGTTCCACTTCGAAGATAAGAACAAGAAACCCCGCATCCTCCTGCTGTACGGATCTTTGCGGTCACGATCTTTCAGTCGGCTCGCGGTGATGGAAGCTGCCAGAATTCTTAACCATTTCGGATGTGAAACAAAAATATTCGACCCATCAGGCCTGCCCTTGCCGGATGCGGCGGAGGACACACACCCGAAGGTGCTGGAACTGCGCGAGTTGGCGACCTGGGCTGAAGGCATGGTGTGGTGCAGCCCGGAACGCCATGGCTCCATGACTGGTATCATGAAGGCTCAGATAGACTGGATCCCTCTCGCGCTTCAGGGGGTGCGGCCCACCCAGGGCAAGACATTGGCCCTGATGCAGGTATGTGGCGGGTCCCAGTCTTTCAATGCTGTCAATCAGATGCGGGTCATTGGCCGCTGGATGCGCATGATCACCATTCCCAACCAGTCGTCTGTCCCGAAAGCCTGGCTCGAGTTTGACGATGAAGACCGCATGAAGCCCTCTTCCTTCTATAACCGCATTGTGGATGTGATGGAGGAGCTGGTGAAATTCACGCTGCTGACCCGCGGCAATAAGGACTATATGGTCGACCGCTACTCCGAACGGAAAGAAAGCGCAGACGAATTCCGCAAACGCATAGACCAGCGCGCGGAGTAACCGCCCCTAGGACGCCATCAGCTTTTCGATAACAGCTGCATAGTCTGCATCTGTATTGCACACACCGTCGCTTGCCCGGCCGCAATAACTGGCAGACAGGTTGAAGGCCGCGGGCGGCACCTTGTGGCCCTCAAGCGTCATCTCATAGGCCTTCCCGCCACCGTTCAGCACGGCCCGAAGCGCCAGAGGGCTGAGCATGCCCGCCCGTTCCTCCACACAAAGTTCCGTCATGTTATGAAGCGCCGTCAGAAGCTTCGGGCCAATAAACTGGGGCACCAATGGGGGTTGGGCGCGCGTCAGCATGCGTTCAGCCGCGTCCGCATAAAACGGCAGGAAGGTATCGTCCGTTGTCGTCATCAGAAAGGCGTTATGCACCTTCTTGTAGGCCTTCAGGCTGCCATGTGTTTGCTGCACCCACGCCTCGCGCCCCACGGCGTGAGTGCCATCTGGCAGCTGAAACCGTTCAGGCGCGAATATCAGCATATCGGCGTCCAGCCATACTACCCGGTCATAGCCGTCGCGTAAGGCATGCTGCATCAGGCGCAGGCGCGCCAGGTCTGTGGCGATCACCGTTTGCGGCGAGACTTTCTCCTGCACCCACCGGGGGATATGGCTGAATAATTCGTCCCCCAGAAAACAGTAATCGGCGCCCACCCGCGCGGCCCAGGCCTCAACCGATGACAGGCACCCACGCAACCAAGGCGTCAGGGCATTTTCTGTATGCGACTGAAGGATGACAGTTTTCATAAGGCACGCAGCCTCCCCCAAGGTTTCCGTAACGTTTCGCCCTTGCCGGACGGCAAAAGCAGCCTAGCTTGTTCTGTACGCGTTTGGGAAGGCGCAAGCTGTCAGACTGTTAACAAGGCAGCGAGGGGAGTTATATGAAAGACACTGTGGAGACGCCGCCGGTCGGCAGCCTGTCGAACCGAGCCCGCACGTATGCGCTTGTGGTTCTGACAATTGTTTATGCGTTCAACTTTATCGACCGGCAGATCCTGGTCATCCTGCAGGAAGCGATCAAGAATGACCTTGGCCTGTCCGACACGCAGCTAGGGCTGTTGTCGGGTTTCTCATTCGCCATTTTCTATACCGTCCTTGGCCTGCCGATTGCCCGGCTGGCAGACCGCATGAACCGCCGCAATATTATCTCCATTGCGCTGGCGATCTGGAGCGGCATGACCGCCCTGTCCGGCATGGCGCAGAATTTCACACAGTTGTTGCTGGCCCGCATGGGCGTAGGCGTGGGTGAAGCGGGCGGCAGCCCCCCGGCACACTCCATGATCTCCGACATGTTCACGGCCGGCAAGCGGTCAACGGCGCTTGCCGTCTATTCAGCAGGGCTCTATCTGGGCATTTTTCTTGGCTACACATCGGGCGGCTATTTGCAGGAAGCCTACGACTGGCGTACCACCTTCATGATTGTGGGCATCCCGGGTGTCCTGCTGGCCATTATCCTGCGCATGACGGTTCAGGAACCGCCCCGCGGACTTTATGACAAGCCCGGCAGTGACAAGCGCTATTCCCTGGTTGAAACTTTCCAGATACTGTTCAAGCTGAAATCTTTCCCCTTTATCGCCTTCGGCTGTGCCATGTCGGCGTTTGTCAGCTATGGCACCAGCAATTTCATGCCCAGCTTCATGATCCGCTATCACGGCATTTCCCCAAGCGAGATTGGCCTGACACTGGGCCTGGTGACTGGTATTGGCGGTATGATCGGCACGTTCCTCGGCGGTGCGCTGACCGACAGGTTCGGCGCAAAAGATGCGCGCTGGTATCTCTGGCTGCCGGGCCTGACGGCTGTTACAGCCATCCCTCTTGCGCTGGTTACCTACCACACCAGCAGCAAAGAGGTGATGCTTGGCACTTATTTCCTCGTGGTGATCCTGTCCACGCTATATCTCGCGCCTTCAATCGCCGTGACCCACCGATTGGTGCCGCCAAGCATGCGGGCGCTTTCCTCCGCGGTGCTGTTCCTGGTGCTGAACCTGATCGGCATGGGCCTTGGACCTGTCCTTGTTGGCGCCATCAGTGACTTCGAAGCCGCGCGCACAGGTGCAGACGGCCTCAGAACCGCCTTGACGATTGGCACATGCATCGCCATCGTGAAAGGATACCTGTTCTGGACCGGTGGTCGCAAACTGCCGGAGGATCTTGCCAGGGACTAGACCAAAAGGTGCTTGCCACACCTTAGTGAAGGCTGTACACCATCTAAGGATCGAATGGAGATATTTGCATATATCAGTCGTTGGGTGGGGAACGAGTTGAAACAAGTACAGGCTTCGGCAAATCGCTTTGAAGCATTTACGATTCTATTTTTGCTGGCAGTAGCGCTGTGGCCATCAATGACGCCTAAGTTTGCGGTGTTGGTACCGCTGCTGCATGGCCTTTTTCTATTTTGCGCCTTCGTGCTGGTCCGGCATGGACTGGCGATGGTCCGTCCCGTTGCGGCGCACATCTTCTTCGCGCTTTGTGTCTCGATACTGGCGATTGAAATCGCCATTCACCACTATACCAGCCTGCACCTGAACCGTTTTGTCCTGTCACTTGCGTTCCAGCCCCAGGCGCAGGACCAGATCGGGCTGTCGAGCACGCTTCTGTATCTGCTCGCGCTGATTGCCGGACTGGCGTATCTTGCGGCCCGCTTTATCCGCTGGCGGTTCCACCTGCCCCTACGCAGGCTGATAATAGCGACTGTTCTCAGCCTTGTGGCTGCACAGGCGCTGTATGGTTTCCTCTTGTATCAGCGGGATACTGGGCTTTTGAACAGCCAGCGTGACCTGGTCTTTTTCACCGGCCTGCACCACTATCATGCCGAAAGGCTGTTCACCCCTTTATTCGGGTCGCGGCCATCCAACCCATACGCACAATCCTATAACGGCACCGCCAGCCCGCGCACCGGTGGTGACACATGGACGGTCACACGAAAGCGCAACCTGCTTCTGGTTGTTGCCGACAGCACCCGTTCCGGGGACATCAAGGATGACCCGTCGCTGGCCCCCAACCTTCTGGGGCTGGGCAAGCGTGGCTTCCTGTCGCTTAACCACAGTAGCGTAGCCAACTGCACCCATTTTGGCATGCATACGCTGTTGTCTGGCGAACTGGCCACCACCTTCGGTCCGGCCCGCCACAGCAAACGGGCACACGGCCTGTTCGCAGCCCTTGCAGAGGCGGGCCATATGGTTAGCACCACTGAGGCACAGTCGCTGGACTGGTACGACCTGGCAACCACCTACCTGCCCGGCGCGGTGCGGGACCTCGCTCCCGCAGGCAGCAGCAGTGCCAAGGATGACTATGTGGCGGTCCAGACGGTACGCAGGCTGAAACAAATAGGCAATGAGCCCTGGGCCCACCTGGCCTACTTCAACGGCCCCCATTTCCCTTATGACGACCAGGAAAATGCCAACGTCAACACATACAGGGACGCCATTCAGGCAACGGACCGCCGGATCGGCCAGATGCTGCGCGAACTGGCGGCATCAGGCCTTCTGACGAACACGCTTGTAATCATCACATCAGACCACGGCGAAGACATTCTCGATAATGGAACCCTGGGCCATGGCAACACCCTCAATGACGCCCAAACCAAGGTGCCGCTGGTTATTCTGGGGGCCTCAGTGCCCACCGACTGGATCAGGAGCCACCGGGACATCCTGCCATTGGTTCGGGCTGAAATGGGCGCTGGCCCCCTGCGCGCCTTGCCGCGCGCGACCGAAGTACAAACAGGCTGTGACTATGAATTCCCGCAGAGCTTTGCCATCACAGAGACCGATGGTCGTGTGGACTTTCGCCTTCAGGACGGTCTATTGGCCCTTGCACCGTCACCAAACGGCACAACCCCAACAGAAGCACAGGTCAGGCGCGCCAGCTTCAAATTGATCCAACTGCTCAACCAAAAAGAATAAGGCGACCAAAGGGCCGCCTTTC
The DNA here is from genome assembly GCF_001550055.1 of Kordiimonas lacus. Classification (GTDB taxonomy): domain Bacteria; phylum Pseudomonadota; class Alphaproteobacteria; order Sphingomonadales; family Kordiimonadaceae; genus Kordiimonas; species Kordiimonas lacus. The sequence continues at coordinate 229,799 of NZ_LRUA01000007.1, forward strand.
TGATGCTTTCTGGAGATGGGACGGTTATAGACCGACGCTTGTCAGGATCAGGGCAATCACTGTTTCCTTGGCTTCCTCGAACTGTTCATCGTCCAGCGGCTTGCCGTCGTTCATCACATTGATCTGCGCTTCAAAGTCAGCGTAATTCTGCGTTGTCGCCCAGATCATATAGAAAAGATACCGGGCCTTGACCGGCGACAGCTTGCCTTCTGACATCCAGCGTTCGAGCACCGCTTCCCGGCTTTCAAGCCACGGCTTCACTGTACCTGTCAGATATTCCTGCAGGAAAGGCGCGCCAGAGGCCATTTCAATCGCCCACAGACGTGAACCGTGCGGCCGGTTGCGGGCCAGGTCCATCTTGGAGGATACGTAGGTACGGATAGCCTCTGCGGGGTCTTCCGTCTCATCGAATGTATCGGCCGCATGCAGCCAGATCGAACAGACGCCTTCGATCACCCGCTTGTAGAGGTCTTCCTTGGCACCAAAATAATAATAGACGTTAGGCTTGGGCACGCCCGCACGTTCCGCGATCAGCCCAACGCTCGCGCCCTTGAAGCCCTTCTCCGCAAACACCGTCTCTGCAGCTGCCAGAATTTTGGCAACATTCTCGCGGCGGATACCGGATTTGTGGCCGCTTTCTTCTTTTTTCGTCATCTCAACAGGGTCCCTCCCGACGCACTCGTTTAAACCACAGCGATGAAAAAAGGTCTATGGATAAAAAGGTTTAAAAAACAAACGCCCGGGGAGAGGCCCCCCGGGCGTAAAACTGGGGGCAAATGGCCCTTAGAACTTGTACTTCACACCGAACTGAACGGTCCAGACGCTGTCCACATCGCGGAAGGTCAGGAACGGTGCAGCTTCAACGTTGGTGTATGTGAACTGGCCGCTTGCAGCGTCAACGTTCGCATCAACCATTGCCTGCTGGGCAAAGTTGGACTCGTATACTTCACCCCAACCGCTGTTCACGAAGTTCAGCACGTTCTGCATGTCGAGCCACAGTTCGATCTTGCCGTACTTGCCGACAGGAACTTCCTGGGAAACACGCAGGTCAAGGTCGTTGGTCCATGGCGCACGCTCACCCTGAAGATCAACAGACTGGCCACGCTTCAGACCGAAGTTCTGAACGAGTGCGTTGAAGTCTGCCTGAACATCAGCGTCAGCGAAGACAACCTTCGCGCTGTCAGCACCGGCCGAACCAGCGATTGCTGCTTCGCCTTCCAGAGGAACGTAAAGCAGGTGGCCGTCGCCGCTATCGATGGAACGGTCACCACCAAACTGCATGAATTCATCCAGTGTGATGCTGTACGGACGACCCGAGCGACCAGTGTAGAACAGGCTTACGGTTGTGAAGTTGTCTTCCCAGAAGTCTTTACGCATGGTTGCGCCAAGCTTGATCTGGTGAGGACGTTCAAATACCGACGTACCAACAGCACGGTTGTTCCGGTCAAGGTGCGCCGCGAAGTTGAAGTTGGACTGAGCCGTGGAGCTCGTGCCCTCGTTCGCGATGAACGCGTCAGTGTAAGTATAGGAGCCAAATACGCTGAAACCGTTATCCCAGGACTTATCGAAGGAGAAGGCATACACGTTCGAACCACCACCGGTGTTGTTGGTCAGCATCAGGTCGAACCCACCTGGCTGGTCGTAGATTGGCGAACCGTCAATGGCAGTACCAATTACGGAACGACGCAGTTCTTTCCAGTCTACAGGGTTCTTGTTGCGGGACCAGATGGCCTCAGCCGTGAAGTGCCAGTCTTCGCCCAGAGAACCGAGGTCAAAGTAGCGCTCAACCGCCAGGTTCATCTTCCAGATCGATGGGACCTTGTAGTCAGGATCAATAACGGACGTATTGCCGTTGCCTGGCTCAAGAGCGTCCTGGATGACCTGTGGAATGGAACGGAAGTCCAGACCATTGATGATGGCAGGATCGGTCGTGAACTCAGAGTCGATCGTAACACCGTCCAGCGAGTAGGAGTTGGAAACCCAAACAAGTGGGTCACCACCACCGAACTTGCCTACGCCACCGCGAACAAGCGTCTTGTCGTCGATGTCATACGTGAAGCTCAGGCGAGGCTGGATAATGGACTTGTGGTTCAGCGAGGTCGAGTTGGAGAAACCGTGACGTGCGATGAAGTTCGGGTTCTCGTTCGGTGCTTTCTGCTGGGAGTAGATGTCTGCACGCAGGCCATAGGTCAGCGTCAGCTTGTCATTTACGTCCCAACGGTCCTGCAGATACAGCGTGTGCGTCGTCAGGTTGAATTCTGCCGCACCGTCATCCGGGTTGTTAGTGATTGCGTTCTGGTAGATCAGGAAGTCAGGCGTGCCGGCCTCGAACTCGTCGATCGAACCAAAGCGCCACTCACCGCGCGTTTCCTGAATAAACAGGTTGAACACGTCAACGCTGTCCAGCTCGTAACCGAAGGTCATGGTATGGTCACCGGCGAGGAGTTCAGCTTTGAACTTAGCCTGCCAAGTGGTGTTATTGAGGGCGTTCGAATGACGGCTGTCATCGATACCCAGGTACACACGGCCACCGCCATCGGTGTTGATCTGGATCTCACCGATGCCTTGATCAAGTGCAAGGCCAACCTGGCCGGTTTCGTTCTTCTTGCGGCTGACCTTGACTTCGGTCGTGAAGTTATCGGACCAGTCGGAGAACAGCTGGAAGTTATAGGCTTCAAGCTTCTCGGAGCGGTTATACCAGTGAGACTTGTAGGAGAAGCGGTTGCCGCCGTGGTCGGTCTGGCTCAGGCTATTGCCGTCAGTCTTCTGGTAGGAAGCGAATGCACGGTGACGATCATTGATGTTCCAGTCGAGCTTGAGGAAGATCTTCTCGTCGGTTTCCGGAATACCGCCAGTATCGCTGAACTGGTTGTCGATGCCGTAAACGCTGCTGGCGATCTGGTCGATACGCTCAACGTCAGCCTGGGTTACACCCTGAACTTCAGAGGCAAAGCCAGAACCTTCAGCACCGATCGTGTTCGGCGTGGAGCCTTCGAATTTCTCGTAAGCTGCGAAGAAGAACAGCTTGTCCTTGATGATCGGGCCGCCAAGGGTCGCACCGTAGAACTTGTTGGAGAAATCACCCAGATCCACATCAAAGTCTTCACCGTCAAGGGTTACAGACTTGTCGCCAGCCGTGCTGTCGTTGCGGTACTGGTAGAAGGCAGTGCCGTGGAACTCGTTGGTACCGGATTTGGTCACAACGTTGATCTGGCCACCGGTGAATTTACCGAATTCTACGCTGAACGGTGCTGGTGAAACACCAACCTGCTCAACGGTATCGAGGGAGATCGGCGAACGCTGGGTTGGGTAACCGTTGCCGTTCAGGCCGAAGTCATCATCCTGGCGCACACCGTCAACAGTCAGGCTGTTGAAACGGTTGTTGCCGCCGCCGATGGAGATCGCTGCACCGGAACCGGTACCAACATCAACAAACGGGTTCTGGCGGATAGTGTCTTTGATGTCGCGGCCAATGGATGGCAGCTCGGAAATGCGGCCAGAACCATAAGACGACGCGCCACCGGCACGGATCGCCTGGATGCGGGCAGCTGTTACTTCGATTTCCTCGAAGCTGGAACCAGCTGCTGCAACATAAAGCGTCAGCGGCAGTGGCTCGCTCACGTTCAGCACCAGACCTTCATACTGAACAGTCTCGTTGCCGTCGACTACGGTTGTCACGGTGTACGGGCCGCCTGGACGCAGGCCGCGTGCAACGAACGCACCGGAGTTGTTTGAAGTGAAAGTGCTGCGCGAACCGGATGGTACGTGCACGACAACAACCTGCACACCCACCTGGGCGTTACCGGATGCATCAACCACCGAACCACGGATCGACGATGTAATTTCCTGTGCAATTACAGGTACACTTGCTGCCATCGCGGCAAGTGCAACGCTGCTGCAGAGAGCAGCTCTCATTTGGCGTTTCATTCCCTAAGCTCCATTAGGCATCCGCACTCCCTGCCGAGAGGCCCCTTTGAGGCGAATGCTTGAACAACTATTTCGCTGTTTAAAAGTTCCCACACATAACTGCGCGCCAGTAAACCGAATCCTGACCAAAAGGTCAAGACCAGTCCCAAAGGCGCGCAAACCGTGCGTCACGGGACCTTCTATATGTCGTTCATTTCAGTTTTTTGACGAAAGTGTCAAGATTCGCCGAAACCTTAATTAGTCATTAACTTTTTTATCTGACAGACCGTGGTCCAAAAGGCACAGGTATGACGAAAAACCGCCATTTAAGGCATTCGCATTAAATGCAGCGCCAAACGCCAAACGAAAAAAAGGAGGCATTTCTGCCTCCTTTCCTATCGGTCCATCTATCCGATTCGTTTAGTCATTTCCGCGACCTTTATTCGGCAGCGAACACCTTGTTCAGATAGCCCGCAAGGCGGATGCCACCCTTCGAAAGCTGCGATTTCACCAGCGGAGTATATTTGTAAACATAGTCGTAGCTCAGGATACCGCTGCCGACATCATAGATGTCGCCCCTGAGGGCGATCAGCTCGCGCACCCAGTCCAGCGGTTCACTGTCCTGCCACTCAGTGATGTCATCAGGCTTGATCTTGGGCTCCAGGAAACGCACCCATTCTGTGAACGACAGAAGCTTGTAATTGATCAGGTCCTCATCCCACACCTTGTGCAGGTTGCTCATTTCCTCAAACCACACCACATCGATGCGGTTCCCACCCCAGTCTTCGGCGCGGCCCGCATGCAGCGGCTGGTGCAGGTCCCCTACGATATGAATAATGAAGCACAGGGCCTTGCGGCGCTCCTCTAGGGAGGCCGTCTTGTCCTTGACTGTAGCCGTGAAGGCCGCGAGCGCCGTGATGGCATCCCCCGCCGGGTTCTTCATGCTCTCTTCGTATGTCTGGCCGTCAGGCAGGTTGATATAGTGGTAAGGTGATGCGGTACGGCGCCAGAACTCATCCGGGTTCGAGCGCATCTCATCCGGCCAGTTGGCGGCTTCAGCCATAAACTCGTCACCCAGCAGTTCCTTGACCGCAGCGGCGGCTTCCGGGCTCAGGTGCCTGGATGCCAGCTCGGCCACTACACGGTGACCGGTCGGGCCATAAGCGTGGGCTGCCGACCCTGCCGCCATCATAACAAGCGCAACAAGCGCCCCCAAAATTCGTACCATGATACTCCCCCTTGAGATCATTGTTGTCAGATCGCGCTGGTGCCCTCGTCAAGGGGCGCGATATCCAAATGCGTGGCCACAGTCTGGCCGATGTCTGCGAAACTTTTACGAACGCCGGCGCTGCCGGGTTTGAGGTTCGGGCCATAGGCCACAAAAGGCACATGCTCGCGCGTGTGATCGCTGCCCGGCCAGGTCGGATCACAGCCATGGTCGGCAGTCAGGATCACAATATCGTCCGCCCGCATACCGGACAGGAACTCTGGCAAGCGAGTATCGAAATATTCCAGCGCATCGGCATATCCCGCCACATTGCGGCGGTGTCCGAAACTCTGGTCGAAATCGACAAAATTCACGAAGGTGAGCGAGCCCTCCGGCGCGTTTTCAAGCTTCTCAAGCGTTGTGTTGAACAGCGCTTCAAGACCATTGGCCTTGACCTTCTGCGTCAGGCCCTTGTGGGCGAAAATGTCGGCAATCTTGCCAACTGAGATCACTTCGCGTCCGGCTTCCTCAAGCTTTTCAAGAAGCGTTGGCTTGGGTGGCGGCGTGGCCAGGTCCTTCCGGTTTCCCGTGCGCTCGAACTTGCCGTCCTTGCCCACAAACGGGCGGGCGATCACCCGGCCGATATTATAGTCATCCACCAGCTCGCGGGCCACCGCGCACACTTCATAGAGGCGCTCCAGCCCGAAGGTTTCCTCATGCGCCGCAATCTGGAACACGCTGTCCGCCGAGGTGTAAACAATCGGCTTGCCGGTCGCCAAATGCTCATCGCCCAGTTCATCCAGTATCACCGTGCCCGAGGCCGCCTTGTTGCCCAGCACGCCGGGCAAACCACAGCGCTCGACCAGCTTGGCAATCAGCTCATCCGGGAAGCTCGGGAATTCCTGCTGGAAATACCCCCAGTCGAACTTGACCGGCACGCCCGCCATTTCCCAGTGGCCCGAAGGTGTGTCCTTGCCGAAGCTTTCTTCGGCGCAGGCGGCGTACATGCCGGTAATCTCACCCGCATATTCCATGCCTTTGGGTTCGCGGCCAGTGGCCAGTTCGGCAGCCTTGCCGAGGCCCAGCTTGGTCATGGTTGGCAAGTTGATCGGCCCCGCGGTCGGGCGGTCTTCCGCCACGTTCCCGGCCGCGCACCAGTCCGCGATATGGCCGAGCGTGTCGGCGTCAGCCTCGCCCCAACGGTCAGCGTCTGGTGCCGCACCAATTCCAAAACTGTCCAGAACCAAAATGAAGGCTCGAGCCATGGTCTTACCCTCCGATAATCTTCGCTACAATCGGCGACACGTCAGGGGACGTATCGCTCAGTGATACGGACGCCCGCACCGCCTGGATCGCGGCGTCAGCCGCGTCTTCCGTCTTAGCATACACCATTGCAGCCGGTTGGTCTGCCTCCAGCCGGTCACCCAGCTGACAAATCCCCGTGAGGCCCACGCTGTGGTCCACGTCATGCGCGGGGTTGGTGCGCCCACCCCCAAGCGCCACAACAGCCATGCCGATGGCACGGGTGTCCATACCGGAAATATAGCCGGCTTCACCGAGCGTCACAGGCTTCACAACGGGTGCGAGCGGCATATGCTTGGTAGCACGCTCATACAGGTCCTTTGGCCCGCCCTGGGCAACCACCATCTGGGCGAAAATATCTGCTGCCTGGCCACTATTGAGGGCTTCTTCGGCCTTCTTGCGTGCGGTCTTCAGGTCTGGTTGGGCTTTCGACAGCGCCAGCATATGGGCCGCCAGCGCCAGCGTAATTTCCTTGAGGCGTGCATCTGCCTGCCCGGGATTCGTAAGAAACTCGATTGTCTCAAAAATCTCGACGGCGTTACCTGCTGTGGTACCCAGCACCTGGTTCATGTCGGTCAGAAGCGCAGTTGTCGGCGTGCCCGCTGCCGTGGCCACGCGCACAATGCTGCCGGCCAGTTCTTCGGCCTTTTCCATCGAGTCCATAAAGGCACCGTTGCCGCACTTGACGTCCATCACCAGTGCGCCCAGGCCCGCCGAGAGTTTCTTTGACAGGATGGAGGCCGTGATCAACGGCACGCTTTCCACCGTCGCGGTCACGTCGCGGATGCCGTAGAAGCGCTTGTCAGCTGGCGCCAGGTTGCCGGTCTGGCCAATGATCGAGCAGCCGACATCGCGCACGATGCCCGCGAACATCTCATTGTCAGGGTAAGGGTCATAGCCCGGGATGCTCTCAAGCTTATCGAGCGTACCGCCGGTGTGCCCAAGCCCCCGGCCCGAGATCATCGGCACAAAGCCGCCACAGGCCGCCACAATCGGCGCCAGCATCAGGCTGACCTTGTCGCCCACGCCGCCGGTGGAATGCTTGTCCACAATCGGCGCATCGGCATCAAAGCCGAAACCCTGCCAGTCCATCACATCGCCGCTGTCGCGCATCGCCAGCGTCAGCGCCGCGCCCTCTTCCGGGCTCATGCCGTTAAAGAAGATGGCCATGGCCAGTGCGGAAACCTGCGCGTCGGTCACGCTGCCGTCGGTGATGCCGGCGACGAACTTTTCAATGTCCGTGCTTGCAATGGTGCCGCCATCGCGCTTGATGCGGATGACTTCCTGGGGAATGAATACGCTCATGACTATTTACCCTTTGGCCTCGTCAATATTTTCGGGTCCGAACGCGTGGGGCAATAGCTCGGCGCTTGTGGTCTCAAGAAGGATGTTGCCGTCCTTGTCGCAAATCGTGATGGGCTTGCCGGCTGGTCCGGCGAATTCTCGTATCTTCTGGCGGCAGCCGCCGCAGGGCGTGCAGGTAGCCTCGCCTGGGCCAACGACCACCACATGGGCAATCTCGCGCTCACCCGCCAGCACCATGGCTGAAATGGCACCTGCCTCGGCGCAGGTCCCCAAGGGGTAGGCTGCGTTCTCGACATTGGCGCCGGCAAACACGCTGCCATCTGTGGTCAGCACCGCCGCGCCAACGGGGTGGTTGGAATATGGCGCATAGGCCGCATCGCGTGCCTTGATCGCTGCGTCAATCAGCGCTTTCATGTCTGTCGCCATTCTAGTGATCCTTCTCATAAGGGGTGCCGCTGGCCTTGGGTGCATCCATGCGGCCCGCAAAGCCCGCCAGGATCACCACCGTCAGCACGTAAGGCAGCATCATGGTAAACTGCACCGGAATTTCGCCGATAAGCGGCAAGGCAACACCCTGCAGGCGGCCTTGCAGCGCATCGACAAAACCGAACAGCAGGCACGCCAGCAGCGTTGGCACCGGCTTCCAGCGGCCGAATATCATCGCCGCCAGCGCCAAATAGCCCTTGCCCGCCGACATGTCGCGAATGAAGCCGCCACCAAGCCCGGTCGACAGCACGCTGCCTGACAGGCCGCACAGCACGCCCGCAATCACCATCGCCTGATACCTCAGCAGTGTGACAGAAATACCGGCGGTATCCACCGCTTCCGGGTTTTCGCCCACTGCCCGCAGGCGAAGGCCAAAGCGGGTTTTATAAAGCATCCAGGCCACCAAAGGGATCAGCGCTGCCGCAAGGTATGTGATCAGGTTATGGCCGGAGATCAGCTCTGAATAGAGCGCGCCAATCACCGGCACGTCCGCAAGCGCATCAGCAAACGGCAGCGTGATGGTGCTGAAGCGGGCTTCGTCGCCCAACAGCGGAGTCTGTCCGCCCTTCTGGAACCAGAAGTTCGCCAGTGTGGGCGCAAGCCCCGCCACCGCGATATTGATGGCCATGCCGGAAACAATCTGGTTGCCGCGCTGCGCGATCGACACCCAGCCGTGAAGAAGCGCCAGGAAGACAGACGCGCCAACGCCCGCCAGCATGCCCATCCAGGGCGAACCTGTCACGGCGGCGGCAGCAGCAGCCGCGAAGGCCGCCGCCAGCATCTTGCCTTCAAGGCCGATATCCACAATGCCCGAGCGTTCTGCCACCAGCCCCGCAAGGGCAGCGAGCACCAGCGGTGTCGCGGTCCTGAGCGTGCTGTCCATGAGCAGGATCATGTCAGTGAAGAATTCCATCAGGCGGCCCTCCTTTCACTGAAGTGTCGGAAGACGCGTTCAACCGGATCACGGAACAGATGCTCCATTGCGCCCGCGAACAGGATCACCAGACCCTGGATCAGGACAATATAATCCCGCTGAATGTTGGGCATTTCGAACGCCAGTTCAGCCCCGCCCTGATAGAGGGCACCAAACAGCATGGCGGCCAGCACGATGCCCACTGGGTGATTGCGGCCCATGAAGGCCACCGCAATACCCACGAAACCGTAGCCGAGCGTGAAATTGCCAAGAAGCCTGAGTTGTTCGCCCAGCAGTTCATTCAGGCCCATCATGCCCGCAAGGCCACCAGAGATCATCATGGCGATTACAGTCATACGGGTGACGGAAATACCGGCATAGCGCGCGGCATTCTGGTTCTGGCCCACAACCCTGAGTTCATAGCCAAAGCGCGTGCGCCACAGCATGAACCACACCCCAACCGCACACAGGACGGCGATAAGTGCAGACAGGTTCAGCGGCCCGCTTTCATAGGTGAACCCCATCATGGCGAACAGGTCCTGCAGATGCATCAGCGACACGCCGTCAGGGAAATCCGCGCTTTCCGGCATCTGGCCACCGGGACGCTGCAGTGGCCCCACAAGAAGGTAGGCGAGCAGTGCTGACGCGATAAAGTTGAACATGATGGTGGTGATCACCACATGGCTGCCGCGCTTGGCCTGCAGGTAGGCCGGGATGAAGGCCCAGGCACCACCGAAGGCGGCGGCACCAACAATCGCCAGCAAAACAGCCAGCACAGGCGACACGTCGCCCACCAGGAACACCGCCAGCGTCAGGCCAAGCCCGCCCAGCATGGCCTGCCCTTCGCCGCCGATATTGAAAAGCCCGGCGTGATAGGCAACTGAGACCGCAAGCCCCGTAAACACAAAGTTGGTGGCATAATAGAAGGTGTAACCAACCCCTTCCTGGAACCCGAAAGCACCATCAACCATCAGGCTGAGGGCCTCAAGCGGGTCTTCGCCCAGGCCCCAGATCACAAGGCCGGACACCAGGAAGGCCGCCAACAGGTTCAGCGTCGGCAACAGGATGGCATCTGCCCAGAACGGCAGCTTCTTTTGCGCAGCCATCAGCTTGCCTCCCGCTTGTCGCCGGCCATCATCAGGCCCAGTTTGGTCTCTGTCGCGTCCTCGACATTCATGGTGCCGACGATTTCCCCTTCGCACATCACGGCGATGCGGTCAGAGATCGACAGCAGTTCATCAAGGTCTGCCGATACAACCAGGATTGCCTTGCCGGCGTTCCTGAGTTCGGTGATCTGGTCATGAATTTTGGTGACAGCGCCAATGTCCACACCGCGTGTGGGCTGGCCGATCACCATCAATTGCGGATCGCGGGCGATCTCGCGCGCGATCACCAGTTTCTGCTGGTTACCGCCGGAGAAGGACGCAATCGGCAGGTCAGGATTTCGGGGCCTTACATCCTGCGTTTCGAAATAGGCTGCCGCCTTCTGGGCAATCGCCTTCAGCTTCAGGATGCCGCCGGAGGAAAATTCCTTTTCACGCTGGTAGCCAAGGATGGCGTTATCGCGCGCCGACATGCTTTCCACCACGCCGGTCTTGAGCCGGTCCTCGGCCACGTGCGCCATGCCCATGCGGCGAAGGGCGATGGGGTTGGTCACCAGCCGGTCATTGGCAATAATCTCGCCGCCCATATGGATCACACCCTCGCGCACGGCCCTAAGGCCGGTGATGATCTCCAGCAGTTCTGTCTGGCCATTGCCGGCCACGCCCGCGATGCCAAGCACTTCGCCGTCAAAGACTTCAAGGTTGATATCCTTGAGCTCCAGCCCGTGGTCACCGTCAGCATGCACGTCAGTCAGCCGCAGACGCGCGATTTCCGTCTCATGCTGCTTGCGGGCAGTTTTACGCACCACCTTCGCACCCACCATCAGTTCCGCGAGCTCCTCGGGGTTGGTGTCCGCTGTTTTGCACTCCGCCACCGTCTTGCCGGCACGGATCACGGTAACATCGTCGGTGACGGCCATAATCTCGTGCAGCTTGTGGGTCACGAACAGGATGGTCTTGCCCTGGTCCTTCAGCTGGCGCACCAGCGCGAACAATTGCTCACACTCCTGCGGCGTCAGCACCGCTGTGGGCTCGTCCAATATCAGGATTTCCGCACCGCGGTAGAGCGCCTTCAGGATTTCCGCCCGCTGGCGCACACCGACAGAAAGCTTCTCAACCGGGGTATCCAGCGGCAGGTTGAAGCCGAACTGGTCTTCCAGCATCAACAGTTTCGCCCGCGCGGCCTCCTTGGCGGCATCCAGATTGGCGCTGCCTTCAGCCCCCAGGATGATGTTCTCAAGAACCGTGAAAGGCTCCACCAGCATGAAGTGCTGGTGCACCATGCCAATCCCTGCCGCCATGGCGTCGGACGGATCAGTGAAATGCTGGGTCTGGCCGCATACAAGAATGTCGCCGCTGTCGGCGCGGTACAGGCCGAACAGCATCTTCAGCAGCGTGGATTTGCCGGCACCGTTTTCGCCCACGATGCCATGCACCGTGCCGCCCGGCACCTTCAGCGCAATCTGATCGTTGGCTTTGACATCGCCAAAACTTTTCGACAGCCCCCTGGCCTCGATCGCAAATGCGTTGGTCATATGCCTCGCCCCAGAGGGCGTCCCTACTGGTTGACTGGCCTAATGGCCGCTGTTGCTGCCTTCAACGTCGCTTACGACGATCTCACCACTGACGATCTTGGCGCGCGCTTCATCAAGCTTGGCTTTCATCTCAGCGGTGATCAGGTCGGCGTTATATTCATCCAGTGCGAAATCAACGCCACCTTCGGCAAGGCCCAACACCGTATGGCCCGGCTTCCACTCACCCGCTTCCGCCGCTTTCATGGCGTGGTAAACCGCGAGGTCCACGCGCTTCAGCATGCTGGTAAGCACATAGCCTGGCGCAACGTGGTTCTGGTTACTGTCCACGCCGATGGCCAGATTGCCCGTATCCTTCGCCGCCTGGATAGAACCAAGCCCGGAGGGGCCGGCAGCAGAAAAGATGATGTCGGCGCCGCGCGCATACTGCGAACGCGCCATTTCAGCCGCCTTGATCGGGTCATTCCACGCGGAAGGCGTGGTGCCCACGTAATTTTCAATGAAGGTCAGGTCACCCTTCACATATTCGGCACCCTGGCGGTAGCCGCGCTCGAACCGGCGAATCAGCGGGATGTCCATGCCGCCCAGGAAGCCGATGGTGTTTGATTCGGTCTTCATCGCCGCAATCATGCCCACCAGGAACGAACCTTCATTTTCCTTGAAGGTGATCGACTGCACGTTCGGTAGGTCGATGATGGCGTCGATAACCGTGAACTTCACGTCCGGGTATTTGGACGCCACATTACGCACGGCCACCGAATAGCCCACACCCACCGCAATGATCAGGTCAGCCTTGCGGCGCGCAAAGCGCTTAAGTGCCTGCTCATACTGAGTTTCGCTGTTGGGTTCGAAGTCCTTGTAATCAAGGCCGGTCTCTTCCTTGAAGCGTTCACCGCCCGTGTGGGCCGCTTCGTTGAAGGACTTATCGAACTTGCCGCCGATATCGTAAAGAAGCACAGGTGTGAAGTCAGCCGCCATGGCGCCCGTTGTGAATGCAACACCCAGCGCGATCGTCGCGCCAATTTTCCTCAGAAATCCAGTCATGCCCGTTTTGCTCCCCGGCAACATAAATGTTCAATTCTTATATGCCTTGTTTATGCTGAACGGCGCAAGGGAACCAGAGCAGAAGGGCGTGGTCAACCATTTTTGACGTTTTGGTCAAGATTCGTTCGACATTTGCCTTCAGGTTGCCTATGAAATGGTCAGTTTCAGCAGATTTATGGAGTCAAAGATGGCCCAAAATGTAACCGTTGTCGACCATCCGCTGGTGCAGCACAAGCTGACCCTGATGCGGCGGCGTGAGGCCAGCACGGCCGAATTCAGGAAGCTCCTCAGGGAGATCGGTTTGTTCCTGGGCTATGAGGCTCTGCGCGACCTGCCCCTTGGCAAGATCGACATCGAAACGCCGGTGTGCCCCATGGAGGCACCGGTTCTGGCAGGCAAGAAACTGACCTTCATTTCCGTGCTGCGCGCGGGCGATGGCCTTCTTGGGCCTATGCTTGACCTGGTGCCGTCTGCCCGGGTTGGCCAGATTGGTCTGGCGCGCGACGAAGAAACGCTTCAACCGACAAAATATTTCTTTAAAGTACCTGTCGATACGGCAGACCGGTTGAACGTGGTTCTTGACCCGATGCTGGCGACGGGGCATTCAGCCGTCCGCGCCGTGCAGGAAATCAAGGACATTGGCGCGAAAGACCTCAGGTTTGTTTGCCTGCTGGCGGCACCTGAAGGCATCAAAACCTTCACGGATGCCCACCCGGACGTGCCGGTTGTGACAGCCTCGATCGATGAGCGGCTTAACGAAAAAGCCTATATCGTTCCTGGGCTTGGCGATGCCGGCGACAGATTATTTGGAACCAAAGGGGCCTGAACACGATGAGTGTTACCAAGAAATATGTAACTGCCCAGGAACTTCTCGACGATTCGTTCGACCTGGGGCTTAAAATTCTCAAAAGCGATTTCCGCCCGAAATTCATCGTAGGCGTGTGGCGGGGCGGCACCCCGACCGGCATCGCAGTTCAGGAAATCATGGATTATTACGGTGTCCACACCGACCACATCGCAATCCGCACCTCTTCCTACATCGGCATGCAGCAGCAGAAAGAAGTGAAGGTGCACGGCCTTGAATATATCGTGGCCAACATCAACGCCGAAGACAGCCTGCTGATTGTTGACGACGTATTCGACAGCGGCCGTTCGATTGATGCCATCATCGACACCATCAAGGAAAAATGCCGCCGCAACACGCCAGAAGTGATCAAGATCGCAACGGTCTTCTACAAGCCTGAGCGCAATGTCACCAAGCTGACGCCTGATTTCTACTGCCATGAAACCGATGACTGGCTGGTCTTCCCGCACGAGCTGTCGGACATGACCAAGGAAGAGATCAAGGAATTCAAGGGCCTGACCCTGCCCGAGATCGACGTTTAACCGAGTAATGAGAAGAGGCTGTCATGAGCTTTGAAGAAGTCCAGAAATGCGCGGAGTTCATCCGCAGTCAACATGCCGGTGAAATGCCGAAAGTCGCCATGGTTCTTGGCAGCGGCCTCAACAGCCTGGCCGACGCAATGGAAGACGCAACTGTGCTTTCCTATGCCGACCTTGAGGGCTTCCCGAAGCCAACCGTTGAAGGCCATGCCGGCCGGATGCTGATTGGCGCGCTGGGCGGCAAGCCGGTGATCTGCATGCAGGGCCGCGCGCACGCTTATGAAGGCCACCCGGCTGAAACGCTGGCTTTCTCCACGCGCGTTCTGTGGGCGCTGGGCGTTGAAGTATTGGTGCTCACCAACGCGGCGGGCAGCCTGCGCGAAGAAGCCGGCCCGGGCTCCCTGATGGCCATCACGGATCACATCAACTTCTCGGGCATCAACCCGCTCGTTGGCATCAACGACGATCGTTTCGGCCCGCGCTTCCCGGATGTGTCCGAAGCCTGGGACCGCAAGCTGACGAAGAAACTGCAGGCATGCGCCGAAGAGCTGGGCATCACCCTGCACAGCGGTGTCTATCTGATGGCCAAAGGCCCCAACTTCGAGACGCCGGCGGAAATCCGGGCGTTCCGCACCTGGGGCGCAGACGCCGTTGGCATGTCCACTGTGCCTGAGTGCCTGGTGGCCCGCCACTGCGGCATAAAGGTTGTGGGCGTAAGCTCCATCACCAATCTGGCGGCAGGCATGCAGGGCGAGCTGACGCACCATGAAACCATGGAATATGGCGCCATCGCAGCGGTAAACCTTGAAAAACTGTTGCGGGCGTTCCTGGCCAAGGCGTCCTAGGCACAGACCAAGCCCCTTAAGCAAAAAAGGCACCGTAAATTACGGTGCCTTTTTTATTTTACGGTTTGGTTTGCGCTAGTAGCTGGCAGTGGCAATCGACCGGATCATCCGTAGGAAATCCACACGGATATCTTCTGGCATATCGTCGAAATGCTTCACCAACGCCTTAATTTCATCAGGTCCTTCGTTTTCGGTCGCACCGTCGCAGCCTTCGAAGAAAGCTCCAACCGGGACCCGCAGTGCATCCGCCAGCATCACAAGTTTGCTGGCCGAAATTCGGTTTGTACCGCGTTCATACTTCTGGATCTGCTGAAACGTCAGTCCAAGCGCTTCACCAAGTTCAGTCTGAGTCATCCCGCGTTGGCGGCGGTAAGTTCTGACACTTGCCCCGACATTCACGTCAATCGGATGAGGCATAGTCTCCTCCCCACAAACTATCACTTGAACAGAGATAGCGTAAAAGTTGCGATATCGCAATTACTCACTTGCTGACGCGACGTCATCAAGGTTGTAAGTGGGAGAAAGATGCCCGTTACTGCACGCTAAGGGAATAGCTCGTCGGCGCCACCACCTTGGCAAAACTAGCATCGAATCCAGCCATCGCCTCGTCCTGTGCAATACCATCGAACACCTCGATAATTGCGGCCCGCCTATCTTTTGGCGAGTCGATTATCATGCTCGACATGGCAGCCAGCATATTTGCATGTTCTGGGTGTTCCTCAAGGAAAGTGAGATACCGGAAACAGACTTCAGGTGTACAGGCAATCTGCCGCGCAGGCCCCATATCGCCAATTGGCAACGCTAAATAGGGCTTCTTGATCCCTTTCATTCGTTTGGTAATCCGCAGCATTCTCTCGTTGACACCAACCATTACAGCGGCGCCCCTTCCTTTGGGCTCGTCGCCTACACCACCGTATGTCACCATATTGCCCAGATATTCAATATCCCACGGCAACGCATTCAGGCGTGGCAAAGTAACCGCTTCAAGAAAGCCGGTCAGATTCCGGATTCCACGGTAGACTGCAAATTCCAGAATGGAGAAGAACAGTTCATAATGGACAGGATATCCGGCGGGACTGCGATATTTCTTGTCCGCAATGAAATAGCGTGACCACTCGTAGGTGTTTTTGCCCACAGGCGCTGGTTTGAAATCACACCAGTCCTTGAAGATGGTACCGAGTTGAGTGTCAACAACTGTGGGAACAAGTCGCATACCGCCCAGGATGTTACTGTTTTCATCCAGCTTCAGGAAATAGATGGTCTCGTCTGTGTCAAACTGGTCTATTTCCAGGCCATCTTCCTGAGCTAGCAGGTTCCAGCCTTTCTGCTCCACGAAGATTTTGTGCCGCAGTTGAAACATATTACGCAATACATCGCTGTAGTACTGTCGATTATATTTGTTGATGATGTGGATCATGGGGAGCTCCTCTTGTTCACATTGTCCGTGCAAGAAGAATATCCCTGAAAGAGAGGAACGGTCTTTCCTCTCAAAGAATGAGTAGTGCAATCATGGGTTTATATAAACACCTTATGGCGGTGCAATGCTGTAATCATTTCAGTGGTGCTGCTGAAATTATAGCGCCGCTTGATGTTTCTTAAGTGGGTAACCACGGTCGTGCGTTTGATATCAAGAATATCGGCAACCTCGCTGGGCTGCTTTCCTTCCACAATCCACGCAAGAATTTCTCTTTCTCTTGCTGTCAATGTGGAGAAATCCATGTTCGGGCCGACGTCGACAATATCTGGTGCAAACCCACCTTTCGCATCCTTGAGATAAATACGTCGCGCAGTCCTGTGCGCGGCAACAGACAGCAACCGGATTACGTTTTCCAACTCATCCGATCGGCGCAATTCTCCCCCTGCGCTGACATAGGCATATTCCAGCACTTCATCTGTCTCGTCGTTGACCCGCACCGGCAACGGGATCACCACGCCTTCCTTGAGGCCATAACGAAATGCCTCCTCAAATATCTTGCGTTGGGTCTTGGTCAGATCTTGCGTCGCTAGGAACTCGGACCACCAGAAGGGTTCTCCCCAGTCCTTTAGCTTCAAGGCATGGTTGGGCAGGGCGTCATCGACATAATAGTGATTTTTCGCATAATGCGTGATCCAGTCATTGTGCAGGAAACCGAACATCAACTTGCGGTCTTGCAGAGCCGGCATACCATAGGCAGAAATACACAGTAGATGTTTGACGCCCAGCAGGCTCAGCGGCTTTTTCAAACTGTCGCTGAGAACATCGATAGTTGTAATCTTATCTACCTCGCCCATAAAAGCCGCAATAGCTCTATAAGCTTCTGGCGAAAACGACATAGCTGACCCCAATCACACTGCTGACTGCCCAAAGATAGCTCTGCAGTAGCACTCTACAACCCTTTATCTACAATTGCCCTTTAAATAACAATATAGATCACAAGCCTTTAGCGAATAGCCAGCCCATCAAATCTAAATGGTAAAACAGGTTGTAAATGCCGCCTTTCACCCCTGGGACAAAAAAAAGGACCCGCACCAGATGGTACGGGTCCCAATTCTTTTGAACAGTTGCGGCGATATAGCCCCGCCGTCAGTAGGACTTGCCGCCTTCGTTGGCGTCGCCGTAGGGCACCCAGATGTTTTTGACTTCCGACGCCCGCTCCATCAGGCCGCGTGCGCTCATCTGCTCGCGGCTGGTGAAGTCATAGGCCTTGCCGTAATTCAGCCAGGTGCGTTTCATGTTGTCGGCCGCTGCCTTCTCGATCTCGGCACTGCCTTCGCGGCTGCCAAAATACCAGATGCCGTCAACGCCATAGTGCTTGGCCATCGGTACCGCCATCGCATCGCGGCGGCCTGTCACGATATTCACCACACCCGCCGGCATGTCACTGGTTTCCAGCACCTGATAGAAATCCGTCGCCAATAGCGGATAACGCTCGGATGGGATCATCACTGCCGTATTGCCGGCCGCGACCGCATAGGCCATCAGCGTCACAAAGGCTAGAAGCGGATGTTCGTCAGGGCACACGATCCCCAGAACGCCCACGGGCTCATTCATCGCCAATGCCACACCGCGGATTGGCGGCGTGTGCACGCTGCCGTCATGCTTGTCGGCCATGGCTGCAGCACTGAAGAGGCGCTTCACGGAGAGCTCAACCTCGGCTTCCGCCGCCTTCTGGGTTGCCCCGGTCAGGGTTTTCAGCCGGTCTGTGAACTCATCCGCGCGGGCACTGAGGTTTTCGGCCACATAATACAGGATCTGGGCCCTGAGGTGCGGCGTGGATTTGCCCCAGCCTGCGGCCTTCGTGGCCGCCTCAACCGCGTTCCGGATATCCTTGTAATTGCCGTCGCCCACCAGACCCGCGAACGCGCCTTTTTTATCAGCAATGGCTACGCTGTCACCGCCATCAGGCCGCGCCTGCTTGCCGCCAATATACATTTTGGCGGTGCGGTCGATATGGTCGAGCCCACTGCCTGCCTTCGGCATGGCCACGCTTTCTGGGGCCGGGACAGGTGCCCAGTCCTTCAGCGCAGTCTCATAGCGCGGCCGCATGTAGGCCAGCATGCCTTCACGGCCACCTTCGCGGCCAAAGCCGCTTTCGCGGCGGCCACCAAACCCGGCGGCGGCATCAAACATGTTGGTGCCGTTAATCCACACGACGCCGGCGACCAATGCCGGCGCCACTTCAAGCGCACGGCTCAGGCTTTCAGACCATACTGTGGCCGCAAGGCCGTAGCGTGTGTTGTTCGCGAGCGCCACGGCTTCGGATTGCGTGCGGAAAGTGATGGCCGTCAGTACAGGGCCAAAGATTTCCTCGCGGTAAAGCGTGTTGTCCGTGCCCACACCGGTCACCAGCGTTGGCGGGAAAAAGACGCCCTCTTCCGGCATCTCGCACGGTGCTTTCCAGACAACAGCCCCCTGGCTTTCGCCGTCCGCCAGCAGGCGTTCGATGGTGTCTTTCTGTGTCTTGTCGACCACGGCACCGATGTCGATGCATTTATCAAGACTGGTGCCCACCCGCAGGGTGGACATGCGCGCCTTCAGCTTTTCAAGGAAGCGGTCAGCTATGCCTTCCTGCACCAGGAGACGCGAGCCCGCACAGCAGACCTGACCCTGATTGAACCAGATGGCGTCCACAAGGCCTTCGATGGCGCCGTCGATGTCTGCGTCCTCGAACACGATGTATGGGGACTTGCCGCCTAGCTCCAGCGTCAGTTTCTTGCCTGAGCCAGCAATCGCCCGGCGGATGATCTTGCCAACTTCGGTCGAGCCCGTGAAGGCCACCTTGTCGACATCTGAATTCACCACCATCGCGCCGGTGTCGCCTTCGCCGGTGACAATATTCACGACGCCCTTCGGCAGGCCGGCTTCCACACACAGTTCCGCGAACTTGAGCGCGGTGAGCGACGTGAATTCCGCCGGCTTCAGCACCACAGTGTTACCGGCCGCAAGGGCAGGTGCCACTTTCCAGGCCAGCATCAGCAGCGGGAAGTTCCACGGGATCACCTGCCCCGCAACCCCCAGCGCTTCATGGTCGGGGAATTCCTCGTCCATCAGCTCGGCCCAGCCGGCATGGTGATAGAAATGCCGCGCCACCAGCGGGATGTCGATGTCCCGGCTTTCGCGGATCGGCTTGCCGTTATCCAGGCTTTCAAGTACCGCCAGGACCCGGCTGTGCTTTTGCACCAGACGCGCCAGCGCATACATATATTTGGCCCGGCCATGGCCGCCGATCAGCGCCCAGCGGCCTTGCGCCTTGCGGGCGGCAGCGACAGCGGCATCCACATCATCCTGGCCTGCTGCCGTGATATCCGCCAGCTTCTCGCCAGTGGACGGCGCATAGGTCGCAAACTGTTTCGCGCCCTTTGGCTTCACCCACTCACCATCGATGAACAGGCCAAAGGACCGGCCATTCGCATCCAGCCACTTATCGGCGTTGGCGCGGCTTTCGAGTGCTGGGCTATAATCCATGCTTTCAAACTTTTCTTTTACAGTCATGTCACACTCCCCTTAGCCCATCGCGTGGCGGTAAGACGCCGAATAGCCGCCCGTTGCATGATACTCGAGCTGACGCTCAAGATCACCAAGAAGGCTTGATGCCCCGAAGCGGAACAGGTCGGGCGACAGCCAATCGGTGCCCAGCTCTTCCTTGATCAGCGTCAGGTAGGCCACGGCATCCTTGGCGGTCTTGATGCCGCCCGCTGGCTTGTAGCCAACCTTGATGCCGGTCTTTTGGAAAAAATCGCGGATCTGGCGGATCATCACCAGGCTGACCGGAAGGGTTGCGTTCACGCCTTCCATGCCGGTGGAGGTTTTGATGAAATCTGACCCCGCCATCATGGCGGTCATGGAGGCCTTGCCAACCTGCGTGAGGTTGCCGTGTTCGCCGGTGGCCAGGATGGTTTTCATCAGCGCCGGACCACACGCGGCCTTGAAGGCTTTCACTTCGTCATAAAGCGCCTGCCAGTTGCCCGTCAGCACATGGGCGCGGGTGACGACGATGTCGATCTCGTTTGCGCCCGCTTCCACAGACCGGCGGATTTCCTCCAGCCGGGTTTCCATGGGCGCGAGGCCCGCCGGGAAGCCGGTTGAAACCGCCGCGATGGGCACGCTGCCCTTCAGGGTCTCATTGGCTTCGGGCACCATGGAGTGGTACACGCACACGGCGCCAGTGGTCAGGCCCATGTCCTCCATGCCGAATTTGGCCAATATGTCACGCCGCACCGGGTTCCGTGCCTTCAGGCACAGACGACGCACACGTCCAGGCGTGTCGTCGCCCGCCAGCGTCGTCAGGTCGATGCAGCTTACGGCTTTAAGCATGAAAGCGATTTGGCTGTCTTTTTTTACAGCCCGGCGTCCGCCCAGAGAGGCGGTACGGCGCTCCACCGCACTTTTGTTGACACGAATACCGTCCAGCCAGTCGGCGTGGAAGCTCGTGCCCTGATTAACAAGAGGCTCAGGTGTCATTGCTCATTCCGAATTTTAAAATATTCTGTGCTCTTTAAGCCGAATCTTGACCCTAGGGTCAAGATTTCTTTTTCATGAGGTCGGCTTATTTTTAATGAAGCCCGCCAGATATAGCATGATTGCGGCGATCACGTAACCGACAGCCAACCGGTGCGGCAACACTTCCAGGCCGCCCATTTCAGGGATCGCCCACGGCAGATACATTTCTGATGTCGGCATCACCGAATGGATCACGCCAAATTCCGTGAAGATGGCGGCCGCCAGCGCCGCCCCTGCAGCCCGCAGCATCTTGCGGTCAATGATCCAGACAATCAGCGCGCCCCACAAGAGGCTCGTGAGGATATAGCCGCGCGACATGGCACCCAGCAGCAGATAGCCCTGCATCCAGTCTGCGCTGATGGCATCACCCGCCGTCGTCGCCACCCTGCCATACAGGTCCGATACCTTTGTGTGGGCATAATTCAGGATCGCCGGCACAGTCGCAAACAGAAGCGCAGGCGCATGCCGCACGTCGCCGCCAGAGAATGCCAGACGCAGGATATCACACGCCACCACCACAAGGATCGGCTTCAACACCGCCTCAGGGATCATCTGCGACGCCAGGGCAATCACGCCCAGGAAGCCGCCAACGGTGATCACACCCGCGGCCCCCAAAGCGTAGCCCGTGCGTGCGCCCATGCGCTTGTATGTGGCATGGCCAAAATATGGTGTGGTTTGCACCACGCCGCCGAAAAGCGCACTGACGGCCGTGGCAGCGGCATCAAGGCGCACCACCTTGCCCGCGTCGAACTCGTCGCCCGCGATGCGGGCGCCCGCTGTCACATTCACAGCACTTGCGGCGATCAGCAGCGCGAACGGGAAGATGATGCCCAGATAGTTGGTGACATCACCGAACATCGCAAGCGCGCCGCCAAACGTGGGCACAGGAAGGGCCGGCACAAGTTCAGGCATTTCCCGAACAATATAGCCGTCACCGGCACCGCCGAACGCGAGGATATAATAGAGTATGGTGCCTGCCACGATGGCAATGATCGCACCGGGCATATTGAATGGCAGGCGGTGGCCTGCGATCAACGCAAAGCCCATGATCACCAGCGACACGATGCCCACTTCCGGCAGCGCAAACACGCCGAACAGGGCTTCGGCGCCCAGCCAGACGGTGGCGATACCAGCCATGGCCCCCACAAGGGCCATCTGCGGCAGCTGTTCCTGCACTGTGCGGCCAAAGAAAGACAGGCAGAATTTGATCACAGCCATCCAGAAGGTACAGGCCATGCCCAGCACCCAGGCCTTGTCAGCCGCGCCGTCCACCCCAAGCGTGTCCACATTGGCCGCGTATGTCGGGCCGATGATGAAGAAACACATGCCGAACACGGACGGCAAATCGAGCCCAAGCGGAATGCTGGTGAGCGCGTCATTGCCCGTGGCTTCGCGGGTCTTTTTCGTCAGCCAGAAAAAGGCCAGGTTGCCCAGCATAATACCGGTGATGGCACCCGGGATGATCTTGCCGAACATATATTCCGCCGGATAGCCAAACGCGCCCATCAGCACGCTCGCCAGCACGAACATATTCACGACAACATCAAGGAAAAACGCTACACCGGCGTTCGTATCAGCCGCCAGCTGCGACGCCGGTGCCGCAACACCCGCCAGCATCTTGTTGGTTTCAGCCATAGCCCCCACACTTCCCTTCTAAAATACACATTACTGCCCGGATGGGCCTTTCCCCTTCATGGGGGCTTATTTGAATGAGGTCCGCTTCCGCTCAGGGATGCGCCGCTCATCTTCGAAAACGCGAAGCCGTTCCTCCAGTTCCCACTGCAGCTTCGCTTTTTCACTTGTCTCCAAAAACGCCGCGCATTCTGCCCCGGCTTGTGCACCCGTTTCCACATCTTTTTTGCAGGCCTCGGATTCCCAAAGGCTATCGCCCGGCAGGAAACTGTAGGTCAGCGAGTTTCGAGCGCTGTGCCGAAGCTCGAAATAGGGCACGCGGTGCTCAGTATAAAGCCGCATATATTCATGCGTCAGATCAATGCGTGAAACGCCTTCGTCGTCAGTCGACAGCGCATAGGGCACCAGCATGTCACGGTACAGCACCAGCGGATGGTCCTTGCCCTTGACGCCCAAAATCGTGTCGTTCGAGGTCAGGTTGATCTCAACCATGATGCCCTCCTGGGCCATTTTCTTCAGAAGGCCCTCGGAATCCCGCTCGTACCCCACGGCGATGCCGTGGCCAATGCGCTTGGCGTGGCCAACTTCAATCGCGTCGCGGATGTGGAAGGTCAACTGCTTGGGGCGCACCAGGCCCATCGTCAATTCACCCGCATGCAGCGCCACATTCCTGGGCCCCAGGTTGGTATAAAGATGGTCAATCATGCGCATGTGCAGCTTATAGTCCCTGAGCGCCACACGGCCATCTTCGGGCGCCACCAGGTTCATGCCCAGCATCATGGGTTCGTCCTTCATCAGGGCCCAGCCCAGAATCATCTGGCCGTAAACCATGGCGGGCTCAAACTCGCGGATCACCTGATGCAGGAACCGGATTTTCACGCCGCAGCCAGCATCCGCATTCGCGGTGCCACATCGAAGCAACTGATCCTTGCGCGCCCGCGCCGCCGCGATCTGGGTGCGGGCGGACGCCACCAGTGTAGGCATGGCCTGGCCGAACGGGCCGGACATCAGCGTCTGGTAATCCGCCGCCAGATCGCTTGAAAGCTGGACACCCGATAGCAGCGGGAACAGTTCCGGCAGGATGATGGTCTCCATCAGCTCCAGATACAGGATATTTTGCCGCCCTGCCCGCGCTGCTACGTTCGCCAGTTGGTCCCCCAGCCGTTTGGGAGACGCACTGATTCGGGCAAAGGTGGCGAAAAAGTCATTGTGACCAGACCAGTTGAGCGTCGGCACATAGGACCGGTTCGACAGCGAATTGATAAGCTCCCGGCGGTGATCCTCATTCGCTTGCGCTTCTCCCGCCGTCAACCAGCCGGAGGCCGCACAACTGTCTTTCACCTTGAACCGAAGCGCCGGCACGCTCATGTCCGCGCACAGGCCGTCTGCCGCTGCCCACTCAAGCCAGCTTTCGGCATAGATGGCGCCGCGCAGGTGGCTGTGAATATCGCCGCCCTTGGGGAAAGCTTCCATGAATTGTCTGAGGCGCCCGTTTTCCGCCGCCCAGGAAAGGGCTGACCCGGCCATACGCGCCTTGACCGCGCGCTGGTCATCGTCCTGTGCGCCTGCGGGCGTCGCCGCAACCACCAGCAAGGATGCCACAAGGCCGCCCAACATGGCGCGAACCGCTTGCCTAATCAGCGATATTTTACCGTCCCGCATTTTTTCCTCCCCAAAAGCTTGCCCAAACATGAACTACTTAATAGGCTCGCCAAAACTTTATCCCAATCCGGGACCAAAGAACATAGGGCACCCCAGCGTTAAGGTAGTCAGGCCATGGCCAAGCTGTATTTTTATTATTCCGCGATGAACGCGGGCAAATCCACAACCCTTCTGCAAAGCAGCTTCAACTACCGGGAACGCGGCATGAACACCATGCTGTTCACCGCGGCCATTGACGACCGTTTCGGCGAAAGCGTCATCGCCTCGCGGCTCGGCCTGAAAGAAGACGCGCACATATTCGACACGAATCTTGACCTATTTGTCAAGATTACTAACCAACTGAATGAAACGCCTCTGCACTGCGTGCTTGTGGACGAAGCCCAGTTTCTGAGCAAAGGGCAGGTCTTCCAGCTGGCAAGCGTGGCCGACAGGCTGGGCATCCCGGTGCTGTGCTATGGCCTGCGCACCGATTTCCAGGCCAACCTGTTTGAAGGCAGCCAGTGGCTTCTGGCCATCGCGGACGAGCTTCACGAGCTGAAGACCATCTGCAAATGTGGCGCCAAAGCCACGATGAATATGCGGGTGGATGAAAAAGGCGATGCCGTACGGGAAGGTGCCTCCATCGAGATCGGCGGTAACGACCGTTACATCGCCCTGTGCCGCAAGCATTTCCATGAGAAACTGCGCGGTCCGCAGCTTTAGCCTAACCCATAGTTGCAGCACCAAGGCAGCATTGCTACCTCAAACAATTGCAAATGCAGTTAAACTTTGGTTCCACCAAAACCAAAATAAAAGTCCCGCCAGCCTACATGTGAGCCAAGATGTTGCAATTGCTGCCTAATAGGTCAGGATTGCTGCGTCTTTTTAGTCACACAATGGTAATATAGTTTCACCAGATACCTATATTTTTGACTTTTCATTACCCTCCCGGCACCACCATCGGTTTTACTGATTTCATGAGGTCGAAATCACATAAAAATATCGGCCTCATGCCCGGGGAGGAAACATAGATCGTCAGGCCTGCGTCAGGCCTGCTTACGTTGCCGTCCCCGGTTC
Organism: Kordiimonas lacus; assembly: GCF_001550055.1. Classification (GTDB taxonomy): domain Bacteria; phylum Pseudomonadota; class Alphaproteobacteria; order Sphingomonadales; family Kordiimonadaceae; genus Kordiimonas; species Kordiimonas lacus. Next base: position 255,155 of record NZ_LRUA01000007.1, read on the forward strand.
TAAGAGAGGAACAAATAAGGGAGATGAGGCAATGACACACTCACTTGCCACTATGCGAAAGCTCCAGCTGCTTGCCGGCTGTGCTGCTGTCGCCGTAACATTTGGTACACCAACGCTCGCCCAGGACACGGCACTGGAGGAATTCGAAGAAGTGGTCGTCACCGGTTCGCGCATCCGCCAGAACCCACTGGAGGCCCAAAACCCAGTACAGATTCTGTCGGCTGAAGACATGGACGCATCCGGCCAGGTTTCTGTTGCAGACTTCCTGCAGCGCCTGCCAATCGCGGGTTCGGCCATCAACCGCACCAACAACTCGTCCGGTAACCTTGGCTTCCCGCCAGACGGTTCGGGTATCGGCGCCGGCGCCAGTCAGATTGACCTGCGCTATCTGACCTCCAAGCGCGTTCTTGTGCTTGTTGACGGCAAGCGCTGGGTCCGTGGCTCATCCGCGTCGGGCGTATCCGGTGCAGTTGACCTGAACACCATCCCAGCCGGCATCATCAAGTCGATCGAAGTCCTGCAGGACGGCGCGTCTACCATTTATGGTTCCGATGCCATCGCAGGCGTTGTGAACATCAAAACACGCGACGATTATGAAGGCATCAAAGGCTCAGCCTATTATGGCCTTTATGACGAAGGCGACGGCAAAACGCAGGAATATGATGTTTCCTGGGGTGCAGAAAACGACCGCGGCCGCGTATTGGTCGACGTAAGCTACACCAAGCAAGGTGGCGTTGAAGCAGCAGACCGTGAGCTCACAGCGTATGCAATTCCGTTTGAAAATCTTGGCGCGTCTTCTGGTACACCGCAAGCCCGCTTGGTATTTTCTAACGAGTGGGGCGACATCACGCTGAACGACGGCGTAACCGGCGTTCCAAACTTCAATCCAGACGATCCAACAGGTGCAGGGTCTGACTATCACGCTTTCACCCTGCAAGACCGTTTCAACTATTCGCCTTACAACAAAGTTTCCACGCCGAACGAGCGCGTAAACATCTTTGCCAAGGCAGAATATGACATCACAGACACCATCACCCTGCGCACGACTGCGGCATACAATAACCGTCAGTCAATTAGCCAGGCAGCACCCGAGCCACTGTTCTTTGGTCCGGGCGCTGGTGCCGGTTTCTGGATGGACAATATGGTCATCTCTGCCGACAACCCATACAACCCATTCGGCGTAGACATTGACGAAACTAACTTCGTCTTCGGTGGCCGCCGTCCGATTGAGGCTGGCCCACGTATCTTCCGTCAGAACGTTGATACTTGGTATGTCTCCTCTACCCTCGACGGTGACCTGAATGTAGGTGATCGGGTTTGGTTCTGGGACATCAACGCAACCTGGTCGCAAAGCCAGGCAAACCAGCAGAAAACTGGCGCATTCAACGCTCGTAAACTGCAGGACGCTCTCGGTGATCCAGACGCCTGTGCGGCTATTCCAGGCTGCGTGCCATTCAACATCTTTGGCGGCCAGGGCGACGGTAGCGGCACAATCACGCAAGCCATGCTTGATTATGTGACCTTCATCCAGAAGGACGAGAGCCGCCAAAAGCTGATCAACTACTCCGCCAACATTGGTGGTGACGTTATCGACCTGCCTGCAGGCCCGCTGGGTATGGCATTTGGTTGGGAATACCGTGAAGAAGAAGGCCGGTTCATTCCTGACAGCGTGGTTTCCAGCGGTGAAACCGCAGGTGTACCGGCCAGCCCAACCGACGGCCAAATCCACGTGAAAGAATTCTACGGCGAGGTAAACGTGCCGTTGCTTTCTGACGTGGCGATGGCCAAGCACCTGAGCCTCAGCGCTGCATTCCGCACAAGCGATTACAGCACGTCTGGCAGCAACACCGTATTCAAGGTGGGTACTGCCTGGCAGGTGAATGATGACTTGACGGTTCGCGCCAACTGGTCTGAAGGCTTCCGTGCACCAAACATTGGTGAACTGTTCAACACTGGCTCGCGCTTCGACAGCTCGATCACCGACCCTTGTGACGTTGTTGCAAACGGTGGCACGCAGCACCCGAACTGTTCGGCCCTTGGCGTTCCAGCGGATCACCAGCAGCCTAACGCGCAAATCAGTGTAACTACAGGCGGCAACCCGAACCTGACGCCAGAAACAGCTGAAACATGGACTGCGGGCATCACATACAGCCCAACTGCCCTTGCTGACAGCATGGGTCTTGCTGGCATCACATTCGAAGCCAACTACTACAACATCTCCATGGAGAATGTGATTCAGGCGCCAAACGCATCTGACGTTCTTCAAGGCTGTGTTGAAACGCTGGCTGACGTGTTCTGTGACAATGTTCAGCGCACATCCACCGGTATCGTGACACGGATCGACGGTATCCTGACCAACATTGCAGCAATCGACACTGACGGTTTCGACTGGTCGATCACTGCTGAAACCGAGCCAGCCGATTGGGGCCAGCTTCGCTTCAAGTTGATGAACAGCCACCTGTTCAAATTTGAAGAATCTGTGCCAAATGCCTCCGGCGGCATCGACGTTGTTGACCGCGCGGGTACCGAGCTTGGTTCGCCTGAACGTGCTTACATCAAGTTCAAGTCTTCACTGTTCATCGACTGGACGAAAGACCAGTGGACCGTTGGTACGACCTTCCGTTACCTCGGCAGCGTAGATGAAGGCTGTGGCGGTGTTGTTGGTGGCTTCGGCTTCACGCAGTACTGCACGAACGGCGCCGACGGCAACACGCTGGGCAGCACCTTCTACACAGACCTGCAGGTTACTTACCGTCCAGAATGGTTCGATGCACAGACATCAATCACTCTGGGTGTTCAGAACCTACTGGATCAGGATCCACCACTGTGTACGACATGTGACCTGAACAACTTCGACGGTACAGTGCACGCACTGCCAGGCCGCTTCTTCTACGGCCGCGTAGCGTTCCAGTTCTAAGTCACTGGAAACAAGCCAAACAAAAAGGCGTCACCCTTCGGGGTGGCGCCTTTCTTTTTCTAGCCACTGAAACCTCGGTTATTGGCCGATATCCACCGGCACATCCACCCCGACAATGCGCACATACGGCCCAAAGATTTCCTTCAGGCGTCCGTCAGCACGCATAGCGAGAATGCCTGCATCTATGTCCTTAATCAGGGCCTCAGATTGGGCTGACCTGTGGCACAACACATGGGCGGTCGAACTGAAAAGCGGTTTGTCGATTGCAAGGCTTGGGGTGCCGTATCCCATTCTGTCGAACAGGATGAAAGCATCGGGCACCCAGCTCCAGATGGCATCCACCCGGCCGGACATCAGAAGGCGAATACCGCTTTCTTCTGATTCCACCCGCAAAACTTTGGCATCAAGGTTTGGCAGGAACAGCTCAAGCGGTACACCGACCCAGGCGGCCAGCCTCTTGCCCTTCAGAGCCGCAACATCGGTTACCGGCGGCGTGCCTGGCTTTGTCACGATATGGGCTGTGATATAATCGACGGGCACACTTTCCACGATAGCCGCGCGTTCCGTGCTGGGGAAATTCATTTTCACCGCAGCGAACGAGACCGGCACCATACAGTGCACCTCGCCATCTTCATACTGCTTCAACATACGCTTCACCGGCATCGTGACCAGCTGTGTCGACACCTGCGTTTCCGCGAGCAACGCCCGCACCAGGTCGACATAGTGCCCTGTACCGTCCTTTTCAAACCGCCCTTCCTTCAGAAAGCCCGCGACAACAAGGGCAGGCGTTTCGGACACCTGGTCATCAGCAGAAGCCGGGCCACCCCCCATCCCCACAGCCAACAAACCCGCAGCTGCCCAGGAACGCCATGTCTGCTGGGGTTTTCTATTCAACAGGACTGCCTTACATCTGCATCTGTCATCGATTGCGCCTAACGGTTGGTCTCTGCCATATTCAGCGGTACATCCACGCCCACCACACGGGTATGTTGGCCCATAATATCTTTCAATCGACCATCTTTCCGCATCATCCTGATCGCCGGATCGATGTCGCTCATCAAAGCTTCCGTCGCAGGTGTTCGGCGGCACAAAAAGTGGGCTGCTGCACCAAAAATCGGCTCGCTCTCAACAAGGTTCGGTGTTCCATATCCCAAGCGTTCATAGAGAATATAAGCATCCGGCACCCAGTTCCAGATGGCGTCCACCCGGCCCGACATCAACAGCTTGATACTGCTTTCTTCAGATTCCGCCCTAATGATTTCGACATCGATATCAGACAGAAAAGCATCAATCGTCAAGCCCACCCAAACGGAAATCCGCTTGCCCTCAAGCTCGTCCAATTTCACGATGGCAGGATCGCCCGGTCGCGTCACAATATGAGCGGTGACATAGTCAATGGGTTCACTTTCGATAATGTCTTCCCGCGTGAGGTAGGGAAACTTGTGCTTCCAACGTTCAAAAGCGGCGGGCAACAAACAGATAGAGCCACCATCGGCAAAAGTGCGGACAGCCCTTAGAACCGGCATGATCACGAACTTTGCCTCTGTGTCGGTTTCAGCCAGAACAGCGTGCACAACGTCGGCATAGTGGCCGGTACCGTCCTGCTCCAGCCGCCCCTCTTTCGGGAAACCGGCGATCATTATCTGGTCCCCGCGCGCCGGCAAGGCCATACAGACGGCAAGAATACAGCAGGCCAAAAACCCAGAAACACATGACAACCGGTTCAATTCAGCTCCATTCAAAAAGCACGCCCAAGGGCGACATACCAGGTTCTCGGTTCACCATAGAAGCCTGTCTGGACATTGCCAAGGGTTCTGAATTCAAACGCATCCACCTGATAGATGGTATCGAACAGGTTTTTCACGCCAGCCCGCACCGACCATTTATCCGCCGCATCAACCCAGCGGGCATTGGCCCCCACAAGCCAATAGCCGTCCTCATAGAGAAGATCCGAATTGTCCACACTGGTGTAATAGTCTGAGACATATCTGACGTCAGCGCCGATATCCACGCTACCCCGGGTTCCAAGCGTCAGATGGTACACAGCCCCCGCGCTCAAGGTCACATCGGGCGTGCGGATCGGCTCCTGGCCGGTTCGGTCGCGCTGGTCGTCGCGAAATTCCTTATAGCTGGCGCCTAATAGCCCGATATTGCCCCACAAGGTCCAGGCGTCCAGATTGGCCCGCAGTTCCGCCTCCGCGCCATACATCTCCAGCTTGGCGGCATTGATGGTCGGGAAATTGAACCCGGCGCTCTGATCGCTGCTGTCAATCGCGACCGCCACCCGCGCCTGATAATCCGTGTAGTCATTATAGAAGCCAGTCAGCCCATAGGACAGCACCCCGTCCATGGTGCGCCCCTTAAAGCCCACTTCATAGGACCATACATATTCGGGCTTGAAGGGCTCAGAGTCTGCCGCAGAAAACATCCGCCCGTTAAAGCCACCGGACCGGAAACCGCGGGCAATACGCGCGTACAGGTGGCTATCTTCTGTCAACCGATAATCCACTGTCACGCTTGGGGTGAAGGCGTCCCAGGCGCCACTACCTTCAAATTCGAAGACGCCCGTGATCACGCCGCCCGTCATGGTTTCGCTGACCCGCTCAAAATCCTTTTCGTCGCGCGACCAACGCGCGCCCAGGGAAACCGTCCAAGCGTCACTCAGTTCAATATTTGCATGCCCGAACAGGGCCATGTTGTCGACATGCTGTGTGTCATGGCCCGGCTGGGAAAAGCCGATCTGGGCGCCACCGACAAGAATATATCCGTTCAGGAATGTCTCCTGTACGGCCACACTTTTCTCCGTCATGTAAAAAGCGCCCAATATGGCGTCCCATTTTTCCCGGGTAATGCTCAGCTGCACTTCCTGGCTCACCTGCTCATGCACCCAGGTTGCCCACACATCGCCAATCTCAAACTCGCTGCCGTCGGCATCCAGCCACTGAACCGGGTTCATATGCCGATAGGATGTGATGGACTTCAGGCTATAGGCGTCAGACAGATTCCATTCGGCGGTCAGCGACAGGCCCCAGTGCGTGTTGGTCTGGCCATTTTCTGCATCAATGGAGCTCGCCAGTGTTTCGCCGTCAAACGGTCCGGGCGCCTCGCGCACCACCGTCGGGCCAAGCGCCAGATCAATCACATACAGGTGGTCTTCGGCGCGGCCCAGATACTGACCCACATCAATGTCCATGAGGTCCGCCGCCAGGGTCAGACGCACGTCGTCGCTGGGCTTTAGCGCCAGTTTCAGCCTGCCTGAGAAGACATTATCGTCATAATAGTCCGTGCCGGTGAAGGCATCTTTATAAAAGCCGTCCCGGTTCGAATAGCGTGCAGCCAGGCTCAGCGCCGCCGTGTCGCCTGCGATTGGAAAAGCAGCATAAAGCGCCGCTGTCTTCTGGTCATAAGCGCCATATTCAATTTCGGCATTGCCGCCGCCGTCAAAAGGATCGCGGGTGATAATATTGATCGCACCACCGATGGTATTCTTGCCGTAAAGCGCCCCTTGCGGCCCGCGCAGCACCTCGATACGCTCCACGTCAAACAGGCGCATCATCGACCCCTGCATGCGGGAAAGATAGACGCCGTCGACATACATGCCCACGCCCTGCTCGAAAGTCTGCAGGCTGTCACGTTGGCCAATTCCCCGGATGAAGATGGACGCCGCATTGGACTGGGCACTGCCGGCCACGATGGTCAGGTTGGGCGCAAAAGCACTAATGTCGGAAAGGTCTGCCACACCAAGTTCGTCAAGCGCTTGGCGGTCCAGCGCGGTCACAGCAGCGGGGACGTCGCTCAGGCTTTCGCTGCGCTTTCGGGCGGTGATGGTGATTTCTTCTGGCGCATTCACGGCTGTCTCGGCAGCCACCGGATTGGATAGAGAAACTAGAGCAGAACTCGAAACAGCGACCCCCAAGGCCAGGCTGTTTATTCGTTTCATGATTACCCCTATTTGTTTTCTAGACGGGCAAACGGCCCCAAAATCCTTTGCAGTTCCCCGCTCTCGCGCAGCGCCCGGATACGCATGTTGACGTGGTCGACAAAAGGTTCGGCGCCGGTCCCGGTTTTGCACACCACATGGGTTGTCGTCTCGAACAATATATAATCAGGGTTAAAATCCGGTAACTGGATTCCATTATTCTCAGCAATGATGAACGTATCCGGAAACCAACCATACATGCCGTCCACCCGCCCGGCTTCCAGCATGCGCAGGGCAGTTTTGTCATCCGGGGTCCGGATGATATTGAAGCGGTCGCTGTCTGCCATCAGTGCCGTATACCCCACACCACGCTGGACAGCGATCGTCCGCCCGAAAACATCCTCTTTGCTGTTGATCATGGGCTGTCCTTTTCTCGTCAGAATATGAGAACTGACGAAATCCACCATTGCGCTTTCAAACAGCTCATCTGGTTTTAGGGACGTCAGCGCGACCGAGGCGCTGATCGACGCTGGAAAAAGACAGGACCGCTGCGTCTGTTCGAACTTCCTGAGCGCCCGCACCAACGGATAACGCTGGTAAACCGCCAGGGATTGGTCGATCGGCATGATCCGCCTGATCAACCGGTTGTAGCCACTTTGAGGGTCAACATCCAACCGCCCTTCAAGATGGGCGCCAATCAGCATGATGGGCGCTTTCTGCTGGTCCCCGTCACCGCGCGCTGCAACTGCCACCATAAAGGTGAGTAGCAGGCCCCGGAACAATAAATGCCGGAACAGAAAATGACTGACAAAATGTCTCATGACCGCCTTTGTTGTAGCAGGCCCCCGCCACATACCGCCACGCGCTTCCCTTGCCGCATGACCGTCTACCCCTAAACTTGGCCTGATTATCGCGCCATGGCAACCGTTAGACACCAAAAAGGGGCACAGATGCACCCCTTCATCACCCTCTGGCTGCTGGTTTCTATTACGCGTTGTAGCCCAGGATGGATTTGGTCTCCAGGAAATCGGCGAAGGCATGATCACCCCACTCGCGGCCATTGCCTGACTGCTTGTAGCCACCAAAGGGGGCAGAGATATCCCCCGGCGCACCGTTGATATAGACCATGCCCGTGCGCATTTTCGCAGCCACGCGGCGGGCGCGTTCCGGGTCGGCGGACTGCACCGCGCCCGACAGGCCGTAGATGCTGTCGTTGGCAATGCGCACCGCGTCATCTTCTGTTTCATAGCCCATGATCGCCAGTACAGGGCCGAACACTTCCTCGCGCGCGATGGTCATCTCCGGTTTGACATCCGCAAACACGGTTGGCTTGACGAAGAAGCCTTCGGGGCAACCGTCCGGACGGCCCGGGCCACCCACGACAAGGCGTGCGCCTTCGTCAACGGCTTCCTGCATCATGGCGCCGACTTTTTCGAACTGCTGGCCGTGGGCGATGGGGCCCATGGTGGTCTCCTCCTTGGTCGGATCACCGGTGACCACGCTTGAGGCCGCCTGATGGGCAATCGACGCCGCTTCGTCCATACGGTCCGCCGGCACCAGCATGCGGCTCAGGAGCGTACAGGTCTGGCCCGTGTTGCGCATGGCCGCCAGCGTTTCGCGGGCCACCACCTCTTCCAGGTTGGCATCGTCCAGAATGATGTTGGCCGATTTGCCGCCCAGCTCCTGCGTCACGCGCTTGATGGTGGGTGCTGAGGCTGCCTGCACGGCTGACCCCATACGGGTAGAGCCGGTCACGGACATCATGTCGATGCCCGGATGGGCAGACATGGCCTCACCCACGCTTGGGCCTTCGCCGTACACAAGGTTATAGACACCCTTGGGCACGCCTGCGGCTTCCATGATTTCCGTGAACAGCTGGGCGCTATAGGGGGCCACTTCGCTGGGTTTCAGCACCATGGTGCAGCCCGTTGCGATGGCTGGCGCCACCTTGCAGGTAATCTGGTTGATCGGCCAGTTCCACGGCGTGATCATGCCCACAACCCCAATCGGCTCCTTGGCGATGCGGGTTGGGCCCCGGTCTTCATGAAATTCGTAATTTTCCAGCACCTTGGCGGCGGTCATCAGATGCCCAAGGCCTGAGGGCGCGTGCGCGCGTTCCGCCAGCGTCTTGGGCGCGCCCATCTCCAGCGTGATCACCTCAGCCATTTCGGCCATGCGTTTCTTGTATTCCGCAATGATGGCGTTCAGAAGTTCCAGCCGTTCCTCCCGGCTGGTGAATGCGAAACTCTCAAACGCCTCACGCGCCGCAGCCACGGCCTTGTCTACGTCGGCTGCGGTGCCCAACACCATTTCGCCTGACTTCTTGGCTGTTGCCGGATTGATGAGGTCCCGTGTCGCAAATTCAGCGGGGTCGACCCACTCACCACCAATATAATGTTTGTAAAGCTGCCGCATGTTGCATCTCCCTCATCAATGCTTTGATTTGATCTGAAGGATAGATGGGCACGCGGCGAAGTCAAACAACCCCGCGCCATGGAAGGCAGTGAAAAAAACACTGGCTTACATAAATCTGTGGTTTCGACTAGAGTTATGGCCTGCACGGGGGCAGGAAGGCCACGGGATGGCACAAACGGTTGTCACTGGATTAGGTAGCCTGAAAGGAATGCAAGCGCTCCACCGCACCCGCTTCCTGATCGTCATCCTTTATCTGTCCGGTATCGTGGTCGCAGGCTTCAGCCCCTATTTCCTCTCTCTTGCGTCCTTCAAGGCCCCGGAAGCGCATTGGCTTATCCATATCCACGCGGCTTGTTTTGTCGGCTGGCTGCTTTTGCTGTTCGAGCAGGCCAGGCGAATGTACGTGCGGGACTATAGGGGCCATCTGCGCTTGGGCGCACTGGGCATCCGGTATGGTTTCGCCATGCTTGCGCTTGGGCTTGTTGTCGCCTTCTCGGTTCCTGTGATGCGGTACCAGGCCGGGGACAGGACCCTCGATCAAGCAGCGGAATTCCTGCTGTTCACGGTCGGCGACATGGTCTTGTTCGGATTGTTGTTTTTCGCCGCGGCCAAAACGCGGAACCGCCCGGCACTGCACAAGCGGTTCATGCTGATGGCCGCCACTGCCCTCACGTTTGCGGCCAGCGTCAGGTTGATGTCACCCTTTCAAATACCCGGCCTCTTTCTGGCATTCTGGCTGTCACCAATCCTGTTGATGATGCTTCTGGACACCATCAAAAGCAGCAAGCACCACATGGTTTATGGTGCAGGCATCGTGCTTATGCTGCTGCTTTATGCCAGGGTTTTCGTCGCGGGTTCGGAGCTATGGCTGCCCACGGGACGGGCCATCATTCAGCTTTTGGCGTTCTAGAAGCCGGAAGGTTTCGAACGCGGTACACGCTGCTGCAAACACTTTGCCCGCATCCGCTGCGCCGCCAACCATCAAATCAGAATATCCCGTCTCGGTTCCAGGCTTCCAGCTTCTTCTGGAACAGTTTGCGCCAGATGTTCGGCATCCAACGCTGCAACCGGTCCGCGGACTTGGCGTCCGGGCCCACCAAAATCCGGTAGGTGCCTTTGTCTACACCCGCCAGAATGGTTTGTGCCGCCGCTTCTGGGGTTGTCACGGCCATATCTTGAAAATTCTTCTGCACTTCTTCCGGGTCCACATCGCCTTGAATATTGTGGAGGTGCTTTCCGGACCGAACAATGTTGGTATCCACCCCGCCCGGATGCACGGAATGAATTTGCACACCGGTGCCCTGCAGCTCATAGAACAGGCTTTCATTGAAGCCCTTCACGGCGTGCTTTGCGGCACAATAGGCCGACTGGCTGGGTATGCCAATAATTCCAAACAGGCTGGAAATATTGACGATATGGCCGTGCCCGCGCGCCAGCATGCCTTTAAGAGCCGCCTTGGTGCCATAAACCACACCGTAGAAATTGATGTTCATCACCCACTCAAGGTCTGTGTAGGTCATTTTATCGACCGTGTCGGAAAGCGACACGCCTGCATTATTGAAGAGGATGTCGATACCACCCATCTTGGCCTCGGCGTCGGCAACAGCCGCTTCAAACGCGGCCCGGTCGGACACGTCAAGCACACATGAATGGACATTTACTTGCCTGGCTGTCAGCTCAGCCACCGCATCCTCAAGCCCCGGCCCATTCACATCCGTCAGATAAAGCGTGGCCCCGCGCGCAGCAAGTGCCTGAGCAAGGGCAAGCCCGATACCAGACGCAGCGCCGGTGATGAAGACGGTTTCAAGTTTTGCCATGATCAGTTCCCCCAATGATGCTCGAAGAAGGCCGCCATCTCGGCGATGGCGCGCTTGCCCTCCGGCACCAGCCCTGCCTGCATGTGCCAAACATGATGCATCTTAGGCCAGACGTCCAGATGCACACTACAGCCAGCATCCTGGGCCTTCTTATGAAACCTTGTGCTGTCAGAGAGCAGGATTTCCTCTGAGCCCACCTGCACCAGCGTGGGCGGCAAACCAGCCTGGTCCCCAAACAGCGGCGACGGCCGCGGGTCATCGGGCGAAAGTTCCCCGCTATAGACCTGACCCGCGATCTGAATGCCGTCCGCGTCCAGCATGACTTCCTTGTCCCGGTTGGTGCGCACACTCTCGCCAGATCCGGTCACATCCAGCCAGGGGGAAATCAGCGCCAGCGCCACAGGCATGGTGCGTTCGCTATCCCGGATGGCATGTGCGGTCGCCAGCGTCAGTCCGCCACCAGCGCTGTCGCCCGCCATGGTAATGGGCACACCCGGGTTTTCGGCCTGGATATAGTCATAGGCTGCAAGCGCATCCTCAATAGCTGACGGGCAGCGATGCGCCGGCGCCAGGCGATAATCCAGCAGGAACACCCGTGCCTTCATGGCCCTGGACAGCCGTGCGCCCAGGTCACGATAGTGCTTTGGCCCACCCCAGACATAGCCGCCACCGTGGCTGAACATCAGGATACGGTCGCCCCGTGCACCCGGCACGCTGATCCACTCGCCGCGCACAGTGCCTGTATCCACGGCTTCCACTGTCGCATCCGATGGCGCATCCGGCATTTTGCTTTCCATGGCCTTCAGCGCCACTTCAAAATGCTTGAGACGCGCTTGCTGCGGCGCGGCCTCCAACTCTTTCGGCCGGAATACAGCCCTGATTTTCCGGCGTACAAGCCAGGCCCTGATTGACATAAATTGCTCCCCTTTACTGGCGTTGCCTGCTGCTCCCTACAGCATTTAGAACAAGCCGCTTGCCAAGAATATTAATGATCTTCATTATATAGTCAAACACTTCGAGTCTTGCTTTGGGAGGGGCGCTTGAAATGAAAAAACAGCTGACTGGACTGATCCTGTCTGCCGCCATGCTGACAGGCTGCGACGAGACAGACACCAAACCCGTCTATACTGACGACTATAGCGCGCCCGACTATCTGATCGAGTTTGGCAAGATGTTCCAGGAAGGCGTCCAGAAGGCATCAGATGCGCCTGTGTGGCTTTATACAAACGTGAACGGCGGCATCCCCAACACCGTGGTGATCGAGGGTGATACCGGGCTGATCATCGTCGACACCACACTGAAGCTTGAAGACGGCCAAAAGACGCTTGAGATGATCCGCGAGCGCACCAGGAAGCCGGTCAAGGCCGTGATCTACACCCACCACCATAATGACCATGTGGGCGGGGCCGCCGCCTTCGTTGATCCGGCGGATGCACGCGCGGGCACGGTGCCGGTGATTGCGGCGGCGAACTTCGTGCGTGAAATGCAGGACGAAAATGCCGTCACCATCCAGATCATGGGCATGCGCGCGCTTTATATGTACGGCACGCTTCTGGATGACGATACCGACGGCCGGAACTATCACGTCGGCCTGGGAGGGCGCATCAAGCCCGGCACGATGGGCTATGTGGAACCCAACACTTTTGTGGACGGCACGCAGGAGATGACCATCGACGGCATCCGCATGGAACTGTTCCAGACGGGCGGTGAAGCCGCCAGCCACATCGGCATCTATCTGCCGGACTATGAGATGATCCTATCTGGCGACGAAATCCAGGGCCCGACCTTCCCGAACCTGCACAGCCTTCGCGGCACCAAACCACGCGATGCCAACGCCTGGATCGATGCCATCGACCATATGCGTGCCTACAATCCCAAGGTGATGGTGCCAAGCCACGGTCCGATTGTTGAGGGCCGCGACGAGGTTGAGCATATCTTCCGCACCTACCGGGACGCCATCCAGTGGACCCACGACCAGGCTGTTCGGCTGATCAACCAGGGCTATACCCAGGAGGAACTGGCCGAAGCCCTGCCCCGCCTGCCCGAGCATCTGACCATCACCCCCTGGACACGGGAGGTCTACGGCACCGTCAAACACAGTGTCAGGAACTATTTCACCGGCTATATCAGCTGGTTTGATGGTGACGCCGCAACCCTTGACCCGACGCCGCGAACAGAGCGCGCGCGCCGCACCGTGGCCCTGATGGGCGGGCGCGACCGGGTCTATGCGGAAGCCGAAAAAGCTATGGCGGAGGGCGACCCGCAGTGGGCGTCTGAGTTGCTGACCCATCTGGTGCGCATTGATCACGACGACACGGCGGCAAGGGCGCTGAAGGCCCGTGCCTTCCGACAGATCGGCTACAAAACCCTGAACACCAATTGGCGCGGCTTCTATCTGACCGGCGCGAAGGAATTGGATGGTGACATCGATAGTGTGGCGATCCAGGAGAACCTCAGGAAACGCTTCAATGCCTCCGCCATCCCAAGCGATCGGCTGCTGAGCCTGATGCGCTACAAGTTGGTGCCCGAAGAAGCCGCAGGCAAGGCGCTGACCGTCAGCTTTGTGTTCCCGGACCGGGATGAAGCCTTCACGCTGGAGCTGAGAAGCCAGATTCTGGTCGTGCATGAAGGCCTGAAGGGCGAACCCAACGCCACGCTGACGCTGGACCGCACCACCTATGACCGGATGATCCGGGGCGAAGTGGGCTTCGCGGGCGGCCTGATGGACGGCGATATCCAGTTGGACGGCAGCAAGCTTGATGTTCTGGCCTTCTTCGGGTCTTTCGACCTGGACACGAAAGCCATCCCGCTGGTGGTCCGCTGAGGATCGTGCGCACCAATCAAGTGGCATATTTTTCCAACAAGCGTTCAAATAATTCGCTTGCACGCATTAATGGTTTTCATTAATCAAAATGATGGGGAACAAGCAATTGCGGGAGACCAGGGTGAACCGGCAACAAGACGGTAAAGCAAAACGTGCCGATGCCACGAGGGCTGCGCTCATCAGCGCGGCTGAGCGGCTGATCGCCGAAAAGGGCCTCGCGTCCGTTTCGACAAGAGAGATACTGCAAGAAGCCGGACAACGCAACCAGTCTGCGCTTCAGTATCATTTTGGCTCCAAGGAAGGCCTGATGCGCGCCACCATCAGCGAGCGCACGCGCCAGATCGACGAAAAGCGTCTGAACCTGATGAAGGACTGGACCGGCAACCCGACGCTTGATGAGGTACTGGAAGTTCTGATCCTGCCTTTGGCGGAACTGGCAGAAGAGGAAATCGGCGGCAAACACTATATCCTGTTCCTGTGCCAGGCCATTACCCAGCCTGATTGGGACCTGAGGCAGGCGATCAAGGATTTCGAGCTGATCGGCCTCGGCCGGGCTTACGAATACTATGATGAACTGCTGGCAGACCTGCCGGAAGAAGCGCGTGTTGTCAGGCAGGAAATTGCCTATGATGTGGCGATCCTGACCCTCAAGCGCTGGTGCATCCGGGAAATGGAACTGACCCCAAGGCAAATCACCAAGCTGGTGATCCACGCGAACAAAGCGATCCTGGAGCCTCCCAAACGGTAAGGGCTAGCCCGCCTTCATGGGTTCGGTCAGAAAGTTGGGGCTGGGTTTTCCGAAGAAATAGCCCTGGCCATAATCCACGCCCATCTCTCGCAACAGCTTGGCGTGTTCCTCTGTTTCCACCCATTCGCCCACCGTTACAATCCCCAGGTCGCGACACAGCATGACCATGGACCGCAGATAGGCCCGGTCTTCCTTGTTATGGATGGCATCGCGGATATAGTCTCCGTCGATCTTCAGCGCATCAACCCTGAGCTTCTTCAGATACTGGAAGCCGGCCGCACCCGCCCCAAAATCGTCCAGATAGACCTTGAAACCAATATCCCGCATTTCCCGAACGCAAGCACCAAGCGCGTCCAGGTCGTGGATTTTGGCGGACTCGGTAATCTCGAGCGACAGATATTGCTTCAGGTCCTTGTTGCCACGCAGAAGCGAAACCAGCTCCAGCATGAATTCGGAACTGGAAAGCGACCGGCCAGACAGGTTCACGGCAATGCCGGGTGCGCCGCCTTTTTTCAGAAGCTCCCTGATTTTGCGGATGGCGCGCGTCACCACAGCATAATCAAATTCGTCAATCAGCCCGACGTCTTCAGCGAAACGGATCATCTCCCACTGGCTCTTGATCATCGGCGGCAACTCAAAGCGTGTCAGTGCCTCGAAATGATGGACCGTGTTTTTCTTCAAATGCACGATCGGCTGGAACACCAGCGAGAAAGCCCCGTCTTCAAGCACCTTGCGGAAGGCCTTCACCCGCTCAGTGGTCTCCCCGATCAGCGTCGAGCAATTCTTTTTGATGTCTGCCACCGCGCCGCCGCTGGTGTCGCGCGCGAAACTTTGCAGGCTGAACACAAGTGCTTTCAGGTTGTCTTCCTCGCTCAGGTTCGATTCTGCAGCATCAATGGTGGCCGATGTCAGCTCAACCCCGGTGACCTTCTTCAGCTGCGCCGCGAAATCAACCTTCTGGGCTTTCTCGTTGGTTTTGTCGTGGACGACAGCGAACTTATCATCCGCCAGCATGGTGGCGTGTGATCCGCCAACAGAGAATGACTTCAGGTACTCCTCGATCACTTTCTGTTTGTCCGGGTCGATGCCCTGCCCGCTGCTGGCTTCCAGTACTGTCACCAGCATGTTTTCCGCAGCGTCCGGGTTGCCTTCAAACAGCCCTTCGAGGCGCTCAAAAAACTGCTGCTTCTTGTCTTCTACCTTAACCGGCGCTTGCTTGCTTTTGCTGACACCAACCCTATAGGGCTTTGAAAGAACAGCATAAATTCTGTCATTTGCAGTTGGTAGCTTGGCGATGAAAACGGCGAAGTCTTCCTTCTTGCCGTCTTCCTTGCCGATGGAAACTGTGAAGGGCCCTAACCGGTTGGCACCCGTCAGCATCTTGGCCGCACTTTCGATAATGCCGCGGCCCTTGTCTGTCAGCAGGTTGAGGAAATTGGTCTTGCCGCCGCCCACCGCAGCGCCCAGCGTGTTCTTGATGGCCCCATCGGCGTTTTGGATGTTGAACTCAAGATCCAGCTCAAGCAACACATCGCCCACACAAAAGGCATATCCCAGAAATCTTCCCGGTACTTTGCTCATAAAAAAGTCTTTAATTTCCGTGACCTAAGCCATGGAATTCCTTATCCGCCCCCTATATCGCACAGATACGTTAGGAAACCGTAAAATAAAATCAGCTGGAATGCGACAATTAAAAACCCTCATGAAGCATGAGTATTTTTCTCTTATTTCAGGCATTTGGGCGTCATTAACAATATTGTCAAAATAGCACCACAAATGTATTGCTAAAACAACGATCCGGGAACTTGATACCGCGGGAGGCGGTTGTATTTCTCAGGATGAAAGCCCCAATTTCAGTGGGGAGGGGAGATTATTTATGACATTTCTTAAAAAAGCAGCGGTCAACAGACGCCATATTCTGGGCGGCATTGGCGCAGGGATCGGCCTGGCGGCAGCACGGGGAACCGTGGCCAGCGCGCAAGCCGAAATGGGTTTCACGCATGGCGTTGCCAGCGGCGACCCGCTTGAAGACCGGGTAATCCTGTGGACGCGGGTAGTACCCAAGGCGGGCATCGCCAGCAATATTGCTGTGGATTATCAGGTCGCTACAGACGCCGGCTTCACCAATATCGTCAGCCAGGGACAGACCCGCACCGGCCCGAAGAAAGACTTCACGGTCAAGGTTGATGCCCAGGGCCTGAAAGCCGATACGCGCTATTTTTACCGCTTCCTGGCAGAAGGAAACACCAGCCCCACTGGCCGCACGCGCACCCTGCCCGGCCACGGCGCGCAGCACGCCCGCATGGCCGTGATCTCCTGCTCTAATTACCCGCAGGGTTTCTTCAATGTCTACAAGGAGCTGGCCGGGCGCGACGTGGATATGATCCTGCACCTGGGCGACTATATCTATGAATATGCCGATGGCGTTTATTCCAACGACGCGGCGGTTGCACACGGGCGGACGGTAAGGCCCAAGCACGAGCTTGTCGCCATTGACGATTACCGCACACGGTATGCGCTCTACCGCGCTGACCCCGACCTGCAGACGGCCCACGCCGCCCATCCTTTCATCTGCGTGTGGGACGACCATGAGATCGCCAACAACACCTGGAAAGGCGGCGCGGAAAACCATAATGAAGGCGAAGGCTCGTTCGAGGACCGCAAGGCAGCCGCCGTGCAGGCGTATCATGAATGGCTGCCGATCCGCGAAAACGGCCATGGGCTGGACAAGATCAACCGCACGTTCGACATTGGCGGGCTCGCGAGCCTGATCATGTTGGATACCCGCCTGTGCGGTCGCGACAAGCAGCTGGATTATGCCACGGACCTGCCGATGACTACCATCCCATTCGATTTTTCTGATGAGGACAACCCCAAGGCAGTATTGGACGCACAAGCCCTGAAGGCGCTGCCGGAAGCTGCAGTTAAACACATCCCGGTGCCGTTCGACATGCGCGGCGAGAAGCCGGTGCCCATGACCGACTATGCTGAAGTAAAAGCAGTAGACCCGAAAAACCTGCCCAAGGGGTTCAGTTACCTGCCTGACGTGGAAAAATTCCGCCATGATATTCTGGGTGCGGAAGACCGCACCATCCTGGGCACGGAGCAGGAAACCTGGCTGGTGGAAGAATTCCAGCGTTCCAGCGCCGCAGGCGTGCCGTGGCAGATTTTGGGCCAGCAACTGTTGATCGGCCGTGTCGGTATCCCGATGCTGACGGATGAGGATATTGATTTCGAGAATTCGAAATTCATCAGCCGCGAACGCTTTGATGCCATCCGCATGTTAGGGTCCATGGGCATGCCGCTCAATCTGGATTTCTGGGACGGTTATCCCGCCTGCCGCGACCGGGTTTATGCATCCATCAGGGACAATGCCAACAATGCTGTGTTTCTCTCTGGCGACACCCACAATGCCTGGTGCTTCGAGTTAACGGATAAAGACGGCGACAATATCGCGGTCGAGTTCGCGACGCCAAGCGTCAGTTCCCCTGGCATGGAAGCCTATATCCCGGCAGACCCAGAGCGCGTGCGCGAGGAAACCATGAAGGCCAGCCCCGAGCTGACCTACTTCAACAGCAAGGACCGCGGCTGGCTCGAGCTGGACATCACACCCGAGAGTATGTCTTCAACCTGGCATTATGTGTCAACGGTATTGAGCCACGACTATAGCGTGACCAAGGGCCCGACGCTGGTTACCCGGGCCGGCAGCCACACGGTAACCATGGCGGCCTGAGGGACAAGACACCTGCAGGAAAGCACAAAAAAAGGCGGGGACATCCCCGCCTTTTCTCGTTTCTGCACGACCTGCTAATGGTCCTGGGCGCCCGCAGCCCCTATGGGCACGCGGATATCTTCCACCAGATGCTGGATATCTTCAGGCGGTGCCGGTGTGAACCGGTCCACCGTAAAGGCGACGGCGAAATTGAGCATCATGCCCACCATGCCAATGCCCTCTGGCGATATACCAAACAGCCAATGCTCTGCCGTGTTCAACTCTGGCGAAATGAACTTGAAATAGACGATATAGCCGAAGGTAAAGACAAGGCCTGTCAGCATCCCTGCCATCGCGCCTTCCTTGTTCATTTTCTTGGAGAAAATTCCCATCAGGATGGCCGGGAACAGGCTGGCCGCGGCAAGGCCAAAGGCAAAGGCCACTACTTGCGCCACAAAGGCCACGGGGTAAATTCCCAAGAGCCCAGCGACACCGATGGCCACCGCCGCAGCAATGCGTGCCGCCCGAAGTTCCTGCTGGTCGGAAATATGCTTCATCAGGGTTTTCTTCAGAAGGTCATGACTGACGGCTGTGGAGATGACGAGCAAGAGCCCGGCTGCGGTCGAAAGCGCGGCCGCAAGGCCACCCGCGGCCACCAGCGCGATCACCCAGCCCGGCAGCTTGGCAATTTCAGGGTTGGCCAAGACCATGATATCCCGGTCCACATACACCTCATTGGCGGTGTCGGTGGTAGGGTTCACCAGCAGGCGTTCGCCGTGCTCGCCACGCTTGTCACCATCGAACGCGGGTTTGCCGTCAAACGGGGCCCCGGGGCGGTACTGCACTGCACCGTCACCGTTCTTGTCCTGCCAGGCAATCAGCCCCAGGTCTTCCCAGTTTTTGAACCACTGCGGCGTCTCTGTGTATTCCGTCTCGTTGACTTCTGAAATGAAGTTCAGCCGCGCAAATGCGCCCACCGCTGGCGCCGTGGTATAGAGAATGGCGATAAATACCAGCGCCCACCCGGCGGAAATGCGGGCGTCAGATGCCTTCGGCACGGTGAAGAAGCGCACCAGCACGTGCGGCAGGCCCGCTGTACCCACCATCAGCGCCGCCGTGATGGCGAACACATCAATGGTGGATTTGGTGCCGTCGGTATAGGCGGTAAAGCCAAGCTCGATGAGCGCGCTATCCAGCTTCTCGAGGACCGTCAGGCCAGAGCCGTCAGCCACCTCTGCCCCCAGCCCCAACTGCGGCACCGGGTTGCCGGTGATCAGCAGGGAAATGAAGATAGCCGGTACCGTGTAGGCAAAAATCATCACGCAATATTGCGCCACCTGCGTATAGGTGATGCCTTTCATGCCGCCCAGCACCGCATACATGAACACGATGGCCATGCCGATGATCACGCCCAGGTCAACTTCCACCTCGAGGAAGCGCGAGAACACAATGCCCACGCCGCGCATCTGGCCCGCCACATAGGTGAAGCTGATGAAAATCAGGCACAGCACCGCCACCAGCCGCGCGGCGTCGGAATAATAGCGGTCACCGATAAATTCGGGCACGGTGAACTTGCCGTATTTCCGAAGGTACGGCGCCAGCAGAAGCGCCAGCAGCACATAGCCGCCGGTCCAGCCCATCAGGTAGACGCTGCCGTCATAGCCGAGGAAGGCAATCAGCCCGGCCATGGAAATGAACGAGGCTGCGCTCATCCAGTCGGCGGCTGTGGCCATGCCGTTCAGCACAGGGTGCACACCCGTGCCGGCGACATAAAATTCGCTGGTGTTGGCTACCCGCGACCAGATGGCGATGCCGATATAAAGCGCGAATGAGACGCCAACGAACAGGTAAGTCAGGTTTTGTGCGTCCATGGCCCTAGTCCCCCACGCCGAACTGGCGGTCCAGCGTCCGCAT
Organism: Kordiimonas lacus; assembly: GCF_001550055.1. Classification (GTDB taxonomy): domain Bacteria; phylum Pseudomonadota; class Alphaproteobacteria; order Sphingomonadales; family Kordiimonadaceae; genus Kordiimonas; species Kordiimonas lacus. Next base: position 275,421 of record NZ_LRUA01000007.1, read on the forward strand.
GCGGAAGGCATAGACGAAAATCAGGACAACAAAGGTGAAAATGGATCCCTGCTGGGCAAACCAGAAGCCTAGCTTGAAGCCGAACAGGTGAAGCTGGTTGAGCCAATCTTCCAGCAAAATGCCGAACCCGAAGGACACAACGAACCAGATGGTCAGCAGAACCGCCAGCAGCCTTAAATTGGCGCGCCAGTAGGCCTGCCGGTTCTCCCTTTCGCCAATGGGCGTGTTTTCAGCCATATGCAATCCCTCCCCTGCAATAGGCCCGCAGCTTGAAAGATCACGCGCGTGAGGTCAATTTTTTGTTGGTTTGTTAACCCATAAGCTGCAAACTCAGGGGGCGCTGAGGGGGGCGACAATGCAGTTCGGTGCCGTGAACAGATTCAAACGGTTTAAAAGATCACTCGCATATTCGGCCCTTCTGGGGCTGGGCTGGCGCATCGCTGTGATCATCGGCTTTGTCACCATCAGCGGTTTCCTGATCATCAACAAGGCGCTTGAGCGCAACAAGCTGAATGAACTTGAGGTGTTCATCAAGGAACGTGCCGCGCGGGAAAGCCAGATTTTCGAGACCATCAGCAAGGCCCATACCCAGGCGACAACAGCTTTGCTGCAAGCGCTCAACGCAGACCCAGCCGATGGCCAGGATGACGCCGCAGTCAGCACCGCGTTCGACCGCTATTTCCCACTGCAAGACGATGGCACCCGGCGATCAGTTGACGCCCTTTTTGACGGTGCACCGCTTGGTGTTGCCGGGCGGATCAGCGGCATGGGCGCCTTTATCAAAGCTGGCGAGGCCCTAACCGCTAAAGATAAGCGCATGCTCCTGTCTGCGTTCCTGACCGCCTACCGGGTGGGGCAGGCCCAGTTCCAGGACCTGCCGAGCCTTTATTTCTTCACCCCCGACAACAGCCTGCTGATCCACGCGCCCACACGCCCCGACAGGCTAATGTTCTACCGCAAGGAAGCCCCAGCCTCTTTTGATTTCTCGAGTCAGGAGCTGGTGCAGATCACCTTGCCCGCGAACAATCCGGACGGCGAGATGCGCTGCACCAGCCTGCGGCCCATCATCTATGACCAGACAGGCGCCACCTGGACCACAGGGTGCCACACCCCTGTCTATGCGAACGGCAAGCATATTGGCGCCTGGGGCAGCAGCATCCTGCTGGATAACCTGCTGGAGAATGCCATCGCGGATGTGCCCGAAGGCGCCACCAACATGATCATCACAGCAGACGGTAAGCTGATCGCACACCCGACGCTGACCAAACAGGGCCAGACAAACGACAGGCTGCTTGATATCACCACATCGGATAATCCCGACCTCAAGGAAATCTATGACGCCATTCAGGGCCATGCAGAGGCCGACGTATTCGTTACCACTATCAAGCCAACAGACTGTTATGTCGCGGTCGGCCGCATCAAAGGGCCTGACTGGTATTTTGTTACTGTCCACCCGCAGGACCTGATCCTGGCCGATGCCCGCGACAGCGCTGGGGTCCTGCTGTATGTGGGGTTCGCCGGGCTCTTGCTTGCCCTCGCAAGCCTTCTGTTCGCCATCCGGTCCGACATCGTCAAACCACTTCGGGCGCTGGTACGCCACAACCAGAGTCTGGCACGTGGCAAGTTTACGTCCATGCCGCCCGAAATCGGGAAAAACAAAGCCGGACTGAATGAACTGGACCAACTGGCGCGGTCTTCGGCCAGCATGGCGCGGCGCCTGTCGGAAGCCTTTACAACGCTGGAACAACGCGTTGAAGAGCGCACCCACGATCTGGAAGCCGCCAAAACGCAGGCCGAGAAGGCCAATGCCGCCAAGTCTGATTTCCTGGCCAACATGAGCCACGAAATCCGTACCCCACTGACCGGGATTGTCGGCATGCTGGACATCCTGTCCGGCGAAGACCTGCCCGATTCCTCGAAGCCCTATGTCACCATGGCGCGCCAATCCGCCGACATGATGCTGGAGCTGGTGAACGATATCCTTGATCTGTCGCGCATCGAAGCCGGCAAGACCGTGCTGAAACCTGAGCCCACAAGCCTCGGCTCCCTTCTCAACCGCACTATCCTCAGCCTCGCGCCGCTGGCGGCCCAGAAAGACCTGGATCTGACGCTTGAAGACAATACGCCGGAGGATCTGTGGGTTCAGATTGACCAGAAGGCGCTCAGGCAAATCCTGATCAACCTCATTGGCAACGCGATCAAGTTTACAGATGATGGCTCGGTCACCGTGACTGCCAGTAGTCGACCGGTGGAGGGCGGGCAGCATTCTGTCACGCTTCATATCCGCGATACCGGCAAGGGCATCCCGCGCGAGGCCCAGGCCCGCCTGTTCGATCGGTTCGAAACCGTGAAGGAAAACCGCACAACAGGCAAATCCACGGGCCTCGGGCTCGCCATCACCCGCGAACTGGTACAGCTGATGAATGGCTGGATTGCCGTTGAAAGCACCCCTGGTCAGGGCGCGACCTTCATCGTCACCCTCAGGCTGCATGCCGCCGACGTGCCGAAAGGGGCAACCGCAGACAAGCAGACTGGCCCGGACCGCGACCTGAAAGGGGTGAAGCTTGTGGCGGTGGATGACAATCCGGTCAATCGCGCTGTGTTGAAAAAACTATGCGAAAGCGAAGGCTTTGACGCTACCGTCCTGCCAAGCGGCGAAGACATGATCGCCCATATCGCTGCGCTGCAGAAGGAAGGGGACTCGCCCCCCGATGTTTTCCTGATGGACATCAACATGCCCGGCAAGGACGGCATGGAAACCCTGCGCGACATCCGCGCCCTAGGCGGGTGGGCCAAGGGTATCCCAGCCATTGCCTTCACGGCCCACGCTGTTGTTGGGGTGGTGGACGACCTGAAAGCAGGCGGCATGCAGGGCTATGTAGGCAAGCCTATCGACAGGCAGGCATTCCTCGCGGAAATCCGCCGCTGCCTCAGCGAAAGCGTGCTTTAGAAAGCCACGGCCTTTTTCAGCCAGCGCCGGAACCAGGCATGGCCGGGGTCACGATGCTGGTGAGGCGCCCACACCATGGAAACGTCAAATCCCGGCAGATCTAGGGGCGGCTCAAACAGCCTCAGGTCAAGTTCATGCTGCAATGCTTCGGCCAGCCTTTTCGGCACAGTGGCCAACAGGTCACCTGCCGCCGCAACCCGAAGCGGTGAATAGAAGAAGCCGGTCTTGAGCACCATGGTGCGGCGATGCCCGATTGCCGCCAAATGCTGGTCCACCATGCCAAGCCCCTGCCCGTCGGTCGAGACCATCACATGGCCTTCCGCCAGAAAGGCTTCAAGTGTCAGGTCTGCCCGCTGCAACCGCGGGTGAGACCGGCTGCAGACAGTGACAAACTCTTCCTGCCACAGGGTTTGGCGGTGATAGTTGGGCGGGGCGTTGGTATGCCGGGCGATGGCAAGATCGGCCCTCTGAAGTGTGGTGGGCAAATCCTGGTTACCGGGATCAAACGCGCGCAAGGCCGCCTTGGGGGCATCCACAGGCAGCCGCTGCATCAGCTGCGGCAGACACAAGAGCTCGACATAATCGGCCATCGCCAGCGTGAATTGCCGGTCTGTGCTTTGCGGGTCAAAACCGGCAGCATCCTGAACGGCCTCCATCAGGCCGTCCAAAGCTTCCATCACGGGGGCATAGAGCTGATCCGCGCGCTTTGTTGGCACCAGTGCCTTGCCGTCGCGCACAAAAAGCGGGTCTCCGAAGGCATCCCGAAGCCGCTTGAGTACATGGCTCATGGCGGACTGTGTCAGCCCCACCTGGTGCGCTGCCGCCGTCACACTGCGCCTTTCATACAGACAGGCAAAGTGCCTTAGCAGGTTCAGGTCCATTGTATTAAAATTATGCATGATTGAAACATAATATATTAATTTTAAAAATGAAAGCGCAGGCCCTATCTTCCTCACAGCAACACAGAAGCGAGGATAGAATGAAGATTTTCATGACGGGCGCATCGGGCTATGTTGGAAACCACTGCCTTCAGGCTTTTCTGGCAGCAGGCCACCAGGTGACCGCCCTGACCCGCAGGCCACAGGCCTTCAGCCACCCACATCTTGTGTGGCATCAGGGCAGCCTTGAACACCCCGCAAGCTATGAAGAAGCCCTTTCGGGCGTGGACGCCATCGTTCACCAGGCAATGGAATATCAGGACGGCGCAGACCAGGGCATGATCGACCGTGTCGCGGTTGAAGCCTTCATTCGGTCCGGCAAATATGTGGCCTACACGGGCAACCTTTATACCAGCCACCGGCCAGGCGAAGCGCTTGCGGAACAGCCTATTCCTGACGGTCACCACTGGTGGAACGATCATGAAAACATGCTGCTGGAAGCCGGACAGGCAGCGGTCATTCGGCTGGGGTTTGTCTATGGCGGCAGTGGCGGCTATCTATGGCCTGGCTTCGCGCCGGACGCGTCCGGGACAGTCCTGTGGTGTGGGGAACCGAATGGCCGCTGGCCTATGGTGCATGTGGACGATGTCGCCAGCCTTTTCCTCAGAGCCATAGAAGAACGCGCCACAGGTATCTTCCATGCGGTTGATGACACACCCGTTACCCATGAAAGGCTTCTGAATGCGATTTGCCTGCTGCAGGGCGGCACGTTAACACGCGTCAGCTTGGAGGCAGCCCGCGCACGCCTTGGGGGCTTTGCCGATCATCTGGAAAAGGATATTGTGGCCACCAACACGGCTGCACGGTCACTGGACTGGCAACCGGGCCACCCCGACTTCCTGGCATCTGCAGAGGAAGCCTTTACCGCCTACCGACAGCACAGGGAAAAGGAATGCGCCTGAAAACAAGCCTGACCATAACGGTCTTCACCGCCCTGCTGGCGACGTCAGTCTCACACGCCTGCGTTCCGGGGGCAGACACAGATACGCTGCCACCTCCCCTGCAGGACCTGCTGGCAGATGGGTGTGAGAGCAGCGCCATCTATCACACCGCCGGTTTTCTGCTGCGACGGGAGCAGCCAGACGCCGCCTTACCTTGGCTTCGGGCCCTTGAAGCGCGCGGCTGGCAACTGGGCCTGGACGCGGAAGTACCAGAGGGCACAGAGGCACTGGCTGTTACAAAGCGCCTGAATGCGCGTGTCGTCCCTGCCCCTCGGGCAACCCCGGGCCGTAGGCTTCAAGCGCCATCCTTCTTCCCAGAAGGCATCGCCGCTGATGGCGCCTCAGGCCGCCTGTTTCTTGGCAGCCTCACCGAGAACCGCGTCGCCGTCATTCCCGAAACCGGGCCAGCCACCTTCTGGCCGCTGCCCGCGCACGACAAGCTGCGGGCGATCTACGGCATCAAATATGACGCTGACGCAAACCAACTGTGGGTGTTGCGTAACCGCACGGACGTCAACGACGTGCAGGATGATGCCCCAGCCGCCGAAATCCTGTTGCTGGACGGGCAAACCGGCGCGCTGGTCAGGTCCTGGCCCATGCCCGCCGGGACACCCACAGAGCTGAACGACTTATGCCTGACAACCACGCATGCCTATGTCACCGACAGCCGCGGCAAGCGCGTTCTGGTACTTGACCGCAATCGCGGGTCCCTCACACCTCTGCAGATCAACCGGCGGCTCTATTACCCCAACGGTATTGTCTGCCACCGGGGCGACAGCCTTTATGTTGCCGATGCGCTGGGCCTGATGCGGATTGATGCGGAAGCGGGCGCGAGTGTCCGCCTGGAAGCCCCTGAGGGCCAAACACTCGGTGGCCTGGACGGGCTTGCGCTGGATGGCGACAGTATCATCGCGGTCCAGAACGGCATTGGCCTGCCGCGCCTGATTGCCATTGATGTCAGTGTATCCCCGGCCTCTGTCACGCTGCTCGACAGCGGCAATCCCGCGTACGACATTCCCACCACTGTCGCCCTTATGAACGGCACGGCCCATGTGATCGCCAACAGCCAGATGGACATGATTGACCGCTTTCATGACGCCCCTGAGGAAACTGAAAGCTTGCTATCACCCGTCGTTATCCTGAAACTGCGGCTCGATAACAAACAGAGAGCCACAGGATATGAAAAGCCCAGAAGCCCTTGAAGACTATCTTTACCGGAACATCCCCATTTCAGAAGCCATGGGCGTGCGCGTTGCCCGCGCCAGCACCGACAGCATTTCGCTGACCGCGCCGCTTCAGGCCAACATCAACCACAAGCGCACGGCTTTTGGCGGCAGCCTGCAGGCCGTTGCCACGCTGGCCTGCTGGACGCTCTTGCACGTTAACCTGCGCGAAGACGCTGACCCGTCTGAGATTGTCATCACAAACAGCAATATCGACTATATCCGACCCGTCACTGCGGATTTCACAGCCACAGCCACTTTGCCCGATAGCGCACGCTGGCAGCAATTTCTCAAAACCTTTGACAGGCACGGGCGTGCCCGTATCCAGCTGACAGCCCATGTGATGCAGGATGATTATGTAGCGATTGATTACACAGGCACGTTCGCGGCACTGAAGACTGGTTGATCAGCTTCTTACACAGGCCCCGAAAAGAGTGAAGGCGGCAGCCGGGTTAGACCGGCTGCCGCCATTCATAAGCACATGAAAGATGGGTTGGAAGGTCGGCCGTAAGCCCCGGGCCGAAAGACATGTCCTGCTCGCTCTATCGCCAAAGGAGGCGCCCACCACTGAATGGCGACCAAACGAGCCCTTCACTTTCATGGCTCTGAGCACACTGCCCTCAATTGAGGCCAGCATTCTCAACGCAACGCCAGCACGATATGCATTCCTGACCATTTGGTCAATAACCATTTTCGCATTTTTGTCATTTTTTCGCGCCATGCTCTCGACGAGGCTAGCTGTGCGGCCTACAACTGTTGACTGACAACAGATCTGGGGGACTGGTTTCATGGGCGACAACCCACTTTCCGACGTTGATAGCTGGCTCTATCACCTGGGTGATACAGACGCCGCCCGGCTTGTTGAGATCGGCGACAGCTGCGCTGACATGGTGGTGATCGAATTTGCCAACTATGCCGATGAGGAAACGCCCTATACCGAAGCAGACCTTGAGGTCATGCGCGGCGACGACGCCAAGCTGATCGTCTCTTACCTCAGCATCGGTGAGGCGGAAGATTACCGCTTCTATTGGGACGACGCCGACTTTATCGCCATTCGCGACAGCATCATTGACAATGAAAACCCCGAATGGGTGGGCAATTTCAAGGTCCGCTACTGGATGGACGAATGGCAGCAGGTGATTTTCGACTATGTCGAACGCATCATCGATGGCGGCTTTGAAGGCGTCTATCTGGATATCATCGACGGCTATGAATATTGGGAAGAGCAGGAGCCTAACGCAGATGTCGACTACCGCCAGGAAATGGCCGATTTCGTCGCCGCCATCCGCGCCCACGCCGAGGCCTATCTGGCAGACGTGGACCCAGACCGCACCTTTGTGGTTATCGGCCAGAACGGCGAAGAGCTGCTGGAGAACAGCACCTACCTGAATGCCATCGACGGCGTCGGCAAGGAAGACCTGCAGTTCTATTATGAGAACACAAACCAGAGCGACTTCAGCGTGCAGGACGCCGACAGCGTGGCCTACAGTCTGGCGCTGCTGACACTGGCGGAAAACGCGGGCAAGGAAGTCTTTCTGGTCGAATACCTAAGCGGCACCCGCCAGGATGTCTTCTCGACCGTGCTGGAAGCGCTGTCAGAGCAGATGGACGATCTGGGCATCCCGCTGTATGTGGCGGAAAACCGCGCGCTGGATGATGTGTTCCCGCAGCCGGATATCACCCAGATTATCGAAAGCCTGCAGGGCACGGCGGCCGGCGACATATTGCGCGGTGGCTTCGGCAGGGACGTGATTGATGCGCATGGGGGGAATGACCAGATATGGGCAGGCCCAGGGGACGCGGGAGATGACCTCTTTATTGGCGGTGCGGGCGCAGACATGATCGGCGGCGGCACGGGGGATGACTTCCTGGTCGGTGGCGGCGCAGACGATGGCAATGTGCTGGACTGGCTGCCCGAAAACGGCAATGCGCTTGATGACGGCGCCGACATCCTGTTCGGCGGCAAGGGCAATGACATTCTTCTGGGCGGCGGCTGGGACGACGGCCTGATCGCAGACAATGGCGTCTATGATGAAGGCGAGGCCATCATCACAGGCCTTGCCGCGAACCAGATTTGGGCCGGCCCCGGCAACGACCTGCTGATTGGCGCAGCGGGCGCGGATGAGCTGGGTGGCGGCACGGGTGATGACACGATCCATGGGCATGACGGCGCCGACATGATCTATAGCGCGCTGGGCGTGGACCAACTGTTCGGCGGCGCAGGCGCAGACATGCTGTTTGGCGGCGCTGGCGACTATGCCGATACCCTTTGGGGTGAGGCCGGCGACGACACCTTGTTCGGCGGCGCGGGCGGCGACCTGCTGCAGGGCGGCCTTGGCGGCGATGAGCTGTTCGGCGGCGCTGGCGACGACACGGTCAACGGCGACGATGGCACCGACATACTGTGGGCCGGCGCGGGCGATGACCTGCTCACGGGCGGCCTGGGCGCCGACGTTTTTGCCTTTGCCGCCACAAGCGGTGCCGACACAGTCACAGACTTTGACCTGAGCGACGACACGCTGGACCTCACGGCCATCACCAGCCCTTTCGCCGACATCACAGCCCTGGAGGCAGCGGCTTCAGAAGTGATCCAAAGCGGTCAGGAAGGCTTGCTGATTGACCTGGGCGCCAGCGGCAGCGTGTTCCTGATCGGGCTTGTGCTTGATGACCTTGATACCATCACAGTGCTTCTCTGATCAAAAACGGGCACTCAGGCGGGCATACCAATAGCCGCCATTGAAGCCGAAGGGTGCGGCCCGGCGACTATAGGTAAAGACCCCGTCCGACGACAGGATACCCGGCAGCGTGCCCGCGCCCGCCTGCCCGATCAGGTTACGGTCCGGATACTGGCCAAGAATATTGTTGGCGCCGATGGTGGCCGTCAGGCCAAGCGCCTCCAGCTCATAGCTCAGTTGCGCGTCCAGCACCCATTCGGCGCCGAAATCCTGCACATTCAGCCCTTCGCCTGAGACCTGGTCGCACGATCCTTCACATATCCGGTACCCACCAAAGCGGTTGGCGCGCACCAGAAAGCTCAGCGGCCCGGTTTGGTAGGTCGCGGCCAGCATCACCCGGCTGTCCGGCTGCCAATCCTGCAGGATGGAAATATCCTGCGGCGTGAACAAAGGCACCGCGAGCGTATCGCCGATGGTGGTGCGGATGCTGCCGTCGCGCACACGCGTGCTGTTCCAATTGGCAGCGAGAGAGAATTCAAGGCTGTCGTCAGACGAAAGCGGCCAATCATACACCGCGACAATATCGGCCCCCTTGGTGACTGTGTCGGCGGCATTGAAGAAGAACTGACCGTTCGTGATGCCCATGCGGTCACTGACATCCGGGAACAGACGGGCGATATCCACACTGCCGGAAATGGCAATGCGGTCGTCGATACTGATATGATAATAATCCGCTGTCAGCGTGAAGTTTGGCAGTGTCAGTACCAGACCAGCGCTCAGGTTGGTGGCGGTTTCTTCCTTCAGCTCCGGCACGCCAATGGCCAGGGCCAAGGCGCTGTCGTTCCGGAAGGTGCCGCGCTCCTGCGCAACCGTCATGCCGCCCGCATCAACAAACTGGGTAGAGACACTGTTGAAAAATTTCTGCTGCACGGACGGCGCCCGAAACCCGGTGGAGATGGCACCCCGAAGCGCCAGTGCGCCCGTCAGCCGCACCCGGCTGGTAAGTTTGCCGGTCAACCGACTGCCGAAATCGTCATAATGTTCGAACCGCGCGGCCCCGGCGATGCGCCAGTCGTCTGTCAGCTCAACATCCAGATCGCTATAGAGCGCGAAACTGTCCCGGTGCCGGTCCACCACATTGTCCCTTGAGAACCCCCTGAACACCTGGAAGCCCTGCTGGTAGCGCACAGGGCTGGTGTCGCAGCCCGGGCAGTCAGTATTCAGGGCACCGCCATCGCTGTAGGACACAGGCTCGCCCGCGCGGATTTCATAGCGGTCCCGCCGGTGCTCGGCCCCCATCGCGAACGTTACGGCGTGCGTGCCCACCGTGCCTTCGCGCACTGCGTCAAACGACAGAACCGACTGGGAGAAAAACAGGCTGCCGGCATCTGCTTCACGCGGGCTGTCTGCCCCCAGCGACGCATTCAAACTGTTTTTGATGCGGTAGGCGAATTCGTTGCGGCCATAGGAAAACCCAATGTCCGCGCGCCAGCCGGCCAGATCATTCAATACCAAACCGCTTGCCGCTGAAATATCGGTGATTTCAGTATTGATGTAGGGCAGGAAGCCGTCTGGATACAGGTCCACCACCGTGCGTTCTGCTTGGGTCACCCGGCGGTAAAATCCCGCGGACAGGTTATCGCGGTCGGAATAGGTGGTAAAGCCGTACCAATGGCCCACGTCAGCAAACGGGATTTCTGCGTTGAGGACGGCGGCAAACTGTTCGCTTGCCGCGTCGCCAATGCGGAAATTCCGCCGGTCGAACGTGTATTCACGGGGGTCATAACAGCCCGCAGGTTCGGCCGTGGCAGCACAGTCTCTTTCACCGTTCACGCCAAAATACTGCTGGTTCGCACTCAAGCCCGCGCGGTTGGTAGGCGCCCGGTCACGGTACTCAAGGCTCAGGTTCACAAAGCCCCGGCTGCTTATGGGATAGGCCATGAACCCGCTGGCGGTTGTTGTGTCACCGTCGCCTGCATAGGTGCCGCCGCGGCTGACCTGGACCATGCCGCCTTCGCGGTCGCGCCTGAGCGCCAGGTTGATCACGCCCGCGATGGCGTCTGAGCCATATTGGGCCGCCGCGCCGTCCCTGAGCACCTCGATCCGCCCAAGCGCGATAGCGGGCACAGCGTTCATGTCAGTACCCGCGGACCCCCGCCCCACACTGGTGTTCACATGAACCAGCGCACTGGCGTGCCGCCGCCTGCCGTTCAGCAGCACCAGCGTCTGATCGGGGCTCATGCCCCGAAGTGTCGCAGGCCTCAGGGCATCTGTGCCGTCCGACACGCTGGAACTGGAAAAATTGAAGCTGGGCACCAGCATCTGCAGCATGCGGCCGGTCTCCGTCTGGCCGGTGAAGGCGAGGGCTGTGCTTGAGAGGACATCAACCGGCACGGACGTGGCCGCAACCGTGCGCCCCTTCACACGTGTGCCGATGCTGATGATCTCCTCAAACGACGCCGGGGCAACGGATATCTGATCGACATCCAGTTGCCCCGGTGTGTTTTCTGGCCTCATGGGAGGCTTCGGGTTTGATTTATTTTTTCTGACGGTAACGGTGTTCCCGCTTGAGAAATGATATTCGAGCCCGGTGCCTTCCATCAGCCGCATAAGCGCGTCTTCCGCCGTCATCACCCCAACCACGCCCTGGCTGATTGGGATATCCTCGGTATCCACCGCCAGGATCAGCTGAATGCGTGCCTGTTCGGAAAACTCGAGGAGCGCCTGCCTGAGCGGCTGCGGCGCAATATCGAAACGGATTTCCGGCGGATCGTCCGCCGCGGCAGCCACTGAGATACTTAGCCCAAGTATCAGCGTTACCATCAGCCGCAGCAGCCGCACAAGGCCGCCAGCCGCAGCTGGTTTTCGTATCATACATGCCCTCCTATTCTTCAAATAGTTGTATGTATCTACCATCAGACGAGACGAACAGATTACGGGATTTGAGAATGTTTTCACGCGCCCAGCCCCCTTTGCCCGTCAGAATTCAAACGCCATCCGGGCATAATAATAGCCGCCCCTTATGCCCCAAGGCATGGTCACCCACGGATAGCGGAAGTTGCCGAATGCCCCGATCTGTCGGCCTTCGGAAATCCAGCGCGACATATCGTTGTTGGCCAGCTTGTCCGGATATGTATTGAACAGATTATTGGCCCCGATGGCAAAGGTCAGGTTTTCACCAATGTCATAGGACAGCTCCAGGTCCACAATCGCGGCGGTGCCTGCCTTGGTGGTGGCGCTGTAATCCAGCCCCAGCACATTCACTGCTATATCCCGCGGTATATTGTTGCCCTGAGCCGTATAGAAGGCGGATTCCGTGTTGCCATAATAGTTGACCCGCAGAAGCGCCCCAAACCGGTTCTTGCGGTAATCTACGGTGCCCGCCAGGCGGAAGCGGGGTTGACCGCGCTCCACATTCACCTGTTCCGCGAACGGGAAAAATTCATCGTCGGACACGCCTGCGGGCGCGTTGATATCCTCAATGGTGGTCTGGTTCCAGCTGACAGATCCAATAAGGTCAAGCGACGCGCCGCCTTTCAGGGCCATCTCGTAGCAGGCGACCAGGTCAGCGCCCAGCGTGCTTGTATCAATACCGTTCGAGAAGAAAGACCCCGCCTCGATTGGCCCAAGGCTCAGTCCCTCGGGGATCGGCAGCGTCGGCCCCAGCACAATGCGGTCACGAATATCGATACGGTAGGCATCCAGCGTGACATTCAGCTTCTCATTTGGCTTCCAGACCAGCCCGACAGAAACGTTGGTATTGGTTTCATGTTCCAGCTTGTCCACGCCGTAGGTGCGCGGAATGATATGGCCCTCAGGCGCCACAAGGGTCTGGGTCAGGCCTTCGGCACTTGTGTTGGTGATGACGGACGTGAACGCCCTTTGCGCCAGCGCCGGGGCCCGGAACCCCGTTGACACCGCCCCCCGAATTGCCAAGGTTTCGGAAGCCTGATAACGGGCCGAGAGTTTGCCGGTAATCTTGCTGCCCGTGCGACCGAAATTCTCGTACCGCGCAGCGGCAGTGAAGAACCAGTTTTCAGCCGGCTCGAACTCCGTATCCACATAGAAGGCATAGCTCGAGCGGCCCAGTTCACCGGCAACATCGGGGCTGTAGCCCGGGAAGCCCTGGAAGCCGCACACGGCTGACACGTCCGCATCCAAAATCGAGGGCGCGAAATCACCATCCACCATGCCGCAGCTATAGGAGGCCTCGTCGCCCTGCTCTATTCCATACAGTTCGTTTCGATATTCAAAGCCGTAGGCCAGGTTGAACGGCACGGAGCCGACCTGACTACTGCCGACAGCATCGAAATTGGCTGTCAGCTGTTCAAATTCAAGCGCGCCCGAGAAGCCTTCCGTGAAGCTATAGTCCAGCGGGTCAAGGCCGTTATAGAAAGCGGCGGAGGCCACAGACACATTCACCGTGTTTTCAGCACCAAAGGCGAACCGCGTGCGGCCATAAGTGGCGCTTAGGTCATATTGCCAGCCGTCATCGGCATCCAGCCTGAAGCCGACAGCCTGGCTGAAGTCACTGACGTCGGTAGTTTGAAGCGGCAGGAAGCCCTCGGGGTACAGTTGCGGCACAGACCGGGCAGCCTGATGTGCGTGGCGGTAAAAGCCGCCCGAAAGCCCCTGCCGGTTCATATAGCCTCCAAAGGCATACAGCTCACCCCCACCCTTGCCGGGCAGCGCCATATTCCACATCACCGCCATGGCTTCCACGTCGGTTTCACCAATCCGCATCACCACATCGCCGGTAATCGAGGACGGGTCGGCCCGGTTGGTGGCCTGCCGGTTCTGATATTCTGCGGTAACATTGAAAAACCCGCCATCCCCCAGGGGTAGCCCGAGAGTAGAGGACGCGAAGAAGGTGTCGCCGTCGCCTTCATAAGTCTGCCCCCAGCTGGCAGCACCGGAAAACCCCTCGTCATAATCCTTCAGCACGATATTGACGACGCCCGCGATGGCGTCAGAGCCATATTGGGCAGCCGCGCCGTCGCGCAGGATTTCCACCCGCTTGATGGCGCCCACGGGGATGGTGTTCATATCGGTGCCCACGGCACCCTTGCCCACCGTATTTTGCACATTCACCCAAGACTGGCTGTGGCGGCGCTTGCCGTTTACCAGCACCAGCACCTGATCGGGGCCCAGGCCACGCAAGGTTGCGGGGCGCACTATGTCCGTGCCGTCGGATATGGTGGTTTCGGTGAAATTGAAGCTGGGCGCCAGCGCCTGCAACAGACGCCCTGTCTGGGTATAGCCATTTCTATGGAGCGCGCTGGAGCCAATCACATCCACCGGCACAGCGGTTTCGGTAACCGTGCGCGTCCGGTTCCGGGTGCCGACCGTGACCAGTTCTTCAAGGTAGGGCTCTTCGGCCTCGCGCCGCTGGGACAACGACCGCACTTCTTCGCGCGTTGCCGTGACTTCCGCCCGCGCAGGGACAGGAGCAACACCCTGGCCCATCTGCACCTGACGGCGAACCACCACGGTATTTTCCCCGGTAAAACTGAAGCTGTAGCCCGTACCGCTCACCAGCGTGACCAGTGCTTCGACCACATCGTGCGCACCCCTCAGGCTGCGACGCTGGCTGTCTTTGGCCATATCGCCAGGCAGGATGATCTGCACCCCGGCCTGTTCGGAATAGGCCAGAAGCGCATCCTGAAGACGCTGGCTGCGGATATTGAAGTCAACAATCCGGAAGGCCTGGGCGTGGCTGTCATGATGGCGAAGCGCATGGGCAGGCGAGAAAACACCAAAAGCCGCCACGCCTATCGCCGCAGCAGCACTGGTGGTCAGGACTTTACGCTGCCACGCCGTATCCGGCCAGGCGGTGCGCCCCCTCAACTTCATGCGATCCTCCCGCTACCTTGGCAGTGCCAAAGCAACCTCGCCCGTATCTTCGGACGTCCCCCCTTGTTATCCTGAAAGTTGCCAGCTGCCTACAGGATTATTGCAGCAAGCTTAAGTCCCGCTTTGTTCTTCGTCGAACATCAAAATGGTGCTTCCGCCCAAGCGCACCACTTCGATCGGGTAGCCCTGTTGCAGGCCTTCAAGCCAGGCATCAACCTGGTCCGGATAAACCGTGCCGGTGAAGCGCATGGTGCCCACGGCTTCGTCACCGATGGTGATCTCGTCGGTCAGATACCGGTTCAGTTCCTGGATCACATCTGCAATTGGCCAGTCAACCATGGTCAGCACGCCCACACGCCAGGACAGGCCTTCCTGAACGTCAGCTTCCACGATGGGTGCCAACAGGCCTGCAGGCGAATAAGCCGTGCGTCGGCCAGCTGTTACCAGCGCAACGGGCTGGGCCACAGCTGTGGCACTATCACGGCCCCGGCCACGCGTACGCTCTTCCGTGTCGTCAATCGGACGCACGGCAACTGTGCCCTCCAGCACCCGCACTTCCACATTGGCAGCAGACTTGCGCACATTGAACACAGTACCAATGGCCGTCACGCTGCCCTGGCCCGCGCGCACGATAAACGGCCGCTTCGGATTCTTGGCAACGGTAAAGATGGCTTCGCCCTGGTCCAGTACCAGCGACCGGTTCTCTTCCGAATAGGT
Source organism: Kordiimonas lacus (assembly GCF_001550055.1). Taxonomy (GTDB): domain Bacteria; phylum Pseudomonadota; class Alphaproteobacteria; order Sphingomonadales; family Kordiimonadaceae; genus Kordiimonas; species Kordiimonas lacus. Next base: position 290,718 of record NZ_LRUA01000007.1, read on the forward strand.
TACGGAAACAGCGCTGCCTGCGCCCAGTTCAACGATAGACCCGTCCGCCAGGTTCACCACACGCTGCTGCCCGGCAGCGGTTTGGTACTGCACGGTGCGAACAGCCTGGCTGCCGTCCGGCGTGCCCATCAGCAGGAAGGTGGTTACCAGCACAGCTGCAAAAGAAGCGGCGATGGCCCCAACCCAGGCGTAGGACGGCTTCTTGCGGACTGTCGGTTGCTCATTCGCAGGCGCCACCATCGACAGGATCGACCCGCCAGCTGATGGATGCACCGCCACAGTCGGCTCTGCGTCCGCCTTGGCCATGTCAGCATGGGTTTGATCGGCAAAAGCCTGCCACTCATCCGCCTCGGCTTCGCCCAGGACGCCCCACAGGGTTTCCATCCGGGCAAAGGCGCGCCGGTGGTCGCCGCTTGCCGCCATCCAGCCCTGCCAGGCTTTCAGCTCGTCGGCGTCCATGGTGCCGTCCTGCAGGTCCAGATAATATTCTGCGGCCCGGTCCAGTACCTTCTTTTCAATTTGGCGGCTCTTAGGCATCTACCAACATCCTCAACTCAAAGACTCCACGCATCCAGCTCGTCGCTCATTTTGTCTGAGCAATGCACGAGGGCGCGTAACACATATTTTCTAATCATGCTCGACGTCAGGCCCATTTCCTGGGCAATGTCATCGTAGCTGCGGTTCTTGAACTTATACTCCACAAACGCGTGCCGACATTTGGGCGGCAGCGTGGACACACATTCCAGAACCCGGCTCAGGGCCTGTTTGGCGGCGATGGAGCGTTCCGGCGTGAACCCGAACATCTCGTTCACCTGTTGCGGCGCTTCCTGATCCACATACGACTGGGCCAGCCCCTTGCGGCGGATCCGGTCAATCGCGATATTGGTTGCCGTACGGAACAGGAAAGCCCGCAGGAAACCAATGGTGCTGGTATCGTCCAACCGAAGCAGGCGAACATATGCCTCCTGTGCCACTTCCACCGCTTCTTCGTGCGACTTCAGCCGGCTTGTCAGGTAGCGTACCAGCTCTTCATTATGGTTTTTGAAAAGCGCTTTGATGTCGTCCTGCGAGAGCGCACGAGCATCGTCCGAAGGGGCCTGCCCTTCAGCCTTCAGCTGTTCGTTCTTCCGCTTCTCTGGCGACGCCATACATGTCTCCTTACATGAAGGACGCTTAGCTTACAGAAGTTGGGAATTTTTTTTGACTCTTTTCTAAGGCCGGTTCAGCTGTGCTTGGCATTACACTTAACCAAGCTTTAAGGTATCCTGCGCAAAGTAGAGGCACTGCTGTACCAGAATGGGATACGGGTTGCGGCGACACGCCGGGACCATTGGGGAAATGAGGGATTTTCATGTTAAGTTTTTTCCAGAAGGAACAGGAAAAACAGCCAACAAGGACGGAGACCGCATCCGCCGCAGCTGAGAATGCGACCACGCTCACGGAAGCGGATGTCCTTGAATCGCTGCCGAACAATATCATTCTTTGCAAGCCGTCGACCGGCCAGATCACCTATGCCAACGCAACAAGCCGCCACACGGTGGAGCTGATGGGAGAAAGTTTTCCCGTCACCCCGGACGCACTTGAGGGGGCATCGATCAATATCTTCTCCGATGGGGGCGAAGACTTTGAGGCCATGGTGGGCGATCCGGCCGCCCTGCCCTTCAACCGGGTACTGCCACTTGGCAGCGAGTTTCTTGAACTGCGCTTCAACATCCTGCGCGACAAGAACGGCAGCCATGAGCGCACGATCCTGTCCTGGACCCGGGTAACAGAGCGCGAAACCTTCAAGGCGGAAGCCGGCAGGCTGACCCAGATGGTCGACAAGATGCCGATCAACGCCATGATGTGCGACCCTCAAACCGGCGCTATTGTCTATATGAATGACAGCAGCAAGGCAGCACTGGCCGGCCTCGCACAACATCTTTCAGTGTCGGCAGACGCCATGGTCGGGCAGAATTTAAGCGTTTTCTGCCAGGAACTGCAGCAACAACCAGGCCTTTTGGTTGACCCGAAGAAGCTGCCCTTCAAGACGAAATTCGAACTTGGCCCGGAAACAATCGGGCTCAGCATTCATGCTATCACCGACGACCACGGCGGCTACATCGGCCCTATGGCCACATGGGCTATCGTCACGGCCCAGGCGCAAGTTGAAGCGATGGTGAGCCAGTCATCAGGTGAAGTTGCAGCTGAGACAGCATCGCTTGCCGATCAGGCCAGCATGATGGCCTCTATTGCCGAACAGAATATAGGCATTTCATCCAAGGTGGCGGACGCGTCTGGCCAGGCGACAGATAATGTGCAGGCCGTGGCCGCCGCAACCGAGGAACTGGCAAATTCAATTTCCCAGATCGCCGACCAGGTTGCCCACGCCAGCCGCATTTCCGGCAATGCCAGCGAGAAGGCCGATCAGGCGAATACCGTGGGTCAGGAGCTTTCAGAAGCATCCGGCAAAATTTCAGACGTGGTAAAGCTGATCAACGACATTGCCGACCAGACCAACCTTCTGGCGCTCAATGCCACCATTGAGGCCGCGCGGGCCGGCGAAGCGGGCAAAGGCTTTGCCGTTGTGGCCAGCGAGGTTAAAAGCCTTGCAACCCAGACGGCCAAAGCAACCGAGGATATCTCGCATCAGGTTGAATCCATCCAGGAACAGTCCCGTCGCATGGTGGAATCCATCACCGAGATTTCTGAAATCATCCGCGAAGTGACAGCCATTGCGACGGAAATCGACGGTTCGACCAACCAGCAGGGTGCTGCAACACAGGAAATTTCCCGCAGTGTCGATCAGGCCGCCCAGCGCACCAAGGAAGTGTCTGACAGCATGGATGAGGTGCAGCAGGCTTCCCAGAAGGCCGCCGACGTGGCCCACGCCGTCCAGCAATCCGCTGACAGGCTGACCGAAGTGGCCAACGGGCTCCAACATGAAGTCTCGAACCTGCTCAAATAGACAAAAAAAGAAGCGGCGGGGCTGCTGCCCCGTCCGCTCCAGTCACTGGGTAAGCGAGAAATTACCCTGATAGTTCCCTAAAAATACCGTGTGAGCCTGAGCATCACATGGCTGTCACGCCGGAAGCCGTACAGCAGGTTGTCGGCGTCTGTGTTCATGAAAAAGCGGCCCTCAATTTCGCCAACCCAGTTGGCGCCAAACCGGCGGGAACTTTCCACCAGCCCCGACATGGAGCCGTCTTCCACATCCACAACAATACCGCCAAGGAAATCAGTGTCCTCCGCGTCATTGAGCGCGAGGCGCGTGCCAATGAAGATATCATTGTCTGCGATGGTCTGGGGCGCCAGAAGCGGGTCTGATGACCGGCCATCATACTGGAATTCCACCAGCACGCCGAGGTCTGCGCCCGCGTCAGTGACGCCGTAGAAGGTATATTCCACCCCGCCCACAGCCGCCGCGAAGGTCTGGAACGGCGTGTCGCGCACGATGCCTTCAAACTTCCAGAGCCACGCTTCCTTGGTGTACTGCAGGTCCACGCCCACCTGGGTGATGTCGTCATAGTAGGGCGCGAGAAGGCCGCGCGTGCCGTCGAACACCAGCCGTGGTTCGCGGTCAGCCCCACGGAAGAAGGAGAGGCCCACATCCCAGTCACCGAAATAGTGGCTGTAGCGAAGGGCGAAATCCACATCCTCGTCATCGTCCCGGCCTTCGTCAAACCGGGTCAGGTCATTCTCGACGAGGAAAGGGGCCCGCAGCCTGCCGTCCGCGCCCGCGAACGTGCGCTTGCGGAAACGCGGCATCACATAGGCTGTGAGCTGCCCCCAATCGCGAATGGTGGATACTTCCACCATCGGCTGGCCCAGCTTGTCTTCGTCGTCGATGTCCTCAACGCTGTCAGACTGGTTGATGATATCCACCAGATGGCGGCTTTCCGTGACGCCCCAGAAAATCTTGGCGAGGCCCGCGCGCACGGTCCATTCATCACCGGTCCAACGTACGTAGGCTTCGCGCATATCTGCATGCGTGCGCTGGCCGTCTTTCCCGTCCAGTCGGGCATATGGCACCAGAACCACATCCCACTGGCGGTTATCAGACTGCCAGCGCACGTCTCCCTCGAGCAGGAGGGAAGGCTGGAAGGTGTCCAACTGGCCCGGCTGCGTACCCTTTTCGAAAAATGTACGTAACTCAGTGCCAACGGAGCCGGACACATCCCATTCCCCGGCTGTGGCAGCTGGGGAGCTTAGGGCCAGAAGCGCCGCCACAATCGGGGTTTTACTCAGGACAGAATTCGTCATCACCGGCCCCTAGCGAATGCGCTTCAGCACGCCTTTGACAAAGTCATTGTCTTGAAGGCCGGTTTTGAAGCTGTAGTCGCCGTAGCTCAGCGTGGTGGATTTGCCGGTCTGGTGATTGACCATTTCAAGCTCATGCGCGCGCCACACACCGCCTTCATACTCGCGGTAGTCCTTCAGTGTCAGGGTCTTGAGCAGGCTGTTCTTGCGGTCATAGAAATCGATCTTGCGCACCTGGAACACCTCCTGGTCAACCAAGGCGATCTGGCGCACATAGCCGGAGTTCTCATAGCGCGGGAAGCGCTCAACCACATCCACTTTCATGCCGTCGAACTCATCTTCGCCGATGAATTTATAGTCATATTTGTTGAGCTCGGTTGAGGTGAAATCCTCGAACGCAAACTCGGACCCCACGAACGGGCCAGACTTGTTCGTTGAGCTGATGCGCTTCACGCGCTTCAGCGCCGGCAGATAGAGCCACTGGTCATCCGCTTCCAGGATCTTGGCGTGGCTGAGGAGCGCCGTACCCTGCACGTCACGCGGGGTCTCGAAAACGGTGAGCGACTTGTCGCCCACCTCTTCATTTTCCTTCTCCAGCGTCTTGAAATACATCTCGCGGGTTGATGTATTGCCGGCCGAGTTGGTCAGTGTCATCACCGCGGTCACTTCTGAACTGGTGAAGCCCAGGTCAGACCGGTCAGACCGGGCCGCGATCTCATAGCCCTTGTCGGCCGCCTCGTCCGCCTTCACGGGTGCGATGAGGGAAAAGCCCAGCGTGACCACCGCCAGCGCGGCGGCCAGTTTATTCTGCAGGTTGCGTTTGAACATTTTGTTGTACTCCTTCGCTATCATCTTTTTGTCCAGAAATGAGCTTGCCTGACCCGCGCAGCATCAGTGCTGGCAGGAACAGGAAGTCGAACAGCAAGGCGAATGTGATCGCCAGCGCCGTCAACAGGCCCATGTCTGCATTCATTTTGAAGTGGGAGGTGGCAAGGTACGCGAACCCGATCACCAGGATCACAGTATTGACCACCAGCGCCATGCCCACGGTCTCGAAGGCATATTTGATGGCACCCGCGCGGTCATAGCCCTTCTCGCGGATACCCCGGACATATTTGGCCAGGAAGTGGACCGTGTCGTCCACCACGATGCCGAGCGACACGCTCGCCACCGCCGCAACCGAGAAGCCCACGGTTCCAACCATCAGCGCCCAGGCCCCGAATGCCACCACAATCGGCAGGCCGTTCGGCACCATGGAAAGCGCCCCAAGGCGGGCGGATTTCAGCGCGAACATCATCACGATGCCGATGGCAACGATGGCAATGATGTTGCCCGCAATCATGCTTTCCACATTGCGTTCCGCCACATAGGTGAACATCACCTGCGCGCTGGTCGGTACTGTGGCCTGCATGTATTCCGGCGCATTCTCCGTGATCCAGCCACGGGCCGCATCCAGGAACACCTTGGTTTCAAGGGTTGAGGTGTTGGTCAGCGTTGCCGTTACCCGGGTTGCGGACTTGTCGATATTCACCCGGTCATTCAGGTCAAGGCCGTAAGGCAGCGACAGTTCATACAGAAGCAGATACTGGGCCGACAGCTCACGGTCATCGGGCAGCTTGTACCAGCTGGCCTCATCGGCGTGCATGTTGCGGTTCAGCCGCTTCATGATGTCCGTCAACGAATAAACGTGGGTCACGTTCGGCTGCTGGCGCAGGAACTGGGTGAACTCGTCCAGTTTCTGCAGGAACTCCGGCTCGGATACGCCGCCCTCACCCTTTGCCAGAACCGAAAACTCGATCGGGTAGAAGCCGAAATATTCGGTTGACGCATCGCTGTCGCGGCGGAATTCGATGCTCTCGTCGAAATATTCGGTCCACTGGTCGTTGAATTCAATCTGCGGCACCGCCGAAATCAGCACAATGGCAAACGCGCCAATGCCGTAGAACAGCTTCTTGTTGTGGGCCACCACGAAATCCGCCAGGCGGGCAAAGAAGTTGTTTTCATTTGCCGCCGCCAGCTTCGGTGCCCGCACCGGCAGGAGGCTCATCATGGCCGGCAGGAAGGTTACGGACATGGCCCATGCTGCCACAATACCGACGGCCGAGATATTGCCCAGGTGCCAGAACGGCGGGGCGTCACCGAAGTTCAGCGCCAGGAAGCCGATGGCTGTCGTCAGCGACGTGATCATCACCGCCAGGAAATTCACCCGAACCGCTTCAATCAGCGCGTCCCGCTTGGTCATGCCCGCCTTCATGCTGTTGCGCATGGTAATCAGGATATGGACCGCATCGGCAATCGCCAGCGTCAGAATGATCGTCGGCGCCGACAGCGCAATGGGCGTCAGGGCCACGCCGTAGAAACCGGCCGCGCCCATACCAATCATGGAGGCAAAAGCGATCATCAGAAGTGTCACAAGCGTGCCCGCGATCGACCGAACCGTGACCGCCATCAGCAGAAGCAGCAGCCCATACATCAGCGGAATCATGGTCATGACATCTTTCATGCCGGCTTCCTGGAACGCCATATTCAGCATGGAAACACCAGTCATGTAGATTTTATGGCCTGGGTATTTCTGCAGCAGGTCCGCGCGGAGGGTGCGGGCATATTCAACCGCCTGCGGCACCTCGAACGGGTCAACCTGTGGATACTGCAGCACCACATTGACAGCGATCGCACGGCCATCGCGGGCCACAAGCTGGTCCCTCAGAAGCGGTTCAGTGATGGCCACCTGGCTCTTTTCCGCCAGTTCTTCAGCCGTCAGGCTTTCCGCGCCCTTCACCAGGTCTTCAACGATCAGGTCGTCTTCATCGGCCCAGGTGTGCTGGAAGTTGGTCACACTGTCGACACGCAGGCTGAAGGGGATCTGCCAGGCCTCGGTGGTCAGCTCCTCCACCAGCGCCAGTGTTTCAGCTGTAAACACATCCCCTTCTTCGGGAACGATGGTGAAAAAGAAATTATCGTTTTTGGTGTAGGTTCCCTGGAACTCCTCAAACGCCTGCAACTCAGGGTTCGATTCAGAGAAAAAGTCACGATAGTTGTTCGACATTTGTAAGAACTGCGCACCGTAGGTCACGGCCGCAGTTGTCAAAAGTGTCGCAAAAATAACGAGCCACCGGTGGCCAATCACAAATTTGGCCAGCCGGACGGCAAACTCGTCCATTGCTGTCATGGTCTTAGGCATTTTGCGTCTCCTCGCCTTCCTTATGGATCAAACGGTTGGGACCCCCGTTTGGTTCGGGGGCAACTTACCCGCGCATCCCTGACAAATTCTGTCAGCAATCGATGCCCGGGATGTTGCCCTCCACGTTCGACCCTTGCGCCTATATGGGAAGGTCCCATATATTATGGAAATTGATATTTCGAAATTTGGATATTCATATGGTGAATTTGGCTGGAATCGACCTGAATCTGCTCCTCGTGTTTGACGCGGTGATGAGCACACGAAACGCAACCAAGGCGGGGCAGAAGATCGGCATGTCGCAGCCAGCAGTGTCGAACGCGCTCAACCGGCTTCGGCATGTGATGCGGGATGACCTGTTCGTACGCGGCACAGACGGCATGCGCCCGACAGCGCGCGCGCTGGAACTGGAACTGCCGGTCAGGCGGGCGCTTGGTGAAATTGAAGAAGCCCTGAACCCGGTGGCGTTTGACCCGGCGAAGGCGGAGCGCACCTTCACCATCGCCACAACAGATTATGTGGCCATGATGCTGCTGCCCTATGTCGCCGAATACATCACCAACGAAGCACCGGGTATCAATGTCCACACCATCCCGATTGAGGGCCGCCTGTTCGAACGGCTTGACCATCAGGACGCGGACTATGGCCTGATGCCCCTTGGCGATGTGCCCGACCGGTTCGCACGCCTGAATGTATCCAGCGACCATTTTGTCTGCATGATGAGCAAGAACCACCCGCTGGCGCGCTACAAAGACGCCATCCCGGTTGAAGAATATGCGGCTGCCCGCCACGTGCTGGTGTCCCCGCGCGGGGACGCGCACGGCTTTGTCGACGACCAGCTTGAAGAAATGGGCCTCAAGCGCCGGATCGTCATGATGATCAACAATTTCGGCCCTGCCCCCATGCTGGTGGCTACAACCGACATGATCGTCACCGTCCCCAGCCGGATCGCCACCAAATGTAACCAGTTTTTTGATCTGCATGTTGTGCCAAGCCCTATCGCGCCCCCGGGCCACATGATCGGTGGTGTTTTGGTGTGGCACAAACGGCTGACGAACCACCCGGCCCACAGCTGGTTCCGCGACCAAATGATGCGCGCGGGCCGGGACCTTGACCTCTACGGCATGAAAACGCCAGAGATCAAAATCCACGGTATGCCGGGGTTGAAGTCCGCCGAATAGCAGAAATTCATATTCGTAGGGCCACAATCCTTGTCGTGTGTTACGCACAGCCAATATGGTGATATGCGCGCAGAAATAATGGGAGGACGCAGCAATGACTCAAACCGGGGCCGTCACAGAGGCACTAGCGAACAGGCGCAGCATTCGCGCATTCAAGCCGGACCCGGTACCGGAAGACCTCCTGACCGATGTTCTTGAAACCGCCCTTCTCGCCCCTTCCTGGGGCAATGTGCAGCCTTACCGGGTTGCCGTGGCCTCTGGCGAAGTGGCGAAAGAAATCGGGGCTGAACTGACCGCCCGTTTCAACACCGCCGCCAAGGTCCAGCGCGCCGGCCTGTTCGCCAAATTCGGCGCCTTGATGAAAGGCGGCGTCAAACCGGACGGCGACTTTAACACCATCATGAAATACCCGCCCGAGCTGGGCGCGCGCTACCGCGATACGGGCCACGGCCTGTATGGCACACTGGGGATCGAACGCGGCGACAAGGCAGCGCGCCACGCCCAGATGGCCCGCAACTTCAGCTTTTTCGACGCGCCCACGGCTCTGTTTGTTTTCTGTGAAAGCAGCCTTGGGGCCTACTCGGCCCTGGATACAGGTATATTTCTGCAGTCGCTGGCGCTGGCGGCCGAAGAACGTGGCCTTGGCACCTGCATGCAGGCGGCGCTCGCCACCTGGGCCGGGCCTGTGAAAGCCCGCTTCGATATCCCGGAAAACTACAAGCTGATCTGCGGCGTCTCGGTTGGCTACAAGGCGGACCATAAGGTCAACAGTTTCGCGCCCAAGCGGCGCCCGCTTGACGAGCTGCTGCTGAAACCGAAAGGCTAGAAGCTGACAAGGCCATCAGTGGACCAGTTGGCGAGCGTGAGCCTGGCCTCTTGCGCCAGCCGGATCGCAAAGGCCGTGGGCGCCGACAGGCACACAAGCGCCGGCGCGCCCACCGCCACGCATTTCTGCGCCATCTCATAGGACGCGCGGCTGGACACCAGGACAAAGCCGGCTGTCATGTCTGTGCCGTCCCGCATCAGGGCGCCTAAAAGCTTGTCGAGCGCATTATGCCGACCGACATCCTCGCGCACGAGCGTGATATCCCCAGCCAACGTCACCCATGCAGCACCATGCACGGACCTGTTCAGCTTTTTGAGCGGTTGCAAGCCATCGAAGGCACAAACGGCCTTGCGTACAACGGCTTCATCAAGCGCCGCCGGCATCTCTGCAACGGGCCGCACGGTCTGGAACAGTTCTTCCATGCTGTCGATCCCGCACAGGCCGCACCCCGTGCGCCCCGTCATCGCCCGCCGGCTATGCTTCAGTTTGAAACGCTCGAAAGGTGCGTCAGCAAGCGTGATCATCAGGTCAATGCCCTGGTCCTTCTCAAACACCTCAATAGTCCGGATGTCATCCGGGCGCTTCACAATGCCCTCGGTCACACTGAACCCCAGCGCAAAATCCCCAAGGTCAGCCGGGGACGCCAGCATCACAGCATGATTAAGCCCGTTATAGACAAGCGCCACCGGCGCTTCCTCGGGCACGTGCCAACTGACCGACGCGCCTGCGCGCTTGCCGGTCACAGTTACATCTGCGTCCCACTTGGGCATTCTGACATCCTTCGGCGCCACAGTTTACTCCGCCGCCGCGGGGGCCTTGACCCGCCGCATGGTAGGCGTCTCCGCCGCATATTGTTCCTGCCAGCTGGACTTGTGGTTCGCCAGCCCAACATCCACTGCTGTCACCTTATATTCGGGGCAATTGGTGGCCCAGTCGGAAAGCTCAGTGGTCACCACATTGGTGCCGCTTTCCGGGTGGTGGAAGGTGGTATAAACCACGCCCGGCGCCATGCGGTCGGAAATTTCAGCCCGCAGTGTCGTCTCGCCCTTCCTTGACTTCACAGACACCCAGTCGCCGGTCTGGATGCCGCGCATTTCGGCGTCGGACGCATGGATCTCCAGCACGTCTTCCTGCATCCATTTGTTATTGTCCGTGCGGCGGGTTTGCGCGCCCACATTATACTGGCTGAGGATACGGCCGGTTGTCAGGATCAACGGGAATTTGCGGTTGGTCTTTTCTTCCGTCGGCACATATTCCGTCACCACAAACAGGCCCTTGCCGCGCACGAAGCCGTCCACATGCATGATCGGCGTACCGTCAGGGGCATCATCATTCACAGGCCACTGCAGGCTGCCGTCGCGGTCAAGCCTGTCAAACGACACGCCCGCAAACGTCGGTGTCAGCGCCGCTATCTCATCCATGATTTCAGCCGCGCTATCGTACGGCATCGGATAGCCCATGGCTTCCGACAGCATGGCCGTGACTTTCCATTCCTCAATGCCGGTCTGCGGCTTCATCACCTTGCGCACACGGCCGATGCGGCGCTCGGCGTTGATGAAGGTGCCGTCTTTCTCCAGGAAGCTGGTGCCGGGCAGGAACACATGGGCAAAGCGGGCGGTTTCATTCAGGAACAGGTCCTGCACCACCACGCATTCCATATTCCGGAGTGCCGCTTCGACATGGAGGATGTTGGGGTCAGATTGGGCGACATCCTCGCCTTGGATATACATGCCCTTATAATTCCCGGCGCAGGCTTCATCGAACATGCCGGGGATACGAAGACCCGGCTCGCCATCCAGGCTGACGCCCCAATGGTCCTCAAACGTTTTCCGGACCGCATCGTCGCTCACAGGCCGGTAGCCCGCCAGCTCATGCGGGAAGGAACCCATATCGCACGAGCCTTGCACGTTGTTCTGCCCGCGCATCGGGTTCACGCCCACGCCTTCACGGCCGATGTTGCCGGTGGCCATCGCCAGGTTGGCCATGCCCATCACCATCGTGGACCCTTGGCTGTGTTCCGTGACCCCAAGGCCGTAATAGATGGCCCCGTTGCCGCCGGTGGCATAGAGGCGCGCCGCGGCGCGGATATCATCAGCGCTCACGCCCGCTACCTTGGCCACTTCCTCTGGCGAGTTGACGGGGTCGAGGATGAAGGCTTTCCATTCCTCGAACGCATCCATTTCACAGCGCTCGCGCACGAAGGCTTCGTCATGCAGGCCTTCCGCGACGATCACATGCGCCAGTGCGTTGATCACCGCCACATTGGTGCCCGGCTGCAGCGGCAGGTGATAGTCCGCCTTCACATGCGGGGTTTCCACCAGGTCAATCTTGCGTGGGTCCAGCACAATTAGCTTGGCGCCTTCCCTGAGGCGGCGCTTCATCTGGCTGCCGAACACAGGGTGGGCGTCTGTCGGGTTGGAGCCAATCACCATGATCACGTCGGCCTTTTCGACAGAATCGAAATTCTGTGTACCCGCACTGGTGCCGAAGGTTTGCTTCAGGCCGTAGCCAGTGGGCGAATGGCACACGCGCGCACAGGTATCCACATTATTGTTGCCAAAGGCCGCCCGGATGATCTTCTGCACCAGCCAGACTTCCTCGTTGGTGCAGCGGCTTGAGGTAATACCGCCGATAGCCTTACGGCCATATTTTTCCTGCACGCCCTTGAGGCGCTTGGCGGCGAAGGCGATGGCCTCGTCCCACGACACTTCCTGCCATTCGTCAGTGATGGCTTCCCGGATCATCGGGGTGGTGATGCGGTCCTTGTGGGTGGCGTAGCCCCAGGCGAAGCGGCCTTTGACACAAGAATGGCCATGGTTGGCCTTGCCTGCTTTTTCAGGGATCATACGCACCACGCGGTCGCCCTTGATCTCCGCCTTGAAGCTGCAACCGACGCCGCAGTAAGCGCAGGTGGTGATCACTGTGCGGTCGGGCACGCCGTGTTCGATCAGGTCATTTTCCGCCAGCGTCGCGGTTGGGCAGGCCTGCACGCAGGCGCCGCAGGAAACGCATTCCGAACTGAAGAAGTCTTCCGCGCCCGTTGCGACGCGGCTCTCGAACCCGCGGCCCTCAATGGTCAGCGCAAGCGTGCCCTGCACCTCGTCGCACGCCCGAACGCAGCGCGAGCAGACAATGCATTTGGACGGGTCATAGGTGAAGTATGGTGTACTTTCATCCTTTTCGAGATCCAGATGGTTCTCGCCCTCATAGCCGTAGCGCACATTCCGAAGCCCCACGGCACCAGCCATGTCCTGCAGCTCACAGTCGCCGTTCGTCGGGCACGTCAGGCAGTCCAGCGGGTGGTCGGAAATATAAAGCTCCATCACCCCACGGCGCAGACGCGCCAGCCGGTCGGTCTGGGTTTTCACCACCATGCCGTCTTCGGCATGTGTCGTGCACGATGACGGCGTGCCCTTGCGGCCATCAATTTCCACAAGGCACAGACGGCAACTGCCGAACTGCTTGACCATATCGGTCGCACACAGTTTGGGAATGGAAATCCCGGCTTCTGCCGCCGCGCGCATCACGCTGGTGCCCTTGGGCACGCTGACGGCCTGGCCGTCCACTTCCAGTGTCACGGTCTCCTCCGACTTTACAGCCGGGGTACCAAAATCTTTTTCTTTAAGAAGGGTCATCCTTTGTCTCCCTTCAGGAAATCTTCCGGAAAATAGTCAAGGGCGCTTTTCACCGGCACCGGTGTCATACCGCCCATCGCGCACAGCGATCCGTCTTCCATTACCTCGCACAGGTCTTCAACAAGCGTCAGGTGTGTTGTGGCGTCACCGCCTGCAATCAGCTTCGCCATCTCTTCCGAGCCACGCACCGCGCCAATCCGGCACGGGGTGCATTTGCCGCAGCTTTCGTGGGCACAGAAATCGAAGGCATATTTCGCCTGCTCGGCCATGTCCGCCGTGTCGTCAAACACCACTATACCACCATGGCCCACCCCTGCGCCAATTTTGGCGAAGGTTTCATAGTCCATCGGCATGTCGAACTTGTCCAAAGGGATATAGGCGCCCAGCGGACCACCCACCTGCGCGGCCTTAATGGGGCGGCCAGAACGCGTGCCGCCGCCGAAACCGTTCACCAGTTCACCAAGCGTCACACCGAAGGCTTTTTCCACGAGCCCCCCACACGCCACATTGCCGGCAATCTGGAACGGCATGGTGCCGGTGGAGCGCCCCATCCCATGGTCACGGTAGAACTCTCCACCCTTGGCCAGAATGGTCGGCACAGCACACAGGCTGATCACATTATGCACCAGCGTCGGCTTGGCCATGAGGCCTTCAAGCGCCGGCAGCGGCGGCTTGGCACGCACCTGACCACGCTTGCCCTCCAGGCTTTCCAGAAGCGAGGTTTCCTCGCCGCAGATATAGGCACCCGCCCCCATGAAAACTTCCAGGTGGAAAGCCTTGCCCGAGCCAAGCACATCGTTACCGAGCAAGCCTTTCCAATAGGCACGGTCGATCGCGGCCGTCAGGACCCGCTTCGCAACCGGGTATTCCGAGCGCAGATAAATGTACCCTTTGGTCGCGCCGGTCCCCAGACCCGCGATCGCCATGCCCTCGATCAGGAGGAGCGGATCGCCCTCCATGATCATCCGGTCGGCGAAAGTGCCACTGTCGCCCTCGTCCGCGTTGCAGACGATATATTTCTGGTCCGCGTCAGCACCGCGCACGGTGTTCCATTTGATGCCCGCAGGGAAGGCCGCGCCGCCCCGGCCCCTGAGGCCGGAGGTCATGACCTCGTCACAGATCGCCTCGGCGCTCATCCCGATGGCTTTCTGGATGCCGTCAAGCCCGCCGTGGCTGGCGTACTCATCCATCGACAGCGGGTTGGTGATGCCGCAGCGCGCGAAGGTCAGGCGTTCCTGCCTCGCAAGGAACGGCAGTTCTTCCGTCAGGCCGTGGCACAGCGCGTGCGCCCGCCCTTCCATCATACCGTCCCTGATCAGGCCTGCAACGTCATCCAGCGTTACGGGGCCATAGGCCACGCGGCCTTTTGGGGTTTCCACTTCCACCAGCGGCTCCAGCCACGCCATGCCGCGGCTGCCGTTCCGGACAGGCGCGATGCCGGTGATGGCCTCGATTTTGGCTGCCACCTCATCGGCGCCCATGGCCACGGCTGAACTATCAAGCGGGACATAGATTTTGGTCATGCCTCACCCTCCTCGGCATAAGCATCAAAGAGGTGGGCACTCACCCGGCCCTTCAGCTGACCGTCCACCATGGCGGCGGGGCCGGACGCACACAGGCCCAGGCAATAGACGGCCTCGACCGTCACGCGGCCATCGGGTGTCGTTTCCCCAAGGCCAATACCCAGTTTTTCAATCGCTGCTGCTGTCAGCCCGCGGCTACCCACCGCCTGGCAGGCCTCCGCCTGACAGATGCGGATGACATGCTTGCCTTTGGGCGCCTTCGTAAAATCATCATAGAAGCTGATCACGCCCTTCACTTCGGCCTTGGTGATATTGAAGGCCTTGGCAAGCTTTGGAACCAGGGCGGCATCAATATAGCCGTCATGCTGCTGCAGCGCATTCAGTGCGCGCATCAGGCCGCCGGTTTCGCCCACATGGGCTGTGATCAGGTCGTCGTTCATGCGACGTGGCTGACTGGTGTTTTCCGCCACAATTGCCCCCTCTTATTCTTCTTGATGCATACTAGCATATCTTTTTTTGAAGGTGCGATTTGACGAACGGCAAATCAATCAAAAAATCACCCAGATGCCATACAGAGGTGAAGCCATTATCAATTGTTCGGGAAGTCCTGCGGCAGATTAGCTGGCCAATGCTTCGGGCGCATCCTCAACCGCGATGGTGATGCCCAGCTCCTGCGCCAGCGTCTTCATGTCATAGTCCGGCAGGTCTGCGGACACAACGCGGACATTCATGGCCTGCCAGGTGGCAACCAGTTGGCTCATCATTTCCTTGCCGTCAAAGTGCCCGGCCAGCTTTTTCATCAGTGGCGGCGGCATTTCGATCATCCCCCCCATCAGGCATTTGAGCGCTTCGGGTGCCACCACCGCATCACCGAAGCGGTCGATCCAGATGGGGTGGCCCTTGGCCGCCAGGCGGTTGAGTGCGTCCCAATGCAAACCACCGCGGCGCACGGGCGGCATGCCCTTGATGCGGAAGCCCACGCGCGACGCCTCTTCGCCGTGGCGGGTCAGCATGGCCTCCAGTTCCTCAATGAAGCGTTCCTGGATCATGGTGGAACGGCACAGTTCGTAATAATCGGGCTTTTCGCGTTCGTCCGCAGGCTTCCTGACCCGCATGCGAATAAGGTCCTCGAGCTGCGCCAGGTCATGTTCGATCGAGATATCCGGATGGTCGGCCAGCACGATGATCTCATCGGGACGCCTGATCTGGCCTTCAAGGTTCACCTTGCCCTGCTGCAACAGGGCGATGGAAACCGACGCCACATTATCCGAGACCGACCGCGGGCTGGTGCGGTATTTGTATTTCTTGATCGCGTCCTGAATGAGCTTCCTGTTGTGCTCAATGCCGTCAAGGACGCCGGTGAGCTTCTCGATGCCATGCTCGTCTTCAATTTCGCCCACGAACACGCCGCGCGCCTGGTGGAGCGCCTGGTGCAGTTTCTCGGGTGCAACATCGCGATCATCGATGGCCATATTGGCTTTCTTGAGCGCGAGCTTTTCGGGCGCGATATTCAGCCGCGCTGCCACATTCTGCATCTCAAGATCAAAGGCTTCCTCGTCAAAGCCGGTGCCGGTCAGAAGGCCGTAGGAGGCCTCATCCAGCTTGCCAACCTTGCCGCCAACCGCATGTTTTTGCAGGTTGGCTTCAAATTCTGTCCGGGCGCTGTCTTTCTCTTCGTCCGTCAGGCCAGCATCGCTGCCGTCCCTCAGCGCATCCATGCTGACCATGGTCAGGTCCAGGTCATCCTCGAACGGGGACGCCAGCAGATCCTCAACGAAATTGAAGAAGCTGTACATGTCGGCGGCAGGTGCGGCGGCTTCGGTCGATTGCGCGGTGTTTGCTTCGTCCGCGCGACCGGGCTTGTAGAAGTCCAGCTGGCGCTCGTCCGGGCCCTTGGTCACCAGCTTCATATCGAAGTTGATATAGCCACCGGTCTTGAGGCGGAGCGGCACGCGCGGGAACACAACATTCTGGAAAATGGACACGTCATCGCGGTCCAGCAGGCGTTCGACCCTGTCGTGAGCGTCAGCGGGGAACAGGAAACTCAGCGGTTGTCTGAAAAGGTCGACATCCTTCCACCGCATGATCGTCTTGAACCGATCATCCGCTTTGTCGATGAAGCTCTTTTTGACAAGGAATAAGCTGAATTCTGGCTCGCTCACAACGCCCTCGCCTACATGAATACTGGATGTGCCTGATGTACTGTCTTTCTGTCATAACACACGGTTTTTAAGGTCCTGTAAAATAATGCCTCAAATTTGATACAAGTGAGCTCAGACAAAGGCCTGTCATTCATCGAGTCCATCCGACGAGGGCTTTGACACAAAGTAGCAAGCAACACTCCACCCCAGAACTACGATTACCAGAATAAATTCGAGGATTTCATTTTCACTATTGAGAAAAAATGATGCAGTAAGCACTGCAGCTATTATGTCAGATATATGATTTGATATCTGAGCGGACGTTAACTTTCGATAATCCAAATGTCGAGCGATCACAGACAATGGACCGCCACTCAAGCCTTCTTTATCGCTCTTATCTGGGGTTTCTTCACTCATATCGCTTACCATCAACTCCCACGAGTATTTGAAAAGACGCGATAGCCAATCCACCGGAAGCAAATGACATCGCTCCAAAAAATTCCCACGGAATAAAAATTTCTCCGAACAGCGACATCACTAAAAACGAGATACTCGAACCGCAGAATAGAGACGATAGCAGAAGGGCCACGGATCTTTTCATATCGACCTTTCGCTTTCTCTTTGAAACTAGAATATCTAGCTTGTCATTCACCGTCTCAAGGTCGAATTGGAAGTCTTGCAGTTTATCACTCGGTAAAGATACATCTTCCTTGGTATCTTCAAAAGCATCCTTGTTTTGCGGCCCCTGAATATAGTCTTCTATATATCGGACATTTTTCATTTTTGACGCTCGGCTCTTTTTTCGAGGTCAACATATGAAATCAGAGCATCCATTTGCTTTTCCATAGCTTCAAGATGATCAATCAAAAAGCGGATGTCTTTCTGTGTCATCTGCATAAACACATGCTCAAGGGGGCTTTCCTCATCTAGCCTCATCTTCAGAACAGCAACCGCAGTTAAACCTTCGCATTTGGGCGAGTAATTATCGATCGAAATACTACTTTTGTAATGTGTGTCAAAAATCGCTCGAAGATTTACATTTCCGCTAACTCCTCGTAACGTAGGCAAGCCGGTTACTTCGTATTCTTTCCGACGTTGGGCCTCGTGAAAGTCCTCCTGAGAAACCTTGCGAACAACAGCCAAGAAAGCTGAGAGTTTTTGTCTATCGTCATCAGAAAGCGCTAATGCTGAAGAAATATCGTCAACAACATCATCAATGTTATCGCTAGCACCGTCGCCATCAGGGGCTAGAACCAAGATAAATGACCCACAAACTTTAAAACAACTTCTTAGCTTAGCCTCTTCAACCTTTAGCAAGTCTGAAGCATTTGCATAAAGAACATCTGCTTCATCTGAAGTCCTAGTTAGGTGAATTTTCACAACCACTTGTGGGTACTGAACTAAGACATCTTGACTTAGCTCAAGCAACTTCACGATGTCGTCCTTGAATGAATCCATTTCAAGCCACGACTTTTTGGAAAAGAGCTTAGATTTCATATTCAACCTTCGCAAAAGATAGCCAAAATAAAATTGGTTTAGTTGCTTAGCCAAAGCGCAGATGACACTTAATAGTTGTCATAATCCTCTCTTGGTTTCAAGAGGCTATCATTTCAACAAGTCCACATCCGCTCGAATTCGCGCTGATATCTCCAGCACACGGGCGCGCAGGTCCGCTTCATCAATGGTCAGCACCTTGCCGTCCGCCATCAAGAGTTTGCCGTCGACAATGGTGGTCACCACATCCTGCTGATCCGCGACATACACAAGCTGCGACACCACGTCATAGAGGGGCTGCATGCGAAGGCTGTCCACAGACACCTGGATCATGTCCGCCCGGAGCCCCGGCTTCAAAGCGCCCGTCACGCCTTCAAGCCCCGCAGCCTTGGCACCCATGCGGGTCGCCAGGTCAAGCGCGGTCGCGGCTGGCAGGACCGTCGGGTCTGTCGCCACACCCTTGTGAATGAGCGCCGCAAGGTGGATTTCATCCCACATATTCAGGTTGTTGTTCGATGCCGCACCGTCTGTCGCCAGCCCCACAGTCACGCCCGCTTCCAGCAGCTTGGGCACGGGCGAAAAGCCAGCACCGGTTTTCATGTTCGACGTAGGGTTATGGATGGCGGCAAAGCTTTTGCCCGCGACCAGTTCCATGTCGCTGTCTGACGGCCACACCACATGGGCGGCAATCACCTGCGCGTCCAGCATGCCGACGTCAGCGAGTTCTTCAATGGAAGTTTGCTGGTATTTGCCTTCAATGGTGTCGAGCTCGGATTTATCTTCGGCAACATGGATGGAGATGGGGGCGCCCAGCTCCCTGGCCACTTTGGCCACATCCGCGAGATGCTCTTTCGACACCGTGTAGGGCGCGTGCGGCGCAAGGCCCGGCGTGATGCGGGCATTCTTGCCCTGCCAGTCCTGAACAAATTTCACGCCAGCCGCAAAACTGTCATCCCAACCCTTGAAGCCCGGGCTGGGGTAGTCGATCATCGGCGCGGTGATCACGGCGCGGAGGCCGCACTTGTCCACCACGCCCGCAATTTCTTCGGGGTAGAAATACATATCGACGAAGCTGGTCGTGCCGCTCTGGATCATTTCCCAACAGGCCAACTCAGACCCGATGCGGATAAACTCCGGGTCCACATAACGGCCTTCCATGGGGAAGATATAGGTGGTCAGCCAGGTCATCAGTTCCAGGTCATCGGCCATGCCGCGAAACAGGGTCATGGCCGTGTGGGTGTGGCCGTTCACAAGGCCCGGCATCAGCACCCGGTCGTCACCCGCGATTTCATTGTCAGTGCTGTAGGCGCTCGCGATCTCAGCATTCGTGCCCACGGCCACGATAGCGCCGTCCTTGACCGCAACGGCCCCACCTTCGATCACACCCTTGGCGTCATCCATGGTTACCACATAGCGGCCATGCACGATCATATCGACGGGGGTTTTATCCTCGGCTGTACTCATAGAAACACTTCCCTCAACTGTCATTAACGCGGCCACAAAACTGATCGTCAGCCCGGCCGCTTTTGCTATTTTTTTCAACATCATCTGCGCTCTATTCTACCCTGATACCTGTGTCATATTTGTTAACCCTAGCCCAAGTTTGGGCGGCCGCCAATCAGCCGTTTGGCTTTTTCCGCCACTGGTTGGGCGACGCGTCAAACCAGCGCCGGAAGGCCCGCACAAAGGCGGCGGGCTCGGAATATCCCAGCCGGGCTGCAACATCGGCCACCGGCAGTTTGGTTTCACGCAGCAGCCTGCCGGCCTCCTCCCGCCGTACGTCGCTGAGCATGTCGCGGAACGCCGCACCTTCCGCCGACAGTGCTCGCTGCAGGCTGCGTTCCGACATGCCCATAAGGCGTGCAATGGCTGTGATGCTGGTGTCTCCGCCGCCCGCCAATGCCGCCAACAAGTGCGCCCGAACATCTGCATGCAGGCTGTCCCTTTTGGGCATTTCCGCTTCCACATGCGCCCGCAGCATCTCGTTCAGGGCCGGGTTGGCGTCGTTCATCGGCTGATTGAGCGCCTCCGCGTCCCAGATCACCTCATGGCAGGCCGCCCCGAAGGTGACCGGTGCCCCAAACGCATCCGCATAAGCTTGCGGGTTGCGCGGAATGGGCCGGGTCAGGCACACCTGTTTGGGCACCACGCCAGGCGACGCCCAGCGCGCAAAGCGCACCATCGGTAGAAGCACCGCTTCCGAGCGTACATGGGGCGCGCGCCAATTGGGCCTGAGCGGCTTATAGACGATAGCGCACTCCCCCGCCCGGTCTTCCATCTCAAGCTGGCCGGCGGCCCCCACATAGAAGGCAAGCTCGCACGCCGCACGGAGCGAGTCGCCCACCGTTTTGGCGGTCACCAGCAGGTGGCCAAGCGTCGAATAGCTGCTGTAGCGCACGCGCCCACCTACGCGCAGGCCCAGAAGCCCGTCACCAGACAGCTTCTCCGCCGCCACCCACAGTGCCTCCGCGTCGGCTTCCTCGATCCGCCCGTCCGCGAGCGGCGCGATCCCGGCCGCACGGTAAAGCGCGCTCGACGCAACGCCGTAATCGGCTTCCATCGCGTCTACAAGCGTGGTCAGGTAGCGGGTCAGGACGGTTTCTGTCATGGTGTTACTTGGGAATGGCCTTTGGCGTAAAATATCAATTTTTAGACGCCGACTGTCATTCACAAGCGCCCATGCGTCAAGTAGATTTGGCCTGTCCTTTGGGAAGGGGACACATTGGGAGGGATGGGAAGCATGGACGCAAGCGCCATCAATGACGCCGTGATCACGCTGGAGCCGGGCACGCAGCTCGCGCTCGCCATCTCGCTCGCCTTCACCATGTTTTCCGTGGCGCTGGGGCTCAAGACAGATGATTTCTCGTTCCTTAGAACCCACAAGCGCAGCGTGCTCTATGGCCTGATGGCGCAGATCATCGGACTGCCGCTGATCACCCTTGCGTTGCTGACCCTGTTCCAGCCCATGGCCGGCATCGCGCTCGGCATGATCATCGTGGCCTGTTGCCCCGGCGGCAATGTATCCAACCTGTTCACGCGCCTCAGCCGGGGTGATGTGGCCTATTCGGTCTCGCTCACCACCTGCTCCAGCCTGTTTTCCGCGGCCTTCCTGCCGCTGGCGATCCTGTTCTGGACCAGCCTTTACGCCCCCACGCGGGACCTTGTTGAGGCCATCCATCTGGACCGCCTGTCGTTTGTGCTGAACACCAGTTTCACCCTGCTGGTGCCGCTGCTGATAGGCATTGTCCTGTCGCACGTTCGCCCAACTTTTGCCCACAAACTGCAGCGCGTATGCCTGCCGATTGCCGTGGGCGTGATTGTGGTGATCGTGGCCGTGGGGCTCGCGACCAACATGGATCTGCTCAAACATTTCGGTGACCAGATCCTGCCCTATGTGGCGCTTCACAACACGGCAGCCTTCATCCTTGGCGGCCTTGTGGGCATGCTGGGCCTCAGAACAGGCGCCGCCCGGCGCGCGCTTGTGTTCGAAATCGGCATCCAGAATTCAGGCCTCGGCCTTCTTATCATGCTCAGTCAGTTTGGCGGGCTTGGCTCCGGGGCGATGGTTCTCGCCACCTGGGGCATCTGGCATTTCATTGGCGGCTTCGCTGTGACCGGCGCGTTCCGGCTGGTGGACCGGCTGACGTCTTATTCACCCCCGACACTTCAGGAGGACACCCATGGCTTATGATTTGATCATCAAGGGCGGCACCATTTATGACGGCAATGGCACTGAGCCCATCACTGGCGATGTAGCCGTGATGGACGGCAAGATCGCTGCCATCGGCACCAACCTTGGCGAGGCCGACCGCGTGATTGACGCCGCAGGCGCCATCGTCACCCCCGGTTTCCTGGACCTGCACACCCATTATGACGGTCAGGTGTCCTGGGACGCTGACCTGCAGCCCAGTGTCAACCACGGCGTAACCACGGCGGTGATGGGCAGCTGCGGCGTAGGCTTCGCCCCTGTGCTACCGAAGGACCATGACCGGCTTGTGCGCCTGATGGAAGGGGTGGAGGACATCCCCGGCACCGCGCTGGCGGAAGGCCTGACCTGGAACTGGGAAAGTTTCGCGGACTATATGGACGCCATCGATTTCCCCCACACCATCGATTATGCCGCCCAGATCGTGCATGACCCGCTGCGCGTCTATGTGATGGGCGACCGCGCGGTCTCTGACGAGCCCGCCACAGTTGAGGACATCGCCAAAATGCGGGAGCTGACACGGGCGGCGCTTGAGGCCGGGGCAGTTGGCTTTTCCACCGGCCGGTCTGACGTGCACCGCACGGCGGACGGTGACTGGACCCCGGCATCCGAAGCCACCAGGGAAGAACTGGTCGGCATCGCAGAAGCCTTCAAGGGATTAGACCACGGCGTGCTGCAGGCGGTGAATGATTTCGACCTGGAGCGCGGCGACCCGACAGCTTTCGACCGCGAGTTTGACCTTCTGGAGGCCTTCGCAGGCGCGGCGGACGGACGGCCATTTTCGCTGTCGCTGATGCAGCGGGACTTTGCCCCCAAACAGTGGCGCAACATTCTGGCCCGCGCGGAAGCTGCGAAGGACAAAGGCATCAACATGCGGCTGCAAACCGCGCCGCGCGGCATTGGGGTGATCCTGGGGCTGCAGTGCACTTTCCATCCCTTCATCGGCTTCCCAAGCTACAAGCGCATCAGCCACCTGCCGCTGGAGGAGCGCGTGGACGCCATGCGTGATCCGGACTTCAAGGAACAGCTGCTGAGCGAGAAATCAGAAAAGGTGGCGGGCGACGGCACGGCCATCCCGCCGCTGGCGGATATCCTGTTGCAGCAGATTGATTTCATCAGCTGCAAGATGTTCAAGCTGGGCGAAAACCCCGATTATGAGCAAAGCGTGGAGGCCAGCGTATACAAGATGGCGCAGGCGGACGGCTTGACGCCGCTTTCGAAAATCTATGACATACTGCTTGAAAAAGACGGGCAGGAGTTCCTCTATTTCCCAATCTATAATTATACCGACCTGAATTATAGCGCGGTGCATGAGATGATGACCCACCCGCAAGCCATCATGGGCCTGTCGGACGGCGGGGCCCATGTGGGCACCGTGTGTGACGCCAGCTTCCCAACTTACCTTCTGTGCCACTGGGCACGGGACCGCAAGCAGGGCCCGCAAATCCCGCTTGCGCGCGCCGTACAGATGCTGACGTCCGAGATCGCCGATTATGTCGGCTTCACTGACCGCGGGCGGTTAGAGGTTGGCAAGAAAGCCAATATCAATGTGATCGACCACAAGAATCTCCGCCTACACGCACCCCATATGGTCAAGGACCTGCCGGCGGGCGGCCAGCGTCTGCTGCAGGAAGCCACCGGCTATATTGCCACCGTTGTTGACGGCAAGGTGGTGGTTGAGAATGACAAGCTTACAGGCCTCAGGCCCGGCCGCCTGGTGCGGCTTGGCCAGAAGGCGGCGTAACCCAGGTGGCAGACATCCTTTCGGAAATCGGCCTGCTCACCATGGTGGGGCTGGCCGCGACGATTTTGCTGGCCGCCATTTTGCGGGCCTTCACGGGCTTCGGTTTTGCGCTCGCCGCACTGCCGATCCTCAGCCTTGTGCTGGCGCCCACCACAGCCGCTAGTGTGATCGTGCTGCTGACGCTGACGGTGTCGCTGCAGACCATCCGCAGCTACTGGAAGGACGTCCCCATAAAGGATATGGCGGGGATGATTGTCACCTCCGCCATCGGCACCCTGTTTGGCACCTATCTCCTGCTCATTTTCAGCCCGGATATGTTCCGGCTTTTGATCGGCGGCACCGTGATGCTGGCCTGCTTCCTTCTGGCAAAATACAAGCCCGCACCGCACCGGGCGGGCGGCATGTTCGGGCTTGGGTCGGGGCTGGTATCAGGGCTTCTCAATGGCGCTCTGGCGATCCCCGGGCCGCCGGTGATCATCTATTCCATGGCAGTCTATGACCGGGCACGGGTGGCGCGCGCCTTCCTGATGGGCTTCTTCCTGTTTTCCGCCGCTTTCGCCGCCACCAGCTATACCGTGGAGGGCATCATCGGCCTCAAGGAACTGACGCTCTTCGCCGTCTGCTATCCGGCCATGCTGATCGGCAACCGCACGGGCGACTGGCTGTTCGAGAAACATGGCGACGCATCCCACCGCCCCATCGCCATCTGGGCCCTGTTCGGCATCGGCCTCAGCGTCGCGGCGGCGGCGATCTTTTAGCCAGCTTTTGCCAGCGGGCTTTCTTCCGCTGGCAACACAGGGGCGGGTTTGGCGAAATAATAGCCCTGCAGGTAATCCGCGCCCATGTCTGTCAGATAACGGGCCTCTTCTGCGCATTCAATGCCTTCGGCAATCGTCCTGATCCGGTTGTCAGATGCGATCTGCAGCAGGCGCTTGACGATGGTCTGCTTGAAGCTGTCCTTGTGGACATCCCGCACCAGATCCATGTCCAGTTTGACATAATCCGGCCGCATCTCATGCAGCATGTTAAGGCCCGACCAGCCAGAACCGATATCGTCCAGCGCCACGCCGAAGCCCGCGCCCCGGTAGAAGGCCAAAATGCCCTTCAGGTGGGCCTTGTCCCGCGCCTCATGGGTTTCTGTCAGCTCGAACACGATATCCTCAGGCTTCAGCCCTACAGATTCAATCGCCGCGGCGGTCGCCCGCAGGCAATAGGCCGGGTCATAAATGCTGGACGGGTTGAAGTTGATGAAAATCTTGCCCTTCAGCCCGGCGGCAGCGGCCGTCTCAACCGCGCACTTGCGAGCCAGCAGGTCGGCGGTGAACAGCAGGTCAGATTTGCCTGCAACATCAAAGACATGCGTAGGCGGAAT
The DNA here is from genome assembly GCF_001550055.1 of Kordiimonas lacus. Taxonomy (GTDB): domain Bacteria; phylum Pseudomonadota; class Alphaproteobacteria; order Sphingomonadales; family Kordiimonadaceae; genus Kordiimonas; species Kordiimonas lacus. The sequence goes on from NZ_LRUA01000007.1 coordinate 315,757, forward strand.
GATCGTGCCGCTGGCGTCCCGAAGCCTGAACAGCCCTTCCTGGGCGAAGGCCTTGTCCGGCCTTGCCGCATGGAAGATCGGCTGGAACCAGGTTTCAAACCGCTTGGCCTCAAGCGCTTCGATGATCCACTGGCTCTGGAACCGGTTGATGAAAACATCCGCCTGAAACACGCGCCCCATGTCCGCTGGTCCCAAATGATCATCCCGGGTGGTGACAATTTTGGTATTGGCCAGCTCCTGACCATTGAATTCCCCAAAGAGGACCGTCAGGAAAGCGCCGACACCAGTTGCCGGCACCACGACCCGGACCATAGTCTGATCAAGTGGTTCGCCGGTATAACCAAGGCATTCGACCATCTTTTTCAATCTGGCCGTGGCCTCTGTGGTCGGCAGGTAAATCCAGAAAAAAGTCTCCGGAAAAATATGACCTTTGATGGTTTCGCATTCTTTACAGTCCAAAACAGCCTCCTGATTTTCGGGTCATGAGGCTTACGGACGCATGCAGCGCTTGGATCAGCTGCGACGCCACCAGCTATACGGTGGAGGGCATCATCGGGCTCAAGGAACTGACGCTGTTCGCTGTCTGTTACCCGGCTATGCTGATCGGCAATAATTGCCCATTCGGCCAGACATTATTGCCCAGTCGGCAATAATTGCCCTGCCTGCCCTACATCAATGACAGGCCAAATAATCAACATATCCACAGATTCCCTATGATTAAAATTTTATTAAAAATGGCCTGGATATTGCTTGTTCGGCAGCAAGCGGATGAAAAAATCATCCTTGTCATCAACAAAGACGATCATTTCTCAGAAGGAGGAAGTATGTCTTTTTCAGTCAACACAAACGCTGGGGCGTTTGTGGCACTGCAAAACCTGAATAAAACCAGTTCGCGCTTGGATTCCGTGCAAGGCCAGATCAATACAGGCCTGAAGGTTTCATCTGCCAAAGACAATGCGGCTGTATACGCTATTGCCCAGAAGTTACGCGGAGACCTGGCTGGCTTCAGCGCCGTCCAGTCGTCAATCGACCGGGCGATCTCTACTCTGGATGTATCGATCGCTGCGGCGGAAGCGGTTTCAGACCTTCTCATTGAGATGAAGGAAAAGGCTGTTGCAGCTAAGGACCCCGGGGTTTCCGATGCAGACAGGACTGTGCTCAACGACGATTTTGTTCAGTTACGCGAACAAGCAAAATCCATTGTCGAAAACGCAGAATTTAACGGCACAAACGCCGTTAAAGATGGCGGTGATGACATCGTCGCCATCACAGACTCGACCGGAGACAGCACCATCACCATAACGGCTCAGAGCTTGGCTTTCGGAGTACCGCCAGGGGCCGGCCCAAACATTGAACTGTCTTCAGATGCGACCATCTCCATCGTCGGGAACGCCACCACAGCGGTAACGGAAATTGACAATTCCATCACGAATTTGAACACCGTACTCTCGGAATTCGGTGCCGGTGTTAAACGGCTGGAACTGCAGAAGCAATTCACGACGAAATTGGCCGATAGCATTGAAGTGGGCATTGGTAATTTGGTGGATGCCGACATGGCCAAAACCAGTGCGGAACTGCAATCATTGCAAGTGAAACAGCAGCTTGGGCTGCAGGCTCTATCGATTGCAAATCAGGCACCTAGCGCAACACTTTCGCTGTTCCGTTAGACAGCTACCCATAGAGATGCCCCGGCAAACACCGGGGCTTCCCATGTTACATCTTCGGCGTGAAGTCCGGCAGGTCGGTGGTGATCGTGTCGCTCGCGGGCGGCTCGCCCTCCATGAAGCGGTTGATCGCGGCCTGCACATCGGGCGTGGACATATAGAGGTTATGCCCGGCATTCACCACCGTGATGTGCGTCAGGTTCGACAGCCCCGCCACGGCTTCGGCCTGCCCTTCCAGATAGGTGCGGCCATCCAGCGTGCCGCTGAACAAAAGCACGGGCACGTCGCTCACCGGTTTGGCGCGGAAATCATCGCCCAGGTCCAGTTCGGGAAACATCCCGTCATAATGGTAGCTGAAGTTCAGATAGTCCTTCAGAAACGCCGTTTTCGCCTGTTCGGCCACCAGCGCTTTCTTCCCACCCGTCATGCCGGACGCAATGTCCATCAGCACGCTCATGGGGGACATGCTGATGGGCTCGCGCGGGTCGATAAAGCGGCCAAGTCCTTCTTCAAGGGGGGCTGTTATCCCGTTGTCCAGCGCCAGATACAGCATCAGCAAGCGACTGGCACCCCAGGACGGGTCAGACACCATGCCTGACGCCACCATCTGCATATCGCGCCGCGTGAACATCATGTCCGCCACGGCCCCGTCGCGCATCTTGACCTTCAGCGGCACCGGTGCATTCTCCAGCTTGTCATGCACCCGGCGGATCAGCGCCTTGATGTCACCATATGCCGCCTTGGCCGTGGGCTGGCTGTCCACGGCGGCCTGCAGGCGGTCAAAATAGGCGTCTGTGCGCGCGGGCAGCTTGATGGTCTGATTGAGCCCCTCCGCGCTTGAAAGCACAACCCGGTCGATGCGGCCTTCAAATTCCTTCAGCGCCGCCAGCGCCATATGGCTGCCGTAGGACGTGCCCCACAGCACCATTTTATCGGCGCCCAGATGGGCGCGCAGGGCATCCACATCGTGGACGTTCTCAAGCGTGTTATAGCCCTTAATGTCCACCCCTTCGGCTTTCCAGAAGGCCACGCATTCCTCAAGCGCCGCGCGGTGCATTGCCACATAGGCCGCGTCACTGACCGCATGATCCGTTGGTACATGCTGGTCCGAATTACAGCCAGGCAGAATGTTGGACGCACCCGTGCCGCGCTGATCGAGCGCAATCACATCGCCGTAAGCCCTGAGCGCCATGAACATGGCAAAGCGGCGGTATTTGGCCGTGGCGATGCCGGACCCACCCGGGCCACCCGCCAGATAAATGATCGGCGGGCCCTTCTTTTCACCCGTGGCCGGGAAACGCACATAGCGGATGGGGATCATACGGCTGTCCGCATTCGACCGGTTCTCAGGCACCATCAGTTCGCCTTCAAACGCCGCCACAGGGTCCGCACCCCGCGCTTCGAACTGAATGGCCTTCTCGCCTTTGATCTGGGCCATGGCTGCCGATGAGAACAGCCCAGCCAGCATGACACTGGCAAACAATCTCGACTTCATTTTTTATTCCTCGCAGTTCGTTGATACTGATATTTATCTATGGCTTTTATGCCTATATTTCAGTCTCTTATCTGCGAGCGGTCGCTTCGCATCTGCAAACGGTGGCGCATTCGGGACGGGGTGATAAAGTGCTGTCATGAAACGTGCCTTGCAAATACTGTTGTGGCTGATCGCCGTCACCCTGCCTGAAAGCGCGGGGGCCCAGCCCATGGTAACGGCAGACTTCACCAGCTTCGAAGCATGCGAAGCCGTGCCGCCGGGGCCCGGCGTTGAGGCCGGGCTTGCAGACTGCCGCCCGATTTCCGCTGGCGCAATAGACCCGCAGGGACGCCTTTTGTGGGTGAAAGCAACTGTCACGGTACCGGATGAGCTGCTGCTGTCCGGCGCGCCGCTTGGGCTCTATATTTCCGGCAAGGCCGCCAGCGAGGTCTATTTCAACGGACTGCTTCTGGGCCGGAACGGTATACCGGGCGACAGCAAAAGCACAGAAACACCGGGCCGGATGGATGCGGTGATGCACCTGCCCGACCAGATGGTGCTCAAGGGGCCCAATTCCCTGATTTTCAAAATGTCCGGCCATCATGCGATTATTGACCTGGTGCACCCGATGCACATGATTGCCGTCGGCCCCTACGCCGACCCGCGCGACCGATTCATGGACCGCTATCTGCCTGCCCTGCTGCCGCTGGGTATACTGCTTGTCGGCGCGGTCTATTTCGGGCTAGCCGCAATCCGCCAGAAAGCCCGTTGGCAAAGTTATCTGGTGCCACTTGTCGCCCTGTTCGCCGCCGGACAACTGATGGCGGAGGTATCCCGCGGGGTGTTTGCTTATAGCTACCCATTTCAGGACATCCGCCTGATGCTGGTGCTGGGTTTCGCTGCCGCCAGTGGTGCCTGCCTGCTCTTGCATGTGATCGACCGTTTTGTCGGCGAGCGCCGCATCACGGTGGCAATCGGTTCATTCCTACTGACCGGGCTGATCGCATCGTCCATCCCGGGGTTTGATGGCATGTCGGCGGCGGCCATCCTCACACCCGCCATTATCGGCTTCATCCTGGCCGTGCCCGCGGCCTTCAGGAAAGAACCCAATGCTCTGGGCTACGCTATCGCACTGTGGCTTTTCTGCCTTGTGCTCTATGTTGCGCCTTTCTGGGTGATGGATACCTATCTTTACTATGTGGTAGCGGCGCTTCTGCTGTTCCTGTTTGTCGGCGAAATCCAGGCGCTAACTGAAGCCAGGAAAAGGCAACAACAGGAACAGGCCCGGGCCGACCGCCTGGCGCTGGCACTTGAAGAAGCACAGCAAAAACAGGCGCCCGGCAGCCTTTCTGTCACCAGCGCAGGCGTTGTGGAAAAAATTCCGCACGACAAGCTGGTTTACTGCAAGGGCGCGCGGGACTATGTAGAGCTGATCACAGACGGCCTGGGCCAGAAGCTGCATAGTGCCAGCCTCACGGACCTTGAAGGCGAACTGCCCGCCACCTTCCTGCGGGTGCACCGGTCCTATATCGTCAACACGGCCTATATTGACCGGCTGGAACGAGAGCCATCCGGCACCGGCATGCTGCACCTGACAACCGGAGACCATGTTCCTGTCAGCCGCCGCATCATGCCTACTGTCAGGAAAGCGCTGGGGTAGCCCGCTTTCGGGAACGGACGGGGCCTCAATTATAGGCATGCCCTCAGGTTCATGCTTTCAATATGCCGACCACAGCAATAGGCTGTACTCCATGCAACCCTGACTTCAACAATGATGGATCTGAACCCGTGAGAAAACGTCACATTATTCTGGTCGCACTTTTGGCGGCACCATCCTTCGGCACAGCCGGAAGCGCGGAAGAACCTGCATATCCCGCGCCTTCGCAGGTTTCCATCCAGGAGATAGACGCAGGCGACGGAGACAAAGCCTTCCTGCCGGGTGACTTCAACAATGACGGCAATATCGATCTCATCATCGCGGAGGAACAACATGGCCGCGTCATTCTCTACACAAACGACGGCACGGGGGCATTAACGCGCACGGCAGAGTATCAGGCGGGCAAGCACCCCTCATGGCTAGCCCCGCTCGACTTCGACAGCGACGGCGCTACCGACTTGGCAATCGCAAACCATGAAGCAACAATAGTGAGCTTGCTGCGGGGCGACAGCGACACGTTTTTTGACCGCGGCGGGCCTATACAGCTTCCTATAGAAACCAGCCCCCACTCCCATATGATCGCGGCTGCAGATTTGAACGCTGACGGCCTGCCTGACCTTATCCTCGACAGCAGAGACCAGGCTGGGGTCTATGTATTACGGGGCAACGCACAGGGTGGCTTTGAGACACCGGGAATAGCGGTTGACGCAGGCGGCGGCCCCTATCACGGCTTTGTGGTTGGAGACATCAATAATGACGGCAAGCCGGACATCATTACCCCAAACCAGAATGACCTTGGCCTCCTGCTGAACCGCTCGGGCGCGGACATTGCCTTCGCGCAAACGGGCACGATCCCGATGCCATCGCCATTCGCGGTACATGCGGCAGACATGAACGGCGACAATAATATTGACCTTGTGGCTGCAAGCCTGCGCGAGACACCTGGCATTGTTGTCTTTGAAGGCGACGGAACCGGCAATTTCAGGCGCATGACATCTGTGCCCATGGCAGCAGGCGCAAGAATAATTGCGACGGGCGACGTCAATAACGATGGCCTGGGGGATGCCGTCATCACCGGCTGGAACGCAAGCATCACCCTTTTGATGGGTCACGCGGCTCAGCCCTATCCGGTCCAATTGCCAACCGGCGGCATCATGAACCCCTGGGGTGCCGCCATGGCGGATTTCAACGGTGATGGCCGCGACGAGGTGATTGTTGGCGATGCGTCCAGCGGCCGCGTGCATATCTATTCGGTCGATTTGCCGCGAGACTAATCAAAGCCCACCAACCCTCAAGCACGCCAACAGTTCGTAAATATCTCTCAAAAGAAAAGCCCCGGCGGATACCGGGGCTTTCGTATTTCTGATTGCACTTGAAGCCTAGTCGGTCAGGCCACGCGCCTCAAGGATGGCGTCCAGCTCATAGGGGCGGCCCTTGAACTCCTCGAACATCTCCATCGGGTCGCGCGCGCCCCGTGGCTCCAGGATCGAATGGCGCAGCCGTGCTGCCACTTCCTGGTTGAAGATGCCTTCTTCCGCGAAGGTGGCATAGGCATCCGCGGACAGCACTTCGGACCACAGATAGGTATAATAACCCGCCGCGTATGCCGCGCCGCCAAAGGCATGGTTGAAATAGGTCGTGCGGTAGCGCACCACGATCTCGTCCAAGAGGCCGATTTCGTCCAGAAGCTCTTTCTCGAACGCGGCCACATCCACATCGTCACCGATGCTACGGGTGTGCCACGCCATGTCCATGAGTGCGGCCGATACATACTCAACCGTCGCAAAGCCCTGGTTGAACTTGGATGCCGCCTGCAGGCGCTTGATCATGCTCTCCGGAATCACCTCACCGGTTTTATAGTGTTTGGCGTAAATCCGCAGCACATCCGGCTCCCACGCCCAGCCTTCGAAAATCTGGGAAGGGAACTCGACAAAGTCCCAGGCCATGCTGTTCATGCGGTCGTAGGTCACATCAGACATCAGCGTGTGCATGGCGTGGCCGAACTCGTGGAACAGCGTGCCCACATTATCTGCACTCAGGAGCGCCGGCACATCGCCAGAGCCTTTCGGGAAGCTCATCACATTGACGACGATTGGGGTTTCCACACCGTCCACCTTCTTCTGCGAGCGGAAGCTGTTGTTCCAGGCGCCGCCGCGCTTGGACGCGCGGGCGTGATGGTCGGTCAGGTAGAGGCCCAGATAGGTGCCGTCTTTCTCATACACTTCGAACGTGCGCACGTCCGGGTGATAGGTGTCGATGTCGGTGCGTTCCTTGAAGGTCAGCCCCCACAGCTTGTTTGCCGTGTGGAAGGCGCCCTGGAGCACATTATCCAGCACGAAATAGGGCTTCAGTGTCTGCTCATCCAGATCATAGCGGGCTTTGCGGACCTTCTCTGCATAGTGCCACCAGTCCCACGCCGCCAGTTCGAAATCGCCGCCTTCCGCGTCAACCATTTCCTGCAGCGCCGCGCGCTCTTCCTTGGCGCGTTCAAGCGCCGGTTCCCAGATGCGGTTCAAAAGCTCGAACGCCCGATCAGGATGGCCCATCATGCGGTCCGCCATCTGATATTCGGCGTGGTTCTTGTAACCCAGCAGTTTGGCCCGCTTTTCGCGCGCCTGCAGGATCTGTTTCACAATCTCAGTATTGTCGAATTCGCTACCCTTTTCGCCGCGCGCCATATAGCCCTTATGCAGCTTCTCCCGGAGGTCCCGGCGGGTGGAAAACGTCATGAAAGGCGTGAAGCTTGAGCGCGTGGCGGTGAACATCCACTTGCCTGGCTGGCCGCGGTCTTCCGCTGTGGACGCAGCAGCCGCGATCACGAAGTCAGGCAGGCCGGCGAGGTCGGCTTCGTCTTCAACGACCATCTCGAAGGCGTTGGTGGCACCCAGAACGTTGCGGCCGAACTTGGTGGTCAGGCCCGAGATTTCCTCATTCAGCTTGGCCAGTTCGGCTTTCGCAGCTTCATCCAGGTTTGCGCCTGCGCCGGTGAAATCCAGGTGCGTGCGCCACAGCATGCGCGCCTGCTCCGCGTTCAGGCCCAGGCTGTCGCGCTTCTGGTAGAGCGCGTCCACACGCTCAAACAGCTTCTTGTTGAAAAGCGTCTCGTTTGTGTGGCGGCTGAACATGCCGGAAACCGTGGCCTGGATTTCCTGCATCTCCGGATTGGTGTGCGACCCGGTCAGGTTATAGAACACGCCAGCAACTTTGTTCAAAAGCTTGCCCGCCTTGTCGAGCGCGGCGATGGTATTCTCGAACGTTGGCGCGTCCGGGTTGTTCGCGATCGCGTCAATGTCGGCGCGGCTTTCAGCGAAGGCACGTTCGAACGCAGGCATATAGTGCGCGTTCTCGATTTCGCTGAAGGGTGCCAGGCCGTGCGGCGTGGTCCATTCCTTGAAGAATGGGTTGGTGGCTTCCTCAGCCGTCGCGGACAGCGTGCCAAGCGGCAAAGCCATCCCCATCAGCGCCGCTGCAAGCGCGGCTTTCTTGAATTTTTTCATGGTAACCCCTTAGGTCTTCTCTGTGGTTTATTGTCCGGCCCTCCCCTTGTCGGGCCATCTTCTTTTTCTAGGCGCACAGTTATAGACGGCGAATTCGCAAACGCACAAGGAATGCGGCGAATTGCGGTGGGATTGCGACGGGTGGATTAGAAGAAAGGTTTACCGGGACAGGAAAGTGGCCAGCACTTCGTCGGCCAGCGCCTTCAGTGTCATCTTGCCGTCGGTCTGGTACCAGTTCCTTGTCCAGGCCAGCGACCCTCGGATCAACTGCCGCGTCACCCGCAGGTCGCCCTTCAGAAGGCCCTTGGCCGCGCAACCCTCAAGGGCGGCGTCCCAGCAGGCTTCATAGCTGTTGTCGCGGATCGCCAGCACAGCTTCCTTGTAGGTATCATCCAGGCTGCGCCATTCGTCCACCAGCACGTAAGCCGCGTGGCCGGTTTCCCGGTGAATGCTGTTGAGCTCATTCAGGATCAGGGCGCGCAGCTGTCGGGCAGGGTCGGTAATGCCTTCAACCGCCTTTTCCGCACTTTCACCCATGGTGCGAGTCGTCAGCGCCATGGCGGTATAAAGGATTTCCTGCTTCGATTTGAAATGGTGGAACAGGCTGCCAGACAGGATGCCCGCGCGCGCCGCAATGTCCCTGACGGTTGTGCGCTCGAAGCCTTTTTCATAAAACAGATCAATGGCTTCCTTCAAGATTCGCTCCTTCGCAGGGCTGATCTCAAGCACATCAGGCGCATCCATTTTCACCGTGTTCGTCATGATCTGACGCTACTCCATCCAACTTCACTTGACAACCAAGCGCTTGCTTGTTTTTAATTAATGAAAGAAATTAAATCAAGTGGAAGGGCGTCCATGACTGGGGAGGCAGGTTACAATTCCGTTTTCAAGGACGGACTGTTTAAAGGCAGGCGCATCATCGTCACCGGTGGCGGCAGCGGCATCGGGCGCTGCACCGCGCATGAGCTGGCGGCGTTGGGCGCCGAGGTGATCATCACCGGCCGGACGCAGGCGCGGCTTGATGGCGTGCAGGCTGAAATCACCGAGGACGGCGGCACATGCACCACAAGCGCCTTCGATATCCGCGAGGAAGAGGCGGTCAAGGCCGCCATCGCAGGCATCCTGAAGGACGGCCCGGTGCATGGTCTGGTCAATAATGCGGGCGGGCAATATCCCTCCCCCCTCGAGGCCATCTCCACCAAAGGATTTGAAACCGTATTACGCACCAACGTGGTCGGCGCCTTCAACATGACGCGCGAACTGGTGACGCAGTCCATGAACAAAACCGGCGGCGCAGTTGTGAACATCACCGCCGACTTCCATAACGGCATGCCCACCATGGGGCACTCGGGCGCGGCACGCGCGGCGTGCGACAATTTCACCAAAACCGCAGCGGTCGAATGGGGCCGGTTCGGGGTGCGGGTCAACTCCGTGGCCCCAGGCTGGGTGGCGTCCTCCGGGTTCGACAGTTATGACGATCCAGGCGTCAAGGCCATGCTGCCTCAACTCAAAAATCTCGTGCCCTTGGGGCGCATCGCTACAGAAGCCGAGATCGCCTCGGCAATCGTGTTCCTCCTGTCGGACGGCGCGGCCTTCATCTCCGGCGCCACGCTCCGGGTGGACGGCGCCGCCAGTCTCTTCAGCCCGCTGTTCCCGCCACAGGGGGCCAAATACAGCGAAAGCTACCAGGGCTTCCACCGCTATGTGCCGCCATCAGCGCTGCGGGGGGACGACTGATGCCCGCTCTGACAAGCCAGATCGACCCGGCATCCGATAGCTTCAAGGCGAACGCAAGCGCCATGCAGTCGGCGCTGGATGAGATTACAGCAATTGAAGGCCTGAAAGCCGCCGCGCAGGAAAAGGCGCGCGCGCTGTTCGAGAAGCGCGGCAAGCTGTTGCCAAAGGAACGGCTTGCGCTGCTCCTTGACCCAGGCGCCCCGTTCCTCGAACTCTCTGCGCTCGCGGGCTACAAGATGTATGACGACCGGGACGGCTCCGGCGCGGGCGGGTCCATCGCCGGGATCGGCTATGTCTCAGGCAAGCGCTGCATGGTGATTGTCTCGAACAGCGCGGTCAAGGGCGGTACGGTCACGCCCGCCGGGCTAAACAAATCCCTGCGCCTTCAGAATATCGCCATGGAAAACAAGCTGCCAATTGTGGGCTTGATGGAAGGCGGCGGCGCGAACCTCCAACACGTATCCGACATGTTTGTTGAAGGCGCCCGCAGCTTCGCGAACCAAGCGCGCTTGTCCGCGGCCGGTATCCCGCAGATCACCGTGGTCCACGGCAGCAGCACGGCGGGCGGCGCCTACCAGCCTGGCTTGTCCGACTATGTCGTGATGGTGCGCGGACGCTCGAAGGTGTTCCTCGCCGGGCCGCCGCTCCTAAAGGCTGCCACTGGTGAGATCGCGGTAGACGAAGAACTGGGCGGCGCGGAACTGCACGCGCAGGTCATGGGCACGGCAGAATATCTGGCGGAAGATGACGCCGACGGTATTCGTTACGCCCGCGAAATAATGCAGCGCCTGCCCTGGAAAGAACCGGACACGCGGCAGGATGACTATCCAGCGCCGCTCTATCCAGCGGATGACCTGATCGGTGTGGTGCCCGCGGACGCCAAGACGCCCTATGACGTGCGCGAGGTGATTGCGCGCCTCGCCGACGGCTCGGACTTTCTTGATTTCAAGAATGAGTATGACAGCCAGACGGTCTGCGGCCACGCGTCTGTCGCGGGCCAGACCATCGGCATCATCGGCAACAACGGCCCCATCACGCCCATCGGCGCCACCAAGGCGGCCCAGTTCGTCCAGCTGTGTGATCAGGCGGGTATCCCGATCCTGTTTCTCCATAACACCACTGGCTTCATGGTGGGCAAGGACGCAGAAGCGGGCGGCGTGGTCAAACATGGCTCCAAGCTTATTCAGGCGGTCACCAACGCCCGCGTGCCGCGCATCTCGGTCCATATCGGCGGCAGCTACGGCGCTGGTAACTATGCCATGTGCGGCCGCGGCGTCGACCCCCGCTTTGTCTTTTCCTGGCCCAATGCCCGAACCGCTGTGATGGGCGGCGCGCAGGCAGGCATGGTGCTGAGGATCGTGGGCACAGAGAAAGCCAAGCGCATGGGCGAAACACCGGATGAAGATATGCTGGCCGCCATGGAAAAGGCCACCGCCGACCAGATGGATGCCTGTTCCACTGCGCTATACGGCACCGCACGGCTGTGGGACGACGGCATCATAGACCCGCGCGATACGCGCAACCTGCTTATTTACCTGCTGGATATCTGCCGGGACGCGGACAGCCGCGAAACGCGACAGAACACATTCGGCGTTGCACGCTTTTAGGGGAAACAAGACATGCTTTTTACCGATCAACATAATGAACTGCGCCGCACCGTCGCCCGCTTCGTGGCGGAGGAAATCAACCCCCATGTCGACGAATGGGAAGCGGCAGGCATTTTCCCGGCCCATGAGCTGTTCAAGAAAATGGGCGATCTTGGCCTTCTGGGCATCTCCAAACCCGAAGAATATGGCGGGCTTGGCCTCGATTACAGCTACGAGATGGTTCTCGCCGAAGAGCTGGGCGGCATTGACTGCGGCGGCGTGCCCATGGGCATCAGCGTGCAGACCAACATGGCCACCCCTGCCCTCGCCCGCTTCGGGTCTGATGAGCTGCGCGAAGAGTTCCTCGCCCCGGCCATCGCAGGTGACATGGTCTGTTCGATCGCGGTCTCCGAACCCCACGCGGGGTCTGACGTGGCGGCGATCAAGACCAACGCGGTGAAGGACGGCGATGACTATGTCATCAACGGCACCAAAATGTGGATCACCAATTCGACCCAGGCAGATTTCCTGTGTCTGCTCGCGAACACCGGTGACGCGCCGTCGCACAAGAACAAGTCGCTGATTGTGGTGCCCACCAATACCCCCGGCATCAGCTTTTCGGAAAAGCTCAATAAGCTGGGGATGCGGTCATCCGACACTGCGCAGATTTTCCTTGATGATGTGCGGGTGCCACAGCGAAACCTGATCGGCCGCGAAGGCGACGGTTTCCGGATGCAGATGATGCAGTTCCAGGAAGAGCGCCTGTGCGCCGCCATGCTCGGGCCCAAAGGCATGTCCGACACCATCCGCCGCACGATTGACTATACCCGCGAACGCCAGATTTTTGGCGGTAGCGTGCTGGATAACCAGGTGGTGCAGTACCGGCTGGCGGAACTGCAGACGGAAGTCGAGGCCCTGCGCGCCTTGGTGTGGCACGCAACCGAACAGTATATCAACGGCACGGACGTGACCATGCTGGCCAGCATGGCAAAACTGAAGGCCGGGCGACTGGCCCGCGAAGTGTCGGACGCCTGCCTCCAATATTGGGGCGGCATGGGCTTCATGTGGGACAATCCGGTGTCCCGCAGCTACCGCGACAGCCGCCTCTCGTCCATTGGCGGCGGGTCGGACGAAACCATGCTGCGCATCCTCACCAAACTGATGGGCATGAGTAATGGTTGATCCGGTCCTGATCACACAGGCGGGCGGCGTGATGTATGTCACGCTGAACCGGCCCGAGGTCAAGAATGCCATGAACTTTGCCATGGTCGACGCGCTGATGGCAGCGTTTGAGGCGGCAGAGACGGACGACAGTGTGCGCGTGATGGTCATGCGCGGCGCGAACGGCGTTTTCTGCGCGGGCGGCGACCTGAAGGATTTCAGCGCGGGCGGCAAGAACGCAGACGACATCGCCATCGGCAACCGCCGGTTCGGCACGCTCATGGAACGTGCCCAGCGCTTCCCGAAACTGCTTGTCACTTTCGTGCGCGGCGCGGCCATGGGTGGCGGCTTCGGGCTGGTGTGCGTGTCTGACATCGCGATTGCGGAAGACAGCTGCCGCTTCGGCATGCCTGAAGTGACGCTGGGGCTGATCCCGGCCCAGATCGCGCCCTTTGTGCGTGCCCGCATTGGCCTGACTGAGACCCGCAAGCTGGCGCTTACTGGCGAGATCATCACTGGCAAGAAAGCGAAGAAGCTTGGGCTTGTGCACCATAGCGAGCCAACGGTTGAGGCCATGGACCACCGGCTTCTGAAGCTGCTGGAACAGGCCCGCAAGGCCGCGCCGGGCGCGGTGGCGGCCACCAAGAAATTGCTGATGGACATGGGCGAAACCGTTACGCCAGACACGCTGGATGACGCCGCCAAACAGTTTGCCATTTCACTCCGGCATGAAGGGGCTGAAGGCACCCGCGCGTTCGTTGAAAAGCGTCCACCTTCCTGGGTGGAGGGTGACGCATGATCAAGCGCCTTCTGATTGCCAACCGGGGTGAGATCGCCTGCCGGATCATCCGCGCGGCCAAAGCCATGGGCGTTGAGACCGTCGCCGTCTATTCAGACGCCGACGCGCAGGCCCAGCATGTGAAGCTGGCGGACCGTGCCGTCCCTATCGGCCCGGCACCCGCCAAGGATAGTTACCTGAACGTGGGCGTCATCGTCGCCGCTGCCAAAGAGGCCGAGGCGGACGCCATCCACCCCGGTTATGGGTTCCTGTCTGAAAACGCAGAGTTCGCCAAAGCGGTCACAGACGCCGGCATCATCTTTGTGGGGCCATCCGCGGACGTGATCGCCCAGATGGGCGACAAGCGCACCGCACGCGGCATCGCGGAAAAGGCCGGTGTACCTGTGGTGCCAGGCTATGACGGTGATGATACAGACACAGCCGCGCTTGCAGCAGAGGCCAAACGCATCGGCACCCCGCTGATGATCAAGGCCACCGCCGGCGGCGGCGGGCGTGGTCTCAGGCGCGTGGATGACCTCAAAGGCTTCACCGAAGCGCTCGAAAGTGCCCGACGCGAAGCGGGCTCAGCCTTCGGCGACAGCGGCATCCTCTTGGAACGCATGATCACGGACGCCCGGCACGTGGAAGTGCAGCTACTGGGCGACACGCATGGCAATGTCGTGCACCTGTTTGAGCGCGACTGCTCATCCCAGCGCCGCCACCAGAAGGTGCTTGAGGAAGCCCCTTGCGCCACGATCTCAGACGCGACCCGCGCGGGTCTCACGGACGCGGCGGTAGGTCTCGCCAAAGCCGTGAGCTACACGGGTGCAGGCACCGTCGAGTTTTTGGTGGACGCGGACGGCGCTTTCTATTTCCTTGAAATGAATACCCGCTTGCAGGTGGAGCACCCTGTGACCGAGCTGGTGACCGGCATTGATCTGGTGGCCGAGCAACTACGCGTGGCATCAGGCGCGCCGCTCAGTGTGGCGCAGGACGATATCACCCTCACCGGCCACGCCATTGAGGCGCGGCTCTATGCCGAAGACCCGGCCCAGAGCTTCATGCCGCAAACCGGTACGCTCGGCGTGTTTGACATCCCCGTTGGGGAAGGTTGCAGGCTGGATAGCGGCGTGGTGGCGGGCGACATGGTCAGCCCCTACTATGACCCCATGCTGGCCAAGCTGATCGCTTACGGCAAAACCCGGGAAGAAGCACGCGCCCGGCTTGCCACCATGCTGGACGGCAGCCGCATAGCGGGCATGGCCACCAACAAGGCGTGGCTGGCGTATCTCCTCAAGGACGAGCCCTTCCGGTTGACGACCATGCGCACCCATACGCTGGATCACGCCACGCCCTTCATCCCACTGTCTGCCGAAAATCAGGCGCTGGCGCTCGCGCTGGTGCTTCAGGCGGGCGCGCTCAAGAACGCACCCATGCCCGCGCTTGCCGGCTGGCGGACACACACGGGCGGCTATACGAGGCGGATATTCGACGTGGACGGCACGCGCGTGCCAGTCGAAGTATCCGAGACACCCACACCAACGGGTTGGGACATCACGGCCACGGTGGGCCACAAGAGCCGCACCACGCATTTTGACGGCGAAAGCTTCCGCTATCAGGGCGAAAAACTGCGCGTCTCCCACACACAGATGGGCGATGAGCACGCAGCAGATCTTGGCCGCTGGCATTTCAAGGCCCGTGATGTGACCCACGCACCAGCCGAGAAAAGCATGGCGGGCGGCACCGGGCGCCTGACCGCGCCCATGGATGGCCAGATCGTTGCGGTGCCCGTTGAAAAAGGCGCGCTCGTAAAAGCCGGCGACCTGATCTGCGTGATCGAAGCCATGAAAATGGAACACCACATTAGGGCCGACATGGACGGCACAATCGAAGACCTTTCCGCAAGCATCGGCGCCCAGGTGAAAAGCCGCGCGCCTCTTGCCACCATCACATCGGGGGAAACCGCATGACCGACAAAGCCATCCTGACCTGCGCGCTGACGGGCGTGCTGACAGACCCGACACAGCATAATGTGCCCGTGACGCCCGAACAGATGGCGGCGGAGGCCAAAGCCGCCTATGACCAAGGCGCCACCATCATGCACTGCCACTACCGCCAGCAGGAGGAAGGCAAAGGCCACCTCCCAAGCTGGGACGGTGCGCTGGCGCTTGAGATCAATGACGCCATCCGCGCCGCCTGCCCTGGCGTGGTGATCAACATGACCACCGGCGTTGTCGGCCGCGACCAGACGGAGGTGCTTGAGTATCTGGCTACTTGCAAGCCAGAGATGGCCGCGATGAACGCGGGCACGCTGAATTACCTCAAGACGCGCCGGGACGGTAGCTGGGCCTGGCCCCCAATGACCTTCCAGAACCCGGTGGACAAGGTAGCCGAGATGCTCGATTGCATGCGCACCCACGACATTGTGCCCGAATTCGAGTGTTTCGACATCGGCATCCTACGCTCCGTCGGCCTCTATATCGAAAACGGCATGGTCGACCATGCGGACGTGAATTTCGTCATGGGCGTGGCGTCCGGCATGCCGTGCGACGCCGACCTGCTGCCCTTACTCGTGAAATACCGGCCCGAGGGCAGCCCTTGGCAAGCGACACTCATCGGCCGCGCCAACGTCTGGCCCGTTCACCAGCGCGTGGCGGACCTGGGCGGCAATTTGCGCACCGGGCTTGAGGACTGTTTCTATCTGCCAAATGGCGACAAGGCGCGCTCGAACGGTGAGATGATCGAGGCACTAGCCGCCTGCGCGAGAAACGCCGGACGTGAGATCACAAGCCCGGAGGAAACCCGCGCGCACCTTGCCACGCAAGGCTGGAGGCAAGCATGATCCCGAACCTGCAAAGCTTTGGTTTCAGCGCTGACCAACAGGCGCTTTTTGACACCGCCTACAAGTATGGCGAAAAGGAACTGTGGCCGCTCTTGCCGAAAATGGACGACGAGGACTGGTTCCCGGCCGACGCCTACAAGGCCATGGCGGACACCGGCTTCCTGGGCACCACGGTGCCGGAAAGCTATGGCGGCGCGGAGCTGGATTTCATCAGCCAGGCGTTGCTGGCGGAAGCTTTCAGCTATTGGAACCATTGCCTTTCGGCCAGTTGGGGCGCGAGCGAAAACCTGTGCATCAACAATATCGTCCGGAACGCGAACGACGCCCAGAAGGCCAAATATCTACCGCGCTTTACCAAAGGCGCCATCGGCGCGCTGGGCCTGACAGAGCCCGGCGCGGGGTCTGACGCGCTTGGGTCCATGGCCACGACGGCGCGCAAGGACGGCGACCATTATGTGCTGAATGGTCGCAAGATGTTCATCACCAACGGGCCGGTGGCAGATATCCTGCTGGTATACGCCAAGACCAATCCGGAGGCAGGCCCGCACGGCATCTCGGCCTTCATTGTCGAGAAGGAGTTCCCGGGGTTTGAGGTTGCCCAGAAGCTCGATAAAATGGGCTGGCGCGGCAGCCCCACAGGCGAACTAGTGTTCAACGACTGCCGCGTGCCCGCCGAAAATCTGGTGGGCGGGGAAAACCAGGGCGTCGCCGTGGTGATGAGCGGCCTGAATATCGAACGCGCCTTCCTGTGCGCGTCCTCCATCGGCGTGGCGCAGCGGGCGCTTGATCTGGCCGTCGATTACGCCAAAGAACGCGCCCAGTTTGGACGCCCCATCGCCCAGTTCCAACTGGTGCAGGGCATATTGGCCGACATGTATACCGATGTGGAGACAATGCGGGCGACAAGCTATCAGCTGCTGAAGGAAGTCAACGACCTTGAACGCGGCGGCGGCGGACGCGGGCCGGTGCATATGCGCACAGCCATGGCGGCGCTGCATACGGGACGCGCCATGATGCGGGTGCTCGATAATGCGGTGCAGATCCACGGCGGCATGGGCTTCATGCGCGAGACGGAAGTGAACCGGCTCTACCGGTCAGGCAAGGTGATCGAGATCGGCGCGGGCACCAACCAGATCCGGCAGACCATCATCGCGCAGGAACTGCTGAAGTAACAACAACAGGCAATCGGGGGATACAGCCATGTGGGAAGGCAACAGTGTGGAGACGAAGCGTAAAACGGTCATGGAAGACCTGGCCTTCTGGGCCGGTAAAAAGCCGGACACGCCTTTCCTGGTGGACCTGAAAGACGGCCGTGAGACACCGTTCACATGGCGCGAAACCGCACAAACAGTTGACCGCGCCGCGCGTGCCATCCACGCCCATTTCGGCGAGCGCGATCATAAGGCGGCGATCCTGTCAAAGAACCGCGCGCACTGGATATTGGCGGATCTGGCGATCCTGAAGTCCGGCAGCGTAGCCGTGCCGGTGTTCACCACCATGCGGCCAGAGACCTTCCACTATGTGCTGGATTTCGCCGATGTGGAGCTGTTGTTCCTGGGCGAAAGTGCCAACTGGGCCGAGGTGAAAGCCCATGTGCCGGAAGGCATCACCATCGTCACCCTGCCCGGCATTGATGCCACAGAAGGCGATATCACCTGGGACGATTTCCTCAAGCAGGGCGACGGTCAGCCGGCGCCCACGGGCCACGCCGTTGAGGATATCGCGACGCTGATTTTCACCAGTGGCACCACCGGCAAGCCCAAGGGCGTAATGCATTCGCTGGGCAGCATTGGCCGCGCCACCAAAACACTGGTGGAACAGACGGAATCCGGCCCCGGCTGGCACTTCATTTCCTACCTGCCGCTGGCGCATCTGGCCGAACGGCTGATCATTGAGCTGCATGCCCTAAGTGTTGGCGGCACGATCTTTTTCAACGAAAGCCTTGAGACATTCGGGCTGGACCTGCGCATCGCCAGGCCCAACTATTTCTTCGGCGTGCCGCGCATCTGGGACAAGCTCTCATCCGCCGTGATCGCAGGCACCGATGGCGGTGCGGACGCCCTCAAGGCCGCGCTCACCGGCCCGCACGCCAGCATGGCCGCCGCTGCAGTGCGCGACAAGCTGGGACTCGCGAGCGTGGAGAAGCTGGTATCCACCACCGCCCCCGTGCCGCCACACATCAAGGAATGGTTTGACCTGTTTGGCCTGCCGCTGATGGACGGCTACGGCCAAACGGAAATCCTGCCGCTGGCCACCACGCCGGCGGGCAGCAACAAGCCCCACACCGTGGGCAAGCCCGCGCCAGGCGTTGAGGTGCGCATCACGGAAGAAGGCGAGCTGATCGCCCGCGGCCCCGGCTGCAGCCTGGGCTACTATAAAATGCCGGAAAAGACGGCGGAGACCTTCCGCGACGGCTGGGTCCATACCGGCGACCGGGCGGAGCTGGATGAAGACGGCTTCGTGATCCTCAAAGGCCGGGTGAAGGAAACCTTCAAGACGGCCAAGGGTAAATATGTCGCGCCCATGCCCATCGAGGCCAAGTTCCTTGAGAGCGACTATCTGGACCAGGCCTGCCTGGTGGGCCACGGCCTGCCGCAAACGGTGATCCTGCTGGTGGTGGCGGAAACGGCCACACATGTGCCCGCGCCGGAGATTGAAGCCCATGTGCGTGAGCGGGTGGCAGAGATCAACGCGACCCTTGAGCGCCACGCGCAGGTGGGCGCCGTGCTGATGGCGCCAGAACCCTGGACCATCGAGAACGGCATCCTGACCCACACCATGAAAGTGCGGCGTGACCGCGTGCTGGAACGCTTCGGGCCGGAGATCGACAAAGCCGCACAGTCCATGGGGAACGGCGCGGTCCTGACAGTCGAATTTCTGTAGTAGGGAATTTCTGGATGCTGAAACAAGTTCAGCATGACGATATAACCAAACTCCAACCGTCACCCTGAACTTGGTTCAGGGTCCATGAACACCGCCATCAAGCCTTCAGGCTGGAACCCTTGGGCGTCTCGCCCGCTGCCAACTGGTCGGCGAACAAATGGTTCCGGTCCCGGTGACCGGCCTCGTCATTGCGCACGGCAATCACCAAGTCGCGGAGCGTGGCACCGGCACCCAGGCCCCAATAATCGATGGCGATCTGCGGCGCGGGCACATTCTCGTGCCGCCCGGCATCAATCTCATTCAGGTAAGCTGTGTAGCTGGTCACCGCTTCTTCCTCGAAATAACCCACAACCCGGTGCGCGGTCTTGGGCGCCAACAGGTAAAGGAAGAAATAGAGGTTATAGAAAATCGCCTGCGTGATCATGATCACCGCGCGTTCGAAGAAGGTGGGCTGCGCCACATGGATGAAGGTCATCAGGTGCATGCGCTCATTGTCTGCTTCTTCCAGCAGTTCCTTCACCCAGCCCGCGTCGTCACGGATCTGCCGGAGCGCCTTCAGGTGCTGCAACAGCCCACCGACCATACCGGGCACGGCCGCGACGGTCTCAAGCACCACCGCCCGGTGGCCATAGCGTTTGGCAAAGAAGGTATCGGCAAAGAAGCGCAACAGCTTCACAAAGCCGAACGCGATACGGTCCGACGCGCCCTTGGGCACATGGTGGGGGTTCTGATAGCCATGATATGGCTTCGTCGTGGTTTGCATCTCATCTCTCCCATACTCTACGGTCACCGGGCGGCGGCGTGTTCCAAGCGTCGTGCCCGTGAGATGAAATATAAGAGAGATCAGACCGCATTACCCTGCGACAAGCCGCCCCTGCGACAGTTTGGCAGGACCAAGCGGCCATTATTCTGTCGCGCGAGGTTCAATTTCCAATCTCAGGATATCGTTTCCGTGGTGATAAATCCTCGCGTGGGCTCCTTCACGGATTGGTCCACCCTCTTCGTGTCTTTGACGGATTCCATAAAATGATGAATCTACGGGATAGATAAAAGAGAGGGTGCCGATGGAAAACACGTCCTTTGGTCGGCCCTTAACCATTGTCGTGTGCATTTCCACAATCTGGCCTTCGGTTACAGTATAGTCTTTAGACAGATACCAAGCCTCGAGCTTGCTGTATTGACCGAAAGCCACCATCAACGCGACACCTGAGCCCAAAAGCCCACCAATCATCCAACACATCGAAAGGAAACCCCGTAAACCGGCCCGATCCGGCGCGCCCCACGTAGTGAAACGCCAAACCTGAGGATACCGCCTAACCACATAGCCGAGGATGAAAACAGCCACCCCCACAAATGCATACTCCCAGCCCTGCACCCCGGTTTCCACAAGGTCATAGGCCACAATCAGGTTCCTATCCATTGCCCCTCCTAAAGGCTGCAATCGAGGATGAAGGGTTCGAACACGCTGCCGATCAGCATGCGGCGTTCATAGGGGGCGGCGACAGAGGAGCCGGACAGAGGGTTACCGTCACTCAGGTACACTTCCTGAACATCAAAGCCGCCGTCCGCGAGCGTTACACGCAAAACCTGGCTGGGCGAGCGGTTACTGGCGTCCTTGGCGTGGGAGACGAACTTGAGCGTCTGGGGGTGCGCGCCAACCCACAGGTTGCCGTCCGTGTCCCACTCCAGGTTATCAAGCGCGGTGCCCAGATTGTCTTCCGCCATCTGGTCAAGGTCCATCGGCGTCGTGCCCGGTTTGAATTTGAGGAGGCGCCTGCCCGTGGTTTCCGCCACATACAGGTGCACGCCGTCCCACTGGATGCCGTTCGGATACACCAGGCCGCCCTCGACCCTGCGCATGCCGTTTGCGTCACCGTATGCAATACCGCCGCGCGACAGTCGAAGGTAGCTTTCCAGGCTGCGCCCCAGCTTTGTTTCGCTGCCCTTGTCGATGGAGGCATAGAAGGTATCAGGCCCCGTGGCCACCACGTCATTGAGGCTGTAGGGGCCATCTGTTTTGACTGTACGGATATGATTGAGGCGCGCGGGGCCGATTTCGAAAATCTCGACCTGGCTCAAGGGCATACCGCCCGCGTCCGGGCTGTTGGGGTGGTTGATCACCATCAGCCGGTCGGGGCCCGTCGCGTCCAGCCACAGGGCGATACCGTGCGGGTGGAACTGGCCTTCGAAATCGTGCGGCATCGGCAGCGGGGTCGCGAGGCTGCCGGGGCGGTAAAGATAAATCTCGCCGTCCGCCGCGCCGGTTGCGGCCCAGGCCCGCCGGTCGTGGGAGGAGAGGTAGGCAAAGCCGGAATCCGGATCGATGGTGATGTCCTCGACGCCCACAACGCCGGGGACCGCATCGCAGGTTCCGTGATAGTGCGGCTTGATCTCGCGGAAGGTGCCCGCGTCCATCAGCGTGTCCATCACAAAGCCGACCACTGCGGCCGCAACCAATCCGCTACCAATCAGGGTTTTCTTCATCACCAGTCATTCTCCCCATCCGTTCCGGTGGGTAGCACAACCGATTTCAGCGCTGATTGCAAAGGGAAATTCCGCCCCGCTTAG
Organism: Kordiimonas lacus; assembly: GCF_001550055.1. Lineage (GTDB taxonomy): Bacteria > Pseudomonadota > Alphaproteobacteria > Sphingomonadales > Kordiimonadaceae > Kordiimonas > Kordiimonas lacus. The sequence continues at coordinate 337,604 of NZ_LRUA01000007.1, forward strand.
CCCTTCGGCTTCAGGTGAATGCCAGCTAGCATGCAGCGCGCGCTGCCGCCAGCCTTCTCGATCGTCGGCACATGGAGCGGCAGAAGCGGCATCTCGGCCTCAATGAGGGCGATCTGCTCCGCCGTCAGGCTGGCGTGCGCAGTGTCAGACAGCACGAGCAGGAGGCCCTTGTCCGTGCGCACCTCAAGCGCGTTGCCGGCAAACTGCGCGATCTGGTCTGCGCTCAGGTCAATCAACGTGCGGCCCGACGCCTTCAAGCGGTCTTCGATTTCCTGCCGCTTGTCCGCCCCCACGATGGTCGACAGGCCCACCAGCGCCAGCCTGGTGCCGACATTCATCATCACATTGGTGTGGTAGATGGCGTTACCGTCCGGTCCGCGGGTTTCAAACATCACCGGGTCATAGCCGAAATCGCCGCAGAAGCGCGTCACCAGCGTCTCGTCCGCCCGGTGCGAAAGGGATACATAGGCCGTCATGTTCGCGTGGTCGAGCACCATGGCGCCCGTGCCCTCAAGATATTTTTCGGCATATTCGAACGACGAATAGTCAATCACGCCCGAAACGTCATAAGTCTCGCGCAGGAAATCGATGATGTCATCGCGGCGCTCCGCCCGGCGAGACGGCGCATACATGGGGTAGAGCACCACGCGCCCGTCCGGGTGGGTGGAAAACCAGTTGTTGGGGAACACGCTGTCGGGGGTCTCGGTCCCCTCGTCCTCAAACAGGTGAACGGTCACCCCCGCGCCCCTCAGGGCCTCCACCGCGGCCTGCACCTCGTCGAACGCGCGTTTCTCGGTGCGTTCGCGGTTGCCACCTTCTTCCTGGAAGGCATTGTCCGCCGCGGTTTCCTCATTGGGGTAAAAGTGGTGGGGCTGCACCATCACCACTGCGTGGGGTGCCTGCCTGCTTGTCTGCTTCATGATCCCTTGTCCCTCGGGCTTATGTTCGTGAGCCTATTTGAGCATAAAAAACGCCGAAAGAATGGCGGAATATTATTCGGTGACCGCATCTTGTGCGGCGAAAGGGGGCAAGTTCCGACAAAAAATTGGGCCCGCGCGTGCTACATATAAAGCATGGGGAAGGGACGTGGGATGACAACAGAAGCCTTCAAGATAGACAAGATCAACCGCCGCATCCTTGAGGTGCTGCAGCTGGACGCGCGCATTTCCAATATCGCGCTGGCGGACGCGGTGCATCTGTCCCCCAGTGCCTGCCTTGAGCGCGTCAAGAAGCTGGAACAGCAGGGCTTCATCACCCGCTATCTGGGCGAAATTGCCGTCACGAAAATCGCACCGCTTCTGGAGAGCTATGCCGAGGTGACGCTGTCGAACCACCGACCTGAGGACTTCAAGCAGTTCCACGCAGCGGTGAAGGCGGAGAAGGCCATTGTCCAGTGCCATAAGGTTAGCGGGCGGTATGATTATCTGATCCGTATCGCGGTCAGGGACATGGCGGCGCTGAGCCGCCTTACGGACCGGCTTCTGGGTGCCGGGATCGGCATCGCCAAGTTCACCACCGTGCCGATTATCGAGAACCCGAAACCCTTTGGCGGCTATCCGCTGGAAGAACTTCTGGACGGCGCCTGACGGCCACCGAACAAAATTCGGCCAAGCTCAAGGATTCAGGAGAATTCGAAAGCCGAACCGGCATCTTCGCCACCAAATTCGGCCGCGCCCAGACCATAGTGAACAGGCCATAGTGAATGAATAGCGCAACACAGCCATCAGGACATGAAACACATGATTATTCGCCCCGCCCGAAAAACAGACATAGACAAGCTGATGACGCTCGCCGCCAAGGCTGGCCAGGGCATGACCACGCTGCCCAAGGACGAAGCCGCCTGGCACGAGCGTATCGATGCATCGCTCACCTCCTTCGCGCGGCCTCTGGATGACCTGACGGCGGAAACCTACCTTCTGGTGATGGAAGAAGCGGACGGCACACTCTCTGGCGTCAGCGCCATCTATACCAATCTGGGGCACGGCCAGCCTTTCTATAGCTACCGGCTGTCGAAGCATGCGGCACGCGCGCCTGAGATCGGCGTGCGCTGTGAGGCCAGTGTGCTGTCGCTGGTGAATGATTTTCATGGTTATGCCGAAATCGGCACCCTGTTCCTGGACCCGGCCATCCGGGGCGGCGGGCGCGGCACGCTCCTCTCCTACAGCCGCTTTATGCTGATGGCGGCCCAGCGCGAACGCTTCGGTCCGCAGGTGATGGCGGAAATGCGCGGCTGGACAGACGCGGAAGGCCGCTCGCCTTTCTGGGAAGCCGTGGGGCGCAAGTTCTTCAAGCTGGATTTCGCCGAAGCCGACGCGCGCTCGGGCGTCTCCAACCGCTTTATCGCGGACCTGATGCCCAAGGTGCCCATCTATACCGAATTGCTGCCCGATGAAGCGCAGAAGGTGATTGGCCTGACCCACGACAAGACCCGCCCTGCCCGCGCGCTTCTGGAAAAGCAGGGCTTCCGCTTCCGCAACCAGGTGGATGTATTCGACGCCGGGCCGTGCATGGAAGCAGACCTTGAAAACATCCCGCTCATCCGTGGCGCACGGGCCTGCACGGTAGGCGACCTGACGGACGCAGAGCTGGGCACCCGCGCGCTGATCGCCCGCACGGATGGTGATTTCCGCGTCACCCAGGCCCCCGTTGGTCGCGACGCGCTCACCGAAGTGCTGGACCTCAGCACAGACACGCCCCTGCTGTTCAGCCCGCTCTAGAGGTGATGCCACAATAACCGGTTGTTAAGGCGCGCGCTTTATCCTTGGGACCCGGGTGGTCTGAAGGAAAGTGTTTTGCGTATCCTATTGAAGTTTCTCAGCCTGATTGCCTGTGCGCTGTGTACAGTGACGACCTTTGCCGACACGCCAAGGCCTGTGATCACCATTGCGGCACAGGAAATGCCAGACCTGCTGAAAGCCGGGGCTGACCTGCCGTACAACAAGCTAATGGAACTGTTATTGGACGGCGCCCCGGCGGACCTGACCATCACCATCTACCCCGGTCAGCGTGGCGTGATGCAATGGGTGCGGCAGGAAAGCCAGTGCCTGTTCGGCAACATCACCCTGCCGGGCGGCAAGCGCATTCCCCATTCCGTTCTGTCTGAGGAAGAATTCAGCAACCTGATACTCGCCGGCCCCTTCAACCGCATTGCGGTACATATGTTTGCACTTCATGAAATCCCGCCCACGGACGCCCGCACCATCGGCGCCCAACTGGTGGCCGTGGACACCATCGCCCACACCGACACCTCGCTTTATGCCCCGGCGCTGAGACGACTGAAATACGCCAAGGTACCGTCGACCCTGGAAGCCTTCCGCCTGCTCGAGCAAGGCCGCGTGCAGATGGTGCTGGCATACGGTATTGATGCGGCACTGGCGCTTGACAAACTCAAGATTGCAGCAGACGTGCGCTATGACCCATCAGCCCCCATCCTGGAGTTCGAGGAAAACCTGGCCTGCTGGAAAAGCCCCGAGACCGAGGCACTGGTCACCCATGTGCAAAAGCGGATTTCCAACACCCGCAAAAGCGGCGCACTGGCCCGGCATTTCCCCCAAATACCGGGCGACCGCCCCTGAGGTCAGCTCACGCTGCCCTTGCCGGGTGGAACCAGTCCTTGAGATGCGCGATGATATCTGTCGTCAGCCTGTCGGCGACCGCCTCTTCCCGCCAGAAGGGGTTCATGAACACACAGCGGATCAGCACCAGCCGGTCATCATCCATCTTGCCGCCAAAAGTTTTCACGTGGCGTTCAATCACCTTGCTGTGCGCCTTCCCTGACAGCGTGGTTTTCGAGACTGAAAAATCGGCGCAGGCCACGAAGCGGTCGAATACGGCTTCGGTCGCGGCATTGGCGGCCTTCAGGCTCATGCCCTCTTCCGCCAGCGAATAACACAGGATGTTGGTCTCGCTGGGGCTCAAGGGGCGCACGAACGGCAGTTCGGCCACTATGCGTTTCCGGAACGCGCGGCAGGCCAGGATCGTCTCAGCGATCACACCGCCAAGGCCCGAGGTGTCGAAGCCCATGGTCTTGCCCGTCAGCCAGGTGGCCGCCGCACCCGCGGCCGAGCGCGAGCCTTCGAGGGTGGTCGACCATTTGTCCGGCACCTCCAGCTGGCGCTCCAGATACGGCGCCTTGAAGCTCGAAACCGCATAGGCCTGCTCGTCACGGGTGATGATGGCGCCGCAGCTGTAGGGCACATAGCCCAGCTTGTGCGGGTCGATGGTCACGGAATGCGCCTCTCCGATCGCCGACAGCGCGGCACTGTTGGAGACGCTCAGCACCGTTGAAGGCTTGCCGCGCAAGAGACTACAGAGGAAGCCACCATAGGCCGCGTCCACATGGTGCCAGATATCCCAGCCATGCCGGCGATTGGCCCCGTTCAGGATGCCCTGCACCTGATCTACCGGGTCAATCTCGCCCGTTTCCGTGGTGCCCGCCACGGAAACCACCATGCTGATCGGGCGGGCTTCCTTGTGGGCCCGGTCAATCAGCGCCTCAAGTGCCGCCACATCCATTTTGCCCAGCGCGTCCAGCGGCACGGGCCAGAAGGCATCTTCGCCATAGCCGAAAATATTGGTCGCCTTGGTCCAGGAGAAATGCTTGTTCTCGGGCACCAGCATAACAGGCCCGCGATAGGGCTGCCCGAATGCTTGCGTCATGCGCTCGCCAAACGCGTACGGATTTGTCGCCACGCCACTGTAGCCGCGCAGGTCATCCAGCACCACGTCATGTGCATCCAAAAGCTCGGCAAAGCGTTTCCAGCCCATGTGGGCACCCGCGAACAGGTCAAGCGTCACCCCGCGTTCTTCCGCCAGATACAGCAGCAGGCTGAGCCAGTGATCCTGCCGGAAACGCGCGCGCCAGACGGCCTCGAAATTCGCGACCGTGCCGCCACCGGTGATATGGCCCGTGGCGCGCTCGGGGTCGAACCCCAGCATTTCTGCGAGCATGGCAATCACTTCCACCTCGATCCTGGAGCCGATCTTCGACGAGTCGCGGCTGGTGTTGTTGGGGTTGTGCAGGATCATGGCGAAATGGCCCATCAGCGCAGGCAGCGTCAGCTCCGACACCATATGGCCAATATAGCGCGGCGTGAATTTGGGCACCTCACCGTCCAGAAGGTCGGTCAGATCCTCAAGCCCCGCGATGATCCGCTCCCGCGCTTCAAGGTAAGCTGGCGTACGGCGCTCAGCTTTTTCGGAAACCGGGACGTCAGTGGGGAACAGGTCCTTCCGCCACTGGAACCAATGCTCCAGTATCGACTGGAACTCGGAACGCACCCAGGTTTCGTTCTCAGCCTTGGGGCCAAGGAAATAGGCCTTATAGGCCTCGGTCGAGTGATCCGCTGTCATCCTAATTCTTCCTGATCGGTTTTCGGAACGCTCTCATTCCTTAGCGGCAAATGCACCACCGCCGTTTGACAGAGATCAAGCGCCGGCACATTTCCCGCTGGATCAAGCGAAAAAATTCAATATAGTGAACAAAAGGTCGATAAGGACAAGATCATGACACGCAACTCCCCGCCCGATGTGGGCCAGAAAATCAAGGCGCTGAGAAGCCGCGAGAAGCTGACACTCGACGGCCTTGCCAAACGCTCGGGCGTGTCCAAATCCATGCTGTCGCAGATCGAACGCGGCCTGACGAACCCGACGCTCGGGACGCTGTGGAGCCTGACCCAATCGCTGGGAATTGACCTTGCGAGTCTCCTGGATACGCCGCAGGAAGAAGAAACCAGCGCCCCCGAAATCGAAGTGGTAAAAGCCTACCAGACGCCAGAGATACAAAGCGCTGACGGCAAATGTACACTGCGCATCCTGGGGCCCATTGACCTGGTCAGCAAGACAGAATGGTATGATATGCGGCTGGAGGCCGAAGGCTGCCTCGAATCAGAAGGGCACGCCAGCGGCACCACAGAGCATCTGACGGTGCTTGAAGGTGCGCTGAGCGTCCGCATCGGCGCCAGCGTGCAGCATTTTGAAGCGGGCGACACGGCGCGCTACCAGGCCGACGTGCCGCACTTTATTGAAAATAAAGGGCAAACACCCGCGCGCGCCCTGATGCTGGTATTGGCGCCCTGAAAGCGCAGTATCACGGAATATATTGGCTATTGACCAATATATTGAACAGTGTATCTAGTATATCGAATTTTGACGAGCGACATAAGAGCCGTCACCCTGAACTCGTTTCAGGGTCCATTGGCTAGTCCGTTAGAGACGACATTAAGTTGAGACATGGATGCTGAAACAAGTTCAGCATGACGAGTGTACTTCAGAAGGGAATTGGGCATGACTGATCGCTACACAGCGTATCTTCAGGAACAGTTGGCAGACGTGAAAGAAGCGGGCCTTTATAAGAAAGAGCGCGTCATCACCACGCCGCAGCAGGCTAGCGTGCATGTTGAAGGCAGTGGCGACACAGACTTCATCAACTTCTGCGCCAACAATTACCTCGGGCTGTCGAACGATCATATCCTGGTCGATACCGCCAAGAAGGCGCTGGACGAGCACGGCTACGGCATGTCCAGCGTGCGCTTTATCTGCGGCACCCAGGATGTGCACAAGGCGCTTGAGGACAAGCTCGCCAAATTCCTGAAGATGGAAGATGTGATCCTCTACCCAAGCTGTTTCGACGCCAACGCAGGTCTTTTCGAGACGCTTCTGGGCCCTGAGGACGCGATCATTTCCGATGCGCTCAACCACGCATCCATCATTGACGGTGTGCGGCTTTGCAAGGCCAAGCGCTTCCGCTATGCCAACAACGATATGGCCGAGCTGGAGCAGTGCCTGAAGGACGCGCAGGACGCGCGCTTCCGTCTGATCGCCACTGACGGTGTCTTCTCGATGGACGGCATTCTGGCGAACCTGCCCGCCATCTGTGACCTGGCCGAAAAATACGACGCCATGGTGATGGTGGACGACAGCCACGCTGTTGGTTTCATCGGCGAAACCGGCGCGGGCACGCCCGAGCATTTCGGCGTGCAGGACCGGGTGCATATCATCACTGGTACGCTGGGCAAGGCGCTCGGCGGGGCGTCGGGCGGCTATACGGCGGCATCCGCTGAGATCGTCGACTGGCTGCGCCAACGCTCGCGCCCTTACCTTTTCTCCAACACGCTGGCGCCGGTGATTGCAGCAACCTCGATCAAGGTTCTTGAAATCCTAGAGGAAGGGTCTCAGCTGCGCGACCGGGTGCACGCAAACTCCAAGCGTTTCCGTGACGGCATGGAAAAACTGGGCTTCACGCTCGCGGGCGCCGACCACCCGATCATCCCAGTGATGCTGGGCGACGCCAAGCTGGCCGCCGAGATGGCCGACAAGCTTCTGGGTGAAGGCATCTTCGTGATCGGCTTCTCCTTCCCGGTAGTCCCGAAGGGACAGGCCCGCATCCGCACCCAGATGTCTGCCGGCCACACGCCAGAGCAGATCGACCGCGCCGTTGAAGCCTTTGGCAAGATCGGCCGCGAACTGGGCATTATCAGCTAAGACAACAGACCGAATATTCGGGCACATGTGAGGGACAAAATCATGAAAGCGCTCGTCAAAGCAAAAGCCGAAACCGGCATCTGGATGGAAGACGTGCCGATGCCGGAAGTCGGCCACAATGACGTTCTGGTGAAGGTAAAGAAAACCGCCATCTGCGGCACCGACGTGCATATCTATAAATGGGACCAGTGGGCATCCCAGACCATTCCGGTAGGCATGCATGTGGGCCACGAATTCGCAGGCGAGATTGTTGAGCTGGGGTCCGAGGTCAAGGGCCTCCAGATCGGCCAGCGCGTGTCGGCCGAAGGCCACATCACGTGCGGTCACTGCCGCAACTGCCGCGCTGGCCAGCGCCACCTGTGCCGCAACACCGAAGGCATCGGCGTCAACCGCCCGGGTGCGTTCGCGGAATATATCTCGGTCCCCGCCGTGAACATCTGCCCACTGCCTGAAGGCGTGTCGGATGAGCTGGGCGCGATCCTCGATCCGCTTGGCAACGCAACCCACACCGCGCTTTCGTTCGACCTGGTGGGCGAAGACGTGCTGATCACCGGCGCAGGCCCCATCGGCATCATGGCCGTTGCCATTGCCCGCAAGGTGGGCGCGCGCAATATCGTGATCACGGACGTCAATGACTTCCGGCTGGATCTGGCACGCGAGATGGGCGCCACCAAGGCCGTGAATGTCACCAAGGACAGCCTCAAAGACACCATGGCCGCACTTCACATGACCGAAGGCTTCGACGTGGGGCTTGAAATGTCAGGCGTGCCGCAGGCGTTCGGCAACATGCTGGAGACCATCAACCACGGCGGCAAGGTTGCGCTTCTGGGCATCCTGCCTGAAGGCTCCGGCATCAACTGGAACCATGTGATCTTCAAGGGCCTTGAAATCCACGGCATCTACGGGCGTCGGATGTTCGAGACCTGGTACAAGATGATCGCCATGCTGGAAAGCGGCCTCGATATGAGCCCGATCCTGACCCACCGCTTTGGCGTGGACGATTTCCAGAAGGGCTTCGACGTGATGTGTTCGGGCCAGTCCGGCAAAGTGATCCTGGATTGGGCAGCTTAAGGGCTGCCTCTTCCGCATACCCTTAGCTTCATTTCCGGCGAACCGCACCACCGGCAAGGGAAAGAAAACCATCGTGGCGGCATTGATTGGATGTCAACGCCGCCCTATGGGGTGAGCCGCCCGACCGGTTGCGGCACGAACACCCCGACGCGGCCCCCCATCACATCTGTGTCAGGCCATGGACTTGGCTGGCATCTGTGCCATCTTAAATTTAGAAAAACAGGGGAGGGACACTTATGCTCAAGCATTTCATCAAAGCCGCGCTTGCAGGCGCGCTTCTGGCCGCCGGTGCCCAGGCGGAGCAAACAGCCCTTGTGGGCGGACGCCTGATTGATGGCTTCGGCCACCGGCCTATCGCCAACAGCGTTATCCTGATCAACGACGGCGTGGTGGAACGGGTGGGCACCGTGGATACACTGCCGGTGCCGGACGGCTATACCGTCGTGTCTACGGACGGCATGGACCTGCTGCCCGGCCTGTGGGAAAGCCACGCCCACCTGATGCTGAACGGCCACGCCGATTATGAGCATTGGGACAAGGCATATATCAACCGGCTGGCCGACGAGATCATGCCCGCGAGTGCCGCGCAGCTGTTGCTGGCTGGTGTGACATCCGCGCGGGACCTCGGCGCGCCGCTCGACGCTTCCGTTTCCGTCAAGGCCCGGATCAATGCTGGCGAGACGCCCGGTCCGCGGCTGTTCACATCCGGCCCGTTCCTGCAGGACGAGCCCTACCCCGGCACCGAAGCCTTCCGCTGGGGCGTGAAAACCGATGCTGAGGCAAAGAAGAAGGTGAAAACGCTGGCCGACGCCGGCATGGAAATCGTCAAGCTGATCGACCAGGACAAAATGCCGCTCGCCGTCGCCCAGACGATTGTCGATGAAGCGCACCGGTACGGCATGAAGGTGGTGGCCCACTCCCACCGCCCGAACGAGATCCGCCGCGGGCTTGAGATCGGCGTCGACAATTTCGAACATACCGGCCTCACGACTGCCCCCGAATATCCGGCGGATGTGGTGGAAAAGCTGAAAGAGCGCACCGCAACCGGGCGTGTGGCGGGTGGGCCCTTATACTGGACACCCACTGTAGAAGGCCTGTGGAACTTCCAGCATACGGTCGACAACCCGGAAAAACTGGACAGCAACTGCTGGCATCGCGGCCTGAAAGCCGACACCATCGCAGACATTAAAGGGTCCATCCAGAATCCCGGCCAGCTTGGCTACACCCAGCTGACGCCGCTCCGCCGCCCGACACTCAAGCGCAAGATTGCCCAACTCAGGGAAACGGGCCTCGTGTTCCTTGTGGGCACCGACAGCGGCATCCCGATGAAATTCCACTGCCAGAGTACCTGGAACGAAATGGACGTGTGGGTGAATGTGATGGACATTGCGCCCATGGACACCATCCGCGCGGCCACCTATTGGCCCGCCGTGATGATGGGGGTGTCTGATAAACAGGGCACTGTATCAGCAGGCAAATATGCCGATATCATCGGGGTGAAAGGCGACGTGCTCAGGCACATCAACCTGCTGTCCCGCGTTGATTTCGTTATGAAAGACGGCACTGTCTATAAATATGACGGGCAGGTAAATGAGGCTGCCATGGGGCCCATGGCGCTTAAAGACTGACCTTCGAGAGATCAGCGGTCAGCCGGTAAAGGGGCTGGCCGCTGTCACGGTATTTGCGTTCGAACGCGGTCAGCGGCTCAGGCACGTCAAATGCCGCTACCTCGCCCGTGTGGCCCGCCACCTCGAGCGCCACGGCAAATTCCTCCAGATACAGCCGCCAGTTCGAGCGCATCTCGAACACGCCGCCCAGCTTGAGCATATCGGGGAACACGGGCGAGGCGTGCCAACGACGCTTCAGGTGCACTGATTTCGGGTATGGGTTCGGGTAAAGCACATAATGCCGCGCCAGGCGCCAGCCAGCCGCCACCGCCAGGCGGTAGAAATCCGTCAGATCGGCCCGCATCAGCACCAGGTTGTCCCGAAACAAGGTGGGGCGTTCACGCATGATCCTGCTTTCAGACTTGTCGATGCCAACCACCCAGTGGTCTTCAAACTGTGCCGCCAGAGCCCGGCTGCTGTCACCCGCACCGCAACAGGCATCCAGGATAAGCGGGCGCTTCGGCGCATCATCCAGCCGGGCGCAGACCGCATCAAAGGCCCGGCGTGTATGATCGGCCACCGGCTTCCTGAATTCTGATTCGAGGTGCTTTTTCACCACGGAAACCAGGTTTTCATGAACATCCGACTGGTTGCTGATAATTTTTTTTGAGGCCGATTTCATGCTTTGCCCAATGCGCCTTTCACTCAGAACCGGCGCAAAGTAGCAAAAACAAGTCGCAGTTTCCAACAAGCAAATGCTGCATAAGCCGCATTAAACACTCAGGATTTCACGGCGCAGAAAAATTTACCGATATTTTCTGTTTATTTGCAGAAAAGACTATGAAAGCCCTGAAAAATCATCCATTTTTTACGCTATTTTTCGCTAAAATCGGACAAAATATTGCGACGAACACGCATTTGGCAGAGTTTCTGTATCGAATTATTTGCGATTCTTTCAGGCACTGCCCACCAAGGCATTAGGAAATCGCAGACCGGGACACATTCGTGCCCCCGGACTTCCATCAGGCAAAAGAACTTAAGCCGGCTTACCGGCGATGGACAAACTGTTGTTTGATAGGATGAAGTATCGTGTTCAAAAAGCTGCTTATTCTTTGTTTTGCACTTCCCCTGGCTGCCTGCATGGGCGCCGGCGAAGGCTTTGGCCCAATTGCTTCAACGAATGCTCTGGCACCAAACACCGCCATGCCCACTGGCGAGAAAACCGCTACCCCGATTGCTTTTGCCGAGTTTTGCGTGCGCAACCCACAGGAATGCAAACTGCCGGCGACAGAAGACATGCTGGCGGAAATCGCCACAGCGCAGGCCGAAACCAAAGCGCTGGTGATCCCTGAAGAAGAAAACGGCACTGATGTCTGGCAAAGCCGGACCGATGTTGGCCCTGGCGACTGTGAAGATTTTGCGCTGACCATGCGCCGTATCCTGCGTGGCCGTTACCCTGAATATAGCGGGTCGTTCCTGATCGCCACCGCCTATACGGAAGAAAACCAGTATCATGCGGTGCTGACGATCGAGACCTCAGTTGGCACCATCGTGTGCGACATCCGCTTCCCTGAATGCGCGCCGTGGGATGCGCTCCCTTACCAGTGGCGCTTGCGGGAAGTGGCGGGCGCCGACTTCTGGCAGGAACTGGGCCCGGTGCGCAACCTGCCGCAAACGGCAACCGCTGCTTCTGGCCGGTAAGGATTTGGCCGGTAAGGATTTGGCCGGTAAGAAACCGGACGGCAGACAGAATACCCTCAGGCAAACGGGTGGTGCGCGGCAAAGTACCACCCGTTATATTCTTCTGGGTCCCCGGTTTGTCCCTTCAGCTAGTGCGGGCGGGAAATCCGGGCGTGCTCGGAATCCGCCGTCAGCTTGGCAAACGCCTGCCTGTCGATATGCAACAGATTACGGTGGTCACCAGCTTCCAGATACAGCTCGTCCTGGTCGTCGAGGCTCGTGTCGATGATCATGGGCATACCGTATGCGCTGCCGCAAGCCGGTACGGCTCCTGCATCGCAGTCATCGAAAATGCTGCAGGCTTCGGCTTCGGTGGCAAGCCCGAGCCGTTCATGCGCCCGGTGGCTCAGTGTCTGCAGGTCTACATGGTGAGACGCGGGCACCACCGCCATCATATAGCCGTGGTCGGATTTGAGCAGCACACCTTTCGCCATGGCGTTCCCTGAGATATGAGCAGCCTGGGCAATCTTTGATGCAACGACTTCCCTGTCGTGGGGCATGATTTCATAATCAATGCCATTCTTCTCCATAAAGCGCTGGAGACGGGGGGCGATAGACATGATGGTCCTCCATAATGCGGGTCAAATCAGTCCCCATATGGGCATGGAGGTATGGGGGAGCGGATGAGTATAGCACAATCGTGCCCACGCACAGAAGGTTTCCAAAGCCAGCCACAGCCAAACCCGGTCGATGCGGCGATGCAACCAAACGCCAGCCACCTAATCTCTTTATAGTTTTGCGAATAAACTTTTTGCGATACTATTGCGCGCAAGGGGAGAAGATCATGGCACTTCATGATTGGCTGAACTGGGGCCTCCAGATCTGGCTTGCGCTTATGCTCGCGACTATCGTCGTGAAAATGCTGCAGGGTGATATTGCCCTGACAGACGCCATGTCGCATGAGCATCAGGGCGATTATGCGCCCGAACGGGCCCAGTTGTTCCTCGCCTCCATCGCCGCCGTTGCCTACTACGCCTTCCAGGGCTTTTCGCTGCTGGGGACAGGCGCCACCAGCCTGCCTGACGTGGACGACACGGTGGTCACCTTACTTGCCGGCAGTAATGGCATCTATCTTTTCGGAAAACACACTTATGCCAACAGGCGCCTAGTCTAATAGGGGAGACTTTTCATGGATAGCGCACTCAAAGGGCCGGAACTTATCAGCCTTGTCACCTTCGGGGTTCTCAGCCTCATCCTGCTCGGCTTCGCCGGCACCGTTCTATATAAAATCTGGGTCGGCAAGATCGACATCACGCAGCTTCTGGTGGGTAAAACCAAAGCCAGCCTGTCCCGGTTCCAGTTCCTGATTTTCACCTTCGTTATCGCCGGGCTTTTCCTGGCGCTGAGCATCGAAGCCGGTACGTTCGTTGACATTCCAGGCAATGTGCTGGTGCTTCTTGGCATCTCCGGCGCGGGCTATGCCATGGGCAAGTCCATGTCCAAGCCGTCTGGCCAAAACCCGCCACCAGCACCTGACGGAGACGGCAAGTGAGAACGGCGCGGCTCGTAAAGGGCGGCGCTTCCCTCCTGCTGGCCGCCCTGATGGGGGGTGCCGCCTGGGCACAGGACACAGAGACGCCCGCAGCCACACCGGCGACCGAGGTGCCAACCGAAACCCCAGTCGAAACCCCAGCCGCAGCGGTGCCAGACGCCGAAGCCACTGTCTCGCATGTGGACTGCGACGCCTCCCCCATCTTGGCCTGGGCGCCGGAAGACATGGGGGACCTGACGGGCATGATCACCCTGTGCCGCGAGGCCTATGTGGCCCGCTTCAACCCACAAACCCGCAACCCGGACTGGGTGGTGGAAGTCCTGAACCCTGAAAACCTCAAGGGCACAGCCGACCGGGACGACGCCAAATTCCAGGCAGACCCCGACCTTGTGCGTATGAATGTCGAAACCCGGGCCACGCTGCCGGACTATAAGGGCAGCGGCTTTGACCGCGGGCACCAGGCCCCGGCAGGCGACATGAAGCGCAGCGACGAGGTCATGATGGAAAGCTTTTACCTGACCAACATGGCACCGCAGGTGGGCATCGGCTTCAACCGCGGAGCCTGGCGCAAGCTGGAGAGCGTCGTGCGCAACTGGGCCGCAACCCGCCCAGGCACCAGCCTGATCGTGATTACCGGGCCAATCTATAAAGACGGTGCGGAGAAACGCTTCATGGACAGCTCATCGGGTGAGACCAAGGTGCAGATTCCAGACGCCTTCTACAAGATCGTGTTCGACACCACCAGACGGCGCTCCATCGCCTTTGTGCTTGAGAACAAGAAGCTGGATTTCAACGCCTACAAAGAGTCTCTCACCACGATTCAGGCGATCCAGGACCAGACGGGCTATAATTTCTTCCCGCACTGGTCTGCGCGCGAAGCCACCCTTCAGGAGACCAACGTCGCCAACCTGTGGCGCTGACAGCCAGCACCCGGTAGCGATCTCAGGCGGGAGAGGCACCCCATTGAGGGTGCCTCTTTCTCGTTCCGGGGCTAGTCTTCCGCCCGGTAGCGGTCCACCCCGCCAATGGCGGTCCGGAGCACGCTGACATCCTTGATGGCCACCGGGTCGATGGCGAACAGATTGTCGCTCAGCACCACAAAATCCGCCAGATAGCCGGGCTTAATGAGCCCCAGCTTGTCTTCCTGATAGCCAGCATAAGCATTATTGACCGTATAGGCCCGCAGCGCCTCAAGCACGCTGATCTTCTCATCGGGGATCCAGCCGTCCGGGTTGGCGCCGTCAAGCGTTTGGCGGGTCACGGCAGCATAAATGCCCATGATGGGGTCCAGGGGCGCCACCGGCCAGTCAGACCCGAAGGTCACCCGGCCACCCGCGCGCATCAACGAGCCAATCGCATAAGTACCTTTCAGCCGGTCCTCGCCCAGGCGCTTTACAGCCCAACGGCCATCGTCAATCAGGTGATACGGGTGCATGGAAGCTGTCACATCCAGCTCACTGAACCGCTTGATGGCGCTTTCACTCAGGTGCTGGGCATGCTCAATGCGGAACCGCAGGTCCGTGCGGTCCACCCGCGCGGCGACATTCTCGAAAATATCCAACAATTTGTCGTTGGCCTGAAAGCCGATGCCGTGCACCGTGACGTGGAGGCCCGCCTGCGCGCCGCCGAACACCCGGTTCTGCAGCTCGTTCATCGACAGAAGCGGAAAGCCGCTGGTCTCGGGCGCGTCGGCATAGGGTTCATACATCCAGGCCGTGGTAGAGCCCAGCGCGCCATCCACAAAGCCCTTCAAGCCGCCCCAACGCAGCATGTCATCGCCCCGGCCGTGTTCAGCCACATAGCCCTGCATGCGCTGCCACTCCTCAAGCGGCGTAAAGGCATAGATCCTCAGCGCCAGCTCATCCCTGTCCTTCAGGCGGCGGTAGGTCTCAAGCGAGCGGTAGTTGTAGGCCATGTCATGAACCTGCGTGACGCCCATTTTGGCGGCATAGGCCATGCCCATTTTAAAGACTTCCTCCATGCGCGCGTCAGACGGCTTGGGCACCGCCTTGTCCATCATGAACATGGCAGCATCCTTCAGCACGCCTGTGGGTCGGCCGTCCGCGTCGCGCACAATCACCCCGCCTTCCGGGTCCGGCGTAGTGGCGTCAATACCCGCAAGCTCCAGTGCTTTTGAGTTCGCCAGCACCATATGGCCGTCCAGGCGGTTCACCGATACCGGCACGTCGCCTGTCACTTCGTCGATCCAGGCGCGGTCGGGCAGCTCCCCGCCCCACAGCTCATGGTCCCAGTTGCCGCCCAGCACCCAGGTGCCCGCAGGCGCCTTGGCGGCGGCCTCTGCGATCCGGCGGGTGAATTCTTCGGGCGTCGCGGCGTCCCTGAGCTGTACTTGTGTGAGCGTGAAAGAGCCTTCAAAGAAGTGAACGTGATTGTCGATCAGGCCGGGCACCACGAAGGCGCCCTGAAGGTCAACCACCTCTGTGCCGTCACCGATGTAAGCGGCCATATCGGTGGAAGCACCCACGGCCAAAATTCTGCCGTCCTTAACCGCGAAGGCTTCTGCGTCCACGCCAGCGGCGTCCCCGCCTGTCCAGACCTGGCCGTGGGTGAACACGCGGTCTGCGCTTTCCGTCGCGTCCGGCCCTTGCCCGCAGGCAGCAACCAAAAGAAGCGCGCCAGCTGTAAAAATTGATTTCAATGGATTCATGATATCCTCCCCTTGCCGATATTCAGGCATAGCATCCAGCGTGCCAGACAGGCGACCGAATTTGGCCCGGAAACTCAGGACAGGAACCGGATTTTATCCGGCGGGCCGACGCCGCTTAAATCACATACAGGTAAATGGCGATGAAGTGGCAGGCCGCGCCCGCCACCACAAACAAGTGCCACACCGCGTGGGTATAGGGCACCTTCTTGAGCGCATAGAAAATGGCGCCCAGCGTGTAAGCCAGCCCGCCCGCGATGATCCACCAGATGGCGGCTCCCGGCAGCCGGTCAGACAGTTCGCCCATCATCAACACAGCCGCCCAGCCCATGGCCAGGTAAAGCCCCAATGAGACCGGGCTGAATTTCTTGGCGGATTTCTTCACATAGGCCCGCGCCTTCAGCACCGTGCCCAGAAGCGCCGCGCTCCAGGCGCCCGCGGCCACCCAGGCGCCGAGCGAGATCGGCAGCGTCACCAGGGCGAAAGGCGTGTAGGTGCCGGCGATCTTGAAATAGATGGCCGAATGATCCAGCATCTTGAAAAAGTCGCGCGCTTTGGTTTGGAACAGGCTGTGATAGAGCGTCGAGGCCGTGAACATGAAGATCATGCAGCCCGCATAGAGGGCCACCGCTGTGATCTCCAGCGCACCACCCACTGCAGCCGCCTTCATGACCAGGAAAACCAGGCCGACAATGGCCGCCACCGCCGCCACCCCGTGGCTGATAGCGTGGGTAACTTCCTCACCCAGTGAATAATCCCGGCTCATTGCAACTGATGTCATGCGGCTTGGCTTTCTGGTTTGCGTTGCGGCTAGCTTACAGGTAACGCCCACCGGAGTACAGTAAACGCGTCATATCAAAGGTAGGCGGTCAGGGTTTGCCTTCAAGGGTCCAGTCCCCCCAATGTTCTGCGGCCAGGCGGTCTCTATAGTCCGTCAGGCCCGGAAGGATGGCTCGCATCCGTGCCAGCACCTCTGGCTTTGTTCCCCTGCCGCACCCCAAATAGATAACAGACCGCTTCCACATCAGCTTCATGTCCGGCATGGGCAGACCCGCCAGCTCGGCGTTACTGCGGGCGTTGACAATACCGGTCAGCCACAGGTCACCCCGGCCATGGCGCATCAGGCGTATGGCCGCCACGTCATCTTCAACAGTGATATTGCGGGTTTCCGGCCTGTCGCGCATAAGCGCTATGGTCACGGCGTCGCCCACTTTGGAAACAACTGTATGCCCGCCCAGGTCATCCAGGTTTGAAAGGGCAATGGTCTGGTCATATCCAAAAAAGCCCCAGCCACTGTGAAACAGCGGGCCGACCCATTCGAACATCGTTTCCCGTTCCGGTGTGCGGTTCATGCCGTACAGGCAGACATTGGGGGTGGTTGAGGCGTCACGGAAGCCGCGCTGCCACGGTAGCAGCTCGAACGTGGCGCTGACATCCGCCCGCCTGAGCATCTCCTCCACCAGCAGATGCGCCGCGCCTGCAATTTCCCCGCTTTCCGGGTCGCGGTAATTGACCGGGGCATTTTCTTCGGTGATCAGCCGCAGGTCGGCGGCCATCACGCTGGCTGACACCAGCGTCGTCAATCCCAGAATGCACCACAGTCGACTTGATCGCATTTGCACCTCAGCTCGGTCGTGCGCTCAAGTATGCACGGGTAAAGTTCACTTTTGGTAAACTGCTGGCCTTTCGGGCGCCAAAAGGTGCCTGCCGGCGGCGGCAACAGTGGCGCAACCCGACAGTGCCAGGGACCGGCGGATTTCATCCACCATCAGGCCCAGCATGCGGTCCACGCCCGCTTCGCCCGCCGCCGCCAGCGCGTAAAGGTAGGGCCGCCCAAACGATACAGCATTGGCCCCCAGCGCCAGCGCCTTCACCACATGATTGCCGCGCCGGACGCCGCCGTCCACGATCAGCTCCATGTCAGCGCCCACCGCGTCACGCATCGGCGCCACACAGTCAATGGGAGCGGCGGCCCCATCCAGCTGCCGGCCGCCATGGTTTGATATCATCACCGCACTTGCGCCAACGTCCCGGGCGCGCACGGCATCGGCGGGGGACAGGATACCCTTGATGGCAAACGGCCCGCCCCAGGCTTCGATCACCTTTGCTGCATCATCCCATGTCACGCTATGGTCGAATTGGCTGTTCACATAGCTGATCACCCCCATGGCGCCGGATGCCAGCGCATCCTGCCTGTGGGCCACATTGGCCAGCCGGAAATCACTGTTGCGCAGCAGATTGAAGGTCCAGCCCGGGTGGGTGATAAAGCTTGAAAGGCTGGATAACGTCAGCTTCGGCGGCATCAGGAAGCCGGTGCGCAGGTCGCGCTCCCGGTTGCCGCCCGCCACCATGTCCACCGTCAGGCACAGGGCGTCATAGCCCGCGGCCTTGGCGCGCGCGACAAACTCCATGGTCAGGCCGCGGTCCTTGTGGATGTAAATCTGGAACATCTTCGGCCCACCCGATGCTGCCGCCACATCTTCCATGCTGGTGGTCCCAAGGGTCGACAGGCTGTACATCAGCCCGTGACGCGCCGCCGCCCGCGCCACCGCCGGTTCGCGCTCGTGATGGAACAGGCGGTTCATGCCGGTGGGCGACAGGATCAGCGGGGCCTTCAGCTCAGCCCCCAGCAAGCGGGTGGTGGTATCCACCACACTCAGGTCCTTGAGATACTCCGGCAACAGCGGGTAGCGGGTGAAGGCATCGGTGTTATCAGCGAGCGTCCATTCATCGTCTGCCCCGCCGTCCAGATAATGGAACATGGGTGCCGGCAGCTTGCGCTTTGCCGCCTTGCGGAAATCATCCGTGTTCAGAAGTTTATCGAGCCGCACCAAGCGCTTGTCCCCCGTGGCCATCCTGGGTCGCATTCTACGCAGGGAAGGCTGCGGGCGGCAAGCCTGACAGGGCATAAAAAAAGCGGGCTGACCGGGGGTTCGTCGGTCAGCCCGCAAGACGTGAGGGGTATAGGTATCGTTACCCTTCACACTGGGATCGGAATGGTCCGGTGACGTGGCTCGGGCTCAGGGCATGGGCCTGGCAATAGTCAGTAAGGGCACCGCTGGCGTCACCCAGCGCCTTCCGGGCATGCCCGCGGTTGACATAGGCTTTCCAGTAACGGGCATCTTCGGCAATCGCGCTTGAGCAGGCAGACGTGGCTTCTTCATAAGAACCCTTCAGGAACAGCGACGCACACAGGCTGTTCTGAACAATCGCCATATGCTCGCTCGCGAGGTCCCTCTGGGCAGCTTTCCTCAGGTAGCGAACGGCGCGGTCATAGTCGCCCTCATTCATGGCTTCCTGGCCCTTTTCAATGTTGCGGTCCGCATGCACATAAAAGACCTGCGTCTGGGCGTTTGACGGTTCGCTCAGGAGGAACAGCACCGCCAGAAAGGCCAACAACCCAAAGGCCTGGATCCTCGACTTATACTCATGGCTTGTAGACATTGTATTTTCTCCTTATCCTCGTACGGATTATTATATCTGTGGCTTTCGACCATTTTTTAAGATATATTTTTCTCTTGAAATTATGAGATTTATTCATGAATAGCCGTTTGATAAAATTGGTGCAGGCCAGCCCCTTCCTGGCGGCGCTGCACCAGGAACTGAACTTCACCAAAGCCGCCGAACTACTGGGCGTGCACCAGACCGCGGTGAGCCACCGGGTGCGAGCGATTGAGGACATGCTGGGCATGCAGCTGTTTGAACGCACGACCCGGTCGCTGAAGTTCACTCATGCCGGGGAAATCCTGTGCCGGGCTGCATTCTCGAGCGTGCATGACCTTGAAGACGCGCTGGACCGGATCCTGCAGGCGCGCCACACCAACGCCATCCGCGTATCGGTGCCGCCGTCGCTGGCGATGAAATGGATGGTGCCACGCCTGATGCAGGCCCGTGCTGCCGGGCTCAGCCTTTCGGTGCAGGCGCAGACGCGGCTGGTGGATTTCACCCGCGGCGAGGCCGACGTGGCCATTCGTTATGGCATCGGCCCCTACCCCGGCCTGAGGTGCGTCAAGCTGGGCACGTCCATCATGCAGGCGGTTGCCAGCCCGTCTTATGTCAAGGAAAAGGGCATCGACCCCGCCAATCCCTGGACGGTGGAGCATGACATCTTGATGGACCACGCCACAGAAGTGGACCCCATCCCGTTCGGCTGGCGCGAGTTTGTCGAGTTCGAGAAAGATTTCACCCAGACGGTTGACCCCGTCAGCCGTTTCGACCGCACAGACCTGGCGCTGCAGGCGGCCATGAGCGGGCTTGGCGTGGCGCTGGGGCGCGCGCTCCTTTACGAGCAAGACGTGGAAAACGGCTTCCTGGTACCGCTCGGGCGGCCCTATGCGGTCAAGCCGTCAGACTGGCTTGTGTGCTCCTACGAATTCGCCGAGACGGACAAATACAAGGAATTCGCCAGCTGGATTCAAGGCGAGGTGGACAAAACCCACGCGGTGATGGACCGCTTCTTCCCCAGCCTGCAGGGGTAACCCCCATGAAAAAGGGAGGCCGAAGCCTCCCTGTTCCCAATTAGCCCAAAGCCCTTGGCGGATATCGCTCAACGGATATCGCTCTCTGGCCTATCCGCCCAGTAGAAAGGCTTGGGCGCGAAATCGCCCGTCGCTTCCTCTGCCAGCGTGTCAGCGCGGTATAGCCGCCCATTGAGCATCACATGGGTCAGCTTGTCGCTGTCCTTGATGTCGGTGAGCGGATCGCCGTCGATGATCAAGAGGTCCGCCAGCTTGCCGGCCTTCAGGCTGCCGATGTCAGCGTCCATACCCATATAGCGCGCCGGGTTGATGGTCGCGGTCTTGAGCGCCTGCATCGGCGTCATGCCGCCACGCACGAAGCTCCAGAGCTCCCAATGGGTGCCGAAGCCCTCACGCTGCCCGTGTGCGCCGGTGTGCACACTGACACCACGTTCCATCAGCTGCTTGGCGAAGGCTGCATTTAGGCCGTCGCCATAGTCTTCCTCCGGCGCGACCTCACGCCTCACGGACCGCGGCTGCAACACGGTGGGCGGCACGAAGTGGCTGAGGCGCGGATGCTTCCACACGTCCAGGTGCTTGTACCAGTAATTTTCGCCGCCGATGCCGCCAAAGGCCACCACCAGCGTCGGCGTGAAGCCCACCTCGGTCTGCGGCCAGAACTGCAGCACGTCACCATAGATATGCTGGTTCGGCAGCGTGTGCTCAACGCCCGTGTTACCGTCCACAATCAGGTTCATGTCCTGGTGATAAAGCGATCCACCTTCGGCCACCACATTGAGGCCCAGCTGACGCCCGGCTTCCACCACCTGCTGGCGCTGGTCGCGGCGGGGCTGGTTATAGTTCTTGATGCTGATGGCCCCCTGCGCCTTCAGGCGGCGGGCGTGGGCAAGCGCGTCGTTGATCTCATCCACCGGCGCCCAGTAGCTGGACTTGGCACCGTAAACGATCTCTGCCGTGGAGAAAGTGCGCGGCGCGACAATCTTGCCCGCCTGCTGATATTCACTGGCGGCAAACACAAGCGTTGCACGGCTTGACGGGTCATGCGTGGTGGTGACACCAAAGGCCAGATGCCCCATCTGCGACCAGTTCTGCTGCGGCACGATCTCACCGCTGCCATAAGGCCCGTGGGCGTGGATATCAATGAAGCCCGGCAGGATGGTCTTGCCAGAAGCATCGATCACGGTTGCACCTTCAGGCACTGCAACGTCAGCGCCCAGGGCCTGGATGCGGTTGCCCTCAATCAGGATGGTGCCGCCTTCAACGACCTCGTCCCCTTCCATGGTAACGATGCGGGCGCCCACAATGGCGGTCAGGCCCTCAGGTTTCGCCGCCGTGACTTCCTGGGACAGGTCAAGCCCGCCCTCAGGCGCCTTGAAGTCCGCCCCGAAGGCATCGGCCACATCCACCCGCTTCATCACCGGCCCGATGGACCAGTAGGCTGTATCATCGTCCGCCCAGCCAATATAGGTGCCGCCGTCGCGGGTCAGCTTTGCCACTGGCACACTGCCACCCGAAGGGGTCAGGGAAATCTCCTGCCCGGTCGCGGGCACTGGGGCCATATAGACGTGATAGTTTTCGCGCCAGATAATGTGGCTCCCGGATTTGTTCAGCTTCAGGTCAGACGCATATTTGGCGCTGGCGATCGTGCGGGCGTCATAGCCGTCTGCTGTCAGGCTGACGAGCGCAGTGCCCCGCTGTACCAGAATGCGGCCGTCCGGGCCGAACGCCGGCGCGTCGCCTTCCTTGGTGACCAGCGTGGGCATACCACCCTTCGTGGCCATGTGGTAGACGCCCTGCCCTTCATCATGGGTGTCGTCCAGAAGATACCCACCCCCGCGCTTTCGGTACAGCAGCGTATCGCCCGCGTCATTGATGGCCAGATCGGCATAGTGGCCAGGCTCACTCAGCACTGCCTTCGGCTTGCCGCCGCGCGCGCTGACGCGCTGGATGCTGCCCAGCTTTTCGTCGTCCCAGGTGATGAAATAGATGGTCTTGCCGTCCGGCGACCAGATGGGCGACAGCTCAAAGCCATAGTCGCCACCGCGGGTCAGTTTCCGCGGTTCACCCTCACCGGATTTCACATAGAGGCTGCCCAGGCTTTCAAACACCACCGACTTGCCGTCGGGCGACGGGGTGGCGAAACGCACCATCCGGGTGCGGAACACATCGGGCGCCACATCCACCTTGAAGCGCGGGGGCGCGTAAACCGTGCGGGTATCCTGCACATGGAACGGGATTTCGGCTTTCTCGCCTGACGCCACATCCATGCGCCAGATTTTACCGCGCGACCAATAGACGATCTCGCGGCTGTCCGGCGTCCAGTCCATGTTTGGGTAAAGCCCATGCACAGCCCAGCCTTCCTGCATGTCATGATCCAGGTCATCATCCAGCATGGTTAGCTCGCCGGTGCCCAAATCCTTGACGAACAGGCGGGATTTCGCGCGCACCCGCTTGACGAAAGCGAGCTTCGACCCGTCGGGCGACGGCGCGGGCCGCACGGCCCCACCGGGGCCGCCCACTGCCGTTTCAACTGTGCCGTCTTCAAGCGATATCTTCTTGATCTGGAACACTTCCGTGTTGCTGTCCTGTGCATAGAGGAAGGTATTCCCGGGCGTGACATTCATGGTGTAATAGAGGCTCTCGCCGTCCGGGCTGAACATGGGTTCGCCCAGTTCCTTCTGGAACGCCTCATTCGGGCGCTTCACCACCTGCAAGCCGCCGGACGCCTTGCCCGACGCGTGATAGAGCCAGATTTCCCCAGTGCCGAGCGAGCGCCGCGTGGTGAAATGCTTCCGGGCCGCGATATAGCTGCCGTCCGGGCTCCAGGTCGGGTTGTTCATCAGGCGGAAGCTTTCCTTGGTGATCTGGCGCGGCTCTGAGCCGTCGGCCTTCATCACCCAGATATTGTCGCCGCCCGCGCGGTCGCTGGTGAAGGCGATTTCCTGGCCGTCGGGCGAGAAGCGCGGCTGCATATCCCACGCCACACCGGACGCGATCACCTTGGCCTTGCCGCCAGACGCCGGCATCACATAAATGTCGCCCAACAGGTCAAAGGCAATCATCTTGCCGTCCGGGCTGACATCCAGGCTCATCCACGTGCCCTCAACCGTATCAACCATGACTTCCTTGGCCGCGCCGGTGACCGGCGGGTTGTTCACATCCCATTTTTCTGGTGTCTCGCTCGCGGTCGCCGACGCACTGAAGGCAAGAACGGCACCGACGGCAGCCGCCTTTCCCATGTCCCTGAATTGCATATTGTATCCCCTCAAAATATTTTGACCAACCGTAGGGTCATGGGAAGGGGGGCGCAAGCCCACAAATGCGTGATGCGGCAAGCCGTAAACGAAAGACATAAGGGGAGGCAGGCTTATTCCGACGGGGCGGCTGGTGTGCGTTCGCGAGTGTAATAATAATGCCGCGCCTTCAACTCCTGGCGCAGGGGCTCCAGCGACATATTGGCGGCATTCAGCCGGGCGATTGCCTCATCATCTGTGGCCTTGTTGCAGGCCAGGGAAAGCTCGATGGGGCGCCACAGGAACGCCAGTTCCGGCACCACACCCGCCTGGTCCCCGCCAATGAAGGCGGTAAACACGCCTGACACCCACAGGTCCGCCCGGCCTTCGTTCAGCAGCACCAACGCACGTTGGTCTGTCGGCACCTCAAGAAGCCGAATGCCTGGAATGTCACTGATGCCAGAAATATTGATGGTACCCGTTGTCGCCGTCACCATGCGGCCGCTGATATCCGCCACGCTGTCGATGGCCACATCCGCACCGGCCCGGCGGTAAAAGGCCCAGCCGCTGGTATAAAGGGGGCCGACCCACTTGAATTTGTCCTCGCGCCCCGGCGTGCGGACCGTGGTGAAGATACAGGTATTGGCGTCCCTCAGGGCATAGCGATAGGCGCGGTTCCAGGGCAGCACCGACAGGTCATACTCGTACCCCGCCTTGGCCATGATGGCTTCCACAAGCTCGGTGGTAATGCCCACAACCCTGCCGGATTCCGGATCCGTGAAATTCATCGGGGGCTGTTCTTCAGTCACAAGCTTGAATGTCTGTGCCCCGGCGGGAACAGTTGCTAGAAGAAACAGCAGGGTCAACCAAACCAAACGCATTTCGACTCCAAACCACCCCCATGCGCCCAGGTATTCTATGGGCACAAACGTTAACAGGCTGCAAACAGCCTAGGCCGGAGGATGCGCGGCCTTCTCCAGCCGTTTCGCGGACAGTCGCATGATGGCCTTGTGAAACGGCAAAATCGTATAAAGATACAGCCAGCCATACCAGGCATGGGGATGGACCCATGTGGCAACGTACCAGGCCACCGGCGTGCGGTAGACTGTCACCCGAAAATCCAGGTGGCGATCGTCCTCGCCAAGGATAATCTCGTCCTTCAGGCGCTCCCGCACGGTAAAGACGATGCGTTCACCACCGGCGTCCAATTCAAGGGCGCCCGCTTCCGCCTCGGCCTCATTCCGGCTGTGCTTCCCGGCCTTCAGCCCCAAAGGGCCGACAATCCTGTTCCGAAGGTCCATAAGCGCCTGCACCCACGGCGGCATATAGGCGATGGCCGTGCGCACGGCCTCTTCCATCTCCATATCCACAGGCACAGCGGTGGCGCGGTAACAATCGATAAAATCGCCCTGTTTGAAATGGGCCCACAGGGCGCTTGATTTCGGCAGGTCAGCAGCGGATACACTCATGGTTCTCTCCCAAGTTTGGAAGCCCATTGTGAAGGCCCGCGCCCGCGCACCCAACCGGCGAAATGTCGCACAGGCGGCGGTCATCAGTCGTCCAGCGCAAACACAAGGCCCGCATGCTTTTCAAGCCGGTCGATCAGCTTGTCGCCCAAGGCCGTTGCCGGGGTCCAGAAACCGCCCTTGAGGTCTGGTTTCGCTATGTCCTGCGCCAGGCAGATGCCGGCCTGCGCCAGCATCTTCGCCGTCGAGCCATAGCCGGGGTCACGGTCACCCGTGACGCGGGCACGGATCACATCGCCCGCCTCTGTCTTGCCAAAGAAGCGCAGGTCATAAAAGCCGTTCAGCTGTTCGTCAGGCGATGGCCCCTCGCCCGGCTTGGGCACCACGAAGCGTTCAAGCAAATAGCGCGTGGGCGCCATGGCGGCCAGTACCATGAAAATGCCCATCCCGAGTGTCGCGACCGTGGCCTGCATCCGGCTTTTCATCATCATGGCTTCGTCATAGCGGAAATGCGCACCATAGGCCTTTCCGTTCAGCGCGTTGGTCCGGTGAACCACACGGGTATTGATGGCAGCCATGATGAAAGGCGCCAGCCAGCGGCCCAGGTCCTTGTCGAATTTCACCCCCGTGATGTTACGCTGGCGGGCGCTGAAGCCGTGCTCGCGCGGGCAGATGCTGTAGGGGTCTGCCAGCTCTTTCTTGAGCTCCGGCTCCTTGGCCACTTCCTTCATGACATTCATCAGGCTGGCAACCGTGCCGCCCGACATACCGCCCTTGATGGCCTTCACACCCATCTTCACGCGGGTCGCGGGGGCACCAAATTTGGCATTGGCCTCGCGCTCCAGGAAATGTACGCCCAGATCACTTGGGATGCTGTCAAACCCGCAGCAATGAACAATGCGCGCGCCACTGGCCTGCGCCACATCCTCATAGCGCCGGACCATGCGGCGGATCCACTGGGTCTCCCCCGTGAGGTCGACATAATCGGTGCCGGTTTCAGCGCACACCTTGACCAGCGGCTCGCCATAAAGCGCATAGGGCCCGACTGTGGAGATGATCACCTTGGCGCGGGCTACCATGGCCTTGAGCGCCACCTCGTCCGAGGCGTCCGCGACAATCAGCTCGAGGCTGTCGGCGGCCTTGCCGAGACTGGCACGAAGTGCCTCAAGCTTGACCCGCGAGCGGCCAGCCACAGCCCAGCGAACACTGCCGCCCAGACCGTACTGTTCCGCCATATAGCTGCACAGGATTTTGCCAACGAAGCTTGTCGCCCCGAAGACGACAATGTCGAACGATTCTTCTGTCATATTGGCTCCCAGCCCCAAAAGCATGCCCCCATGCTTATCCTTAATGTAGCGTAAAGATTTACCCGGTCAAAATGTAATGCACGCCGGGCGGGCGAATGCCTTGCGTCAGGGCCGGTCTGCGATCTGAATGGCCTGGGCTTCCGGGTCCTCCTGCGGGCTCTGGTCACCCTCATCTTCGCTGCGTGGGTCCAGCTCATAGGCCATGGCCGTGGTGCTGGTGACAGGCACGAAGCTTTCGGTATCCTCCACATCCACAGCCGCACGCTGGGTCATGCGGTAGGCGGTGAAGGTGGCCAGCACGATAGCGGAGATAGCCAGATACAGGAACAGGCCACCGGCCCCGACAAGCCGCATCGCCAAGGTGCCCAGAAGCGGCCCCAGCACGGCGCCCATGCCGTAGAGCATCAGAAGTGCGGCGCCTGCGGGCACGAAATCTTCGGCTTCCAGGTGATCGTTTGTGTGGGCCAGCACAAGGCCATAAAGCGGCAGCACAAGGCCACCCATCACCGCGCCCATAACGTATAGCCACGGGTCATCCGGCAGGATATCGGTGGACACCAATATGCCAACCACCGCGATGGCAATGGCGACAAAGCCAATCACGATCCGGCGGTCCATACGGTCCGACAGGCGCCCGAACGGCCACTGGGTTACCACCCCACCCAGCACCAGCAATGTCATGAACACAGCGATATCATCGGACACCAGCCCCTTGGCCTGCGCGAACACGGCCCCCAGGCCCCAGTAAGCCCCGGTGATCAACCCGGCCGAAAACGTGCCCACGGTACCGACAGGCGACACGCTATAGAGCCTGCGGAAACTCATGCGGTCAGGTGCGGAAATTTCCGGGCTGGGTGTGCTGGTCAGCGCAATGGGCACCAGCGCCAGTGAAATGATAACAGAGACGAACACGAACAGGTCATAGCCTTCCGGCGGCGCCATCATCAGGAAGGCCTGGCCGGCGGCAGTCATACCCAGCATCACAACGAAATAGATTGATACCACAGTGCCGCGGTTCAGGTTGCTGGCGCGCGCATTCAGCCAGCTTTCCGCCACCAGGCAGAGGGCTGCGAAACAAAAACCCGTGAGCGCACGAAAAAGTATCCAGCTCAGCGGGTCCACAAACACCGCGTGGCAGATGGCCGCCGCCGACGCCAGCGAGGCGAAGGCCGAGAAGGTGCGGATATGCCCGACCCGCGCCACAACGCCCGGCGCATAAAGGCTGCCCAGAACGAAGCCCGCATAATAGGCCGACATGACAAGACCGATCAGCAGCGTCGGGAAATTCTCGATACCGGCGCGCACCCCCAGAAGCGAGGCCTGCAGCCCCATACCCAGGTTCAAACTGCCCGCCCCCAACAACAGGGCGGCAATGCCGAGAAGTGTCGCGCGTAAGGTCACAGGTCCTCCTGAAATACGTGCCAGAGTTCATTTTGTGGCCAACAGGCCTAACAGGCAAGCGCCTTGGGTGCAATGGCTGTGCGGCCCTCCTTGTGGCCCGGCCTTGAAACCCCGGCCAATCACCATAGCTCACGCTTAAATATGAAGATTAAGACAAGACCATGTCATCCGGGGAGACAATCGTGAGCGAATTGAGGAAAACCCATTATCGGTCCTGCCACCTGTGCGAGGCCATCTGTGGCATAGCGATTGAGACTGAAGGCGACCGGATCGTCTCCATCAAGGGCGACAAGGACGACCCCTTCAGCCGCGGCCACATCTGCCCCAAAGCCACGGCAATTCAGGACCTCTATACAGACCCGGACCGGCTGACCAAGCCCATCCGCCGTGTCGGCGATGAATGGCAGGAGATCAGTTGGGACGAGGCCTTCGAGCTTGTCGCCGAAAAGATGGTCGCCATTCAGGACGTAAATGGGCCAAACAGCATCGGCTTTTTCGCAGGCAACCCCGGTGTGCACAACTATGGCACCATGACCCACGGCAGCGAGCTTCGCCGCGCCATCGGCACAGACAATCATTTTTCCGCCACGTCGCTGGATCAGCTGCCGCACATGCTGGTGGGGCACCTGATGTATGGCCACCAGTATCTTGTCCCGGTGGCGGATATCGACCACACGAATTTCATGCTGATCATTGGCGGCAATCCGCTGGCATCGAACGGCAGCATGATGACCGTGCCGGACGTGAAGAACCGGCTGAAGGGCATCCAGGACCGCGGCGGCAAATTCGTGGTGATCGACCCGCGCCGCACGGAAACGGCGGCCATCGCCGACGAGCACCATTTCATCCGCCCGGGCAGTGACGCTTTCCTTCTGATGGCCATGATCCAGACGGTGTTCGCGGAAGATCTTGTGAACCTTGGCCCGATGGCTGGCCACATTGACGGGCTTGAGGCCGTGCGCGCCGCCGCTGAGGGCTTCACGCCCGAACTGGCCGCCGAGCAGACCGGCATTTCAGCCGATGTGATCCGCGACCTGGCCCGCACCATGGCCACCACAGAGGGCGCTGCCGCCTATGGCCGCATGGGTGTTTCCACCCAGGTTTTCGGCACCCTGTGCCAGTGGGCGATCCAGGTCCTGAACATCATCACCGGCAATATGGATGTGCCCGGCGGCATCATGGTGCCGACGCCTGCGTTCGGGAACGTTACCCCCGGCACCCGGGGCGCTGGATATTTCGCCACCAAGCAAAGCCGAGTCAGCGGCCTGCCCATCTTTTCGGGGGAGTTCCCGGCCGTCGCGCTGGCGGAGGAAATCAACACACCCGGCGAAGGCCAGATCAAGGGGCTGTTCACCATTGCGGCCAACCCGGCGCTTTCCGCCCCCAATGGAGGCGAGCTGAACAAGGCGTTCGAAGGCCTTGACTTCATGGTGTCGATCGACCTGTACCTCAATGAAACTACCCGGTTTGCTGACGTGATCCTGCCGCCCACATCGCCGCTGGAGCATGACCATTATGACATCAGCTTCAACCGGCTGGCTGTCCGGAATATCACGCGCTACAACGCGCCGGTGTTCGACCCGCCCGCGGGCACAAAACACGACTGGGAGATCATGATCGGCCTCGCCGCCGCCATCGCGAAACGCAAGGGGCAGGACTATAAACCGCAGCCGGCACCGCATGTGCTTCTGGATCAGGGCATCCAATATGGCCCATACGGCAAGGCCACAGGGGCCGCGATGGAACTGACGCTTGAAAAGCTCAAGGATCACCCGCACGGCATAGACCTTGGCCCCCTTCAGCCCAGCATGCCGGAGCGCCTATCAGGTCCGGCCAAGCTGGACCTGGATTTGATGCTTGATGACCTCAAGCGCCTGATGGACAGCCGCCAGGCCTTGAAGGACGGCGAGCTTTTGCTGATCGGGCGGCGGCATGTGCGGTCCAACAACAGCTGGATGCACAACAGCACCCGCCTGATCAAAGGCCCGGCACGCTGGCACCTGATGATGCACCCGTCCGACATGGCGGCCCGCGACATCAAAGATGGCGCGCGGGTGGGTATCGCGTCCCGCGTCGGTGAAGTGGAAACGCTTGTGGTCGCCAGCGAGGATGTCATGCCCGGCGTTGTCAGCCTGCCCCACGGCTGGGGCCACCAGACCAAGGGCGTGAAGCTTGCCGTGGCGTCAGAGCAGGAAGGCGTTAACTGCAACATCCTGACCGATGACAAGCTTTTTGACCCCGTCAGCGGCAACGCCGCCCTGAACGGCGTGCCGGTCACGGTACGCCAGTGCGCGTAAGCCCCACATAGAGCGAAAAAAGCCTTCATATATTGAAACTTACGGCGTCGTCAGTGCGATTGAGACATCGTGCTGGCGCGCCTGTCGGGCCAATACAACCAACTGCAGCAGCATAAAAACGCAGGGCGCTTCCCCGCCTCGCATTTTTCGCGCAATGATTGTTTTCAGGCAATCATTAGTAGGAGGACACAATGGCCGCTCTGACTTTCACTTTCACCAACAACAGCAGTCTGCCCGCAAGCGACGTGCACATCGGCTTCGTGCCGGGCGCAGGTGCGCCGCTTGACATCACCAACACCAATACGGGGGACGCGGTCGCATCCGTCTATGCCGGCATAGGGGGCAAATCCTGGGCCGGGAACTGGTACACGCTCAAGGACCTGTCGGACGGCATCAGCATCAGCCATTTCAGCGGCCGCATCTATGTCTGCTACGGCACGGCCTGGACCCCGCAATATCAGGGCTACGAGCCCGGCCAGGCGGTGACAGACCCCAACTTCTTCCTGCGCTACGACAAGATGGAAATCACCTTCAATGGGGACCCAGCCGACGCCGCGAACCTGACCACAATCGACTATTGGGCCATCCCCATGTCGCTGACCAGCTATGGGTCGGGCGGCAAGGTCGTGCAGCAGGACAGCGGCCTCAAGGACGGCGCGACATCAGATCAGGTCTACAAGGAGCTCAAGGCCCTGACGACACCGCCAGCCTCAGGCCTGTCGGGCCCCGGCGGGGATGACGGTTCACCGCTCTCCGCTTTGGTGCCCGGCGATTTCAAGCAGTATGGCAGCGGCCCCAAGCCGGGAACGAACTTCGCCCGTGTCATTGGCCCGTCATCCTACCCTTCCGTCTACCCGACCACCGGCATTCCGGTGATGCCCTATAACCTAATGGAAGACTATCTGGTCTATCTCAGGGATACGTTCGGCCCGAAAACCAAGGCGGGCACAGTGGTGCCAAACCTGGGGGACGGCGTGATCGCCATCATCAAAGGCGAGTTCGCGGGCGTCGGCCCGAATGTGC
The DNA here is from genome assembly GCF_001550055.1 of Kordiimonas lacus. Classification (GTDB taxonomy): domain Bacteria; phylum Pseudomonadota; class Alphaproteobacteria; order Sphingomonadales; family Kordiimonadaceae; genus Kordiimonas; species Kordiimonas lacus. The sequence continues at coordinate 368,866 of NZ_LRUA01000007.1, forward strand.
CGGCCTCCGGCCCCCAGTCCCGCCAGAGCTACCAGTATCTGGCCACCATCGACGATGGCCTCAACATCCTGCTGAGCCAGGCAGAGGAGATCGTCAGCGGCGCTACCGTCAGATATGAGCCGGTCAAAGGCGGCCACACCATGCTGTTCAAGCGCGATGACCTCTTGAACCCCAGCGGCATCTATGGCGGCAACGCACCCTACTATTTCGATGGCGCCAGTACGCCAATGGCCCCCGCCAACAATGTCTACGGCTGGATCAGCGGTGACGTGTTCTCGGGCATCAGTATCGGCGCCGTGGGCAGTGAAACAGTCACGGCCGGCGAGATGGTCGGCGCAATGCCAAGCCAGAAATGGTTCCAACTGCCGGGCAGCCTGTTCTTCGCAGGCATGCAGACGAAAAAGCCTTACTTCAACCAGTGGGCGGCCACGCTGGCACCCCTGTCGGACGCCTATAATTTCGCCTATTCCGACCGGTTCGCCCACGTGCTGGTAAGCCTCAATCCGGCCAATGTGGCCAAGCTTGAGCTGACGCTGGAGCCAACCAAGCTGACCTACAGCTAAGCATCCTCAAGCGCATATGGGGCGATGGCGGCGCCCCATGTGTTCTGCCCCGAGGCGGTGCCTTCTGGCCCACCGCCCCGGGGCTTTATTTTATCTGCGGCCGGTGCGCGGCGAGCGAAATCGATTGCGCACCGGGGCCGGTTTCGCTTTACTGGTGCCATGCGCAGTGTGGAAAACAAGCGGGCGGTTGCGGCCGGAACAGCGGTGGTTCTTGTGGGCCTGCATCTTTCCATCATCATGGGCATCTATTTTCTGCCCACCGCAGGGCCGCGTGACCTCCTGGGCACCCGCTGGTTCTGGGACTTTTCCCTGTATCTGCAGGCCTTCTGCATCTGCCTGATGTTTCCGTTTCACACCGAACGGATCGGCGCCCTTGAGGGCTGGCGCAAGGGCCGCGCCGCCTGGCGCTTCCTCGCAGCCCTTGTGGGCGTTTCCGCGCCTATTTTCGTGATCATGACGGCGGCCTTCAACGATTGGCTGACCGTGCCGCCCCCGCGCGAGGCCATGATCCTGTTTGGCAACACCCTGTTTATCGTGTGGGTGGCCATCGATTATGCCCTGCCCCTGTTCCTGCGCTGGCTGGCGGGCGACAGGGCCCCAACCGCCAACCGCTATAGCAGGACCGCGGAGATCCTGATCCTGTCTCCGCTCATTGTTCTGGTGGCGGTGATGGCAGGCAACCTCATGCTGGGCGGCGAGCTGTATCTGGTGGTCTGGCCCTTCCTGCTGTATCTGCATCGAGGTGTTTCCTATTTTCTGGTGGCCTTCAAGCCGCGCCCCCAAGCGCCCACCGTGCAGCCTGAAAAGGCCTGACAGAAGCTGACAGTCCCCGCCCCCAAACGCGAAACGGCGACGCTGGGCGCCGCCGTTCCTTTGATTTACACGGGTGCCTGAAGCCTAGAAGCGGTCCAGGTTCATCACCTTGGTCCAGGCGCCAATAAAGTCTTCCACGAACTTCGCTTCGGACCCGTCGGTTGCGTACACTTCCGCGACCGCCCGCAGCTCGCTGTTGGAGCCGAAGATCAGGTCAACCGGCGTTGCCGACCATTTCTTCTCGCCTGACACGCGGTCGAAGCCTTCATAGATGCCGGCGGTATCCGCCTTCTTCCACTCGGTTCCCATGTCGAGGAGGCCGGTGAAGAAATCATTCGTCAGCACCCCAGGGGTATTGGTGAACACACCGTGCTTCGCACCGCCTGTGTTGGCATCCAGCGCGCGCAGGCCGCCCACCAGCACCGTCATTTCAGGCACGGAAAGCTTCAGAAGCGCGGCTTTTTCCACCAGCATTTCAGCAGGTGACCGGTCATTGCCGTCGGCAAAATAGTTGCGGAAACCGTCTGCTGTTGGCTCAAGCACGCTGAAGGAGTCCGCATCGGTCATCTCAGCCGTCGCGTCCGTGCGGCCAGGCTTAAACGGCACAGAGACCTTGTGGCCGGCCTTCGCGGCTGCGTCTTCAATCGCGGCGGCGCCGCCCAGCACGATCAGGTCAGCGAGCGAGATTTTCTTGCCACCACTGGCCTTCTTGTTGAAATCTGCCTGGATGCCCGCGAGCACACCCAGCACCCGGTCAAGCTCAGCCGGGTCGTTGGCGGCCCAGTCTTTCTGCGGCGCCAGGCGCACGCGGGCACCGTTGGCACCACCGCGCATGTCCGTGCCGCGGAAGCTGGAGGCCGACGCCCAGGCCGTGCGCACCAGATCAGCGTGGCTCAGGCCGCTCTCCAGGATCACCTTCTTCAGCTTGTCTGCGTCGCTTTTGCTCACCAGCTTGTGGTCCACCGCGGGCACCGGGTCCTGCCAGATGTAAGTCTCATCCGGCGCCCAGTCCCCCAGATAGCGGCTGGTTGGGCCCATGTCCCGGTGGGTCAGTTTGAACCAGGCGCGGGCGAAGGCTTGCTCGAACTCTTCCGGGTTCTCAAGGAAGCGTTCGGACACCTTGCGGTAGGCCGGGTCTTCCTTCAGCGCCAGGTCGGTTGTGAACATGATCGGCTTGTGGCGCTTGTCCGGGTCGTGGGCGTCCGGCACCATCTCGCTTGTGCTGTCGTCTGACGGCTCCCACTGGATCGCACCTGCCGGGCTTTTGGTCTGCACCCAGTCGAACATGAACAGATTCTGCAGGTAATTGTGCGTCCATTCAGCCGGGCTCACCGTCCAGGCGCCTTCAAGGCCGCTGGTGATGGTGTCGGCGCCCTTGCCGCTGCCGTATTTGTTCTTCCAGCCGAGGCCCTGTTCTTCAAGGCTCGCACCCTCAGGTTCCGCGCCCAGGTTCGAGCCCTTCGAGGCACCGTGCGCCTTACCGAAGGTGTGACCACCGGCGATCAGCGCCACGGTTTCCTCGTCATTCATGGCCATCCGGCCGAAGGTGTCGCGGATTTCCTGCGCCGCCAGAAGCGGGTCCGGCACGCCGTTCGGGCCTTCCGGGTTCACATAGATCAGGCCCATGCGCGCGGCGGACAAAGAGCCCGTCAGCTTGCCGTCCTTGTGGCGGCTTTCGGCGCGGCCCAGCCATTCGCCTTCAGGGCCCCAGTTGACCTCTTCGGGCATCCAGGCGTCTTCCCGGCCAAAAGCAAAGCCCGCGGTCTTGAAGCCCATATGCTCCATGCCGATAGTGCCCGCCAGCACGATCAGGTCAGACCAGCTGATCTTGTTGCCGTATTTCTGTTTGATCGGCCACAGAAGGCGCTGGGCCTTGTCGAGGTTCGTGTTGTCCGGCCAGCTGTTGAGCGGCGCAAAGCGGTGCATGCCGCCGTCGGCACCGCCGCGACCGTCGATCATCCGGTAAGTACCGGCCGAGTGCCAGGACAGGCGGATGAAGAAGGGGCCATAATGGCCATAGTCAGCCGGCCACCAGTCCTGCGACGTGGTCATCAGCTTTTCCATGTCTGCGCGCAGCTCATCCAGGTCCACATCCTTGAAGGCTTCCGCGTAATTGAAATCCGCCCCCAATGGGTTGGCGTCCGGCAGGTTCAGCCGAAGCGGCTCCAGGTTCAGGCGGTTTGGCCACCAATAGTCATTCGTTGGGGCGCTTTGCATGTGTGTCTCCATGGGCTCATGGTGTTCTGCCGCGGCTTGCGGCGCTGTGGCGAGGGCGGTTCCCATCGCCAGGATAACAATCATTGGTAGTTTTCTCTTCAGCATATCCTACCTCCTTCAAGTTGGTGCCGGGCGAGAAGTGATGCCCCTTAAACTGACAAATACTTGTTGGAGAGTGTGGACCTGTGGCGTCCGCTCGCTTCTTTGCATTGTGGCGACGGTGACGTTCCTCGCGCAGGCCTGCGCTCCCTTTATGGTAGATCGGAGAATACGCCCATTTTGAGACCAAAAGGAAATTGGAAGTCCAGATTCCAGCAATCGCTAAAATCGATTATTAATAAATCTAGAAATCGAATGATAAAATTATAGCGTGGCATCTTTTGCATTGGCGCTCTCCGCAGTCTAGGCTGCCGGTGAGACAAACAGATCAAGGCCGGGTATATGATGAAATCGCTGTGGCTGCTGCTGTTCATCGGCACGCTGGTGTGGTCGGGCATTGGCCCGAAAGACCAGTTTACCTGGCTACTGGAGGTAGCCCCTGCGATTATCGGCCTCTTGCTTATTGCGGCGACTTACAAGTCGTTCCGCCTTACACCCCTTCTGTATTGGCTAATTCTGGTACATGCCATCGTACTGATGGTGGGTGGCCATTATACCTATGCCGAGGTGCCTTTCTTTGACGGCCTATTTGGTGCCGAGCGCAACAATTACGACAAGGTTGGGCATTTCTTTCAAGGGTTTGTCCCTGCCCTTCTGGCCCGCGAAATATTCATTCGCAAGGATGTTGTGAACGGTAAAGCCTGGCGTACGCTTTTCATCCTTTCAGTCTGCCTGGCCTTCAGTGCCTTTTATGAGTTGATCGAATGGGGCGTTGCCGAAGCAACCGGCGAAGGCGCAGATGCTTTCCTTGGCACGCAGGGGTATGCCTGGGATACCCAGTCAGACATGCTTCTGGCCCTGATTGGCGCCATCAGTTGCCTCCTTGCTCTTTCAAGACTGCATGACCGGCAACTTGATACTCTGCTGGTGGAAAGGCTCAAGCGCTAGCCCTCGTCAGCCCAGGTCGGCGTGATCCAGATAATAGCGCACGCTGTCCTGCACGTGGCGAAAGCGGTCGCCGCCCAGATGCTTGCCACCATACCAGCGGGTGACCACCACGATATGATACATCAGGCCTTCGCGCTCCAGCATCTGCGCCATAAGCATGCCCGCGCCCGTCTCGCCGTCGTCATTCTTGATCGGGCCTTCGGGCGTCATGAAGGCCCAGGTGTTGTGCGTGGCCTTGGCGAATTTCTTCTTGCGGCATAGCTGCTTGATAAAGGCCTTGGCCTCGTCCGGGCTGGCACACGGCCCGCCCGACACCGCATATTTGGACCCCCGGTCCGATATGATGCCGTCAAAGATTTGCATGAGCGTGGGTATAGGGTGTGGTGGCGGAGAGGTCAAACAGGACAGGCAAAGCCCTAGTCATCATAGACATCTTTAAAGGCCAGCATTTTCCAAATTCTTCGCTCGTTCTCCCTCGGGAATCCACATCTATCTGCAAACTCTGTCGCGTCCTTGTAGGTCCCGAACAGTCGGTCCCAGATTGGAATGTCGCCGAAATTATGGGTGTGATGGTCAAGTTGATGATGGATTGAATGCAGCTCTGGCGTTTGCACGAAATAGCGCAGCCATTTCGGCGTTTTCACGTTGGCATGATAGAAATATTCTCCCGTCGCAGCGAAAAAATTATACCAGAACGTGCCAAGGAGCGAACACCCCAAAACCGGAAACAGGATGAAGGCGGTAATGAAAGACCCGACAAGGATTTCAAGCGGATGCTTGTAGAAAGAGGTCAAAATCTCGATACGCGATGCAGAATGGTGAATTTGGTGAAAAATGATCCACCAGCCACCTTTATGGCGCAACCGGTGCCACCAGTAGAAAACAAACGTACCAACAAACCAGCCGATAAAACCCTGCAGGACCGGAGAACCCACCGCCGACAAGTCCAACAGCGAACCACCGCCGAAAACATCGATCCATAGTTTTCCAGTTGCAAGCGTGATCCCTAGTTGCGCGAAGTTGAGGGACAGTGATCGCAGATACCACCCCTTCGAGTGTGGTAGCCGCCGTCCAGGCCGCACTCTTTCCCAGATCAGGAAAAACCCGGTTGAGATAATTGTTAAGATAGTTGCCAGTGTTATCGTCACGCAGGGTGCCTCCCATATTTTCAACCACCTTGGTCGGTCTCGTAGATATGAGAGTTACACCGGCCTGCTTGAACCTATTAAAATGTTAGGTATGGGGTTGAGCACTTGTCGCAGGGGCAGATCCAGCCAGGGCGAAGCCTAATCCTGCGCTAAAAAATTTAAGGCCCTGTCCCGTTGGGGACAGAGCCTTGAAATTTGGTAGCCGAGGAGGGACTTGAACCCCCGACACGCGGATTATGATTCCAATAGATACCCCGCAAGAAACCAAGAAAAATTGAAAAATAATTATTTAATTACAGATATTTAATATCTCTTCAGCACACATTATTTCTCATGGGAACCCAACTTATCATCAACCTTGGTGTGCCACAATTGTGCCACGAGACGAAGCAGTACTGATTCGAAAAAATTACACTTGCCGCTCATTCAATTGGGCCAATCCCCAGTGGCAGTTCAACAAAAAATCACCAATCACATAAAAAATCTTATAGTTGTATTTTATGAACATCCACAATCGCGGGTATGCTTTTTTTTGCGAGTTATAGAGTGAATTCGCAAAAAACATTTATCACTTTCTTTTCATGCACTTACATAGATTTATAGAACAACTTGACAACGGAAAAGTCTCCCCCTCTCCTATCCCTCGCAACCTCAAAATTGCAATCAATGATACACTAAAAAGGATATCGAAATGCACCACATTGTAATCAAAGTAGAGTCGGCGGGGCGAACTTGTGAAATTGGATACTCACATTCACGGCTAGATGGCGCCGTACACATCCTACTTGTAGAACCCCTCGAGGGACGCCGCCCTTGGATCGATCTGCCTCTGGCTGGACAGCTCGAAGTCGTAGACCATATAGCTGAACAAATTCCAGCATGCGATCGAGCAAAGATGCGCATTTTTCGGGCAACAGGAAAGGACTTCGATGCAGCCAACGCCAATAGTTTCTCCGAATTCTATTATTCGAACTGTGAGGGTCACCTCGAGTTTCTTGCCGATGCAACTGCACTCTACAACCTCTACCGCGCGTTCCCACGCGTGCTCGCGCACCTGAAGATATATCGCGAAAAGGAGTTTTATTCATGAGCCCCAACAATAAACTACTCGACGTGGTCGAGCTTGCGCAGTACCTCGGACTACAGCCCAAAAGTATTTACAATCTGAGATACCGAACACCCGAGCTACTCCCCCCTGCGATCCTTATTGGCAGACGCAGACTCTTCTGGAACCGTGATAACGTCGACGCATTCCTCGACGAGCAGCAAGAAAAGACGCTCGAAAGGCAGAAAAAGACGAGGCGGACAATCAATTAACTGCCCGCCTCCCTAATCCACTAGCTAGCCGCCAGCAGATACACGCAACATCAAACTAGCGGCTAGCTTCTCCCATAACAAATCTTTTCGCCGGACAAGTCACATTGTCTGAACAAGGACCTATTGAACATTGGGGAACGCCATGCATTGCCTTTCAGTACGCATATCATCCGCCACCAATCGCAAGCTGCGCCAACTGGCCTGCGAACAGAAAACAAGCCTAAGCGACGCAGCAAGATCAGCTATCGATAGAGGCTTAGACAACCCTCCCCGACAAGAAAGCCAATTCTCCGATCTAAGTCGGAAAATTGCCCAAATAGCCGTCACCAGTCACGAAACCAGAGAACTTCTCAAAAGCTTAATTGAGGGTCTCGCGTCGTTCGCTGAGGAGAATTAGACATGAGGCGGATGCTGGCGCACTTAATGCTACTGGGACTGCTGACCATTACCGCTATGCCTTTAGTTTGGTTGAGCAACAGTCTTTTTGGCAGACAGAATGTCTTCCCACCCCTTCGGCGAGATTGGCTGGAATGTATCATCCACCTTCCCTTCCAAACCGAATATGCCAATGCGTGCAGAGAGGTTGCACTTCAAAATGGCTGGTCGAGTGCGGTTTGGTTCAGCTCCGTGGCTTTCTACATCAGCTTGGCCCTTCTCTTTCTTGCGTCGCTACTTCTCTGGAATTCATCTCAACAAAGCGAATACCAAGTTCGTGGCAGAAGACTGTTCAAAGGCAGGAAGGCTTGGCGGCAGCTGAAACATCGATTTAAAAAAATCAGTGGGAGCTCAAGCATACGGCTTTTCGGTGTCAATATTCCCACTCGTGTTCATCTTCGGCACTGGCTGCTCTTTGGTGCGGTTGGGTCCGGCAAAACTGTCTTTATTTGGTCTTACCTGAACGCATTAAAAGTCTCAGGAAAAACGGCTCGTTCACTGGTACTGGATGTAAAGGGCGACTTCATTGAGGCCCTAAAGCTTCCTAATTTAGACGGAACCCTCACCGCTCCCGCATTACTAAATCCGTGCGACAAGCGCAGTTTAGAATGGTGGATAGGGGCAGACTTAACCGGCGTGCCAGAGGCACGAGAGTTCACCAAAAAATTTCTATCTAAATCTCAATCTGAGGCTTTCTGGGCAAAAGCAACAGGCAACGTGATGTTGGCCGTAATTCGTTCGTTACAGATTGAATGCGGCAGGAATTGGAGTTGGGCCGAGCTTTCTGATCGCATCAACGCACCACCTGATCAGTTGCTTAATTGGGCGAACCAATATTATTCACCTGCCGTGAAAATCCTGGAAAGCAAGGACAACGAAACCGCGACGAGCGTCCTAATTAACTTCGCCACTGATTTCGCTGCAATTTCGGACCTTGCCGCATATTGGGACGGCCTCACTAGCACCGACAAATTTTCCATCAATAAATGGCTTAGCTTTCAGGACCGGCATCCAAACATCATCCTTGGATGGGATGCCAGCGCTGCAGAGATGTGTGCTGCATGGGCTGGGGCGTTAGTCGATCTGATTGGACTGAAAGTATCTAGCCCCAAATTTGCAACATCTCCCGGCATCAATCTGATTTTAGATGAATTTGCACAACTACCTAAAATGGACGGCATCTTGCAGGCCATTGATGTTGGCAGATCGAAGGGTGTGAGCGTACTGTTGGGAGCCCAATCATTCTCCCAGCTACGCGGAATTTATGGCCCGAGAGCCGAGAGTTTCAAGAGCATCATGGGCAACATTGTTTTCGCTCAACTTGCCCCTGGCCAAGACGCGAAGGACGCATCTGAATTCCTTGGAGACCGAGTAATTCGGGAGCGTCAGGTATCTACTTCAAAATCGAAAGGTGGGGGCTCGTCGAACATATCGTGGGTCGAGAAAACCTCCCCCCTTGTCATGCCACATGAATTCGGATCAAAAATCGGGCCGAACAAATCTGGCATCTCCGTCATTTATTCGCCAATAGGAATGGACGCATATCTATTGGATGTTCCTTATCCTACGCTAGAGCCATTCAGAGCGCCCTTCCTTGCCAAAGAACCTTCAGATCCATACAGAGCCAAGAACCACGGCACGCAACGGCAGAAGACACCTGCCTCTAATCCCTTCAAAAAGATCCTAGACGGACGCTGTTGATGGTTGCGACGATATCGGCCCGCAAAAGTATTTCCGCCGCCGCAAAATATTATGCGCATCTGAAGCAAGATGACTACTACACTGCGACGGATGAGAGCGGATACTGGCATGGTCAGGCTGCAAAGTTCTTAGACTTAACGGGCGCAGTCACTCGTGAGGCCTTTAGAGATGCCCTGAATGGGCGGAGGCCTCTGGATGGCGAACTCTTGGTTCCTTCTGGGAAGAACTCCAAAACTCACCAGCCGGGCTGGGACATTTGTTTATCCGCACCCAAAGCCGTTTCATTGGCATGGGCACTCGCCCCGGATGACAATGCAAGGCGATTGATTCACGAAGCCCACCGAAAAGCTGTACAAACCACCTGTGCCGAGATCGAGGCAAAACATGGTCTTTGTCGACGGGGAAAAGGCGGACGCAAACGAGAAAGTGTCGCCGGATTACTGTTTGCCGTTTTTGACCACAAAACAAGTCGCAGTCTATGTCCCCAACTGCACAGCCATGTGTTTACGTTCAACATGGCGCCCCGCAAAGATGCGAGCTGGGGTGCGATCCTATCGAAGCCCCTGTATCAAGCCCAGAAAGAGATAGGCGCAGCATATAGGAACCACCTCCAGCGTGAACTGGCAACATTGGGCTTACCCGTTCGCTCAAGCTCAGAAACTCTATACATCGATGGCATATCACGCGATGCCGAGGTGGCCTTCTCCGTTCGACGTCAGCAAATTTTAGATGCCATGACGCAGTATGATTATGCCAGAACGGCGACTGGCTTCGAGAAGGCTGCATTGAGGTCCAGGCAAAAGAAGCAATCTATTCCCCTGCCAATTTTGTTAAGAGCCTGGTCTGATAGAGCGGGAAAAATTGGACTGGGCCGGAATTTACTCAAGTCGCACTTTGAACAGTTGAAACGCCAAGAGCAAAAACAGGCTCGCCCTTCGCTAACCTTCAACAAGGCCGCCATTCGCGCCCTGGTTAAAGTTTCGAAGAGAATTTTGAACAGATCAGCTCTATGGGCAGAACCAAAGAAACTCGTCAACAATGCTGCGAGATCACTCGTTCAAATGATCAAGGGCCGATCTCTCCGAATGACCCTGCCTACGGACCGAGCCGCCAAAAATCGGCGCTTGAGATCAAACTAGCACGAATACAGCGCTGCACACATCCAACCGTCTGAATTTAAAGAAGAAAGAAGAAAACACCGGACTTTTGTCCGCACCAAAGGTGCATAGGGTGTGAAATAGCTTCTGCAGCTCGACCACAGTTTGCAATCCTCGCCAAATAAATCTAATAGTTGTCTATACACAATTGAAACATCATCACCGCGTTATCCGTTTTGAGGGCTATGGGCAAAGTGGCTAGTATACCCTCTAGTCCAGTGGAGAAACCCCAACATATGATTATTGACAATATCAATAATAAACTAGGCGATGAACTGAGGCAGTCGCTGAAGAATGGCGGAAAACTTAGAATTGCCGCTTCATGCTTCTCCATTTACGCCTATGAAGCCCTTAAATCCGAACTTGAGAAAATTGATAGGCTGGAGTTTATCTTCACAGCACCCACCTTCACCCCCAACCAAGCCGCAGATAAAATGCGTAAGGAGAAACGTGAGTTTTTCATCCCAAAGTTTGACCGCGAAAATAGCCTTTATGGTTCTGAATTTGAGATCAAACTCAGAAATAAACTGACCCAGCGGGCCATAGCCCGCGAATGCGCAGAATGGATCAAGCGGAAGGCCACCTTCAAATCTAACAACAGCAAGGCCTCCATGCCGCAGTTTGCATGCATTGAAGATCAAGCAGAGAAATCTGCATATATGCCACTCAATGGTTTCACCGCCGTAGATCTAGGTTATGAACAGGGTAATGCAGTATTCAACTATGTTCATAAGATTGAAGAGCCCACCCAGGCGGCGACCTACCTTCAAACCTTTGAACAGATCTGGAATGACCCCGAAAAACTTGAGGACGTTACGGAGGTCATCTGCGAGCACATTGAAAGCGTCTATCAGGAAAACTCGCCTGAACGGATATACTTCCAAATACTATACAATATCTTCAATGAGTTCCTTGATGATATTAGCGAGGACGTTCTGCCCAATGACCTGACAGGTTACCAGGATAGCCTGATTTGGAAGAAACTGTTCAATTACCAGCGTGATGCAGCCACAGGCCTTATCAACAAACTAGAGACCTATAACGGCTGCATCCTCGCGGATAGCGTGGGCCTTGGCAAAACCTTCACCGCGCTCGCTGTCATGAAATATTATGAGTTGCGCAACAAGTCTGTCCTATTGCTTTGCCCCAAAAAACTGGCTGACAACTGGCTGACTTATAACCGCAATCAGAGGAATAACATATTCTCAGGTGACCGCTTTAACTATGACGTACTCTGCCATACTGACTTGTCACGCAATAGCGGCGATTCCTTCGGCACCAATCTAGCCCTTGTTAACTGGGGTAATTATGATCTCGTAGTTATCGATGAGAGCCATAACTTCAGAAACAATGATGTCTACAAGGACAAGGAAACCCGGTACCAAAAACTGATGAATCAAGTGATCAAGGCTGGCGTTAAAACAAAGGTCTTGATGCTCTCAGCGACACCCGTGAATAACAGGTTCAATGATCTCCGAAATCAGCTAGCCCTAGCCTATGAAGGCCAACCGGACGACCTCAGTCAAAAATTAAAAACCTCAACCAGTATTGAGAATATATTCAAACGGGCCCAGGCGGCTTTCAATGAATGGTCAAATCTACCCCCTGAGCGTCGCACGGCTGAAACCATTCTGAAGGCATTAGACTTTGACTTCTTCGAACTATTGGACAGCGTTACTATTGCCCGCTCTCGCAAGCACATCGAGACCTTTTATGACACCAAAGACATCGGGAAATTCCCAGAGCGCTTGAAGCCCAAATCACATCGCTGTCCGTTGACTACACGGACTGATGTGATGGGCCTTAACGATATTGTCGGGCAGTTGTCACTATTGAAGCTCTGCGTCTATGCACCCATCAGCTACATCTTACCCAGTCGTCTCGCCAAATATGAAGAGCTCTATGACACCGAAGTCGAAGGTGGCAAAGGCAAGCTACGCCAAGCTGACCGGGAGAAAAGCCTACAAGCGTTAATGACCACCAACCTACTTAAACGCCTGGAAAGCTCGGTAGAAGCCTTCAGACTTACACTGACCGCATTGAAGGAAAATCACACGAACACCCTCGAAGCGATCGAGAGATTCAATGCGGGTGGCAGCACCATTGATATTGACGATTATACTACTGGCCTTGGCGGCCTTGAAGCAGATGATGACGACCTGGCAGGCTTGGGCGAATTCACAGTAGGAAAGAAAGTACAAATCAGCCTTGCAGACATGGACGTGAAATCATGGGAGCATGATCTAAGCGCAGACCTGACGCTCATCGACGACCTCCTACAGAGCATGCAAAAAATTGCACCTGAGGACGACGCAAAGCTGCAGCATCTCCACGCATTGATTAATGACAAGATCAGTAATCCGATCAATGCAGGCAACAAGAAGGTTATAGTTTTTACAGCCTTCGCTGATACAGCCGAATATCTCTATAAGAACCTTGCTCCAACTCTGTTGGCGGAACATAGCCTCAACTCGGCTATTTTGACCGGCAATCGCTCTACATCGAACCTTGGCAAGTTCTATGATTTTACTTCTTTGCTGACACTTTTCTCTCCCAAGTCCAAAGAAAAGCACATCCTTTTCCCAAGCGACCGGAATGAGCTGGATATCCTGATCGGCACCGACTGTATCTCAGAGGGCCAGAACCTCCAGGACTGCGACTATCTGATCAACTACGATATTCACTGGAACCCCGTACGCATCATTCAGCGATTTGGCCGCATTGACCGTATCGGGTCCCCCAACGATAAGATCCAACTGGTCAACTACTGGCCTGACATTACCCTGGATGACTATATCAACCTGAAGGAACGGGTTGAAAACCGTATGGTGATTGCTGATGTGACCGCGACAGGTGACGACAACGTATTGACCGCGAAAAGCAGTGAGATTGCCTACCGAAAGGATCAGTTGCGCCGTCTCCAGGATGAGGTAATCGAGCTCGAAGATGTAAAAACAGGCGTATCAATAACAGACCTAGGCCTGAATGATTTCCGCATGGACCTTTTGAATTATGTCAAAGAGAATGGCGACCTCTGTGACATGCCCAAGGGCATGCATGCCGTGGTTCCTGTGAACGAAGACAAGGGGTTGTCAGAAGGCGCGATTTTCGCCCTGCGTAACATTAATCATGAGGTTAACGTCAACCAACAAAACAGGCTGCACCCATACTATCTGATCTATATCAGCAAGGAAGGTCAGGTAATTGCTGATCATACTGAGGTTAAACGGCTGCTTGACCTGATCCGCACCAGCTGCAAGGGCAAATCAGAACCCATCAAACAAATCTGCAAAGTATTCAATGACCGCACCGATGATGGGCGCGATATGCAGAAATATTCCGACCTATTGACCCAATCCATCCAATCGATGATTGACGTCAAAGACGAAAGGGACATTGACAGCCTGTTTAGCGGCGGCAAAACAACTGCACTAATCAACACCATTGCTGGCCTTGATGATTTTGAGCTGATTGCCTTTATCGTTGTACAGGGGGATGAATAATGTCCCCGTTTTTTTGCTACCCTAACAGCACCAAGTATGGCCGTGTTGTCCCCAAATCCAAGATTTATGAATATTCCAAAGCCTCAACCCGATTGAAAGACCTCTTTATTGAGCAAGTGGACAAGATAACCTGGGCATATAAGCTGGCCCCCGAGACTATCAATGTCAGAGCCACAAAGTCCGTTCCGGAAATTCAGATTTTTGAAATCAGGCTCAAGTCCCAAACACTGCACCAAGATATCCTGAGGGCAATTGATAAGGCCATACCCTTCCCTCTGATTTTTGAACTGGTTTACGGTGACAAGCGGAAGGTGGTTGCTACATACAAGCGCCCGAATGAAGCCGACAAGACAAAATGGGTAATCAGTGATCACTTGGAGGTTCCATGGCAATCAGCTCCTGCCGAACGCGCAAGCCTGCCAACCGCCCTTGACCTGAAAGCGCTGTATGAAAAATTGCTGGCGCCATTGCTACCAATGGAAATCGCTACTGAAGCTCCAATGCAGGCACGCATCGACAGGCTGGAAGAGATTAAGGCACAACGCCGTGAAGTTGAAAGAATTGAGGCCAAATTGCAGAAAGAGAAGCAATTTAAGAAGAAGGTCGTTATCAACAGAGAGCTTCGCGAGGCAAAACAAAAATTAGCTGATATTGTATCTGAGAATTGAGGGCTGGGGGATAAAATGGATATCAAGGCAGATGTTAGAAGCATTGGGAAACTGAAGGAATTTTCGTTTCTGGTTCCAGACTATCAACGCGAGTACGTCTGGAAAGTCGAAGATCAAGTAGAGCAATTCCTGACCGATATTGACAATGAATTTGATGAAACCAGCTCCAATCAGCAAAGTTATTTCATTGGGTCCGTCATCCTTGTTGAAAATAACGGGAAATTTGATGTCATTGATGGTCAACAAAGGCTGACAACCATCGTAATTGCCCTATGCGCATTCCGCGATGTGTTCCGATCAATTGAACGAGGTCCTAAACAAGAGGACTATTTCAAGACCATACAGGAATGGCTGTATGCATTTGATATGGAAACGGACAGCGCCCAGTTCAGGTTGGAGCTGCAATATGAGGATAGCAAAGGCTTTCTGGAGAGCTTGATTTTAGACAAAACTTACGAGGATGAGGAAACCACCTCCATCATAAAAATGCGCCAAGCGTTTGAGAGAATTAGGCGGCATATTGAGGGCCACCTTTTAACCGGCCTGGATAATCTCACTGCCTTTGTTCGCTACTTTCTGACTAAGATTGAACTCGTGGTCATAAAGTCTGAAAATCTCAGCAGTGCACTAAAGATTTTTGAGACAATCAATCAGCGCGGCGCAGGCTTGAATGCTATGGACTTGGTGAAAAACCTGTTGTTCTGCCAGGCCAATGAAAGTGATTTTGAGAAAATAAAAACAAAATGGAAAACGATCACATCCAATCTGCAGGCTTGTGGTGAAGGTGAAAGTCCTTTGCGTTTTCTGCGTTACTTCATGATGGCCCGCTACCATAACGGTATTTTGCGTGAGGATGAGATATATAAGTGGGTTATCTCTGCTGCGGGCAAGAAGGTTTTGAACTATGAGGAAAAACCTCTCCAATTAGCGGCTGAGTTTGAAAAAATCTCCAAACGGTATTCAGACCTTGTTAAAGCTACTACCTTGAAGGCCGACGGTGGAGATTACCCTGCTGTGACAAGAATTGGCCTGATGAACAAGCTCATGTCCAGACAGCACCTTATTTTATTGCTGGCGCTTCCGCTGACAGCTACTGCCGCGCAAATTGACTATCTGGCTGAGCAATTGGAAAGCTTTTTCTTTTTTAATAACACGCTTGGAATACAGGCAAAAAATAATGAGCGTGAGTTTACCAGTTGGGCGTCTAAGTTCCGCAAAGTCAGCGATCAGGATGCTTTAACCGATACCGTGGATACTACGATTGGTCAGTATCTTGGTGAAAAAGTTCGAGCCTTTAAACAGGTTTTCCTCAATATCTCGCATTGGCATTATAACCCACAGTACAGGCAAAGATATATCTTGGGTCAGATTGAAAATACAATGAGACGAATAGCCGGCTTCCCGCAAAAAGGGCTGAGTTTTTTCGATACCCTCCAAATTGAACATGTTCTCCCGCAAACCCCAAAAAATGGAATTATTCCTGACGAATTTGCCGATATGGATGAGTATGAGAACGCGCTTTACAAGCTGGGGAACGTTACCTTGCTTGAGGGGCCAATCAATCAAGCCGTGAACCATTTCAATGACCTCTCAAACGACTGGTTCCAGAAGAAGCAGTCTGAGTATTGCAAGTCAGATGTCATGGCTACAGCTTTGTTGAATGATAGCTATTCCATCGGTAAAAACACCCAATTCAATGCGTTTAAGGAAAAGTTTGAATACTGCTTCAAGGCATGGGGGCTGGCCGCCATTGAAAAGCGGCAGGCTATAATGATGGATCTCGCGTTTGAGACATGGCGCATCAACGGCAAACGCATTGATGGACAGGCAGAGTAATATGGAAAAGATGAAAATGCACACGCCCAACCTGACTGACGAGAATATTCTGAAAATAAAGGAATTGTTTCCGTCAGTGGTAACAGAAGCGAGAGATGAAGACGGCAATCTCAAGTTAGCAGTGGATTTTGACCAACTGAGGCAAGAGCTTTCAGACCATATCGTTGAAGGACCACAAGAGCGCTTTACTTTTAATTGGCCGGGAAAGAAACAAGCTTTAATGGCTGCAAATGCCCCTATCGCAAAGACCCTCCGCCCCATTGAAAAAGAGAGTGTAAATTTTGATGTGACCAAAAATCTCTTTATCGAAGGAGACAATCTTGAAGCACTAAAACTGCTTCAAGAGACTTATCTTGGCAAAGTCAAAATGATCTATATTGATCCACCCTATAATACCGGGAACGACTTCATCTATGATGATGATTTCGTTGATGATTTTGATGGTTACATGTTGGATTCCAATCAAATTGATGAGGATGGCAATAGGCTCCTTGCAAACACAGAGAATAATGGGCGTTTCCACTCTGACTGGCTATCGATGATGTATTCCAGGCTAAAGTTGGCTAGAAATCTACTTAGGGAAGATGGGGTTATATTCATCTCCATCAGTGACGACGAACAAGCAAACCTCAAAAAATTATGTGACGATATTTTTGGGCCCGGAAACTTCTTAGGCTGTGCATGTCGTGTATCAAAAAAGGCAAATAATAAAGGAGACTTTTGGTCACCTAACTTTGACTACATTTTAACATACGCAAAGTCTAAAGCTGATTGCGAGGTATTTTTAGGGGGCATTAACACGGCGGCGTATGACCAGTCAGACGTTGATGGTCCACGGGCGGGAGAAAAGTATCAGTTGGTTCGACTGTATATGTCTAGCTTAGACTCCAGACCAAATCAGCGATACTTTATCGAAGCTCCTGATGGCACATTGCTAATCCCGCCAGGAAACGTTTTTCCCGCAAACAAAGCAGATGGCGCTCATGTTGTACCTGAGTCAAACGATGACAAGGTATGGCGATGGAGCAAAGACTCTTATGTTTCAAAAAGGGATGAAATCGTAGTTAAAGAGGTGCGCTCATCAAACCTAGTGGATGAAAATGGCCAGCCAGTAAAGTGGAATGTTTACACGAAAACATATCTAAATGATGTTATCGCCAAATCCTCAGCAAAACCTAACAGCTTGGTTGAAGACCACATTAACCAAAAAAGTTCCCATGAATTAAATTCATTGGAAATTCCATTCTCTTTTGCAAAGCCTTCCTCTCTCATCGAGTTCCTTTGTGAAATTTGTCGGGTCAAGAATGATGATTTGGTAATGGACTTTTTTGCAGGATCAGGAACAACTGGTCATGCAGTAATGAAATTTAACGAAAACAATAATCAAAGCGCTCGTTATATTGTCGTCCAATTACCTGAAGAGCTTGATTTTGATAACAAAAGCCAAAAAGCTGGGTATTCCTTTTGCAAAAAAATGGGGTTTCCTACAAATATTTCCTCGATAACCAAGGAAAGATTACGTAGATCAGGGAAGACCATTAAAGCATCACATGTCGATACTGGTTTCCGCGTATTAAAAGTTGATACGTCCAATATGGCGGATGTCTTTTATCGTCCTGATGAGATCAAACAAGGTGACCTGCTCGCTTCAGTAAGCAACATCAAGGAAGGACGTGACAACGCTGAAGATCTGCTTTTCCAGGTACTGCTGGACTGGGGTGTTGATTTGACCCTGCCCATTGAACGAAAAAGCATCCAGGGTAAGGATGTTTACTTCGTTGACCAGAATGCACTGGTCGCTTGTTTTGAAATCGGCGTGACCGAAGAACTTGTCAAAGAAATAGCCAGCCATTCCCCACTGCGCGTTGTGTTTAAGGACAATGGGTTTGTGTCAGATGCAGTGAAGATAAACGTGGATCAGGTTTTCCGCCAGCTTTCCCCGTCAACCGAAGTGAAATCCATTTAGGGGATGAGCCATGAAAATTAAGTTCAAGGTTCAGCCATACCAGACAGACGCTGTTGAAAGTGTTGTGGACTGTTTTTCGGGCCAACTTTTCAACGACAATATCAGCTATATGATCGACCCTGGGAGTGAAAAAGGCAAACTCGCACTAGAGGAAGGGTTTAAAAACACTGACCTGCAACTGACGCATGCGCAACTTCTGGATAACATTCGCGAGGTTCAGCGCCGTCAGAACATACCCCTCTCTGAAGGGCTAAATACTTACTGGGACGCAGAAAAAAACAAGGCAACGCCAAAAGGCTATATTGCAGGCTGCGATGTCAATCTTGACGTGGAGATGGAGACCGGCACAGGTAAAACCTACTGCTATATCAAAACCATTTTTGAGATGAACAAACGCTATGGCTGGTCAAAGTTCATTATCATGGTGCCAAGTATAGCCATCCGCGAGGGCGTCTATAAATCGCTGCAAATGACTGCCGAGCATTTTACCGAAGGCTACGGCAAAAAGGCACGCTTCTTTATCTACAACTCCAAACGTTTGCATGAACTAGAGAGCTTCTCTAGTGACGCAAGTATCAACGTGATGGTAATCAATATTCAAGCCTTCAATGCGAGCGGTGCTGATAATCGCCGTATTTATGACAAGCTTGATGATTTCCAAAGCCGCCGTCCTATTGATGTCATCAGAGCCAATCGTCCAATTCTGATTTTGGATGAGCCGCAGAAAATGCAGGGTAATGCAACGCAAAAAGCGCTGCCAGAATTTAACCCGCTTTTCATCCTGCGCTATTCCGCCACTCACAAAGTGGTTCATAACCGCATTCATCGCCTTGATGCGCTTGATGCCTATAATCAGAAGTTGGTGAAAAAAATTGCCGTGCGCGGCATTCAGATACGCGGCTTGGCAGGGACGAATGCATATCTCTATCTGGAATCCATTGAAATATCCAAGCAGGCGCCAAAGGCCCGACTGGAAATGGAGGTGAGGCTGGCAAGCGGTGAGATCAAACGCCAGGTGAGATCATTCACGGTAGACACCAACCTCTATGATGAATCAAACGGACTGGATCAGTACCGGGGCTTTACAATTTCCCAGATCGATTACAACAAGGATGCTGTTGAGTTTACCAATGGCGTCACCCTTACTGCTGGTGAAGCGACGGGCGATGTGAACGAAGACCATATTCGCCGCATTCAAATCCGTGAAACCATCAAGGCCCACCTGGAAAAGGAAAAGCAGCTCTTTGCCCAGGGCATTAAGGTTCTGTCCCTCTTCTTTATTGATGAAGTTGCCAAATACCGGGACTATGACCAACCGGATGACAAGGGCGAGTATGCCCGTGTCTTTGAGCAGGAATATGAAGCCCTTCGGGATGAATATCTGTCTGAGTTGGCAATCGATAATGAAGACTACCGGAAACATCTTGCTGGTATAGACACAGGCAAGACTCACAATGGTTACTTCGCAATCGACAAGAAAACCAACCGCATGACCAACCCCAAAACTGGGGCACGGTCTGTGGATTCTGATGACGTTGATGCCTATGACTTGATCCTGAAGGATAAGGAGCGGCTGCTTTCCTTTGCGGAGCCTACCCGCTTTATCTTCTCCCACTCTGCACTGCGTGAAGGCTGGGACAACCCAAATGTCTTTGTCATGTGCATGCTCAAACACAGCGACAATACCATTTCTCGCCGTCAGGAAGTTGGCCGTGGCCTGCGCATTTCTGTAGACTGCAACGGTGACCGCATGGATCACCCGGCAACAGTTCATGAGATTAACGAGCTGACGGTTGTGGCCAGCGAAAGCTATCAGGATTTTGTGAAGAACCTGCAAAGTGAAATCAGTGATGCCGTTGCCTCAAGACCTAAAAAGGCTGACGAGCAATTCTTCCTTGGCAAGTTCATGGATACTGAGGCTGGCAAGGTCAAAATTGACGAACGGCTGGCACGTCAAATTTACCGCTATCTACTCAAGAACGATTATATCGACGATGATGATCAGATTAGCGCAATCTATATAGACGCCAAAGCGAATGACACCCTGGAAGCTCTTCCCGATGATCTCGCGCCCTTTGCAGCAGAAATTATTGACCTGATCGATAGCGTCTATAGTGAGGCCGCTCTGCCGAAGATTGACGATGGCCGCAAGCCAAAGACCAATCCGCTCAATAGCAATTTTGAGAAGAAGGAATTCCAGGAGCTATGGAACCGCATTAATCGCAAGGCGGTCTACCGTGTGGACTTCGATTCCAAGGAGCTGGTTGGCAAGTGCATCAGTGCGCTCGAAAGCGAGCTGAGGGTAACACCGCTGCAATACACTATTCACACGGGTGAGCAAAAGGGCTCCATTACCGACGAACAGCTGCGCGCGGGTGATAGCTTCAAGGTTACCAATACCAAGACTGAACAAGGCGCTTCTGTTCATTCGCAGGTGAAATATGACCTTCTTGGCAAGCTGTCTGAACAGGTACACCTGAAGCGCCAAACCATCGCAGAAATCCTGACAGGTATTCAGCCTGCTGTCTTTGGTCAGTTCAAGCAGAACCCTGAACACTTCATTGCCGAAGCCTCACGCCTGATTAACGAGCAGAAAGCCTCAATGGTGATCGAGCAGCTTCAATATGATGAAACAGCTGACAGCTACGATGTTGATATCTTTATGGCAAGCCAGTCAAAACAGGACTTCAGCAAGGCAGGCGATAAGCTAAAGCGCCACATTTATGACTACGCCATCACGGATTCTCGGCAAGAGCGCAAGTTTGTCATGGAGTTGGATACCAGCGACGAAGTCGTCGTCTACGCTAAGCTACCTAAAGGCTTCCTGATACCGACCCCTGTAGGGGATTATAACCCTGACTGGGCAATATCTTTCAAAGAAGGTAGCGTAAAACATATTTACTTCGTTGCGGAAACCAAAGGTTCTATGTCGTCCATGCAGCTCCGCGAGGTGGAGAAAAGCAAAATAAAATGCGCTCGTAAGTATTTTGATGAGATCAACAAGCGTATTGCCGATGACAATGTAAAATATGACGTAGTCACCGATTACGCGAAGCTAATGGATGTTGTGGGCGTGAGGTAATGGCAAAATCCCAGGTTCATAAGAGGCTTCGTTCATATCGCAAACAGTTAGAAAAGCTCTCGATGAGCGGAGCTCAAACCTGCGAATTAGTCGAACTACAAAGACAGATTAACGACACCGAGTTTGAGTTAATGGAAGCTATGTTCTGCTCAAGGACGCGGGGGGATTTAACATCAGTTTCCAAGTGCAACGCGAGAGCTAAAAAGCTAAAAAAATGGTATCAAAAATTTAAAGAATTCACCCCATTGTCTGAAAAGGCAGGAAAGGCTAAGGCTCAAATATTGGAAGCAATTTCAAGCGAGTTATCTGATGTGCAACATCAAATTGAAGCCATTAGCAATCGCGACAAAATCATTGCCCGACAAAAAAGTAAGCAGCTTGCAGCAAAGCAAGAAGAAACTGAAAAAATCCATCGTTTGTCAGGCTTTTATAAGCCGCCAAATTTTGTAAGCGGGGGCTCTCCAGGGCTAGGAAAGAAGCGCTGATTACTACGACACAAAACAGAGTCACCTTATAGCCTCTGGGCTAAATCTGATGCCTTCAAATGTGTGTATCGTTGAAGCATCTTAAGGTCTTTGTGGCCAGTTATTGCTGCAACCTCCATTATCCCAAAGCCCTTCTCAAAGAACCTGCTGGTCGCTTCATGTCGCAAATCATGAAAACGAAACCCATTAAACTCCGGATTCTTCTTGATGATTTGGCGCATCATCCGCGCCCAACTCAAGCGGAAACTATTCTCCGTGGTGCAGAACACTGAACCGCGCCCCTGAGCCTCTAGGCCTTTGAGTAATAACACTGCCCGCTCGGACAACGGAATCTCTCTGTCGTCACCATTTTTGGTATCGCGCAACAATGCGGTTTTGGCGGCCAAATTCACATCGCTCCATTGAAGCCCGAGAATTTCCCCTCGCCTAGCAGCGGTTTCAATTGCAAAAACAGTAATAGGGTATATCCAAGCGTTCTCGCGCTTCTGGCAATATTCAAGAAGGACGGCCTCTTCTCCCTTCCCCAAACGACGATCCCGGGCCTTTGAGTGGCCCGGCATCTTGATATCTTGGATTGGGTTGTTAAGCCCCTCATAGCCCCACTCTCGTCGCGCCATGTTGAATAGGTGGCTAATAATAGCGAGTTCTAGACGGACCGTGGATGGGCTCCTACCTTCTGACAACCGGCCATCGCGATACCGGGCAAAGTCGGAGCCCTTAAGCTTTGAAAGGCTATAGCCTGCTATCTTTTCCTGCTTCCAGCGGGCTATCCTCCTTGCCTCAGCAGGAGCCCCTTTTTTCTTAGTGGTGTATTCGGCCTCATACCGGGTCAAAGCATCCTTGAGCGAAGTTGCTTCAGCACCGGAGGTGTCGCGCCAACGGCGTGCATCCATGTCGGCTTCTACTTGTGTAGCCCAGCGATCTGCATCAATCTTTCGGTCGAAGCTCGCGGTCTGGCTTGGAAAGCCTTTTTTCCGTACCTGGACATGCCAGCTATGAGAACCGTCACCATTCACGCGCTTGCGTATCGACGCCATAGGCTCACTCCAATTCACTTTAAATCACCAAAGATCATCAAAGGTACTGTGCCCTCAGCGTGCCAAATATCGGAATCGGGGTCCACAAAAGAATGCAGCCAGAAAAGCAAAACCCAGCTAAGCCATTGACTTAACTGGGTTTAAAATTGGTAGCCGAGGAGGGACTTGAACCCCCGACACGCGGATTATGATTCCGCTGCTCTAACCAGCTGAGCTACTCGGCCAAAATATACAAGCTCCCGGCGCGTCTGTATCCTACTCAGAACAACTCGGAACGGCTACACTGCCGCCGAAAGCTGCGCCGGTATAAAATGCGCGCGGGCGAAGGTCAAGCCGAATTTGTCACATTCCAGTGAACTTTTTTTCCTCGCAACAGAGGCGCCAGCAAACACCTTGCTGTCATGAGTTAAAAAGACAGGCAAACAGGTAAACTGAAACCTCCCTACTGAGGAGCGGCCTTGTTTTGCTTCTGTTGGAAAAGGTACGCGCCCAGCAAAGTGAACGGCAACTGGGAAACCAACGCAATGACACTGTACCACAGCGGCATGTCCACGCTCGCAATCGCCAAAACCGTTAACAGAATGGCTATGCCGCCAACTATTCCCGCATTCGCATAGGAATTCCCCCGCGACAAGGCGGCCGTACAATAGCCCGCAACAGCCAGTGTTATTATGGTCACAAGGGAACGCCAGACCAGAAATGCACTCGTCTGTTTCACCGCAATAATGGCATCACCGTCAAGGCCACCGCTCATGGTGAAAACCAACAGCAGCTCACCGACGCTATCCAGCACCAACAAGGCCAACAGCCCCACCACAATTGCTTTAATGCTAACTTTCTTCATCATCTACTCTCTACATCAATTCCAAGGTTCAGTGATTCCGATCTAGGGGAATGGAATGGGCCGGGATATCAAATTCTTGCTGCCAACTGCCTGCCCGGTAAGCATTGAGCTGTTTGGCCCCCTATAGGTGCGCCGAATTGGCACTGGCGCCCGCCGCCCGCCGGGCGTACCTTCAGCCACACGTCAACAACAAAGACGACAGCGAAAAAGGAGGCCGCCATGGCAGAGCATCACTATCACACCCGCACCATCTGGACCGGCGCGGGGGAAGATGGCACCAAGACCTACAAAAGCTACACCCGGGACTATAGGGTGGCGGTGGACGGCAAGCCCGACATCCTGGGGTCCAGCGACCCGGCGTTCCGGGGCGACCCCACGCGCCACAACCCGGAAGACATGCTGGTGGCATCCACCAGCGCCTGCCACATGCTGTGGTACCTGCATCTGTGCGCGGTCAACAACATCGTGGTGACGGCTTACGAAGACGACGCCGAAGGCGTGATGGTGGAGGGCAAGGGCGTAACTTCGAAGTTCGAGCGGATCATCCTCCGGCCGCGCATCACCATCAAGGCGGGCGGCGACATGGAAAAAGCGATGAGCCTGCACGAAGTCGCCAACAAGGAATGCTTTGTCGCCAACAGCCTGAACTGCCCGGTTGAGCACGAGCCCACCATCGAGGCGGAGTAACGCGCTTATCCGCGAGCGCGGGCAAAAATCCGCTTGACGCTACAGGCCCCATACCGGAAGGTGAGCGCCCCGGGAGGAGTTGCAAGAAACCTGAAACATAAGGGGCATCGGCAGATGACACAGGGTCGCTCAGCAACTCGTAATATGCTTAAGCTTATCATCAAGCGCTTTTTTCAGGGCGTGGGGATTTTGTTCATCCTCGCGCTCCTTTATTTCAGCCCGAATATTTATCACATCTATAAATGGAACCCGGTTTTCACGCCGCTGAGCGCCAAATTCTATGGCGAGGCGGAAACGGTCGCTGAGGCGCGGCTGGATGATCTGGATTTCCTCCGCAAGCTGCCCACCATCGACCGCAGCTTCACGCCCGAGACCCTGGCCCTGTTTGAACGGGACGTCAGCGCCCTTGAAGCCCGCGCCGCCAGCCTGACGGACGCCGAGTTCGCGCTGGGTGTCGCCCGCGCCGTGGCGCAAGCCGACAATGGCCACACCAACATCGGCCAACGCGACCTGATCACCAAGAACAACCGCCTGCCCTTCCGCTTCTATTGGTTCGACGGCCACCTGCATGTGGTGCGCGCCGCCCCGGGCCATGAAGCCCTTCTGGGCGCCGAGGTCCTGGCCTTTGGCGACACGCCGGTCGGCGCGGCCCACCGCACCGCAAACAGCTATTTCGGCGGGCAGGACAATTGGCGCAGCTATATGTCCACCGCCATCCTCGAATCCCCCGCGCTCCTGCATGCCGCCGGGATCACCGGCGCCGCTGACAGCACAAGCCTGACCCTCCGCCTTGAAGGCGGCACAAGCCTGACAGAAAGCTTTGACGCCCTGCCCGCGATGCCGGAAGTCTCCTTCCGCGGCCTCTTCCCCTGGATGGTGCTGACAGCCAGGCCGCTGCCGGGGGATGACGGCACCTGGTCCACCCTGGCCGCCCGGTGGACCGAGCCGCCAACCTATCTGGCCAACCCCGACACGCCTTATTTCTTTGAAGAAAGGCAGAACGGCGCCACGCTTTATGTGAATGTGTCCTTCATGCTGGACGCGGGCGGCCTCAGCATTGGCACCTTCTGGCAGAACCTGGAAAGCCACATTGCCGGGCGCCGCTATGACACCATCATTCTTGACCTGCGCAACAATCCGGGCGGCGATTTCAACACATCTGTAGCCTCGGTCGCCCGCCTGCCGGACCATCTGACTGATGGCGGCACCTTCTATATCGCCACCAATGGTGCCACATTCTCTGCCGCGATTGTCAATACCTCCGTCGCCAAATTCCATGGCGGCGACAAGGCCCATATCATCGGCACCCGGGTGGGGGACCGCGACCAGTTCTGGGCCGAGGGCGGCTTCCCGTTTGACCTGCCGCATTCCGATTACCGGGTGTCCTTCGCAACCGGCTACCACGACTGGGTCAATGGCTGCATGGACCGCCACCCGCTGTGCTATGACGGCAATGAAGGCGTGGAAAACCCCATCGCCTCCCTTGATCCCGACATCCGGGTGCCACTGACCTTCGCGGACTATGCAGCCGGGACAGACCCTGTCCTCAAGCTAATCGGCACGAAGCAGAAGTGAAAGCCATTGCCCTTCATGGCATCTTTTGGCAGGGTCGGGGCGACCCGAATTCGGGCGCCCCAACCAGCCAGAAGGATCATCCATGCGTGCGCTTTGCCTAGCCCTGATTGCCAGCCTTTTCACCGCTGCCCCTGCCCTGGAGGCCGATGACGCAACTGAACGCGCCATCCTGGAGGCGATTGAAGGCCAACTGCCGGCGGCGGAGCGTTTGCTGGAGCAGGCCGTGACCATCAACAGCGGCACGCTGAATTTTGACGGCGTCAAAAAGGTGGGCGCGCTGTTCGGTGCGGAACTCAAGGCCATCGGGTTTGACACCGAGTGGGTGGACGGCACAGCGTTCGGCCGCGCGGGCCACCTGGTGGCGTCCTTTGGGAACAAGGGCCCCAAAATTCTGATGATCGGCCACCTGGATACGGTGTTCGCCAAGGACGATACGTTCCAGGCCTTCACCCCGCAGGACGACGATAAGATTGCCGGCCCCGGCATCACCGACATGAAGGGCGGCGACGTGATCATCATTGAAGTGGTGCGCGCGCTGAAGGCCGCGGGCGTCCTTGATGACGTCAGCATCCGCATTGTCATGACCGGCGATGAGGAAGCCAGCGGCAAACCGCTGAGCCTCTCGAAGAAAGCCATCATTGACGCAGCCGTATGGGCCGATATCGCGCTCGGGTTCGAGGACGGTGACGGCAACATCCAGACGGCAGTAACTGCCCGGCGCGGCAGCACAGACTGGACGCTCGAAGTCACAGGCCGCCCGGCGCACAGCTCCCAGATTTTCACGCCGGACGTTGGCTACGGCGCGATCCTTGAGGCCGCGCGCATCCTGAACAGCTTCCGGCTTGAGCTTGAAGGCATGGAAAACCTGACCTTCAACCCCGGGCGCATTGTTGGCGGCACGCGGGTGACGGAAGATGCCGCGACGGCCACCACCTCCGGCTTCGGCAAGAACAATGTGGTGGCGCAGGCACTGAAGGTATCAGGCGGCATCCGCGCCCAGTCGCCAAAGCAACTGGCGGACGCCAAGGCCAAAATGCAGGCCATCGTGGCCGACAGCCTCTTGCACACCAGCGCCTCGCTGACCTTCGCGCCCGGCTACCCGCCCATGGCGCCGACGGAAGGCAACGCCAAGCTGCTGGCGCTCTATAGCGAGATCAGCGAAAGCCTCGGCTACGGCAAGATCGAAGCCGTTAACCCCCGGAAGGCGGGCGCTGCGGATATCTCCTTCGCGGCAGACCATGTAGATATGGCGCTGGACGGCATGGGGCTGATGGGCACGGGCGGCCACACCAAGGACGAAATGGCCGACATGACCAGCTTCAAAAAGAACATCCAGAAAGCCGCGCTTCTGATCCACGCGCTGGCGAACGGTGCGCTTGAAAGCACCGGCGACTGATAACCCCCGACCACCATAGATGTAACGAAAGAAGAGTTTAGATTATGGCGTACCTGCAGCTGATTGGCGGATTGGTGCTTTTGTTCCTGGGCGGTGAGGCCCTGTTGCGCGGCAGTGTTGCCCTGTCGAAAAGATTCGGCCTTTCAACCCTCTTGGTGTCCATGGTCGTGGTGGGCTTCGGAACCTCAGCGCCAGAATTCCTGGTGTCCATCCTGGCGGCGCTTCAGGGCGCGCCCAGCCTGGCACTCGGGAACGTGGTGGGTTCCAACATCGCCAACATCCTGCTGATCCTGGGCCTGTCGGCCGCCATCGCCCCCGTGGCCTGCGATGACCGCCAGATCATGCGCGATGCGGTCGCCGTGTTTGTCGCCAGCCTGCTTCTGGGGCTGTTGACCTTCCTGGGCCAGATTTCCTTTATCTTCGGCCTCATGCTCCTCCTGTCGCTGATCGGCTATCTGACGTTCGTCTATAAATCAGAGCGGCGCGCCCAACTCAGGGCCTCGAAGAAGGTCGCGCATGATGTGGAGGAAGATATCCCCGCCGCGGGCCTCGGCTTCACGGGCGCCCTCTTGGTGGGGCTCGCGGGGCTTGTGGCGCTGGCAGGTGGCGCGCATCTGCTGGTGCAGGGCGCGACTGAAATCGCCCTCGCCTTCGGGGTGTCGGAAGCCGTGATCGGCCTGACCATCGTGGCGGTCGGCACGTCGCTCCCGGAACTGGCGACGGCGCTTGTCTCCGCTTACCGCGGGCATGCGGGCGTGGTGCTTGGGAACGTGCTGGGCAGCAACCTTTTCAACATGCTCGGGGTTCTGGGGGCCACCGCCATGGCGGCCACCGTGCCGCTTGACGGCAAGATCGCCCATTTTGACGTCTGGGTTGGTATCGGCGTGGCGGCGATTTTGCTGCCCGCGATCCGAAGCGGCAAGCGCCTCTCGCGCCGCGAGGGCATCCTGTTCCTCACGCTCTATGCAGGCTATATCTATTCGACGCTGATCACCAACGGTGGGTGAAGCGCTTCAAATAGGCAGGACCCATGACTAAGGCTGGCTCTCCCCTTCCGATTGACGCCGTGCTGCCGCAGCTTGACGCCACGCTGCGTGACAGTGCGTTTGCCGTTCTGGTGGCAGCACCTGGCGCGGGGAAGACCACACGCGTGCCGCTCAAGCTCCTGGCGGCGGACTGGCGGGCCAAGGGACGCATCATCATGCTGGAACCCCGGCGCATTGCCGCCCGGGCAGCCGCACACTTCATGGCCCGAACGCTTGGCGAAGAGGTCGGTGAAACGGTTGGCTACCGGGTGCGTCTTGACACGCGGGTGAGCGCCAGGACGCAGATTGAAGTGGTGACCGAGGGTGTCTTCACCCGCATGATCCTGGACGACCCCGAACTTTCGGGCGTGGCAGCGGTCATTTTCGATGAGTTTCACGAACGCAGCCTGGATGGCGACCTCGGTCTGGCCCTGGCGCTCGACAGTGCCATCCTGAGGCCAGACCTGCGCATTCTTATCATGTCCGCGACGCTGGACAGCACACGCATGTCCAGCCTGCTCTCGGATGCGCCGCTGATTGAAAGCGAGGGGCGCGCCTTTCCCGTGGAAACCCGCTTTGTGCCACCAAAACCGGAGATCCGGATTGAGGACCATGTCGTCTCCACGGTGATGATGGCACTTGGGGAAGAGCACGGCTCCATCCTGGTGTTCCTGCCCGGCGAGGCGGAAATCCGCCGCGTGGCAGAACGCCTGAGCGGGCAGGTTACAGACACCACAGACATCGCGCCGCTTTACGGGCGCCTCACCCCCAAAGAACAGGACCGGGCCATCGCCCCGGCAGCCACCGGACGGCGCAAGGTTGTGCTGGCCACCACGATTGCGCAAACGTCCCTGACGATTGAAGGCATCCGCGTGGTGGTCGACAGCGGGTTGGCGCGCGTGCCGGTTTATGAGCCTGCAACGGCACTCACGCGGCTCGAGACCCGACGCATCTCAAAGGCCGCAGCCACCCAGCGGCAGGGCCGCGCTGGCCGCACAGAAGACGGCGTCTGCTACCGGCTCTGGAACAAGGGCCAGCATGCAGCCCTCCAGGCCTTCGATACGCCGGAGATCCTGTCGGCTGACCTGACCCCGCTTGCGCTCACCCTCGCGGCATGGGGCGTGACGGACCCCGCACAGATGCAGTTTGTGGACCAGCCGCCCGCGCCCGCCTGGGCGGAGGCCACGGCGCTTCTTGGGAAACTGGATGCCATCGACGGTTCTGGCCAGATCACCGATGAGGGCCGAGCCCTGGCGGCCTTCCCCCTCCACCCGCGACTGGCGCATATGATCCACCGCGCGGGCATCAGTGGCAATGCTGGGGAGGCGGCGGAGGTTGCTGCCCTGGTGTCGGAGCATGGGCTTGGTGGCGATGCGATCGATCTTGACGAAAGACTGCGCCGGTTCCGTGCCGACAGCAGCCCCCGCGCGAAGGACGCTAAAGCCCTTGCCCGGCGATGGGCAAAACTGGCGGGCAGCGCAGCGCAAAAGCAACAGGCGATCAGTATCGGCCAGATGCTCGCCTATGCCTACCCGGACCGCCTCGCCCAAGCGGCAGGAAAGCCTGGCCGTTTCCGCCTTGTGGGCGGGCGTGCCGCTAGCTTGCCAGAAACGGACGCGCTGGCGCGGCACAAGTTCCTGGTGGTGACAGACATCACCGGCCAGGCCGCAAACGGCCGCATCCGCGCGGCAGCACCGATTGATATGGAGGAGATTGAAGAAACCTTCTCAGCCCATATCGCCGAGGAAACCCGTCTTGAGTTTGACCGCGGCTCCCGTAGCGTGCGCGCGCGCCGGGTGCGGGCGATCGACCAGGTTATCCTCGCAGACGCTTCCGCCAAGATTGAGGACACAGACGCTGCCGCAGAATTGTTGTGTTCGGCCATCCATGATCTGGGGCTGGATGTTCTGCCGTGGTCCAAAGGGCAGCAGGCGCTGCGCGCGCGGGCGACCTATCTGCATGAAGCTGTTGGCGCGCCCTGGCCGGACCTGAGCGACCAGGCCCTTGGGAAGGGCGTCCCGGACTGGTTGCTGCCTTATCTGTCTGGTGTAACGGCTATCTCGAAGATCACCCCTGATATGCTGGAGGGGGCGCTGTCGGCCCTGTTGCCGTGGGATTTGCGCTCGCAGATCGACACCCTGCTGCCGTCCCATTTCAAAGCCCCGACTGGGTCGCGCATTCCCATCAACTACGCTCATGAGACAGCCCCCGCGATTGAGGTGCGCGTACAGGAGCTTTTTGGGCTGACGGGGCACCCATCCATCATGGGCGGTAAGGTGCCGCTTCTGGTCATTCTGCTGTCGCCTGCCCATCGCCCGATACAGATGACCCGGGATTTGCCGGGCTTCTGGCACGGCTCGTGGGCCGCTGTCGCCAAAGACATGAAGGGCCGGTACCCGCGCCATTTCTGGCCAGACGACCCGGCAAGCGCACAGGCCACATCCCGCGCCAAACCACGCGGCACTTAGGCCGGGCAAGTAAGCCACGATCGGCAGCAATCAGGCGTTTGAAGGGCACCAGCCCCCTATGAAAAAAGAAGAGCGACCCCGGAGAGTCGCTCTGTCACTATGCATTCAAGTTTGCAGCGCCTTGGCGACTGCGGACACCTGCCTGGGTCACGACCAGGGTGTCACCAGATATTTCTCGCCGGTTCTCATCGCCCGGTAATCCGTCACCGCTTCCTTGGTCAGCATTTCTTCCAGATTGACGTGCTTCTTGTAGCTGCTGGCAAAGGTGGTGGTCAGGTTTTCAAGCACGCGTTTGCGCATCCGGCCAACCGTTTCCATGCCAACCGACTGGAGGAACGGGAACAACAGCCAGCCAGACAGCGTCCAGCCAAAACCATAGCTCGGCGACAGGATCGTCGGCCCAACATCCAGCCGCCCGTAGATGAACATGCGCTTCGGCTGGTTGGAGCCATAACGCGAATATTCGGTCATCCTGCCGACCGCGACCTGTTCCATCGCCTTGAAGGCGGTGTCAACTGCTTGCCCACCGCCAATCGGGTCAAAGCCATAGAAGGCACCCGTGTCATCGATTGCGGACCGAAGGCTACCCATGAAACCGTCTGCCGCGGAATTGACCACATGCGTTGACCCCAGCTTTTCCAGAAGCTCGACCTGGCTGTCCTTGCGCACGATATTGACAAGGCCCAGGCCGTCTTCCTTACAGATGCGGGTCAGCATCTGACCCAGGTTGGACGCGCCGACGGTGTGCAGGATGGCTTCCTGCCCGTCCATTTTCGCGTTTTCCGCAAAGCCAAGGGCGGTCATCGGATTGACGAAGGCGCTTGCGCCGTCTTCGGCCGAATGATCACCAAGCGGCAGGCACATGCCCGCATCAGCGATACAATATTGGCTGTAGGCATTGCCCGGCACACACGCGACGCGCTGGCCCACAAGGGCCTTGGCCATATCGCTGTCACCGGCTGCGACCACGGTACCCGCGCCTTCGTTGCCCGCAGGAAGCTTCAGCCCGTGCCGTGCCTTCGAGCCGCTGTTGAAGGGCTCGGGCATGGTGGCAACATATTTGCCGGGCGAATAGTCCGCATTCTCAAGGTCGGCAGCACTGGTCAGGATGGCCAGGTCCGACGGATTGATCGGCGCGGCTTCCATTTTAACCAGCACCTGATTGCCCGTGGGATCAGGGAAAGTCACGTCCTCGATCGCGACGGTCAGTGTACCGTTGCTTTCAAGCGTGGTGAAAAGTTGCTTACCCGTCGTGCTCATACCAAAGTCTCCCTTTCGCGGTTGCGATTTGTGGCGCGGCTGCCGGATATGGGCCCGGCGCGCGCGGTGTCCCTGTATGATCATTTAGGTCGGCTGCGATAAAGGCAAGCACGTCGAGGCCTATCCGAACTCCGGCTACGTCAAACTGACATCCCGACGGGTCGCCCGGCCTGCATACATCCCGCTTCAGCGACAAGCGCTTTAGCGGGCAACTGAATGGCTTGTGCCGACCCGCAAATATCGCCTATCGTCAGATCATCATTTTCTGGGAGGGATAGAATGAAATATCTGCTGTGTGCGGTGCTTGTCGCCATCGGGTCAACGCCCCTGTTTGCGTCCGCTGACGATGAAAAAGCGATCAGGGAGATTATCGCTGCCATCGAATATGGTTGGGAAAATGGCGACGGCGCCCCTTTCCGGAAGCATTTCCTCGATTTTGAGGGCGCGCGCTATGTGGAATCCGGCGGCCAGAACGAAGGGCTGGATGATTTGGTGACCAACCATGTGGAACCAGAAAAAGACGCCCTTGAATATCTGCATCTGGACTTTTCAGACATCGAAATCCATTTCGAGGGTGGTTTTGCCTGGGCCGTCGCCGATACGCGCGTCAAAGGCAAGGTACGGAAAAATGGGCGCGAGTTCGACAAGGCCGGGCGCCAGACATTCCTGTTCCGCCTGGTCGGGGACGCATGGAAAGTGGTGCACACCCATTCTTCAAGCCGCGACTATAAGCCCAAGAAGCACGACCACTAAGCCGCCACAGGGCCCTGTTGCATAGTATATCATCGCCGCCTCAGATGGATTCTGGTGACCAGGAAAGTCATTTTCTCAAAAGGATGATAAATGACACATCTTGGTGACAGCGCGCCCCTTTTCAGGGGCTCCACCCGGCCCAGGATCTGGGATTATTTTGACACTGCCTGAACTCTGTCTACAATAGGCAGGCTAGATTGAGCTTGCCTCAACGCACACTTGGCAGTATCCGTGCAGGCTTCTTAATGCGATTAGCCGGCAGTTTTGCGGTTAAACCCCGTTTCCGAAAGAATATGATGACAGATTTTGATGGTGTCGTTCCGGCGCTCGGCCAGGCGTTAACAAAGCGCGGCTATACTTCTCTCACGCCCGTGCAGAAAGAAATGCTGGCCCCGGGCCTTATTGGCGCTGACGCTCTCGTTTCTGCTCAAACGGGGTCCGGCAAGACAGTTGCTTTTGGCCTTGCGCTTGCGCCCGATATTCTCGAGGGGGCCGAGAGGCTCACCCAGGCGCACGCGCCACTGGCGCTGGTGATCGCGCCCACGCGTGAGCTTGCCCTTCAGGTGAAGCGCGAGCTGGAATGGCTCTATGAACTGGCAGGGGCGGATATCGCCACCTGTGTCGGCGGGATGGACATGCGCACTGAGCGCCGCAATCTGGACCGGGGCGCGCACATCGTGGTTGGCACACCTGGCCGGCTGCGCGACCATATTGAACGGGGCTCGCTTGATATGACAGCGCTGCGTGCTGTTGTTCTTGATGAAGCCGACGAAATGCTTGATCTCGGTTTTCGGGATGATCTGGAATATATGCTGGATACAGCGCCGGATCACCGCCGGACGCTCCTGTTCTCGGCGACCGTGCCGAAATCCATCATGGGGCTTGCCAAACGCTATCAGCGCGATGCCATCCGCATTGAAACCAAAAGTGACACCAAGCAGCACCAGGACATCGAATATCGGGCCCTGATGCTTGCCCCCAACGACAAAGAAAACGGCATCATCAATGTGATCCGTTATTTTGAAGCGCCGAACACCATCATCTTTTGCAGCACCCGGGCTGAAGTGAATCATATGACCAGCCGCTTCAATAACCGTGGATTTTCGGTTGTGGCCTTGTCGGGTGAACTGAGCCAGAACGAACGCAGCCATGCCCTGCAGGCGATGCGGGATGGGCGCGCGCGCGTCTGTGTTGCCACCGATGTTGCTGCCCGCGGGATTGACCTGCCCGGGCTTGAGCTGGTGATCCATGCGGATATTCCGAAGAACAAGGAAATACTGCTGCACCGAAGCGGGCGCACGGGCCGGGCCGGGCGAAAAGGTGTCTGTGTCCTGATGGTGCCCTATCCGGCACGCAGGCGCACGGAACGGCTGCTCAGCAACGCCCAGATTGATGCGACCTGGGCCAAGCCGCCAACGATGGAGGAAATCGCCGCCCGCGACCGCGAGCGTTTCCTGAATGATCCCGTGCTGACGGAAGCTGTGACTGATGAGGAACGCCCTCATGTCCAGGAACTTCTTGACCATCATAGTGTCGAACAGATTGCCGCAGCCCTGGTTCGTTTGCAGCAGACAGGTCAGCCCGTGCCGGAAGAGCTGTCGGACACCGGCCCGACACGGGATTATGGTCGGGATAGGGACAATAGCCGGGACAGGTCTAAAGGCAGAGACAGGGCAGAGCGCCCCCAAAAGAACCGTCAGGACTTCAGTGACGGGACGTGGGTGTCTTTGTCGGTTGGGCGCAAACATAACGCCGAACCACGCTGGATTTTGCCAACCCTTTGTCGGGCAGGCCATATCACCAAAAAAGAAATTGGCTCGATCCGCATTCATGAAAATGAAACGCATGTTGAGCTCGCGCCCGATATCGTTGACCAGTTTTTTGCGGCCCTTGGCCCCAGCCGCAAACTGGAGAAAACCATCACGGTCGACAAGCTCCGCGGTCCTGTACCTGAAGCCGAAAGCAGCCGCAGCAAAATGCCTGTTCGGGAAAAACGAGCGTATGAAAAGCGCGGCCCCGCAGGGGCGCCTGACGGCAGGCGGGATGACCGGAAGGCGCAGCGCAGCAAGCCGATTGAAGATGAAAAGGTTCGTTCCAAACGCCCCCACAGCGAGGACAAGCCTCCTCAAGCAGAGGACAAGCCCCCTGTTGAGGAGGCCAAAAACCGGGCGGCTGCACCGGACGCTGCTGAAAAAACAGGCGCGGTGAAAAAAGCGGATAGCAAGCCGAAGGCCAAGAAAGCCAAAGGGGCCAAGAAAAAGCCAAAATGGACGGCGGCACAGAAACGAGCCCGGGATGAAGCCAAAAAGGCTCAAAAAACTGGTGGAAACACGCCGTTAAAGCGCAAATAAGTCGGAGATAAGGGGCGGCTTTGGGCCGCCTCTCATAAAAGCACCCCTGATTTCGGGGCAATGCGGTTGTGCGCTTTGGTAACAGGGAGCCATTGCCTCCCTTGAGCCGTTTTGGGCCAGAAAGGGGACGAACGTCATCCCACTTTGTTTAGGATTGGGCCGCGTTTACAAGTTGCTCAAGGTTAACCTTCGATCGGAAGACCTAAAGGCTTCGTATTCGAGGTATAACTGCTTTCCGCTTGCCCGGATTTTTTTGGCGTTCCTTAATATCCTGAAGCCAATTCTCCAAAGCTGCTACTTCAGCTACCATATCTGCGTGCGATACTTCCGCCGGATTAAGTGCCTCTGAATTGACATGCATCTCTTCGGACAAACGACTTCTAGCAGACGTTACAGTTTTCACATCTTCCTCGCACAAAACTGCAAGTTTATACAAACTATTGCCACGAATTGTATTATCGAAACGCCCAAGAACGGGCATGATGAAGTCGGCAACGCCTTGATCCCATGCTTCTCGAAACTTTTCCAAAAAGCCTTTAACAATAATTTCGCGTTTTGCTTGGGAATAGTCATCAAACTCATGTTTGATAGCTTTCAGTTCACTTCGTAATGTATTGGCAAGCTCCAGACCTGGTTGTGCTTTGAGTGGCATTGAACCAGAAACATATCCTGGTTTGTTCGAACGACGATGAACGTGCTGGTAGTGAGGGATAATATTTTGGGCTTCAGCCTCTCGCTTCAGCTCGAACAAGAATGTTAAGTCATGTGTGAAGATTATGACTTGACGGTGTGCGGATTCTTCCACCAGACGCCGAGCGACAGTTTTACGGTGAAGGTGGTCGAGCGAAGACATCGGGTCATCAAAAACAATTCCAGAGTACTCTTTAGAAGTTACGAGTTCCGCCAAGAAAGCAGCCAGAGCTACACACCTGTGTGAGCTGGTCCCCGGAAATCGGACAGTGACGTAAGCTATGGAAACGTGTTTTCTGGTCTCAGTTACGGAGACCAAATATGTCCAAGAGGAAACAGTATAAGCCCGACTTCAAGGCCAGGGTGGCGCTTGAGGCGCTGAAAGGCGAACAGACGGTTGCGGAACTGTCGAGCCGGTTCGGGGTTCACCCGACGA
Organism: Kordiimonas lacus; assembly: GCF_001550055.1. GTDB lineage: Bacteria > Pseudomonadota > Alphaproteobacteria > Sphingomonadales > Kordiimonadaceae > Kordiimonas > Kordiimonas lacus. The sequence goes on from NZ_LRUA01000007.1 coordinate 405,326, forward strand.
TGATCCACCAGTGGAAGAAGGCCTTGTTGGAGAATGCCGCCGGCATCTTCGAGCGTGGGGCCGCCAAGAAGGAAGCGGAGGTCGATCCGGGCAAGATCAAAGACCTTCACGCCAAGATCGGGCAGTTGACGATCGAGAATGATTTTTTAGTGAACGCGCTCAAGCCATGGACCGAGAAGTGAGGCGGACCATGATTGAGCGCCGACCCAAGCTGTCCGTCACCCGCCAGTGTCAACTGCTGTCGCTGAGCCGATCGAGCTTCTATCATCAGCCAAAGGGCGAGAGCCCCGAGAACCTGGACCTGATGCGCGAGATCGACCAGCAGTTCCTGGATACGCCCTTTTACGGTGTCCGCCAGATGACCTGGCATCTGAGACGCAAGGGCCATCAGATCAATGTCAAGCGGGTGCGTCGGCTGATGCGGCTCATGGGCCTGATGCCGATCTATCAGAAGCCCAACACCAGCGCACCGCATCCCCGGCACAAGCGCTATCCTTATCTATTGAAGGGCTTGCGGATCGACCGACCCAATCAGGTCTGGTGTGCCGATATCACGTACATTCCTGTGGCGCGGGGCTTCCTGTATCTGGTGGCGGTCATGGATTGGCATAGCCGCAAGGTGCTGGCCTGGCGGCTGTCGAATACCATGGATGTCCAGTTCTGCCTCGATGCCCTCGATGAAGCGCTCGATCGGTATGGCAGCCCCGAGATCTTCAACACCGACCAGGGCAGCCAGTTCACCTCATGGGCCTGGACACAGCGGCTTCGCGGGGCCGGGGTTCGCATCTCGATGGATGGCAAGGGCCGGTGCATGGACAATATCTTCATCGAGCGGCTGTGGCGCAGCCTCAAGTATGAGTGCGTCTATCTGCACGCCTTCGAGGGTGGCCGGGAGGTCCGGGCAGGCATCCGGGCCTGGGTTGACTTCTATAACCGCCTCAGGCCTCATAGCGCCCATTCGGGCTGTACGCCGAAGGAAATCTATCACGGCTGTCTGCCGCTCTCCGGCCCGGGCCTCGGCCCGGTCCTCCAAGCGGCAGACAAGGCAGCCTGAACCAACAATGGAAAACAATGATCAGAGACCGAAACTGTAGCTTAATTTAGCCCTGAAACTGTCCAAGCTTTGGGGACCAGCTCAG
>NZ_LRUA01000008.1 GCF_001550055.1 Kordiimonas lacus
ATGGCTAAAGAAAAGTTTGAACGTAATAAGCCGCACTGCAACATCGGTACGATTGGTCACGTTGACCATGGTAAGACGACGTTGACAGCTGCGATCACTAAGGTTCTTGCGGAATCATTCGGCGGTGCCGCTGTTGACTTCGCGAACATTGACAAGGCTCCAGAGGAGCGTGAGCGTGGTATCACGATCTCGACTGCACACGTTGAGTATGAGACTGAAGCACGCCACTATGCGCACGTTGACTGCCCAGGTCACGCTGACTATGTGAAGAACATGATCACGGGTGCTGCCCAGATGGACGGCGCGATCCTGGTTGTTAACGCAGCAGACGGTCCAATGCCACAGACTCGCGAGCACATCCTGCTTGCTCGTCAGGTTGGTGTACCAGCGCTTGTTGTGTTCATGAACAAAGTTGACCAGGTTGACGACGAAGAGCTTCTCGAACTCGTTGAGATGGAAATCCGTGAGTTGCTAAGTGAGTATGAATTCCCAGGCGACGATATTCCAATCGTAGCGGGTTCTGCTCTTGCGGCTCTCGAAGGTCGTGACGACAACATCGGTAAAGAGAAGATCCTCGAGCTGATGAAAGCTGTTGATGACTATATCCCACAGCCAGAGCGTGCCGTTGACGGTGCCTTCCTGATGCCTGTTGAGGACGTATTCTCCATCTCCGGTCGCGGTACTGTATGTACTGGTCGTGTTGAGCGCGGCATCGTGAAAGTTGGCGAAGAGATCGAGATCGTTGGTATCAAAGACACTCAGAAGACAACTGTTACGGGCGTTGAAATGTTCCGCAAGCTTCTCGACGAAGGCCGTGCGGGCGACAACATCGGTGCACTGCTTCGCGGCGTTGGTCGTGACGAAGTTGAGCGTGGCCAGGTTCTGGCACACGTTGGCTCGATCACGCCACACACGAAGTTCACTGCCGAGACTTACATCCTCACCAAAGAGGAAGGTGGTCGTCACACGCCGTTCTTCGCGAACTACCGTCCACAGTTCTACTTCCGTACAACTGACGTGACCGGTAACGTTGAGCTGCCAGAAGGCACCGAAATGGTAATGCCTGGTGACAACGTGAACCTGACGGTTGAGCTGATCGCTCCGATCGCCATGGACGAAGGTCTCCGCTTCGCGATCCGCGAAGGTGGCCGTACCGTCGGCGCCGGCGTTGTTGCTAAAATCATCGCGTAAGCGTTAAGAACTGGAAAGTGGGCCGGCTTGTTCGGCCCATTTTCTTGCGTGGGTTCCGAGTGCTAGAGGTCGCCCCGCTAAGCCATTTTAAAAATGGCGAAAAAAGTGCTTGCAAGCTTGGGGTAGGGGCGTTAAACCGCACCCCTCATGAGAAGCACAAACGGCTTTAGGGGCGTAGCTCAGTTGGTAGAGCACCGGTCTCCAAAACCGGGTGTCGGGGGTTCGAGTCCCTCCGCCCCTGCCAAGCCGACTAAGCGAACAGCTGCTTTTGAGTGCTGAATTGATAAGGTTTTGAAAAGCCTGCGCTTTATGGATTTCGAGCGCGGGCTTATGAGCTAGAAAGAAGGACACACTATGGCGAAGACCACCCCGGGTGAATTTGTCCGTCAGGTGCGGCAAGAAGGGTCGAAGGTGACCTGGCCCACACCTAAAGAGGCGGGAATCACCTCACTTATGGTGTTTATTATGGTTGTGATCATGGCTGTGTTCTTCCTTGGCGTAGACTTTATGTTGAACGCCGGTGTGCAATACCTGCTGGGTCTTGGAGGTTAATGTGAGCAAGTCTCGTTGGTATATCATTCACGCCTATTCGGGTTTCGAGAAGAAAGTCGCTGAGGCCATTAAAGAGCAAGCTGTCCAGCAGGGCCTGGACGCGCTCGTGGACGAAGTGATTGTTCCGACCGAAGAGGTCATTGAGGTCCGCAAGGGCAAGAAAGTAACGTCCGAGAAGAAATTCTTCCCGGGCTATGTGCTGATCAAGATGGTCCTGACGGACGACACGTACCACCTGGCCAACGGCCACGCGAAAGTTACGGGTTTCCTCGGTCCTCAAGGTCGGCCATCGGCGATTTCGGACGCCGAGGCAGCTCGCATCCTCAACCAGGTTGAGGAAGGTGTTGAGCGCCCACGTCCGAACATCGTGTACGAGATCGGCGAAGAAGTGCGCGTGACCGATGGTCCGTTCGCATCCTTCAACGGTACCGTCGAGGACGTGGACGAAGACAAGGCGCGCCTCAAGGTATCGGTTTCGATCTTTGGTCGTGCGACGCCGGTTGAGCTGGAATACACCCAGGTCGAAAAAGTTTAATAAGGATCTCGGGGCATTTGCCCCGGATAAACCGCGCGGAAGGCCAGCCATTAGCCGTACCGCGCACCCTAATGGGGCCCTGAGCCCCTGGTTGTTTTTGAAAGGGAAATGAAATGGCGAAGAAGATTACTGGCTATCTGAAGCTTCAGGTGCCTGCAGGTCAAGCAAACCCGTCGCCTCCAATCGGCCCGGCGCTTGGTCAGCGTGGCATCAACATTATGGAATTCTGTAAAGCGTTTAACGCCAAGACCCAGAAGATGGAACCAGGCCAGCCTTGCCCGACCATCATCACGGTTTTTGCTGACAAAAGCTTTGCGTTTGACATCAAGACCCCACCAGCAAGCTACTTCCTGAAGAAAGCTGCTGGTCTCAAGTCTGGTGGTTCCGAGCCTGGCCGCACTGTTGCCGGTTCTGTGACCAAAGCACAGGTTAAAGAGATCGCGGAAGCGAAAATGGTGGATCTGAGCGCTAACGATATTGAAGCAGCAATGCTGATCATCGAAGGCTCTGCTCGTTCCATGGGTCTGAAGGTAGAGGGCTAATCAGATGGCGAAAACTGCTAAGCGTATGCAAAAAGCTCTCGACGGAATCGACCGCGAAAAGCTTTACTCTGTTGAAGAAGCTGTTGCCGAGCTGAAAGCTCGTTCCAAAGTGAAATTCGACGAAACAATCGAAGTTGCCATGAACCTGGGCGTTGACCCACGTCACGCTGACCAGATGGTTCGCGGCGTTGTATCCCTGCCACACGGCACGGGCAAGACGATGCGTGTTGCTGTATTTGCTCGCGATGCGAAAGCTGAAGAAGCAAAAGCAGCTGGCGCAGACATCGTTGGCGCTGAAGACCTGATGGAAGACATCCAGAAGGGCAATATGGACTTTGACCGCGTGATTGCAACGCCTGACATGATGGCTGTTGTTGGTCGTCTGGGTAAAGTACTGGGCCCTAAAGGCCTGATGCCAAACCCGAAGCTGGGCACTGTTACACCTGACGTGAAGGGCGCTGTTGAAGCGGCTAAAGCCGGTCAGGTTGAATACCGCGTTGAAAAAGCCGGTATCGTGCACGGCGGCGTTGGCAAAGCCAGCTTCGACGAAGCGCAAATCGTTGAAAACGCCAAAGCGTTCATCGGTGCGGTTGTTAAAGCCAAGCCAACCGGCGCCAAAGGCACGTACGTGAAGAAAATCGCGATGTCCTCTTCCATGGGCCCAGGCCTGAAGATCGACACGTCCGCGATCGACGCGTAACTGAAGAATTTGTGCTGCCTCCTCGTGGGGCGGCACAAACATGCAGGCGGATGTTTTGCCTGTGTGAGAGTACTGTCCGAGATTACAGGTGCTCTGAAGTGTGTTGCTAGTAGTTGACCTTCAGGGTTTAAAACAATCGGTCGTCGCGACGCCGAGGCCTGTATGAGATGGGTATTAGGAATTATCAGCTTTTCGGGTTGATGGCCGCGGTTCCTACAGGATTGGGTGTGACCCATCCTGCGCCCTGGACAGGGTAGCGTATCCGGGAATGATGCTTCGGCATGAGACGCGGATATATGGCTCAAATGAAACGGAGGCTGACCCCGGAGTTTGGGGGATGTTTCCAAAGTCGGAGACGAGAAAAGTGGAAAGAGCCGAAAAGCAGGATCTGGTTGCATCCATGCATGAGGTATTCTCGAACGCCGCAACGGTAATCGTGGTTCACTACGATGGCCTGAGCGTCGCTGAGATTACTGCACTGCGTGCGCAAATGCGTGAAGTGGGTGCTTCTTTGAAAGTAACCAAGAACCGGCTGACTCGTCTTGCGCTCAAAGGTACTGAATACGAAGGTATTGCTGATCTGTTTACAGGTCCGACGGCAATTGGTTTTGCTGACGACGTTGTAGCTCCAGCCAAGATCCTCGCTGAATTCGCCAAGAAGAACGAAAAACTTCGTCTTGTTGGTGGCAGCATGGGGACTACGGTTCTGGACGAAAACGGCGTTAAAGCACTGGCCTCTATGCCATCGCTGGACGAACTTCGCGGCAAGCTTGTGGGTCTCCTGCAAGCACCTGCTCAGAAGGTCGCTGCAGTTACGCAAGCCCCTGCGGGTCAACTCGCTCGTGTATTCGGTGCTTACGGCAGCAAAGACGCAGCTTAAACACACACTTGGTGGTGTTCGGATGGTCGAACGCCACTGTGAACTTTTATGCAATGTGACATGTAGTACCTCGACTGTAGGACTACGAAATTTGGAGTGATACAAATGGCTGACCTCGCGAAGCTTGTAGAAGAACTTTCTGGCCTGACTGTTATGGAAGCTGCTGAGCTTTCCAAACTGCTGGAAGAAAAATGGGGCGTATCTGCTGCTGCACCTGTAGCTGTTGCTGCTGCTGCTGGCCCTGCCGCTGAAGCTGCTGAAGAGAAAGACGAATTTGACGTAATTCTCGCAGACGCTGGCGACAAGAAAATCAACGTGATTAAAGAAGTACGTGCAATCACTGGTCTGGGCCTCAAAGAAGCTAAAGACCTGGTTGAAGGTGCTCCTAAGCCAGTTAAAGAAGCTGTGTCAAAAGACGAAGCTGAAGAGCTCAAGAAAAAGCTCGAAGCTGCTGGCGCTAAAGTTGAGCTCAAGTAATTTCTTGAGCCACTTGATCCCGGGGTCGGGAGCGATATTCGCTCCCGGCCTTTCGGCGTCCTGAGGACCTAAGGACACTAAAATCAGGTCCCATCTTGGGTGAAATGCCCAAAAGATTTGGATTTTCAGGAGTTTAGGGTAAGTTGTTCACCCTAGACCCCAATTTGGCAGCTGGACCAGAGCCTTCGAGTACTCAGGCTTTGGCGGCACAACTAAAGGAACGAGGGCGAAGCATGGCGACTTCATTTACCGGTCGTAAGCGCGTGCGTAAGGACTTTGGGCACATTTCCGAAGTGACGCAAATGCCAAACCTCATTGAGGTTCAACGGCGGTCCTATGACCAGTTCTTCAAACCCGGCGCGACAGAAGAAGAGCGGCTGACTTCCGGCCTTGAGAAAGTTCTCAAGTCGGTTTTCCCTATTCAGGATTTCTCAGCTACTTCATCGCTTGAATATGTCCGGTACGAACTGGAAGCACCGAAATATGATGTAGAAGAGTGCCAGCAGCGCGACATGACCTATGCCGCACCGCTGCGGGTTACCCTGCGCCTGATCGTATTTGAAGTCGATCCGGAAACGGAAGCAAAGTCGGTTCTCGACATCAAAGAGCAAGACGTCTACATGGGCGACCTGCCACTGATGACCGACAATGGTACCTTTGTGATCAACGGCACCGAGCGTGTGATCGTATCGCAGATGCACCGGTCGCCTGGCGTATTCTTCGACCATGACCGCGGCAAGACGCACAGCTCCGGGAAATTCCTGTTTGCAGCACGCGTTATTCCTTACCGTGGTTCCTGGCTCGATTTCGAATTCGACGCCAAAGACATTGTCAACGTACGGATCGACCGTCGCCGGAAACTGCCAGCGACGTCGCTTCTCTATGCACTGGGCATGTCCGCGGAAGACATTCTGCATTACTTCTACAACACGGTTTCCTACACCCGTGCGGCAGGCGGCTGGCGCATGCCATTCGTCGCCGAAGCATGGCGCGGTGTGAAGCCTGAATTCGATGTTGTCGACGCCGACAGCGGTGAAGTGATTGTTGAGGCCGGCAAGAAGATCACGCCACGCCTTGCCAAGAAGCTGGAAAATTCCGGCGTTCAGGGTATCCTGGCACCGGAAGAAATGATCGTTGGCAAATATGCCGCCCGCGATGTGATCAACGAAAAAACCGGTTCCATTTATGTGGAAGCCGGCGATGAGCTCTCTGAAGAGATCGTTGAAGATCTGTCCGCAGCAGGTTTCGATGAGATCGAGGTTCTGGAGATCGACGCGGTCAACGTTGGCCCATACATCCGCAATACGCTGAAAGCCGACAAGATCGAGTGCACTGACGGTGCGCTGGCTGAGATCTACAAGGTGATGCGTCCGGGTGAGCCGCCAACCAAGGAAACAGCTGAAGCGCTGTTCTATGGCCTGTTCTTCGACCCAGAGCGTTACGACCTGTCCGACGTTGGCCGTGTGAAGATGAACATGCGCCTTAACCTCGACTGCGAAGACACTGTTGGCACGCTGCGCCGTGAAGACATCCTCTCCACCGTCAAGACGCTCGTTGAGCTGAAGGACGGCAAGGGCGAGATCGACGATATTGACCACCTTGGCAACCGTCGTGTCCGCAGCGTTGGCGAGCTGATGGAAAACCAGTACCGCATTGGTCTTCTGCGCATGGAGCGCGCGATCCGTGAGCGTATGTCCAGCGTCGATATCGACACCGTGATGCCGCATGACCTGATCAACGCCAAGCCAGCTGTTGCTGCTGTACGTGAATTCTTCGGCTCCTCGCAGCTGTCGCAGTTCATGGACCAGACCAACCCGCTTTCCGAGATCACGCACAAGCGTCGTATGTCAGCATTGGGCCCAGGCGGTCTGACGCGTGAGCGTGCGGGCTTCGAGGTTCGTGACGTACACCCAACGCACTATGGTCGTATCTGTCCAATCGAGACGCCGGAAGGCCCGAACATTGGTCTGATCAACTCGCTGGCGACATACGCCCAGGTCAACAAATACGGCTTTATCGAAAGCCCATACCGCAAGGTTGTTGACGGCAAGGTGTCTGCTGAAGTGGTTTACCTGTCCGCTATGGAAGAAGGTAAATACACCGTTGCGCAGGCCAACGCCGAGCTGACCGAAGAAGGCAAGTTCGCAAGCGACCTGGTGTCCTGTCGTGAGGCTGGTGAATTCATCATGTCCACGCCAGACAACATTGACCTGATGGACGTATCGCCGAAGCAGCTCGTATCCGTGGCCGCATCGCTCATCCCGTTCCTCGAGAACGATGACGCGAACCGCGCACTCATGGGTTCGAACATGCAACGTCAGGCCGTTCCACTTGTGCGCGCTGAAGCGCCATTCGTTGGGACCGGCATGGAAAAAGTTGTGGCTTCCGATAGTGGTGCTGCCATCGCTGCCCGCCGGACCGGCGTGGTAGAGCAGGTGGATGCGACCCGTATCGTTATCCGCGCAACTGAAGATGTTGATCCGGGCAAGTCCGGCGTTGACATCTACACACTGCAGAAGTTCCAGCGTTCCAACCAGAACACCTGCATCAACCAGCGGCCGCTGGTGAAAGTGGGTGACGAGGTCTTCAAGGGCGACATCATCTGTGATGGTCCGTCGACAGAACTCGGTGAACTGGCACTTGGCCGGAATGCCCTCGTGGCCTTCATGCCTTGGAACGGTTACAACTTCGAGGATTCCATCCTGATTTCCGAGCGGATCGTGAAAGAAGACGTCTTCACGTCGATCCACATTGAGGAATTCGAAGTGATGGCTCGTGACACCAAGCTTGGCCCAGAGGAAATCACCCGTGATATTCCAAACGTGGGCGAAGAAGGCCTGAAGAACCTGGATGAGGCCGGTATCGTGTACATTGGTGCCGAAGTTCACCCTGGTGACATTCTGGTTGGTAAGATCACGCCGAAGGGCGAAAGCCCAATGACGCCGGAAGAAAAACTTCTGCGCGCCATCTTTGGTGAGAAAGCTTCCGACGTTCGCGACACGTCCATGCGCCTGCCGCCCGGTGTGGCCGGTACAGTTGTTGAAGTACGCGTCTTTAACCGCCACGGTGTGGACAAAGACGAGCGTGCCCTGACAATCGAACGTGAAGAAATCGAACGCCTGACCAAAGACCGTGAAGATGAGCGCGCCATTCTGGAACGCAACATCTATGGTCGTCTTCACCCTCTGCTGGTTGGCCGCACCGTTACTGCGGGCACCAAAGAGATGAAGAAAGGCACCAAGATCACCGAGGAAGGCCTCGCTGAAATCAAGCGCATCCAGTGGTGGGATATCGCTGTGGACGACGACGCGTCCATGAGCGACATCGAGGCCCTCCGGAAGCAGTTCGACGACAGCAAAGGTCAGCTTCAGCGCCGCTTCGACGAGAAGATCGAGAAGCTGCAGCGTGGTGACGAATTGCCACCTGGCGTTCTGAAAATGGTTAAGGTCTTCGTTGCTGTGAAGCGTAAGCTTCAGCCTGGTGACAAGATGGCCGGCCGTCACGGTAACAAGGGTGTTATCTCCCGCATTCTGCCACAGGAAGACATGCCTCACCTCGAGGATGGTACGCCTGTAGACGTGGTGCTGAACCCACTGGGTGTACCATCACGGATGAACGTGGGTCAGATCCTTGAGACGCACCTTGGCTGGGCATCCCGTGGTCTTGGCCGCCAGATCGATGGCATGCTTGAAGCATACCGTCACGGTTCTGGCGCTGCGGATGATTTCCGCGCCAAGTTCAAGGACATCTACGGCGACGACCAGTATGAAAGCGATATCGCTGAGCTGACAGACGATCAGATTCTCGAGCTTGCCACCAACCTGACAAACGGTGTTCCGATGGGTACGCCAGTGTTCGACGGTGCCGTGGAAGCCGACATCTGTGACATGCTTGAAAAAGCAGGTCTGGATAGCTCGGGTCAGGTTCAGCTGTGGGATGGCCGTACCGGCGAGAAATTCGACCGGAAGGTTACCGTGGGCTATATCTATATGCTCAAACTGCACCACTTGGTGGACGACAAGATCCACGCCCGTTCGATCGGCCCATACAGCCTTGTTACCCAGCAGCCGCTGGGCGGTAAGGCGCAGTTTGGTGGCCAGCGCTTCGGTGAGATGGAGGTGTGGGCACTGCAGGCATATGGTGCTGCTTACACGCTCCAGGAAATGCTTACCGTCAAGTCGGACGATGTGGCAGGCCGGACAAAGGTCTACGAAGCCATCGTACGCGGCGACGATACATTCGAGGCAGGTATCCCAGAATCCTTCAACGTACTTGTGAAGGAAATCCGGTCCCTTGGCCTGAATGTCGAGCTGATTACTGGCACAGAGTAAAACACGCGCAGGCCGGGGCAGAGTATTGCTCCGGCCACGTCCGCCTGAGGGTGGACAAAGTTTTGGAAGGCGATGCGGGGCTCCTTGAGCGAATTGCCCCGAGAGCGAATTAAGAGAGACGCCGGACATGAACCAAGAAGTGATGAAATACTTCAACCCGAGCCAGAAACCAGAGACGTTCGATCAGATTCAGATCTCGATCGCGTCGCCAGAGCGGATTCGTTCCTGGTCTTTTGGTGAAATCAAAAAGCCGGAAACCATCAACTATCGGACTTTCAAGCCCGAAAAAGATGGCCTTTTCTGTGCCCGTATCTTTGGTCCTGTGAAGGATTATGAGTGCTTGTGTGGCAAATATAAGCGCATGAAGTACCGTGGCATCATCTGTGAGAAATGTGGCGTTGAAGTCACGCTCTCCAAGGTGCGCCGCGAACGCATGGGCCACATCGACCTGGCAGCGCCAGTAGCTCACATCTGGTTCCTCAAGTCGCTCCCAAGCCGGATCGGCCTTGTACTGGACATGACGCTGAAGGATCTCGAGCGCGTACTCTATTTCGAATACTATGTCGTGATCGAGCCTGGCCTGACGCCGCTGAAGCAGTTCCAGCTCCTGTCTGAGGACGATTTCTATCGCGCTCAGGACGAGTATGGCGAAGACAGCTTCACTGCCGGCATCGGCGCGGAAGCCATCCGCAAGCTGCTTGAGAGCGTTGATCTCGAGGACGAACAGGAAAAGCTTCTGAAGGAGCTGGCCGAGACCAAGTCCGAGCTGAAGCCGAAGAAGATCGTTAAGCGCCTCAAGGTAATCGAGAGCTTCATCGAGTCCGGCAACCGCCCTGAGTGGATGATCATGACCGTTGTGCCTGTGATCCCGCCAGAGCTGCGCCCGCTCGTGCCGCTGGACGGTGGTCGTTTCGCGACTTCCGACCTTAACGACCTGTATCGCCGCGTGATCAACCGGAACAACCGTCTGAAGCGCCTGATTGAGCTGCGCGCGCCAGACATCATCATCCGGAACGAGAAGCGTATGCTTCAGGAATCCGTGGATGCGCTGTTCGACAACGGCCGTCGTGGCCGCACCATCACTGGTGCCAACAAGCGTCCGCTGAAGTCCCTGTCTGACATGCTCAAGGGTAAGCAGGGTCGTTTCCGTCAGAACCTTCTCGGTAAGCGGGTTGACTATTCCGGTCGTTCCGTAATCGTGGTTGGTCCTGAGCTGAAGCTGCACCAGTGTGGCCTGCCGAAGAAGATGGCGCTTGAACTCTTTAAGCCGTTCATCTATTCGCGCCTCGACAAGAAAGGCATCGCGACCACGATCAAGGCCGCGAAGAAGCTGGTCGAAAAAGAGCGCCGTGAGGTTTGGGATATCCTTGATGAGGTAATCCGCGAACACCCTGTGATGCTGAACCGTGCACCAACATTGCACCGCCTTGGTATCCAGGCGTTTGAGCCGGTCCTGATCGAAGGTAAAGCCATTCAGCTGCACCCACTTGTGTGTGCTGCCTTCAACGCTGACTTTGACGGTGACCAGATGGCCGTTCACGTGCCGCTGTCCATCGAAGCCCAGCTTGAAGCCCGCGTGCTGATGATGTCCACAAACAACATCCTCAGCCCTGCGAACGGTAAGCCGATCATCGTTCCATCCCAGGATATCGTGCTTGGTCTCTATTACATGACCAGCCTGCGCCAGGGTGACGTTGGTGAAGGCAAGGCCTTCTCCTGCATGGACGAGATCCAGTTCGCGCTGGACGCCAAGTCGATCACGCTGCACACCAAGATCTCTGCTCGTTTCGAGCTGATCAACGACAAGGGTGAGCTGGAGCTGAAACGTGTTGAAACCACCCCGGGTCGTATGATCCTGGCGCAACACCTGCCGAAGCACCCGAAGGTGCCGTTCAGCCTGATCAACCGTCGTCTCGGCAAGAAAGAGATTTCCGAAGTGATCGACGTGGTTTACCGCCACTGTGGTCAGAAGACGACCGTTCTGTTCGCAGACGGCATCATGGGCGAAGGTTTCCGCCGTGCATGTGCCGCCGGTATCTCCTTCGGTAAAGACGATATGATCATTCCTGACGCCAAGGAAACGCTGGTGGAAAGCACCCGCGACATGGTGAAGGAATATGAAGAGCAGTATCAGGACGGCCTCATCACTCAGGGCGAGAAATACAACAAGGTTGTAGACGCCTGGGCGCAATGTACCGACAAAGTGGCAGACGCCATGATGAAGGAAATGGAGCGTACAGAGGTTGATGAGAACGGTCGTGAGACTGACGTGAACTCGGTATTCATGATGGCTAACTCTGGTGCACGGGGTAGTGCGGCCCAGATGAAGCAGCTTGCCGGTATGCGGGGCCTGATGGCCAAGCCGTCGGGCGAGATCATTGAGACGCCGATCATCTCGAACTTTAAAGAGGGCCTGTCGGTTCTTGAATACTTCAACTCCTCGCACGGTGCCCGTAAGGGTCTGGCGGATACAGCCCTGAAGACGGCAAACTCGGGTTACCTGACCCGTCGTCTGGTGGACGTATCCCAGGACTGTGTGGTGATCGAAGAGGATTGCGGTACCGAGAACGGCATCACGATCACAGAAGTGTCTGAGGGCGGCGACGTTCTCGTGCCTCTGTCCGAGCGTATCCTGGGCCGTTGCCTGTCGGTTGACGTCAAGCATCCGGTATCGGGTGAGCTGTTGTTCCCGGCTGGTGAGCTGCTCGACGAAGCCAAGTCCGACGCGATCGAGACTGCTGGTATCGGCGAAGTGAAGATCCGTTCGGTTCTGACCTGTGAAACCAAAGGCGGCACGTGTGGCAGGTGTTACGGTCGTGACCTGGCCCGCGGTACGCCGGTGAACATGGGTGAAGCTGTCGGTGTTATCGCCGCACAGTCGATCGGTGAGCCTGGTACACAGCTGACCATGCGGACATTCCACATTGGTGGTGCCGCAACGGTGAACGCTGAATCCGCTGTTGAATCCTCCGCTGACGGTAAGATCAAGATCGAAAACCGCAACGTGATCGAGGATAGCAAAGGCCGCAAGGTTGTGATGAGCCGGAACATGGAAGTGATCGTTGTTGACGATGAAGGCCGTGAGAAAGCCAAGCACCGCCTGGCATATGGTTCGCACCTGTTCAAGGACGAAGGTAATGAGGTTGTTAAAGGCGAGAAACTCGCTGAGTGGGACCCATACACCGTTCCGATCATCACCGAGCAAACCGGTACGGTTCGCCTGGTTGACCTGATCGAAGGCGTTTCCGTGAAGGAAATCGTCGACGAAGGCACGGGTATCGCGTCGAAGGTTGTGACCGACTGGCGTTCTGCGCCAAAAGGTGCAGACCTGCGTCCACGCATCACGCTCCGTAACGAGAACGACGAAGTTGTCGAACTCGCAAACGGTACGGAAGCACGCTACTTCCTGTCTGTGGATGCCATTCTCTCGGTTGAGGACGGCAAGCACGTACAGGCTGGTGACGTAATCGCCCGTATCCCGCGTGAAGCTGCGAAAACCAAAGACATTACCGGTGGTCTGCCACGGGTGGCCGAACTCTTCGAAGCTCGTCGTCCGAAGGACCACGCGATCATCGCTGAGATCGACGGTATTGTTGAATTTGGCCGCGACTACAAAAACAAGCGTCGTATCTCCATCCGTCCACGCGACGAGGCAGACGGCGAGCCGGTTGAATATCTGGTACCAAAAGGCAAGCACATTGCCGTTCAGGAAGGTGACTTCATCCAGAAGGGTGAGTACCTGATCGACGGTAACCCAGCACCACACGACATTCTGCATGTTATGGGTGTTGAGGCGCTGGCCAACTATCTGGTGAAAGAAGTGCAGGACGTATACCGTCTGCAGGGTGTGAAGATCAACGACAAGCACATCGAGGTGATCGTTCGCCAGATGCTGCAGAAGATCGAAATCACCTCCTCTGGCGACAGCACGATGCTGCTGGGCGAACAGGTTGACCGCGAAGAGTTCGAAGAACAGAACGCGAAGCTTGAAGCTCAGGGCAAACTGCCAGCCAAAGGTCACCCGATCCTCTTGGGTATCACCAAGGCGAGCCTGCAGACCCGCAGCTTCATCTCTGCCGCGTCGTTCCAGGAAACGACCCGCGTACTGACCGAAGCGTCTGTTGCTGGCAAGAAAGACCGTCTCGTTGGCCTGAAGGAAAACGTGATTGTTGGTCGCCTGATCCCGGCTGGTACCGGTGCTGTCATGAACCGCCTGCGCCACGAAGCGCACAACCGCGACAAGATCGCGACGGCGGCTCAGGAAGAGGCAGCCGATCCAATGTCTGTTGCGGAAGCAGAGTTCGCTGCTGCAACCGGTACGGAAGACGCAGCGCCACAAGAGGGCGGCGAAGCTTAAGCTTCTGCTTTAAAAGAAATACCAAAAGGCCTGCCAGTTTTGGCGGGCCTTTTTTGTTGCGTCATAGCGGGATGAAGATAGTCTGGTGGGCAAAGGGACAAACAGGAAAAACATATGCAGGGGCTGAAGCGCGCACAAACGCTGATGGGGAGGCGTTGGGCGATAATTGGTATGCTGATTGTGCTGGCCGCCGTGTTGATGTTGCGGTCGCTGGGCAATAACACCATCGGCTATCCCGACGCGGATCGTATTCTCATGGACGGCGTTTTCATGGCCGATGTCATGCGCGACATGCCGTTGGGCGCCCCATGGGGATATGCGCAGGCATATTTTGTTCAGTATCCCGCCCTTAGCATCGGGTATCGGCCGCCGTTCTTCCCGGCCGTCGAGGGCCTTTTCAACATCATATTCGGCATCAATATGTGGAGCAGCCGGCTCGCGCTCTTTGCCTTCGTGGTAACCGGCCTCTGTTATTGGGTCAAACTGATAGAACAGGTTGCCGACCGGCGGGTCGCCGCTTGGTCAGGGGCACTTTGGGTCAGCACGCCTTTCCTGGCCCAGTGGGGCTGGTACACCATGGCGGAGCTGGCAGTCCTGGGCATGACCATTGCCGCCATCTATTATCTCTATCGTTGGGTGGAGACAGAGCGCCTGACAGACGCGTTTCTGATGGCCGTCTTTATCGGGCTCGCTGGCTGGAGTAAACAGACGGCGGCCTTCCTGGCGCTGGTTGTTGTTGGCTATCTGCTGGCGCGGGGCAAGCTATTGTGGGCGGTCCGGCGACCGGGGCATTGGGGCGCATTTGCCCTGCTGCTGGTTCTCGCTGTTCCATTGGCTTTGATGACGATCGCATTCGGTGACCAGAATATCCACCAATCTGTGGGGCAGGGTGATGCGGACAGCGTATCTCGCTGGAGCCTAGCCAACTGGGGAATTCACCTGAAGACGCTCGCCGAAATGCACCTGACGCTACCGGTGCTGATTTTGGCCGGTGCAGGATTGATAGTCGCAGGGGTGAAGCGCCAGCGCCAGGCCGTCTTGCCGCTGGTGGCGGTCGTGTCGATATTCGTGTTTTTCAGCCTTCTGATGGGGAAAAACCCGCGCTACCCGATCTTCTGGATACCGTTCTGGTGTTTCTTCGCCACGCTGCCGTTGGCACTTGCCGACCTCAGGCGCGGGCTGAAGGTGGCGTACCAGGGAGCACTTATAGTGATTGTAGCCTTTCAGGCCTACAGCCTTTATCAGCGCGAACCCGCTTTTGTCTCCGGCTACGACCAAGCGGCTAAAATCGCGGTCAGAGAAGCCAATACCACCGGTATCTTTATCGATGCCTTCAATAATGGTTATTTCACCTATTTCGTTCGCCAGGCTGACAAGGACCGCAGCCATTATGTGTTCCGGGGCGACAAGCTTTTGTCTTCCTCGTCCATTTCTACACAGCATTGGCTTGAAGTGCATATGACCAAAGCGGAAGAAATCCGGAAAGCTTTTGACGACCTGGCGGTTTCGATTGTGGTGGTTGAAAGCATTAATTATGCAGAGGTACCGATCCACGATATTCTGCGCCAGATGCTGGAAGGGCCCGGGTTCGAACGCATCGCAACGATCGACATTGCCAGCAATCGGGTCATGAGCTCGGTCACAGATATGCCGCGGTTTGAAGACCAACAGCTTTATATATATCGCTACCTGAACGCTAAGTCAGAGATGTCTGGGGAAATTACTCTCCGTTTGCCGGTAGTGGGGCAGGAAGTATCCAGAAGTTTTGAGAAAAACGATAAAGACCGGTAAGTCTTCAGATGCGCTATTGGTGTCAGAAGCCGTAGTCTTCTCAGACTTTGCGATGTTGGGGCGTTTGCCTTGGCACTATGGATACTAAAGGGTATTGGGGAAGAATATGCCAAGGTTAAAAGAGTTTCTGAAGAGCATATACGGCAAGTGCATTCTTCTTGCGGCTGCTGTGGCCTTATTCTGCGCGGGCATCTATTTTTCAATTCAATCGCAACCAAACGTTCTCGACAATGTTGATTATGCTTGGGCTGTCGTCGTCATACTTGTGTTAACGCCGCTAAATTTGGTGCTGAGTAGCTTCGAGTTTAAGGCGTCTGTCGCTTTACTGAAGGGCAGAGTTGAATTTGTTGACGCGTTCAAAACCACTGTAGTTGCCAGCGCCGCAAATATACTCCCTATTCCGGGGAGTGTTATGGTCCGATTGGTGAAATTGAAATCGCTTGGGGTAAGCTACAAAGAAGGCAGTATTGTTACGATAATGCAAATCGCCTTCTGGTTTTCTGTGACGTTCCTTTACGGCGGATTGTGGCTTACTTTCATCAACGACAACTGGATGAGCTATGCTGTTACGTTGGTAGGATTTGCCAGCCTTATCGCCAGTTTCATTTTGTCGGCCTGGCGGTATAACAATAGCCGTATCATATATTGGATGTCGTTTCTTCGGCTTCTTTTGATCGTTTCAGACGCGTTCGCCTTGTATGTTTGCTTTAAGGCGCTTGGTATCGGGGTCGGGTTTTCCGAAACATCTGTTCTTTCGGTCTCGAGTTTTCTTGGAAGCACGGTTTCTTTTGTCCCGGGGGGGCTCGGTATCCGTGAATTCTTTGCCGCTTTGATTGGCGAGATTATCAACCTCAATGTGGCGTCAGTTTATCTGGCAGCTTCCCTGTACCGTATCCTCGGGTTGCTGGTTGTTTTGCCTGTCGGGCTATATTTTGGGTATCGGGAGCGTATGTTCTTTAAACCTGCAACCTGAGGCAGGTTTGGGAACTCACGACCGAACCAGAGAATGTCCTTTGGGTGATGCCGTGTATTTAAAGTGGGTTTGTCAAAAATAATTGCTGTTTGAGAGCTTTCCATATGTCCAGTACCAAGCCATCTGTTGCGATTGTGTTAGCGACCTACAACGGAGATAAATATCTGGAATGCCAGATAGAAAGCATACGCAACCAAACGTACGCCGATTGGAAGCTGTTTGTCCGGGATGATAACTCAACAGACGCCACCCAGAGCATAATCCAGAAGTTTGAGCAGAAGGATGACCGCATAATCAATATTGATAGTGGCGGTAAACGGTTGGGGTATTGTCAAAATTTTTCAGTTCTACTGCAGCACACGCTAGATGCAGGAGCGGACATTGTTTTTTTAAGCGATCAGGACGATTTTTGGCTGCCGACCAAATTGGAAAAGCAGGTGCGCTGGCATGATGGTAAAAGTCCAATGCTTTGCCATACTGACCTTGAACTTGTTGATCACCATCTGAAGCCGATTAGGTCATCTTATATCCAACATCTTGGGCTGAAGCCGCATCTTGCGAAGACTGCTAAATCATTGCTGCTGGAAAACAACATCACTGGCTGCGCAACATCGGTCGACCGCAGGATCTTATCACAGGCACTCCCCGTTCCAGAAGGTATGGACAATCATGACATGTGGTTGGGGGTCGTGGCATCGATAGTGGGCGAGATCCGCTATATTGATGAAGCGATGGTGAAATACAGGCAACATAGCCAGAATGTCATCGGTGGTAATAATCTTGCCCAGGCACGGTGGAGTCTGGGGGCGCTAAAAGCCACGAAGCAAAAACACCAAGGGAAGTTGCGTGGCAGAATATACGCCTTTGGTGAACTAGTGAGGCGCCTTGAAGGCCAGTTTGACGTAGACGCACTTCGCACATATATACGCTTGGTGTCATGCGATGCTCCCAGCTTCAAGAAGCTGTGGCTTTTGCGCCGGCAAGGGTTTCGTAATCAGACCTTTAAAGGAACCCTGCTTACATTCCTGCAGCTATTAAAGTGATATTGAAGCTGGCAACTTGTCAGCTGTTCTTCTTGCCAAGGGTGCGCTCAAACAGTTCGCTGCAGGCCTGCCCAACGTCCCTTGCCGTTACCCAGTATCCCTGATCCGAGAATGTGACAGTTTTCGCGGCAGCGAGCCAATTCTTGTATTTCTGCAATACCGCGTCCGCTAACAGCTCAGGATTTTCAGGCGGTATAAGGCTGACTTGATCGCTATTTGAATTAAGGATTGCGCGCATCGCGTCTGAGTCTCTGGTCAGGAGAGGCGCGCCAGTGTTCAGGATCTGGTAGACTTTATTCGCCACCACCCGGTTTGCCTTGTCGCTTGCCGAAAATATACCGAGACATAGTGAATGCTCTGTAATGATTTTTGGGAGCTCTTCGTATTCCACCCACTTGATGTAGGCCAGATTGGGTATCGGTCTTCGAGAGAGGGCGTCCTGAAACCATTCACTCATCTGTCCCTGACCGATGATCGTAAACTTTATATCTTCACCTTGCAGCAGATACACTGCGTCCAAAATCGTTGGAAGACCGTGCAGGGGGATAAACTGTCCGTAAAATAAAACCTTGAATTCGTCCTGCTGTATCGCTGTTTCCTGAGGTGGGGAAAACTGGCGCTCTGCGCCGACAGGTACGGCTTCCACTGTGTTGGCAGGAAGCCGAAATGTCTTTTCAAAGAAGCGTGCATGGGCAGGTGTGTCAAGAAAAAGGCGGTCACACAGGCGGCAGGCGCACCAGTCCATGGCATAGGCCAGTCGGCCGATCAGGCTTTTGGGCTTCGCCATCCTGCGGTCCAACACGATGGTGTCATAGGCAGAGAGAAAGGCGTCCCAAACCACGGGAGCACGCCGGAGATAACTGAGTGGTCTGATAAACCACAGGTCCAGGTGCCCGGGGTAGCAGACCAGAACCGCATCATGCTTGGGCGCGAACAGGTAGCGCAGAGATAGCACAAGCATCGACCACAGCCAGTTCAGCGCCAGGCCGACCTTAGCCAGGTTGCCTCGAACCTGGCTTTTGTCTGAAACGCCGTCCCAGATGTTGCGTGTGCAGTCGATGACCTCATGGCCTTCAAGGCGCAGGCCCTCGAGCAGCAATCTTACGCGAGGCTTGGTCATATCCGCGGTCCCGAAAACCAGCACGCGCATGGGCGGTTTATCTGCCGTCATGTTCCAGCCGTCTCACGCGTTCCAGCACTTCTTCCGTCAGCTGCCTGTTCCGGCCAATGAGGTCGGCAAGCAGGGCGATCAACAGCGTCAGCACACCCATGATGAGGAATGCCCCACCCAGCACCAGCGACTGGATGTGTCCGTCACCACCGTCCGTGAAGTAGAAATAAAGAAACCGGATGATCGGTACCACACCGACGATGCTGAAGGTGAAGCCAATGAAGAAGAAGGTCCTGAGCGGCTTGAACATGGCGTACATGCGGATCATGGTGGTCAGCTGCGCCTGGATGAAGGACCGCATGGATTTGAACAAGCGGCTTTCGCGGGTCTTTTCATTCACACCGACGGGCACCGACGTTACCGTCATCTTTTTCATACCCGCCTGGATCAGGGTCTCGATGGTGTAGGAGAAGCTGGACACAATGGTGATGCGCATCGCCGCTTCGCGGCTGAAGGCCCGAAAGCCGCTGACGGCATCTGGAATATCGGTGCCCGATAGCGCCCGCACCACCTTGCTGCCCAACTTCTGCAGCAGCTTCTTGAGCGGCGAGAAATGGGCAACTTTGTGGGTTTGCCTGTCGCCCACCACGATATCAGCCGTGCCCGCGACCACAGGCGCCACAAGGCTGGCGATGTCCTCGCCGCGATACTGATTGTCGCCATCCGTATTGACGATAATGTCCGCGCCCAGCTTGAGGGAGGCCTCCAGCCCCGTGGCGAAGGCGCGGGCGAGGCCCTTGTTGTGCTTGTGGGCCACAATATGATGGACGCCGCAGTTGCGGGCCACTTCCTGCGTACGGTCGCTGCTGCCGTCATCAATGATCAGATATTCGATGGTATCCACGCCCTCGATCTGGCGGGGCAGGTCTGCCACCGTTGCCGTCAGGGTTTCTTCCTCATTGAAGCAGGGAATCTGGATGATCAGTTTCATTATATATAGGGCCCCTCAAATACCGGTCCTTGACCCGGCTTTGGTGCCATACTAAGCATGGCTAGCTTTGACCGGCAAGGGGATTGCGGTGACCATGAGTCTCGCACCGGTGGCGCTGAGGGCCACAGGGATGTCAGGTAGGTCATATTATTGCGGCCACACCCCCAACATCTGGGCGAAAATGGCTGAATCCTACCAAATCCTTACGCCCCCCGTTTTTTCATTGACCTCAGCCCGATTTCGGTATAGATAGCGCACCTCGCCAGAGCTCAGGTGGTAGCCCAAACAGGCTAAACGCTGGGGTTTTCTGGCCTAGGAAAATAGAGTTTGAATTATCATGAATGGCCTCGTCGGAACCAAGTGGTTCACGATGCAGGCGTTTTTGCTGCATGCAAAAGGGGTCATTCGGTAATGGTGACAGAGAAAAACGGCAAGGAATTAAGATGCCTACCATTCAACAGCTAGTGCGGAAGCCGCGCAAAGCGAAGCCAGTGCACAATAAAGTGCCAGCGCTGGAAGCATGCCCACAAAAACGTGGCGTATGTACTCGTGTTTATACCACGACCCCTAAGAAGCCTAACTCAGCACTCCGTAAGGTTGCTCGTGTTCGTCTTTCGAACGGTTTCGAGGTTACTTCTTACATCCCGGGTGAAGGTCACAACCTTCAGGAACACTCCGTTGTTCTGATCCGTGGTGGTCGTGTGAAAGACTTGCCTGGTGTTCGCTACCACACTCTTCGTGGTGTGCTCGATACCCAGGGTGTTGCAGATCGTCGTCAGAGCCGTTCCAAATACGGCACGAAGCGTCCGAAGTAAGATTAGAGAAGGATTTAACGCATGTCTCGTCGTCATAGCGCAGAAAAACGCGAAGTACTTCCTGATCCCAAGTTCGGTGATGTCGTACTGACCAAATTCATGAACAGCCTGATGCTGGATGGTAAGAAGTCCGTAGCAGAGCGTATCGTTTACGGTGCCTTCGAAACAATCGAAGAGCGCGCGAAAACTGACGCCCTGGCTCTCTTCCACGAAGCTCTGGACAATGTGAAGCCTGCTATTGAGGTTCGCTCCCGCCGTGTTGGTGGTGCAACCTACCAGGTTCCTGTTGAAGTTCGCTCCGAGCGCGCGCAGGCGCTGGCTATTCGCTGGCTCATCATTGCTGCTCGCAAGCGTAACGAAACCACAATGGTTGGCCGTCTGTCCGGCGAACTGTTGGACGCAGCTAACAACCGGGGTGCCGCCGTCAAGAAGCGTGAAGACACGCACAAGATGGCTGAGGCTAACAAAGCCTTCTCGCACTACCGCTGGTAAAAGTTATTAAGTAAGGAACTGGTTCCATGGCACGCAGAACGCCACTTAATCGTTATCGTAACATCGGCATCATGGCACACATCGATGCTGGTAAAACGACGACTACTGAACGTATCCTTTATTACACCGGCCGTAGCCACAAAATCGGCGAAGTGCACGATGGCGGCGCGACTATGGACTGGATGGAGCAAGAGCAGGAGCGGGGTATCACGATTACTTCCGCTGCGACCACTTGTTTCTGGAACGATCACCGCATCAACATCATCGATACTCCGGGCCACGTTGACTTCACGATTGAAGTTGAGCGTTCGCTCCGCGTACTCGACGGTGCCGTAGCTGTATTTGACTCGGTTGCAGGCGTTGAGCCTCAATCCGAGACTGTATGGCGTCAGGCTGATAAATACGGTGTTCCACGTATGTGCTTCGTCAACAAGATGGACCGCATGGGTGCGAACTTCGAACGTTGTGTCGGCATGATCAAAGACCGTCTGGGCGCGACTGCTCTGGTTCTTCAGCTGCCAATCGGCGCAGAAGCCGAGTATGAAGGCCTGATCGACCTGATCAAATTCAAGGAAGTGCTGTGGAAGGGTGAAGACCTTGGCGCATCCTACGAGTATGTAGACATCCGCGACGAACTTAAAGACGCCGCTGAAGCTGCTCGCATGGAAATGATCGAAACGGCTGTTGAGTCCGACGAAGCCCTGATGGAAAAATACCTGGAAGGCGAAGAGCTGACCGAGGAAGAGCTGAAAGGCGCTATCCGTAAAGGTACCATTCAAGGACTTTATGTTCCGGTTCTCAACGGTACGGCGTTCAAGAACAAAGGCGTTCAGCCGCTTCTGGATGCTGTTGTTGACTTCATGCCTGCTCCAACCGACGTTGAAGCAATCCGCGGTGTAGACGCTGACGACCACGAAAAAGAGATCATTCGTAAGTCTGACGACGAGCAGCCATTCTCGGCTCTCGCGTTCAAGATCATGAACGACCCATTCGTTGGTACGCTGACGTTCTGCCGTATCTACTCTGGTGTTCTCGAGGCTGGTACGCAAGTAACCAACTCCGTTAAGGGCAAGAAAGAGAAGATCGGCCGGATGCTTGAGATGCACTCCAACAGCCGTGAAGACATCAAGGAAGCACGCGCGGGCGACATCATCGCGATCGCTGGTCTGAAAACGACCACGACCGGTGACACCCTGTGTGCCAACAACAGCCAGGTTATCCTGGAGCGTATGGAATTCCCTGATCCTGTGATCGAAGTGGCCGTTGAGCCAAAGTCGAAAGCTGACCAGGAGAAGATGGGCATCGCTCTGAACCGTCTGGCTGCTGAAGATCCCTCTTTCCGCGTTTCTTCCGACGAAGAATCCGGTCAGACCGTGATCGCCGGCATGGGCGAACTGCACCTCGACATTCTTGTTGATCGCATGAAGCGTGAATTCAAGGTTGAATGTAACGTGGGCGCGCCACAGGTTGCGTACCGTGAGAGCTTTGCTAAAGAAGTTGAAATCGACTACACGCACAAGAAACAGTCCGGTGGTTCCGGTCAGTTCGGTCGCGTGAAGATGGTTGTTACCCCTGGCGAGCGTGGCTCTGGTCTGACGTTCACCGACGAAATCAAGGGTGGTAACATCCCTCGCGAATATATTCCGGGCGTTGAAAAAGGTGTGAAGGACATCGCTGAGGCAGGTGCTCTCATCGGCTTCCCGATCATCGACTTCTCCGTACGCCTGATCGACGGTGCTTACCACGATGTCGACTCCAGCGTTCTCGCGTTCGAGATCGCCGGTCGTGGTGCTCTTCGTGAAGCAGCTTCAAAGGCTGGCATTAAATTGCTTGAGCCAATGATGAAGGTTGAAGTTGTTACTCCAGAAGAGTATATGGGCGACGTAATTGGCGACCTTAACAAGCGCCGCGGTCAGATCCAGGGGTCCGAAACCCGTGGTCCGGCTACTGTAATCAACGCAATGGTGCCGCTGGCGAACATGTTCGGCTATGTGAACGAGCTCCGCTCCTTCTCACAAGGTCGCGCACAGTTCTCCATGCAGTTCGACCATTACGATGAAGTTCCTGCAAACGTGGCTGAGGAAATCAAAGCCAAGCTTGCTGGTTAATAAACAAGAAGAACCAAAAAGCTATGGATCCCTTGGTAAATCAAGGGCCGATAGAAAGGTAATTTAAGATGGCTAAAGAAAAGTTTGAACGTAATAAGCCGCACTGCAACATCGGTACGATTGGTCACGTTGACCATGGTAAGACGACGTTGACAGCTGCGATCACTAAGGTTCTTGCGGAATCATTCGGCGGTGCCGCTGTTGACTTCGCGAACATTGACAAGGCTCCAGAGGAGCGTGAGCGTGGTATCACGATCTCGACTGCACACGTTGAGTATGAGACTGAAGCACGCCACTATGCGCACGTTGACTGCCCAGGTCACGCTGACTATGTGAAGAACATGATCACGGGTGCTGCCCAGATGGACGGCGCGATCCTGGTTGTTAACGCAGCAGACGGTCCAATGCCACAGACTCGCGAGCACATCCTGCTTGCTCGTCAGGTTGGTGTACCAGCGCTTGTTGTGTTCATGAACAAAGTTGACCAGGTTGACGACGAAGAGCTTCTCGAACTCGTTGAGATGGAAATCCGTGAGTTGCTAAGTGAGTATGAATTCCCAGGCGACGATATTCCAATCGTAGCGGGTTCTGCTCTTGCGGCTCTCGAAGGTCGTGACGACAACATCGGTAAAGAGAAGATCCTCGAGCTGATGAAAGCTGTTGATGACTATATCCCACAGCCAGAGCGTGCCGTTGACGGTGCCTTCCTGATGCCTGTTGAGGACGTATTCTCCATCTCCGGTCGCGGTACTGTATGTACTGGTCGTGTTGAGCGCGGCATCGTGAAAGTTGGCGAAGAGATCGAGATCGTTGGTATCAAAGACACTCAGAAGACAACTGTTACGGGCGTTGAAATGTTCCGCAAGCTTCTCGACGAAGGCCGTGCGGGCGACAACATCGGTGCACTGCTTCGCGGCGTTGGTCGTGACGAAGTTGAGCGTGGCCAGGTTCTGGCACACGTTGGCTCGATCACGCCACACACGAAGTTCACTGCCGAGACTTACATCCTCACCAAAGAGGAAGGTGGTCGTCACACGCCGTTCTTCGCGAACTACCGTCCACAGTTCTACTTCCGTACAACTGACGTGACCGGTAACGTTGAGCTGCCAGAAGGCACCGAAATGGTAATGCCTGGTGACAACGTGAACCTGACGGTTGAGCTGATCGCTCCGATCGCCATGGACGAAGGTCTCCGCTTCGCGATCCGCGAAGGTGGCCGTACCGTCGGCGCCGGCGTTGTTGCTAAAATCATCGCGTAA
>NZ_LRUA01000009.1 GCF_001550055.1 Kordiimonas lacus
AACGAAAAAGGCCGGGACATGCCCGGCCTTCTGGAATTCTGTTTGTTAAACCCGTCTTAGGTTGGGCTGCCCGCCTGCGATGGGTTCGGCTCAACAATGACCGGCACGATCGGAGTCGTCGGGATGCGAGGCCGTGGCGGAACAATTGTCCGACGCGTTGTGGTGCGGCGCACGACAGGGGTCTGCGTGGAGCCAGTCTGCTGCCCGCCAGCCTGCTGGCCACCAGTCTGTTGATTATTGCCGCCAAGTTGCGTCACTGTCGTTGGCCCGTTGACATAGCCCATCTGGAAGTCTGCTGACGAGCTCAAGGCTACAGTCACCTGAATATTGGACGCCGCAGATGGGTCCGTGCTTTGAAGGTTGGTAACAACCTGCATCAAACCGGCACCAGTTGCCTGTATGGTCGCTGTTGACAACCCAGGCGTACTGCTCACTTTGGCGGCGACGCGCTTGGCTGCGGCGGCAGGATTGGACGAATTCTGCACAATGGTTGCGATCTGCTGCGTAATTTGATCTGCGGTCAGCGCGGTGTTTGCCAACACTGCATCAATGGCTGCGTCAACGCTTGCCTGCTCTGCCGCAGGCAGCGTAGCAGTCGACTGAGCTTCCGCCTGATTCATAAAACTGGTTGGTACAACGACCGGCGCCCCAAGCACCAGACCGAAAGCTGCGATAGCAATTGCCAGACGCATAATCCCGCTCCACAAATAAAATTCCCTGCCCTTGCGGACATCTTTGGGCAAAGATATCTCACAAGCGTTAAGCAAATACAAATATCAGTTACAATTTTACCTAAAGTAAAACACGCCTTTAGCAGGCCAACACTCTGCCCGGCGAGGTGCGGCGCTTCCGCCTTCGCCAACCCTGACAATGCTGCCAGATTCGCCTTTCCAGCAATGGGCGCTGAAACAAGTTCAGCATGACATGGAAGAACTGGCCACGCCCTTTACACCCGTCGTCACCCTGAACTTGTTTGGCGTGCCGCCAGCCTCGCAAACAGGGTCCATCTGGAAAACCACCAAAATCTATATAACGAAAAAGGCCGGGACATGCCCGGCCTTCTGGAATTCTGTTTGTTAAACCCGTCTTAGGTTGGGCTGCCCGCCTGCGATGGGTTCGGCTCAACAATGACCGGCACGATCGGAGTCGTCGGGATGCGAGGCCGTGGCGGAACAATTGTCCGACGCGTTGTGGTGCGGCGCACGACAGGGGTCTGCGTGGAGCCAGTCTGCTGCCCGCCAGCCTGCTGGCCACCAGTCTGTTGATTATTGCCGCCAAGTTGCGTCACTGTCGTTGGCCCGTTGACATAGCCCATCTGGAAGTCTGCTGACGAGCTCAAGGCTACAGTCACCTGAATATTGGACGCCGCAGATGGGTCCGTGCTTTGAAGGTTGGTAACAACCTGCATCAAACCGGCACCAGTTGCCTGTATGGTCGCTGTTGACAACCCAGGCGTACTGCTCACTTTGGCGGCGACGCGCTTGGCTGCGGCGGCAGGATTGGACGAATTCTGCACAATGGTTGCGATCTGCTGCGTAATTTGATCTGCGGTCAGCGCGGTGTTTGCCAACACTGCATCAATGGCTGCGTCAACGCTTGCCTGCTCTGCCGCAGGCAGCGTAGCAGTCGACTGAGCTTCCGCCTGATTCATAAAACTGGTTGGTACAACGACCGGCGCCCCAAGCACCAGACCGAAAGCTGCGATAGCAATTGCCAGACGCATAAT